>CAVVHD010000005.1:0-113204 GCA_963747995.1 uncultured Gammaproteobacteria bacterium | reverse complement strand
ACCCTGATCGATATTACCAGCAGATTGGCGCGACACTGGATCCCCTCGTTGACTACGACACTTTTGCCCGCGGTGTTATGGGTCATGTGGCAAGCAAGCGCTATGTGGAGAGTTTGCCGGAGGGAGAGCGCGCGGCAGCGCGGGCAAACTTACCCAAATTCCGGGACGTACTACACGACACATTGATTAAGGGTTATGGGAAAGTCTTCTATAACTATAGGGGTAGCAAGTTCACAATAAAGTCATCCGAATTGCTGGGCAGTGGTGACCACTCATCAGTAACCATGCAGGTTATCGATCCACAAAACAAGCATTACGAGCTTCAGTATACGCTGAACTATCAGGCCGGGGAGAATTGGAAAATACAGAATGTTATTGTCGATGGAATCAATATGGGACAGAGCTATCGTGCCCAGTTTGAAGCAGCCCTGGACCTCTACAAGGGCAGTGTGAGTGATGTCATCCAACATTGGCCACAGATCATGGACGGCCATGAAAATGAGTGAGCCGGCGCGGTTGTCACTGGTGGTTGTAGACGACCGTCTGTGCGTCGACGGGATGTTGGATTTTACAACGGCTGCCGGGATGGCACCTACGATGCACGCGTGCATTGCCGGCTTGCCACAGTCTTTTACAGTTGACCTGTCAGGACTCAGTGACTTCAACAGCGCGGTGCTGGTCTTTATGCTCGATTGTGTGCGGCTGTCGGCAAAAGCAAACAAACAGTGCCGGTTTTCAGGCGCTACACCCGCACTGGGTAATATGTTGAAAATGGCGTCACTGGCAGACCTGATTCAAACTGAACAAGCTATTACCTAGCGGTGGTGGGTTACCAGTTGCACACTGACGGCGACAACTCGGTGAGAAGTTCATTGCCAGCGATGTCAGTTATTCGCTCATAGCACTGGCCATTGAGATCCTTGAGCAACCGACGTCCCTGCGGCACAACGGGGTGCTGCACCACAACCACGCGAGCCGGGACCTGATACGTTTGTTCAACGTATACCGGTTGCACCACGCCGGTTCTGCAGATATACGTTGGTCAACAACGATCCGACCACCAACCCGCCCAACCCGCCGAGTGCGTACGCCGCACCGTTGTTGTAGTTGTGATGGTGAGGGTATCCGTAATAGCGGGGTGGGTAGTAATAGCCATCGTGGCCATAGTTATAGCTACCGTGGCCATAGCTTCGTTATTACCTGCCAACAGCACCAGTATAAGGGTTGTCAGTACAATCGGTTTCATAATTCGCCCTCCATTTAGACCGGAGGAATTGCGCCGGTGAACGCCCCCCTGACATAGAAAAGTACTGCGTTAGTTTGGTTGCAAACAAATCTAGTATCGAGAAAGTATAAACAGCCGGTTTGGCGAGAGTCACCGATATTATTGGGACCTGCCAAGAACTAGCGGGGAATCAGAGTTGTCAAAAAATATATTCAGAAACTAAAAACTCCTCTATCAAGAAGGAGTAAATGGCGGAGCGGACGGGGCTCGAACCCGCGACCCCCGGCGTGACAGGCCGGTATTCTAACCAACTGAACTACCGCTCCACGGTAGACTAACTCTCTCAGAAATTGGTGGGTGGTGACGGGATCGAACCGCCGACCCTCTGCTTGTAAGGCAGATGCTCTACCAGCTGAGCTAACCACCCCAAAATCTGGGAACGCGCATTATAGAGATTCTGGTTGCTCGGTCAATCCCTGCTCCGGCAAATTGCAAAAAAAACGGGGATATTAAAAGCCTTTGATTTTAGTAGTAAAATCCACGATGCGGACATTCCGTGATAGACCCCTTCCCAGGGCGGCAACTGTAGCCGGCAAAGCCCCTCAACACAGAGCGCACGAACATGGAAATATACAAAGAGTTTCACTTTGAAGCCGCCCATCGCCTGCCCAATGTCCCTGAGGGACACAAGTGTGCGCGCCTGCACGGGCACTCTTTCCATGTGCGACTATGCGCAGAGGGCGATGCACCTGAGCCTGCCGGATGGGTAATGGACTTCGCCGAACTCAAAGCCAGTTTCAAACCCATTCTCGAACAACTCGATCACCACTACCTGAACGACATTCCTGGACTGGACAACCCCACGAGCGAGAATGTCGCTCGCTGGATATGGAAAAAGTTGAAGCCGAGATTGCCGCTATTGAGCCAGGTCGAGGTCCGCGAGACCTGCACCAGCGGTTGCATATACCGAGGCGAATAGGTTTTTTGCGGTATGCTGGAACTTGTCGGTAACGCGCACAAAAAAGCTTGACGAATTGAGATACGCTACGTGTGCAGTGCCTCTGGGTATAGTGAGAAAAATGTGATCTCCGATCACTTCCCTGTCTGTTTCCTGAATATATGTAAAGGTTACCTGAAGTAGCAGGACCACAAATGTTATGCACACTAGAGGCTGCGTATGACAGTTTCACACAGTTAGCTTTTTCTTTACATTCAAAAGCTCAAGTTAGTTACGTATGTTATTGTTATTTAAACTTATTATACTATTGTATACTTTTTAACCAATCTGTAACAAAGGCCAATGGATAGGTGTTTGAGACCCAGCTGAACAATTTACTCACCGAGTTATCCACAAAATCTGTGGAAAAATGATGGGTGCACGACGGGAGTGTTACATAATATCCCGAATGAGAAACGGGCCGGGATGAGAGGCAACCACAAGCACCTCAGAAACATTGCAGCAGCTTAAATTGGGCTTGTGCCTCCCAGGCCAAGACTCAACACTTGCTGCAGATAAGCGCGCAAGGCCCGCCGTGTCTTTAATTCTATGCCCATCCGGGGAAACATCACCAGTGACACCGCCAGGCGTATGATGAGATCGGTCGCGACACCCACATCTACCTCCATGCCAATCTCTCCCGCGGCCTGTGCCAAACGCACATGGGGTGGCCAGAATGAGACACTGCGCTGGTAGAAGCGCGGATCAAGAAACATCAAGGCCACAGTCTCTGGTTCAATCTCCGCCAAGGAGGCGAAAATCCCCTCGCGCATGTCCTTGCGACCGGACAGGACAGACTCAGTCAGTTTATCAACCAGGCTTGCCTCCTTTACCAGCTGTGCTTCAGTGCGATTGAGGAAGCTCTCTTGACGCCGCCTGAAAATTCCTTCGACCAGGGAATCCTTGTCACTGAAGTACCGGTAAATGGAACCGCGGGACAACTTACCCACCCGGGCCACCTCGCCCATGGAGGTACGGCGTATACCAAAGCGGTGAATGCACTGCTCGCCGGCATCCAGTATTCTGGCCACCATCGGATCGCTATAGTCCAATGCATTGAACAGTTTTTCCGGCATTTACAGGACCGCCACCTTGACCGTCTACAAAAAATGAACAATAATCGTTTTTTGTTCATTTGTCCATTCCCGCTCTGGGGCGATGCACGCGACAGGCACGGGAACTCCACACAACAGCCCTGACAGAAAGGTTGCAGCGCCATGCCCGAAACCAATCCAACATACGATTACATCATTGTGGGAGCTGGCTCCGCCGGATGCGCCCTCGCCTACCGATTGTCCCGTGAAGCGAGTCGCAGGGTATTGCTGGTTGAAGCGGGCGGTAAAGACAGTTTCCCCCTGATCCACATTCCCCTGGGCTTTGCCTTCCTGATGAAAAACGCGAAGCTCAACTGGTGTTATATGACGGATCCTGAACCCAACATGCACCACCGGCGCATCTCCTGGCCGCGCGGCAAGGTGCTCGGCGGCACCAGTTGCATTAATGGCATGGTGTATATCCGCGGTCAGCGCGAGGACTACGACCACTGGCAGGCACTGGGCAACCAGGGCTGGTCTTACGATGAAGTGCTGCCCTACTTCAAGCGCTCCGAGCACAAGGCCGAAGGCGGCAATGAGTGGCACGGCTACGGCGGCCCGCTGTGGGTACAGGAAGTTTCCAATAGTGAGAAGCTGGATCTGGCCGATATCTTTATCCAGGCAAGCGTGCAGACCGGACTGCCCTACAATGAGGATTTCAATGGTCCCTCCCAGGAGGGTGCCGGATACTACCAAACCAACATTCGCAGGGGACGACGCCAGAGTACCGCCCGCACTTTTCTGGAGCTGTGTAAGCGGCGACCCAATCTCACCATCGCTACCGGCGCCCTGTGCCAACAAGTGTTGCTGGAAGCAGGCGCGGCGGTAGGCATTGAATACCGGATCACCAAGGGGAAAAATTCACGGGTCGAGCGCGCCTACGCCAGCGGCGAAGTCATCCTCTGTGGCGGCGTCATCAACTCTCCCCAATTGCTGGAGCTGTCTGGTATAGGAAACCGAGACTACCTGGAATCAATGGGAGTGGAGGTAAAGCAACATCTGCCCGGGGTCGGCGAAAACCTGCAGGATCACCTGACCGTCAATATTCAGCAGGGACTCCACGGCACACCGACTTTCTATGAAGAATCGCGCCCACTGGCCCTGCTCAAGAATCTGTTCAAGTACCTGTTGCGGCGCGATGGCCTGCTAGCCCACCCGGCGTCGCAGGTCGGAGTATTTTTTCGCACCGGTGCGGACGTGGACAGACCCGACGCCCAGATTCATTTCGCGCCTGCCGCCAGCGAACCTGACAGCAAGGGCAACCTGAAGCCTATACCTGGCACCACTGCCACAGTGTGCTACCTGCGCCCGGAGAGTCGCGGCAGTGTCCATATTCGTAGCAAGGATCCAATGGCGCCTCCCTCTATCCGGGCCAATTACCTGGACACCGAGAACGATCGCAAGGCGATAGTTGCCGCCTTGCGCCGGGTACGGGACATTTTCGCAGCCCCTGCCCTTGCCAAATACCGCGGCGATGAATTACGGCCCGGCTCGATGGTGCAGAGCGATGAGCAGATCCTGGACTATGTGCGCGCAGAGGCGGAGTCCGTCTATCATCCGGTGGGCACCTGCAAGATGGGTGCTGATGCCATGGCGGTGGTGGATGACCGCCTGCGCGTGCACGGGATCAGGAAGCTGCGTGTTGCCGATGCATCCATCATGCCGAACCTGACCTCGGGCAACACCAATGCAGCAGCTATCATGATCGCCGAGAAGTGCGCCGATATGCTGCTGCAGGATGCCGGCATAAAAACGACACCGCCCGAAGGACTGCGCGAACAACCCAGGCGCAAGACACGCAAGACTGCCGCAGCCGTTACCGCTGAGTGAGGAAAAGAATGAGGAAGCCCACATGAACGCATCTGTAAAGGAAAGCTCTGCAGCCGCAGAACTGCAAGCCATACTCGACAACCAGCGCCGCGCCTTTCGCGCCGAAGGTCCCGTAGCTCTCGCTACGCGCATAGATCGCATTGATCGCTGCATCGCCCTGCTGGTCGACCACAAGGAAGCTATCTGTGACGCGGTAAACAACGACTTTGGCTGCCGCTCTAAATACGTAACCCTTATGACTGATGTCATGAACTCCGTGGGCAGCCTAAAGTTCGTGAAGAAAAACCTGAAGAAGTGGATGAAGCCGGAAAAACGCAGTCCCTTCATGCCGATGAACTTCCTCGGCGCCAAGGCGCATGTGCACTACCAGCCCAAGGGAGTGGTCGGCATCATGACACCATGGAACGTACCCGTGAATATGATCTTCAGTCCGCTGGCGGATGTGCTGGGCGCCGGCAACCGGGCCATGATCAAGCCTTCGGAGTACACACCCCACACCGCCGACCTAATGCACAAGTTATTCGCACAGTATTTTGAGGAGTCGGAAATCACTGTGATCACCGGTGGACCGGAAGTGGGCGCCGCCTTTTCTGCCCTGCCACTGGATCACCTCATCTTTACCGGCGCCACCAGCATCGGTCGACTGGTGATGCGCGCAGCCGCTGAAAACATGGTGCCGGTCACCCTGGAACTGGGCGGTAAATCTCCAGTTATCGTCGGTGAGAATTGCGATATCCACCAAGCGGCGGAGCGCATCATCACCGGCAAGGCCATGAATGGCGGCCAGTTGTGCGTCAGCCCGGATTATTGCTTTGTGCCCCAGAGTCGGGTGGAAGCGTTTATCAACCGCTGCAGGGCGGTGATGGCCGAACAGTTCCCTACGGTGCAGGGCAATCCTGACTTTGTGGCCTGTATCAACGAGCGCCACTACGACCGCGTGAAGGGCTATATAAAGGAGGCCTCCGCAACAGGCGCCCGTGTCATTCCACTGTGCCCCTCCGGGGAGGAATTCTCCGAGCGAAAAAACCACAAAATCGCCCTGCACCTGGTGGTCAACCCCGACGATGCGCTGGCCTGTATGCAGGATGAGATTTTCGGCGCCATGCTGAACATCAAGACCTATGACAATCTGCAGGATGTGATCGAATTCATCAACGCACGCGAACGCCCGCTGGCCCTGTATTACTTTGGCAGGGACAAGGCCGAGCAGGACAAGGTGATCAACGAGACGCTGTCCGGCGGTGTTGCCGTTAATGCTATCGCTTTGCATGTCGCCTGCGATGATATGCCCTTTGGCGGGATCGGCCATAGCGGTATGGGCAACTACCGGGGCCGCGAAGGCTTCCGCACCTTCAGTCACGCCCGCGGCGTCTACCGCGAAGGCTTCGTGGACATGGCAAAACTGGCTGGCACATTGCCACCCTACGGGCAAAAGGTAGCAAACATGCTGGACTCGCAGATTAAAAAATAGGTGTCGCGAATGCTGTTCTAGTGCAGGGTTGGGGCTCTTTCGGACACTACGATCGACTGCAACTGCTTGCCCAGCATCGTCACAAAGCCCTGCCGCCGCTCGACACCGTCATAACTGTAGTCAAAGCGATATTGACGCCAGATACGCCAACGCCCACTGTCATCCCGGCTCAGGGATACGCGCCGCATGTGGACTGACTGATCCAGCAACTGGAAATCGTCCCGTGCGCTGGCGCGACCCACCGCCTGTACCGCCAGTTCTCGCACTCGTACGGCAGCTAAAAAATGCAGGCACAACAGGCCCAGTGCAAGTAATGCTACAACGTCTCCCAGCGTAAAATACACAGTGCTTTAACTCTCTTTCCCATTGCCCGACAGGGCCAGCTTACGTTGCTCTGGCAGCGCAAGAAAGCGCGCCACGATACCGTTGAATAGCTGTGGTTTTTCCACATGCAGCCAGTGCCCACAGCCGGGCATCACCTTGATGGATGCCGCGGGAAAGAATGCCTGGATAGCTGGCCAATGCTGCTCCTGGATATAATCCGAAGCGCCCCCTTTAATGAATAACACTTGACCCGCATAGGACTGCTCCGCCTGGGGCGCCGCCAGCAGCGCCGGATACGCGTCCCTGATACCCTGCAGGTCAAAACGCCAGCGCATTGTACCCGCTGCGTCGCGCTGCAGGCTGGTCAACAGAAACTGGATGATCGCCTCCTCCTGCAGGTAAGATGCCATCAGTTTGGCGGCCTCATCCCGACTGGCGCAGCGCCCGACAGCTACCGCCTCCAGCGCAGCGAATACCGACTCATGATGCGCTGCGTAAGCCACCGGCGCGATATCTGCCACAACGAGTGACTGCACCCTGCGCGGATAGCTCAAAGCCAATTGCATCGCGACTTTACCCCCGAGCGAGTGGCCCACCAGGTGAGCCATGGCCAAGCCTTCCGTGTCCATCCAGTGGCGCAGGCTATCCGCCATGGCGGGCAAGTCCGGGTTGCACAGCCAAGGGGACCGGCCGTGGTTAGGCAAGTCGAGGCTGAATACCGTGAACTGTTCCTGCAGGGCGCGCGCCAGCGCACCCAGATTGCCGCCGGCACCGAACAAGCCGTGCAACAATACGACTGCCGACCCGGTCCCCGCCCGTTTACAATACAACCCCGGCGCCATATAACGCTCTGTCCTCTCCCGGACTTTGCCACCAAGCACAACACTAGCATGGATGGGAATCTGATACGGCCAGGTCCAGTCGCCGCTGGCGGATAATCCGGCGAGGTTTTCCTGTTGTCACTGACGGCAACAACATGAGGCAGGTGCGACCACTACGACCCCAATTAATCCATCTGGCCAATTGCTTATGCAATTCGCTCGGTGTTATATTTAAAAAAATCAATACGTCCTGTTTTTATTTTACAAGACACTGTTCGGCTACCACTGTGGTAGCGACTGTTCGAAATCCCGCAGCATCTACAATACAAGGTGAACCATGCACGACTACAAGAATTTCTACATCAACGGAGAATGGGTTGCGCCGAAGGGCAATGGCACTATTGCGGTCATTGACCCCACCACAGAGCAGCCCTGTGGCTCAGTGCCGTCGGGTGATGCCGCGGATGTTGACGCAGCTGTGGCTGCAGCCAAAGCGGCTTTTCCGTCCTGGGCTGCAACGCCCGCTGCACAGCGCTCTGCTTTTATTGCCCAATTGGCAGGCAAACTGGACGCGCGAAAAGACGAGCTGGGCGCGCTGATCGCGCAAGAACTCGGCATGCCGGTAGGATGGTCTATTGCAGTGCAAGTGGGCTTACCCACCGGTGTTATGGCGTCCTATATCCCATTGCCTGGCGAGATGGACAAGGAAGAAACCGTGGGCAATTCACTGGTCATCAAAGAGCCCATCGGAGTGTGTGGTTTTATCACGCCCTGGAACTACCCGCTGCACCAAATTGTGGGCAAGGTTGCGCCCGCGCTGGCCGCCGGTTGTACCATGGTCCTGAAACCGAGTTCAGAGACACCGCTTAACGCTTTTGTGTTCGCCGAAATCATTCATGAGGTGGGTCTGCCACCCGGCGTCTTTAATCTGGTCACAGGTGCTGGCCGGGTGGTGGGAGAAGCGCTGGCCACGCATAAGGATGTCGATATGCTGTCTATCACCGGCTCAACGGAGGCCGGTATCCGCGTCGCGGAATTGGCAGCACCCACGGTGAAAAGGGTAACTCAGGAATTGGGCGGCAAGTCGGCCTGCATTGTGCTCGATGGCGCAGATTTGGCCACCGCTGTCACTTCAACCGTTATGGGCCTGAGTATGAATACAGGGCAAACCTGTGCGGCGTTGACCCGGCTGCTGGTGCCACGCACCTCACTTGAACAAGTGGTTGCGATTGCCAAGGCCGCAGCCGAAAGTATCGTTGTAGGCGGCGCTTTTGAGGATGGTGCCGCAATGGGACCCATGGTCTCCAAACAGCAGCAGGAAACGGTCCGCAAGTATATTCGGGCCGGGATCGCCGAAGGCGCAACGCTTATCGCCGGCGGTCTCGAGATGCCACCCGGGAAGAGCGAAGGCTGTTTTGTACAAATGACCGTGTTCGCCGATGTCACCAACGACATGTCCATCGCACAGGAAGAGATCTTCGGTCCGGTATTGTCGATCATCGCCTACGACTCGCAGCAGGAAGCCATTGCGATAGCGAACGACAGTCCCTTTGGTTTATCGGGCGCAGTCTGGGCAGCTGATACAGAGCAGGCCACGCGGGTCGCCCGCCAGATGCGCACGGGGCAAGTTACAGTTAACGGTGGCGCCTTCAACCTGGCCGCGCCGTTTGGGGGATATAAACAATCCGGCAATGGACGCGAGTTGGGCGCCCAGGGCTTGCACGAGTTTATCGAGATAAAATCGTTGCAACTTTAGACCCATTTTGTCGCCATTGATCATTTGCCACACGTATCGCTAACGCTGGCCCGCTTGTATGCGCAGGCCAGCGGATTTCGTTTAACACCAATTCGGGGCCATATAACGCTGTCTCCGGCAACGGATTTTGCTACCATGGCCGCTTCTGTAATAGATCGGAATTCAGCATGCGTCGGTTAAGATTCCCTGGTCATCTCGCCGCCCTCCTCACCCTGTGTATGCTACTGGGCGCCTGTAGCAGCACACCCAGCTACAATCCGACCACGTTTCCCTTCACGATCGACCAGGCGCGCCTGGATGCGCATCCGATCAAAACCGTGGTCATCGCCCATGTCAACCTGGGCGTGCAATCGCGCAACTACCTGGACAAAGAAGCGCCGCGCATCGATGCCAAGGTAGCAAACTATCTCAAGGAAAACGGATTCAAGGTCCTGCCTCAGCACGACTTCGAGCAACACTGGAATAGCGCAGTGCGCACCTTCGGCAATCCAGTGGATCCGACCAGCGGCAAGCTCAATCGCAAGACCTTCTCGCAGATCATGACCCGTGTGCGCGACGAAATGGCCAAATCCACCAAGCTCGATGCCTTCATCTTCACGGATCTGGTGGAACTCGAGGTGGCCTTCAGCGAAGGCCTCAAGCACGTGGCGCGCTGGGACGGTGTGACCCGCACGCCCTCCCTGCAGGGGCCGGGCGACGGTGTCAGCACCGAGTTTGACTGGAATACACTGGCCGCCGTTGTCTCCCTGCAAGTGAGCATCTATGACATGGAGTTAGAGCCTGTATTTTCCAGTCGCGGCGGCATCGAAGCCACGGATGCGATAGACAGCCGCTCATCCAACGGACGCTATGTGCGGCGGCACAATATACTGGAAAACGAAACCAATGTGCTGGAGGGTATCCGCCTGGCATTCTATCCATTTATCCAGATGGAAGACTGGCCGGGCAAGCGCTAGTGACTACACCTAAAGCACGCACATCCGCACTTACACTTGCAGCCATGGGCGTTGTCTATGGTGATATCGGCACTAGTCCGCTATATGCCTTCAAGGAAGTTTTCCATGCTGACCACGGCCTGACGCCGCAACAGCCGGAGGTGTTCGGCGTACTGTCCCTGATCTTCTGGTCAGTGATGCTGGTCGTCTCTCTCAAATACGTGACATTCATTATGCGCGCTGATAATCGCGGCGAGGGCGGCAGCCTGGCGCTGCTGGCACTCGCGATGCGCATCACTGGCAACAGTCGGTTTTCTCCTACCATTGCGGTGCTCGGTATTTTCGCCGCTGCGTTGTTCTATGGCGACAGCATGCTGACACCGGCAATATCAGTGCTCTCCGCCGTAGAGGGCCTCAACCTGATTGCGCCGGCGCTCGGCGATTACGTCATTCCGCTTACACTCGGCATTCTGGCTGGACTGTTCCTGATCCAGCGCCATGGCACGGCCTCAGTAGGCGCCTGGTTTGGGCCAGTGATGTCGGTTTGGTTTGCAACGCTCGCAGGACTCGGCATCTGGCACATCGCGTCGATGCCCTCTATCATGCTGGCGCTCAATCCGGTCTACGCGGTCATGCTGTTTCAACAGCATGCGCTCATAGCCTTCATCGCGCTGGGCTCGGTGGTGCTGGCCCTCACCGGTGCCGAAGCCCTGTACGCGGATATGGGGCATTTTGGCAAACGGCCGATCCGTATCGCGTGGACGGCGTTTGTAGCGCCCGCCCTGGTACTGAATTATTTCGGACAGGGTGCCATGGTGTTGCAGAATCCGGCCACAATCATCAATCCGCTGTACCGCATGGTCCCCGATTGGGGCCTGCTGCCGATGATCATCCTCGCAGCCTGCGCCACCGTGATCGCCTCCCAGGCCGTTATATCGGGGGCCTTTTCAGTGACGCGGCAAGCCATTCAGCTGCAATTGCTGCCGCGCATTCCGACCATACATACCTCGGCGTCCGAAGAGGGCCAGATCTACATCCCGTTTATCAACTGGATGCTATTCATTGCCGTGCTGCTATTGGTGGTCGGTTTCGGGAGCTCCAGCAACCTTGCCGCCGCATACGGTGTTGCGGTAACCGGCACCATGCTGATCGACTCGCTGCTGCTCACGGTGGTGATGCTGCTGTCCTGGACCTGGAATCGCTATTTCACGGGGGCCTTCGCCCTCCTGTTCATTCTCGTGGATACCGCCTTCTTTTCCGCCAACTCGCTCAAGGTCTTTCATGGCGGCTGGTTTCCACTGGCCATCGCCACGGTGATCTTCACGCTGCTGACGACCTGGCGCACTGGTCGCGTACTGCTGGCCAAGCATTTGCGCGATGGGGCGATTCCGATCGAGATTTTCCTGCAGGGGCTTCCCGATATCAACCGCGTAACCGGCACTGCGATTTTTCTCACCAGCGCTTCCGAGGGTGCACCACCCGCGCTGCTGCACAATCTCAAGCACAATAAGGTCATGCATCAAACCGTCGTGCTGCTGACTGTGAATACGCTGGACCGCTCTACGGTCGCGCCCGAGGAACGACTGCGCATCAACGAACTGGGTGAGGGATTCTATCGGGTGCAACTGGATTTTGGCTACCTTGACGACCAGAACGTACCCGAGTCGCTGATCAGTCTCTCACCTTCGTATCTACCACTTGATCCCATGCAGACATCCTATTTCCTCAGCCGCGAGACATTGCTGCCCTCCGCCACACCAGGCATGGCGCTGTGGCGCGAATACCTCTTCTCCTGGTTGATGCGCAGCGCAGCGAGTCCGCTGGACACGTTTCATTTACCGCCCAACCGCGTGATCGAACTGGGGCAGCAGATCACTATCTACCAGGCATTGCGCACCGCAGCGCCACGCCGCTCGCATCAGCGGGCCTACAAATCGAGTTTATGCGGCAGATCCATAGTCGGTTCTGCGCCGATCACGATCTCGCCATGCGCCAGCTTCGAATGGCGCATGCCATAGGCGAAATACACCACCATGCCGCCCACGAGGTACACGACAAAGAAATTGCGCGTAGCCGTACTTGCCATAAGTGACATCAGCAGGAACAGGCACATTGCCGCACCCAGCACCGGCACGAACGGGAACAATGGTGTGCGAAAGGGCCGCTTCAGCCCAGGCTCGGCAAAACGCAGGTACAGCACCGTCAGGCAGACAATGGCAAAGGCCGCCAGCGAACCTACGTTGGTCAAATCCGCCAGGGCATCCAGCGACATCAGGCCGGAGAAGCCTGCCGCCACGATACCGACAATGATGGTGTCGATCCACGGCGTGCGGAAGCGCGGATGCACGCGAGCAAAGGCCGCGGGCAGCAGGCCGTCGCGTGCCATGGTGTAAAAAATACGGGTCTGGCCATACGAGCAGCACCAGCATGACCGATGACATGCCGGCGATGGCGCCGATTTTCACCAGCATGGCGAACCACGGCATGCCCATCTCGTTCACCGCCATCGCAATCGGAGCAGGCGTGTCCAACTGGGCGTAGGGCACAATGCCCACCAGCACCGCTGAGGTGAGTATATAAAGCATCGTGCAAATCACCAGCGAGCCAATGATGCCGATCGGCATATCGCGCGCCGGATTCTTGGCCTCGGCGCCCGCAGTAGATACCGCCTCGAAGCCGATGTAGGCGAAAGAACATCGTGGCTGCCCCCGCAATCACTCCACCCACGCCATAGCGCGAGGTGTTCTGCGCAGTGACTACTTCCTTCATCGCACGCCAGATATCTTCCCAGAACCCGCGCGCAGTGCCCGCAGGGGGTGCAGGTATCTCGTCAGGAATCAGTGGGAACCAGTTGGCGGTATCGACAAAAAAGAGCACCCACCGCAATGAATGCGATCACCACCGAGAGTTTTATGACCACAATCACGTTGTTGACATTCGCTGACTCCTGGACGCCCCTCACCAGCAGGCAGGTGACACCGAAAATCGCAATGATCGCTGGAAGATTTACAATGCCATGCGCCACGACAACACCGCCTTCCTTGACCGCAACTCCGGGCGCTGCCGTCAGTTCTGCTGGCAGGTGCAGTCCCATATCATGCAATAGACTGACCACATAGCTCGACCAACCGACCGCCACGGTCGAGGCGGCGAGTCCGTACTCCAGCACCAGCAGCAAACCCATGACCCATGCCACCACTTCCCCCATCGAGGCATAGGAATAGGAATAGGCCGAACCCGATACCGGCAGCATCGAAGCGAGTTCCGAGTAGCACAGCGCGACAAAGGTGCACAGCACCCCGGTAATGATGAAGGAAATCATGATGGCCGGACCGGCAAAGTCCGCCGCCGCTCGCCCCGTGAGAACAAAAATACCGGTACCGATAATGCAGCCGATGCCCAGCGAAATCAGGTTGAACGAGTTGAGGCTGCGCTTGAGTTCGCTGGACGCGTGCTCGAGCATGCATCTGCTCGACGGATTTGCGCAGGAACAGGCGCGCGAGACCGCGAGCCGGTTGTCCGGTTGCGCCGCCAGGAATATTGTTTGCCATGCTCATTCTCTATAGAAACTATATCCCGTGGATTATATTTGTTATCTTTGCTTTTACTAGTTTGCAGGAAGGCAATTATTACTCACTGCGGACTGGCTCGCACCGATCACAACCGGTATCTTCATTCGCAGCGCCACTTGAACTCAGTAGTCAACCATGAACACAGTATCGTTACAACCTAAAGATCTCGCTGCCTGGTTTGCCAGCGCCTTGGTATTGCTGCTGTTGCTGTACCTGCACCTGCTGCCCGCGCTGCTATCGGGTCTACTCGTATTCACTTTGGTCAACCTGCTCACACCGCTGCTCAATAATCGCATGCTGTGGGGCGATGGGCCGCGGCTGCTCGCCGTTTCCATTATTGCTGCAGTCGTCATCGGACTGATCGTACTGCTGGGGGTGTCAGCTACCTCCGTATTGCGCGAAAGCAACGAGCGATTGCCCGCGTTGATTAATCGCATGGCCGAGATCATCGAACACTCCCGCGACCGGATCCCGGCGTGGATATTGGCGTATATTCCTTCCAATGCCGAACAGGTACGCCATACGCTGGTTGAGTGGTTGCGGGCGCACGCCTCCATATTTCAGGTCGCGGGCGCCGACATTGGACGCATCTTCATGCACATCATCATCGGCATGGTAATCGGCGCTTTATTGTCGCTTGAACAGGCGGTCTCCAGCGCCCCGGGCGGACCGCTTACCAGCGAATTGGCCCAGCGCAGTCTTCGGCTGAGCCAGGCTTTTCGTCAGGTTGTGTTTGCCCAGATATGGATATCGGGGATCAACGCCACCCTGACGGCGATCTATCTCATCATTGTTCTCCCTCTCTTTGGCATTACATTACCTTTCACCAAAACCATGATCGTATTGACGTTTGTGGTTGGCCTGCTACCGATACTGGGGAACCTCATCTCCAATACGGTAATTTTTGTGGTGAGCCTGAGCCATTCACTGGGCGTCGCGTTCGCTGCGCTGGCCTATCTGATTGTTATCCACAAACTGGAGTACTTCCTGAATGCCCGGATCATCGGCAGCCAGATTCGCGCCAAGGCCTGGGAGATGTTGCTTGCCATGCTGTTTCTGGAATCCGCATTCGGCATACCGGGCCTGATCGCCGCCCCCATTTATTACGCTTACATGAAATCCGAACTGCGAGACAAGGGATTGGTTTAGCTGTTGCAGAATAAACACAGGAGTACACACTTGAGAAAACGACTGGTTTTACTGCTACTAATCGTGGCCGCCGCAATCGCCACCTATTTCTGGCCCGCGCCCTCCCACGAGCCCGAGGTGCGTGCGCCAGACCCCGCCACAGTACGTGACACCCAGGCAGGCCGAGTGATCGGCAGTAGTGATGCTGACAACACCTATGCCTGGCTCGGCATTCCCTTCGCTGCCCCACCGCTAGGGGATTTACGCTGGCGCGCGCCACGCCCGGTAGCGCACTGGCAGGAGTTGCGCGAAACGATTTCTTTTCGCGACCCCTGTGTACAGCTGTCCGGCCCACTCGACGGCCTGCCCGATGACAGCGGTGCGGTGGTGGGTAGTGAGGACTGCCTGTACCTGAATGTCTGGGCACCGCGTAACCACAGCGGTGCGAACGCTGAAAAACTGCCGGTGATGGTCTGGATCCATGGCGGTGGCAACACGGTCGGCACCGCCAATACCTACCCTGCCAACGGACTCGCCGGTGGCGAGCAGGTTATAGTGGTGACCATCAACTACCGGCTGGGCTTTCTTGGCTGGATGAGTCACCCGGCGCTGCGTACAGCAGACCGCGACCCGCTGGATGCCAGCGGCAACTACGCCAACCTGGATATGATCGCCGCACTGCACTGGGTGCAGGCAAACATCGCCAACTTTGGCGGCGACCCGGGCAACGTCACGATCTTCGGTGAGTCGGCCGGTGGCCGCAATGTCTTCGCGCTGCTGGCATCACCGCTGGCCAAGGGGCTGTTTCACCGCGCCATTGCCCAGAGTGGTTCCGTGAGCACGACGCCGCGCTGGCGCGCAGAGAATTTTCAGAATGACTCACAACCGGGACAAAAGCTCAGTTCTCGCGAGTGGCTATCGATACAATTGCAACAGGCAGGGCGCGCCAAAGATCCCGCTGCGGCCAGGGCGATGCAGCTATTGCTGTCTGATGAAGAAACCCGCGATTTCATGTACTCGCGCAGCGCGCAGGACATTCTCGCGGGCGTCAGTGGCGGCGCTGGTATGTACCGGGCACCACAGGGTTTCCGCGATGGCACGGTGCTGCCAGTGTCCACACTATACGAGGTATTTCGCGATCCGACACGCTACAACAGCGTGCCGTTGATCACCGGTACCAACCGTGACGAGATGAAACTATTCCTGGCACAGGACCCGAACTACGTGGAAAGGCGCTTCGGGTTCCTGCCACATATCAAGGATTCCAGAACCTTCAACAGCATCGCTGCCTACCTGAGTGACAACTGGAAGGCGCTGGCGGTGGACGGTACAGCCGATATCATTACTGCCAATGAAACGCAGCCTGTATTCGCCTACCGTTGGGACTGGGATGAGGGTGGCAAGAACTTGCTGATTGATTACAGTGAATTGCTCGGCGCAGCCCACGGCCTGGAGGTGGCGTACATCTTCGGCGACTTTGACCATGGCATCCTGGTGCCCGGGCTTTACAACGAGGACAACATTCCCGGACGCGATCTGCTCTCCGCGCAGATGCGCAGCTACTGGTCCGAGTTCGCCAGGACCGGCGCGCCGGGCCGCGGTCGCAATGGTCTTTTACCGCAGTGGCAGCCCTGGAACACCAGCGGACCGAATCTCATGGTGCTAGATACGGCCAGCGGCGGAGGCCTGCGCATGGTGCATGAACCGATGACCGTAGCGATGCTCAAGCAGCGCTTGGGCGAGGACACGAACATGCCCGATGCGCGCACGCGCTGCGAGCTCTATGTGCGACTATTCCTGCACGCCAACCATGGTGATGATGTGTGGGATGAAGCCGATTACCAAGCCCAGGGCTGCGCTGAATTCGAGCCGTGGCAGCTGGACATCGGCTTCTAATGTTCTCTTGATCAGTCCTGCGGTTTGATCAGGTACTTCGCCCCGGTGGCCTGTTTGCCGTAGATGGCAATCGCCTCCAGCGACAGCGCTTGCGCCAGTGACACCTCCGCGGTGTAGTGGCTGGCAAAAGTGGTTTTGATTTCCGCCGCCACTTTGGAGCGCATCTGGATGATCTTCTCGATGCCGGCCTTCTGCAGGAAGGGCGTCAGCAGGAAGCCACCGAGGCTCCAGGAGAAACCGAAATTGCGCGTCAGTATGGTCGGGCTGCGATCGAGTCCGCCGTAGATATACACCTGCTTGAACACATCGCTGCCGTAGCGGTTGTACTCCGTCATATTGCGCACCGCCGCCGCTTCCATGCAGGTCAAAATATGGCTGACCAGCTTGCCGCCGCCGGTCGCATCAAAGGCCAGTGTTGCGCCCGTCTCCGCCAGCGCATCCGTCAGGTCATCGTAGAAACTGTCGCTGCCGGTATTGATAACGTACTTCGCGCCTTTTGCGCGCAGAATTGCTTCCTGTTCCACCTTGCGCACGATATTCACCAGCGCAATGCCCTCGTTGATGCAGATACGATTGAGCATCTGCCCGAGGTTGGAGGCCGCTGCGGTATGCACCAGCGCCGTGTGGTTTTCCATGCGCATGGTTTCCACCATGGCCAACGCCGTCAGCGGATTCACAAAACAGGAAGCACCCTGTGCCGCCGTCGTGCCCTCCTCCAGCGGCAGGCACATAAAGGCATTCACACAGCGGTACTGCGCGTACATATCACCGCCAACAATACCGACCAGTTTACCCATCAGCGCTTGCGCCGCATCCGATGACCCGGCGCTGATGACAGTGCCTGCTGCCTCGTTGCCGACCGCCAGCGATTGGCCAATACGAGCGGCTACCAGCTTCATCATATCCGCGGGAATATCGGCGGTGACGATTGGCCTGTCAGCAGTGCCGGACACCCTGACCGATTTGAGATCAGCAGGACCAAACAGCAGGGCGAGATCGGAAGGGTTCAGCGGCGTGGCTTCAATCCGTACCAGCACCTCGTCAGGACCTGGCTCGGGAATGGGTACATCCACCAGGGTGAGTTCGAGGGTGTTGTCCTCTTTAACGGTGGAACGAAGTTGTAATCCGGTCGAGGTCATGGTGGTGTCCTTATAGTAGTTGAATGCCTATCAAAATTCCCAGGCCAGTGCTGCACAGGACGCAGGATCAAGGCCGACCTGCGCCGTCAGGTCCGCCAGCGTTGCCGCCATCACCGGGGTCCAACTGGAGTCAGTGGACTGGCGCTCTGCTACCGGGCGCAGCACCGCCTCCCCTGCCCTGGGGCAACCCAATTCGCCAAGCACAGAGGCAAGGTTGTTGGTCAATGCGCTGTGCTGTGGATCGAACTGCAGACCGCGCCGGTAATAATCCGCTGCAGCGCGCAGATTATCGCTCGCATGGGCACCGTTGCCCAGCGCCAGATAAGGCAGCGGCTCCTGCGGCCATTGTCGGTTCGCGGCCTCCCAGGCTGGCAGGGCAGCCAGCGCGCCGGCTACCGCCTCAAAACTCAGAACGGCATCGATATAGCGCGCGGCCTGCGCGCCTGCAGGCAGCTCTCCCGGACGCAAGGCCACCAACGCCCAGCGACCGGCCCAGTCCCAGGTGCGCAGGAATTCAGGCGCAGCAACCTGCATCGACTGTTCGGCACCGCTATTGAGATAGACTCTATTGGCAGTTGCATCCAGCCCCACCAGCACGGCGTAATGCCAGACGGGAACATTCCGGGTCTGCAGATTCTGTAACACCAGCACCGGCCTGCCCGCTGCCAGTTCAGCAACAATTGCCTGCGGTGTGCCATCGACGCTGTAGGGAATGCGCCCGGCGCGACGTGTGGCTGCCACCAGTTCTACCTGCAGACTGCCCTGCCTTCCCGGCAAGAACACCTGCGCAGACAGCGTGGCCGGTGTTACTGTGACGCCAGAGGCTCCCAGCACCCCGGCCAGCGCGGCGGGGCCACACTCATATTCCGTCTGGGCATAAAAAGGAACACCCTGTAGCAGCGTGGTGTTCGCTGCTGCAATCTGCGCCAAATCCAGCGGCGGATTGATCGAGCAGCCAGCCAGCAGGAGAAGCGCGAGGGCCAGCCACCTGTTGCGCGCATGGGCCGCAGCCTGAAACAAGGGCAGCGTGCGCAGCGCTAATCAGGCTTTTTTGAAGATATCAATCGCGCCGGTCAACTCCAGGATCAGCAGCACGACAAATACCAAACCGATGATTTCGAGAATACCCCCCGCTGGCAGGGTATCCAGATGGCCCTGCAACTGCGCAAGTTCCTGCTCATTGAGAGAAGCGACCCGCAGCTGCGCCTGCAGGGGATCGACACCCATATCGACCATGGCCTGCCGTACATCAGCGCGCGCCAGCCCCGCCTGCACCTCGGCCACACGCTGCTGATGCGTCTGCATCGACACGGCATCACGGGTACCTATCACAGCTGCAGTCGCACTGGTGACAAACCCCGACCAGATCAGGACGGCGCTCAAGACAATTGCTATGGATTTTCTATTCATGGTGAAATTTCCTCTTGGATGGCGTGGGTGCCTGATTGGCAGCGAGTATACACCCTCCCTGCAGCGGGCACGATTGGGCTGACAGCACACCTGAAAAAAATTGCGGGCCGCTCCTTCCGAAGCGGCCCGCCTGCTTAACGATCAAAACGCGTGACTAGTGCACGCGATGTGAGAGACCTAGTGCGCAGTGCTCGGCGCGTGAGTAGGGGGATTTCCATCTACTGCAGTGGCCGTCGTGCTACTGAGCTTCTTGATGTCATCCGCAGTCAGTGTCGGCCGGTCTACCTTGAGCGTCAGCTTGTTGAGCTTGGCCGTCAGCGTAAACGGCGGCGTGTAGTCGGCGTCGTTCACGCCGGTCAGCGTGTCGGAACCGATGTCGAAGCTCTCATCCCATTGCAGTATCATGGGCAGCGTTTTCGGCATGGTCTGGGTCTGCACGACCTTGCCGTCCACGGACAGCGTACCAGTACCGGATCGGCCCAGCCCGCTCATGTTATTGAACGCCAGCGTGCCGACACCGAGACCATCATACTTGAAGTCGAACTCCAGGGTGTGCTTGCCAGGTGACGAGCGCATCCTTGCCTTCCCATTTGATACGTTCCAGGTCGACCATGTTCCACAGGAACACCGGCTTGCCTTTGAGCAGGTAGAAGCCGTATCCGGCAAAGCGCCCACCCGAGGTGAGTATCATACCCTCGGCACCGCCCTTGGGCACGTCGATGTCCGCTGTGATGGTATAGGAGCTGTTGAGGATAAACGGCGAATCGCCCTGCGGCAGACCCGTCATCGGATGGGTGTACACGAACTCCGTGCGACCCGCGGTGATGTTCGGGCGTGGCGCGACGATACGCGCGGCCACCGAGGCATCCATCGGGAACACCTGGTACTTCTTCGCCTCGGCGATGAACTGTTCCTTCATCGCCTTTACCTTGTCGGGGTATTTGTCGGCAATGTTCTGCGACTGGCTGAAGTCCGTGTTCAGGTCGTACAGCTCCAGCACCTGGTTATTCAGCGGGTCGGGATTGGCGGCGCCGAAGGCCTCCCAGGGCGCGCGGTTCACCTTGGTGCTGAGCAGCCAGCCTTCATCGTACAACGCCCACTGGCCCATCATCTCAAAGTACTGGATCTTGTGTTGCGACGGCGCCTTGGCGTTGGCCTTGTCAAAGGTGTAGGCAAAGCTGGTGCCTTCCATCGGCGCCTGCTTGATGCCGTCCACCGTGTCCGGCGCGGGAATACCGGTCACTTCAAGAATGGTCGGCACCACGTCGATGACGTGCATGAACTGCTCGCGCAGGCCACCCTTGTCCTTGATGCGCGCCGGCCAGGAGACCGCCATGTTCTGGCGGATACCGCCGAGGCGCGATGCATTCTGCTTGAACCAGCTGAACGGGGTATCGAACGCCCAGCTCCAGCCTGCGGACATGTGGTTGTAGGTCTGCTCGGTGCCCCACACGTCATACCACTTCATCTGCACGTCGACCGGCATCTCGTTGACGCCGTTGAAAAACGCAACCTCGTTGGGAGTACCCAGTGGGCCGCCCTCGGCGCTGGTGCCATTGTCGCCGTTGATATAAATGATGAGCGTGTTATCCAGCTTGCCCATCTCCTCAATGGTATCGATGACGCGCCCGATCTCGGCGTCACTGTACGCGGCATAGGCGGCAAAAACTTCCGCCTGCTTGATAAACAGTTTTTTCTCGTCGGGGCTTAGATCATCCCAGTTCTTTGAGGAGATCAGTAGGCCACGCCTCCAGTTGGGTGTCCTGCGGGATCACACCCAGCTTTTTCTGGTTGGCGAAATATCTGGTCGCGCAGTTTGTTATACCCCTGGTCAAAGAGATGCATGGCACTGATTTTGTCTACCCACTCCTTGGTGGGGTGATGCGGCGCGTGCGTGGCGCCGGGGGCGTACTTGACGAAGAACGGCTTGCTCGGCATGGTCTGGTTCATGCGATTGAGGTAATCGATCGCATCGTCCGCCATACCGGTAATCAGGTTCCAGCCCGGCTTGCCCTGGAAGGGAAAAATCTGCGTGGTGTTGCGGAACAGGTTGGGCTGCCACTGGTTGGAGTCACCGCCGACAAACCCGTAGAAATATTCAAAGCCCATACCGGTCGGCCACTGGTCGAATGGCCCGGCCTGGCTGGCGGCGAACGCCGGGGTATTATGGTCCTTGCCAAACCACGCAGTAGAGTACCCGTTATCCCGCATAATCCGCCCGATCGTGGCCTTGTCCTCGCCGATGATGCTGTTGTAGCCGGGGAAACCGGTGGACTGCTCGGAGATCACGCCGAAACCGGCGGAGTGGTGGTTGCGCCCGGTGATGAGCGCGGCACGGGTCGGTGAACACAGCGCGGTGGAGTGGATATTGTTGTAGCGCAGGCCGTTCTTCGCGATGCGATCCATGGTGGGCGTCGGGATGACGCCACCAAAGGTGCTCGGCACGCCAAACCCGGCATCATCGGTAATGATCAACAGTACGTTGGGTGCATCGGCGGGCGGCACGATACGCGGGGCCCACCACGCTTTCGATTGCAGGGCATCGTTCTTGATCTCGCCGCCAAACTTTGGCTGGGGCGCGGGTAGCTGTTTGCCGCTGATCGTGGTGGTGGCACTGGGCGAACCCAGCGTGCCGGTGACCACCTGGGCATTGACGAAAGATGCCGCCATTGCCGCCACCAATATTATTGTTCCTGCACGTAAAAGGCAGGATTGCACTCTTCTTGCGGGTGATTTCATATGACCAATCTCCACTGATTTCTGTAATAAGCCGGTGGGCCGGGTGGGCCGGCGTGGGCCGGGTGGGCCGGCAAAGTATAAACCGGGATTTCGTATACCGGCAAGGAGTGCAACCGTCCCCTTGCCAGTTCAATAAAAAACCTAAGCCAGCAGAGCCGCCAACCCCCGCTCGATACACCACATGGCCGAGAAGGCCCCGAGGATATAGATGGGCACGGGCATCAGGCGCTCCTGCCACGGCGCGAGGGGCTTTCTGATCGTATACCAGATTGCCAGCACCAGGAAAATGAAGGCCAGCTGCCCGATTTCAATGCCGACATTGAAGAACAACAGGGCCAGCGGCAGATTATCCTGGGGCAATCCGGTCTCTGCGAGCGCACCGGCGAAACCCATCCCGTGCAGCAGGCCAAATCCACCCGCCAGCCACCAGGGATTGCGCCACAGCGCGTCGTGCTTCGCGGTCCGTGTCAGCTCGACCGCCAGCACAAAAATACTCAATGCAATCGCAAACTCCACCAGTGCCACCGGGAAATCAAAGAAACCCAGAGTCACCAGGGACAGCGTGATGCTGTGTCCGACGGTAAAGGCGGTTATGGTCCACAGCAGCCGCCGCCCACCACCCACCAACAACAGCAGCCCAAACACGAACATCAGGTGATCAACGCCCCTCCAGATATGCTCAATGCCAAGCCGCGTGTAATCGCCCATCACGTCACCGGCAGTCGACTGTGCGGGCACCACGAACTCAGGGTGTTCCGTATCGAGCACCTGCTGATACTGGCGTCCGTCGAGCAGCTTCACCATGACCATGACCGATGCCTGGTTGGCACCGAGTCCGGACACACCCAGGGTTTGCCCCACCAGCCCGTCCGCTCCCAGCCCCGCACACTGCAACTGCCAACTGGTGACGATACCGGTATCCTCCAGTTGCGGCTCGCTCGCGTTTTGCACCACGCAGGACTGCGGCCACAGCGGGCGCAGCGGCACATTGCTCACACCCTGGGCCGGCGTCTTCCAGACCATGTTGTACTGCTGCGGCGCAATCTCGTCCACCTGCAACAGCGAGGGCGCAAAACGATGGGCATGAGCGCCTTGTACCATGCTAAAACCCAGCAGCAGCGCGCACAGGATACGCAAATTTTTCATTGTCTGATCTCGTAGTTGTTGCGCAGGGCGCTGATACTATCGCGCAAGGCAGTGTCCTTCGCACGGGATTCCAGGTCCCGCACCAGCTGCACTCGTACCTCATCGAGCGTGGCTTCCCGGGCAGGCTCCACGGCACTGACCCACACATAGTGCAGGCCATAGGTAGAACGTATGGGGCCGACCCAGCGGCCGGGCTGCGGATCAGCCCGCTGCAGGTTTTCGACAAAGGCGGCGCCGAAGTGACGCGCCAGCTGATCCGGCGATTGCGTCGTGAACTGGTAGCCCGGCAGGAACGGCGAACTCAGTTCACGCGCCTGCACCGGCGTCAGTTTTTGCTCGTTGATTTTCGCGATCACGGCGGCGGCATCTGCCTCCCGCTCGCGATTGAAATAAATATGCTCTATGGAATAGCGCGGGGGCTTGCGCAACTCCTCGCGCCGCTTTCCAAACTCCGCGACGATTTCCGCTTCCGTTGGCGCATGCGGCGGATTGGCGGCCAACAGCAACTGTTCCATCACCTGGATCAGTCGACGCTTGATGACTTCATCGCTCAGGTGCAGGCGCAGCGCGAGCGCCTGCTTATACAGCTCAGCCTCGGTTTTATTGGCCCCCTGATGCAGAAACCGCATATTGAGCAACAGGCGCTGGTACACGACGGAATCGTATAAGTGCAGTTTCAGCTCGATCGCGCGCGCGAACAACATATCCCGATCCAGTTCCGCCTGTACCATGCGCGCCTGTTGCTCTGGCGTGGGCGCCCGCCCGACGCTGGCAAGCCACTGCTGCTGCAACGCCTCCAGGCGCGCCTCACTGAGTGGACCGAGTACCGGTTTGGGCGCGGGGAAAAACACACCCTGCAGGTAAAAGAGCAGGCTTCCCAAAATAATAAAATGCAGCCACGGCCGATTAAGCCGGGTCAGGAACTTCATCCATTAATCTCCAGAATGTGTGTGGGAAAAGGGACACAAAGCGCTGCGCGGTCACTACTAGTCCTCGTAGACCGCCTGAGTCTTGGTCATTTGCGCCTGCATGCCGGCCTGCAAATCCGCCTGGCTCATCATGCCCGCATTCCACGTGGCGATGTAATTGAGGCCGTCTGTCACGCTGTGGTCGCGGGAATACAGCAGCATCTCTTTCGTGCCGCGCACCGCCAGTGGCGACTTCGACGCGATCGCGCGTGCTATTGTCGTCACCTCGCGCATCATGGTCTCGCGAGTTTCAAACACCCTGTTCACAAAGCCCACTGCCCTGGCCTCCTCGGCGTCCATATTGCGGCCAGTGTAGGCCAGCTCCCGCACCACACCGTCAGGAATAATTTTGGGCAGGCGCTGCAGCGTACCCACATCGGCCGTCATGCCGATATCAATCTCACGGATAGAGAAAAAAGCATCTTCCGTGGCATAGCGCATGTCTGCACAACAGGTCATGTCCACGCCGCCACCAATGCAGGTTTTGTGAATGGCAGCGAGCACTGGTACGCGGCACTTCTCTATCGCGGTAAGATTGTCCTGCATGCGCAGTACGGTACGCCGGAACAGCTCCGCGCGCCGCGCTGGATCGGCGGATGTACTGTGTAGTTCGCCGAACACTGCCAGGTCAAGGCCTGCACAAAAATGCTTGCCGTTGCCGGCCAGTATGACGGCGCGCACGGACGGCTCCTGATCCAGCCACTCGAAGCAGCTTTGCAACTCCTCCCACATGGCGGCGTTCATGGCGTTGGCCTTGTCCGGGCGGTTCAGGCATACCGTGGCGACCTGTTGTTCAATCGTTAACTCCAGCGTCTCAAAACTCGGGATCATGGTTCACACTCTCGCAATTGTATTGGGTGAAAAAACACTACCAGGCCGACACAAAATCGGCGGTATCCAGTGGGGGAATGGCCTTGGCGCTACCGTCGCGGGTGCCAATATAGAGGAAACCGATGATCTCCTCACTTGCGGCCAGGCCCAGGCCGCTCATCAGCGCGCGATCATAAGCGGCAGCACCGGTGCGCCACATACCCGCAAATCCACTGGCCTCGGCGGCCAGCAATATCGCGTGTGCGGCGCAGGCAGCCGACAGTCGCTGCTCTACTGCCGGTACCTTCGCATGCTCGGACACGTTCACTACCACGATGACGGTGAGTGGTGCCCGCAAGGGCGCGTTGCGCGCTTTCGTGCGCGCCGCTTCATCGGCATCAGGTGTACGCGCCAGCAAGCATTGTTCCAGCACTTCACCAAGAGCCGTGCGACGCTCTCCGGCAATCGTGATAAACCGCCAGGGCCGCAGCCAGGCGTGGTCCGGGGCGCGCAGGGCAGCCCGAAAAATATCTTCCAGCTGTGCGACAGAAGGCGCAGGTGCTACCAGTCTGGAAGCAGAATTGCGCTGCTGTAAAAAATGAAGGATGTCACTCATGGAAACGCGCTGCAAATAAATGCGAGCGGCAATCATAGCAGCATTTGCTGACCGTGTGGCACGCTCAGGCGCAGAGAGTCAGTCCGCTGCACCCACCAGGATATTAAAGAATCCGCGGTCGCCTGCGACACGGTCCCAATTGTCACACCACAGGGCCAGTTCCTCGCCGCCAGTGGCGACTAGACTGTGTTCGACATGATCGATAAACCACAGGGGCTGCCCGAGTGTCGCCAGCAATTCAACCAGGGCGCGACCACTCGCGCCGGCCTGGCGTAATGAGTAGGGTGTCAACTCGATGATAATCCGTGGCGGCTGCGCCAGCGACTGCAACAGGGGCAGCAAACCAGCCATCACCTGAAACTCTGCACCCTGGGTGTCAACTTTTAACAGGTCCAGGCGCTGCACGCGCCCCGCCAGAAACTCGCTGCCCTGCAGCAATGCGATAGGCACACTGCTACGGCCTTCAGTCCCCGCATACACCTGGTGATCGCCAAGATTGTCCACGCTTAGGAACAGATCACCGTGCCCCGATGCATCGGAGAGGGCTGCTTCAACTACGATGATGCACTCGTCAAACCCATTCAACTCAGCATTGGCGCGCAGCAGACGGCAATTGTCCGGATCGGGCTCGAATGCGAACACAGCCCCCTGCGCACCTACCACGCTCGCTGCAAGCACAGAAAAATACCCAATGTTCGCTCCCACATCGACGAACACGTCGCCTGGGCGCAAGAGGCTTAGCACAAGGGAGGTCTCGTAGGGTTCCCAGATGCCCTGCTCGCGCAAGCGCTGCGACACAAAACGGTCCTGTTCGCCGTGCACAAACAATTGCAGGGGTTGCGGCAAACCGGGGATACGCAGGTCTATCGCAGTAACTGGACTCAATGGCAGCAAATCCGGATGCGCAGACACTCAGTCGATTTTCATATCGTTGTAGGGAGACTCACGATCCAGGCGCACGGTATGGCCGCCGATCGACAGCTGCTGCGCCCCGACTTCAACATCACTGTCGTGCAACACACCGTGGTCGAATTTGTAGACCGGCTTGATGGTGCCCGCGATCATGCCGTCATCATAGAACTGCTGACGTTCACGCACGGCTTCGTTGGCGCGCTCCCAGTTTTTCCATTCCTGCGCTGAGTACCGGGTCTGCAGCATGCACCGGGTCGCGACGGGGCTCAGCAGTGTTGCTGAAGCGTTGTTACCACCAAAGCCCTTGGAATTGATGATCGCGTATTTCTGTTGGGCGGGGTCTATCTCACGATGGGTGTTACTGAAGGCCAGGTGCTCCTGGCGCACATCCGCCGCGATACTGTCGATCGTCGTGATGCCCGGCAGGATACCGTGCTGCCAGATACCCAACGTGGTGCTGATCTGGTCGCCGGCCGCGGAGCCGATAGAGTGGCCGAGATAGCACTTGGGCGCGACCACGGGCCAGGCCTCAATACCAAACGCCTGCGCAGTGCGACTCAGGATTTCAGATTCAGTGACACGGTTCTGCGGCGTGCCGGTGCCGTGCGCCTGTACCAGCCCGCCCTGGCGCAATGCTTCATCACCAACAATTGCCCGCGCCGCAGCTACCGCCTTCGCCATGGTGATGTAGTTGCCGACACCCGGGCCCGAAATCGATTTCTTATGCCCGTCCGCACTCACGAACACATCGGCGGCGGAACCAAAAATGCTGGCGCCCAACTCCATGGCCAGTTCGTCATCGAACAACACCACCATCTGCGCAGACTCGGCAATAGTAAAGCCACAGTTCTCGGCAAAGGGTCGACAGGCGCGACGCAGGTCAGGTTGCTGACCCGCATGCAGCCCGTCCAGCTGGCGCAAGCCCTTTTCTGTCGCCAGCGCACCCATGGCGGAATAGCCCTCCATGATTTCCGGCGTGATAGGCGCTTCCGCCGCACCGATAAACGCCACGCGGGCGCGACCGCTACGAATGTCATCAATACCGTGACGCAGGTTGTACAGGAACGAAGCGCAGGCACCCAGGCTGGCACCGGTTGAGCCCAGACTGCCGAGTATATAGGCGTTGATAAAATCGGCGGGCATCTCGGCAAAACTCAGCGGGCAGTATTTGGATGTCACTCGTTGGCCGTTATAACGCGACTTGATCATGCCCCCGGCTCCTGCGGCATCCAGCTGTCCCATCGCACTGCCGGCATAGACACTGACCTGGTCCACCGCCACGCGATTGCTCACCATTTCCCAATCAAGTCCCATGCTGCCCAGGGCATCAGAGGCCGCGTAGACCGTCATCTGCAGGCCGCGCGGATGGTTACGTGAGGGATACAGCTTGCCCGGCTCAAAACCGGTGGGCAGCTGCCCCGCCGCTTTCACCTCAAATTCACGATGCGTGGGAAGCAGGAAATCCTGTTCGCCGATAATTTTCACGCTGACGTGGGTCACCGAGGTGCCCTGCACCACCCACTGCGGTGGAATCACGTCAGGCAGGTAGCGGCGTTCAAGATCGAAGCTCACGGGCTGGCCATTACTGTGGGTCGGCAGGCGCTGGTTCCAGCTCACCGCATTGACGTCAAAGTGGTTGGCTTCAATGCGCCTGACCAGTGTGTGATCGAGAATGTGCTGTTCGTGTAGCGCGCCGCCGTCCAGGCCCATTAGTGTCGCCAGCGCGTCCAGCGTACGCTCGCGCTGTGCAGCGGACAGGGCGGAATAGGCCATACGGGCATAGGCATGGTGCCCCGAGGCCCTGCCTGCGGCATTGACGCCGCCGAAACCGACAATCACCGGTAAACGCTGCCTGGACATTTTTCCCCTGCCTTCCCGTTGTGCCAACCTCAAACCAGTGTACGGTTGCCGTCCGACATTAACCATGTAGATTGAGTCACTTTCTATGGTAATTTGGACACCTCGCTCCTCACGGATCCAATACACCATGTACACGGTCGCCGCCGCACTCTACCCCCAGGCCCTGGCGACCAGTGTCACACTGCCCATGGAAATCCTGCAGGCCGCCAGTCAGATGGCCAGTGCCGATGCGCGCAGGGCGACACCCCGGGTGCGTTTCCTGCTCGCCGGACGGGATCGACACCCGGTAACACTGGGCAGCGGTATCATCCTGCAGCCCGAGGTGGTGTTTGCCGACCTGCCCCCCCTGGATCTGTTGCTGCTGCCCGCCATCTGGCGCAATCCACTGCCGGCGGTCAGTGGCGCGCGGGACTGGCTGGGGCTGCTGCGTGAGCAGGCGGCCAGGGGTACACGAATCTGCAGCGTGGGCACCGCCAGCTACCTGCTAGCGCAAGCCGGCTTGCTGGACGGCAGGCCAGCGACCACGCACTGGAATTATTTTGAACAGTTCAGCCGACGCTACCCCACCGTGGATCTGAAAACCCGTCACCTGATCACCCAGAGCGAGAACATCTACTGCGTGGGCAGCGTGAACTCCATCGCCGACCTCATGGTGCATATCGTGGAAGAGTGGTTTGGCAGTCGCATCGCCCGGGCTGTTGAGAACCAGTTTTCACCGGAAATCCGGCGCAGCTTTCGCGCCGCAGCGTACCAGAATGAAGCAGACAGTTCGCATCACGACGAACTGGTCGCACAGGCGCAACAGTGGCTGCAGACACATCTGTCGGCCCCTGTCTCCATAGCACTGTTGGCCACACAGTTACGACTTACCCCGCGCACGCTGAACCGGCGCTTCAAACACGCCACCGGCATGACGCCCCTGTCCTACCTGCAGAGCCTGCGGATCAGGGGAGCCAAGGAGTTGTTGCGCCACAGCAACCTGACTGTGGGTGACATCGCATGGCAACAGGGTATACAGGACGTAAGTTATTTTTCCCAGCTGTTCAGGCACCACAGCGGCATGAGCCCATTGCAGTACCGGGCAGCTGTACGCGGCAAATTGTTCAACCCGGAGGTATTGGCGCGACCTTGAGAAAAGCGTGGGCGTGTGGCTAAATTGGCGCCCCTTTTGTGCCAGGCGCAAACCAACGCTACACCCTGCGCGCACACTACCATTGCCAACACTACGGAGCTTCCACCATGAGCAGGGATTCGGTTGTCATCATCGATGGAGCGCGCACTCCCATGGGGGGATTGCTGGGCTCCCTGTCAACGGTTCCGGCACCTGAACTGGCCGCCACGGCCATTGCGGCAGTGCTGGCGCGCAGCGGCATCCAGGCCAGCGATATCGACGAAGTTTTCATGGGCTGTGTACTGCCCGCCGCCCTCAAACAGTGCCCCGCCCGCCAGGCCGCCATCAGCGCCGGTATTCCTGCTGCCGCCGGGGCGGTCACCGTCAACAAGGCCTGCGGTAGCGGCATGCAGGCCGCCATCTTTGGCTATGACAGTATTGTGGCCGGCACCAATACTGCAGTGATCGCCGGCGGCATGGAAAGTATGAGCCGCGCACCCCATATGCTGCCGGGCGCGCGCGGTGGTATCGGCTCCGGGCACAAGAGCATATGCGATCACATGTTCATCGACGGCCTGGAAGACGCCTACACCGGGCGCGCCATGGGCAGCTTCGCCCAGGAAACCGCAGACCAGCGCGGCATTACCCGACAGCAGATGGATGCGTTTGCCATTGAGTCACTGCGCCGCGCCAAACGCGCCATCGACGACGGCTCACTGCGTGCGGAGATAGCGCCAGTCACGGTGCAGACACGCAAGGGCGAGCTCGTGGTGACCGACGACGAACAACCACACAAGGCTGCGCTGGATAAGATCCCCACCCTGCGTGCGGCATTCGCGCCGGAAGGCTCGATCACCGCTGCCAACGCCAGCTCCATCTCCGACGGTGCCAGCGCCCTGCTGCTGATGAGCGCTGCGCAGGCCCAGGCGAAAGGGCTCCAACCCATGGCGCGTATGCTGGCCCACGCGCGCCACAGCCAGGCACCCGGTGAATTCACCATTGCGCCCATCGGCGCCATTCGCAAAGTGCTGGCCAGGACCGGCTGGACAGTGGACGATGTAGACCTGTTTGAAATCAATGAGGCCTTCGCCATGGTGACCATGATGGCCATGGAGGATCTGGGGCTGGACCACGACAAGGTCAACGTCCATGGTGGCGCCTGTGCCCAGGGGCATCCCATCGGCTCCACCGGCTCGCGTATTATAGTTACACTGATGTACGCATTGCGCCAGCGCGGCAAACGTCGCGGCATTGCTGCATTGTGCATCGGCGGCGGCGAGGCCACCGCTGTAGCTATCGAACTGCTGTAATCGATTACAATGGTGCGAAATAGCGTGTCACGCCCACTGGAGGCAGCAGCATGTCATTGAGTAGCGTCCCGGACATTCTTGACGATATCCGCGCCGGCAAGATGGTCATCCTGATGGATGATGAGGACCGGGAAAACGAGGGCGACCTCATTATCGCAGCAGAAGCTGTCACACCCGAGATTATTACTTTCTTCTCCAGTGAAGCGTGTGGCCTGATCTGTATGCCCATTACCGTGGAACGGGCCAGGCAACTACAGCTACCGCTGATGGTGCGCGACAACCGCTCCCAACACGAAACCAACTTCACCGTCTCTATCGACGCTGCACTACGTAAAGGCCCCGGCATCAGTTCTGTGCAACGTGCGCACACCGTGCGCACGGCTGTGGCAACCGATGCCAAACCCACGGACATCGCCCAACCTGGACACATTTTCCCGCTGGTCGCCAAGCCCGGCGGTGTGCTGCGCCGGGCAGGCCATACCGAGGCCGGTGTCGACCTGGCGCGCATGGCGGGTTTTGAACCGGCAGCACTCATCGTTGAAATCATGAACGAAGACGGCACCATGGCCCGACGTCCGCAACTGGAAGCATTTGCGCACAAGCACGATTTACGCATGGGCACCATCGCCGACCTGATTCAGTACCGCGCGCTGCACGAACAATCGATTGAGTTGCGTGATCGCAAAACTGTGCGCACAGAATTCGGGGAATTTGAACTGCATACCTTTCTGGACCTTATCGACGACACCGTGCACTATGCGCTCACGCGCGGTGTACTGAATGAAAAAAAGGAAACCCTGGTACGCGTGCAAACCGTCAACGCACTGCGCGATGTACTGGGTACCTGCATTGCGGGCGCTGACCCCGGCTGGTCATACCGCCGCGCCATGCAACGCATAGCCGCAGCAGAACATGGCGCCGTGGTGCTGATCGGGCAGCAGGTAACGGCGCAGCAACAGCTGGCGGAAGTGCTGCAGTTCCCGGAAGCGCACAGCGTCGCGGGCCCTGGCAGTACTGCAGGCGTCCAAAACTACCGCGTTATCGGTACCGGCTCGCAAATCCTCAAGCGCCTTGGCGTTGGGAAAATGCGCCTGATGTCGGCGCCAGTGCACTTCAATGCCTTGTCCGGTTTTAACCTCGAAGTGACCGACTTCGTGCAACCCGATGAATAACTCACGCTGGCGTGGCTTGCGCCTGGTTAATGCCCCGATGGAAGACACACAGAACACGAAACTCACAGCACGCGTATTTCTATTGGCCACGTTATTGCTGGCGGCATGCGCACGCGAATCGGATGTCGGCAAGACCATCCCCACGTCACTCGCGGCACCCACAGTCACTGTGACTCGAATAGTTGAGCTGCCGATAGCGGAAAAGCTCACCGCATCCGGCATCCTGTTACCGCGCGAGGAGGCTGCTGTCGGTCCCGAGGTGGCCGGCTACCAGGTCGCGGAAGTCATGGTTGAAGAAGGTGCCACAGTGCGCAAGGGGCAGCCACTGGCCCGACTGGACTCACAACTGCTGCAGGCCAGGATCGATCAGGCGCGGGCAGGGCTGGCGCAGTCGACGGCCGTGGCGGAGCAAGCGCACGCTGAAGCGGATCGCGTCAAAACATTCGAGTCAAAAGGAGCGATGTCGGTAGAGCAGATCGCGGCCCGCCGTTACCAGGCCAGGACAGCGGAGGCCGCAGTCGGCGTTGCGCGCGCACAACTCGATGAACTCCTCACGCAGGAGCAGAGGTTGATAGTGCGGGCACCGGTGGACGGCGTTGTGCTTGAACGCAGTATTCGCCCCGGGGACGTGGCGAGCCTGTCCCAGCCGATGTTTCGTATCGTGCGCGACGGTCTGGTAGAACTTGATGCCGAGGTGCCCGAGGGCGCATTGGCCAGAATAGCGCCCGGTGACACCGCTACCGTCAGCATTCCCTCTGGCGAAAGCATCCAGGGGACGGTGCGGCGAATTTCTCCCCTCGTTGATCCATTGACCAAGCTCGGGCGGGTGCGCGTCAGCCTCGCGCCCAACCCGCAGTTGCGTGTTGGCGGCTATGCCCGTGTGTCCTTTAATCGACCAGCGGTGCCGGTGCCCGCCGTTGCAGAAAGAGCCGTGCAGTGGGAGGCCAATGGTCCCAGGCTCATTATCATCGACGACAACAATCGCGCACACCCCATGTCGGTGCGCACCGGTACCCGGGACGCAGGCTTTGTCACACTTGAACAAGGGCCGCCAGTCGGCACCCTCGTCGCACTCGGCAGTGGCGTGTCGCTACTTGAGGGAGATCTCGTGAACCCGGTGGAGCCGGAGCAGAGCTCCAGTACCTCCGCTGCGGAAAAATCCCGGTGAGACTCAGCATTTCCTCATGGTCTATCCGCCATCCTATCCCCGTGGCAGTGTTGTTCATCGCCCTACTGGTAGCGGGTGGCCTGGGCTATAACGCGCTACCCGTCAAACTGTATCCCGACGTGTCCTTCCCGTTGATAAAAGTGAATATCACGCTGCCCGGGGCGGCGGCCAGCGAAGTGGAGACACAGATCACCGATGAGGTGGAGGCTGCCGTCTCGAATCTGGCCAACGTCGATCACGTGAACTCGACAGTAACCCAGGGCTTGTCAATGACCTACGTCGACTTCGAGATCGGCGCGGATCCGCAAAAGGCCACAGACGAGGTGCGTGCCGCAGTCGACCGCATCCGCAGCAGCCTGCCGCGGGGCGCAGAGGAGCCCATTGTTGAGCGGTTCGAAATAGACTCCATGCCCGTCGTCACCTATGCCGTGTCAGGCACCAACCAATCGGATCTTGAGTTGAGTTGGCTGGTAGACGACATCATCGCCCGTCGCCTGGTAACGGAGCCCGGCGTTGCACAGGTCAAGCGCGTCGGCGGCGTCGACCGCGAGATCAACGTCACTCTGAATCCCGCGCGACTCGAGGCACTTGGCCTTACGGCACCGCAAATTAACAATGCGCTGCGCAGCGCCAGTGTCGATGTGCCCGGCGGTCGAGCTGAAGTGGGCGGTAGAGAACAGACAGTGCGGGTGCTTGGCGCGGCGGTCACTGTCGAGTCCCTTGGTGACATGGTGTTATCGACCAGCGCGGGGCGTGAAATTCGCCTCGCCGATGTAGCCACTGTCGCCAGCGGTGCCGCAGAACGCCGTGGCTTTGCCGACCTCAACGGCCAGTCTGTGGTCGGCTTCCAGGTGATGAAAACGCCCAAGGCCTCCGATGTGGCGGTGGCCCGCGAAATCAAGCGCGCCACGGCGCAGTTGGCCAAGGACTTTCCCGACTTGCACTTCCAACAAATCTACTCAGTTGCCACCGGCACCCAGGCCAGTTTCACCGCGACCCTGAATTCACTGCTGGAGGGGATGGTGCTGGCGGCGCTGGTGGTATGGCTGTTCCTGCGCAGCTGGCGGGCTACCGTGATCACCGCGCTCGCGATGCCTGTATCGCTCATTCCTGCCTTTGCCGTCATGCACTACATGGGCTTCAGTCTCAATATGATAACCCTGCTGGCTCTGACGCTGGTTATCGGCATTCTGGTGGACGACGCGATTGTTGAGATAGAGAACATCCAGAAGCGGGTGGAGGCTGGGCAAAACCCCTACGACGCTGCGATGGAAGGCGCCGACCAGATCGGGCTCGCCGTCCTGGCCACGACACTGACCATCGTGGTGGTTTTTCTCCCGGTAGCCTTTATGAGCGGTTTCGCCGGACAGTTTTTCAAGGAATTCGGTTTTACTGTCGCCATCGCCGTATTGTTCTCGCTGTTGGTGGCCCGGATGTTGACGCCCTTGTTAGCGGCTTATTTCATTCAACCGGCAAAAAATCCCCAGCCGCCACCGCCGTTCGAGGGTCTGTATCGCCGGACCCTGGATTTCGCCCTAGCGCACCGCTGGCTGTCAGTGGCAACGGGGGCGGGCCTTACCATTGGCTCGCTGTTCCTCGCAACGCTACTGCCGGTGGGTGTCACGCCACCGGAAGACAATGGCATCATTCAGATGACCCTGGAAGGCGCACCAGGGGCCACATTGTCCGACATGCGCAGCCGCAGCGACCTGCTCACGAACAAGCTGCTGGCACTGCCCGATGTAGACAATGTCTTTACGCTGGTCGGTTCAGGGAATCTGGACGGTGATATTCGCTCCGGCAGCGTGACGGTATTGCTCGCGCCCGATCGAACCCGAACTACACAGCAGATCCAGGCAGATCTGCAACCGCTGATCATGAGTATCCCGGATGTCCGGATCGGATTTGACCGCAGTGGCGGTGGTGGTAGCACTACCATCCAGATTGTCCTCACGGGTGAAGACACCGCGGCACTGGAAGCCACCGCCCTTACCCTGGAACGCCAGATGCGCGATGTGCCGGGCCTGAGCAACGTGCACCAGCGCACACCGCGGCCGGGCGCAGAACTTGTCATCACACCCAAACCCGACGAGGCCGCGCGTCTCGGCGTAAGCGCCGAGACGCTGGGCGCCATCGCGCGGGTCGCCACCCTGGGCGACGTCGATTCGAACTCCGCCAAGTTCAATACTGGCGAGCAGCGCGTGTCAATCCGGGTCCGGCTGCCCGATGAAGCACGTGCCGATCTGTCCACCCTGCGCAACCTGCGGGTACCCACGACCTCCGGCAAGCTGATACCGCTCTCGGCCGTAGCAAACATTTCGTTCCAGGCGGGCGTGGCAAGGATAGATCGGTATGACCGGCAACGTCGCACCATCGTTGAGGCCCAATTCAATGGTATCTCGCTGGGTGATGCTAACAAGGCCATCCACGAGCTGCCGGTAATGCAGGCCCTGCCCGAGGGCATTACGCAACCGCTTTACGGCGACAGCGAGCGCATGGCGGATTTGTTCGCCAACTTCAGCGGCGCCATGCTGGCGGGCGTCGGACTCATTTTTGCAGTGATGGTGCTGCTGTTTCACAGCTTCTTTAAGCCCATCACGATTTTGACAGCGCTACCGCTGTCGCTCGCCGGCGCTTTTGCGGGCCTGCTGATTGCGCAGAATGAACTGGGTGTGGCAGCGCTGATCGGTCTGCTGATGCTCATGGGCCTGGCGGCAAAGAACTCTATTCTGCTGGTAGAGTTTGCCATCGAGGCCGAGCGCGCGGGTGCTACCCAACACGAAGCGATCCTGCGCGCCTGCCGCGAGCGTGCCCGTCCCATTGTCATGACCACCGTGGCTATGGCGGCCGGGATGCTACCGACGGCGCTGGCTATTGGTGCCGGTGGTGCGTTTCGCGCACCCATGGCCATCGCTGTGATCGGCGGACTGATCAGTTCCACCCTGCTGTCCCTGGTGTTAGTGCCGGTGGTGTATGAATTGATTGACGACTTTGAAATATGGCTCAAACCCAAGCTGGCACGCCTGGTGGCCAACGAGGCGCCGGAGCAAATGACAACAACCCGTTCGCCCTCCCGTCCCAACCCTGAACAAACCGATACAGCGCCAGAGTGAATGGCGCCGCGCCACCCTCACGCAGTGCGGTAAGGATGGATCACGTTCTCTGCGTACCAGTTGATCATGCCGATTTTCTGCTCGATGGTCTGGGTATCGGGTTCGGCGTTGTAGGGATTACGAAACGCGATGATGACCTCTGTCACACCGGCATCCACCAGGTTGTGCAGGCCATCTACCGTGTACGCCGCCTCGGTCATGGCATGGTATTCAAATGGCAGGTGGTCGCGACCACACTCCTTACGCAGTGTCTGGATAGCGTCAATCATCTGCTGCAGTTCCATTAGCGATGAGCCAGCGGAAATCCAGCCATCTCCCAGCTTGGCCGCGCGGCGCAACGCGGGCTTGGCGTGGCCACCCACCAGCAGGGGAATGTGGTGGTCAGGGACCGGGCACAGTTTGATAGGATCCAGCTGGAAGATCTCGCCGTCGTAACCGAAATACTCTCCGCTCATTAAGCCGTTGATGATTTCCATCATCTCGTCCATGCGTTTGCCGCGATTTTCCCAGGGAATCTGCGCGGCGAGGAAATCTTCCGGCCAGGGGCTGATGCCAACCCCGAAACCGAAGCGGTCCCCGATCATGACTCCAAGACTGGACAGCTGCTTGGCAACAATGACAGGCTGGCGAATGGCGAGCTTTATGACCGAGGTCGTGAAGCGCAACGTCTCGGTTTTGGCCGCCAGGTAGGGAATGGCGATGAACGGCTCCAGGAAAGGCACGCCGTCCAGAAACTCGCGCGTGCCATCGTCGTTGTAGGGGTACACGTCGGACCCCTCCTTCGGATAACAGATACTGTCCGGAAGCGTAAAGGTATCGAACCCGGCAGCCTCTGCGGCCAGGACCAGCGGCAGGTACTGGTCGGGCGGGCACATAGTGGCGTGGTAGGCGAATTTCATAGCGATTTCCTTAGTTCGTCCAAAGAGTCAAAGTGGCGTTGTATACGGGCGCTGGCATTGGGCAGATCACACAATCCTCCCTTGGTATAACTTCCTGAATATCTCGCATACCCGTATTTCAGATAATATCTCCTGGGCTGTTGATAATACATAAATTCAACGAGGCAAGGACATGACAATCGAAACAATATACCGCAGCTGTCCCACCTGCGAAGCCAGCTGCGGCCTGGTGCTGGAAGTGGATCGCAACGCCCGGCAGGTCGTGTCGATCAAGGGTGACCCTGACAATCACCGCTCCAGGGGTTACGTCTGCGCCAAGTCGCAGGCCTTTCGCTATATCTACGAAGATCCCGAACGACTCACGAGGCCGGTTAAAAAAATTGCTGGCAAGTGGCAGGAAATCAGTTGGGAAGAGGCGCTTGCTGAAACCGCACAACGACTCGCCACTATTCGTGAGCAGCATGGCAAGGACGCTATCGCGATGTACTACGGCAATCCCAACGGCCACAACTTCGGTACGCAGATCTATACCCAGATGTTTATCACGCTGCTCAATACCGAGCGCTTCTTCTCCGCCGGCTCGGTCGACCAGCAACCGAAAAACTTAAGTTGTGAATTGCTCTACGGCAACGGCTGGGTATTTCCCATTCCCGATATCGACCATACGGATTTTTTTGTGTGCATGGGCGGCAATCCGATGGTGTCGCAGGGCTCGCTGATGTCAGCGCCGGATATTGAGAACCGGTTAAAAGCTATTCAACAGCGCGGTGGCAGTGTGGTGGTGATCGACCCGCGCCGCACCGAAACCGCTGATATTGCCGACCAGCACCTGTTTATCCGGCCGGGCACTGATGCATTTTTGCTGATGGCGTTTGTGCATGAGCTATTCGCCACCGGCAGGGTTGCGCCCGGCAGGTTGGCGGACTTCACCGATGGCATCGAAAAACTTGCCACTCTCAGTGCACCCTATACTCCTGAGACAGTGGCCGCCATCACCGGTGTACCCGCTGCTCGACTGCGTCAACTGGTGAACGATTTTTGCGGCGCGAATGCGCCGGTGCTGTACGGCCGTATCGGCCTCTGCACCCAACAGTTTGGCACGCTGGCCTCCTGGCTGGTGGACGTGGTCAATATCCTCACGGGCCGCCTCGATGCCACGGGCGGCGCCATGTTTCCGCGCCCTGCCACCGCCCACAACGACCCCGCGGCTGCACCGCCGGAACTGGGTTATAACCGTTGGCAATCGAAAGCGCGTGGCTTTCCGGAATACATGGGCATGTTGCCCGCCTCACTGATGGCCGAGGAAATGGAACTGCGCGGCGAGCACCAGGTGCGGGCCCTGATCACCGTCGCGGGCAACCCGGTGCTCAGTGTGCCCAACGGCAAACGCATCCACGCGGCGCTGGACACGCTGGATTTTATGGTGGCCTTTGATTTCTACATTAACGAGACCACCAGCCAGGCCGATATCATCATCCCCTCAACCACCCAACTGGAACACAGCAATTACGATTTCCTGTTCAGTGCGACTTGCGTGCGCAACTTTGCCCAGTACTCGCCGCAGGTGTTCGCCCCCGATCGCGCGGCGCTGGAGCAATGGCAGATCATCAACGAGGTGACGGCGCGCATGCACGGCATGACGCGAACAGATTTGGAAGCCATGATGCTCGACGGCATGATCGCCCAGTTGCAGGCCAACGCCCCGGAGCTGGCGCATTTATCGGTGGAGGACATCAAGCAAAAAACTGCCTTGCATGAGGGACCAGAGCGCCTTCTGGATATCATGCTGCGGGCCGGACCCTACGGCGATAAGTTCAACGGCGAGGGCTTAACCCTTACGCAACTCAAACAGTCTCCCCACGGTATCGATCTGGGCCCGCTGCGGCCGCGCCTGCCACAACTGCTGGCGACCAACAACAAGCGCATCAATATTGCGCCCGATATTATCACCGCTGATCTCAAACGCTTGGAGCGGGCGCTGGACAAGGGCCCCGGCGACCAGTTGCTGCTGATCGGCCGCCGCCACATTCGCGATATGAACTCCTGGCTGCACAACCTGAACAACTACGCGCGCGGCAGAAACCGCTGCACCCTGCTGCTCAACCCGCAGGATGCCCGGCGCATCGGACTCAGCCCGGGGGGCATGGCGAGAATTACGTCGAAGGTAGGCGAATTTGAAGCTGAAGTCACAATCACGGACAGCATCATGCCCGGCGTCGTGAGCCTGCCGCATGGCTTTGGCCACACTTACAAAGGTACGCAACAATCCGTGGCCAGCAGTAAAACACCGGGCATTTCCGCCAACGACCTGGTTGACGACAATGAGATGGACGCCCCTTCAGGCACCAGCGTCGTGAATGGCGTGCCGGTGTCAGTGGTGCCTGCTTTAGCCACATACCGGCGCACCTATGAATAGTGTTCAGCGCATCGACCGTCATTTTGAAGGAGGCGTATTCACATGAGTAAATCCAGGGCGTTGCCCGTCGACGCGGGTAGTTCGAGGCCAGCATCGGTAAGCCTGCTGGACGCGTTCTGGTTCTGGCTCAAACTTGGCTTTATCAGCTTTGGTGGTCCGGCCGGACAAATTGCAATCATGCACCAGGAACTGGTGGAACACCGCCGCTGGATTTCAGAGCGACGCTTTCTCCACGCGCTTAACTACTGCATGTTGCTGCCGGGGCCAGAGGCACAGCAACTGGCCACCTACATCGGTTGGCTAATGCATCGAACCCGGGGAGGCCTGCTGGCGGGCGTCCTGTTTGTACTGCCGTCATTGTTCATCCTGATTGCATTGTCATGGGTATATATCGCCTTTGGAGAAGTGCCGATAGTGGCGGGACTGTTTTATGGGATCAAGCCTGCGGTGACCGCGATTGTGGTGCAAGCTGCGCACCGCATCGGCTCGCGGGCTCTCAAGAACAACTGGCTATGGGCCATTGCTGCTGCCTCCTTCGTGGCGATCTTCACCCTCAATGTCCCTTTTCCAGCCATCATCGCCACAGCCGCCCTGATCGGCTATGTGGGTGGACGGGTTGCCCCGGACATGTTCAAAGCGGGTGGCGGACACGGCACTGCCGACACGTCATTCGGCCCAGCGCTCATAGATGACGATACGCCGACACCCGAGCATGCCAAATTCAATGGGTACCGCCTCGCTGGCGTGGCCGTGGCAGGCGCGGTGTTGTGGGCCGTGCCGATGGGACTGCTGATGGTCACCTGTGGCTGGGATCACACGCTAACCCAGATGAGCTGGTTCTTTACCAAGGCCGCTCTGCTGACATTCGGCGGGGCCTACGCGGTACTGCCCTACGTGTATCAAGGCGCTGTAGGCCACTACCAATGGCTCACACCCACGCAAATGATTGACGGCCTGGCACTAGGCGAAACGACGCCGGGTCCGCTGATCATGGTCGTGGCGTTCGTCGGCTTCGTCGGCGCCTATGTAAAACAGGTATTCGGACCCGATCAGGTGTTCCTTGCCGGAGCGGTGGCGGCCAGCCTGGTTACCTGGTTCACATTTCTGCCGTCCTTCCTGTTTATTCTCGCTGGAGGCCCGCTGGTGGAATCCACCCACGGCGATCTCAAATTCACTGCCCCGTTGACGGCCATCACTGCCGCTGTGGTTGGCGTTATCTTGAGTCTGGCCCTGTTCTTTGGCTACCACGTGCTGTGGCCGCAGGGCTTTGCCGGCACCTTCGATTGGGTATCGGCCCTGATCGCGGTGGGTGCTGCCATTGCGCTGTTTCGTTTCAAACGCAATGTGATTCATGTCATCGCCGGCTGTGCGTTGATCGGCTTGCTGCTTAAAACGCTATTCTTGTAAGGCCAATCACATAAAGTGAATCACGCGCGAACGCCGGAAAATCGTCGGGCTTGCCATACCGGTCAGCGCTTAGCGCTTTCTAAAATTCGGCGGGCGTTTTTCCATAAAGGCGGTGATCGCCTCAATATTTTCGGGAGAGCCCGCCTGGCGCTGCATCCCCGCCTGCTCGGCCGTAATGGCCGCGTCGATGGCAGGCAGGTGGTGCATGCGCAGCGAGCGCTTGATTTCGCGCAACGAGTTGACCGGCCACTGGGCAATCTCCTGCGCCTTCGACATGGCATGCTCAAACAGGTCGGCGTCGGGCAACACAGCGGCAGCGATGCCACAACTGTGCGCCTTGTCCGCGTCTATCCACTGCGCGGTATAAAATAATTCCGCCGCCCGTTGCGCCCCGATATTGGCCTGCAGCATATAGCTGCTACCCCACTCCGGCACCAGACCGAGGCTGGCAAAGGGCAGGCGCATGCGCAGGCTCTGGCCGACGTAGACAATGTCCGCATGGAACAGCACGGTAGCGCCGCCGCCAATCGCCACGCCCTGCGCTGCCGCCACCAACGGCTTATCGAATTCCACCACCGCGCGCGCGGCGGACTCAAACGGGTGCTCCTGCCCCGCTCCCACCTCACCAAAACTGGCGAGATCCACACCGGAGCAGAAATGTTCGCCGGCACCACACAACAAGACGCACACCACGTCGTCATCGGCAGCCGCAGCCCGGAACGTATCGCGCAGATCTATCCACATCTGTGTGTTGATGGCGTTTTTCTTCGCGGGGCGATTCAGGGTCACCACCAGCACACCGCCCTGGTTGTCGGTGAGTATGAGGTCGGTCATGGCAATACCTGCTACGTGCTAGGAGTGGAATGTCACCGCATCGGTGCCTGTGGCGCGATCTGTCCAACAGGTATTAGCAGGGGCATCCCAATTCGGATAACCAAAGGACAAGCCGAACAGCAGTTTATTACTGGCGTCCAGACCGAGTTGCTCGCGCACAAAGCCCGCCTGAAAACTGAGCGCGGTCTGCGGGCAACTACCAAGGCCGTGTGCGGTCAGGGTCAGCATCAGCGTCTGGGCGTACATGCCAAGGTCCGCGGCTTCGCGCAGGCCAAAGGGCTCAGGCAGGAATAGAAAGGCCACATGCGGCGCATCGAAAAACGTGAAGTTGCGCATGAACTGTACATTGCGACCAGCCTTGTCTTCCCGTGCCAGTTTTACCGCAGAGTATAAAGCCTGCGCTGCGCCATACTGGCGTTCCTTGTAGACACCGTGATACACGCCCTCGTACGGGAAATCCATGCTGATGTTGCCCGCGACAAAACGCTGCGGCATCTCGCTGCGCAGTATTTCCAGTTTTGCACCAGACACCACATGCGTGATCCAGGGCTGGCTGTTGCAATTACTGGGCGCGCGCTGCGCCACGGCAAAAATCGTCGCGAGTATGTCAGGCTCTACCGCTTGCGGCAGGAAGGCGCGCAGGGAGTGTCGTGCGGCAACAATCTCATCAAAAATGGCGGCTCGGTCGGTCATGGTTACTCTCCTACTTACCGGTGAAATTGGCCTTGCGCTTCTCCTTGAAGGCCTTCATGCCCTCGCGCGCGTCAGCCGAAGCAAATACCGGATTGGCCAGTTCATCTGAGAGCAGCATGGCATCCGCTTCCTTCACGTCGGTCTGGATCTCGCGCAGCGACCGGGTGATCGCGCGCAGTGCCAGCGGGCCCGTCTCGCAGATCTGCGCAGCGATCTTCTTCGCCTCCACGAGCGCCTGGCCCTTCGGCACCAGGCGATTGACCAAACCCCAGTCCAGCGCTTCGCGTGCGGTAACGTGGCGACCCAGCAGCAATATCTCCGCCGCCAGGCAGTAGGGAATCTGCCGCGGCAGGCGAATACTCGAACCGGCCATCGGATACAGGCCGCGCGCGACTTCAGTGACGCCGAAGGTGGCGTCCTCAGCGGCGACTCGGATGTCGGTGCCCGCCAGAATCTCGGTACCACCAGCCAGGGCATAGCCTTCCACCGCGAGAATCAACGGCTTGTTGGGCCGGTTGTCGCGCAGCAGTGCCTGCCAGTGAATATTCGGCACCTTGCCCATCAGCTCCATAAATTCCTCGGTGGAGCGCTGCTGACCATCGGCACCGGCCTTGAGGTCCATGCCCGCGCAGAAGGTGTCGCCGTTGGCGGTGAGGATGGCGCACATCAGCGTGTCGTCCTCCTCCAGCAAGCGCCAGGCCTTGTACAGGCCCAACAGCATTTCCGGACTGAAGGCGTTCTTGGCCTCGGGGCGATTAAGGGTCACAATCAACACAGCGCCCTCTTGCTCCACGATGCAGTTCTTGGTACTGATACTCAGTTCGGCCACGATTAACTTCCCTCTCTTGCGTTTCGTTTAATGCTGCTCAGCCGACCTTGTGCTTCCCGGCCAGTGCGATTTCCAGCGCCTTGGGATACGCCGGTTTACCGCTGGGAGCGCGCGGCACCTCGTCCACCACATGCAATTCGCGCGGCACCTTGTAACCGGCAATGTGTTGGCGCGCGTGTTCCTGCACCGCCTTCAGGTTTAGCTTGGCACCACCGCGCGCGGCTACCACTGCGGTGACGCGACTGCCGAAGCGCTCATCGGGCGTAGCGACCACGAGGCAGTCAAAAATATCAGGGTTGGCCTTGAGTGCCTGCTCCACCTCTTCCGGGAAAATTTTCTCGCCGCCGGAGTTGATGCAGTTGGAACCGCGACCGTACACCGTGATGCTGTCGTCATCCTCGCGGCGCGCTTCGTCACCGAGCAGCAACCAGGGTTTGCCATCGACGGTAACGATAGTCTTGGCGGTCTTCACCGGATCATTGTAGTAACCGACCGGAATGTGGCCGCTGCGCGCGAAAATACCCATTTCGCCGCGTTCCACATGGCGGTGCGGCTCTCCTTCAACATCGCTGATCACCGACATGAACTCGCTCTTGACCACGTTGCCCAGGCCCTGGCCTTTCTTGCCGCCGCCATCGAAGCCCATGTTGCCGCTCTCGGAGGAGCCGAAGGAATTGGAGATAAAGACGTTGGGGAAACACTGGCGGAATGCTTCTTGCTTGCTTTCGGAGAACACCGCACCACCGGAGCCGATATTAAACACGGCACTCAGGTCCCAGCGCCCGGCGTTCGCCGCCAGCGCATCCAGCAGCGGCACGGCCATGGCATCGCCAACGATGGAGATGGAATTGACCTTCTCCTTCGCAACGATATCCCAGACGTCCTCTCCGACCAGCGAGCGGCCCGGATTCAGTACCACGGAGTTACCTGCCAACAGCTGGATACAGGCATACCACCAGCAGGCCCCGTGCATCAGTGGCGCCAGCGCCATACCGACAATCGGGAAATCGCCCACGCGACCGGCGATCTGCTCCGGATCGGTGATCGCGCCGTCAGGGTGAAACCAGCCGCCGCCGCCCATCGCGGCAAAGAACACGGCTTTGTGCGGCCACATCACACCCTTGGGCATGCCGGTGGTACCGCCGGTATAGAGAATGAAAAGATCGTCATCCCCACGCTCGGCAAAATCGCGCTTGTCGCTTTGCCCAACCATGGACGCTTCATACTCCACCGCACCAATCAGCGCAGGGTCACAACCGGAGTCATCCTTCACATAGATAAATGTTTTCAGGTCAGGCACAGATTTTCGCACATGATTAATGTGCGGTATGAATTCCTGATTGTGGATACAGGCAACCATGTGTGCATTGTCAAAGATGTACAGCAGTTCTTCCTCGACATAGCGATAGTTGACGTTGATCGGTACCGCGCGAATCTTGAAGCAGGCGAGCATGCCCTCGAGGTACTCATTGCAGTTGTACAGGTACAGGCCGACATGGTCCCCGGCCTTCACCCCCTGCTTGCTGAGATAGTGCGCCAGTTTGTTGGCCCGCTGCTCCAACTCGGCATACGTGGCGCGCTGCGCACCACACACCAGTGCACTGCGGGTGGGGACCTTGTCTGCCACCATCTCATAGAGGTCGGCGATATTATAATGCTTGGCCATACTCGTCTTTCTCCTTCATCCTGTAAGAAGTGTCGCTTACGACTTCTTGGAACCGACCACCCACATGGCAAAAAATTGTGCTCCGCCACCGTAGGCATGGCCCAGTGCCAGTTTTGCACCCGGCACCTGGTGCGCACCTGCGTCACCGCGCACCTGGCGCGCCGCCTCGGCAAAACGGATCATACCGGACGCGCCAATAGGATTGGACGACAGTACACCGCCGGAGCAGTTCCAGGGAATATCGCCGCCTTCATCCAGCGAGGTCGCGCCTGACATGGTTAACTTCCAGCCCTCCCCTACCGGCGCGAAGCCGAGGTTCTCCAGCCACATGGGCTCGTACCAGCTGAACGGCACGTACACCTCTGCGCAGTCCAGGTCCTTGCGCGGATTGGTGATGCCCGCCTGCTTGTACACATCCGCCGCGCAGTCGCGACCGGCCTGTGGATTGACCTCGTCGCGGCCCGCGTAAATGGTCGGCTCCGAGCGCATGGCGCCGCCGCGAATCCACGCCGGCGGCTTCGGTGACTTTTTCGCCAGTTCCTCGTTGGCGATGACCATCGCACAGGCACCGTCCGAGGAGGGACAAGACTCCAGAAAGCGGATCGGGTCCCACAACATGAACGAGTCCTCCACTTCCTTCATCGTGATGTCGGGTTTCTGCAAATGCGCCAGCGGATTGCGCGCGCCGTGCAGGCGATCCTTCACCGCCACCTTGATGCCCACGTTATAGGGCGCATTGGAGCGGCGCATGTACTCGCGGATGATGGGCGCGAAATAGCCGCCAGCACCGGCATTGAGGTGCGTGGAAAAAGGCTGCGGATTGGACAGTGCCCACATGGCATTGGACTCTGACTGTTTCTCAAAGGACACCGTCAGTACGCGCTTGAAAGTGCCACTCTGCACATGGGACGCCGCCACCAGCGCGGTGGAACCTCCCACGGAACCGGCGGTGTGCACGCGCAGCATGGGTTTGCCGTTACAGCCGAGCGCATCGGTCAGGTACGCTTCAGGCATAATGATACCCTCGAACATATCGGGTGCCTTGCCGATGATGACCGCTTCGATATCATCCCAGGTCAAATCCGCATCCTGTAGCGCGTTTACCGCCGCCTCGCGCACCAGGCCCGCTATCGACACATCCAACCGCTTGGTGGTGTATTTGGTCTGGCCTATGCCGACCACCGCTGCCAAATTTGCCATTACGCTTTCTCCAATACGGTTACCAGGTTGTGCTGCAGGCAGGGGCCTGAGGTCGCGTGGGCGATACCCCGCGCGGCCTCTCCGCTCACAATACGGTTGAACACTTCACCGATACGGGACAGGCCCGATGCCATCATCAGGTTACCGGCCAGCACGCCACCGCTGGGATTGACGCTGGTGTCCTTACCCAGGCCCAGGGCGCGGGTGAGAATGATTTCCTGGTGACTGAAGGGCGCGTACAGCTCCGCCACATCCACCTTGCCGTTTTTTAGACCTGCTCGCTCTGCCGCAGTGCGCGTGGACACCGAGTCGGTAAGGTCGCGCATACCCAGGTTGTGGGTTTCAATACAATGATCGATACCGCTGATAATCGCGTAGGGCACGCCCCACTCCTTCGCCTGCTCTACAGTGGCGATAATGACCGCGCTGGCTCCATCAGACACCGGGCAGCAGTCGCCCTTGCGCAGCGGTGACACATAGGTTGGCTGGGCCAGCACGTCGTCGACAGACACATCCCCGGACAGCTGGGCATGCGGGTTGTTCATGGCATTGCGCCGCGAGCGGGACACCACTTCGGCCATATCGCGCTCGGTAATCAGGCCCTGGTCCAGCATCAGGCGCGCCTGCAGCGCCGCCAGGGAAATGCTGTCTACCCACAGCGGCGCCATGTAATAGGGATCAAGCTGCTGCGACAGCACGATAGGCAGCTCGCCCGGGGACGACTTGCCAAAGCCATAGACCAGCGCCGAATCGGCATGGCCCATACGTATCTTGAGGATGGACTCATACAATGCCCAGGCCGCGTCCATCTCCACATGGGATTCCTTGATCGGCGGCACCGCACCGAGGGCGTCGACACCCGCCACGAAGGCAAAGGCCGCACCCTGCAGGTAGTCGCAACTACCGGAACACACGAAATCCACATCCTGCGCGTTGTTGAGGCCGACCTGCTTGAATGTGCGCGCCAGCACCGGCATGATCAGCTCTACCTCGTTGACCGCGCCCGCATCAGAAACAGCATCAGACTGCTGGTAAGCTACTATTGCAATTTGTTTCATTGGTTAGCCCTCCCAGCCGGTGGCTGCTAATTTACCGATTTTTTCCACCGGCACATCAGGTTCGTCGATAGGCTTGAAATAGCGGATGTTGTCCATCGCGTAATCCCATTCGGCTTTTGGTTTCCACACCGCCTGCACGCGCTGGCCGATATGAATGTCCTCATTCACACACTCGCTCAGTAAGTGGATAAACGAGACGCTGGCACCGTCCGGCACGACATTGGCAATGATGTAGGGCGGCTGGATCGGGTTGTTGGGGATGGGGATGGACACTATCGTGAAGGATTGCACCGTGGCCTTGTCGGACAGCACCACCTCTTCCTCGGTAGGTACACCGCAGGCGGCACAGGAGCCGCGCGGTGGCACATACACGCCGGCACACTTCGGACAGCGCTGGCCAGTCAGCACACCCTTCTTGATCTGGACGAGAAACCGTGATGGTGCCGCTCCGGCCGTAAAATTGTATTTGAGATAGACCGGCGCCTTAATACCGGTAATCGCTTGCTGTTCGTCGCTCATAACCTGCTCTCTCCTATACCAGTTTGAAGCAGCGAATATCGGTGATGAAGCCGATGGTTTCATCCGCCCACACCGCCTCGACGCGCGCGCCGGTGGCAATATCATTTTCGGCAGTCGCAGCCACGCAGTGGATCATGGGCACATCCGCGCCATCGAGTTTGATCATCGCCCAGGCAAAGGGTACCTGCATGGGGTGGGCCTCCCGCGGTTCCTTGACCCAGGCGAAACTGACGATTTCTCCTTGCTGCCCTACCTCAACGAACTCACTGAGCTCTGCGGCGGTCACGGGGTCGTACTCCATAGGCGGCACCACCACCCGGCCATCGCTGGCCTTGATGCCGACGATGCTGCGGTTCTTGAGCCCGGTCAGGAAACGACCGACCACCGGGCCGGTGGAGCGGGTATAGGTAAAGCCAAGCTCAAAGGCCTGGTTGAGGATTTCCGGTTGCGACACAGTCACAGCCCTCCTTGGTGGGGTGGGGATTCTGGGCAGCCAGTATCAGTGAGCCGGACCGGCCACTCAATGACGCAAAGGATCACGTGAACATGACATTTCAGATCATCGGGGGGGATTACCTACTGACTGACCATTGGCGAACAGGGTTATAACGTGTTGCCGCAGTTGATCTGGGTAGTTGCACCGATCGTGTATTACCTGGGATTGATTCGGATCAATCGCGACGCGGCAATCTCCACTTAGGGGATGCACACCCCAGGCATTGAGTCCCTTCTTATATCGTGCTTTTATGTGCTTTGACTTCTACTTGCGCAAATCTGTCCCATTCAAGGGGCATTCCAACTAGGCTAATAAGACTCCTAACCCAAGCCCCCCCAGTAGCAACCCAAATAGGGCAAACCCGTACAACACTTTACGCGACGGGTAAGTATCGTGGAGCGCGCGATTCGCCACCAATAGCCCAGATTCCAGTTCCTGCTCCCGTTCCAGTTCCGGTTCCGGTTCCGGTTCCGGTTCCAGTGCCAGTTGCGCTAGCTTGGACCTACGATTAAGTTCACCAGTTATAGCCCTTTCGCGAGAGGCCATAGGGCCAACACTAAACATCCGTTGATCTCCTCTTGCGTAGGCCATCAGTCCATCCCTGTAGGCTTCCAGCTGCTCTGTAGACCAGTACTCACTTGGCACTCCTTCGATCTGGAGACGCAGCTTATATATATCAACCTCTTCCACTTGTTGCTCCTGCAGGCTTCTTCCAATAAGGGAAATGATGCCCATCTGCAACAATAAGGACGAGATAAATGTGTAGATAAGTACAGATTTTTCCGCTCCTGAGGACCATCCCGATATACACTAGTAGTGCGCATCTACTGTGCTTGTAGTGGCTATTTTAGGCAGCGGTTTGTAGTGGTGAGGAAATTTGGCTTAGTCGATCTGTGATCCATCGCACAGTACCTGCATAGTTATCAATTACGAGAGTGCGATTGTTGAAGTAAGATTTGACCAGTTAGAACAGTTATTGGAATTGGGCAAATGACGGAGAAACGAAAAACTGACTTAACGCATCGAACACGCTTTCGATCAGGCCGATTTTTTAAGAACAACGGCAAATGGTTTTTCAATACTCGGGAAGGAACGATGGAAGGCCCTTTTGAGGAACTGTCGGAGGCTGAAAGTAAACTCAAGGAATATATCAAAATAATGAATTCAGGCTTCATGCCACGGGACAGCAAACTAGAATTGGCACCACTTGAGTTTAAACAATAAAAGCAAATGTTTGACTGATCCAAAGCGCAAGTAAACGTCCAGTATCGCCTTATGTTTTTGTGCGGCTGCGCACTGCGCGGGGGCAGCGCTGTCGTTGCCTACTCGGGCGGGATCGCCTGGTCCACGGGCACGTCGACGCTAACAAACTGTATACCCTCCATATCGCAATCCCGGTTAAGGGTTGCTTTACTTGTACCAGCGGCCTCAGAATGCCGTTGCGCGCCTTCCCCGTGGCGAAAAATCGCCCATAATAGTCGGCAGTAAAAACCACCTGCACCCATGAACCAGGAGTAAACCTATGTCAGTTTCCGCTGTTGGATACTTGAGAATTGCGTCAACAGACACTGCGGCATGGATGGAGTTCGGCACCGGTGTGCTCGGCCTGATGGACGCACAGCGCGCCGATGCCGCCGGGGCAAGATTTCTGCGCATGGATGACCACCCGTTCCGTTTCATGATTGAGCCGGGTACCGCAGACAAACTGATTGCCGTTGGCCTGGAATTTCCCAGTGCCGCGTCATGGCAAGCCGCGCTCGATGCGCTGACCGGTGCAAGACATACCGTTACAGCGGGATCAGCCGCAGAAGCGCAGCGACGCTCCGTCAGCGCATTCGCCACGGTACAGGACCCCGCTGGCAATACGCTGGAACTGTACTGGGGACGCAAGCTGGATTACGTGCCACTGACCTCCCCCACCGGCGTCAGCGGCTTTGTCACCACCTACCAGCAGACTGGTGACATGGGCTTTGGCCACTGCGTGCTGCCCGCCCCGGATCTCGACACGACAACGGCTTTCTACACACAGTTTCTCGGCACGGGTCTCACCGACACCCTGTACCCGCCGGGCATGGAAGGTATGAAAATCAACTTTATGCACGCCAACAACCCGCGCCAGCACTCCGTGGCGCTGTTCAATGGCCCCCATCCGCTAGGCGTGGTACATGTCATGGTCGAGGTGCAAACGCTGGATGAGGTAGGCAAGGCGATGAAGCGCGCGCAAGCAGCCGGAGCGCACTTCCTCGCTACACTGGGCCGCCATGTGAACGACAATATGTGTTCCATCTATATTCTGGCGCCCGGCGGCATTGCCGTGGAATACGGCTACGATGGCGTGTTGATTGACTGGGAGAACTACGTACCCACCGTCAGTGTCGAGGGCGACCTGTGGGGCCACGAGTACCATTTCCCCGGGGTGAATGCCTAGAGCGCTGCGCGTATCGCCGCTACCGAACCAAGGCTGTCCATCGCAGAGTGCAGGCGTTCCAGTGAGGCCATCACGTAGTTGACCGGCTGCCAGGCGTCCCCCATCGCCAGCGTTACTGTCGCTCCTACCCACACATAGGCCGCATGCCACTGGTATTGCTGCCACAATTCCTGCGCCGGTGGTGCGGGCGCGCCGAGTGCCAGCAGTTGTTCACGGTAGTAGGCCAGCATGTCCCGCCCCCGGTCGCGCTGGTCCTGTGGCGTCAGCGTACCCGCCAGGAAATAGCCCACATCGCGCAGCGCTGGCCCTCGCGCCACCAGTGCCCAGTCGAGGAAGCCCGGTTCATCACCATCAAAAAACAGGTTCGCGTCGTGCACATCGCCGTGTATCAGGGTCGGCGCTCCGCGGTGCCACAAGCGATGAATCGCATCGGCGTGCGACAGATACAATTCGCCCATGTCGCGAAACACTGCGGGCATAGTGGCAGCGTGCATTTCCAATGCCTGGGCAATGAGGTGTACCGCGATCTCGTGCTGTAGTGGCGGCTGCACCCAGGCCAGATCCGAAGCAAAGCGTGGCGAGTCCCAGTAGCGGGCATGCAGGCGAGCAAATGCCGCCAGCACCTGGCGGATGTAGTCCAGGGAATAGCGCGTACCCGCGTTATTGAAAGTACAGCCGCTGTCCACCAGGTTTTCCAGCAGCATGATGTAGGCCTCTCCCGCGTCATCGCTGGCGGCAAAGTAGCAGCGCGGCACACGCACCGGCACCTCACCAGACAAGCTCTCGTAGAAGTGGGCCTCGCGTTGCCCCATGCCGCTGGAGGTGACGAACGCGCGCTGCATTTCATCTGTGGGTGGCAGCTTCACGAATAGCCGACGCGGTAGTTCTACCGCTTCCGCATAGTCTAGTTCCAGAACGGCGCGCCCGGTGGTGCCGGAGTTGGCATCGATTACCTTAAAACCCGCAAGCGGTGCGTCCAATACATGGGCCAGCCAATCGCTGGACAGGCTGTTCAAATCTTTCGGTATCTGCAACATCGGCACCTCCGGCACAAGCACTGAGCGAAAAGCATAACATCATACGGGAGAATAACCCCTTATACCGTTACTGCCCCGGGGCCTGTCGTTAATACTTTTCGGAGCTTGGACAAATCTCCATAATGCAGCTATGCCACATAAAAACACTGAGGATCATCATGTCACGTAAATTCTTGCTCACCTGCCTGCTGGCCACACTTGTCAGTGCCTGCAGTGATTCCAATGACAATCCGCAGGTGCAGTCCAAATACTCTGCAGAAATTCGCCGCACCGACTATGGCATCCCCCACATCAAGGCCAATGACTGGTCGGGCCTCGGCTACGGCTTCGGCTACGCCTACGCGCAGGATAACTTCTGCATCACCATGCGTGAGGTGGTGTTTGCTACCGGGCGCTCCGCCGAGTTGATGGGCGAGGATCAGGGTAGCGTCGAGTCCGATCTCCTGTTCCGTTTTCTCTATGGCGACAAGGCCAGTTTCAAGAAAAAATTTGTAGATGCTTTACCACAAGACACACTGGATCTGGCGGAGGGTTTTACCCGTGGCATGAACCGCTACCTTACAGAGACCGGTGTCGACAACCTGCCCGAGGGCCAGTGGGGCTGTCGCAATGCCCCCTGGGTATACGCCTTCGACAGCACGGACTACCTCATGTTTCTGGGCTCCATCGCCCTGCAAGGCAGCTCTAACCAGGGTATTCTGCGCGAGGGTCTGCTGTCCGTCACAGGGCCTTCCCCGTCAAACTTGGCAACAACGCCGTCGCCGAGTGAACTAGCCGCTGCCGCCGATACCCTGAAGAAAACAACCGCCGCGCTGCGCAATCCCGACCTGGGCAGTAACGGCCTGGCGCTGGGGCGCGATGTGACCAGGAACGGTCACGGCATGCTGCTGGGCAACCCGCACCAGCCATGGTTCGGCAATGGCGCCTGGTACCAGGCCCATCTCACTATTCCGGGCGTCTACGACGTGGCCGGTGCTGCACTGCACGGCTTACCGTTCATCGCCATCGGCTTCACCAAGGATGTCGCCTGGACCCACACCGTGTCCTATGCCAATCGCTTCAGCCTGTACGAGCTGAAGCTCAACCCGAACAATCCCTTACAGTACGACTACGATGGGCAATGGCGCGATATCGGGCAACAGCTCGTCGAGGTGCTGGCGAAACAACCTGATGGCTCAATGGCAACGCGTAGCTACACATTTTACACCTCGCACTACGGCCCCATCATCAATCTCAAGGATGCAGATCCGCTGCTCGACGGCTGGCCCATGTTCAACGGCTCGTCAGTGCTCGCCTTCCGCGACGCCAACCTGAACACGGGGCTACGCGGCACCGGACAGTGGACAAAAAAAGCACAGGCCACCAATATCCAGGAGTATATCGAGGCGCTGAATGCTATTGGCAATCCGCTATTCCACGACCTGGCAGCAGACCGCTACGGCAATGCTTTTTACGGCGAAGTATCGGCGATTCCCTTTGTCACTCAGGAGCAACTCGACACCTGTGTCGAGTTCCCGATCGGTACGCTGTTATCGTCGGCCACCACTGGCGTTCTCGTCTCCCTGAACGGCGCCGATTCCGCCTGCGAGTGGGGCACTGACCCCGACGCACCGGCAGGCAGTAACCTGTACAGCAGCGCCAAACTGCCGCAAATCCGCACCACTGACTACGTGGGCAACAGCAACAACAGCTACTGGCTGAGCGATGCCAACCATCCACTGGAAGGTTTCCCCAGGATCATGGGGCCACTGGGCGCCGAAGGCTTGCAACAGTTTCCACGCACCCGGCTCGGGCACCTGATGGTCGCCCAGCGCAAAAATGCCACAGACGGACTTGATACGGAACCGCTGTTTGATCTGCCGTCACTTGAAGGCATGATGTACAGCAATCGCGTCTACGCCGCGGAACTGGTGCTGGACGATGTTCTCGAAATTTGTGCGACGGAAGCGGCCACTGCTGTATCACCCGCCTGTTCCGCGCTCACTGTATGGGACAGAAAGGTGAATCTGGACAGCCGCGGGGCCCAGGTGTTTACAGAATTCTGGCAGGTCATCCGCGACGAGTTGAACAATCCCTTCCAGGACGTGGTGGAGAGCGACGAGTTCTGGAAAGTGGATTTTGACCCCAAGGACCCCCTCAACACGCCAGCCGGAATTGATACCAGCCTGGACAGCAACCACCAGCTCGTCATCGCGGCGCTGGCGAAAGCGAGCGAGCGACTGGCGGATGCCGGCGTGGCGCTGGATGCGGCGTGGGGAGATGTGCAGGTGCTGCAACGCAACGACGGAAAATGTTCCCATCCACGGCGGTCCCGGCACCGCAGGTGTTTACGGGGCCATCAGTGTCGATCTGTCCGAGGGCGGCTATATCAACCCTCGCGCTGGCAATTCCTACATCCAGGCCGTCACCTGGGATGACAGCGCGTGCCCGATCGCGGACGTGATATTGGTGCCCTCCCAGTCCACTGACCCGGCGTCACCCCACTACGGCGACCAGACCAAACTCTACTCCAACAAGGAGTGGGTCCGTTTTCCCTTCTGCGAGGATCAGATCAACGCCCGCCAGGTGGGAGCAACACTGGTACTGCAGGAATAGCTCATCGCGCGCAGTGCACGGCCCGCAACGGGCCGTGCTACCTCAGCGCACTTCGACGGTCACCGGAATCCAGCGATTGAGGATGTAGCGCAAGCTGCCATTGGCCTTCATGGTGCGCAGTGCGGCATTGAGTGATTCGGCCAGGCGCGCATCGTCCTTGCGCACCGCCCACGCCAGCTGTTCATGTGTGAGTGGTGCGTACAGACTGATCAGGTCAGTATTTTTTCCCGTGGTTGCGAGCTGCCAACTGGTGGGCGCATCGTGAACATAGAGATCGATCTCATTATTGCGCAGGCCGGCGAAGGCAGCGGCCGAATCATTGAAAAACTTGATCTGCGCATCCTTTAGGTCGCTCGCCGCAAATTGCGCTCCGGTGGTGCCGGGTTCCACACCGACTCGTACACCTGGTCGAAGATGGACCAGGGCTGGGAAAACTTCGCCGCTTTATCCGCTAACATAATGGCCATTTGCCCCATCTCCATGTAGGGGTCGGTAAAGGTGACCAGCGCACTGCGCTCCGGCGTTATACTCATGGCCGACATGATCACGTCGATTTCACCGGCCTGCAGAGCGGGAATCAGTTTGGCAAAGGGCATGTCTACCAGCGTTAATTCCTGGCCGATAATACCACCTACTGCCTTCGCGTTGTCGGCTTCCAGGCCCACGATGTGCCCTTCCTGTTTATATACCATTGGCGGATAATCAGCCGAGACACCGACCTTGAGTCCGCCCGCCATGGCACTGACAGAGCTGAAGGTGCACAACAGCAGAAGCAAAAACGTACGGAACATGGAATCTCCTCGGAGGTCGCCCGACTGGATTATCGAGAGCGGACCACAATGTAGCATTGCCCAATACTCCAAGGGAAGTCGTCAGCGGGCAGCAACCGCTGTGACGGCACTGCCGCAGATTAACGGTTTCTCCTGGCGCGCCCGGCTGTTTTTTTCCGCGGCACTTTTTTCGCTTTTCTTCTTTTACTTTTACTTTCGCTTTCGCTTTATGTTTTGTTTTTCGTTTTTCCCTGACACGGAGAAACCTGCCGCATCTTCCAGCTCACACAGGGACTGCTCCATATAATCAATCAAGCGCTGGACCTGGGGCATGGTGCGGCGACAGGCGATAATGCCGAAATCCACATTCTTGTCATACGTCACCAACGTAATATTCAGTGCCACGCCTTCGGTCACGATGGACGCAGGATAGATACCATTGAGCCGCGCACCATTCCAATACATGGGTTGGCGTGGCCCGGGCACATTGGAGATCACCGTGCTATAGGGCGGGAAGCGACTGGCGAGCCCCAGGGGCATCAACAACAGGCCTGGCATTTGGATCAACTGCATCAGCAGCTGGGCCTCGCCTGCAGACATGCCCGCATACAATTCCTTGCCAGCGCGCGTCGACGCCTGGATAGCTGCAAAGCGTTCGGCCGCATCTTTTACGTTGGTCGCAAGATCAGCGCTGATGGCACCAACCGCATTGGATGAGTCGACGTCACCCGCGACGCGCAGCGAGACCGGAACCATCGCCTTTAGTGACTGGGCTGGCAGCTCGCCGTGGTTTTGCAGGTAGAGGCGCAGCGCTCCAGCACACATCGCCAGTACCGCATCGTTAAAGGTACCGCCGAGCGCGCTACCGACCGCGCGAATACGATCGAGTGGCCAGGATTGGGCAACGAAGCGCCGCGCGCCGTCTACCGGCGTATTGATCGCACTGCGCGGCACGTTCAGCCATGGCATCGATAATGGACCGCCGTTACCCCGCCAGGCATCGGCGGCACGCTTGAGGGCAGAGTACATCTGCACGCTGCTATCGAATTGCGCTTTGAGCCTGTCAGCCACGTTGCGCAAATCCTGATTCGAGACGGTTTCGCCATGTTGCTGCTTCATCGCCGCCCGGTAGCGCTCGCCCGCCTTCAGGGAGAGCGGTGATTCGGTCATGCGTGTTTGCGCACTGGTGGAGTACATACTCTGCACCAGGTGCATGGAGCGGACACCATCGATCGCGGCGTGATGGAACTTGGAATAAATTGCACACTGGCGATCCTGCAGCCCTTCAATCAAATGCATTTCCCATAACGGCCGATTGCGATCGAGCAGAGTGCCGTGCAGGCGCGATACCAGCGCAAACAGCTCGCGATAACGGCCCGGTTTCGGCAGTGCCGAGTGTCGGATATGGTAATCAACATCGATGGCACTATCGCGCTCCCAATACATCGGACCTGCGACTCCCAGGGGACCGGTCTTCAGATGGTCGCCAAAAGGTGGCTGGAACTCATCGGCAGAGCGCAGGTTTTCACCTACATGGTGCAAAAACTCCTGCTCATCCACCCCATGGGGTAGGGTAAACAGATTCACGCCGCCCACATGCATGGGTGTCTTGCGATTTTCAGCCAGGAGAAAAACGCTATCCAGAAAACTCAGTTTTTTCATCGCCATGTCTGACCGGGCCTCAATAGGGTACTGTACTGCGGACATTGCTCGCATCGCACCTGCAGTGTAGCAGAATCAGATACTGACACCGACTGTACTTGACGATATCGGATGTGTTTGCCATGCTGCAGGTGGCTCCGCAAGCCAGCTCATTAACCTTTTACCAAGGGATTTCACACTATGAAAACATTGATCAAAGCCACCCTGGTCTTCCTCCTGTTCGGCCTGACAAGCCAGATGGTGCGGGCGGATGAATACGATGACGCCATCAAGAGCTTCAAAAATGCCGGGGAAAGCGGTGCGTTTTTCGAGAAAAGTATCGGCTACGCGGTATTCCCCACGATCGGCAAGGGCGGTATCGGCATTGGCGGTGCCCACGGCTCCGGCAGAGTCTATAAAAATGGTGTCGCCATCGGCACCTCCGACATGACGCAGCTCACAATCGGTTTCCAACTGGGCGCGGAGGCCTTCAGCCAGATTATCTTCTTCGAAACCGAGGATGCCCTGAAGAATTTTACGGCCGGTAATTTCGAGTTCAGCGCAGATGCCAGCGCGGTGGCGATCACCGCAGGTGCCTCAGCCACAGCAAACACCGGTGGTGGGACTTCAACCGGGCTTAGCGGGGGCAAGAACGATGCGACCACCAGCTCGCTGGGCTTTCGCAAGGGCATGGCGATCTTTACCGTGGCCAAGGGTGGCCTGATGTATCAGGCAACTCTCGGCGGACAGAAATACAGCTTCAAGCCACTGTAGCTCGGACAGAAACGTTGCAGAAGGCTGCGACCACCGGGTCGCGGCCTTTTTTTCCGTCTGAAAAACGGGGCCCGTCGCTGCTACCAGGTCTCCCCAAACGGTCGAATAACCACATCAAACGTCCAGGTTGAGCGCGGCTGGTGTGCAATATGAAAACACTCGCTCGCGATATCCGCTGGACTGGCGAAGAAATCGTCCGGGTGATCGGGCAGCGCTTTACGTGTCCACGGCACATCAATCGCTGCATCTATTGCAATATACGCCACATGCACACCCTGCGGGCCCAGCAGACGGGCCGCGGACTCCAACAAAATGCGCTGCGCCGCCTTGGTGGGCGCGAAACTGGCGAAATTGGTCCGCCCGCGATAGGCCGCCGTATTGCCCGTCGCAAGGATAACGCCATCGCCCGCCTTGACCATGCCGGGGGCAAAGGCCTGGATCAGGTGCAGCAGGGCCATGGTGTTGATCTGGAAATTGCGTTGCAGCAACTGTGGCGACAACGTTAGAACATCGCCGGCACCGCCACCGACAGCATTGTGAATGACGACACAGGGTGCGCCGATCGCTGCAATCTTCTCCACTGTGGACTGCAACGCGGTTGAGTCAGCTACATCACACACCAGGGGAATGGTACCGGGGATTTCATCTGCCAGCGACTGCAGTCGCTGCGCGTTGCGTGCAAGCATGACGACACGGTAACGCTCGGCAAATTTTCGTACCAGCGCCGTGCCAGTGCCAGGCCCCACTCCGGTGATCACACAGATCTCATTGCTCATAGCCGCTCCACCGTACCCTTGTCACCATCCAATCGAATAAGATCCCCACTCTGGAAGAAGCGTGTGCCATCGCGAGTATTGACCACACAGGGCAGTCCGTATTCGCGGGCAATGACGGCGCCGTGGGAGACGGCGCTACCCAGGTCGGTCACCAAGCCACCGATCAAGCTGAAATAGGGTGTCCAGCCGATATCGGTGATCGGCGTCACCAGGATTTCTCCCGGTTGCAGCGCGGCGGCTTCCGCCAGCGTATGGGCTACCCGTGCGATACCCTGCACGACACCACGGGAAGCAGGGCGACCGTGTAACAAACCATCGGTGAAGACAGCAGTGCGCGCCTCCAGTGGCTGCGGTATGCCCACTGAAATTTCGGGAAACTCAAACTGTTGCTGGTAGGCCAGCGCTTCCCTGCGGGCAACTGCGCGATCCACTGCCGCCGTGCTGGGGCTGGCAACAAAAGCCGGCAACTCCCACGTGCTGAAAAAATTTATCAGGTCGGCATCGGGCAGTGCGCCCTCCTCCTGCAGCAGTTTACCCAGATGACGAAAGCCGCGCTTGAAACGGTGCGCGGCGTCCACCAGTTGGGACTTCGTGTGCTCGCGGCGGCGAATGGCGTTATGTGCCCTTGGCAAAATCCAGCGCAGGCCGCGACTGAGGCTGGACCAGTCGATGTCCTGCGTGTGCAGCGGCCGATGCCCTCCGGTGACCAGGCGCGCATGCACCGCCGCCTGCATACTCTGGATCAGCGGCGCAGGATCGTCGCTCCAGGACGGGTCGCGCATACACAACTCGCGATAGCCGCGATGCCCATGGTCTGACAGAAACGCGACAAATGCCGGTGCCAGCCCGGCAGCGCTGTGAATCCAGGACAGGGCATCCGCCACAGCTGCCTGCTGAAACAACTGCGATGCATCCGGATGCGCGACCACCTGATCGATCAGGTGGTCCAACTCTTGTAGCATCACTGCGCTCTCCACCCCGGTCGCACCGGACAGCAAGCGCACTGCTTCACCCTGCTCTTCGCTGGTACTGTCATTGGCGCGTCCGGACACCATGTTCTCCACGATGGAGCACAGAAATCCCGACAGGGCTGACGACTGGATGTGCACCGCCATGGCATGGTCAAAGAACGCGGACTTCTGCTCCAGTTGCGCCCACATGGCAGCACTGCCCGGCTTGTGCTCAATAACAAAAGCGTCCAACTCACGTCCGAAACGCTCCACCACCGCAGGCGCACGCAGGCAGTAGCGCAGCAGCTTTATGGTGTTAGCCACGCGCCGCAACAGCGGCTGCGGTGCGAATCCCTTGAGCTCAGGCACTATGCGCCCGCACAAGGATTGTGCGGTCTGCTCCACGGTGGAGCCGAGCACAGCGGATGACATCACGACATTGCCGGTCAGGTTGAGAAATAAATGGCCGTACGCCCAGGCCGTAATCTGCCAGTCCTGCTGGATGCCTGACCTCGCTCCTACCTCTACCTGCATATGCTGCAGGCCGTAATCGATACCCCAGCCGGTAAAGGAACCGGTCAGCGGGCATACGGCGCCGGGCATCATTTCGCTGACGTTGCTGATGGTCAGCACGTCGTGCGGGCGCGGCAGCACCGTATCAAATTCGCAGAGGTCGGCAGGTAATGTAGTGATTGGCCGCGCCTGCAACCAGTACAAGGTACCGCCCTGATCGATGGCCCACTCGAGGTCCAGCGGGCGTCCCTCATGGGCCGCCGCAGCACGGGCCTGCGTGGCAATCGCCATGATTTCGCTGTCGCTGAGCAAGGGCGCGGTGCCCGTCAACTGGCGTCGCACGATGGCGCCACTGCTGTGTACGCCGTAGTGATCGGGTGTGGCCTCGCCGCTGACCAGTGCCTCCCCCAGTCCGGCAACCGCATCAATCACCAACAGGTCGCGCCTGGCGCTCACCGGGTCAGCGGTAAATACCACGCCAGCAGCGCGGGCATCCACCATGGCCTGCACCACAACATTCATGGTGATAGCGTCGCTGCCAGACTGCTCCTGCTGATAGCTGCGTGCGCGCTCATTCGAGGCGGAAGCCACGCAACGGTTTATCGCGTGGCGCAATTGAGATGTGCCCTGCACATTCAGCACGGTGTCGTATTGGCCGGCGAAGGATGCCTCGCCACCGTCCTCACCGAGTGCCGAGGAGCGCACAGCGACGGATGCTTTGCCCAGACTGTGATAGCTCTGGTCCAGGCCGGCGGGAAAGTCGTCAGTGCTGGCGTTACGCAACACAAAGGCTGGCGGCACGGGCAGACCCATGGCCACCAGACGCGCCAGGCCATAGGCCTTGCCACCCGCACTGGCGTCGGTGATCTGCGCCAGTGTACAGATTTCACAGCTCACAATACGTTCGCCTCCAGATCGTTGAGTATTCCATTCAACATCTATTGGCTGACGCTCAGCCCAGGCCCATGGATGCGGCTTCAGCCGCCAGCACCTGGCTCACCACCGGATGGGCTTTTACCCGCGCAATAAAATTCGTGAAAGTCGGCCACTGCGTTGGATCGACCTCATAGCCAGCGTAGGACGCATTGACAAAGGGGCTCATCAGGCTCATGTCGGCAATCATAAACTCGCCAAAAATAAAGCCTTGCGCAGGCACCTGGGACTCAAGATAGTCGAGGATGGGCGGTAGTTGCTTGTTCATGATTTTTGCGACCAGTTCCTCATCCGGCTCCTGCTTAAGCACCATGGGCCGCATAAAGCGCTGGAAAAATATGCCCGCTGCCAGTTCCGCGACCCGCGTGCCACCAAGCTCTTCATACCAGCGTGCCCTGGCCTTGTCCGCACTGTTCTTCGGGTACAACGGCGGCTGCGGGTGGGTGTCCTCCAGGTATTCGCAGATAACCGTTGAATCACAAATGGTGAGATCGCCATCCTGCAGGGTCGGTATCTTGCCCAGCGGATTGATCTTCCGGTACTCGGCGTCCCTGGTAAACGGCAGTTGCTGAATCTGCTCGTAGGGCAGTTCCTTTACCGCCAGCGCGACCAGCACCTTGCGTACAAAGGGCGATCCGGAAGCTCCGTGCACAATCATCACAGGTCACCCCCTGCTCTCAGAGAGTCCATCCATTGCGCCACCGCCTGACCTATCTCCACAGGTGAATCCTCCTGAATAAAATGTGTGCCCTTGACCGTCACCTCGCGCTGGTTGGGCCAGCTGCGACAAAACTCCCGCTGCCTGCCGACCAGGATGGAACCGGGCTCGGCGTTGATGAACAACTTGGGTAGCGCGGTGGTACCCATCAGCCACTGCCCATATCCGGCCACGAGTGCCACCATCTCGGGCGGTTCGCCGGCAATCGGAATCTGGCGCGGCCAGTTGAGTGTCGGCTGGCGATCATCGGGCGTGGAGAATGCCGCTCGATAGTGCTGCATTTCTTCCTCACCCAGGCCGCGCATCACCGAACTGGGCAGTACCGCATCGACAAACATATTGCGCTGCAGTACCAGATCTTCGCCCTTGGCCGAGCGGAACCCCTGGAAAATACCGCGCGCACCCTCCGGCCAATCATCCCAGCTGGCGATGGGACAGACTATTCCTTCCATGTAGGCGATACCGCGCACCGCGTCCGGGTGCTGCTGCGCCCAGTAGAAGCCCAGCGCGCTGCCCCAGTCGTGAATAACCAGGGTGACATTCCGATCGGCGCCGATGGCTCGCAATAGTCCGTCCAGATACTGATAGGCAACCTGGAATGAATAACGCCCGGGACCTGCACTGGCCGGCAGTTTTTCCGAATCACCCTGGCCAATCAGGTCCGGTGCGATGACGCGGCCCTTGCCCTGCAGCTGCGGAATTACATTGCGCCACAGATAGGATGAGGTGGGGTTACCGTGCAGCAATACTATCGGGTCGCCCTCCCCTGACTCGACATAGGCGATGCGTTTACCCAGTACGTCCTGGTATTTTTTGTCGTAAGGCATGCTGGCGGAGATCATCATTTTTCCTACTCAACAGATTGACGCGATGGCGGTATGCCACCGCTATAGAAGTTATCGCTATTTAAACTCGAGTACCTTGTCCCTGAGGGGCCGCAGGTGCAGCAGCAAAAAATCCAGGATGTAATTCTGGTAGAGGCGCCATGGCAGCCTGGCACCCTGCTTGGGAAAATGACCGACAGAGCGCAGTACATAACCCGAGGTGAAGTTGAGCATAGGCTCCTCCTCGACTGATCCTGCCGGCAGCCGGGGCATGGCCATCCGCGTACCGGTCCGGCGCATGTGGTTCAACAGACGGCAGACATAGTCACCCGTGAGGTCGCTCTTCAGAGTCCAGGAAGAATTGGTATAACCGAACACCTGCGCCAGGTTGGGCACATTGCCAAACATCATGCCGCGATACACGAAGAGTCTGGACGGGTCTATCGCACTGCCGTCTACTGTCAGCTGCGCGCCCCCCATGAACTTCAGGTTCAGCCCGGTGGCCAGCACGATAATGTCCGCCTGCAATGCCCTGCCGGATTTAAGCTGTATACCAGTTTCGGTGAAGCGCTCGATATGATCGGTGACCACTTCCGCCCGTTTCTCGCGGATGGCGGCAAACAAATCGCCCTCTGGCACCGCGCACAGACGCTGATCCCACGGGTTGTAGGACGGCGTGAAGTGGGTTTTCACATCGTAATCATCACCAAGCTCCTGGCGTACCTGGTCCAGCAGGTATTTCTTCACCAGCTTAGGACGCCAGCGCGAGAGATTGAAAACATAGATCTGGAACAGCACGCGCTTCCACCGCGTAAGACGGTACACCCATGATCCCGGCAGAAACCGCTGCAGTTGGACTGCCGTCGGATCCTCTTCCGGCACGGAAGCGATATAGGTCGGGGAGCGCTGCAACATAATTGTCTGCGCTGCATCCCTGGCCAACTCGGGGACCAGGGTAACCGCGGTGGCGCCACTGCCGATGACCACAACCTTTTTGCCGCGGTAATCGAGGTCCTCGGGCCAGTGCTGGGCGTGGATCAGGCGGCCCTTGAAATCCGCGCTACCGGGAAATTCCGGTGTATAGGCATTTTCATAATCGTAGTAGCCGCTGCACATCAGCAGGAACAGACAGCGCAGTTCAACCTGTTCTCCACTATCAGTGCGCTGTGCCACCACCGTCCACGTCGCGGACTCGGAGGACCAGCTGGCGCTGAGCACCTTATGCTTGTAGCGGATGTGCTGATCGACGCCGGTTTCCGAGGCGGTCTCCTGCAGATACTTGAGTATGGAGGGGCCGTCAGCGAGCGACTTGCGCTGCAGCCAGGGTTTGAAGGCGTAACCCAGCGTGTACATGTCACTGTCGGAGCGTATGCCGGGATAGCGGAACAAATCCCAGGTGCCGCCGAGAACCTCCCTCGACTCCAGCAGGGCGAAGCTGCGCTCCGGACACTCGCGCTGCAGGTGGCGGGCACTGCCGATACCGGACAGACCGGCACCCACTATCAGCACATCCACATAGTCCTTGTCAGTCGGGGACGTCATGACGGTTGCTGTGCCAAAGGTGCGTTGGGGTTTTTCATGGTGGTCGCTCTATGTCCATCCTGGCAATGCTCCGAATAACAACCACAGAGCATCGGGTAACATGTTATGGTATTTGGCGTAGCATTTATAGCCTCGAATGGGAGTCCTGCATGCCGCACAGAGCGCATCTTTTTTCCTTGCGTATCGGCCACGCCCTGCGTGATGCGTGTTTTGGAAACGAGCCTTACGGCCTGGCTCACTTGCAGAGGGATGTACTGGCGGGTGTAACCGTCGGGATTATCGCTATCCCGCTGGCCATGGCATTGGCGATCGCCAGCGGGGTTGCACCACAGTATGGTTTGTATACTGCGATCATTGGCGGCTTTGTCATTGCGCTGACGGGCGGTAGTCGATACAGCGTTTCTGGTCCAACCGCCGCTTTTGTCGTCCTTCTCTACCCGATTGCCCAACTCTACGGACTCGGCGGTCTTGTTCTAGCCACTTTTATGGCAGGCCTGATGCTGGTTGCCATGGCCTACGCCCGCCTCGGTCGCTTCATTGAATATATTCCCGAATCGGTAACACTCGGATTCACTGGTGGCATAGCAATTGTGATTGCCACCCTGCAGTTAAAAGATTTTTTCGGCCTGTCAGTTAAGGAAATGCCGGAACACTATGTCGATAAAGTCCAGTTGCTCGTCAGTTCACTCAGCCAATTTGATGGCACCAGCCTCTTTGTTGCCCTGGTGACCCTGGGCATCATGTTGTACTGGCCCAAACTGAAAACGGCTATCCCACAACATTTACCCGCCGTGATATTTGCAAGCCTGATGGGCATCCTCCTGGCGCAGGCCGGTTACGCGGTGGACACCATCGGCTCGCGTTTCAGCTACCTCATGCCGGATGGCGCACAGGGCGCGGGAATTCCGCCCTATCTGCCCCACTTCGCCTGGCCATGGCAGCAACCCGGCCCGGGTGGAATACCGCTTCAATTCAGTTGGGGCCTGGTAGTCAATCTACTGCCGTCAGCGTTCGGCATCGCGATTCTTTGCGCCATAGAATCGCTGCTGTGTGCCGTGGTGCTGGATGGCATGACCGGCAAGCGTCATAGCGCCAATAGTGAGCTGCTCGGCCAGGGCTTGGGCAATATCATTGCACCGTTCTTCGGCGGAATTACGGCCACCGCTGCAATCGCACGCTCAACTGCAAATCTGAGAGCAGGCGCACAATCCCCCATAGCATCAATGATCCATGCGCTGGTCATTCTACTGGCGCTGGTATTACTCGCGCCTCTTTTGGCCTATCTACCCATGCCCGCTATGGCGGCCTTATTGATTGTGGTCGCGTGGAATATGAGCGAAGCACCCAAATCGCTGCATCTGATCAGACACTCTCCAGTCCGCGATATCGCCGTTTTTGCAACTTGCCTGATCCTAACCGTTTTCTTCGATATGGTGATCGCAATAACAGCCGGCGTGCTGTTGGCCTGCATTCTCTTTGTCAATGAGATGGCCACGATGACAAAAATCACTGACATCACCGACAATAAAAAACTGATTGATGTATCGATTCCAAATAGGTGGGCCGTTCTCAAAATCAATGGGCCCCTGTTTTTTGCGGCGGCTGACCGTGTGTTCGGTGATATTTCTGCCACTATGACAAAACTAGATGGCGTCATACTCTACATGGATGGAGTAACCCTGCTCGATGCGGGTGGTATTGCTGCAATGAATAAACTGGTTACTTACTGTGCCAAAGAGGGAAAGAAAATAATTTTCTGCGACTTGCAGTTCCAACCGCTAAAAACGCTGGCTCGGGCAAACATTAGACCGATTGAAGGTGTTACGACTTTTTGTCCAACCCTTGATGAAGCACTGACTCATCTCAACTGAGAGAGTGTCAGTGCCCTGTGGTAGCACAGCGAGCAAACCCGAAGCGACTAGGCTTCCTCGCCGCCCAGAAAACCAAAGATGTGCAGCAGACTTGTAAACAGGTTGAAGATGGTTACAAAGAGCGAGACCGTCGCAAGGATATAATTGGTTTCCCCGCCCCGCACAATGTTCTGCGTCTCAAACACGATCAGGCCGCTCATTAACAGTACGAACAGTCCGGATACAGCCAGGGCAAGGGCGGGAATCTGGAAGAAAAGTGCGGCCAGACCAAGCCCGAACGCCGTCAGAATGCCGATCATCAGGAAGCTTCCCCAATTCACGGTATTCACAGCGGCAGCGCTGCGCGCGTACCAGGACAGGCCCATGAAGGTCAGTCCGGTAACGCCCATCGTGGTGGCGACCAGCTGCGGGCCGTTTGCCTGCGCCATGTAGTGACCTATGATCGGGCCCAGGGTGTATCCCATAAAACCGGTAAGTCCGAAAACTGACGCCAGTCCCCAGATACTGTTCTGCAGGCGATGGGTGAGAAACAAAAAGCCAAAATACCCGCCCAGCGTCAGCATCAAGCCGGGGGCTGGCAGTTGCAATGCAGCACTGATGCTGGCAACAACAGCAGAAAAGATCAGTGTGACTGACAGCAATCGGTACGTATCGCGCAGTACCTTGTGACCCACCTCAGGCATTGCCTGCACGGGTGAGGCGATCATGACGTCGGCAACAGCTGACGGTTTGTCCATTCGGGTGTTCATATATCAGATACCTGGTGAGTGCCAGTGGACAGGCTAGCGGAACAGAGTCGTCCTAGTCTGCTCGAAGTTTTCTGGTGGAAACTTCGCTTTTAACGATGTATAACAGCCTGTATCAGCCGACCATTCAAACCGCTGGCACAGTCAGCGAAGCAGGCATCCACAGCACAATGCGGCATCTCAATTACAACCATTTGCTCTACTTCTGGACGGTCGCCAGGGAAGGCAGCATCATCAAGGCGACCCGGGAGTTGCACCTGACGCCGCAGACCATCAGTGGCCAGCTGAAGCTGCTTGAGGAAGCCATCGGAGAGCCGCTGTTTAGCCGGGTGGGGCGCGGACTCGCACTGACTGAAACCGGGCACATGGTCTACCAGTATGCCGATGAAATTTTCACCCTGGGCGCAGAGCTTGCTGCCAGGGCAAAAACCGGCCGAATCGTCGCCCCTGCTGTACTCGCGGTGGGCGTGGTCAACTCCATCCCCAAGTTGATCACCGCAAGAATACTGCAGCCCGTATTTGACCCCGAGCTCCCCATCAGGCTGGTATGCACAGAAGGTGGACTGGAAACGCTATTGGGCGAGCTTGCCGTGCACCAGTTGGACCTAGTGTTGTCAGACCGCCCGATACCGTCGGGTCTTGCCGTTAAAGCCTTCAGCCACGCACTGGGCGCCAGTGAGATTGCCCTCTTCGCCAGAAAGGGCCATACACGACAGTATGAAAAGAATTTTCCGCAGTCACTGAATGAGGCGCCAATACTTCTGCCCACACCCGACAATCCTATCAGGCGCGCACTGGATGACTGGTTTAACCAGAACGGCCTCTCGCCCAACCTCGTTGCAGAGTTTGAGGACAGCGCCTTGATGAAAGCGTTTGGTGAAACGGGCAATGGCATCTTTCCGGCGCCGGTGGCGATCAGTGATGAGGTGGAACGGATGTACCACGCAAAGCGCATTGGTCCTGCGCTCCCCGTGGAAGAAAAATATTTTGCGATCTCTCCCGAGCGCAAGTTGAAGCACCCTGCAGTACTGAAAATTATTGAACAAGCGAGAAATCGACTACTGAAGACCTGAGAGCCCCGACGCACTCAGGTCTTCAGCTCAATGACGCAACCACTGCGCGTCGGACACCAGACAGATACCCCCGGCCCGCACCAGCAGCGGGCGCACGCCCTCCAGCAGGGCCTCAACCATTGCCTCATTGTCGCAGGCAATCAGGACCAGGCAATTGCTGGATTCACCGGAGAGCTCATCAGCCCGGCGCATACCACGATCACCTGAACCGCGCACATCGGGGATCAGTGTATAGCCATCCACGCCGAGCTGTTTGAGCAATACCGTAAGCTTTGGCACCATGGATTTTTCGATCACAATCTCGATACGTTTGCAGTGCTTCATAGTAACCACCTGATTGCCGCATGATAGGCGGGTATACCGATCAACAGGTTGAAGGGAAAGGTGATCGCCAGCGCCATGGTCAGATAGGTCGCCGGATTTGCCTCCGGTAGCGCCAGACGCATGGCCGCAGGGACAGCAATATAGGAAGCGCTGGCAACAAGCACCATCACCAGCAGGGCATTACCCTCCGGCAATCCAAGCACATAGGCGATGCCCAGACCCAGGCTCGCATTCAGCATCGGCAGCAGCAGCGCAGCGATCAACATCACCGTGAAGGTCTGCCCAGTGGGCCGTCGCTCTCCCGCCTGCTGGAAGTCCCTGAGTCGTTGTGCGGCGACAATACCCATATCGAGCAGAAACAGGCAGAGCAGCCCGAGGAACAGGTCCTTCACCAGTGGCTGCACCTGCCGCATGCCGTCCGTTCCGGTAACCCAGCCAATCAGCATGCTACCGAGGATGAGGAAGACGGAACCATTGGATACCGACTCTTTGAGCAACTGCACCCAGGAAATGGGAATCGTAGCGTTACCTTCGCGTGTACCGAAGTGATTGTATAAAAGTATTCCCACGACGATGGCCGGTGACTCCATCAGCGCCATGGCAGCCACCATGTAGCCGCTCCATGCTACGCCCTGGATATCGAGATAGCCCGTTGCGGTGACAAACGTGACTGCGCTCACGGATCCGTAGGTTGCGGCGACGGCTGCAGCATCAGCGATGGGCAGGCGCCGCCGCAGCAGGAAGAACGTGTAGAGCGGAACGGCAGCTGACAGCACCATCAACGACAACAGAGTCAGCACCACGCTGGCGTCGATGCTGGATTCCGAGAGCGCAACGCCACCTTTAAAACCTATGGCAAACAGCAGGTACAGCGAGAGAAATTTTGCTATCTGTGCAGGAATCTGCAGGTCTGATCGTGCCGCTACGGCAGCAGCCCCGAGAAAGAAAAACAGCAGCGGCGGCGTGCTCAGGCTGGCCAGGAATACCGACATTAGCTGGCAGGCTCACCGCGCAGCTTGGCGGACTTCTTCAGCACGTCGTCACGCAAACCTGTCTTGTAGGCACGCAAGCGCTCTCTCAGTGACGCATCGCCGGTGGCAATAATCTGCGCCGCCAGGATCGCCGCATTGGTGGCGTTGTCGATCGCCACCGTTGCCACCGGTACACCGGCGGGCATTTGGACGATCGATAGCAACGCATCCAGACCCTCCATACGGGTGACACTGATGGGCACACCGATCACCGGCAGGATGCTCAGGGCTGCGGCCATACCCGGAAGATGAGCGGCACCACCGGCTCCCGCTATGATCACCTTGAGACCCCTTTCCTCTGCCGTGGTGGCATATTGATGCAACTTATCCGGTGTACGATGCGCACTGACAATATCGATCTCATAGGCAACGCCGAGCATCTCAAGCGCCTTCTGCGCCGCCTGCATGATCGGCAGATCCGAGTCACTGCCCATGATAATTCCTACCAGCGCAGTCATGCGATGCACTCGCGGCTTGAGCTTGTAACCTCTGCGAGCACCCGCTGCGCAACGACCACCGCATCAGAGGCATTGGGTGCCACAGCGTTTACATGACCCATCTTCCTACCTACACTTCCAGTTGTCTTCCCATACCAGTAAACCGCTGCCCCAACATCCTGCAATCTCTCGGTAACCGGACTTGCAGGACAAAACTCTTCCATGGCCTTAGTATAGAGAATATTACACATCGCAGCAGGGCTTGTATGAACGATTTTAACGAGCGGCAATCCCATCACGGCACGCACATGCTGCTCGAACTGCGAAACATTGCAGGCATCCTGAGTAAGGTGGCCTGAATTGTGTACGCGCGGTGATATCTCGTTGATAAACAGGTCACCGGTGGGGGTGACAAACATTTCAATGGCAAAAACGCCCACGCCTTGCAACAGGGTCACCGTGCGCTCTGCCAAATCAGTAGCCGCCGCACACAGATCCGTGCTGATAGCGGCAGGCATCGACACAGTGCGGACCGCATTTAACTGCGTGTCAAAGTCCATACTTACGGGGGGGTACGTCTGTAATTCACCTGTGTCGGCGCGCACCGTAATGAGAGCAATTTCCCGGCAATCCGGCAAAAAGGGTTCCACTATGCTGGGCACATCCCAAAATTGCTCCGGCGATTCCACTGACTTCAGTACCTGCACGCCGCGTCCGTCATAGCCGCCACAGCGCCTTTTTTGCACCAGAGAACACCCCAACTCCTGCGTAAGACTGGAAAGTGCGTCAGGGCGCCCGGCAATGATGCTAAATGGCAGCGTAGGCAATCCCTGCTCGCGCAGCCAGGTCTTTTGCAAGGCCTTGTCCTTTAGCATCTGTAACGTGGCAACTGCAGGACGAATGGCAAAGCGCTTGCGCTGACTTTCTTCAATCAGCAAAGCGAGTATGTCATCGGCGATGGCTTCTTTATCGAAGGTAACAATATCGCAGCTGGCGATAAACTGCGCAAGCTCCGCCTTTCCATCCACTCCTGCGGTGAAAGACCTGTCAGCGCGCTGCAGTGCTGGCGCATCCTCGCTATCGGCCAATACCACGACTTCGAATCCGAGTCCCTGCGCAGCCTCACACATATAGAGCGCCAGCTGTCCACTGCCGATAATCCCGAGCACCGGACTCACGCGGATGCGTTCCGACAGTGCATCGTTGCACTACAATGAGGTCTTTCAGGAAGTAGTCGTGCGAGTGCCATGTCCATTTCCCAGGTTACTTTAAGCGCGCAGAGAGTAGCGGCTAATACATTTGCGACAATACGGATTTCCCGTACCGACAATCAGTAATACCCGAAGTATCTCCATGGCCAACGGCCCTTCAATTGACCTGATCGCGAGAGTAACACGAGTGCAGCCGGGAAGTGACTCGCTGTGTTGATCTGCTGCCTCCTTGACGAGGCAGCAGATCGGGACGCAGTGGGTACGGTTTACTTCAGTGGACGAGCAGTACCAACAAGAACCTCTACCCGACGGTTCAGTGCACGCCCCTCGGCAGTGTCGTTGCTGGCCACGGGCTGGCGTTTGCCCATACCACTGGCATCAATAATACTGCTGTTGACACCTTCACTGACCAGGAAATTCTTGACCGCCATCGCACGCCGCTCAGAAAGACCCATGTTGTAGGCATCTGAACCTACACTGTCGGTGTGACCGACCACATCGATATCCTGCACTTTCAAACCCTGCCTCCTGATCTGCGCGCCGAGATTTTGCAGTGCTGCCCTGCCCTGTGGTTTGAGAATTGCTTTATCAAAGTCAAACAGCGCCTCCGCCGAAACAGTATATTTTTCATACTGCAAGGGCTGGTCGAGCGGTGTCAGCAGCGTGTCGACAACGTAGGAAGACATCGCGGCACCGGTGGCGAGATCTGCGCCTTTCACTGCGCTGTCGCAGCTAGCGGGATCAGTGAGGCTGGCAATCAGTGCGTCATGGGCAGTGTCGTCACCAACCTTGACCGTATGCAGACAAATATTGTTTACGTGCTGCGCTTTCAATTGCGCAATGGCTGACTCTACCGCTGCAGCGTCGCTCCAGTTGAAGTCGCTGACAATAATCACAGCGATAGGACCGGTTTCCTCCACCAGCAGGCCTGTCGCAGAGTCAATAGCCGCTGCGATAGGCGTGGTGCTGGCAGCGCATTGGATAGAACCCAGTGCCTGCGCGAAGTCACCCTGCAGGTACGGTTCCAGGCCGTAGATGGTGGTGGCAACGCCATATCCCGTGCAAGTCCCAGTTGAACCCTTGCCATACGTTACCAGCCCCGCGTCATAATCCAGCGGCGGCACGGCGCTGTTGAAACTGGCCACCAGATCCTGAGCGGTATAAATCCTGGGGCGCCCCTCATCTTCATTTGTCATAGACCCGGAGGTGTCCAGCAATACGATAAATGAATCGACCTTCTTGGTGTACGCAGCCGGATTCAGAGGTTCGGACTCTTGCTTGCAACGGGCGTATACGGGGTGCTGCTACAAGCGGCCAGCGCTGCAAGCGATAACGCCATCATCAGGCTTCGAACGGGTTGCTTGATCATGCTGTTCTCCTGAAGTGAATTGTTAGTGAAAATGCTCTAAAGGCAGTTCAAGCCTGAAAGTAAAGCATAGACGCAGACCTGGCGCAAAATAAAATCGCACTCCGAAACTAAACTGGACTCCTGCCACAGTGAAAAGTACACGGCTCACTTGACCGCCACACGCTGCTGCCACACCTGCAAACCCTGCGCATTAAGCCGCATATCGAAGGCGAGTAAACTGCGCAGCTCGACGTCATCGTATGGCGCACCGAACTGGTGCAACAGCCCCAGCGTGTAATTGCTCAGGCGTTCCTGCAATCGGTCGACGTCCAGGTTTTCGGCTGCGGTGAACTCGCAGTACGCATGAATCTGGCGTACCAATAACTGTGCTTTATCCAACGAATAATCCAGCGCACCGTAATGGGTCAGGTACATGCGTTGCGGGTCGTAACTGCCTAACAACTCCAGCGAGGCAAGATAGGCTGCGGGAGTCGAACTGGCTGGGCGTGGTGGATGGCAATACAAAGTCGCCGTTGGGAAAGCGACACCATGGATAGGACACGCCAAACATATCGCCGCTGAACCAACCCCGGCTGGCTTCATCCCAGATACAGAAATGATGTTCAGCGTGGCCGCGGGTATGGCGAAATTCAAGTACTCGACCCGCCAGGGAGACCGTCTCACCATCCTCCATCTGTCGGATACGACCGGGATCGATAGGCACGATAGTGCCATACAATGTTTGAAAAAGTTCCGGCCCATAGACTTCCATGGCGCCCGCGACCAGGCGCTCCGGATCAGCCATATGCCTGGCCCCGCGTGGGTGAATGAGTAACTGCGCCTCGGGGAATGCCGCCATCATGGCGCCCGCGCCACCGGCGTGGTCCAGATGCACATGCGTGGGAATGATGTAACGCACCTGCTGCGGTGCAATGCCGCGCTCCAGCAACAGTCGCTGCAGTGCGGGAACGCTGTGGCAGGTGCCAGTCTCCAGGACCGCGCACTCCCCGCCCTCCTCCATCAGGTAGAAGCAGGCCATGCCGTGCTTTACGTAAGCGGCGTCTATACAGGTGATGCCGCAACCGAGCAGCTGATACGTCAAATCATCCATCGACGCATTCTCTGTGCTAGGCAACTGCCACGGCCCCGCCGTCCAGCACAATGGTGTGACCAGTCAGCCAGGCGGAGGCGCGGGAGCACAGGTAAATGGCGGTGCCCGCCGCATCCTCAGCATTGCCCAGTCGACCGCGGGGAAAGGCTGCGCCCATGGCCGCTTCGTGTTCGAGTAGGTGCGCGGTCATTTTACTCGGAAAAAATCCCGGAGCGATGCCGTTGACATTGATACCCTGCGGGGCGAGGTCCGCTCCGAGATGTCGCGTCAGGTGATGCACCGCTGCCTTGCTGGCGGAATAGGCGTAGTTGTTCATGTGGGGATGAGTGATGCCGTTGATCGAACCGATATTGATAACCCTGGCCGGATCCTCTTGCGTCCCCGCCGCGCGCAGCGTGGGCAGTAATTGTTGGGTGAGAAAAAACATGGCCTTCACATTCAGGTCCATCGTTTTATCCCAGCCGCTCTCGGGAAAAGAGTCAATGTCTGCACCCCAGGTAGCGCCCGCATTGTTGACCAGAATATGGACTTTATCCTCAGCGGCTCGGATAGCGTCCGCAAAGGCAGTTACCCCGGCCACGGTCGAAAGGTCTGAGGGAATCGCGATGCACTGCCCCAGCACAGCAAGTTCCTGCTGCGTGGCGTGTAGTTCCAGTTCCTTGCGCGCGGTGATATAGGTCTTCACGCCATTCTCTACAAAGCCGCGCGCGATCATGGCACCGATGCCGCGTGAGCCGCCGGTGACCACTGCCACTTTACCATTAACATCAAAAAGATTTTTCATACTCATCCCCTTTTCCCGAATCATCAGCTTATAGTAACTACTGGCTAAGCGGAGAAACAGTGTACGGGCATGTGCTGTTCAAGCAATTGTTTTCTTGATGATCACGATAGAAGGACAACCCCAATTAACGGGTTACCCTATATTGTCACAAACCTCTGTCTGCTCAGATAACTCCAAAGCACCATCCACGTCGATGCCCAAATAGCGTACGGTGCTTTCCAGCTTCGTGTGTCCCAGAAGTAGCTGAACGGCGCGTATGTTTTGGGTTCGTCGGTATATCAGCGAGGCCTTTTGCCTCCGGGTCAGGTGGGGAGACGAGCGATCGTAAGCACCTGAGCAATTCGTCGGCCTTACGAGTAAAACGCAAACGGCTCCCGAAAGAGCCGCTATGCTTGGTGGCTATCTCTGTCGCTGGACGCATGGGTTCCATGCGGGTTTGGATGATTTACTTTTTTCGCATCTGGCGACGACGACTGTAGCCAAGACATGCAAGTCCAAGACCCAGCAGACCCAGCGTGGCAGGCACGGGGACGGGTACGTCAACCGGTGTCGGTGTTGGCGTCGGAGTCGGTGTTGGCGTCGGCGTCGGTGTTGGCGTCGGTGTTGGTGTTGGCGTCGGTGTCGGTGTCGGTGTTGGCGTCGGTGTTGGTGTCGGTGTCGGTGTTGGTGTCGGTGTTGGTGTCGGTGTCGGTGTTGGTGTCGGTGTTGGTGTCGGCGTTGGTGTCGGCGTCGGTGTCGGCGTTGGTGTCGGCGTGTTTGAGTCGTTAATTAAGCAGATCCACTCAGAGGGCATGCCCGAGAGGAAGGGCTGATTCCACGCTTTGTCATTTACGAGTTCATAAGCGCCGGCACGGTATATAGAGCCAGCACAAACACATGCAGCCAGCAGGGGGGTAAACTTTTTCGAACCTCTAACTCTCGACATTGAATCTTGCCTAACGCTGTTGGTACAGCGCCGGTTTGAGGAATACCTTAAAGCGGATGTAATTCACAATCATCCTTTCACAGGTTTCTGCTTGAGACGACATATACGTTGCCGACCAACTTTCAGATCATTTTTCCCTTCACAAGCTCCTGCTTTTGACCGGATATACGCTGCTGACCAACTTTCAGATCACTTTTTGCGTTATTCAATTGATCGAAAACAACAAAAGCCGTCAATGACGTGGCCTCCAGCCCACCAATACAATCTGCTCTCGGGCAACTTGTAAAATTATCTGACACTATTCTCTCTGTTACTGCACAGTTGCGATGCAGATACAGTAGAGCGAAAGGCCAGAGGTAGGTCCCTTCAGATATGGCAGGGGACTTTTTAACCGACATAAAAAACGCGGCCTTCCTTGGCCAACGTACCCCCATTATCTTTAGATTCAAAACCTTTTATCTATAAACGAAAGTTTTAATGAACCAAGTATTTCCAGATTATGTGACCTAGGTCCACTTCGAGGTGTTTGTTGCCGTTTTGAAGCGGTGCCTGGACAGACCGGCTACTACGTGTTTACGAGAATTGTCGGCTAGCTTTTTCGGTCTGCGCGTTTTCACACAGCCTCGCCTAACTTCGGCCCTTCGAGCCATGTTGTCACAATAGTAAAATCACGCCATAGTGATGAAGCCAACTCAATCACTCCATCGCAGGGCTGCCGCAAGGTTACGGCACACAGATTGGCGACGATGGCATACGCCTCTGCGGCTGCCAGTAGCAGCGCCTGTCACTGGCCCAGACACTACTACGCGATCCGCCCATCTTGAGCCTGGATGAGGCCACCGCAATGTTTGATGGGGTGGGTGAACTCGCATTGATCGCCGATTGCTCAAACCTGCTGGCCCATAAAACTGTCATCCTGATTACCCATCGCCCGACGCTCGCGCACCGGGTGCTGCGTATTGAAGATCGGCGCGAGCATGAAAAAGACCGGCCAGTGCACTGAAAATTTCGAACAGAGAACACTCCGATGGCGGCGATTATGGTCAAACTCAGAACACGCCCTGGCCCAGCATTGCATCTGCCACCCGCACGAAGCTGCCTATATTGGCACCCTTAACGTAGTTCACCGTGGAGCCACTGCTGCCATATTCCAGACATGTGTCGTGGATACTCTGCATAATGCCGCGCAGCTTCTCCTCCACCTCCGCGGTAGTCCACGTCAGGCGCTGCGAGTTCTGGCTCATCTCAAGCCCGGAGCAGCCAACGCCTCCGGCATTCACTGCCTTGGCCGGACCAAACAGCACCCCCGCCTGCAGGAAGCGGTGTATTGCCTCCAGAGTGGAAGGCATGTTGGCGCCTTCCGCCACGGCGCGGATGCCGTTGCGGATGAGCGTGGCTGCGTCAGCATCATCGATTTCATTTTGGGTAGCGCACGGCAGGGCGATATCAGCCGAAACAACCCAGGGTCGGGCGCCGTTACCGTGGAAAGTGGCGCTGGTAAAACGCTGCACGTAGTCCTGGATACGCCCGCGCCGGTTATTCTTGAGGTCCATCACAAAGGCGAGTTTCTCGGCATCGATGCCGTCAGGGTCATGGATGAAACCGCCGGAGTCGCTCATTGTGAGAGGTAGGGCGCCCAGTTGCAGCAACTTCTCCACCGCGTACTGGGCCACGTTGCCTGAGCCTGACACCAGCACTTTCTGGCCCTGCAGCTGCGCCCCCGCATGGTGCAGCATGTGCTCCAGAAAAAAGACCGTGCCGTAGCCGGTGGCCTCGGGTCGCAAGGGGCTGCCGCCATACCCGATACCCTTGCCGGTGAACACGCCCGTGTGCTTGCTGGTGAGGCGCTTGTACTGTCCATACATGAAGCCCACCTCGCGAATGCCGACACCGATATCGCCGGCGGGAACATCGGTGTCGGCATCCACGTAGCGTGTCAGCTCCGTCATGAAGGCTTGGCAAAACCGCATGACCTCCGCCTCACTCTTGCCCTTGGGATCGAAATTGCTACCGCCCTTGCCACCCCCCAGTGCCAGTCCTGTGAGGGCACTCTTGAATGTCTGCTCAAACGCCAGAAACTTCAATATTCCTTCTGTCACTGAACGGTGAAAGCGAATACCTCCCTTGTAAGGCCCCAGGGCCAGGGAATGCTGCACCCGCCAACCGCGGTTCACCTGCACCTGACCTTTGTCGTCATGCCAGGCTACTCGAAAGGATATAACGCGGTCCGGCTCCACCAGTCGCTCCAGAATGCGCGCATCCGAGTAACGGCGGTCAGCGTAGGCATAGTCAAAGACATCCAACAGTATCTCACGCACGGCCTGCAAATACTCTGGTTGCCCCGGGTTATCGCGGGCTACGGCGTTCAGAAACGACGCCAGTAATGGGGAATGAGCTGCCATTGTGCTTTCCTCGCAAAAAATCTAAATGTATCGGTTGTGCAGGGAATATAAACAGGGCTTTACAGCTTTATCTAAAGCAGAGCGCTGGCCAAATTCTTAACGTATTCGACCGCGCTCCCATGTCAGCCCTCCATCAAGTGATCGTATGAGCATCCCTTGGCCACCACCCAGAACCACCAGCCTGTGTCCGTCGGTACAACTCGCCCCAAGCTGATAATTGCCATCGCGCGGCAGTCCAGAATCGATAAGTTGCCAGGACTCGCCCCGATCGGCTGACCGAAGGATCTGGCCATCACCAACATAGGCAAGCACTACCCCGCCTGATAGGGTGACAAAAGAGCTCGTGTACATCTGACTGCTGCCTGAGAGAATCGCAAATCCCGTTGCGTAGCGTTGCCACTCATCGCCTCCATTATCCGATGTCCACGCAACCAGCGACCCGCCGTCTACAGAGAGGGCAACCCAGCGCTTGTCATCGAGAGCGGTCACGAGTTCGAAGGCCCCGTAAACGTAGCGAAAAAATCTACGAGCTTGCCAGGTGCGCCCGCCATCCCCTGAGAAGAAGTAAAGCCTGTCTATTCCGGGGCATCTATAATTTATGAGCATCGGTTCAGCCGGGGTGCCGACGATACTGGGACCGCAATCTGCGCCGACTTCGTCCATTGCAACGGACCAGGTCTTTCCACTATCGTCGGACTGCACAATCACCGTGCGGGTCAGCCCAAATTCCTTTAGCAGCGAGTTAGCCCAACCTACGGCAATCAAGCGGCCACGGCCATCAGTACTCAGCTCAGAGTAGTTAACAAGAGCACTCAGGTCCCATGGATCATCAATTGCCGGCAGTGGCGTCTCATTCCAACTCGCTCCCCCATCATCAGAGGTCAGCAGAGCAGGCGACGGTGCTTTGCGAATTGCTGCCAAACGTCCGGTTTCGTCGACGACGAGGAGAGGCGGCGGCAGGTCCGTTGGGTCTGTCGAGCCTGCGGCTGGCAAGCGGGCGGGAATCGTTGTCCACGTTCGCCCCGAGTCTGTGGATTTCATCCACCCTTCAAGTTGATAGGTCCAAAATCCCGATCCTAAGCCATAGCCAGCGACGACCAGTGGCGGATTTGCATTTGATCCGTCACGTGGATCGGTGAAAAATCTGAGCGTAATGTTACTTAGATCGCCGCCCGGTGTAGTGACCGACCAGGTTAAACCCCCATCGGGCGAGTATAGGAGTGCGCCTTCCGTCTCCAGCATCTTACCTGGTGCCCTCGCCGCTGCAGTCGCGACGACGGACTGGTCTGCATTGCAGTGCAGCTCGTGGATTTGAAGCTCACCGGAGAAGGGTAGCTGTGGGGTAGCACACGCGGTCAGCACGGTGGCAATGAACGTTATGACACTGAGTCTGCGAGAAACCCTATCGAGATGAGATTTTTGCTGTGGGGTCATCTCTTTCTCCGCTAATCAGTCGATTGTCCAGTCGTAGCCAGATGGATTGCCGAAAATATCCGCAGCCCTGATTCTGGTTAGTATAAGTGCTGGTATTGACGCAGCCAAACGTCTGAGTACAGCTATTACATACAAGCGGAGTTAGCTATGCAGGTGGATTTTGCGTAATTGAAACCGTGGTCGTTACATTGACCGCAGTCACGATCAGAAAACGCTGACTGCGTAACTGATTATCTCAGATGGAAACGGGTGGCGTTTGTATATGTTCATCTGCAAATTATCCGTACGCCGTAGTTAAGTTGTCAGCGCCTGTCGAGGTATCAAGACCAAACTAAGATTTGGATCTACGATGTCAGAGGGTGCCGGTACGGGTAAACAGCCTAGGGCTTGCTCGCTGCCGCCAGTGCCCGCAGTACGACAGCGCGGGTAGCCAGCCGGATCGATGACCGCATCCAGCTCCAGGTAGGAGGCCGCTTCCGAGGCCTTGCCCACCTCATACATGTCGCGCGACCAGCTGCTGGAATAGTTGCTCGCGCGCGACCGGATCCCCCTGCGCTTCCAGCTCCTTTTTGAAGCCCAGTCGCACGGCGCCTTCCAGTCCCATGCCGCCGACCTCGCCGGTGGGCCACGCGGCGGCATACACCGGCGCCACAAAACTGCCACCGGTCATCGCCATCGCGCCGAGCCCGTACGCCTTGCGCAAAAATATCGCGACCATGGGCACGCGCAGTTTCGAGCCCGCCAGGAACAGGGACGACATGCGCCGCACGGCACCCTGTACCTCACTGTCGGGGCCCACCATAAAGCCGGGCGTATCCGTGAGGGAAAGTACCGGCAGCGAGAACGCATCGCAGATCTGCAGGAACCGGGCGGCTTTCTCCGCAGCCGTCGCATCCACCGCGCCGCCGAGTTGCTGGCAATCGTTGGCAATCAGCGCGATGGGCTTGCCCTCCAGGCGGATAAATCCGGTGATGATGCTACGCCCGTAAATGCGCTGTAACTCCAGGAAAGAACCGGTATCAGCAATGGTTTCAATGATGCGCCGCACCGGGTAGCCCCAGCGCCGATCCTCGGGAATGGCATCGCGCAGGGTTTCCTGCGGGACGGCTTTCCCAGTCAGGCACCGCACCCTGAAAATAGGACAGCAGTTGCTTCGCCAGTACCGTCGCGTGCGCCTCGTCCTCGGCGACGATATCGACCACCCCGTTCTTTTCCTGTACCTCGATCGGACCAATGGCGGTGGGTTCGTACTTGCCCATGCCACCGCCTTCGATCATCGCGGGCCCGGCCATGCCGATCCACGATGTGCGCGTGGCGATACAGAAATCCGCGCAACCAAACAGTGCGGCATTGCCGGCAAAGCAGTAGCCGTTGTTGACGGCGATACGCGGCACCTTGCCACTGAGCGCCGCCCAGGTGCTGAATGATTTGATATTCAGGCCCGCGATTTGCGTCGTGACATCGGTATCACCCGGCCGCCCGCCACCGCCTTCGGTATACATAATCAGGGGCAGCGACAACTCCTGCGCCAGCTCGCAGAGTCGATCGAGTTTGCGGTGGTGAAAATATCCCTGGGTGCCGGCCAGCACAGAGTAATCATTGACGATGACGCCGGCGCGTGCGCGCTGGGCCCGACGAGTGCGGCGTTGATGGTGCAGGTGCCGGTGATGATACCGTCGGCGGCAGTGCTGGTTTGCAAATCCGCATAGTCGCGGCGACTGCGCTGCGCGGCGACCGCCAGCTGGCCGTACTCCTGGAAGGACCCTCATCGACGAGATCAGCAACATTTTCCCGCGCGGTGCGATAGCCTTTGGCATGGCGCTTGGTGCGCGCTTCCGCCCGCGCCTCGTCCAGCGTGCGCTCTATGCGCTCCCGCAAGGCCTGCAGTTCGGGCCTGATCTTCGTCCATCTCTCACCCGCTCGTTGTGATCTTTCAGAAGCGTTGATTGCTCGCGACTTAACCCGTGCTCAACACAAACCCGCTAGTCCTCCACCGCTAACGCCCCTGCCACACCGGAGCGCGTTTTTGCATAAAGGCAATCACGCCCTCCTGGGCATCCGCGCTGGTAATGCAGATATGCTGCAGTTTAGCCTCGGCGGAAATGGTATCGCTTACCGAGTCCTCGATCGCGGCATTCACAGCCTGTTTGGCATAGCGCAATGACAGCGGCGCCTTCGCGGCGATCTCTCCGCCCATGCCAGGGTTTCTTCAAGCAGTTTGTCGGCCGGCACCACTCGGTTGCACAGGCCCCATTGCAGGCACTTGTCGGCGCGAATTTTTTCGCCGGTGACGATCACTTCGTAGGCGCGTTTGCGGCCCAGGGTGCGCACCAGATGCCAGGTGGCGCCACCGTCGGGCACCAGGCTGATGCCGGCAAATGCCTGGTAAATATAGGCGTCATCCGCCATCACCGTGAGATCGCAGACCATGCCGAGGGCGCTGCCGATACCGGCGCAGGCGCCGTTGATCGCACTGATCCAGGGCTTGGGCGCCTCGTGGATTTCCATCAGCAGCGGCTTGTACTCGCCGTTGAGCTGGTCCTCCACGCGGAAGGTGGATTTGTCCTGCCGGCATATCGGCCAGGTCGGCGCCGGCACTGAAGGCGCGACCCGCGCCGGTCAGTATCACCACGCGCACGCTGTCATCGTCATTGACCTCGCGCACCGCCAGCAGCAGCTCGCGGCGCAGCGGCCCATTGAAACTATTGAGCTTGTCCGGCCGGTTCAGGCTGACCACGGCAACGGCGCCGTGGCGTTCGACCAACACTGTTTCATACTTGCTCATGGCACATACCTCTGCATGGTTCATCATCATACGATTGCACCGGCGGCCCTGAGGCTCGCCAGTTCCTGTTCACCAAAGCCCATCGCCGTCAGCACCGCGTCCGTATCCTGCCCGGTATCGTGGGCACCGTGCTGCACTTTGGAGGGTGTGCGACTGAAGCGTGGGGCCGGTGCCGGCTGGGTAACGCCATCGACCTCGATATAGGTGTTGCGGGCAACGTTAGCGGGATGGCGCGGCGCCTCCATAAAATTCAGCACAGGGGCGAAACACACATCCGTGCCCTCCATGATGCTGCACCACTGCGCCTGGGTTTTTTGCCTGATGATAGCAGCCAACTTGTCTTTCATCGCAGGCCACTGGGACTGGTCATTCTGGGCCCCGAAATCGGCCTCAGACAAGCCTGCCAATTCCTTTAACAGCTTGTAAAACTGCGGCTCGATGGAACCCAGGGAAATGTACTGGCCATCGGCACACTCATAGGTATCGTAGAAATGCGCACCACCGTCCAGCATATTGGACTTCACGTTGCGTGGCATCCCACAGGCCGATGGCCTGGAAACTGTGGAACATCCACATCAGTTGCGCGGCGCCGTCCACCATGGCCACATCGATCACCTGCCCCTGGCCGGAATTGGCCGTCTCCAGCAACGCGGCCAGGATGCCGTTGACCAGCAGCATGCCGCCACCGCCCATATCGCCGACCAGGTTCAGTGGCGGTACCGGCTTTTCACCCTTACGTCCCATGGCGAAAAGCGCACCGGTGATGGAGATATAGTTGATATCGTGCCCGGCGCTCTGCGCCAGCGGACCTTCCTGTCCCCAGCCTGTCATGCGCGCGAACACCAGTTTGGGGTTGCGTGCCAGGCAAACATGCGGGCCAATACCCAGCTTTTCACAAACACCCGGACGATAGGGATCGATCAGCACATCGGCGTTCTCCACCATGCGCAGCAGGGTTTCGAGGCCGGCGGGGTCCTTGAGATTGATCACCACCGATTTCTTGCCCCGCGCACTGACATCCTTCATCACCAGCGCGCTGGCACCGCCCGCCCGTTCGATACGGATCACCTCCGCGCCCATGTCCGCAAGCATCATGCCGCCCATGGGGGCGGGCCCGATACCGGCAAGTTCTATCACCGTATAGCCGTGCAACGGCCCCATACGCTTCTCCTGTGAATGATTGACTGCGCCGCGCCGGGAAATGATCCCGGCGCGCACGCTGTGACGAACAGTCCTTACTTGGGCTGCATGCGAATGCCGCCGTCCATACGGATACATTCGGCATTGATGTAGTCGTTCTCCACCATCTGCTGGGCCAGCTGGGCAATTTCATCCGCCTTGCCCAGCCGCTTGGGATAGAGTACCTGGCTGGCCAGCGGCTTCAGGAATTCGGCGATCTCCGGCGTCATTTCCTCGGCGCCACCCATCATCAGTGGCGTCGCGATCAGGCCAGGCACGATGGTGTTGACCCGAATACCCAACACAGCAAGGTCACGTGCGATCGGCAGGGTCATACCGACCACACCACCCTTGGACGCCGAGTAGGCGGCCTGGCCAATCTGGCCCTCATAAGCGGCGATGGAGGCCGTGTTGATGATCACACCGCGGCCACCATCTTCGTTAAGCACGGCGTTGTCGGCCATTTTCTCGGCGCACAGGCGCAATACGTTAAAAGTACCCACGAGGTTGATCTGGATGATGCGGTTGAATTCGTCCAGCGGGAACGGACCTTTCTTGCCCATGGTGCGTATGGCATTGCCGGTGCCGGCGAAGTTACAGCAGATGTGGATCGCACCGAACTCCTTGATGGTCGCGGCGATACCCGCCGCGACGGACTCCTCACTGGTCACGTTGACGTTGCAGAAAATCACCTTGCCGGGAAATTCCGCGACCAGCTGATTGGCCTTCTCCGCGTTCATATCGAAGATGGCAGCCTTGGCGCCATTGGCGACGAAACGCCTGACGGTGGCGCGGCCGAGGCCAGATGCGCCGCCGGTGATTACTGCTACTTTGTCTTTCAGATCCATGGTAGTTCTCCTGAATTGTCGGTGTACTGCGATTAATGTAAGGGATTAGAAATTACGGGTATTGAACGGAACATAGTTTTCACCAAGACAATCCCGGCTGATGATTATTTTCATCACCTCGGAGCTGCCTGCATAGATAGTGGTAATTCTCGCGTCGGTATATTGCCTGCTTATGGGGTATTCATCCATGTATCCGGCACCACCGTGCATCTGCACACCCAGGTCCGCGGCAGCCACTGCCAACTCGCTGGTGACCAGTTTCGCCTTGGCGGCGTCCACCGCCGTCAACTGACCCGCGGCAAAGGCCCGCACGCATTGATCGACATAGCTTTGCGCGATATCCAGTTGCATGCGCATCTCGGCCAACCTGAATTGAGTATTCTGGAAGGCTGCCAGGGGTTTGCCAAACGCCTTGCGCTCTTTCACATAGTCCAGCCGTGAGATCCCAGGACAACTGGGCGCTGGCGATGTAGCCAGCGGCGCCAATGCAGGCGCTCCTCGGCCAGGCCCTGCATCAAATAGATAAAACCCCTGCCCGGCTCACCCAGCACGTTGGCTTTGGGCACCTTGACGTCATTGAAGAACAGCTCGGCCGTATCCTGGGCCTTCATGCCCATCTTCTCCAGGTTGCGCCCCCGCGCAAAACCCTCCATCCCCCGCTCCACCAGAAATAGGGTCATATGGTGGGGGTTGTTGCTCCGGGTCGGTCTTGGCCGCGACCATCACCATATCGGCGTTGATGCCGTTGGAGATGTAAGTCTTGGAGCCGTTCAGCACCCAGTGGTCGTCCTTTTCCACCGCAGTAGCGCGCATGCCCGCCAGGTCGCTGCCCGCATCGGGCTCGGTCATGGCGATAGCCAGAATGGTCTCGCCACTCACGCAGCCGGGCAGGAAGCGCTGGCACTGCTCCTCGTTGCCGAAGCGGGTGAAGTAGGGCCCCACCAGCCGGCTGTGCAGCGAGTTATACCAGTCACCGGCCCTGGCATAGGCAGTCTCCTCGATAATGATCTGCTCAAAGCGAAAATCGGGATCACCCATACCCCCGTACTTTTCATCCGGCCACACCATCAGGAAGCCCTGCTCCCCCGCCCGGCGGAAGGCTTCGCGATCAACGATTCCAGCCTCACGCCACGACTCCATATGTGGCACAATCTCCACAGCGAGAAATTTGCGGTAGGCATCGCGAAACATATGCTGCTCTTCAGTGAATTCTCGTTGCAACATGGTGCCACCCCTGGAAGCGGAAAGTTGTGCGGCCAACAGTATGGTGAGCGCCCGATGGGCCAACAATGACCCGCCCCGACAAATAAATTGACTGGAAATTACAGCCGTATAACGCGGCACAAACTGGACAGGCTATGCAACAGATTCATCCCGAAAACTGGGTCGTCATCTACTTTGGTCTGATCTTCCTGATCACCTGCACCATGATGCTGGTAGTCTATGTACTCAGCGATGCCGACAACCCGACGCCGGGGCTGGGCCTGTATACAGTCTATTTCATGGCCGCACTGCTGGGCTGGATCGCCATTACCCTGCAACAGGTATCCGAACGTGCCAATGGCTGTGGACATACCCTCGGTGGCGTCTGTAATCAACAGTTACGTACTGTTCCTGGCAGCGGGACAACGGGCGGGGATCAGGCGGGGACGCTATGCGCTGGGGGTTATCAGCCTGGTAGCGTGCCTCAGTGTATTCTTTCTCCGGCCCCGCGAGATGTTTGGCATGCAAACGGCCACCGCTGCTTTCCTGTTCGGTGCAACAGGCCTGCTGTGCGGTTGGCGCAGTTGGAATAAAAGCAATGTGGGCGACGGTATCACCGCCACGGCCGCCTTGCTGATGGTGCTCGGCATGCCCGCGGCGTTGTATCAGTGGCTGATCCAGGACAATTACCCGCAAGCCCAGGCAGTGGCTTTTGGTGTCTATAGCGCTGCTTACGTGCTGGTGGCCATGGGTTTTCTGGCCAGTGTTCTCATCGACTACCAACAAAATCTGTCACACCTGGCCACGGAAGACCCACTGACAGGACTGCTCAACCATCGCGGACTGGAGAGCGTTCTGCACATTACCCTGGCGCAGGCCGCGCGCCAACAATGGCCCACAGCGGCGATCATGTTGGATATCGATAATTTCAAGGAGGTGAATACCAATTTCGGCAATGAAGCGGGCGACCAGGTGATCAGGCAGATTGCGCAACTTGTGCAGCGCGTGAGCCGTGACAGCGATCTGCTGGCCCGTACCGGCGGCGATGAGTACCTGCTGATCCTGCCTCATACCGACCTGGAGGGAGCCCGAATTCTGGCCGAGCGCATCCGCGCGGACATCGCCGAGCGACCCCTGGTGGTGAATCAACAGCGCATCCCGGTCACTGTGAGCCTCGGCGTGGCTGGCGCCGTCGGGGAAACAGACCTGGACAAGCTGGCCCAGGAGGCAGACCGGGCGATGTACCTGGCCAAGCGCGCGGGGCGCAACCGCCTGGCCTCGGTGGAGAACAAACCCGTCCACCTCCGAACGCAACCCAGCAAGGCCTGACAGTCCCATGCGCGACTTGTCCATATCAGTCTATTTCGCACGGGCGGTGCTGAAAAATGCGGTAGCCCAGGGCCTTGACCCCATCAGCTTGCTGCGCAAGAACCGGATCTCCCCGCGCCTGATGCTGGAGGACAACGCGCGCATATCCATTGAGCGCTTCGCTGACCTGCAGGTCAACACGATGCAGGCGATGAGCGACGAGGCCCTCGGTTACGGCACCAGACCCCTGCCTGTCGGCTGCTGGTCGATGATGTGCCACGCGGTCATCGGGTGCGAGACTCTCGGGCAGGCGCTCAGCCGCTATTGCCGCTTCTACCAGTTGTTTGAGCTGGGTATACATACGGTGCTGGAAGAGGATGGGGACCTGGTGCGCATCCTTCTGGTTAGACAGGATGTCGATACGCCGCCGCATCCCTACCTTCATGAATTGCTGCTGTTCAATACCCACCGCTTTGCCAGCTGGCTGGTGCAGGAACACCTGCCGATTCAAGTCGTGCAGTTTGATTATGCGCCACTGGCACCGGCACTGGACTACCGCCATATGTTCCTGGCCAATCCGGTGGAGTTCGAACAGCCTCGCTCACAGCTGGTACTGTCCCGGGGCCTGCTGGAGAAACGCATCACCCAGAATGAAACCTCACTGCGCCATTTTCTGCGCCACCCGACACTGATCATGCTCACCCAGGATTACGCCATCAACAGCTGGACATCCCGGGTACGCGATATTGCGCGCCGCCAGCTGCGCGACATCCCGGAACTCAACGATGTGGCCTCTGCTCTGGAAGTCCATCCACAGACACTGCGGCGGCGCCTGGCCGCCGAAGGCACGACCTTCAAGGATATCAAGAACCAGGTACGCCGGGATACGGCGCTGCACTTCCTGGGCAAGCAGGGCATCAGTATCGAGGAGATCTCGTATCGGGCGGGGTTTTCGGAATCCAGCGCATTTATCCGGGCGTTCAAGGGCTGGACTGGCGTTACACCCTACACTTACCGCAAGGGTCTCTGAGAAATTTGTAGGCGCGGTGGGCATGAACCGCCAGATGCACTATATTGGGCACTGGTCTAAGCATCGCAGGTAGTCTTTACATGCGAAATTTTTTGCGTGTCGCGACGATCGTCTATGTCGCATACCTCGCGATCGCCCTTCTGGTCATATCGCCTGCCCTTAACGTCCTGCCGCATTGGTACATGCAGGACACCTATGGCCGGGAATTGCGCACCGGCTGGGTGCTGTTCAATCCCTTCAAGGTCAGCCTGGATATCAGCGAGGGTGCATTAAACGATGACACGGGTGAGCGCTTCATCGGCTTTAGCGACGCCTCCGTCGACCTGTCGCTGCAGAGTCTGTGGCAGCCGGGCTGGGTGCTCGATACGGTGAGAATTCGTGATCTCTATGTCGATGTCACACGGCTCACAGAGGACGAATACACTTTCTCGGACCTGCTCCCCGGCGACACTGCACAAGAGACACCTGAAAAGGATGATGGCGACACCCCCGACCTGACCATCCACGATTTGGAGCTGCACTCTGAAACAATTGTCCTCACCGACCAGGCTAGGGAACTTCCCTACAGCAGTCGCTGGAATGGGCTGCACATTCGCGGTACGGACATCTCTACCCTTATTGAAAAAGCGACCCCGTTCAGCGTGGAGGTCGAGACCGAGGATGGCGGCACACTGCACATGGAAGGCGAGATATCCCTCCCGCATGGAAGCAGTGCGGGGCGCCTGTCCCTGTTGAACCTGAAGCTGCGCAAGCTGTGGCAATTCGCACAGCCCTGGCTGCAGTTTGAGCTCAAGGACGGTAATCTGGCTGTGACGGGGGAGTATGAGCTCAACTGGAGTGATACATTCAGCTACCACATCAACAATGGCCACCTTGTATTTTCCGCCATCGATATCGCGCCGCTAACACCAGAACAATTACCCGACACGGCGCTTGCCCTGAACACGCTGGACATCGATAACATCACGCTGGACAGCTCGACACAACAGGTCACGATAGACTCGGTTGCACTGGACGGTCTCACCATAGCGGCCTGGATGGAGGACTCACAGGTAAGTCTGCAGCAGCTGTTGGTCATGACCTTGCCCGCAGACGCTGCTGCGACGGATGAGAAAGCAGACGAGGCTGCCTGGAAGGTAGCACTGAACAAGGCGCAATTGCGTAACGGTAGCCTACAGTGGCGCTCGCAGTTCACCGACCCCCGGATACTGTCCGTACAGCCGATCGAGGCCACACTGGAGAACTTCAATTGGCCACTGTCTGGCGACTCCCGGCTATCGCTCAACCTGGCAGTGAACGACCAGGCGCACATAGCAATGAATGGCACACTGGCACTGGCCGAGGGAAATGGCAGCATCGACTACACGCTGGACGGGCTGCCACTCACCTGGTTCAACCCCAACTTACCCAAGGCGCTCAAGGCGACAGTGACCGGTGGCGAAGTTGAGGTGAAAGGCCAGGCCGCGCTGCACGACTATGCGCCCACCACTATAGCACTGGATGGAAAGATTCGGGGCTTCGCCGCCCAACAGGAGGGTGCAGAGACAGCATTCACCGGCTGGGACACTGTGCGCTTTGACGGATTGGCCGTGAATATGGAACAGCACTCCCTGGCACTGGAGAAGCTTACGATCAACCGCTACACGGGACGTTTGCATATCCATGAGGACGGTTCCGTCAACGCCTCAAACATCTGGAAGGAAGAAGTGGGTGAACAGGCACAGGAGATCGCCGAGGTGTTGACCGAGGACAAACCCTGGTCTTTCAGTATCCCTACCATAGAGATCAACGACAGCGAAATTGATTTTATGGATCAGTCCCTGCCCATTCCTTTTCGCGCCGTCATCGGCGAGTTGGAAGGCGATGTGCTAAATATCAGTTCAGGCAATGGTGCAGCTGCCAGGGTGAAAGTTAAAGGGTCAGTAGAGGGCTATGCCCCCGTGTCGTTGACAGGGACGGTCGCGCCCTTTGCCGCGACCCCCGACCTTGATTTGAACCTGACCTTCGACGGTGTCGATATGGCACTGCTGTCACCCTACTCCGGCACCTATGCAGGTTATGCGATTGATCAGGGATTGCTCGACCTGGATCTGCACTACGCGCTCAAAGACAATAAATTGACGGGACATAACGCTCTGCGGATAGAAAAACTGAAACTGGGCGAAAAAATTTCCAGCGACAAGGCGTTGGACATCCCGCTGGAACTGGCCCTGGCGATACTGACAGACTCCAACGGAGTTATCGATATGGCAGTCCCGGTGACGGGGGATGTCAACAACCCGGAATTTAATCTAGGTGGTGTTATCGCCGGCGCCTTCCTCAATCTCATAACCAAGGCAATTACCGCGCCGTTCACCCTGCTGGCCAACCTGGTAAGCACTGAAGATGACCTGCAACGCCTTGTCTTCGCTTCCGGCTCCGCGCAACTGCACGAGAAGAATAAGGAAAAACTGACACAACTGGCCGCTGCACTTGCCCAGCGCCCTAACCTGTCCCTGGTACTCACCGGTCGCCTCAATATGTCGGCCGACCGCGAGCGGCTGCAGAAAAGCACACTGAAGGCACAGCTGCTGGAGGAAGGCCTGTCTGTGGAGGACGTCAAGGCCAAGGGTCCCGACTGGGAGAAGGCGATCGGTCAGCGCTATGCGGCGCAGTCGAAAAGTGGCACAGACGCCGCTGAACCTACTGTCAGCGAGCAGTACCTGCAGGTGGTGCAGAGCATTACCGTACCCGATACGCAAATGAATGAACTGGCCGCAGAACGGGCGGCAGCGGTCAAGCGCTACCTGGTAAATGAGGGCGGTTTGGCGCCAGACCGGGCGGTCGTGGGGCTCGGCAACCTGAATGAAGAAACGAATACGTTCAGCGGCGTAGAGCTGGACATTGGCAGTTAGGGAACATACACCAGCCGACCTGCACAAGAACAACAGTGATAGTGCACCTTGCGTCGCTGGACCCGGTTGTGCCGGGTGGATGAAACTTCGTGTACCTGACACCCGCAATGATAGCGATGGCTCCTCTGACTGCGCTGCGGCACACCGTCCAGATCGAGATCAAAAGTAACGCCAGGGTTGGCGCCAAACTGCGCCATCAGGTTTTGCCACTCGTGCCCGTGGGGTCTGACTCCTCGCCTGGGATAAACCTCGTGCACGATAAAGTGCGCCACTTCATGGGGTACCGTGTCGCGCAGGTTTTCCTCGAAGTATTTACCGAATATCCACGGGTTATAGCGGATAAGCCGCTGCCTGCCTATGGTCTTGAACATCCCTGCTGCACGACCTTTCAGGTCAAAGAGCACTGGCACCCGGTCAAAGCGACGATCGAAGATAAGCTCTGCCTGGCGCATGTACCTTTCGGTCATCTCTGCTACCTGGCTCTGCTGAACATCCCCGATGGGCTGGACCACGTTGAACGGTTCCCGTATCAAGTATCAGTAATCTGTCGCCGGAGGGCTGCGCGCTCATCCCGGCGAACTGGCTAACGCACGACTGCCTGTGTGCGGCCACCAGCATAACGTTCGCGGTGAGCCGACTCAATGCTACAGACAATTACTACTGCCCTAATTTTTGTGTATGCGCTAAAGTTGGCGCTCTTGTGGGCTGTATTTCGGTTTTTTATAGATGCCAAAAACACTACGACAATGTGCACTGTGGGGAGCTGTTGTCCTGCTAGCCGTTATCGCCTTTGCCAAGCTGGCACTGGCACGCGGTGAGCCGGTAAGTGCCTTGTGGCTGGTTATTGCTGCAGTGGCTATCTATACGATTGCATACCGTTTTTATGCGCGGTTCATCGCCATAAAAATCATGCAGCTCGATGACCGCAGGTTAACGCCGGCCGAGCGACATAATGATGGACTGGATTATGTACCCACGCATAAATGGGTGTTATTTGGTCATCATTTTGCCGCCATAGCCGGGGCGGGCCCCCTGGTAGGGCCTGTCCTGGCAGCGCAAATGGGGTATTTGCCCGGAACATTGTGGATTTTATTTGGCGTGGTGTTAGCGGGTGCCGTGCAGGATGCCATGATTCTATTTGCGTCCACGCGCCGTGATGGTCGCTCTCTCGGTGAAATGATGCGACTGGAAATGGGCAACACCGCTGGCTTGATTGGCATGACCGGGATTCTCGCGATTATCGTGATTTTGCTCGCCGTCCTGGGCATGGTGGTCGTAAAGGCCCTGGCAGGCAGCGCATGGGGATTGTTTACGTTGTTGGCAACGGTACCGATCGCGTTATTCATGGGCAGTTACTCGCGCTGGGTGCGTCCCGCACGTGTGATTGAAGTCTCGCTAATCGGTTTGGTGTTGCTGATGCTGGCGCTGTTCTTCGGCAACGAGGTTGCGCAGGACCCTTATTGGGGTGCGCTATTATCGTTGCAGCCAGCAACGTTGGCGCTGGGTCTAATTGGTTATGGCTTCATTGCCTCCGTGTTGCCGGTCTGGTTATTACTCGCCCCGCGTGATTACCTGTCGACGTTTTTGAAAATTGGGACGATTCTTACGCTCGCAGTGGCAATTCTGATTGTCGCGCCGCCATTAAAAATGTTGGCGGTTACTCAATTCATTGATGGCAGCGGGCCGGTGTTTGCCGGCTCCCTGTTTCCATTTCTATTTATCACCATTGCCTGCGGTTCGGTGAGTGGTTTTCACGCATTGGTGTCATCCGGCACTACGCCCAAGATGCTCGAACGCGAGTCACATATTCCAGCTATTGGTTACGGCGCCATGTTGATGGAATCGTTCGTAGCCATTATGGCGTTGATAGCCGCATGTGTGCTTGAGCCAGGCGTGTACTTCGCCCTGAACAGTCCGGTTGCCGTAATTGGCAGCACCGTTGAAGAAGCCTCCCGGGTGATTTCATCATGGGGTTTTGTCATTACTCCTGAAATCCTCACACAAATGGCGAAAGATGTGGGCGAGTCGTCGATATTGTCGCGCACCGGTGGTGCCCCGACCTTTGCTGTGGGTATGGCCAAAATTTTATCGGATGTCCTTGGTGGCCAGGCGCTAATGGCGTTCTGGTATCACTTCGCGATACTATTTGAAGCACTATTTATTTTAACCACTCTGGATGCGGGCACTCGGGTCTGCCGATTTTTGATTCAGGATCTCCTGGGCACCGCGCTCCCCATTATGGGCAACACACGCTCGTGGACTGCGAATCTTATTGCCACCACATTGGCCGTAAGCGGTTGGGGATGGTTCTTGTATCAAGGCGTAACTGATCCTTTTGGTGGCATTAACAGTCTGTGGGCTTTATTTGGCATCGCCAATCAGATGCTGGCGGGTATGGCGCTAATGTTGGCTACTGTGATTCTGGTGCGAATGAAAAAAATTCGGTATATATGGGTCACTGCGCTACCGGCCACCTGGATTCTATTGGTCACTTTGTATGCAGGTTGGCAAAAGATATTTTCCACTGATGTTAAAATTGGCTTCTTATCACATGCAAACCGATTTGCGGATGCGATAGGTCGTAATCAGATTCTTCCACCGACCACGAGCATGGCGCAAATGCAGCAAGTCGTAGTTAACGATTATATTGATGCAGTGATGGCCGGCTTTTTTGTCACTGTCGTCGTCACAATGGTGTTTTTTGCCTTACGCGCCGCGTTGCATGCGCATAACCAATCTGAAATCTCTATCAGCGAAACGCCGATAGTCTGGCGCCAGCAGGAGTTCGTGTAATGCACGATTTATTGAGGAGGGTGTTCGTGCGAACTGCTCAAACGCTGCGCTTGATGGTTGGCGTAGGAGACTACGATGGGTATCTTCAACATGTTCGTCAACACCATCCTGATCATAAGCCAATGACCCGTTCTGACTATTTTCACTACTGTCAGACCGCGCGTTATCCCACCCGGGATGGAGAGATAAAACGTTGTCCTTGTTGATGCAAATTTACTCTTCACCAAAAATTTGGGAATAGCGCGCGTTATAACTAAACAGATACTTTTTGCATCTTTGTGTCATCGACAAGTGCTGCGATCACCAGGTCCCCGCTGACGTTCACCGTTGTCCGACACATGTCCAGGAATCTGTCGACGCCTAACACCAGGCCAAGTCCTTCCGGCGGAATACCGACCTGCTGCAGCAAAATCATGATCAACGGCAAGGATCCCCCAGGCACTCCGGCGGTTCCAACGCCCGCCAGGATGGCCATCATAACGATCAGAAATTGCTGGGAGAGCGTCAAATCGATGCCATAAACCTGGGCCAAAAAAATAACCGTTACACCTTCAAAAAGTGCCGTGCCATTTTGGTTGGCCGTCGCACCAACGGTCAACACAAAGCGCGAGGTCTCTGGCGATAGTTTCAATTTTTCAGTGGCAGTCTCCAGGGACTTGGGCAAGGTGGCGTTGGACGACGCCGTGGCGAATGCATAGATCAGAACATCGGAACAATCTTTGAAAAACTGCTTCGGCGATCGGCCTGCAAACATTTTTAGCAATGTCGAGTACACCACAAACTGCTGCAGCGCCAATCCCACCACTACCACCAACACGTACATGGACAATGACCGGACCAGTTCCCAGCCAAATTTGAACGTCGTGGAAAAGACCAGCGCAAAAACAGCGTACGGCGCTAAACGCATCACCAGATGCACAATCTCCATCGTGGCACTGTAGATTGTTTCCATCACCGAAATAGCAGAGTTATGCCCGCCCGTTTTGACGACACGACTTAATGCAAATCCAAAAACCAGCGCAAAAAACATCAGTGCGAGCATCTCGCCTTCAAGCGCTTGAGCCGCCGCCTGAACAGGGTTTTTAGGAACGATATCCAGTAATGTTTGCGTCACCGTTTTGGCTGACTGGGCGTTTAGTTTGATTTTTTCAACCTGGGCGGTTTGGGTATTTAAAACTTCCTGGGGAAGGCTCAGCCCGGCTCCGGGACGTATGAAATTTACTAACGAAAGCCCGATAATGACTGAAAGGGTGCTGGTCAAAAGGGTGAAAAACAACGTGCGGCTCACGGTACGGCCCAAACCGTGGTGCTGACCCAACTGGTAGACCCCCAACACCAGACCGCAAAACACCAGCGGCACCACGGTCATAAAAATCAGGCGCAAAAAAAGCTGACCAAAAGGTTCAAGTATATTTTGGGACAAGAAATGCACCGCCTCACCGGCGCCAGCCGCATGCAAGACCGTGCCCAATACCAGTCCCGAAACCAATGCCAATAACAGTTTGTTGTGCGACTTCATAACGTCCCTTGTAAAAAAAGTTCCGATACAGGCTTATCCCCCTTTTAACCGACTTCCGGGTCCATTTCGTCGGTTTCACAGTATCGCTCGCGCCGGCAGCGTGCAGTCGGGTGTAATTTACGGTACATTTGTTTGTAGTGGGTTGTCATTGTTACATGCTCACCTGCGGTACAGACTTTGCCCCAAATTAAGCAGAGCGACGACCACCAGAACAAAAATGATACGAGAGCCCGAACCCTGCGTACGCTCAGCCCCAGTGCCAGCATCGAACAGCGTCGCAAAGCCTCCGGGAACGGGTGTTGGCCGCTTCGAAGGCACCCGGATATCTCATTTTGGTATTAATAATTAGTTGAAAAGGGATACACAAGTGTTTGATTTAAAAAGTTTATATTTTATAGAAAACATCTGAATGCAATCCAGACATACACCGACTCGGCGGTCGGCCCCGGCTCTTCGTGTGATCCAGGCGAGCGCGTGCCGCCAACAAGGAGGAATCGTGCAGTCCCGTTTGAACATGGGTACCAGGGTATGCATTGGCTGGGTGGTCGGTGCCGCCAGCTTTGGCGCACAGGCGGATGCCGCGCCGCTACATGTCAACGTTACTGCCGAAGACATCGCCGTCAATTTGTTGATCTTCATACTCTCTACCTTCCTCGGGCTCGGACTCATCCACGGTGTGGCGAAGCTGCTGCACACCCCGCTCATGGCCTTGACCAATGCGATCTCATCGGTATCCGTGGTGGCGGCCCTCATTGTCCTGTCCTATCCGAACAATCCGCCATTGGTCATCGCCCTTGCCACGGTCGGTACCGCACTGGCACTCAGCAACACGATAAGTGGCTTCATGATTACCGAGCGAATCCTGAAAATGTTCCGCAAGGGTAGCCGCTGATGCCGACGTTCGCACTGTATCTCTACGTTCTTTCGGCCGTTCTATTCATATTTTCGCTCAAGTGGATGAGCGATGTGAAAACGTCACGCTGGGGCAACCTGGCTGGCGTGCTCGGCATGGCAGTCGCCATCGGCACAACGCTGATGGCCTACCAGATCCAACGCTACGACCTGCTGCTTGGCGCGCTCGTTGTGGGCACGTTGATTGGCGCGCCCATCGCGTTGAAATTGCCGATGACAGCGGTACCACAGCGTACTGCAATGTCGCATGCCTTCGGCTCCTTCGCTGTTGCGCTGATCGGTATGGCGGAGTATTACCAGCGGCTACCGCGCGCCGAGGAGTCACTCGGCGCATTCACCACCGGCGTGCTGGCGACCGAGATAATACTTGGTTTTCTCACTTTCATGGGCTCGGTGATAGCGTTTATGAAGCTGCAGGAGATGATCTCCGGGCGGCCACTGATCTACCCGGGGCGCAATTTCGTCAGTGTGGGCGTGTTCGTCATCTGCGTCGCGCTGGCTGTTGCGCTCGTGCTCAATCCGACGCTCTCCATACTGATTCCGGTTATTACGGTATTTGCGCTCATCTTCGGATTTCTGCTGGTGATGGGTATCGGCGGCGCAGACATGCCCACTGTAATCGCAATCCTGAACGCCTATGCGGGATTATCTGCGGCGGCATTGGGCTTTGTGCTTAACAATAAACTGCTCATCGTCGCGGGAACTCTCGACGGATCGTCCGGGCTCATCCTCGCTTTCATCATGTGCAAGTCGATGAATCGCTCGTTCCTGAACGTACTGTTCGGCGGTGTTGGCTCTGCAGTCTCCGCTCCGTCAAGCTCAGCGCATTCCGGTGAGGAACGTGTTGTGCACGCTTTCTCGCCCGAAGATCTGGCGATCGTGCTCGGGACTGCGCAGAGCGTGGTGATTGCTCCCGGCTACGGGATGGCCGTTGCACAGGCCCAACACGTTGTTAAGGAACTGGAGGAAGCACTTGCCGAGCGCGGTTGTGAAGTACTCTATGCGATCCATCCGGTGGCTGGTCGTATGCCTGGCCACATGAATGTACTGCTCGCTGAAGCGGACGTGTCCTACGACAAGCTTCTCGAACTCGAAGAGATTAACCCACTACTGGCAGAGACTGACGTGGCGATTGTGCTTGGCGCCAACGACGTCGTGAACCCGGCCGCACGCAACGCGAAGGACTCACCCATCTACGGGATGCCGATCCTGGAAGTAGATCGGGCGCGTACCGTGGTGATAATCAAGCGCAGTATGGCGTCGGGTTTTGCGGGGGTGGAAAACGAGCTCTTCTACAATCCGAAGACAATGATGGTGTTTGGCGATGCCAAAAAGGTGCTTGCGGAAGTCGTCAAAAAAATTGTTGCTTAATATCATCCGAAGGCGCCCTCGAGGGGGCAATGTCGCTAACCGGAGCCTGCGTTGCAGAGAAATACGCCGCTGCTCCAGTCGAAGCTGCTGGAGGAGTACAGCAAGAAATACGTATCAGCTCAGGTAGCGGTGCGTGCTCACGATAGCGACGTGCGCCGCGTCGGCTGCGCCTGGTCCTTCATTTCTAGCGACAGGCCAGAGGCCTCTTCGCATTCAGATAACTGCGCTGCCAGTATTTGTCACTGAGAAAATCCATACGCACCTCACCGCCGCGACTCGGCGCGTGTACGAATCGGCCATCGCCGACATAGATTCCCGCATGGCTGGGGCGACTGGTGCCATCGGTGGCAAAAATCACCAGATCTCCAGACTGCAGATTATCTTCAGCAATATTCGGCGCATCGAGACTTACTCATTTCGGCGACCGTACGCGGCAATGCCAGATCGGCGCTCTCACGATACACATAACTGATGAGTCCGCTGCAATCAAAGCCGCTGGCGGGTGTGCTACCCCCGTAACGATAGGGGGTGCCAACCAGTCCAAGCGCGTTGAATAGAATTTCATTGGCTTTAACGGATTTATCGGCCGGGGTTGTCGCTGTTTTCTGCGGTAACTGGCTGCTACAACCGGTCAAATACAACGCACTGCTGAGTATCAGGAAGTAACTTGCGTTTCGAAAAGCCCTGTTCATTGACTCACTGTCACCTTATCAATGGCGTTAAAAATAGCACCTAACGCCATGAAGTGTAACAATTTTCAGATAATACGAAACCGATAAATAACAACAGATCGCAAGACAATATTCAGGCAATGATTTTCCAGGGCACTGACTGTCACTTTCCAGAATCGACAGTTCACGGCATCACTTGCGCGTCAATTATTTGCCGGCGCGGTCGCATCTGGCGCCGCTGTCACGGGTCTTGCGGGCAACGCTGGCAATCCCTCGCGAATACGCTGGAAAAAATTCGCGGCATTGGCTGCGGCCTGCGCCACTGTGGTGATGCGCGAGCGCTGGCGCAATTCCTCGAACGGCATACTCGTGTCGAGAAAGCCCGCATTGTAGAGATAGCCATCGAACAGGCCATTCAACAGGTGGCTCGGCCTGAAACTGCCCTCCCTGCCCGCCCGGTTCATATAGCGCACAATATTCAGCGTGCAGTTGTTACTGAGCAGGTTATACCACTCCGGCTTGTCGGCGAGTTCATTGACCCGCTCAAGGTAGACAAGAAACAGGCGCCGGGCAGCTTCCGGCGATGCCACCACGTGATACAGAAACGTCTCTTCATCACGATGATTGGTGCGCAAGCCGACCACGTCATGTTCGTCGCCGATCACATAGATCAACTCGAACTGTTTAAACATGGATGCCAGCGGATCGAAGCCTTCACCCATTTCCGGCCTGGTCTCTATGGAAATGCTGAGCGGTGGCGCATTATCGAAAATGAAGCTCACCCAGGTATGTCCCACCGGCCCTTCCATCCAGAAGGACAGGAAAAAATCCACGCCGGTCAAATGCGAGAGAAATACTTCGCGGTCTTCATAGCGTGCCGTGAAATCATCCCTGCTGCGGAAATCAAAATTACGCACATTCCTGATGAGAACGCGATCACCATCGATCTCTACCCGCGGCTTGACCGCAACTTCCTCACGCCAATCACGATCATCGGAGGGAGGAATCAACCACCACCACGTGAGCACCGCCAGGAATGCCAGCGCGCAAATGCATACCGGCTTGCGCCCGAACCACAGCGCCCAGATGCCAAACACCAAAAATACCACGGCCAGTGCCAGTCGTGCCCAGGCCAGGGCAGGTTTGACCAGTAAATCGCCAGCGTAGCCCCAGCCGACAAGTCCCAGGCGAAAAAGGAATGCCTAGTCCTGCACCAATCCAACTCAATGGTTTTGACAGCCATCCGGGCAATAGTGTGTCTTGTTTGTGGCATTGCTTCGGCCGTCCTTTGTCTGTGCGCAATTGTTCACTTCGTGTCGGTGGCTGGCTCAACGCCCGGTTTGGCGCCAACACCGGGTGGATCCCTGTTCCACACCGGCCCGGCCAGGGCAGCCTGATAGCCAATATCGTACAGCCTCTGCATCGCCACCGGGTCGAAAGTTTCGTTGCTGGTGAGGTTCACGTCATCGGCAATGTTGATCCAGTGATACTCAGAGCCTTCACGTTTCGACTGTGCGTAGATACGAGTAAGAGCGCCGATCGTAGCTGACGTGCCAGCCGCCTGGAACGAGCGCCACGCTATGCCTGGAAGCGTGCGGCTCGTAGTCGCAACCTTCGGTGTCAATTGGCCGTTATGGATCACGTAGATATCCTCGATCGCCGTCTCTCGTCCCGCATTGCGGCGCAGTTCACGGGAGCTGAACAGTCCCCCGCCATAGAATACATTGGCGGCCACGGCGCCATCGACATGCATTTCGTCATAGTTGTGGCCAGCCAGCCTCCACGTCGAAGAATACCGGCGAAAACGCGATGGGAATCGACGCCGACGCCAGCATCACCTTGCGAAAGAGTGGCAGGGCATCGGGATGGCCGCTGGTGGCGATCAACCCCATGTTCCAGATGATGAAGCGCTGCGAATCGAGATCCACGGTACCGATGTACAGGCGGCGCCCGCTGTTATGCGCCAGCGCTACCTGTTGCAGGAACGCCTCATCGACATGGCGTTCAAGCAGACTGACCAGCGGGCTGGTATCGGCGATACCCTCGCCGAACAGCAACTGACTGACGATATCCAGGAATTCCCCCAGTGCGAAAATGTCGCGCGAGGCGTGGTGGTATAGAACTCGTGCAGTGCGGCATCCCCGGGCTGGCCCAGGAATGCGAACGGCGCCATCAGGGCCCCGGTGGAAACGCCGGTGACCACCTTGAACTTCGGGCGCTGTCCCGTGCTGGACCAGCCATTCAGGAAGCCGGCACCGAATGCGCCATTGGCGCCACCGCCTGACAGGGCAAGGTGCGGATACAGCACGATACCCTCGGCATTCGCGGGAAAATCCTCCGGCGATTCCTGTGCGAAGGATGCGGCCATATCGGCCGTCATCACCGGGCTGGGAATGCCCGCCGGCGCACGCACATTGGGCATGCCCGGAATGCGTCGCCTCGGACATCAATTCCGGCGGTACACCATTGCGCGGCAGCGAGCCGCAGCCGGCAAGCACCAATAAAACGCACAGCAACGCGCTGCGCTGTGCCCATATGCGCGATTGAAGTAATGTCATAGTGAAGCTGATCCTGCTGGTCGAGCGAAAAATGGCGCGGTCTCGAATACGGATCGTCGCGAAGCCCTGGCCATCCTTGCGCAGACTGCGTTTGAGCACGAAATCAAACAGCAGGACGTTGCTCTCGCGCAGCCGGCTCAACGGCTCGACGGCTGCGGCATCCAGCAACTGCAAATCGACCAGTCCCTGCAGGGAAACCAGGGGCACTACGCCGGGCAGTGGATAGTCGGAACCATTCAACAGGCGCGCATGCCAGTCGCGCCGCGCCAGCAGCGGCGCGATGACTTCCATGCGGTTGAATTGCGTGATGGCCGAGATATCGCCGAACAGTTTGCCCTCATAGCGCTGCTCATCCATCAGTTGCGCGAACAGCGCGAAGTTGCTGAGTTCTGCTGCGCCGCTAACATCGCTGTGCCCACTGCCCAGCGAGGCACAGTGCGCGACCACCACCCGCACCCCGGCGTCCAGCGGTCGTCGCAGGCGCAACGGGTTGCCCAGGTGCTCGCCAAAGCCATTCACGGCACGCTCATCGCCGGCATGCGCAATCAGCGGCATATCCAGCTCGGCGAGTTTGGCGTAAAAGCGGTCACAACGCGCATCGGCGGGGTCAATATTCTGCGCCGATGGCAGCCACTTGATCGCGCGCGCGCCGCGCGCTGCGGCGGCGTCGAGGCGCTCCAGCGCCTGCGGGTCGTAAGGGTGAATCGACGCCACCCACTGAAAATGCTCGGGATGGCTGGCGGCCAGACCGGCCGCATAGTCGTCGGGCACATAAAACGTGGAATGCTCCCTCAGCGGCGCCCCGGCATCATCGCGCGCCCAATCGAAACGCAAACAGTAGCACATGAAAACCGGGCGCCATGCCGCGGCACTGCGCCAGCAGGCGCGCGACGAAACTCCTGTCGGCCCTGCCCGGTGACTCGTCGGTGCAGGACGCATTGATGTAGAACTCACGCTGCAGATAGCCGAGCGGCCGCCAGATCTGCTCCATCTGCGGGTTGAACCACAGGCCGCTGCCGGAGTCGCCGTTGCCAAATATGTGGCAGTGCGTATCCCAGACTTTGCTAGCGTCGAGCCCGTTCCATGCAGCTGGTGACAAGCGGATGCTCGCGCAGGTCCTGCGGCAGTTCGGCCAGGCAGTCATTGAACACGCCGTCGCGCAATGACAGGTCGCAACCCGTGAGCAGCCCGCCGGCAGCGATGCTCCCCGCGAGCAGCAGGCGCCGCCGCTGCGTCCCGAACGGTGTCAGGTCACGCACCGGCACCCGCCATAGTGGCCGCAATGGCGAGGGCGACACTGGCCACCAGAAAAAGCCCAACAAGCAGCGGCCATACAAAGCGCAGGTACTTGTCGTAGCCGACCTTGGCGATTGCCAGGCCGCCCACGAGCACGACACTGGTCGGAGACACCAGCAGCGCCAGGCCGTGGCCCAGTATCCAGGCGGTGATGGTCAGGGGCCGACTCACGCTGGCAAAATCCGCCAGCGGGGCCAGCAGCGGCATGGCGAGCGCGGCATGGCCGGAACTGGACGGTATCAGGAAGGCCAGCGGGATATTCACCAGCATGGCCGCTATGGCAAAGCTGGCCGCCGAGGCGCCGGTGATGAGCTGTTCCATTGCGTGGAGGATGGTATCGAGGGTCTGGGTGTTGGTCATGATCGCCGAAACGCCGCCGGCCAGCAGCATGACCATGGCGGGGCTCATCATGTCCGAGGCACCGGCGGCGATGAGGCGCACGATCTCCTTCTCATTCATCCGCGCCACCAGGCCGACGAGCACCGATGCGATGATAAACAGCATCGCCAGTTGCGGAAACCACCAGTTCAGCTCGAACCAGAAAGGCTCTGACTGCAGCCACAGTATGGGTGACGTAATCATCCGCCGGCCCGGTGCTGCTGGTAAAAATGCTGGACCACGGGATCACGGAAAAAATCATCAGACCGAATGCCAGCACGGTGATCAGCGAGCACCCATTTCTGCGTGCCGCTGAGGGTTTCATCGGCAGCTGCACTATCGTCCGCCGCCGCCTCATCAAAGCCCACCAGCGAAGCGGCCGGATTGGCGCGCACTTTAGCCGCATAGCGCAGTACCCACCCCACCGCCATGGCCGTCAGCACCACCCACAAGCCCAGGCGCAGCACAATACCATCACCGATACCCACGCCGGCCTCGCCAGAGGCGACTCCGATGGAAAACGGATTCACCGTGGCCGCCATCACCCCGGTGATGGAACCGAGAATAATCATCGCGGCCGTGACCAGGCGATCGTAGCCCAGCGCGGCCATCAGCGGAATAAACAGTGCGTAGAAGCCGAACGTCTCCACCGAGAAGCCCATGGTGGAGCCGAGCAATGAGAACAGCACCATGATGGCGGCAATCAGCACCCAGCCCCGGCTGCGCAGCCGATGCGCCAGCGCGGCAACGGCAACCTCCAGGCTGCGCGTCGCAAAGCTGATGGAAATGAATGCGCCTATCGACATGATGAAGACGATAACGCCGATCTGGCCGAACAGGCGCCCGACCGTGCGCGTGTCGACAGTGCCGCGCACCGGGCTCAACAGCCCATAGATACCGTTAACAGGCGCGAGGACGAGCTGCTCCAGCCGCTCGACGTTGTTGAGCGGTGACTCGATTCGCTGGTAGGTGCCGGGGATCGGCGATCCGTCAGCATCGGTGGCGTAATGGCCGGCGGGTACAAACAGCGCGGCTATCCAGACCAGGACCGTAACGATGGCCAGTGTCGTCACCGCACTGGGGAAGCCGAACCGACCCTTTGCCGGTTGCGACGGTGCGTCGGTTGTTAACTCGGCCATGCTTCCCCTTGGGCTACTCGGTACGATTACATCAACTATCCGTGATCAGAAATCCACCGCGTCGCGGATGATCGGGCAGGTCATGCAGTGGCCGCCGCCACGGCCGCGGCCGAGTTCGGCGCCGACGATGGTGATGACCTCGATACCGGCCTTGCGCAGCAGCGTGTTGGTGTAGGTGTTGCGGTCATACGCATAGACCACGCCGGGCGAGGCGCAGACCAGGTTGGCGCCACTGTCCCACTGCGTGCGCTCGCGCTGGTAGTCACTGCCACCGGCTTCAACCACGCGCAGCTTCTTGAAGCCCAGCGCCTGCGCCACCACATCGACGAAGGGTTTGTTCTCGGCGTGCAGTTCGACGCCGCTGGGATGGTTGCTCGGGCGATAGGAAAAGGTACGCGTCTGGTTCATGAAGTCCGGCGCCAGCAGCACGCAGTCGCGATCGGCAAAGGTGAACACTGTATCCAGGTGCATCGCCGCGCGGATCTTCGGCATCGCTGCCACGATCACACGCTCGGCCGCGCCCTTCTTGAACAGCGTGGCGGCCAGCTGGCTGATGGCCTGGCGCGAGGTGCGCTCGCTCATGCCGATGAGCACATTGCCCTTGCCGATGGGCATGACATCGCCGCCCTCCAGCGTGGCCAGGCCGTGGTCCTGGGTCGGGTCGCCCCACCACACGTTGACCTTGCCCGCGAAGTCGGGATGGAACTTGTAGATCGCCGTGGTGAGGATGGTCTCCTCATGCCGCGCCGGCCAGTACAGCGGGTTGAGTGTCACGCCGCCGTAGATCCAGCAGGTGGTGTCGCGCGTGTACAGCGTGTTCGGCAGCGGCGGCAGCAGGTATTCGGTGACGCCTGCCGCTTCCTTGACGATCTTCAGCGCCTTGCCACCGGCTTTTTCCGGGAAGTCGTTGGTCGAGAGCCCGCCGATCAACGTTTCAGCCAGTACGCGGTTGTCCAGCCCTTCAAGGTAACTGCGCAGCTCGCTAATAAAACCCAGGCCCACCTGGTCGGGCACGATCTGGTGGTCCAGTATCCACTTCTTGCCTGCCGGCACGGCCACGGTCTCGGCCAGCAGGTTGTGCATTTCCACCACCTCGATACCGCGGTCGCGCATCTTGGTCACGAAGTCGAAGTGGTCGCGCTTGGCGTTCTCCACCCACAGCACATCGTCAAACAGCAGCTGGTCGCAGTTCGACGGCGTAAGGCGGCTGTGCGCTGCGCCCGGCGCGCAGACCATGACCTTGCGCAACTGCCCCACTTCGGAATGCACGCCAAACGTCGGCTCAGCCTTTTTGGCTGTCGCAGGCGCTTTCGCCTTTGCCGATGACTTTGACCTTGTCTTTCGTTTTTGCCTTTGCCATATCGAGCTCCTTCAGTATCAGATAGAAATGGTGCCGGTCGCCAGACCGTATACGCCGTAAATGCCCGCAGCGACGATAACGCCGAAGGTGACCCAGTCCGAGGATCGGTCAAACACCGGCTTGCCCTGCTCGCGCCGCGCGATGAAGTACAGCACCGTGCCCGGCGCAAACAGCACCGCCGACAACAGGATGAATTTCAAGCCGCCGGCATAAATCATGAATAATGTGTAGGCCACCGCGAACGTGGCCAGGATCAAATCGCGCTTGCGCTCCTCCGGTCGCACCTCATAGGTTTCGCCGCGCCTGGCGATCATCAAACCGTAGGCGGCTACAAACAGGTAGGGAATCAGTGTGGTGGCACTGGTCAGGTTGAGCATCAGCGAAAAGGCATCGCGCGACCAGTAGGTCGAGATCACGATCAGCTGAATAATAATACTGGTGACACCACATGGCCACCACCGGCACCTCGTTCTTGTTCACTTTGGCGAAGGCCTTGGGCATGTCCTTCGACCGGCCGGCCGCGAACATCACCTCGGCGCAGATCAGCGCCCAGGCCAGGTAGGCACCCAGCACCGATACCAGCAAGCCCACACTGACAAAGATCGCACCCCACGGGCCGACCACGGACTCAAGCACGGCGGCCATGGACGGCTGGCGTGTACCGGCAATGTCGGCGCGCTCCATGACAGCGTAGGGCAGCAGGGTCACCAGTACCATCAGCGTGGTGACGATGATGAAGCCGAGGATCGTGGCCTTGCCGACGTCGGCGCGCTCCTTCGCGAAACGCGAATACACGCTGGCGCCCTCGATACCGATAAACACGAATACCGTCACCAGCATGGTCGACTTGACCTGCTCAAACAGGCCGTTGGTCAGGTCGCCGCCGTAGAAGTTGAAGCGGAACAGGTCCATCTTGAAGGCGACGAAACAGATCACGATGAACACCATGATCGGGATGACCTTGGCCACCGTGACAATGCTGTTGATGAAGGCCGCCTGCTGCACACCGCGCAGGATCAGGAAGTGGAACATCCAGATGCCGAGCGAGGCCACTGCGATCGCTACCACCGTGTTGCCGTCACCGAACACCGGGAAAAATGCGCCCAGCGTGGACTTGATCAGCACCCAGTACGACACGTTGCCGATGCAACTGCCGATCCAGTAGCCGAAGGCCGACAGGAAGCCGGGGTAATCGCCAAAGCCTTCGCGGGCATAGGCATACACGCCCGCATCGATATCAGGGCGGCGCTCGGCCAGCGCCTGGAATACCCGCGCCAGCATGTACATGCCGGTGCCGGCGATAATCCAGGCGATGACCGCGCCCAGCGGTCCGGTGGCGCCGGCGAAGGTGCGTGGCAATGAGAAGATACCCGCGCCGACCATACCGCCGACCACCATGGCGGTCAGCCCCATGCGCGACATTTTTTGTTCGGTAGTAGCCATCTGTGCTCCTTGGAGTGCGGGCACAAGACAAGCCGTCGTGCCGCAATTGAACGTCAGGAAAATTCATGGCTATCGACTAGACCACATATCTGCATTTCGCATAACGGAATTTACTTCTCATTCAGGCAAACAGTAGCACATCTATTGCTATGGTGCTGAACGCCCCGAAGATATACAATTCCTGTGACACTGGCAACCGCATTCGAACCCGATTGAGGTACATACAGCGGTGATTCGCGCCGTTTCCCGAACTGGATCGCACGAGCCATCGCATGCAACTATCGGAGTCAGTCTATGGAACCAGCTATGACCAACCGTTCTGGATCTGGCGCTGACATGCAGCGACGCCGCGCCGGGGTCATGCCTGCGCTCGTCGTCGCCATCAGCCTGGCCTGCGCCAGTCGGTGCTGCGCTGCCGGGGCCGATCTGGCCCGCGCCGGGCAACTGGTGCAGGACGGCAACTACCAGGAAGCCTACGACCTGCTGGCACCCTTCGAAGCCCAGAACATGGATGACGCCGCCTTCAATGCGCTGCTCGGCGAGTCCGCGCTGCGCACCAACCGCGCCGACCTGGCGGTGACGTACTTCACGCGCAGCCTGGCCGCCTCCCCGGACTCGATTGACGCCCACCTGGGCCTGGCCCGCGCCTACCTTGCCGTGGGCAACTATGCGAGCGCCAAATACCAGTTCGAGACGGTGCTGCGCATCGATGACCTGCCGGCTGACCTGCACCAGCAGGTGGAGATTTACGCGCGCGCTGCGCAGGACTACGCCGCGGGCAAGCGTCTTGCCCTCAACGGCTATGCGATTGCCGGATTTGGTAACTATAGCGTCAACGCCACAGATGGCACCGATGAGTTCGGCGGCAGCGATACCGACGACAACTTCCTCGCCCTGCGCGGTGGCGGCGGATTGAACTACCGGCTCACTGACAACTACGCGCTCAATGGCAGCCTCGATTATCGCTTCCGGGATTACTACGACAACGATGATCGCCGGGACGACAAGGACCTGCGCTGGAACGGCGCCGTCAACCGCAGCATGGGTGACAACAACCTGGCGGTCGGCCTGCGCGGCCGTAACAGTTATCGCGGCAACGGCGATTACCGCAATGACTACGGTATTTACAGCGACTGGCGCTACGGGTTCAGCTCCATCGACCAGTTCAATGTCGGCGCCGAGTTCAGGCGCCGCGACTACCCCAGCGGGCGACTGCGTGAACGCAGCCGCAATATCGCGGAGCTGACCGCAGGCTGGACGCACGCGCTGCTGGACGGGACGGCGAGCTTTAACCTGGTCGCCCATGGCGGGCGCGAGTTTGCGACGGACGACCGGCCGGACGGCGATTCCAACTTCATCGGCCTGTCGCCATCACTCAACTTCACGCTCACTGACACGCTCGGCGGTTTTATTTTTGGCTGGTGGCAGCACGACCGCTACAATATCGAGCAACTGAACGTGGACGCCGCCGACAATATCCTGGGCGTCAGTGATCGGGAGGATGATCTGTACGAGGCCGGTGGCGGTTTGACCTGGGAGTTCGCCAAATCCTGGTCACTCAACCCCGAGATTCTCTACATTCGCGACGACAGTAACATCCTCGCCAATAACTACAGCTCGACCGAAATCTGGATCACCATCCGCAAGGACTTCTAGCTGTTGTCATGCCGCAGGTTGTTCTGTGATGGCATCTGGATGATGCAAGACACAGTTATCCCATGCACTACATAAACTACAAGAACTATAACAGGAGATCGAAAATGAAACCGGCACTGTGCATTGCAGCGAACCTTTTTTCCACAATGGCATTTCATAGGTCCTAGCTAGTAGGAACCATCGGAGAACCGCAGCGGTGCACCCCAAACTGCATATCGAGGACAAGGGCGACTCGATCACGATTCGCGTATCGACCGGAGTCTTGCCTGACCGGAAGCTGGTCAGGGAGACTCTTGAGGAGGCGCATGCGACGTTCTCGGACGATCGCACCGGCGTGGTGGCCGATTACATTCCCGCTCTGGCCCGGGTATCGCCGGACCTGTTTGGAATTTCCGTGGTCGGCGTGGGCGGCCTGGAGGTCGGGATCGGCGACTTCGACCACATGTTCTCGATCCAGAGCATCTCGAAGCCATTTGTCTTCGCCCTGGTTTGCCAAGAGATCGGAGCAGAAACGGCGCGCGACAGGATCGGGGTCAATGCGACCGGCCTGCCGTTTAACTCCGTCATGGCGGTCGAGCTCAACGCCGACCGGACCATGAATCCCATGGTCAATGCGGGCGCGATCGCGACGGCAAGTTGCGTGCCGGGCGACACGGCGGAGGAAAAATTCCGCTTCATCCAGGAAGGCCTGTCACGCTTCGCCGGTCGGCAGCTCGAAGTCGACGAGGAAGTCTACGAGTCCGAAGCCGCCACCAATCTTCGCAATCGCGGCATCGCCAAGCTGCTGGAAGGCTATGGCCGCATGTATTGGGACGCGCTGGAGGCGACCGACATCTACACCCGCCAGTGTTCCCTGAACGTCACGGCGAAGGACCTGGCAGTCATGGGCGCCACGCTGGCCGACGGGGGCGTGAACCCGATCACCCGCGAACGGGTAATCGACGCGCCAAACTGTCGGCGCGTGCTGGCGGCACTGGCAACGGCGGGGCTGTACGAGCAATCCGGCGACTGGCTGTTCGAGATTGGCCTGCCCGGCAAGAGCGGCGTGAGCGGCGGAATCGTGACCATCGCCCCCGGCAAGGGCGCCGTCGGCGTCTTCGCCCCGCGCCTGGATGAAGCCGGGAACAGCATCAAGGGACAGCTGGTCTCGAAGTTCCTGTCCGAACGGCTTGGCCTCAACCTGTTCGCGTCGCGGCCCGAATCCACCGCATAACACCTCAATAACATAGGAAACGAATATGAACGCAAGCACCGACGACGTGAAGCAATCCTGGCTCCCGATGGTCATCATCGCGATGGGCCAGATCCAGATGTCGCTCAACATCAATGCCCTGCCGGTTTCGATCGGCGGCATCGTGGCCGAGTTCAATGTCGCGCCGACAACGGTCGGTACCGCAATCGTGGCCTATTCGCTGGGTGTCGCGGGATTCATCATGTTGGGCGCCAAGCTCGGGCAGGCGTTCGGGTCATTGCGGGTGTTTCGTGCCGCGACCCTGATGCTGATGATCGCCGTGACCCTGGTGACCTTCAGCCCCAACGCGACTGTCCTGATCCTTGCGCAGTTGATGGCCGGCCTGGCCGCGGCGGTCATCGTTCCCACCTTGGTCGTGCTGATCGCCAATAACTATAGCGGCAAGCAACAGGCCACTTGCCTGGGGATGCTAGGGTCAGTGCAGGCGGCGGCGACTGTGACCGCCTTTTTCATGGCCGGGGTGATCGGCGACCTGTTAAGCTGGCGCTACGCCTTCGCCCTTTGCATACCGTTTACCGGCGTCACGCTGCTGTTGTCTGGCAAGCTCAAGCCCGTGCCACCCCTGCCGGGAACGAAGATCGACATGGTCGGTGTCGTGCTGGCCGCCGCAGCCATCATCCTGATCAGCTTCGGCTTCAACAACCTGAACCGGTGGGGTCTGACGATGTCCGGGCCGAACGCACCATTCAGCATTCTTGGCCTGTCTCCGGCGCCCGTGATGATAGTCCTCGGCGTCATCGGCCTCCAGCTGTTCGTGGCCTGGACCCAGCGCCGTGTGTCCGCAAAGCTCACCCCGCTGCTGTCGCTGGACGTGCTGGAATCCCGGCAGGAGCGTGGGGCCGCCTTAGCGATGGCGATGATCGTCATGCTCGGCAACGCAATGACGTTCCTGAGCCCGCTGTATATCCAGATGGTGCAGGGCCGATCGAGCTTCGACACCGCGGTCGCGATGATCCCCTACCAGGCTGCCGTTTTCGCAGCCGCGATGCTGGTGGTGCGCCTCTACGACTCCCTTACCCCCATCCAGATCGCGCGCTATGCCTTCACGGTGGTCGCCGCCGGCATGGCCGTCCTGGCCTTCGTTATGTTCAACGAATGGGCAAACATCCTGGTGGTGGTCGGGCTGGTCATGGTCGGCATTGGGCAGGGTGCGCTCGTCACGCTGCTGTTCAACGTGCTGGTTACGTCCTCGCCGAAGGAGCGCGCGGGAGACGTCGGGGCACTGCGTGGCACGGTCAACAACCTTTCCGCGGGGGTAGGTACCGCCATTGCAGGCGCCCTGGTCGTGGGCATCCTGTCGGCGAACATCAATCAGGCGATCGTTGACCACCCGGAGCTCCCACCGAGCGTGGTGGCCCAGGTGGATCTGAACAACGCGACGTTCGTCAGCAACGACCGGCTGGAGGCCACGATGGCCGGCACCACGGCTACGCCAGAGCAGGTCAAGGCAGCGGTGCAGGTCAACGCCGACGCGCGGTTGCGGGCGCTGAAACTCACCTTCCTGCTGTTGAGCTTGATGGCGCTGCTGATGATCGTCCCGGTACGCATGCTGCCCGCATTTCGCCCGGGTGAGGTGCCGCCCGGACCGCAGCCGCAGGACAAACCGGCCTGACGTAGGCCTCATAAATCAAGCCGCGGTGCGTGAATCTAGCGCACCACGGTTTACTCAGGATTGGATTTCGTGCGTGTAGAGCAGCAGTAAAGCGGACCCCCAAACCACACGATTTCAATGAGGGGCAAGGGCTATGTCCAATCGGAGCAAATTCAATCGCAGCTTATCGATCGCACCGTTCTGTGCCACGATTTTCTTCGGCTACGGGAGTCCGGCGGCGGCTGAGTCGCCTGCTGAAGCTGCATCGCCGAAGTCCGAGTTCAAGATTTATTCTGAGTCGCACCCCTACCTGAATGACGAGTTTTCTGCGGGCGAAGGCAGCGAGAGCGGCATAGACGAACTGAAGCGACTCCAGGAGCCAGAGACGGCAATTTTTGATTACCCCGCTTACTCTAGTCCGTCGAGCAGAGCGCGCGAAGAGTTGGACTCACTCTATCGGGATACTGGCTTGCGACTGGGTTTCGCGGCCACGGGGCTAGGCCTTTGGGCGAATGGCGCTGACGATCCGAACGGGGCCGCTTATGATGTCGACTTCATGTCCTCTTGGACAGCAGTGGGGCGCGGTACTCCGGACACCGGTGTGCTGGTCGTCACCGGAGAGTATCGCTCAGAGATCGGAAGTGACCCAGCTTCCGCAGTTGGCCCGCAGCTCGGCACATTGATCAATACGACCAACGCCTTCAATGATCGTGAGTGGGTCGCGCGTGATGCGTACTGGCTGCAGCGGTTCAACGATGGCAAACTGCGGGTACTCATCGGGCGCGCCGACACGAGCGATTTCGTTGGCCAGCAGCCTATGCAAAACGTCAATACGTTGTTCGTCAATCGCCACGTTTCCGGCAACCCGAGTGTACCGTCCCCTGGCCATGGACCGACTATCGGGGTTTCGTATCGCCCTGGTGAGCAGTTCTATGTGACGGGTGGAATGGCCAACGCCTACGGCGATACGACGGATTCAGAGTTCGACACGATCAACGATGGCGATTTCTTCTACAACGGCGAGATGGGCTGGACGCCGCAGGTCGAGGGCTTGGGGCGAGGTCGCTACTCGATAATGGTGTGGCGCATTGATGAGCGCAGGGAGAACGGCTTTGACAGCCCCTCGGACGATGGCGCAACGCTCGTTGCCGGCCAGCAGTTGAGCGATCGGTTCCAGGTCTGGGGCCGTTATTCGTACGCAGACGGCGAGACGACAAACGTTCGCAACCTCGCGCAGGCGGGCCTCGGTTACAGCGGCCTGTTCGGCAGTCCGAGTAACATGACCGGACTGACAGCGTCATTCGCTGAACCGCGCTTGGACACGTCCCAAGATGAGAAAGTCATCGAGGCATTCCAGCGGTTCCAGGTGGCGCGCTTTACGCAGTTGAGCGTCGGCTTTCAGTTCGTCTTCGACCCAGGCAACAATCCGACCGAAAACCAGGTCGAGCTGTTCTACGTGCGGATGCGTCACGCATTCTGACCGGTACAACCTCTGCAGCCCGCACTGGCCTGACGTAGCAGGTTAGGAAATCCAAGCGGCCGCCGGCTTTCTCGACAGGCATGTGGGCTTGAAGGGAAATGTGGTCCGGATATGCCATGCCCGGCGGACAGTTGCCCTGACGATGAAGAGGAATGAAAATACGCGAATTCAGCAAACACGGTGGCCATACCCGATAAAGCGGGGCAGGCCCTCGCCCGGTTCAATTCATGTAACGCGTCGGGATACGGAAGAAAATTGCCTCCCCTTGAGCTTTTTTCTGTCTTATACTTTACTACGCAATGTCTTTTAAAAAGTGGCTCAATAGGACTGGATCAGGCAATGAAAACTCCAGACCGAAACCAGAGTCGATTCGCCTGCGTCAGTCATTACCCTGCCACTTGGTCCCGCGTTCTTCTTGTATTGATGGTCTCCTGCACCCTGCTGTCATCTTGCGCGCTGACCAACAGGCTTTTTCCCAATACCGGCGCCGAAGAGCGCGCGGCAGAGCTGTTGCAGCTGCAACTCAATGTCATGCGCTTTGCGGACGAATACACTGCTCGTATCACTGATCAGGTTGCTGCCTTTCAACTGGGAACAGAAAATCCGACCGAACGACTGATGGCGCAGTCCTGGCTTGTGTCGCAGGCAACCGCCGCCTTCACGATTGCCAGCGGTCCCAACCCGGAGCTGAACGCGATAGACATGCTGGTATTTGTCACACTCAGCCGGATGGTCATTGAAGACCGCTGGAGCAATGAACGCAACCCTATACAGGCCGATGGTCTCCTCGACGCGCACAAGGCGCTGGAAAAACGTATCTGGTCCTTCGCCAGTGAATTGTTGACGCCCGAACAGATTGGCGAGCTTCGGACCAGCCTCGAAGCCTGGCACCGGGATAATCCGCTTCAACGGGCAGTGCCCTTTATTCACCTCGAGGACTTTGCATTCGCTACCAGTAGCGCACGGACAGGCACAACATCTACCAGCAGCATCTTTTCGTTCATCGGCATCGATCCGCTCAGCAATCTCGACCCTGCGGTCCGGGAGCTCACGCAGTCACGTCAACTCGCTGAGCGAGCAGTTTACTATGCTCAGCGCACACCGAAGCTCCTGCGCATGCAGGTGCAACAACTCGTGTTCGAGCTGGCCGTGATGCCGGAATCGGTGGGACTTTTGCAGAACATCGAACTCTTCAGCGCCGCCGCGCAGCAAACGAGCAACTCTCGCCGCCGACCTGCCGAATCTGTTGGCAAAAGAACGCGCCGCCACGATCAACCAACTGACTGGCATCCTGGACTCGCGTGAGGGTCAGTTGCAGGCATTGATCGTCGAGCTGCGCTCGACGCTGGAGGCCGGCACCGCCACCTCCGATTCAGTCCAGGGAACGATCGCGTCGCTGGATACGTTGATGGCGCGCTTCGAACCCGCAGCAACGCCGGCAGCTATGTCGGCAACCACGCCGTCAACCCGGCAACCCTTCGACATCACGCAATACACTGAGACGCTGCGCCAGCTCAGCGAGACAGCCCAGCAACTCCAGGTATTGCTTAATCAGGTCGATACCAAGGTTCCTGCCCTGACCCAGCTGTCGGGCCAGGCAACGGCACAGGTGGAATCGCTGGTGGACCATGTGTTCTGGCGCCTGGTGCAGCTCGGGCTAGGTTTGATTGGCATGGGCCTGATCGGCGCGCTCGCCTATCGCTTCATCGTGCACCGCTGGAATCGCTCGCTGCCAACTTGATCGCCCAGCGGTGGCCGTCCTCTTATGCGCCACACGCCCGATATTCACGTTCACTACCG
>CAVVHD010000004.1:0-151476 GCA_963747995.1 uncultured Gammaproteobacteria bacterium | reverse complement strand
CACCAACAACGCCGAGAAATCCAGCATTGCCGGGCTGGAAGCAGAAGCCCTGTGGCTCCCGGTGACGAATCTCGAGATCACGTTCAATCTCACCTTCAATCACGGCAATATTGAAAAGTTCGATGATATCACGGTGGCGGTGGCCGGAGGGCTCCCGACGGAGGATGCACTCTTGCTCAAGTTGGTCCTGGTACGTTTGTTGATGGTTGTAATGTTGACCGCAGCGACGAGGATTTGCCGGGCTTACCGACCCAGACGTACTACCTGGCGGCGCAGTACCTGTGGGACACGGGCTATGGTTCCTTCACACCCAGAGTGGATGCGACCTATAAAAAAGACATTAATGCCTGTTTCGACTGGGCAAGCTGCCAGTGGCAGGACGGTAAGGGCATGGAGTATGATTTTTATGCACTTAATGCTCGCCTCACCTGGCAATCCCTGGATGAAAAAGTTCGTGTTACCGTTTATGGCAACAACCTGACCGATAACCAATCGGCCTCGGCCAGTCTCCCGCTCATTGGTTCAACCCAATCGCGGCCGTGTCATGGAGTGATCCACTGACGTATGGAGTCGAGCTGGCCTACACATGGTAGTGCCAGTCGTAACATAGACCTGTAGAGTTATGCAGTACGTGATGGAGATGGCAATGGATCCGGCAAGGCCATGACGGCATTCCCCCGACTGAGTTCGCCCTTTAGCATCGGTGCGATGCAATTGAAAAATCGCATGGTCATGTCCCCCATGACGACGGCCTATTGCAATGATGACCAGACGCCCAGTGAGCGGCTGATACGTTACTTTGAGGAGCGTGCGAAGGCGGGGTGGGGCTTATCACCATGGAGCTGATTACGGTCGATGAAGTACACCGGTATATGCACCGCTCCATGACACTGGCCCACGACAAATACATTGACGCCCATCGCAGGATTACTGACCGCATTCATCAGCACGGTGCCAGGGTGCAGCCCCAACTTAGTCACACGGGGCCGGAGAGTGTTGCGCCCATGTTTGGCGGACCGCAACCTGTCGGCCCCTCGGTCAGTGTCGCCCCGGTATGGGGTTGGGCGAGCAGGCCACTGGATATCAGTGAACTGCCGGAAATCGCACGCCAGTATGGAGAGGGTGCAAGGCGAGCGCGGGAGGCCGGTTATGACGGTATTGAATTGCACGCCGCCCATTGCTACAACCTGCTCGGTTCCTTCCTCTCGCCACTGCGCAATAAGCGTACCGACGAATACTCGGCCTTCAAGTTGGAAACGCGGACACGGCTGATCAATGAAGTGCTGGGCGAGATCAAGTCACGCGCGGGGAAAGATTTTCCTGTAACCTTGAGCATTTCGGGCTATGAGCGCATGCCGGGAGGACGTGCCATTGATGATACCCAGCGCCTGGCGCCGGAACTGGTCGCCGCCGGAGTGGATTGCTTCAGGGTGAGCGGCGGTATATCCGACGCGTTGGTGACCATGATGGTGGGCCGCTCCGAGTACGGTTATGCCCACAATATCGCCCAGGCTGCAGCGCTAAAACATGTGGTGGATGTGCCGGTCATGCTGGTGGGGCGTATCCATGATCCGGAACTGGCAGAGCAGATTCTGGCGGATGGCCAGGCGGACCTGATTGCCATGGCCAGGCCTCTGTTGGCCGACCCCTACCTGCCGCAGAAAGTGATCGAGGGCCGGCCAGCGCGTATTCGCCGTTGTATTTCCTGTGAGCACTGTATCGATTCCATGCAAACGAGCGACAACCTCGGCTGTGCGGTTAACCCTTTTTCTGGACGCGAAGCCGAGCTGGTGATTCAACCGGGTAACAAGAAGGTCGTGATCGTCGGGGGTGGCACTGCAGGCCTTGAGGCTGCGCGCATTGCCGCTGAAGCCGGGCATAAGGTCGTGCTGTTTGAACGCCAGCGTCGGCTGGGTGGCTCGCTGGTGCTGGCCTCTACGGTACATGCCGACAACGAGCGGTTCCTGAGCTGGCTGCTGGCGGAAGTGAAACGACTGCGAGTGGATGTGCGCACCGGCAGCCCGGCGACCATTGAACTGGTAAAGGCCGAGCGCCCGGATGCGGTGATTGTGGCAACGGGAGCGCTGGTTACCACCCCGGCCATTGCGGGCATCGAGCGGGCCAGCGTCATAACCGGCGCGTTGCTGCGCCAGATAATCGCCGGTGAATTGCAGCCCAATGAATCATGGCGCCTGCCGGGGTGGCAGCAGGTCCTGGTCCGCAGGTGTATGCCATTCATGCAGCGGATCATGACGCCCGCGCTGTTGCGCCGCGCCAGCCGCTGCTGGATGCCAGTCGGCAGGACGGCGGTCATCATCGGTTCCGACCTGGTGGCGATCGAGTTGGCAGAATTCCTGGCGGAGCGGGGCCGCAAGGTGCACGTGGTGGACGCGGCGACGAAAATGATCCCGGAGGTGGGAAAAAAGCGCCGCCATGAGCACATGGACCGGCTGGATCACTTGCGCATCACGGTGAATACGGCGGTGAGTATCCAGCGGATAGAAGCGGCCGCCGTGATCATCGCGGTGCGCGGCCGCGAACATGCGATTGCCTGTGACAGCGTTATTGTGACCGGCGAACCAATAGCGGATACCACTTTTGCCCATGCCCTGCAGGCGGCCGGAGTGCCGGTGCAGTGCATTGGCGATTGCACAGGCCTTGGACTGATCGTCAAGGCAACCACGACCGCTGCCGAGGCGGTCGCCAGGATATAGCTTGCTTCAGGTCTACAACACCATATCGCACTCGGTCATGATGGCCATACCTGAAAGAAGATAGGATAACGAATATGTCGGGTCTCACCCGCCGCAGGTTCATACGGAATTCCTCTGCGTTGGCTTCCGCCGCGGCGTTTGGTTACGGCTGCAGTGATAGCAATGACGGCAGGAATTCCAACAACACCAACAACACCAGCGCAATAGTTATCGGCTCCGGATTTGCGGGCTCAGTAGCGGCGCTGCGTCTCGGGTTGGCCGGCATTCCCACGATCGTCCTGGAGCGAGGCCAACAATGGACGTGGCAGGGGCATGACACTTTTCCGACTATCGCCCAGCCCGACCGGCGCACTACCTGGTTTGGGAACGTGGACGCGCTCACCGGGTTTACGGCGGTCACGCCCTGGGCGGGCATGATAGAACGGGTGACCGGGGATACCATCGATGCCGTCTGCCCTGCTGTCGTAGGTGGCGGGTCGCTGGTCTATGGCGGGGTGCTCATCCAGCCGCGACGGGACGTGTTCAACGACCTGTTCCCCCAGATCAACTACGACGACATGGACAGCATCTATTATCCCCGCGTCATCGCCCAAATACAGGCCGGCCGTATCCCGGATGACATTCTGGTTACCAGCAATTACACTGCGCAGCGCACGTTTATCGCAGATGCGACGGCGGCGGGTTTCGAAGTCAGCAGGCCCTACACCAGCTTTGACTGGAGCATCATCCGCCGGGAGATCGAAGGTGCGCTCCCGCCCGCAGCAAGCGTCAGTGAGTATGTATATGGCTGCAACAGTAACGCCAAACTGTCCACGGACAAGAACTACCTGCGCGATGCCATGGCAACCGGCAATGTACAGATGCGCAGTCTTACCGAAGTCGAAGAAATTCGAGAACTCGATCGGGGCGGGTATGCGTTAACCTGTAAGCGCATTACCCCGGAGGGCGAGGTGGTGGAGCGCTACGAACTCAAGGGCAGTCACTTGTTTTTGGCAGCCGGCTCGCTCAATACTGGCAAGCTGCTGTTGAAAAGTCAGGCCAGCGGCGCCCTGCACGGCGCGAATGAGCGCATCGGTAAAGGCTGGGGCACCAATGGCGACCAGTTGATGCTTGAGCTCTCCAACAGTCCTGTGGCCGGCACACAGGGCGGCCCCGCATGCATTGCAGCCGTCGACGCAAGCGATCCCCGCTACCCGGTGACTTTCATGCATTCACCCGCAACGGTTCCTGCCAACGTGCAGATCCAGTTAGGCATGTCGGTACCTGATGCGCGGGGACAGCTCGTTTACGTTGCCGCAACTAACCAGTTGACAGTACACTGGCCGGATGATTCCGCTACACCTTCGGCAGTCGCCAGGGGCGCGAGTTTCCAGCGCCTGCTCGACCAGACCGGGGGCACCAACATTTCGGGCAGCGCGGGCAAGCCATCCGTTTGGCATCCATTGGGCGGCGCGGCGATGGGTGATGCCTGCGATTATCTGGGTCAGCTCTATGGTTACAAAAATCTATTCGTGATCGACGGCAGCCTGCTTCCGGGGAGTGCTGCCTGCGTCAATCCCGCCCTGACCATCGCGGCGAACGCCGAGAGGATTATGGAACAGTTGGTGTCGACTCTGAGGGCCTCGTAGTCATGCGATGCACTAACCCGTGAATCAATCAAAAATGTACAAATGTACTATCGTCGGCAGCGGCTTTTCCGGCATCTGTCTGGCGATCAAGCTTAAGCGACACGGCATAGACGATTTCATCATTCTGGAAAAAGCCGATGGGGTCGGCGGCACCTGGCGAGATAACCACTATCCCGGGGCGGAGTGCGATGTACCGTCCGCACTCTACAGCTTCTCTTTCGAGACGAAGACAGACTGGGACTACCAGTGGTCCGAACAACCACAGATACTCGAGTACATCAAAAATACGGCCTATAAAAATGGGATCATGGCGCACGTTCGATTCGTTAGCGAACTGCTGTCTGCCAGCTACGATGGTGGGAAAGGATGCTGGGAGCTGCAACTCACCAATGGCGAGATACTGTATTCGCAATTCCTGGTCAGCGCCGTCGGCCAGTTGCATAAACCCTATGTCCCGCCATACAGGGGCATCGAGACCTTTACAGGTCCCTGCTTTCATTCAGCCAACTGGAATCATGCAGTCGATCTGCGTAACAAGTCGGTGACCGTCATTGGCAACGCGGCCAGCGCAGTGCAGTTCGTGCCATTTGTAGCGGAGGAGGCCGGAATATTACGGATTTACCAGCGCAGCGCCAACTGGGTGTCGAAGAAGCGTGACCGCCCCTACAAGGCCTGGGAAAAAAGGTTGATGCGCTTATTTCCATTTTTGCAGCGCATTGCCCGCCTGAAGATATACCTCAGAAATGAGCTGATCGTTTACCCCGCCATCAAGGGTAATCGGCTTACCAACTGGTTGTTGAAAATGGCCTGCCTGAATTACCTGAACAGTACGGTCGCCGACGCATCCTTGCGACAGAAATTGCTGCCGGACTACCCGATAGGCGCCAAGCGGATTCTGGTGGCCGACAGTTATTATGAGACCCTCATCAGGGATAACGTAGAACTGATCACTGATCCGATCGATGCTATTGATGAGACGGGCATAGTCACGCAAAGCGGCCGACATGATCCGTGCGATGTCATTATTTTTGGCACCGGCTTCGTCACCAATCCGTTCCTGTATGGCATTAGCATCAAGGGCCGATCAGGACGAGTGCTCTCAGACCACTGGTGTGCAGGAGCCAGGGCTTATCTGGGTATTACCACCAGCGAGTTTCCGAATCTCTTCTTCATGTATGGACCCAATACGAATCTGGGGCACAATTCCATTCTGTTGATGGCGGAATCCCAGGCCGACTATATCATCCAGGCACTGGATTTCGTCAGCACGTAATAATGCATCGGCACTGGAAGTGCGAGAGGATATTGAGGAGGTGCTACAACGCCGATCTTCAAGCGCGACTGCAGGGCATGGTGTGGAATAGCGTGGCGGACAGTTGGTACAAGAGCGGCGGACGGATTACCAACAATTGGCCGGGCAGTGTCGGTGAATACCGCAGCATGACACGGACATTCCAGGCCGCAGATTATGTTATAACGTAGTCAGACGTGTTTTTGCGGATGCCTGCAGCCGTCTACAATACGCCCACAAAAATCGCCGGAAAAATTTCATGTCACGATTTCTGCCTCTCTTGCTGTTGTTGCCGTTAAGTCTGTGCTGGGCTGCACCGGTTACCGATCAGCGTCTGCAGCAGGCGGTGGACGACCCCGCCAACTGGCTCAGCCATGGCAAGGACTACCGCGAGCAACGTTTTAGCCCACTGCAGCAGATCAACGCTGACACTGTGGCGACGCTGGGTCTTGTCTGGTACGTGGACACCGATGATGTTACCGGTCTGCAGGCTACGCCACTGGTCGCTGATGGCGTGATGTATGTCCCCGCTGCCTGGAATGTCATTTATGCCATCAATGCGGCGACCGGGGAAGTGCTGTGGAAGTACGATCCCAAGGTACCCCGTGATCGCTCCAGTCGATTCTGTTGCGGCGCGGTCAGCCGTGGTGTTGCCCTGTGGGAGGACAAGGTCATTGCCGCTACCCTGGACGGTCGGCTGTTGGCGCTCAAGGCCGCAACCGGAGAACTGGTGTGGTCGGTGCAGACAACACCGCTGGATGAGAACTATTCCATAACTGGCGCACCGCGGGTGGTCAATGGCAAGGTGATTATCGGTAATGGCGGCGCGGAATACGGAGTGCGCGGCTATGTTACTGCCTACGATGCAGCAACTGGGGAACAGGCCTGGCGGTTCTACACAGTGCCGGGTAATCCCTCTGACGAATTCGAAAACGCGCAAATGGCCATGGCCGCCAAAACCTGGAAAGGGCAATGGTGGAAGTTCGGTGGCGGCGGCACGGTGTGGGATTCCATGGCCTACGACGCACAGCTTAACCTGTTGTATATCGGTGTTGGTAATGGCGCGCCACACAACCAGAATATTCGCAGCCCGGGCGGCGGCGATAACCTGTTCCTGGCGTCGATTATTGCCCTGAATCCCGACACGGGACAGTACGTCTGGCACTATCAGGAAGTGCCAGGCGAGTCCTGGGACTATACCGCGGCCCAGCAGATGTCGCTTATGGATATTCAGTGGCAGGGCGCACAGCGCAAAGTCATTGTGCAGGCGTCCAAGGCGGGATTTTTCTACATCATAGATCGCCAGAGTGGTGAACTGCTTTCGGCAGAAAAATTTGTGCATGCTACCTGGGCGAGCCATTACGACTTGCAGACGGGCCGCCCGGTGGAGAATCCCGGTAAGCGTTATCTGGACGAGCCGGCGACGGTGTTTCCAACCGGGATGGGCGGCCACAACTGGCGTTCGATGGCCTACAGCCCGATCACGGGCCTGTACTACATACCGGCGCTGGATATGGGCTCTGAGTTTATTGAGATCAAACCGGAAGATTTCAAACTGCTCAAGCGGCACTGGAACCTGGGTTACAACATTGACGGTGCTGCGATGAGTGAGCCCATGCAACAAGCCATGATGAAACAATTGCCGCAGGCTTTCCTGCTGGCCTGGGATCCTGTTGCAGGGCGCGAGGTATGGCGAGCGCCGCACCCTTTTGCCCACGGTGGTGGCGCCTTGGCCACCGGCGGCAACCTGGTATTCCAGGGCCGTGCCGATGGCCAATTCATTGCCTATCGTGCCGACACAGGTGAATCGGTCTGGGCCTTTGATGCGAAGAACGGCATCATGGCGGCGCCCATCAGCTATGAGGTCAATGGCGAACAATACATCGCAATTGCGGTGGGCCGCGGCGGTGCTCTGAGCCAGGTGATGGGCATCGAATATGAAGGAGTGAATCCGCGCGGCCGGTTTATGGCGTTCAAGCTTGGCGGGATAGCGCAATTACCGGCGGTGCAGTTGCAGGCGTTGCCTGCGCCGCCATCGCGTATTGCTTCCTCAGCGGAGGAGATTGAGGCAGGACGCGTGTTGTTTTCCAATTTCTGTTTTCGCTGCCACGGAGTTAATGCAATCTCTGACGGATCAGTACCTGATTTACGTCACTTGCCGCAGGACTGGTACGACAACTTCGATCAAGTTGTATTGGAAGGCACGATGGAGCAGGCGGGGATGCCGCGTTTCGACGACGTACTGGACCAACGCGCTGCCCATGCGCTCAAGGCCTATATCATTGAGCGCGCTAACGAGGACAAGGAAGAGCGTGAACGCCCCGCCTGGGGCCGGGCGATCATTGCCAGGGCGTATGACTATCTGGCCGAACTCGTGCGTTGGAACATGCACCGAGAATGATCCAGAACGGTTGTTTCCTGATCATTGCGAAGGGACCGCATTACCCGGCGAAAGTGCAATTACCCAACGCGCTCATTCCGCCCGTACCCGACGCCGACGCGGAGTTCAATTTCGAAAATTCGTGACTAGTCCGAGAAACTGCAAATGCCTCAATAAATAAACAGGCTTCTGCTGCTTTTCTCGATATGCCGAAGGGACTTATGGAAATGGCTGCGCTCGAAAATCAATCTTCAGTGAACTGCGATCTAACGACTGCTTTGCCAGGAACGGTCATAGCTAGGTCTGAAGCTGGAATTCCCGGAATTGTCTTAAGTGGGCCCCTAGGATAGGAGCGGCTCATCGGCTTTCATCGGAGTCCGGGTGCGAAGATTTATACGGTCAACGACACAAGCACAAACTACAGACTCTGTGCGAGCAGTCTTCGACTTACACCAGATGCCAACACCGCTTTGTGGATGACCGACTACTATCGATACCCCATTAATACTTTTTGTACTTTAATTCCTGCTACTAATACGGCGTGCCTTTTGTTATTAATGGCGGATACCCGACAATCGTGAGACTTGGCATGGCATGGCAACGATAAGATTGACCAACAACACCATCAGGCAACTATTGCTGCTTTGTTGCAGCATGCTGCTGCACACATCAATGGCCCATGCACAAACTGCGCAGCATTACCTGATCGGGCGCGGTAGCGCCGATATTACCGGTCCGGCGTTTGGCGTACAGATGTGGGGATTTGGACGCCCTGACCAGATTGACGAAGGTATCCATATTCGCCAGCGCGCGCGAGCCTTTGTCATCGCCCAGGCTGACGATCCTGCCAAGGCACTGGTGTTTGTCAGCGCCGACCTGGGCAGCATCGATCACCACATCACCCTGGAAGTGGCAGAGCGCCTGCAGCAGCGTTTCGGTACTCGCTACAACCTGGACAATGTCATTATCAGCGCCACTCACACCCATTCGGGCCCCGGCGGTTATTGGCAAACACGTTCCTCCACCGGCCTCGACGGCGGCCTCTACCCGCAATACTTTGAAGCCATCGTCGCCGGCATTACCGCCTCGATTGTGCAGGCCAACGACGACCTGCAGCCGGGTACTATTTTTGTCAACAGCGGCCATGTGGCGAATGCGGGTGCCAATCGATCGGCCGTGGCGTATCTGGAAAACCCGCCACAGGAACGTGCCCGCTATAGCGAAAACACCAACACCGAAATGCTGTTACTGAAGTTTGTGGATGACTCCGGCGAGATTGGCCTGCTCAACTGGTATGCCCTGCATCCCACCGCCATGAACTTCTACAACCACCTGATCTCCGGCGACCATAAGGGTTATGCCTCATTGCAGATGGAGCGGCAGCACGGCGCAACCTATCAATCCGCGGACGACTTCGTGGCCGCCTTCGCCCAATCCGATGACGGCGATGTCACCCCGAATATGAACCTGGATAATACCGGCCCGGGCGCAACCGACGTGGAGACCACGCGCATCATGGGTGAGCGCCAGTTGGAGGAGGCAAAAAAATTGTTCGCACAGGCACAGGAAACGCTGCAGGGCCCCATCGATTCGCGGCGTATGTATGTCGACTTTAGTAACTACCCGGTAGAGGATCACTTCACCAGCGCGGGCACACAACACACCTGCCCCTCGGCCTACGGTTACTCCTTTGCCGGTGGCTCCACGGAAGACGGCGGCGGACACTTCCTGTTCAGGGAAGGCATGACCGAGCAAAGCCTGTGGCGGGACTGGCTGATTCGCCTGGTGACCGGCGCGCCGAAATGGACCGAGGCGGTGAAAACCTGCCAGGCGCCCAAGCCGATTCTGTTTGAAACAGGCACTGGCAACCCGCCCCTGCAATCACAGATTCATTCTGTGACCGTGGCCCGCATTGGCCAACTGGTCATACTCGCCCTGCCCGCCGAAGTAACCACCATGGCCGGCCGACGCCTGCGCGATAGCGTGATGAATGAGTTGGGAGACTGGGCGCGGTATAGCGTGGTGGCCGGCTATGCCAATGGCTTTGCCGGCTATGTCACCACGCCGCAGGAGTACCTGCTGCAACAGTACGAAGGCGGCCACAATCTACATGGGCGCTGGTCCCTGCCAGCCTATCAGCAGGTTGCCAGCCAACTGGCCAGTGCGCTGCAGTCAGGCGCGGCCGTCAATTCCGACGTCAAGTATGATGACTGGCGCGGTAAGGCGGTAGGTAAGCCGCTCCCCATCGGTACTCCTGCTCCACTCCCGGAGGGCAAGCGCTACGGCGACGCACTGCCGCTGGCACGGACGCAATACCGCAAAGGTGAAACGGTCGTCGCCGAGTTCTGGTCAGCCAATCCCACCGCGCACTACACCACGGGCACTAATACCCTGCTGGTGGAACACAGGGCTGCTGCGGATTGGCAGGCAGTTGCCAGTGACAGCGATTGGAGTACCCGAGTGCGCTGGCGGGTCGAGGATAATGCTTACCTAGCCCAGCTCAGTTGGGAGGTACCCCTCGACACGCGTGCCGGGGATTACCGACTGACACATTTTGGCTACGACAACACCGGCAAGGCGTTCAGCGGGGTGTCGGAAGTGATCCACATTGAGTAACCATACAGGGCCTCTGGTAGGACATAGTCAATGGACCCTGAGGCTATATTCCAAATCTACTTCGGCAGTCGTCAGTCGGCCTAAGGCCCCATAAGGTGTTTAGAGTTAAAGATCGACCCTCGAAACCTCGCCATCTGATGATCGCTATCCTACTCAGTTGCGGTCATTGGCAAGCGTGATGGGGAAACTTCCCTGATCGCCTACATCCGGTATTTAGCGTTAGAGAGAATAATCGGATATGAGCAAAAGCAAACAGCTCCCAACGGCGCAGTGATTGCGGCGGGATTTGTGCTCGAAGGAGATCGCGAGGCGCTGCTAGGTGCACCTGATCCATCCCGGGTAACGAACTAGGGCGGGAGCGGACTTCCCTCAGGTTTTCGCGACCAACGCAACCACCGATTCCTGTGCGAGTGGTCGGGCGCCTGGGGCCTCGCGCTATGACACGCCAGCAGCTATGCTAATCGCATAACAACTGGAGAGCCCGCCATGTCGCCCACCGTACCCACGCTGTTCCGTTTGCTGTTCATCGCGCTCACCCTCGCCGGCACGCTGACAGAGCGGGCGATCGCCTATCCGAAGATCAACCCCGACGGCACGGTGGAGTTCACTTACCGTGCACCCAAAGCCGCGCGGATCACTGTTTCGGGCGACATGGGTTCCGCTCCACTTACGGCGCGCGGGGATGGGATATGGTCAGCAACACTGGGGCCGCTTGCGCCCGAGCTATACCGCTACGTCTTCTATGTGGATGACGTGCGCGCGCCAGACCAGGACAACCTCAACGTAGTGACCGGCTACGGCGCCGGCTCGCCCATGAGCTTCTTCGAAGTGCCGGGCGATGGCAGCCAGGCGTTCCAGTACCGCCCGGACATGAACTATGGGCGCATCGAGCGGGTTGATTATCACTCGCCCGTACTCAAGCGCATGCGGCAAATGCACGTGTTTACGCCGCGCGAGTACGAGGTGCGAAAGGGCCAGGGCGGCTGGCGGAAGTTCCCCGTGCTCTACCTGTTGGGCGGGGTCGGCGAGAGTGACAGCCAATGGAGCAGCATCGGCCGGGCGGGCGTCATATTGCAGAACCTGATCGAGGACGGGTTGGTCAAACCGATGATTGTGGTTATGCTCAATGGCCGTATCGACGAACCCGGCCAAGTGAACCCGCCGGGTGTCGACATCGGCGACGAATTACTGGATGCGGTCATTCCCTATGTCGATGCGCACTACCGAACGAAAACAGGCCGACAGCAGCGGGCGCTCGCGGGGCTGTCCCTCGGCGGCTTCACCGTGCTACAGCATGGTTTCACCCACCTCGACCGCTTTGCGTATCTGGGTGTGTTCAGTTCCGCGCTCTTCGGCGGCACGGATGCCTATGAAGCCGCGAACCGGAGCATCCTCACAGATCCCGCCACCAACCAGCGGCTGAAATTGTTCTGGTTCGGCATGGGGCGACAGGACTTCCTCTACCAGTCGGGCGCCGACACCCGTGCGATGTTCGACGAGTACGGGATCAAGTACACATACTACGAAAACGCATACGGCCACGACTGGTTCAGTTGGAAGGACTATCTTGCGCGATTCGCACCGCTGTTGTTCCGCTGACGTGGCTATGACGTTCGAGGGAGTGCCACGGCCATGAGTACAGTGCGCATCGGCGTGCTGGGCGCCGCGCGGATTGCGCCAGCAGCCCTCATCCGTCCGGCCCGAGTGCTGGACGGCGTGCAGGTCACTGCCGTCGCCGCGCGCGACCCTAACAGGGCTGTGGCCTTCGCCGCCAAACACGGTATCGCCACGGTGCACGACAGCTATGACGCGCTGCTTGCCGACCCCGCCATCGATGCCATCTACAACCCGCTACCCAACGGGCTGCACGGCCGCTGGACTATCGCCGCACTGCGCGCCGGCAAACACGTGCTGTGCGAAAAACCGTTCACCGCGAACGCGGACGAGGCTGAGTCGGTCGCCGCAGTCGCGCACGCCACTGACCGCGTGGTGATGGAGGCATTCCACTACCGCTACCACGGCCTCACCGCGCGTATGCTGGACATACTCGCCAGCGGCGAACTGGGCGATGTTCGCCACCTCGACACCTGGCTGTGTTTCCCACTGCCGGTGGCCGATATCCGCTGGCAGCTGGACCTTGCCGGCGGCGCACTGATGGACGCCGGCTGCTACGCCATTCACCTGCTGCGCACGCTGGCCGGCGCGGAGCCGGTGGTGCGCAGCGCACGGGCGAAGCTGAAATCGCCCGGCGTCGACCGCTACCTGCGCGCTGAGCTGGACTTCGCCGACGGACGCACCGCCACGATCACCGCCTCCATGCTCTCTGCCCGGCTGTTGGGGTTAGGCGCGCGGGTGACCGGCAGTGAGGGAACGTTGAAGGTGTTCAATCCCATCATGCCGCAGACCTATCACCACCTCAGCCTCACCACCGCGGCGGGCAAGCGCAGGGAGCGCGTGCCACGACAGCCCTCGAGTTATCTTGCGCAACTGATAGCATTTCGCGATGCGGTGCTGCACGGCACACCCTTTCCCACTCACGTCGATGACGCCGTGGCCAATATGCGGGTGATCGATGCCTGCTACCGGGCTGCGGGTCTCGCGCCCCGGCGAGCGGTCCTTCGAGTCAGAGGGAATTCATTGTGTAAATGAGCAAAATCAAACAGCTTCCAAAGGAGCCGCTGCGCTTGATACCTATCTGATCTGTTCGTTGAGATGGGGGACAGCGGGACTGGGCGGCAAGCTCGCATAAGCCGCCTTGACCAGCGATACAGAGCGCGGGTCTCCCTCAAGGTTGAACTGCATGGCATTCATCACGTAGGCGAAACTGAGCTGTGCATCGGGGTCCGCAAATGCCAGCGACCCGCCTGCTCCGGGATGGCCAAAGCAGTTCGGTCCCGCGCCGGGGGCCAGCGAAGGTTGCAGCATATAACCGAGTCCAAAACAGGTTTCATGGAAAATGACGGCGTCCGGCCCCCGGGATTGTGGCTCACACGCGCGCGCCAGCTGTGCCGCGCTGAGCAGGTCATTGCCGTCCTCCATCAGGACAGCGTAGAGGCGTGCCAGTGAGCGGGCATCACCCACGCCATTGGAGGAGGGCATCTCGGCGGTCAGCAGCTCGGGGCAGTTCCACATCTCGTTATAGCCGAAGAGCCCGTTCGGCCCGCTCATGACCCGAGCGGTGAGGCTGTCAGCCCCCAGCAACTGAGCCACCACGTCACTGCCGCCCTGCGGCGGGATCAGGCGTGCGCAATTGCCCAATTCTCCCTCGGGCAGGCCAACCCAGTAGCTCAGTCCCAGCGGTCCGGTAATTTCCCTGGCCAGATACTGGCCGGCGCTGAGTCCGGTAATCCGGCGGATCAATTCTCCCAGAATCCAGCCAAAGGAGCGGGCGTGGTAACCGTGCTGTGCTCCCGGCTCCCAGTTGGGGGCCTGCGCGGCGATGGCTGCCACCACCGGGTCCCAGGCCAGCACCTGCTCCAGGCTCAGTGCACCCTCCACGGCGGCAAGGCCCGCCCGGTGGGACAAGACCTGTCGCGTGGTGATTGCCTCCTTACCATTGCAGCCAAATTCCGGCCAATAGCTGGCAAGGGGCACATCAATATCCAGCAGCCCCTGGTCTACCAGACGATTGATACAGGTGGCGGTGGGACCCTTCGCCGCAGAAAACACCAGCGTTATGGTGTTCTCCTCCCAGGGGCGCCCACTGGTGGCATCCGCCATCCCTCCCCACAGGTCAGCGACACAGTTACCCCGGTGATACACCGCACAGGCTGCCCCCACGTCACCGAACTCGTTGAAGTTTTGCACAAAAGCTGCCAGCAGTGGTTCGAATCCGGGCTTGATGCGCCCGGCGATACGACCATTACTGATAATCGCATCAACTGATTTCATCGGCATGGCCCCCTCATCAAAAAATAATTTCTGCCATGCACAGCTTACGACATCTTCAGGTTTTGCTGCAGGTACTTCTTCATGTACAGGTTTATCTTCCACTGGTCAGATACAGGCATCCCTGTAAAGGGTAGCCGCACCATGTAATCAGGTGGTCCGAATTCAGTGCAAATGTTCAAGGTTTCACTGCCCGCCCGGGAGCGGATATCGACGATCTGCTGCCACCATGCCAGATAAGTATTTAAGGCATCCTGCCATTCGGGCACACGCGGGTCAGGCACTTGCGGTCCCTCGGCATGCCCTACGCGGGCATGGATGTAACGGGCATGCTCACTGGTTCGCCGTACGCGCCCGGTCTGATCGTGTAGCAGGGATTCGTGAACGCAACACCAGTGGGAGAAGTCCGCTGTCAGGGCAAGATGCGGTCGCGCGTCCAGCAGGGCCATGGTTGATGGCGCCGAAAAGGTCGGCCGGCCACGATGTGTCTCATGCAGCACCGTAACGCCGTGACGCTCGGCCAGCATGCAAGCGTGATCAAAGATCGGAAGATTTTCTGCCAGCGTATAGTGATCAACCCCGGTGTGTGAGTTAATAAAAACTGGCTGCAGCTCAATGTTGCGTAAAAACTGCTCCTCGAAACTGGCTATGTGCTCATCGGCTGAGTTGCCGAACGTCCACTGCTGTGACACCAGATCCAGTTCCAGATCATCGAGGATTGACGGCGCGATCCCGCTCGCCGAGTGTGACAAGAGCAATCCTTATGAGTGCCAATCCTTCGCGAAAACGGAATCCACGGGTAACGAATTAGCCAACGCGGTGCATGCGTTGCTATCGAATGCCGAACCGCTGGCCATCGAGGCAGTGACGATTCGCAAACAGGAGTTCTACAGCCGCGTTACCAATTCCGGCTTTCGCGTGTTGGCGGCCTGACCTGCCAGAAGGTCTTTGACGATGCCCAGTTCATCGCGTCACTGGGTGCGGACGCACCGGCGGTGAAGGCGGTTTGCTACTACGGACAAATGGTGGGAGCCCAAATCGAGCAGCCGGCCGGGCATTATGAGGAAACCAATTCTGCCGGGTGGGATTTGGTGGATGATTTGTGGGCGGCGGCTGAGAAGTTGTTTTAAAAGGCCGGGATCATCAGCTTATCCCGGCCTTGGCGGACTGCGCCAGTTTACCAAGTGTACGCGGCTTCGACGCCGTAGGTGCGCGGCTGGTTGTAGATGTTGCCCCCGGTCGAGGTGACATCCACCAGCGGCGTGCCGCCCTCCGAGTAGCGCTCATCGGTGAGGTTGTTGCCGAAGGCCGTCACCCGCCAGTTCATGTCCGGTGAATTCCAGGTCAGCCGTGCCGTGAAGTCCTCCTGGTCCACCTTGTAGATGCCGGAAAGGCAGCTGGAGGCGTCGAAACAGTTGTCCAGGTTGGTGCGGTAGGACCAGGACAGCATTGGTACCACGGAGCCGTACTCGAACTCGTAGGTATATTGCGCAGCCAGGTAGAATACGCTGTCGGGCAGGCGCGGCATGTTCTCGTTGGAGCGATCAATCGGGCAGTTGTCCACGAATCCCGCCCCGGACACGCTGATGCGCTCACATCCTGGCGGCGGATTCGGGCCAGATGCGGCAGAGACCTGGAAGTCATCGTACTCTTCAATATCGCTCTCGTTGAAAGTGATGTTGGCGGTGAGCTGCAGGTTGTCGACCGGCAGCACGACGGCTTCGAATTCGATGCCGGAGATGTAGGAGGACTTGGCGTTGATCAGGGCGCCGGCGATCCGGCCTTCCGGGCTGATGCGGACGGTGGTGAGCTGCCGGTCCTTGTAATCGGTGTAGAACACGGCGGTGTTCAGTCGCAGCTTCTGTTCCCAGGCGTCCATCTTGAAGCCCAGTTCATAGTTCCAGACCTCTTCCGGGTCGAACTCATAGACCCTGCCGGTGGCCAGGTCGACCGTATCGGAAATACCGCCCGAGAGAAAGCCATTCGCCACGGTAAAATACGCGTTGCCGAAATCCATGAATCCCATGCTGTCGAAGGTGCGCTGGATGCTGGCCATCGGGGTGACCTTGGAGTCATCCGTGTGCATGGTCTGCCTGCTATTGGGATCCGTCACGCCGTTCGTCGTCTGGTAAATGTACAGGTGGTTCGGGTTGAATGTTCCCGGGCCGCTGGGGAAAGTTGTAGAACGTATTGAACGTATTGACCGCATCGCCCGTGGTAGCCAGCGTGGCCACGTCGGGTACCTTTAAGTCACGCGTCAGCCGCCTTTCCTCCCACGTGTAGCGGGCGCCCAGGGTCCCCGTCCAGTACTCGTCGAAATGCCAGTCCGCCTGGCTGAACGCGGACGCCGAGGTATTTTTTGCCAACAGTTCGGTCAGGTTGCTGAGGTAGAAGGCCGTATTGGGCAAGTTCAGTGCATTAAAGAACAGCGTCGGGGACGCGGCCGCGCCTTTATTGGTCTCCTCGGTGAAGCCGTATACGCCCACGACGTAGTCCAGTTTCTCATCGAATGCGTTACCGATGAGCTGGAATTCCTGGCTGAAGGCATCGGTATCGCGCTCGGCGGTGCCGTTACCCTGGTAGTTGGAGCGGCCCAGCAGCGCGATGCCCATCGCGTCGAGTTCGTTCACCTCACCGCCCACCGTGTTGCGCCCGGCGGTGATGCTCTTGAAATTCAGCGCGTCGCTGATTTCCCAGTCCGCGGTCAGGGCCAGCGTGTTCACCTCCGCCCGGTACACGTTGGGATCCATGTTGGCCATGATTTTGTCTTTGCCCAGATTCTGGTTGGCGCGGCACCAGTCTTCAATGCTCTGTCCGGTGGAAGGAATGACAATCGCACCGTCCTGCAGGTCAGCCTGCCAGCCAGTACCCGGTATGCCGGTGACCACTTCGCAGTTCTGGCCGCGCGCCTTCTGGTCAGTTTTGCCGTAGTTGTAGTTCAGGTCCAGTATCAGGTCATCCGCCGCCAACCAGCGCAACTGGCCCTGCCCGCCCCAACGGTCGGTATCGTTGAACTCGTCCTCGATAAAGGGGAAGTTGCCCGCGGCCTGTGCAGGCAAGCCGTCGGGAATTTCACTGTGCACATAGCCGTCCTGCTTGGTTTCATACAGCGAGAAGCGCGACAGCAATTTTTCGGCCACCAGCGGCACGTTCACCGTCACCTGGCTGTCGAGCTGGTTGTAGTTGCCGACGCGCACCTGCGCGTGACCGCCGTACTCCTCATCCGGCCGGTTGGTGGTGTAGAGGATCGCGCCGCCCGTAGTATTTTTGCCGAACAGCGTGCCCTGCGGGCCGCGCAGCACCTGTACGCTCTGCACGTCGACGTTGTCCAGTACCGCGCCGTCCGCGCGCGATAAATAGACGCCATCCACGTAGAGGCCCACGCCGGAGTCGAAGTTCACCCCGGTATTGCGGGCGCCGATGCCACGGATGAAGACGTTGCCGTTGCCGGAGGTGCCGTTGCCGGCGTACATATCGACGTTGGGTACAGCCCGGGTCAGGTCGGAGATATTGGTCAGCCCCAGCTCTTCGAGGTTCTGGCCGGTAAAGGCGGATACCGCGACGGGGGTTTCCTGCAGCGACTCCTCGCGCTTACGGGCGGTGACCACCACCTCCTCCAGCGCGTCCTGCGAAAGCGCCACGCTGGGAATTAAACCTACGGAGGTGACCACCAGCGCGGCGGAGAGTTGCGATACGATGATGCGGTATTTTATTAACATTGTGATGCCTCTCAGGATTTAGGGTAGCTCTGAAAATAGGGTAAAAACGTACACTCCGCCGTGCAAGGCTTAAGACAGCTTCAGGTTTCGCTGCAGGTACTCCTTCATGTACAGGTTTATCTTCCATTGGTCGGATATAGGCACACCTGTAAAGGGTAGCCGCACCATATAATCGGGTGGTCCGAATTCAGTGCAAATACTCAAGATTTCAGTACCCGCCCGTGACCGAATATCAACGATCTGCTGCCACCATGCCAGATGAGTATTTAAGGCATCCTGCCATTCGGGCACACGCGGGTCAGTTACTTGCGGCCCCTCGGCATGCCCTACGCGGGCATGGATGTAGTGAGCATGCTCACTGGCACGCTCTACACGTCCGGTCTGATCCTGCAGCAGGGATTCGTGAACGCAGCACCAGTGGGAGAAGTCCGCTGTCAGGGCAATATGCGGTCTCGCATCCAGCAAAGCCATGGTTGACGGCGCCGAAAAGGTCGGACGGCCACGATGTGTTTCATGCAGCACCGTGACCCCGTGACGCTCAGCCAGCAAGCGGGCGTGATCAAAGATCGGAAGATTCTCCGCTAGTGTGTAGTGATCTACTCCGGTATGTGAGTTGATAAAACCTGGCTGCAGCTCAATGTTTCGTAAAAACTGCTCCTCGAAGCTGGCTATGTGCTCTTCGGCTGAGTTGCCGAATGTCCACTGCTGTGACACCAGATACAGCCCCAGATCATCGAGGATTGAACGTAACTCCCGCCGCTGTGTCGTGTCGCCCGGCGCCCACGTTTCGACGCCGTCGTACCCTGCTGATTTTATCGCTTCCAGATTTGCCTTGAGTGTGGGGCGATTCATGCCCCACATGGAACAAATGTATTTGATCTGCATGGCTGTTCGTTTCGCTATCAGGCAACACGCAAGTGCAGGTGCTGCAACCTGCGCACGAAGATACTCTGCGCAAAGGCGGGCGGGCGCTCAGGATCAAGCTCGATCCGCTGAGTCCCCGCCAGAAATTCCTCCAGTGCGACGCGCACTTCAAGCCGCGCCAGCGGTGCCCCGATACAAAAATGAATGCCGTAGCCGAAGCCGAGATGGCGCTCTGGCTTTGCGCGATCGAGCTTGAGCTTGTCGGGATGCTCCCACGACTTGCGGGTCGCGATTTGCCGCTGCCCATCCAAGTAACAGCAGATCGCCTGCCCGCAGGGACGTGCCGCACAAACTGGTTCACTCTTCACCACGCGGTAATGAAACTTGAACGGCGTTTCGAGCCGTACCACCTCTTCGATGAAGTTCGGGATCAATGCAGGTGCGGCACGCAGCTCGGCCTGCAGTGACGGATCCATGGCCAGCAGGCGGATAGCTGAACCCAGCAGGCTCGCGGTCGATTCACCGGCAGCGCCAAATAGAATGACCAGAATGCCGATGGCCTGTTCGCGCGTAATCAGGCCTTCATCGACACCGCCTGCGAGTGTGGCTGTCAGTGATGCGCCGCGTTCGCCTTTCTCACGCGCTTGCACGGCGTCGAAATGGGCAGACAGGTATTTGTACTGTTCGACCGACTCGGTAAATACATGCTTCATTTCGGCTGCGCCGATTCGGCCGGCGAGGAAATCGCCCCCCATCATGGCCCAGCGCCTCACCGCTTCCAGTGCGTCATCGCCGAGATCGAGCAGGCGTATGACGACGTAGGCCGGCAGCGTCTCGGCGAGGGCAGCACAGATATCGCCGACGCGGTCCTGCGTAGAATGCTGCCACCCGCGCACGCGCGAAGGCGCGCAACTCCGGTTCAAGATCCGCAATGCGCGATGCCTTCAGGGGTGGCAACATCAATTTTCTATGGACTGCATGTTCAGGCTCATCTGCATTGGAAATGACATTGCTGGTCGTACCCGCCGCGGCCAGGTCAAATATATAGGGGCGTTCGTCTTCATCGCACACCAACATGCCCTTGAGTTGGGCCGAGAACTCGTCATGGCGCCGCACCGCTTCTTCTACGGCGGCATGGCTGCTCACGAGGAACGCCCGCGTATCGCCGATCTGGCACACGGGAGCTATGGCACGCATACGTTCATACAGCGCGTGCGGATTCTCAATCGCGGTCGTGGTAAAAAACTCCTTGGCGTCGATGCTAGTCATAACAAGTCCTCTTGAATCGTCCAGTCAGGTGTTGTGCAGGTAGCCACCGTCAACGATCAGGGTTTCCCCCGTGATGAATGAAGCGCGATCCGAGGAGAGAAACAGTACGGCATCGGCAATTTCCTCAGGCCTGCCCCAGCGCTTCATGGCGGTGCGATGCAGGATGCCCTTGCTGAACGCCGCAGATTCCACCACTGGCGCGGTCATGCGGGTGGCGATATTGCCTGCTGCCACACAGTTGCTGCGGACACAGCGTTCCCCCCAGAGACTGGCCTGGGTTTTCGCCAGTTGCACCATGCCGGCCTTGCCGGCGCCATAACCGGGAACAAAGGGGTTGGCCATGAAGGATGTGAGTGACGCGATGCCCACTACACTGGCGCCTCCCGGTAGAGTGCTGGCCGTGAGCATCTCGAGGCAGGCCTGTGTAAGGTGATGCCCCGAGAGCAGGTGTACCCGCACCATCTCCTCGAAGACATCAACAGCATCATGATTCGAATCGGCAAATTTGACGTTCCCCGCATTGTTCACCAGCACATCCAAACCATCCAGGCTAGCGGCGACAGACTTGATTTCATCGTTGTCGATCACACGCAGTTGACGGTAGCTGAAACGGGACAAGTCTTCGTCATAGTCACGCAGGCCAGGGCGAGTGCCGGTGATCGTCACCGCAGCTCCCGCATCGACGAAAGCGCTGGCAGTGGCCAGACCGATGCCACTGGTCCCGCCGGTGACCAGGACTTTAGCGCCTGCAAAATTATAGGTGGCTGTGGCTGTGCTGTGCCTGTGCTCAATTGGAATGTCTCCGCCCTGGAATGTAACTGACTGCTTTAATTGCTCTCCGGCCTTACCGGAAATGCGTCGAAATAGAACTGGAAGCGCTGGCGCAGAGCAACGGGGTCGATACCGAAATCCTCCTTCAGGTCATAAACGATAGTGCCGTGCTTGCCGCGCGGATGAGCTTCGACAAATTGTTGCATCTCGGTGCGTGCCTGCGCTGTCAGTTCCAGTCCGGCCTTGTCGTAGATTTTTTGAACCACGCCGATATCATCCGCCATGAATCGTGGAATGGCACATCGATGCTCTGTGATTCCGGGAGCAAGTGTCGGGTCTCGACACAGCGGCGCAGCAAATGTTCGATGCGATCCGACCAGTATTCAGCCGAGCCCATCGATGAGGATGCGCTTGCGATTCATGCGCTGGCCGTAGGCGAGCATGGTGATCGTGGATTGAATCACCGAGACCGGGTCGCGGTGGGTGACCACGAAGGTGGCATCGGGAAAGACCTGCTGCAGTTCCGGCAGGTTTTCCAGGTGCATGGGAGACTTCAGCACCCATCGCGTGGGCCAGTCGGCGGGCTGCTGGAACTGCATGATCCTGATGACTGTTTTCATGTACTCGTAGTGGGGCAGCTGTTCCATCTGCAGGTAATGATCCCTGTAGCGCGGCGAGTGGGTGAACCACTCGAAGTTGTAGGAGGCGAAATCGGGGAGCATCAACTCGATCTCTTCGTTGATGTGGTCCGGATCCATTGGATGCATGGCCGCAAGGTGCGGCACGGTTTTCTGCATCATTTTCCACGCGTCGGCACAACGTTTGTAGCGGGGGTCGGTACCATCCGGGAGCAGCGCTTCGCCTGGTGTTGGGATCGGTTCGTAGCTTTCCCACAAAGGCATGGCGCGCAAGCGTGAATCCGCCGCTAGCAGGTTGAGCATGTGTGTTGTACCGGTGCGTGGCAGGCCCACCACAATAATGGGTGCCTTGATTTCGATGTCGTGAATTTCCGGAAGACGTTTGAGAGTGTCCTGAATCAACAAACGGTTTTTGGCATAACCCACCAGTCGCTGGCGCAGGCCGTATCGACCCAGACCGTTCAAGCCCTCGTCGTTGCCCCATTCATCGCAGATCAGGTCGAGCCGCTCGCGAAAATCCTGCGGGCCGTAAGTCGGTTAGGCCCAACACTTGACTTGCTTCTGCCAAAATACCTGCCGGATCGAAGCTGGTCTCCAGCGTTTCACCAAATTCCAGAGCGCCTTTCTGGAATTCGCTGAGTACCGGCTTCGCCAGATCAGTAATACGCAACTCACTCATGGGACGGGTCTCTATTTGAACGACAGGGGCGCAGTTTCACCACCGTTGAGTAATTTGATCTGGTTCTGCAGCCAGCCCACCAGCCAGAAGTTGCCAGTGGTACAGAAAGTCTGCGCATCGGCCAACAAGGTTTCGTGCACTTGTACGGCCAGTGCTTTGGCACCGGCATGATCCGGCTCAGCATTCAGCGCAATGTCCAGCAGGTGCAGGGCTTCCTCATTAAGCCCTGCCGACAATTTCTGTCCGGCGAGGTTTACCACGTTGCCGATGCCAGCCAGTTCCACCAAATCGGAGTGAACGGCCTTTTGCGGCACGCTGTAAAGTTCAGTCGTGGATTCGTGTTTGAACCAGCCAGCGTAGTTCTCCCAGATGGTACGTATACCCCAGCTCACCTTGCCATAGCCCTGACCGACCTCACACTCCGGCGGCAGGGTTATCGTCTGCTGTAACGTGTACAGGTCCTTACCCTCGTTCATGCCTTTCACCACTTCGTCATGCACATGGAGAATGGCGTTGCGATACGCGGTGACTTCCGACCGGATCAAGTCAGCACCCGCCACTGGCTCATGGTGGCCGTAGAGCAGCAGATCTGCATTTAAATCCAGCACCGTTTGCGCTGCGGCAGCGCAGGTCAGGGCATCGCGGTAGCGGTCGCCGCGGATCGTCACCAGGTTGGGAAAATGGCCGAAGGGGCAGCCAAACAGGTTGCCGGTAAATACGATTTTATGTTGCGGCAGCCACACCACCAGGGAATCGTTGGTTTCTGCGCCGGGTGCAGCGATCAGCACGACCTCCAGACCACCGAGGGAGAATGCATAACGATCCGTAAACGTGATATCCGCTGTGGGGCGATCCTGGGGATTGATAGCTGTGTATCCCGCTTCAGCGTAGCCCTTGAATACTTTGATGAAGTCATCCTGGAAACGAAAGGCGGAACGCGCGGCGCGAAATTTCTGCAGGCGCCCATCGTAGGTCTGGTGCTCATCGTTGCCTGCCGTGGCGATATATTTCAAGTCCGGATACAGGTTACGAAAATACTGCACACCGCCAACGTGATCCACATGGCCCTGCGTGGTTATGATGAACCTGATTGGAACCTGCGTAAATTTTCTCAGGTTGTGGTTGACAACGGGGGTCTCGAATCCCATCCCGGTGTTGAGCAGTATGCCACCTTCGGCTGTCTCGATCAGGTAGACATTGGAATTGGCTTCTGTCATCACGATGAAATCATTGATACGTCCGCAATGCTGGTCGAATTCAGCTGCTGCGGGCCCGATGCGACGGTGTTTGTAAATGGGGTCTCTCATGATGTCAACTCGTTGGTCTTGTATCGAATGTCAAATACTGAATGATCAGGCCTGGCAATCCACCAGTACTTTCAGAGCCTCATTCTGCCGCTGGGCTTGTGCGAAGGCCTCCCCAAACCGCGATAGCGGGAAGTGGTGGCTGATCAAGGGGCGGACGTTCACTTTGCCCGCAGTCAGCATCTCAATCACAGCGGGGAATTCGACCGGATACTCGGTTGCACCAGTGATCAACAATTCCTTCATCAGCAAATTGATCATGTTCAGTTCTACCGGCACAAAATGCACGCCAACCACTACGATTCGCGCGCCCTTGCGGGCGGTCTCGCAGATCTGTTTGAAACACGGCACCAACGCCGGTAGCCTCAATAAACACGTCACTACCGGCTTGCTTGCCCAATAAAGGATCATTAGTGACTGTGCCATGCTGCTCCCTCAGGAACGCTTTCAGGTTTCCCTCATCCGCCCTGAACGTGATCAGGCCCAGTTCCCGTGCAATCTCCAGCCTTTTTTCAGACAGGTCGACCACGATGACCTTCTCTGCCCCGAAGTAGTCAGCGGCAATGGCAGCTGCCAGGCCCACCGGCCCTGCGCCGAATACCACCACTTTATCACCGGCAACGACTTTGCCCTGGTTTACACCGTGCATGCCCACGGAGAGCGGTTCCACCAGGGCGCCGAGATCAAAATCCAGGGCCTGGGGGAGTTTCAATATACCTTCAGGGTGATCGACGGCATTGTTATAGAGAATGTACGGTGCAAAGGCGCCCTTGATACCGGAGCTACCGATGGCGTTGCCGCCAGCGGTGGGGTTGATCACCACGCGATCACCCACCTGCACGTGGCGTACATTCTGGCCTACCTCTGCGACGACACCGGCGAACTCATGGCCGAGCGCAAACGGGCTCGCCGCACCCGGAATGCCACCAATCTTGGCGTAACTGAGATCCGAGCCGCAAATACCGCAGCGCTCCACTCGTACCAATACATCATGCGGTCCTGGTATTGGCCGTTCGATCTCGTCAAGGCGGATATCGTTGGGGGCGTAAATGCGGGCCAGGGGCATCGTATTCATGGGGTCATTCTCGTGAGCACAGGAGTCTGTTGTTGGGAATATAGCGTCCGCGCATGGGGATTGCAACGACTTACAACTATAGTATTAAGTATAGCGCAGGGACTGTGCTAGTCTACCTGCCCATGAACGATGCCAAACCTGACAAACGCCCCCGCAAGGACACGCTGGCAACCCGGGGACATATCGTGGATGCCGCCGAAGCCCTGTTTGCGGAGCACGGCGTGGACAACGTCACCCTGCTGGATATCGCGCGGGCCGCTGGCCAGAGTAACCGCAATGCCCCGCAGTACCATTTCGGCGACAAAATGGGGCTGATCAATGCGGTGCTGAACAAGCATAGCGATCTCATTTCAGTGCGACGCAAGGTGATTATGGACGCGCTGGCACAAAAAGATGCTCCTACCCTGCGGGAACTGGTGGATGCTTATGTGCTGCCAGTGGCGTGGCATGTTGACAGCACCGAGAACAGTCTGGCCTACCTCCTGATCAACTGCCAGCTGATGACTTCGGGTACTTTTGCTGAATTAACCGCGCAGCGTACCGGCCATTATCCGGAGGTTCGCCAGTTGATGAAAATGATCAACGGCTTGATCAATGCGGAGAATCGCACACAGCGGGAATTCAAGAAGCAACTTATCCAGACCATGGTATTCCATGGTCTGGCCAGCTTTTATTCCACGGGCGACACGCGACACAGCAAAGCTTTTATTGAGACCTTGTGCTCCAGCGTAGAAGCGGTGCTGCAAGTCGGATCGTAACACCGAAGATAAATCGACAGTCTCAGGGATCGAAGTAAACATGCAATACAAACGAGTCATGCTGACCAAATTTGGCGGCCCCGAAGAACTGCGGGTAGAAACAGTAGACGGATTGCCGGAACCTGCCTGCGGGCGAGATTCGCGTCAGGGTGCTGGCTGCGGGTACCGGATTCACCGACACTATTATTCGGCAGGGGCAGTACGTCGGGGTGAAGGATAAGCCGCCCTTTATCCCTGGCTATGACTGGTTTGGCGTCGTCGACAAGCTCGGCGCGGTGTCACGCAGTTGGCTGTGGGCCAGTATGTGGCCGATATGCCGGTGATCGGCGGTTACACCCAGTACCTGTGCGTCAAGGCCAGCGAAGTGGTCCCGGCCCCAGCGGGTCTGGATCCCGCCCAGGCCGTGGCGATGATCCTGTCCTACACCACGGCGTACCAGATGCTCACGCGTATACGGAGCCTAAATCCGGGGTCAACCTGCCTGGTGCACGCCGCCGGTGGCGCGGTGGGTACCGCGCTGTTGGAGCTTGGCCGCGTGCTGGGCCTGACGATGTACGGCACCGCGTCACAGGGCAAACACGAACTGGTCAGGCACTTCGGCGGGATTCCCATTGATTACCGCAAGGAGGATTTCGTGGCGCGGGTGCTGGCAGATACCAACGGGCAAGGTGTCGACATGGTGTTCGATACCATCGGTGGAAAAAACTGGTCGCGTTCCTACCAGTGCGTGAAGAAGGGCGGGGTGCTGGTCGCCTTCGGCGCATTGCAACTGACCACCGGGCAGGAAAAGGTCCCCTCCCTGTTGTTCGGCTTCTTCAAGTTACTGCTCGGTTGGCGGCTGTTGCCCGATGGTCGCTCGTCGACCTTCTACAATATCCAGTCGCGTAGGAAAAAACTTCCGGATGAGTTCAAGGCGGATGTCATGGCGCTTTTTGATCTGCTGCAAGCGGGCAAACTGAAGCCGGCAATTGCCGATGTGGTACCGTTGGATGAGGTTGTAGCGGTGCACCGCAGGATCGATAGCGCGGAAATTGCGGGGAAGGTCGTGCTCGACTGTGCCTGAGCCTGGCGTCCGCCGCGACTTACATGGCCGCAAAGATGCCGGGAATGTTCGGCTGGTTGTTGCTGCTGCCCAGCCCGCCATCAATCACGATCTCGGTGCCAGTGATGTAGCTCGCTGCTGGTGACAATAAAAAGACTACCAACTGCGCAACCTCCTCAGCGGTTCCGGCACGGTGCAGGGGGATGCGCCGTAACCAGTCCTCATGGATCGCGTCGATTGAGCCTGCGGCGGCAGTCAGCGGCGTCGTGATATAACCGGGGCAAACCGCTGTGGCGCGAATGTGTTCATGGGCGTGATCCAGCCCGATAGTGCGCGTCAGGTTGATCACGGCTGCCTTGGCGGCGTTGTAGGCGGCAAAGCCGTAATCGGCGCGCACGCCGCTCAAGGAGGCGATGTTGACGATGCTGCCGCCGCCGCGCTTGCGCAGCAGTGGTATGGCGGCGCGACAGGCATGGAACACCCCGTGCAGGTCAATGTCGATGACCTTGTGCCATTCTTCCACTGGCATGTCAGCCACAGTCCCAAGACTGCCAATGCCCGCGCTATTGACGGCTCCGTCGAGACCACCGAACGTCTTTTCAGCGAGCTCGCAGGCGGCCTGCAGCTGCGCAAACTGCGTCACGTCCGTGCGCAGGTAGCGTAATTGCCAGGGATATTGTGCGACCAGTGCGGCCCCGGCCTCATCATTGATATCAGCGATCACCGCCCTGCCATGGTGTTGTGCTAGGTAGTGCACTACCGCTGCGCCGATACCCGACGCGCCGCCCGTGACCAAATACACCTTGTCGTTAAAATCGATGTTCATACCTGCCCCTCACTAGGCACCTTGGATTGCGCTGACTTCGACCAGTATGCCATTAAGCTGTGACATACCAGACACTGGTTCCAGACTGTCCAGACCATCCCGGGCCAGAATATTGACGTTGGCCCCTTCGGTGCGACTGGCAACGTGCAAGCCCGATACCTGTTGGTGACCCCAACCGTGGCAGAGCGCTACAGCGCCGGGCATCATATCATCGGTGACGGCCAATTGGACGCGTATCTCGCCCTGCTTGTTGGACAGCTTGACCCACTGGTCGTTCTGTAGCTCCCTGGCCAGTGCATCACTGGTATTCATATTGAGATAGTTCCGGTCATGCTTGCCCTGCACAAAACTGGCATGGTTGTGGGTCCAGGTGTTGTGGCTGAAGCGCTCCCGTTTGTTGATGAGCTTTAGCCTACCTGCGCTGGCCAGTTCCCGGGCGAAGTCCGCTTCCAGCCCCGGTATCTGAGTACAGAACTCTTGCGGTGCGAGGTTGATCCTGCCGTCCGGAGTCATTACACGCTGGCCGACAAAGCTGGCAGGCGTAATGGCCGGTCGCGCTACGCCGTTGACGGCCTTCCTCATACGGTACAGGCTGCCGAGCCCGGCAATCCGGTTAACGGCTGCGAGGATAAACTGCGTGTGTTCTGGCAGGCGCCTGCCCAAAAGCGGGATTTTCTTCAGCAGTCGTCCCAGGGTGAACATGCCCTGCAGTATCCTTGAGCCACCCATGGCAACACCCGCGTACCGGCACAGTTCCAGATAGATCCAGGTTTCCTGTTTGGCATTACCCTTTAATGGAAGCACGGGGTCAGTGTACTGGTGATAGGGGATAGGCGTGGTACCCATCAGCGTATTGAAAGTGAAAGGAAAGTCCGCGCGTTCCAGCCAGTGACTGCCGGGCAGAATGTAATGTGCGTAGCGCGCGGTCTCACTTTCCTGGAGGTCGATCGCGACCAGTAGTTCCAGTTCGCGGAAAGCCGCGGTGAGCCTGTGACTGTTAGGGCAGGTCAGCAGGGGATTGCCCGACGTCACGATCAGCGCCTTCAGTTGTCCCTCGCCCGGTGTCAGGATGTCGTCTGCCAGTACGCCTGCGGGCACTGTATCCATGACCAGCGGAACATTGCCGAGCCGGAAGGTCGCCAGGGGCTTGGCGGGATCAAAGCGGTTGAACTTGCTGACATCAACGATCCCCTTGCCCACCAGCGTGCCACCGCGCCTGTCCAGGTTGCCGCTGACCGCGTTGATTACCTCCTGTAACCAGAAGGCCAGGCTACCGTGACTGCCCTGGTTGACGCCGGTCGAACTGTACAGAGCCGCACCATCCGCAGCGACATAGTGACGGACCCACTCGCGCACAGTTGTCGCCGGGATGCGTGTCACGGGCGCGACCCGCTCCGGACTCCAGGGGGCCACCAGTTTCTTTACGATTTCCCAACCGGTCGTGGTTTGATTCACGCGCTGTTCGTCGACAGCGCCCGTCTCGATGAGCGCATGCAAAAATGCCAGCATAAAAAATACGTCGGTATCGGGGCGGATAAAGTGGTGCTCACCCACCTGCTTGGCTGTCTCCGTGCGCCTGGGGTTGAGCCAGATCACCCTGCCACCGCGCGCTATCAGTGCTTTGAAACGTTTGCCCGAGTGCGGCATGCTAATGAACGACATCTTGGAGATGACCGGGTTAGAGCCGACCGCAATCATAAAGTGTGTGTGGTCGATATCCGGGAAGGGTTGAAGCTGGGCGCAGCCATACATGCGCTCAGCCACCACAAACTTGTTATTACAATCCTGCGAACCGGTGTGGTACAGCTTGCTTGAACCGAAGGCTTTTACGAAGGCATTGGACAGTACCGGCGGAACGAAGCTCATGCTGATCGGGTTGCCAAGATACAGGCCGATGGCGTCTCCGCCGTGTGCTGTCGCGAGGCGTTTGAGCGTGCCGCCGATCTCGGACAGGGCCTGCTCCCAGCTGATGGGCACCAGCTGGCCATCGACCCGTTTCATGGGCTGCGTAATGCGGTCGGGTGAATCCCTGAACTCGTGTGCCTTTAAACCTTTGAGGCAGGCATAGCCCTTGCTGGCAATGTGCTGTTGATTGGGAGCTATCTCAACGACCGCGCCGCGTGAGTCGATAGCGACGGTCAGGCCGCAGGCGGCTTCACAGATACGGCAGAACGTGTGTTTTGTGGTGAGGGTCATGTCCTGCGTCATTGCTTGCGCTCAGTTCTCGTAGTTATAAACATGTTCTGAGAGGTCCACATCCTGCAAACCAAAAGCACCGACGATCTCGCTCATTGACGATACCGCAACCGGTTCCCGCTGCGGGTCGATGCGAATTTCGTACACGAAGCGCTTCTCGCCTTCAGGTGCGCCGCTGGTAACCACTGCCCTTGGATTGATGTCCTGTACGATCTGCTCCAGCCCAGTGACCTTGCCCCGCCACAATCCGGTCAGGATGCCACTGGTACTGCCATCGTCGATCGCGTCACACGCTTCAATCCAGAATCGACCATGCTGTTCATCAATCAGCTGTACGCCCGTCTTGACATACTCGGGTACGAAATGATGATCGAGTTGCAGTAACTTCAGTATCGCCGTCATAGTGTCGCCTTCAATGCCAAACAGTCGGCGCATGCGAGCGTGATAGACGGGCGCCATCCCTCTGCAGTGTTCACCGATCAGTTCCATGACAGCGTCTTCACCGAAGTTGCGCTGCACGCTCAGGTAGGAGGAGCGTTGCAGCAGGTGTACATCCAGTGCGAACTCCTTGAGTTGCACCGACAGTGTGGAGGTGCAGAGGTCTTCGAGGCGGAAGTCGCGCTTGAATGGTCCTGAGTAATCCGCCATACCATCGTTGGTCGGGGAGGGCACCGTGAAGCGAAATTGCGCTGCCCGGGTGCTTTCGATCATCGCGGTCTGGGGATTTTCCTCCACCAGACCGATGTGGTCACCGATGGAAACCTCCCAGCGGCAGGGGCCGGCAGCAGGAATGTCCCCGCCGTGGGGCGGCCGATAGATCGGGGTGCAGCGCGCACCGCGATTGACGGCCATGACCGTAGCATCAAAGGTCGGGTCCTCCATGTGCACACAGATCTGGGTTTCCGCTTCGCGGTCGCCGCCGGTCATGCCGCGTACGCCATTGTAGGCGCCGCAGGAGGTCAACCAGAAGAAGCCCTGGTCGTGTGACTGCACATCGAAGTGAAACTTGAGCCACATGTGCGGCGCGCCGATATCCAGCTGAAAACCTTTCATGATCACGTCCACACCGTCGCCCTCAATGCGGTGCAGCGCGCGAATGCGGGCGTTGTAGACCGGGCTGGACCCCATCCACTCATTGATAGCCTGGGTGGTCATGGCCTCTGCTCCCCAGCGGCCTGCCACCAGCGGTAATAGTCCCCGATCGTGAATCTGGTTGCACAGCATCACCTCACGCGCAAACCGCGCCATGGTTTTTTTCTCCAGGTCCTGCCACTGGAAGTCCTCGCGCAACGGACCGCTGTAGTTTTGCATGGACATGGTTGTCTCCTGGGCATCAGTGCTGCTGCTGGTGCGAATGGTAGTGATCCGGGCAAGTGTAGCGCGCCGGGGTTGACGCGAGTTGGATAAAAACATTTAATCACAAATGTTTTTGGATTGGAATAAAGGCTGATCATGAGCACAGCAATACCCATGGTGAGTGGAGCGGCTACCGGGACAGGTCACTTACAGGAATTCAACACCACACCACTGGAATTCCTGCACCGCGCCTACAAGGAGTGCGGGGAGATCGGTCAATTCGATCTTGGCGGATTACGTACCGTATTGCTGGTCGGACCTCAGGCGCACGAGGCTTTTTTTCGCGCGGCCGATGAGCAACTCTCGGCGGCCCAGGCCTACCAAATGATGGTGCCGGTGTTCGGCGAGGGTATCCAGTACGGTGCCCCCCCGTCGATCGAACGGCAACAACTGAAGATGCAGGTGCAGGGGCTCAAGCATGATCGTATGGTCAACTACGCCGCCGTGGTGGAACAGGAGACGGAGGAGTTTTTGCAGGAATGGGTAGAGACGGGCGAGCTGGATATTTACGACGCCTTCACCCGGCTGACCCTGAAGACTTCCACGCACTGCCTGCTAGGCAGCGAGTTTCGCCGCCAGTTAACCGGAGAGTTTGCCGAGCTTTACCACGCCCTGGAGGACGGACTGGCACCGTCCTCCATCAGTAATCCTTTTGAGGATAGCGACAGATTTCGCAAGCGGGATGCAGCGCGCGCACGTCTTGAGGAGCTAATCGGCGAGAGGGTGGAACAGCGACGACAGTCAGGAGGCTGGGAGCACGATATGTTGCAGGTCTATATGGATTCGACCTACAGCGATGGACGCAAACTGACGGACCATGAAATCACAGGCATGGTGATCTGGTTTATGTTTGCGGGCCACCACACCAGCTCCAATACCACCGCCTGGACCCTGTTGGAGATTGCCAGAAACCCGCAGTACAAGGACCGACTGTATGCCGAGGTGGATGGATTGTTCGCGGACACCGAGGAACTCACTCTGAAGGGTCTGCGTGAGATTCCCCTGCTGGACGGTTTTATCAGGGAGGCGCTGCGACTGCACCCACCACTCAATGCTATTACCCGCCGGGTGATGTTTGACTGGCACTATAAGGATTACACGGTGCCCACCGGCAGCAACATCATGGTCTGCCCGCATATCAGCCACAAGTTACCGGAGTATTTTCCCGCACCCGAGGTGTTTGATCCGCAGCGGCCTGCACCCCCAAATCCTTTTGTCGAGATCCCATTCGGCGGCGGTCGCCACAAGTGCATCGGTAACGGCTTCGCCATCCTGCAGGTCAAAGCCATTTTGTCCACTTTGCTGCACCAGTACGATTTTGGCCTGGTGGCGCCACCCGAGACCTATGGGGAAATCATGCCGGCGCTGATCTTGCGCCCCTCTGACCCGTGTATCCTGCGTTATCGCAGGCGTGAAATGGTCTGAGCAGGCGTTGTCCATGGCAAAAAGGAGCGCGCAGGTGGCGGTTGTGGGCACCAGTCGACAGGCGGCCAAGAGCAAGGCGACACAGGATAAAATTATCAGTGCGGTCATCGGCCTGATTCGGGAAAAAGGCTACGTGGCAGCCAGTTCCACCGAGATTGCAAGGCGCGCCGGCGTGACCTGGGGCGCGGTCCAACACCATTTCGGCGGCAAGGAAGAAATACTCGGGGAGGTACTGGAACGCTCGCATCGAAAGTTTCAGCAGCGCCTCGGTGCTGCCCGATTCACCAGTGGCACACCCCAGGCGCGGGTTGCGCGGTACGTGGATATCGCCTGGGAGCATTACCGTGACGATGAGTATATGGCGACGATAGAAATCTTGCTGGCAAGCCGTCGGCATGGCGGCGCTATCGAGGATGTGTCTATCAGTCGTAGCCGGGAGGAACACCTTGCCCTGGGGCGGCGCATCTTTCATGACTGTACTGTGAGCAATCAACGCATGCAGGAGACTATTTACATAGTGCACTGCATGTTGACTGGCATCCTGATCGAGACCGTCCTGGAACCGGCCGGGTTTAACCCCCGGGTGTATACCACGCGCCTGAAAAAGATCGTGATGGAGCTGCTCTACTAGCAGCGTTGTTGCGCGCGCATCAGCGTTTGGCAGGGGCAAGGATGGCAAAGGCCCAGCCGCGGCGCGTGTACCTGTCAAACACCTCTATCACCTTGCGCATGACGGGTGTCAATGCGGCCGCGCTATGCTGGGGTGCGCCTGCGGCTATAACGATAGCGTGCGACTCTCGGCGTCTGCCGCCAAGGTAGTAGCTTACCTTTGGTTGCTGCAACAGATTCTTCACCCAGAAAGAGCGCTCTCCGCGGGCAGTACTGACGATCCGGTAACGGCCCAACCGAAAACTCCACAATGGCGTGCGCCGTTGTTCACCACTTTTAAATCCTATGGTCTCCAGTACGATCAGGCCGGCGGGTGCCAGCGTTGGGGATCCAATTCCTTTGCGCACAGCCGGTTCCACCACCGCGTTGAGGCTGCGGAACACTTTTTGCTCAAGTTTATTGAAGTTCGCAAACAGGCTATCTCGTTGCAGCATCATACGAAGAAATCCGTATTGGCTGCACCGAGCGCGACCGCGCCGAGGTTGCGGGCGAATGAGGTAGGGTTGTTGGCAACGTGCGCGCGAGCGGTGTGAATGTCCAGGAAGCATTGTTGAATGGCGCTGCCGTGAAATACCGAGGAGCCCCCGGCGGAAGAGAATAGGGAATCCACTACCTCGATGGATTTGTCTATGACCAACGAGGCCTGGTAGCGATACAGGATACGATCTTCCAGATTGATCGTCCCCCCGGCACGCAACGTGCTCGTCATGGCATCGAAGTTTGCGAGCAGGACGGTGGTCATTTCCTCAATGGTGTTTCTTGCCGCCGCAATGCGCGTCTGGGTGCCGGAGTCCTGCGCCAGCTTGGTTACATCGCCGCTGGCTTTTCCCTTGACCAGAGCGGTATAAAGCGCAAGCGCGTGTCTGGCAGCGCCGATAGCCGGTGTGGAGACCACACGGATGAACAGCTGGGCCCAGGGCAGATGATACAGTGTCGCGCTGTCCTGATTCACTCCGGGGTTAGTGCCCTCAAATCCGTCAGACTGCTTGTGGGTGCGGTAGTCAGGTACAAAGGCTCCTTCCACCACGATGTCATTGGATCCGGTGCCCTGCAGTCCCATGGAGTGCCAAGTATCCTCAATACGATAGTCGCTCTGCGGCACCAAAAACGTACGGTAGGTGCCGTCTGGCAGTATGGCGCCCAACAGCGCCCAGCTGCAGTGATCACAGCCGCTGCTCCAGCCCCAGCGACCACTGAAGCGGAAACCGCCCTCCACCGGTACTACCTTGCCCATGGGCGCGTAGGAGGAGGATATGCGGGTGTGGATATCCTCTCCCCACACATCCTGCTGGGCCCGCTCGTCCATCAGCGCAATCTGGAAGGCATGTACGGCGACGATGCCGCTGGCCCAGGCCGTGGACATGCAGCATTCCGCGATGCTCAGCTGCATGCGAAAAAAATCCTGCGGATCGAGTTCGTAGCCACCCCAGCGTGCCGGTTGCAGCGCCAGAAAAAATCCTGCCTGCTGCAGCGCCTGGATATTTTCCACTGGCACACGACGCTCATCGCGTGCCTTTTCGGTATTGGACCGCAGCAGGCTTTGCAGGGACTGCACCCTTTCCAGCATCGCCGCGCCTTCATCAGCAACGCGCAGTGTGTCGGTATCAACAGTGACGTTCATGGTGTCGCTCCAGGAGTCCAGTCAGTATGCAGTGCGGTCTCTTCGCCAATGCATACGAAAGAAGGAGCGTTTCGGATCAGATGCGGTGTCGATCTATTGCGGTGCTAGCGCGTTACACAGCGCCGGGACCTTAGTTCACCGCCTGCTGAATATCGCTGATTTGTGGGCCTATGCGATTGGCCGCAGCCTGCATCAAGGCGCGGTCAAAACCAAACACATCGATAGCTTTTTCTCCCAATATGCTGCGAATTTCGCCCTCTTTAACATTGTGAAACGTCTCGCGCAATTTATGCATCGTATTGGGCCAGGTCCCTTCCATGTGCGGGTAGTCCGATCCCCACATCAGTTTGTCGATCCCGATTTTGTGACGGCTGCCGATTTCATGGGGCGCCAGGAAGGATGCGCCGATAAAGCAGTTGCGCTGGAAATACTCTTCGGGCGTGAGCGACAAATCCTTCATGAAGTGGGCGAAGATGGGATTGTCGATTTTGAACTTGAGTACGCGCAGGGTTTCCAGTATCCAGCCGCAACCGGTCTCCGTGAAGACCATCTTCAATTTCGGGTGCTTTTCAAAGACGCCCGACCACAGCAGCGCTGTAAAAGGGCGGTGCGCCCACATATCCACTTCGCTGATGAACATCATGGTGGCGCTGGGCACATCGCCGTAATCGGGCGACCAGCCGGAATGCGTGTGGATTGGCATAGCCAGTTCTTCACACACACTCCACAGCGGCGCGTAACGTTGGTAGTCATGATAGAACGGGTTGTGACCGGTACTGGTCGGTAACAGTACGCCGCCGAACAGGCCCAGCTTGTGTGCCTCGCGAATCTCGTTCACCGTCACCTGGATATCGTCCACGTTGATGATGGCGACACCGGCATGGCGCCCCGGATTTTTGGAGCACAACTCTGCCAGCCAGTGATTGTAGGCGCGATTGCCTGCGAGACTTTGCGCGGCAGTGACATCGTGACGATACTGCATCAGGCCCGCGCCAAAGGGCGCCATCTGCGGGAAAATCACTTCCCCGGCCAGGCCGTCGGCTTCGAGTTCCTGCAAACGGATATCGGGTTCGTATTCACCACGGCGCGGCGCGATCATACTGTCGGGGTCGCACAGGTAATCCCACAGTTCGGCATCGGTGGCCCGGGCTGCTTTGCCCGCGGCCGAGGGATCCATCCGCCCAGCGCCCTGGTCTCCGGAGCGGCTATTGAATTCCTGCGCCGCCTCCTGATCAAAAAAGGTGCCCATACGCTTCATCATTTCGCGCGCGTACTGCAACCACCAGATGTCGGCAGCTGCGTGGAATTCCTTGGGCATGAACGGCTTGTACCCTTCCGGCAGCGCGCCTGCATGACAGTCCGAACTGATCATCACTACTTTGGACATACCTTCACTCCCGACCAAGCCTGAATTGATTGAGCAGCAGTGTATGTTAGCGCCGCTGCGTCAGTCTATTGTAACCATGGCAATACAGCCCAAAAAAAAGGCCTCCGAAGAGGCCTCTGATTTAATGTCACTCATTTATTAACTGTTTTCCCGACGTGCCCTGTGACAGTGTCGCCATCACCTGGTCCAGCGAAAAGCTGGCGGCTTTCTGGCGCGGTGGAAACTCCTTGAAAGTCGCCAGGAACTGGCCCACATAGTTTTGGGCCGGTACCAGCAGGTAGGCATGATCCAGCAGCCAGTCATAGTACGTGTTGGACGTGATCGACGCACGCTCGTAGGGGTCGCGGCGCAGGTTGAACATCAAGGGCACGCGTAACTCTACGAAGGGTTCCATCCACACACGGAATGTGCCCACGGTCTGTTGCTCCAAAAAGACTAACTTCCAATCGTCGTAGCGCAGGGCGGTCAGGTCTCCGTCATCCGAGAAGTAGAAAATCTCATGGCGCGGCCCCTTATCTGTTTGCCCGGTTAGGAAGGGCAGGAAGTTGTAACCATCCAGGTGAACTTTATAGTTGCGCCCGATGGCAGTCTTGCCTTTGAGTAGTTCTTCCTTCACGTTGGGGTCGCCCGCTGCGGCGAGGAAGGTGGGCATCCAGTCCATATGGTGCATGATCTGATTGGACACCGAGCCGGCCTTGATCTTGCCTGGCCAGCGCACCATGGAGGGTACGCGCCAGCCGCCTTCCCAGTTGGTGTTCTTCTCGCCACGGAACGGGGTCATCCCCGCGTCCGGCCAGGTGTTCATGTGGGGACCGTTGTCGGTGGAGTAAAACACGATGGTATTGTCCGCAATACCCAACTCGTCGAGTTTTTTCAGGAACAGCCCGATGGTCATATCATGCTCGACCATACCCGCACTGTATTCATCCGCATTCGGGTATTGCTGTTTGATCTTTGCCATTTTTTCCGCTGACACATGGGTACGGAAATGCATGCGGGTGCCGCTCCACCAGACGAAGAAGGGTTTTTTGGCTTGTGCTGCCTGCTCGATGAACTTGATCGCCTCCGACGCGGTATCATCATCCACGGTTTCCATGCGCTTTTTCGTCAGCGGGCCGGTATCTTCGATCTTGCCGCCAGCCGAGGAACGGATAACACCGCGCGGTCCGTACTTTTTCCTGAAGGCGGGGTCAGCGGGGTAGTCTTCATTTTCGGGCTCTTCTTCCGCATTCAGGTGATAGAGGTTACCGTAGAACTGGTCGAAGCCGTGGTTGGTGGGCAGCATGTCGTCCTTGTCGCCCAGGTGGTTCTTGCCGAACTGGCCGGTGACATAACCCTCGTTCTTAAGCAAGCCGGCAATGGTGGGGTCCTCCACCCGCATACCCAGATCAGCGCCCGGCAGCCCAACCTTGCTCAGGCCGGTGCGAAACACCGACTGACCCATGATGAACGACGAGCGCCCCGCAGTGCAGCTCTGCTCTCCGTAATAGTCGGTAAAGATCATGCCCTCTTTGGCGATGCGGTCGATGTTGGGCGTGCGGTAGCCCATCACTCCCATGGTGTAGGCACTGATATTGGATTGGCCGATATCGTCACCCCAGATGACCAGGATATTTGGTTTGTCGGCGCCGTGTGCAACCAGTGCGGTGCTGGCGAGAAGGATCGATGCCAGTCGGTACAGGGCTCTTTTCATGGATATCCTCTCTCTCATTGTTCCGTTGATGTGCTGATGTGCTTTGGCGTCACAGTAGAAAGTAAAACGACTACAAATTCAATGCCAGATGCTCCATTTGATACAGCGCACTGGTGTCTGCGTAATCTGGCATTTGTTACAAGGTATGAGATGCCGAGTTCTGTGAATAGTCTCGCATTTGGGGCGTAGTAAACAGTCGTCTTCTGTCTTATGCTTGTCGGTATTATAATCTATATAATATTCAGTAGCTTAGGGCATTGATCAAGATATGACCTGCGGCGAATTGAAGAGGGGATAAAGGCGTCAACAATGACCCACTCAGATGACGCACTGCTACAGTGCCTGCTGACTGTGTGCCGCTTCCACGGAGCAGGCACCACGGCCGCGGCGGTGTGTGGAGGCCTGCCCCTGAAGGATGGACGGCTGACACCGGATCTGTTTGAACGGGCCGCAGCCAGGGTCGGCCTGACCAGTAAAATTGTGTACCGGGATATCGCCGATATTGAGCCAGCGCTGTTACCGGCGGTGGTCGTGCTCAAGGGCAATAACGCCTGCCTGCTGACGGGCTGGGATGCGACGGGGGCCATCGCCCATGTCGTCTATCCTGAACACAATGAAGCGTTGGTGAATGTGCCACGGGAGCAACTGGCTGCCAGTGCCTCAGGCGAGGTTATTATCTGTCGACCGCGTTTTCGTTTCGATGCGAGGGCGCCGCGCGTTGGTGTCAATGCGCGAGGACACTGGTTCTGGGATGCCATCCGCGCCAATGTGCCTATTTATCGGGATGTCCTGCTGGCGGCCTTCTTCATCAACCTGTTTGCGCTCGCCCTGCCGCTGTTTTCCATGAATGTCTACAACCGTGTGATACCCAACCAGGCCGTGGAGACCCTGTGGATGCTGGCTGCCGGTGTGATGATTATGTTGCTGGCAGATATCACATTGCGCACCATGCGCGGTTATTTTCTCGATCTGGCCAGTCGCCGCGTGGATGTGCAACTGTCGGGGCTGATTATGGAGCGGGTTTTGGGCATTCGATTGGAACATCGCCCGGCCTCCGTGGGGTCCTACGCGAACAGCCTGCGCTCGTTTGAAACAGTGCGGGACTTTATCACGTCCGCCTCCATCACCACCGTCATTGATATTCCCTTTGCCCTCATTTTCGTGCTGGTTATCGGCTGGATATCCTGGCTGCTGCTGGTGCCCGTGTTCGTAGGCCTGGTGGTGGTGGTGGGGTACGCGCTGTCGGTGCGAGGCAAATTGAAGGAACTCTCAGAGACCACTTATCGGGCCGGGGCCATGCGCAACTCGACGCTTATCGAAAGTCTGGTGGGGCTGGATACCATCAAAGCCATGTGCGCGGAATCGCGCATGCAACGGCGCTGGGAGGAGACCACGACTTTTCTGGCGCACGTCGGGGTCAAGCTCCGGCTGGTATCGAATTCCGCTATCAACGTCACCCAGTGGGCCCAGCAGGCGGTCTCCATTTTTATTGTCGTGATCGGGGTTTACCTGATTACTGCCGGTGACCTGAATATGGGCGGACTGATCGCCTGTTCCATGCTGTCCGGACGGATTATGGCACCGTTTGGCCAACTTGCGGGTTTGATCACCCAGTACCACAGCGCGCAGATCGCGCTGACGAGCCTGGAAGACGTCATGGCCAAACCGGTGGAGCGGCCGGAGGGTGCGCAGTTCCTTTCGCGTGAGATGTTCAAGGGCGAGATTGAGTTCAAGAATGTCTCTTTTTCCTATCCGGGGGCGCAGATGGAATCCCTGAGCGATGTGTCGTTCAAGATCACGCCCGGTGAGCATGTGGCGATTCTGGGTCGCGTGGGTTCGGGCAAGTCCACCTTACAAAAACTTGCCATCGGTCTGTTCCAGCCCACCGCCGGAGCGATTCTCATTGATGGCATCGACCTGCGCCAGCTGGATCCGTCGGAACTGCGCTCGCGAGTGGGTTATGTACCGCAGGACGTCACGCTTTTTTACGGGAGCCTGCGGGACAACCTGACACTGTCCAACCCGCAGGCCATCCGACAGCGCGATAGTGCGCGCTGTGGAAATTGGCAATCTGACAGACTTTGTCAATCGCCACCCGCAGGGCTTTGACATGATGATCGGTGAGCGCGGCGATTCCCTCTCCGGTGGGCAACGCAAGTCAGTGGCCCTGGCGCGGGGTGTCATACAGGAGTCCCCCTTGCTGCTGATGGATGAGCCGACCGGCTCCATGGATCACTCCACCGAGGTCGCGGTGAAGAAGCAGCTCGCGGAATTAATCAAAGGTCGAACATGGCTGGTCGTCACGCACCGCAATTCGCTGCTGGAAATGGTGGATCGGATCATCGTGATCGACAACGGTAAACTGGTCGCAGACGGCCCGCGGGAAACTGTGGTGCAGGCGCTGCAGCAAGGCAGGATAGGTAAGGCGCAATGAGCGAGCAGGAGTCTGCACCGGTCAAGCCGGTCCCGGAGATGGCCAGCGCATCTGAAGCGAAGCCTGCGCTTCACCAGCGGGTGGTGGACTGGCTGTTTGCACCCTGGATGCGTGATGAAGCAGCGAGCTCCTATGATTGGCAGCGGGATGCGCACCTGGCCTATATTGAGCAACAGCCGCTGCGCGCGCGGAAGATTCTCTATGCAGTGGCGCGTAGCTGTGACATTGCTTGTGATCTGGTCTGCGCTGGCGAAAATAGATGAGGTAACCCGGGGTCAGGGCAAGGTCATACCGTCACAGCAAGTGCAGGTGCTCCAGTCCCAGGACGGCGGCGTGGTAACCGAGATACTGGTGCATGAAGGAGATTTCGTGGAGAAGGGACAGTTGCTGGTGCGTCTCGACCAGACCCGCTCGCAGTCCACTTTTCGGGAAAATCGCGCCGAATTTCAGGCGCTCTCCGTCAAGGAAGCGCGCCTGCATGCTCTCATCGATAAAACAGAATTCCAGCCGGATCCGGCGCTTGTTGCTGCTGTACCCAGTATCGTTACCGAGGAGATGGCCATCCTGGAGTCCAAACGCACTGAACTGGCACTGGCGCAGCAGATTGCGCAGGAAAAGCTGGAACAGCGAAATCAGGAACTGGTTGAAATCACGGCTGCAGAGCAGCAGGCTGCGCGTTCACTGGAGTTGTCACAGCAGGAACTGCGCATGACCCGGCCTATGGTGGCATCGGGGGCGGTTTCGGAGGTGGAGATACTGCGCCTGGAGCAGCAGGTCAACGAGTTGAGTGGGCAGCGCAAACAGGCCGCTGCAAAGATCAAGCAGATTGATTCGGCCATTGTGGAAGCACAGCGCACTATTCACAGCGTGGAAGTGGAGTTTAACAATAAGGTCCGTGAAGAGTTGGCGGATACCATTTCCAAGGTCAATGGCCTGCGTGAGAGCGGTTCGGGATTGTCCGACCGGGTCAAGCAGACTGAAATTCGCTCACCGGTTAAGGGTACTGTGAAGCAACTTTACTTCCACACGATAGGCGGTGTGGTGCTTGCCGGGTAAGGAGATCATCGATATCGTGCCGACCGATGACACCTTGTTACTGGAGGTCAGGGTGCGTCCCCAGGATATTGCATTCCTGGTGCCGGGACAGAAGGCCATGGTGAAATTTACCGCCTACGATTTTGTGGTCTACGGTGGCCTTGACGGTGTGCTCGAACAAATTGGGGCGGACACTGTCCTGGACGAGGACGGCCATCCCTTCTATGAGGTCACCGTTCGCACCACGAAATCAAGCCTGGCCAGCGATAAGCCCATCATCCCCGGCATGGTCGTGGAAGTGGATATCCTGACCGGCAAGAAGAGTGTGCTGGCCTATTTGATGAAGCCCGTATTACGCGCCAAGCAGTATGCGCTGACGGAGCGCTGATGGTACGGTTATTTGTTTCCGCGCCGGGTCAATTGCGCGAGCGCTGGGGTCTGGCGTTTCCCGATGCACGGGTGGTATCCCGGATTGCCGAGTTGGGAGTCCTGGATCGGACGGGACTGGAAGTTTGTGGCTGGATCTCAGTACGATACCTACCCAATCGCGCCTGGCGTCAGTCGCTCCAGCATGTGCGCTTGGCTGGCCAGTCGTCGCTATGGTGGGCGTGCCGAACGAAGCGGAGGCTTTCGCCGTGCTCAAGGCGGGAGTGCAGGGTTACTGCCATGTCAAGGCGGTTCTGCGAGCAGTTGCGCGAGATCGCCCTGGTGGTTGAGCATGGGGGCTTATGGATGCCACCGGATTTGATGCAGCGTTTTCTCGCGGTATCCACCCGGGTGATCCCCACTGCTGCACCAGAAACTTTCCAGCTGAATGACCTCACCTCCCGCGAGTTGATGGTGGCGGAGCAGGTGGCCCATGGGTCGAGTAATCGGGAAATAGCCGAGGCGCTGGAAATTACCGAGCGCACCGTCAAAGCGCACTTATCGGCCATTTTTGAAAAGCTCGGGGTGCGGGATCGCGTGCAACTGGCTCTGAGAATGAACAATATTCCAATCTACAGCACGGTTAACTGAATTACCCATACTGTCGCTCAAAAGCCCCTCAATTGCCCAATGTGACTCTGGTCACAACCTGAAAAGAAGGGCTGCTAGTTGTCCAAAAGTACAATGTTTTGCGCAGTCGCGGGGGCATAGTATCGAGCTGTAGATTTTACTCAATCTGGTTTGGAAGGTAACCCACATGGCAAACGCAATCATCGCAACTGTAACTTCCATCAGTGTTCGGGCCCAGGCCCGCAATGCCGACGGTGAACTCAGGGAATTGAAGGTCGGGGATAAGTTGCTTGAGGGGGAGACACTGGTCACGCCGAATGGTGGACACGTGGAGCTGTCTTTATCGGACGGCAGCCCACTGCAGGTAAGCGATGTGCCGGAAATGGCCATCACCCGTGACCTTGTGGCAGAAACCGCAGCGGGCGCCGATGAGAGCGAGGTAAAAGATGAGACGGTCCAGCAGGTGTTGGCTGCCCTGCAGTCCGGGGAAGACCTCGGTGATGTGCTGCAAGCTCCCGCAGCGGGATCCGATGCAGCTGCTGGACTCGAAGGTGAGGGCCACAGTTGGGTTCGTCTGAGTCGAATACTTGAATCGACCAGCGAATTTACCGGTGTTGCTGGCGACACCGCCGCTAAAACTGTGGTGCAAGAAGATCATACTGCGCTTATACCGGTTGACGCTATTGATGACGCCACCACTACCGAAGAAGGCGAACCAGTTGTTATCAATGTACTGAACAACGACCAGTTTCAGTATGGGCGCTTTCGTCACTGGCGTGACCAATGGCAGTCATGGAACCGTCGTAATCAATGCCGACGGTACGGTGACCTATACACCCAATCCCGGCTTCTTTGGCACCGACACGTTCACCTATACGGCCACCTCTGTGGACGGCAACGGCCAGGACACTGCCGTTGTTACTGTGGTAATTGCTGCTACAGGCGAGGTTAATGTTGGGGTGGGCAGCACCGGAGTAGTACTCGATGAAGCGCATTTACAAGATGGCTCTACCCCTGATCCAGCGAATCTCTCTAAAACCGGAAGCTTTACTGTTCTGGCAGAAGATGGCTTAAAGAGCTTAACCGTCGATGGCGTTCAGCTCATCGACAGTGATGGCAACTTTATTGCCGGACAATCTGTGATGGAAGGCCAGAATCTCCGCATCACCTTCGATAGCATCACGGTGAATGATAAGGGTGAATATACCATTGGCGTGACGGGCACCCTGATCGGTGACTTTGATCACATCATAGCCGATGGCAATGACAAACAACTCTTAGTTAATTTTGACATTGTGCTTGAAGACAGAGGCGGCAAGGTCGCTACTGGTACCCGCAGCTGCGACGATTATTGACGACACGCCGAGTGCGGTGAACGACGGACCGGTGACGGTAACGGAAGACGGCGCGGGTGCGGCGAACACGGCGACGACGAGCACGGTGTCTGGAGATGTGCTGGCCAACGACAGCGCGGGTGCGGATGCGCCCAGGGCGTTTGATGTGTGGGCGGCGGGCAATGCGGCGAATGTTGCCGCGCTGAACGCGTATGGCACGCTGACCCTGAACGGGGACGGCACCTACAGCTTTGTGCTGGACAACACGCGTGCGGCGACGCAGGCGCTGACGGCGGGGAGCACTCTGAGCTACAACCTGAACTACACGATGAAGGACGCGGACGGGGACACCAGTCCGGCGACGCTGACCATTGTCATCAAGGGTGCCAATGACGGCAGCTCGGTGGTGACGGCGCAGGCGACGGGACCGGACGGCCAGGTATTGGAGCATGGTCTGGTGGTGGCGGCCGACAGTGAGACGACCACGGGCAGCTTTACGGTATCGACCACCGATGGCATCCAGAACGTGGTGATTGGCGGTACCACCTTTACCTATGCGCAGTTGACCAATGCGGCCTATCTTGCATCGCATCCGGTGAACACGGGCGAAGGTGTGCTGACGCTGACCGGTTTTACGGGTACTGCGTTCGGTGGCACGGTGAACTACAGCTACACGCTGAGTGCGACGATTGACAACGACAGCAAGGCGGGTGCGACGCCGACCGGGTTTGATGACAGCGTGGTACTGACGGTCAATGGCATTGGCGGCACCACGGCGAGCGACGACCTGGTGATCCGCATTGTTGACGACACGCCGAGTGCGGTGAACGACGGACCGGTGACGGTAACGGAAGACGGCGCGGGTGCGGCGAACACGGCGACGACGAGCACGGTGTCTGGAGATGTGCTGGCCAACGACAGCGCGGGTGCGGATGCGCCCATGGCGTTTGATGTGTGGGCGGCGGGCAATGCGGCGAATGTTGCCGCGCTGAACGCGTATGGCACGCTGACCCTGAACGGGGACGGCACCTACAGCTTTGTGCTGGACAACACGCGTGCGGCGACGCAGGCGCTGACGGCGGGGAGCACTCTGAGCTACAACCTGAACTACACGATGAAGGACGCGGACGGGGACACCAGTCCGGCGACGCTGACCATTGTCATCAAGGGTGCCAATGACGGCAGCTCGGTGGTGACGGCGCAGGCGACGGGACCGGACGGCCAGGTATTGGAGCATGGTCTGGTGGTGGCGGCCGACAGTGAGACGACCACGGGCAGCTTTACGGTATCGACCACCGATGGCATCCAGAACGTGGTGATTGGCGGTACCACCTTTACCTATGCGCAGTTGACCAATGCGGCCTATCTTGCATCGCATCCGGTGAACACGGGCGAAGGTGTGCTGACGCTGACCGGTTTTACGGGTACTGCGTTCGGTGGCACGGTGAACTACAGCTACACGCTGAGTGCGACGATTGACAACGACAGCAAGGCGGGTGCGACGCCGACCGGTTTTGATGACAGCGTGGTACTGACGGTCAATGGCATTGGCGGCACCACGGCGAGCGACGACCTGGTGATCCGCATTGTTGACGACACGCCGAGTGCGGTGAACGACGGACCGGTGACGGTAACGGAAGACGGCGCGGGTGCGGCGAACACGGCGACGACGAGCACGGTGTCTGGAGATGTGCTGGCCAACGACAGCGCGGGTGCGGATGCGCCCATGGCGTTTGATGTGTGGGCGGCGGGCAATGCGGCGAATGTTGCCGCGCTGAACGCGTATGGCACGCTGACCCTGAACGGGGACGGCACCTACAGCTTTGTGCTGGACAACACGCGTGCGGCGACGCAGGCGCTGACGGCGGGGAGCACTCTGAGCTACAACCTGAACTACACGATGAAGGACGCGGACGGGGACACCAGTCCGGCGACGCTGACCATTGTCATCAAGGGTGCCAATGACGGCAGCTCGGTGGTGACGGCGCAGGCGACGGGACCGGACGGCCAGGTATTGGAGCATGGTCTGGTGGTGGCGGCCGACAGTGAGACGACCACGGGCAGCTTTACGGTATCGACCACCGATGGCATCCAGAACGTGGTGATTGGCGGTACCACCTTTACCTATGCGCAGTTGACCAATGCGGCCTATCTTGCATCGCATCCGGTGAACACGGGCGAAGGTGTGCTGACGCTGACCGGTTTTACGGGTACTGCGTTCGGTGGCACGGTGAACTACAGCTACACGCTGAGTGCGACGATTGACAACGACAGCAAGGCGGGTGCGACGCCGACCGGTTTTGATGACAGCGTGGTACTGACGGTCAATGGCATTGGCGGCACCACGGCGAGCGACGACCTGGTGATCCGCATTGTTGACGACACGCCGAGTGCGGTGAACGACGGACCGGTGACGGTAACGGAAGACGGCGCGGGTGCGGCGAACACGGCGACGACGAGCACGGTGTCGGGAGATGTGCTGGCCAACGACAGCGCGGGTGCGGATGCGCCCAGGGCGTTTGATGTGTGGGCGGCGGGCAATGCGGCGAACGTTGCCGCGCTGAACGCGTATGGCACGCTGACCCTGAACGGGGACGGCACCTACAGCTTTGTGCTGGACAACACGCGTGCGGCGACGCAGGCGCTGACGGCGGGGAGCACTCTGAGCTACAACCTGAACTACACGATGAAGGACGCGGACGGGGACACCAGTCCGGCGACGCTGACCATTGTCATCAAGGGTGCCAATGACGGCAGCTCGGTGGTGACGGCGCAGGCGACGGGACCGGACGGCCAGGTATTGGAGCATGGTCTGGTGGTGGCGGCCGACAGTGAGACGACCACGGGCAGCTTTACGGTATCGACCACCGATGGCATCCAGAACGTGGTGATTGGCGGTACCACCTTTACCTATGCGCAGTTGACCAATGCGGCCTATCTTGCATCGCATCCGGTGAACACGGGCGAAGGTGTGCTGACGCTGACCGGTTTTACGGGTACTGCGTTCGGTGGCACGGTGAACTACAGCTACACGCTGAGTGCGACGATTGACAACGACAGCAAGGCGGGTGCGACGCCGACCGGGTTTGATGACAGCGTGGTACTGACGGTCAATGGCATTGGCGGCACCACGGCGAGCGACGACCTGGTGATCCGCATTGTTGACGACACGCCGAGTGCGGTGAACGACGGACCGGTGACGGTAACGGAAGACGGCGCGGGTGCGGCGAACACGGCGACGACGAGCACGGTGTCTGGAGATGTGCTGGCCAACGACAGCGCGGGTGCGGATGCGCCCAGGGCGTTTGATGTGTGGGCGGCGGGCAATGCGGCGAATGTTGCCGCGCTGAACGCGTATGGCACGCTGACCCTGAACGGGGACGGCACCTACAGCTTTGTGCTGGACAACACGCGTGCGGCGACGCAGGCGCTGACGGCGGGGAGCACTCTGAGCTACAACCTGAACTACACGATGAAGGACGCGGACGGGGACACCAGTCCGGCGACGCTGACCATTGTCATCAAGGGTGCCAATGACGGCAGCTCGGTGGTGACGGCGCAGGCGACGGGACCGGACGGCCAGGTATTGGAGCATGGTCTGGTGGTGGCGGCCGACAGTGAGACGACCACGGGCAGCTTTACGGTATCGACCACCGATGGCATCCAGAACGTGGTGATTGGCGGTACCACCTTTACCTATGCGCAGTTGACCAATGCGGCCTATCTTGCATCGCATCCGGTGAACACGGGCGAAGGTGTGCTGACGCTGACCGGTTTTACGGGTACTGCGTTCGGTGGCACGGTGAACTACAGCTACACGCTGAGTGCGACGATTGACAACGACAGCAAGGCGGGTGCGACGCCGACCGGTTTTGATGACAGCGTGGTACTGACGGTCAATGGCATTGGCGGCACCACGGCGAGCGACGACCTGGTGATCCGCATTGTTGACGACACGCCGAGTGCGGTGAACGACGGACCGGTGACGGTAACGGAAGACGGCGCGGGTGCGGCGAACACGGCGACGACGAGCACGGTGTCTGGAGATGTGCTGGCCAACGACAGCGCGGGTGCGGATGCGCCCATGGCGTTTGATGTGTGGGCGGCGGGCAATGCGGCGAACGTTGCCGCGCTGAACGCGTATGGCACGCTGACCCTGAACGGGGACGGCACCTACAGCTTTGTGCTGGACAACACGCGTGCGGCGACGCAGGCGCTGACGGCGGGGAGCACTCTGAGCTACAACCTGAACTACACGATGAAGGACGCGGACGGGGACACCAGTCCGGCGACGCTGACCATTGTCATCAAGGGTGCCAATGACGGCAGCTCGGTGGTGACGGCGCAGGCGACGGGACCGGACGGCCAGGTATTGGAGCATGGTCTGGTGGTGGCGGCCGACAGTGAGACGACCACGGGCAGCTTTACGGTATCGACCACTGATGGCATCCAGAACGTGGTGATTGGCGGTACCACCTTTACCTATGCGCAGTTGACCAATGCGGCCTATCTTGCATCGCATCCGGTGAACACGGGCGAAGGTGTGCTGACGCTGACCGGTTTTACGGGTACTGCGTTCGGTGGCACGGTGAACTACAGCTACACGCTGAGTGCGACGATTGACAACGACAGCAAGGCGGGTGCGACGCCGACCGGTTTTGATGACAGCGTGGTACTGACGGTCAATGGCATTGGCGGCACCACGGCGAGCGACGACCTGGTGATCCGCATTGTTGACGACACGCCGAGTGCGGTGAACGACGGACCGGTGACGGTAACGGAAGACGGCGCGGGTGCGGCGAACACGGCGACGACGAGCACGGTGTCTGGAGATGTGCTGGCCAACGACAGCGCGGGTGCGGATGCGCCCAGTGGCGTTTGATGTGTGGGCGGCGGGCAATGCGGCGAATGTTGCCGCGCTGAACGCGTATGGCACGCTGACCCTGAACGGGGACGGCACCTACAGCTTTGTGCTGGACAACACGCGTGCGGCGACGCAGGCGCTGACGGCGGGGAGCACTCTGAGCTACAACCTGAACTACACGATGAAGGACGCGGACGGGGACACCAGTCCGGCGACGCTGACCATTGTCATCAAGGGTGCCGATGACGGCAGCTCGGTGGTGACGGCGCAGGCGACGGGACCGGACGGCCAGGTATTGGAGCATGGTCTGGTGGTGGCGGCCGACAGTGAGACGACCACGGGCAGCTTTACGGTATCGACTACCGATGGCATCCAGAACGTGGTGATTGGCGGTACCACCTTTACCTATGCGCAGTTGACCAATGCGGCCTATCTTGCATCGCATCCGGTGAACACGGGCGAAGGTGTGCTGACGCTGACCGGTTTTACGGGTACTGCGTTCGGTGGCACGGTGAACTACAGCTACACGCTGAGTGCGACGATTGACAACGACAGCAAGGCGGGTGCGACGCCGACCGGTTTTGATGACAGCGTGGTACTGACGGTCAATGGCATTGGCGGCACCACGGCGAGCGACGACCTGGTGATCCGCATTGTTGACGACACGCCCACGGTTGGCGATTTTCACAATATCACCGCGCCAAACACGGCCGGTGTCACCTATGGATTACAGAATACCGGCTTTATCTCCGGTGCGGATAGCTGGAATGCCATCAATATAACTGGACCGGCTATTGCAGGCATAACCTACCGGCCACAGGTTGTCACTACCGACGGCAATGGCCATGTGCTCAGTACCACGCTGATTGGCGAGGAGACCGGTAGTCACGCTGCTGTCTTCAGTTACACGGTCACTGCCGACGGACACCAGTCCTTCGATCTGATCAAGCCGGAGGCGTCCTCGGTGGTCACCGTTGATCTCGCCAATCTTGCTGCTGGTGGGCCGATAGACCTTCGGGAACTGGCAGATTATTCAGTCGAATTTCAGGGTACTGGTATCAATGTCAGTAGCTCAGGCATCGGTATAGGCAACAACCTTATTGATGTTGGCGAAACACTGACCCTTGAGTTCTTTAAGAACGGTCAAGGTTCGGCCGCTGATGATACCCTCACCGCCGCCAATGCCCGCCTGGTAGGATCGGTCGATTTTACCGATAATCATCAGGGCGGTACGTACGCCTGGACGGCCACTAACACAATCACAGGCGCCCATGAGTCGGGGACGGTAACGATGGCTGGGGGAGCACACTTTACCATTGATCCCAGCATTGACTTCGACAGAATCGAAATGACGGCTACAGCTGGCTCCATGCGCCCGAACGATATATCGTATACCGAGAAATTGGTGCCCGATGGTAAGGACTTAACGTTCTATGTCACCGGCACAGATGGGGACGGTGACGTTACGGCGCAAGATCCCGTAACGGTTCATATCCAGGCGGGGGAGCCTGACGCCTTTGCGCCGACATTATTCTCACTGGATAGCGCCCCGGAAACCCCGCTAACAACTCACACTGCTACGGACGGAGCAGATACGCTGTTGGCCACGAACGATGCGGACAATTTTGTCTGGTCACTGGCAGATCATACTGCGCAGGGTGATACGATTGTAGGGTTCAATGGGGAGGCGGATGCCATCAATATTGCAGATATTCTGGCAGACACAGTGAACACGACGGACTTTTCCAGCTATCTCAATGTCAGCCTGGAAGGCGCCAGCACGGTGCTGAGGATCAGCAGTACGGGTGACTTCGCACACGCTGACCAGGTGATTACGGTGCAGGATGTCAATCTGTTCGAGGGTGTGGATTTTAGTGATACTGCCGCGCTTACCACGGCTTTGCAGAACATGGTTGATGCGGGCAAGCTGATCACTGATCACTGATTAAGGTCTGGTAAAGCTGTAAACTTATCCCTACAACTCTAACGGGTCGTGGGGATTTTTATTTGGCGAGGTGACGTATGCCCTTTGTAAAACGCGATGCGCATGGCGTAGTGGTCGCTGTAAGTCAGGAGCCTGGATCCGGCTGCAGTGAGGAGCTATCGAAAGATGATCCGGCGCTTGCCGCATTTTTTGCGCGGATCGCCAGCGAGGCATCCTCTCTTGAAGCAACCGACCAGGACCTTATCCGCGTGCTGGAGGACGTGGTGGATCTGCTGATCGCCAAAGGCCTGATTTTGTTTACGGAGCTGCCGGTAGATGCGCAGCAGAAAATCATGCGACGGCAGCAAATGCGCTCGAATATAGGCAGCACACTGAATTTGATCAGCGAAGACTAATCGCTTAAGTCACTCCTGGGTAGCCGCTTACCTGACGCACGCTGGAAGCTTCAACCAGCGAGAGATACACCAGGGCCGGTCGCGCCATCGATACCCAGATCCTGCAGGGCTTCCCATTCCGCGGTACTGTTCACGCCTTCGGCGATCATCCTGACACCAATGGTATGGCCGATGGTGCACAGCGTGCGCAGCAGCGTCTGGTTACCGGTATTATTCTGTACATCGCGCACAAAGCTGGCATCCACTTTGAGGTAGTCCAGACCAACATCGTGTAACTGCCCCAATTTCGCCAGCTGGTGTCCCAGATGTTCGATGCCTACATGCCCACCATGTGCCTTGATGCGGGCGGACAGGCGCTTGAAGTTTTCAAAATGGCGAAAGGCCACCACTTCGGGAATTTCTATCCACAATCTGGAGATGGCCTGGCTGCGTGTGTTGAGATGCTGCTCGACCCAGCTCAGGAAGCTGTTGTCTGCGATGGCGGCCACGGACAAGTTTATGGCTATGGGTTGCTGCGAGCGCTCTATAGTGCCAAGCGCCAGTTCAAAGACCTGCTTGTCCAGTTCGCCAGAGAGCTGTATGCGATGAATCCATGGCAGGAACTGGCCGGCGCTCCATGTTTCACCTTCCCATTGGAGACGTACGGGTGCCTCAAAGTGTATAAGCTGGTTATCAAGGCCGATAACAGGAAATTGCGCGAGTGAGAAGCTGCGCATTTGCAGCGCCTTTTCGAGAATGCCACGCCAGTGCTCGAGCTGCTCTCGCACGGGTCTGATCTGGATGTCGCCCTTGTAGGCCTCGGTGACCGAGGAAACCCGCTCCCGTTCCGCCGCTGTTAATGCACCATCCGTCCTGTTCAGCAGTTCTGTTACCGCGTCGCGGTGTTTATAAACAGTCGTCCCTCCAGGCAGCAGGATACCGTCGCCCATGCTGTGGTCCGCCAGCACAGCGAACATGGCCTGCTGAATCTGGTGCCCGAGATCTCCCGCTTCCAGTTTGCGCGGCGCCAATACCGCAAAATCGGAACCGTTCAGGCGCGCGGCAGTCCAGCCGCGGTGCTGCATAATGATCGCATTAATCGCGCTTCCGATGTCGTGCAACAGGCTGTCCGTGGCCTTGCGGCCGTAGGTCTGGTTGAGATGGCCAAGACCGATTAAGCGGATGATGCACAGGGTGCCGGAGGAATTGTCATCATTGTTTTCGAGCGCGGCCTCCAGTGCATTGAGGAATGGCTCCCGGTTATTCAGGCCGGTAATCTTGTCGACATGTGCATCACGTTGTAATTTTTGCAGGCGATTTGCTTCCTGCCCCAGCATTGACTTGATGCGGGTGGACAGTTCGTTCATGGCGCGAACCACTTGCCTGAATTCCAGCGTAGTTGGCTCAGGAATGATGGTCACGAAGCGCCGGCTGCCGATCGCCTCGGCCTGCTCCACCACTTCTGTCAGCGGATGCAGAATCCGCTTCAGTAATCTGTGCCCTACAAAACCCGCAACAAGCCCAGCGAGCAGAAATACGCCGGCCAGCATCTGGGTGGTCTGCCACAATTCCTTGTAGGCGAAGCGCGATTGACTGCGCAGGGTTAGCGTGCCCGCTTGTTGCCAGCCCGCCTGGACATTAGCAACGCCAGGTTCAACCTCGATAGGAAATAGGCGCATGAACCAACCGGGGGCCCCGGTTTGTACCTGCTCGGCTTCCCGGCGGACTGTGACCTGCCCCTTGGGGTCTGTCAATTCGATGAGTTCATAGAAACCAGTATCGAACTGTGCGGACAGGGTGAGTTCCAGCAGCACTGCATCTGCACCCTGTTGTGTCAGGGAAAGCGCCAGAGATGTGGCGTTGTCTGCGTTTTTCATACTCAGCTGCTTTTCAAGGTAGGCCCTGGCCGAGAGTGTGGTGACAAGAAAACTGACGCTGAACACTATTGCTAACAGAAGAATGACCGCCAACCAGAGCTGTTTAGATAATGACATGATCAGATTCCTTCAATGTTTATATTCATCCCAGCCCTTCAGCCGAGGCCCGACGCAACAGATTGCGCCAGCGTGAGAGTTTAGTCCCGGGTCGAGTCGTGGCAGGGGCGGTAGCATGCCCCACCCAGAGACCCTTGCTGTTAAAGCCATACACCGGTGTCAGATCGGCTCGTTGGGATGCCGATCGAATATCAATGACAATGTTATCAAGAATCAGCGGCTCTGCGGTGGGAGAAGGGTAATAGGCCAGCACCATGTGCGCCGTGTTTTTATCGTCCCCACTGCCCATGAGCCTTGCCTTGACGTAGGTGATCCTTAGTTTGTCGATGTCGACACCGGCCAATATCAATGTAAGGTATTTGGCGATGGCGAAGTCTTCGCAGTCTCCCATGCCGCGACCCATGAGTTCAAGCGGAGTGGCCCAATAGTCGTCCTGCCCCCAGGCTTCGGGATCCTGGGTCCAGCGGATGCGTGAGTTAAAAAAGTTGTTGGCCCTGGCGAGTTTTTCGTCGTCCGGCAGCGATTTCATAGTCTCGACCTGGATCTGCCAGTCGTCCACTAGGTGGGCAGTGGCCGGTCCATAGCGGGAAAGGGCCAGGCTGCGCATCAGCGGAAGATTGACCTGAGCCACAGCAAGGGCGACGACGAAAAAGGTGGTGCCGATGGTCACCCATAAGTAGCGCATACCAGACAGCACTTTCAGTGACGACACACCTGGGCTCTCAATGTTGGATAGTACGAGCTAAGCAGGATTGTGATAAATGCAAATCGCTTCAATCTTTATAATGTGCCCATGGTAGCTCATATGAATGTGGGCTGCAGCGAGAGATATTCAATATAAGTCATTCGCCCCCATCAATTTGTGACACAGTTTGTACAATTTGTGCTTAAAAGACTGTATATGTAGTATGTCTGGCGATGTATCATTAAACTGTAAGTTGTAAAAGTAACAAAACGTCCAACTGCCTCATGTGCATCTACGGACGATTTTTAGATTATTAAAATTAAAATTAAAATTAAAATTAAAATTAGCATTGGAAAGGGGTGGGGGTATGTTTAAGAAAAGCAGGTTATGTGCGGCCATCATAGTCGCGATAACAGGGGTCTCTTTATCACAAGCGCAAGACGAGCCGCCGCAGCTTCCTGTGGAGTACTCCGGATCACAGCGGCAGCAGGTTCCAGCGGTTGTTGCCAGCCTCAAGGAAGCCATCACCCAGGGTGTATTGAGTAGTCCACGAGTGAATGCCGACTGGTACAACTTTGCGGCCACCAACGAGGCGCAGCAGGCTGCCCGCGGTGGCTATTATCCAAGTGCGGACATCTACGCCGAAGCGGGCCGTGAGGATCGCAACACTCCGCTCATTGATCTCGGCGACTATACGCGCGACGCCACGGAATTCAGTATTACCCAGATGTTGTTTGACGGCTTTGCCACTCGCGATGAGGTAGCCCGGCTAGGTTATGACAAATTATCCAACTACTACATATTCAAGCGATCCTCCGAAGAGGTGGCTCTGGAAGTGGCGGTGGCCTACCTCGAGACCGTTAAGTACCAGCAACTGGTGAACTACGCTGCAGCTAATTTGAAGGTCCATCGCGAGATCCATGAGCAGATTGCCGAGCGGGCCAGCGGAGGGGTGAGTGAGGGTGTTGATCTCGATCAGGCGGTAGCGCGGGTAGGCCTGGCTGAAACTAATCTGGTGACCGAGACCGCCAACCTGCATGATGTCGAGATTCGTTTCCAGCGCCTGGTCGGCAGTCTGCCAAACGCAAACCTGGAAGTTCCCTCAGTACCTGCGGGCCAGATTCCGGAGTTACGCGGAGCGGCACTGGAAGTCGCCTACCAAAAAAGTCCGGTCATTAACGCCGCAATCGAGCACCTGCGTGCCACACAGGAAGCGCTGAATCTAACCAATGCGCCGTTTATGCCGCGTTTCGATCTACGCTACCGCAACGACGTGGAGCATGATACAGATGGCATTGACGGAAAGTTTGAGGAGGAGGCCATCGAGGTCGTCATGAAGTACAACCTGTTCCGTGGCGGCGCAGATAGCGCGCGTAAACGCGAGTACTACAATCTTTACTACGCGGCGATCGAAGAGCGCAAGCAGGCCTGTTTGAATGTGAGGCAGGAAGTGAGTAACGATTTTAACAATATTGCAGCGTTGCAGCAGCAGGTCGTGTTAACGGATTTAAGCAAGCGCGCACAGGACAAGACCCGGCTGGCTTACCATGACCAATTTGATCGCGGCAAGCGCTCTCTTCTGGACCTGCTCGATAGCCAAAACGAGTACTTCGATAGCGAGCGAGCGTACATGACTGCGGTTGTGGACCTGGTAGCGGCAGAGGCTAGTACTCTGGCCAACATGGGACTATTGCTTGCGTCACTGGAGGTCGATGGAATCAATGCGGATAAGGTTGCGGCAAATGGACCTTGATCTGGCACGAGATCCCAACGATGAAAACTCCCATGCCTTGTGTCCGGGTGAGGCCGCACCTACCCCAAGCGCAAATGAAGCACTGGAGAATTTGGCCGACGGCAACGATCGCTATCGTAAATTGGAGGGAGGTGCGATCGCACTGGAAGTCAACGTGCAGTTCGAATTCGATTCCGCTGTCATCGCCACGGCCTATGATAGTGAGATTCGCGTCGCCGCCGCTACGATGCGAGACAATCCTACCGTGCAAACCATTGTAGAAGGTCACACCGACTCGGTTGGCGAAGCCCAATACAACCAGCGGTTATCGGAGCGTCGGGCGGAGGCCGTTCGCAACATGCTCGTCAATCAGTTTAGTGTTAATCCCGCCCAGATTACAGTTATCGGCCATGGTGAAGACATGCCTGTGGCGGATAACAGCACGGCGGAAGGCCAGGCGCAAAACCGCCGGGTAGAACTGGTAATGGACGCACCCTAGTAAGCGCAACCCGTCTTACCAATGCCACCGACTCCGCAAGGGTCGGTGGCATTTTTGTTATGGTGTTCTTTCGAGCTCAAGCGACGGCCTTGTCCACTCCAACAGGCTCGCGCCACATCAGCCACACCGGCGGTGCGGACGCCGCAAACCTGATCTGCTGCTGCACTTTGAATCCGTGCCCTTCATAGAAGGCCAGATTCTCCTCCTTCGAATTCTCCAGATAGGCCGGCACCCCTTCGGCATCACACTGTCTGAGTACGTGCGAGATAAGGCTGGTGCCTATGCCCTGGCCTTTGTGGCCGGGAGTAACCCCGATGGCGAACAGGTAGTAGTGGGGTGTTTTGGGGTGGTACTGCTCTGTCTTGATGCCACTAATCAGTAGACGGTACAACCCCGTCAGTCCGCCCAGTTTGAGCACTTTGACGATACTCGATAGCGAGTAAGGCCAGTGCAGTTTTTGCCTGGGTCCCAGCCATGATGCGCCACCGCGTCCCTGTGGATCGAGATAGGTAAGCTGGTGCGGAATGAATACCGGTAGGGTAAATTCAAAAAACGACTCCAGTGTCTGCGGATTATTGCACGACCAGTTGATGACCGGGTCATCGCGAAACGCTTCGGCCAGTATGCGGACAGCTGCATGGGTGTTGGTTGCGTTGACAGGCTCGAAATTCATCGTCGGGTGATCTCCTTGTTTACTGCATCGCCACAGCAGGCGCATCAATAAATTCCAGTATCTGTGCCATTGTCTCGCGCGGATAAAAAAGGAAAGCAGACACGTGGCTACCCCAGCGTTCCTTCCAGGCGAGATCGGGATGCTGCGGATCGATCGCGGGAGCTGTCCACAAGGTAACACGCGGATTGCGCTGTGCCAGTTCCCGGCTGTAGCGCGCACGGGTTACCGGATCACCCGGATCCTGGATCGCGAGTATCGGCAGGTCCAGTGTGGCGGCACGCGCCAGTGCCTGTTCGTCACCTCCGGGCAAGCCGAAGAACTGCGTGGCAGCCCAGGCGGAGATTGTAAACAGTGCAGGGGGCAGGCCGGTTTCCACCCAGGCACCCTGCTTGAAGGTGTCGTAGGTATTCAGCAGGCTGTCCAGCAGGATCAGGCCATCAAGTTTGGCCCCATCGTGCACGGCCTGTATGAGGGTGGCGCCGCCCATCGAGATGCCCATGGCAAATAAGGGTAGGTTGGGATTTTTTTCACGCGCCCAGGCAATGGCGGCTGCAGCGTCGTATTTTTCGGTGCGCCCAAATTGCAGTCCCTGCCCATCGCTGTCTGATGCGCCGTGGTTGCGCAGGTCGATAGCAACGACGGCAACGCCCTGTTCCACCATCGCGCGATAAAAATCCAGTGAGCCAAAGTAGCTGCTGGTGCGATTGGAGCCTCCGCCGTGGATGAACACCAGTGTCGCCCGTGCGTTTTGCGCCGGAATCCACCAGCCGGCCAGTGTCAGGTCTGAGTCCTGCGGAGAGACGACAAATTCCTCAAACACCAGGCCCACATCAGCCGGAGTGGTGGTCACGGCGTTGCGCTGCACATGAATAGCCTCGCGGGGAATCGCAATCACAGCAACGTAAGCACAGCTTGCCAGCAGCAGGGCGATGACGGTCCAGGATAGTTTCTTCACGGTGTTATCCAGCGGCCGGAAGGCGAACGAGCATGGTATACGCAGACTGCCCGTACTAACAATAGCGCGTTGTTTTCGCGACTGCGTGCATTTGGTGTTCCACCCGTGATTGGCCCACTGCAGAATGTCGGACTTTCGATGGATCCGACAGAAAATCAAGCGGAGGGTGATATGTATAGAGGAGCGGGCATGCACGGAGGCATTGCCACGGTGGTAGAAACGGGCGTCTACGCTGAGTCGTTACCCAGCGCCGATGGCCAGCATGTGCTGGATGCACATCTCGGTGCACTACCCATCATTGAAATCAGCGATAAGGACTACCGTTCGTTTTGCTGGCCCTGCCATGCGCTGGAGGAAGCGGGTGACGGCAAGTCGGGCACCTAGTCCCGACACGCAGTCACCCGGTGCGATCTAATCCTGCGGCGTGATGGCGTTGATGTGATCCAGCGCCTCGCTATATTCGTTCAGTAACCGGAAGACGATATCGCGACAGGACTCGATCGAATTGATCTGTCCCACCACCTGGCCTACCGGGTTGAATGCGACCTTCTGGCAATCCCCGCTGCCGGCGTAGCGGTGCGTACGCCGCACGGCATCGAAGGTCAGGTAGCCCTGCAACGGCATGGGCAGGGGCTTGGGGTTCTCTGGTTGTTCCCAGGCCTCGGTCCACTCGTTTTTCAGACACCGTGCCGTTTTACCGGTGAAGGAGCGGGTGCGTACCGTGTCTTCGGATGTCGCTTTCATGTAGGACTCGCGCTGGGCGGGTTCGGCGGAGGCTTCCACCGAATTCAACCACAGGGAGCCCATCCACACCCCGGCCGCACCCATACCCATGGCGGCCAGCATCTGCCGGCCATTGCCAATGCCACCGGCGGCGAGCACGGGTAGCGGTGCAACGGCATCCACCATTTGCGGCCACAGGATCATGGAGGTGACCTCGCCAGCATGGCCGCCACCCTCGGAGCCCTGGCAGACGATGAAATCGAGGCCGGCTTTTTTATGATTGATGCCGTGCTTGAGGCGCCCGGCCAGAGCGCCGATCAGGCGTCCAGAATCGTGTACCTGTTTGATGATGTCGGCCGGTGGCGTGCCGAGCGCGTTGACGATCATGCGGCATTTAGGCCGCGTCAGCGCTTCATCCACCAGCAACTGGGCTTGCACTGCGGAGAAACTGAGCGTGACCTCGTCATCCTTGTCGGGCCACTCGGGAACCCCCGCGTCGGCCAGCAATTTATTGGCAAAATCGCGGTGCTGCTGGGGAATGGCAGACTGCAGCATGGCTACCAGCTCTTCCGGGGTGGTCTTGTCCATGCCCTCGTATTTCTGGGGAATGGCCGTATCGACGCCATAGATATGGTCGCCGATATGCGCGTCAATCCAGTCCAGTTCCTCTTTCAGGCGCGCCGCTGAAAAGCCCACGGCCCCGAGTACGCCAATGCCGCCGGCCTTACTCACGGCCACCACCACGTCGCGGCAATGCGTAAAGGCGAAAATGGGCAGTTCAATACCCAGCTTTTTACAGAATTCAGTTTGCATAATGTGCCTCGTATTCCCCCGCTACCAGAGGACGGTGTTGTTGAGTGTCGTTACAGTATAGGAGTTCCGGTGCGGTAAGAATGACGGCAGAGGCCGGGAAAACTAGCAAAAGTTGACGCGCCTGCGATGAGGCTTGTCGGAAACAGCAGATTTATAGCGCGGTACTGCGCTAAAGGTTACTTCTCTGTGATCCAGAATGGCACCCGGGTGAGTTCGACGTTTTGCTGACCCTGGAGCTTTTCCTTCAACAATGCCTTATCCCGACGGGTATCCTCCTTGAACCGGGCCAGATACCTGGCAGTGTTTTCATCTGCCTCCCTGTTCATCAGATCTATCCAGTGCAAATGCTGGCTCCAGGCATCTGCTTTAAGGTGCTCTGGCATATCGAGGTTTTTATCGCCCATTATCGATTCTCCCGGGCGCATATTCTCTGTGGATGGCGCCCAATCACGATCCCGCTTCCACTGCACCACAGTGGCAATGTACAGGCAAAGCGACAAGGGGAAAGTTGTGAGCCAGTTCCGTGTCGAGGATGTGCTTTTGTGCGCTGGTCGGCGAATCCGGGTCCTGCGCCCCGTCATTTTGGGCCCTCTGTAATTAGGTCGGAAAAAAAGCACGTGCAGGTGGGGTGTGATTTAGCTAGTATTTCGGCCATAAAACAGGGCCCTGATACGGGTCAGTCATGGAGCGCAGGAGAGGGTCAGCTATGAGAAACGCTATACGGGGTTGTGCCGTCGCAGCATTGATTGTGGGTACAAGCACCGCCTCGGCCGGCGGCTTGTGGTTGAATGAATACGGTGACTTTGCCGGTGGGCGCGCGGCAGCGGGCGCGGCGGCAGGGGTCGATGACGCGATGACCATCGCCTATAATCCCGCCAGTATTGCACGCCTGGAGGGCAATCAGCTGTTCGCCTCCGCCGGCGCCATAGTGGCAAACATGAATTTTGACGTGGACTACAGCAATCCGCGCTACGGTTATGCCGATGGCGGTAATGCCGGCGAGAATACCGCATACGGCTCGATGGCCTATGTCCACGATTTTGATTCAGACAAATGGAGTGCCGGCATCGCCCTGGTTGCCCCTCGCCGGTGCGGGATTCGAATTTCAGGACAACTGGGTGGGCCGCTTCCAGGCCACCAAGGTTGACCTGACTGTTATGGCACTCAGTCCCACATTGGCCTATCAGGTGACTGACAAGCTGGCGCTGGGCGCATCGGTACAGGCCGTTTACTCCAACGTCAACATCCATCTTGCTACGCCCCGCCTGCGCCCCGACCAGCCGGAGGGCAGCGCCTCTATTAACGGCGACGATGTCCTGCCCGGCTATACACTGGGCGCCATGTATGAGCTCTCTGATCGCACGCGGTTCGGTTTTATGTACCAGAGCGAGGTGAAACCCAAGTTTGACGGTGACCTGAAAACCAATCCGCTAGGCCTTGATGTTGCAACCGATCTTGAATTGCCTATGGCCGCGTATGCCCGGTTCAGCGTGCATCAGCAGATGGATGAGAACTGGGCCGTGGAGTTCACCACGGGCTGGGACAACTGGAGCGCCCTGCAAGATGTGTTGGTTTCTGGTGATGTGCGCGAGGTTAGCCTTACCACCAATTGGCATGATACCTACCATGTGGCGTGGGGCGCCGAGTACAAGCTGGATAAATACTGGCGCTTCACTGGCGGTGTCGCCTATGACAGCAATCCGGTCAGCTCACAAAATCGCAACGCTCAATTGCCGGTCGACAAGCAATGGCGCTATGCGGTCGGCGCACAATACGCAATCTCGGATGCCCTCACGGTGGGTGGTTACGTGAATTACATGGATCTGGGCGATGCACAGATATCCGCTAAACGCTGGGGTGGTGATTTCGATTACAACAACGCCACGCAGCTGATTGCTAACGTGACCTGGAAGTTCTAGACACGATTACTGCTGCGTGCTTTGAAGAACCAGAAAGGCAGGCGGCAACTACGCCTGCCTCGCTGAAGTAATACCTAATCCGTGGCTTTCTTGGCCGCAGCGACCTGCTGCTGCGGTGCCGATATCTGCGACGGCCCGAGCTTGTAGGTCAGCTTGTCGATGGTGCCGGTAAACGTGAAGGGCAATTTGTAACTGTCAGCCACACCCGTGCGCGTGTCGCTGCCGATGTCGAGAGACTCGTCAATGGACATCAACTGTGGGATCGAGTGCGCTACGGTTTTCCTGGCCAACTCTTTGTCATCCACGGTAAACACTCCAGTGCCACCCTTGCCGGGGCCGGGGCCGTCGTACTTGAAATCGAAGACCAGCGTGTGTTTGCCCGGCTTGAGCGCTTTGCCAAACACATCATCGCCGACAATGCCGCCTTCCCAGCGGAAGCGTTCCAGATCAAGCAGGTTGTAATCAAACACCGGCTTGCCATCTAGCAGGTACATGGCGTAGCCGCCAAAGCGCCCGCCCAGTGTGACGATCAACCCTCAGCGCCGCCTTAACAGACTGGATCACGCGCCCGATCTCGTGGTCAGTGTAAGCGGCATAGGCGGCAAAGACTTCGGCCTGGCGGATGTAGGTCTTCTTCTGAATTTCTGAAAGAGAGTCTCACCGGGGCAGCTTGGCGCCGCCAAACTCGGCCTGGCCGTCTGGCCACGCGGTCAGTTGCGTATAGGCGGGAATGGCGCCAAGGCGCTTCTGGTTGGCGAAAATTGTTTCCCGCAACTTTTCCCAGCCGTCATCGAACAGGTGCATCGCGTGGATTTTATCGATCCATTCCTGGGTCGGACGCGAGCAGCAGCACGCCGCCACTCAAGTTGGCTCTGGATGTGATTTGCATCTTCGCTTCCTGCGCAGGTTTCGGGTTGATTTAATCAGGTTACATTACGGAGCAGGTACCACACGGTAAAAAACGCCATTCGCTCCCGATGCTGGCTGGAACCAGGTGTTACCGCACAGGAAATAGGTAGCGCCACCGGCTACCGGCGGCGAGATACAACCCGACGGTAGCTGTGCGTAAACATTACCCATTACGAATGTTGCTGAAGCATTCGCTGCAGCCGCGTTATAACCCGCGTTATAGGCATTTGTGGTATTGGCGTTCGCTGCCGCCTGATTGCTCGCCGCGGCCTCACCAGCCGCCACCCCGACCACGGCACCCGCGACGGCGGCTGCACCGGCGTCAGCTGCCGCGCAGTTGTAACAGCTGGAGCCATAGTAATTCACCGGCGCAGGAGGGTGATAGACAGGGGCGGCAGTGCCGTAATAGGGACTGTGGTAAGCGGTCGCGCCATCGGCGCTGGTGTAGCTGGTATAACCGGAACCCTCGGCATGATACGCGCTGCCGCCATAGGCATTGGTCGCTGAGGTGCCTTCGCCATAGGTGTGCGTGGCCGAGTCGCCGTCTTTCGAGAAGTCGGTCTGTCCCGATCCCTCTTCATGCGACGCGGTGCCGCCGTAGGCACTGGTTGCCGTGGTGCCCTCGCCTGCGGTATGCGTTGCGCTGCCGCCCCAGCGGTCCGACATACTGGTGGAGCCCATGGAATGCGATGTGGTGCCGCCCCAACGATTGGCGCTGGAAAACGCATGCGCTGTTATTGGCAGGCACAGAGTAACGATCAATCCAACCAAACCGACAGTATTCGTTTTCATTACTTGCCTCCTTTGGCGGGTGTAACGGGTGCCTGCCCTTTCTGGTCTGGCCGTGCGAGCGGGATACGTTTTGCGGCGGCAGCCTTGTCCGAGGCGAACGATTCGCCTTTTGCAACGCCATCCAACTGCCAATCGCTGAATTCCACCTGATGCCGCAGGCGCAGCGGATCGTCAGCAAAAACCGCACGCATCAATCGCGGCAGGTGGTCTTCGGTCCCAATCCATGCCTGCACAAAGACGTCTTCATTGGCATAGACGATCATGTCTGTGGTGGTGTTGCCTACCACCTTTGACTGCCCGATATAAAACGCCAGCTTCATATCGCTGGAAATCATTTCATAGGGGTCGTCTACGATAAGATCCGTAAACGGAAAATAGATCGATGCCGTATCAAAGGCGAATTTCAGCGCGCCTGTTATCGTCGGTGGTGCGTCTGCGAATGCTGCCAGGTCTTCGGCGGGGGCGTAGGTGGCAATCGCCTTGCCGTCGTAGTAAAACTCGTTGGCAGGGCCATCGCCAAGGGTGATCACCTTCAGTTTGTTGGGTCTTTGCAGGATGACATTGGAGCGTGTGGTGTAGACCAATGCTGGCCCGAGCCGACTCGGGCTCTCCTCAGACACCAGCGCCGTGAACTTGATGCTTTTTGCATCAGACAGGCGCGCCGACATCGCCTTGATGATTTCTACCGCGCGCGGTTCGAGCTCTTGTCGTGCCGCTGCGGATGCAGTGGCCTTGGCGTCAGCCTTTGGCGTCTCCGCGCCTGCCTGCGCCGCCAGCAGTACACTGCAGGTGCCAAGCAGTAAATATCGGGTGAGTGTGTTCATCATGGGATCATCCCGCAGCTGAATAGTTTATTGGCAATCGGTGCCGCGATCTTGTCGATAAAGGTAGCGCGCAGTTGTGGATCATTTTGCAGCATTTCAATGACCTGCTGCTGCTCTGGCGTCTTCGGTTGACCTTTCTGCTCCCACAGCTGTTCGCAGGTGGCGTTCTGGTACTTATCAATCACTTTGTTGGCGACCATATCGAGTATTGGAGTGTCTTGAGCACTGGCGATACCAGCGAGGAACAGGGTACCGACCATGGCGTAGCGAATGGTATTTAGCGTCATGTGAATCTCCATGAATTGTCAGTTTAGGACGGATTGCTGAATGGGCATGAAACGGTCAAAATTATAGCTCAGTTGATATTGGTGACAAGGCTGTCCAGATCAACTTTTGATGAAGCATTATTCCGCGCGCAAGGCCTCGATGGGGTCCAGCGCTGCGGCATTCATGGCCGGTTGGATACCGGCCGCGAGGCCCACACCGCAACTCAATGCCAAGGAGGCCAGCATATAGCCCGGTTGCAGGGCTACCGGCAACCCTGGTGCGAAGGTGTTCAGGGTGATGACCAGCACCGCGACAATGGCCAGCCCCAATAGACCCCCCATGCCCGACAGTAATACCGCCTCGCCGAGAAACATCCACAGGATTTGACGGCGCGTGCAGCCCACCGCGCGCAGCAGGCCTATTTCCTGGGTGCGCTCTTTCAGTGCGGTAGTCATGATGGTCAGTACCCCAACGCCCCCCACTACCAACGCGACACCGCCGAGGGCGCCCACGGCCACCTTCAGCATGGACAGGATTTTATCCAGCGAACTCAGCATGTCTTCCTGCGTAAACAGGGTGAAGTCCTCGTCGCCGTGGCGTCTGATCAATGTCTCTTTGATACGCTCGCGCATTTCAGCGGCGGTGCTAGTTTCCTTGAAGACGATGTCGATTTCCATCAGGGTGTCCTTGTTGAACATCTGCATCGCCAGGTCAGCCGGAATGTACACTGCATCGTCCAGGTCAAAGCCCAGCATCTGCCCCTTGCTCGCCATGACACCCACCACGCGAAAGCGGGTGCCACCGATACGCACATAGCTGCCCAGGGGGTTGCTGCCGTGAAACAGTTCGTCCTTGACCCTGGAGCCGAGCACGGCGAAATAACGCGAGTTTTCCAGGTCACCCGCGGGCAGAAAGCGGCCCTGGGCGACGGTGAAATTCCAGGCCCTGGCCATATCGGGACCAACGCCATAGACGTCCGTATCCCTGCTATAGGTGTCTGCTTCAATTTTAGCCGTGCCCTGCAGCATCGGCACCACAGCGCTTGCGTGCGGCAATTGGCCGAGTTCCCGCGCGTCGTCCAGTGACAGCGGGCGAATTGTGGTTAGCAATCCTGGCATGCCGCCGGTTTTGGTTTTGCCTGGGGAGACGGAGATGATGCGGGTGCCGAACTGGGAAAAACTGTCCAGCATGTACACGCGAACGCCCTCACCGATCGACGTGAGCAGAGTCACGGCGGCGATACCGATGCTGATGCCCAGCGCGGTGAGCAGGCTGCGCAGGCGCGCGGTAGTCACCGCCTGGAATACCCAGCGCAGCCAGTCGCTTAACAACATGTCAGGTTACTTCTTGCCGAGTGCATCGACCGGCTCCATGTTGGCGGCCTGCTGGGCGGGCAGCCAGGCGAACAACAGCGCAGTGCCGACAGCCAGGCCGAGTGACGACCACAGGGCCCAACCGGGAGTGGCAAATGGCACCGACGGGTAGACCTGCCTGCCGATGATGACAATCAGCTTGCCGACCACCATACCCACCACAGCACCGGCGGCTGCAATCAGTCCCGCTTCGGTAAGAAAGAGGGTGCGCACCTGGGCTGCGGGCGCTCCCAGCGCCTTCAGTAGGCCGATCTCTGCTGTTCGTTGCTTGACGGACATCAACGTCACGTTCATCACCAGTATGCCCGATACGACCAGGCTGATAGCCCCGATACCGGCAACTGCTAGAGTCATCACCCGCAAAATACTGTCAAATGTGCTGAGCATCGAGTCGGGACTGACGACCGTCACATCCTGCTCGCCATCGTGCAGCGCCTGCATTTTTTTCGAGATAGCGGTCTTGACTGCTTCCACCTGGTAATTTTCTTTCACCTTTAACATGACCCGAAACATGCCGTGCACATTGAACACTGACTGCGCCGAGGCCACTGGAATAAATATGGCCTCGCTGAGGTCTGCGCCAAAGGAATCCCCGGAGCCGGCTAACACGCCGATGACCCGGAAGCGGTAGTCCCGCAGTCGAATCCACTGGCCGATGGCGCGGCCATTATCAAACAGCGCCTCCTTGAGTTTCTGGCCGATAACCGCGACCTGTTTTCCTTCGCCGAGAGCGAGGTCGGGCAAGCCGCTGCCCTGGCTGACCTCAAGCTTGCGGATATCAAAGAATGCAGCGGTGGTGCCGATGACCATGCTGTCGCGCTCGCGGGATTTGAAGGATACCGGGCCGTTACCCAGCACCATGGGGGCCAGGGATGTCACGCCGGGTACGGACCGCTCCAGCACCGCCACCTCGTCCAAGGTAATAGCGTGTGCGGCGGTACCGCTCATGGGCGGCATGCCGCCGGTGGTTTCCTTGCGGCCAGGAAACATAACCACGCTGTCCTTGCCCATGAAGGCAAACTCGCCCAACACGTAGCCGCGCGCGCCTTCGCCCAGTGCGGTCAGCACCACGACAGCGGCAACGCCGAGGCCAACAGCCGTCAATAGCATGGTGCTGCGAAAGCGCTGGCGGCGCAGCGCCAGTAAGGTAAAGCGCAGCAGATCAATCAGTCGCAACGTCAGGCCGCCCGCACGTGGGTCTGGTCGCTGGTGATAGCGCCGTCAGCCATGCGAATGCGCCGTGTGGCACGCTCGCCCATGGTGTTGTCGTGAGTCACGATCAGCAGGGTAATGCCCTCGCGATTCAGGTTCTCCAGAATCTCGGTAACTTCGCCACCCGAACGTGAGTCCAGGTTACCGGTGGGTTCATCGGCGAGGATGATGGCCGGTTTCATAACAATACTGCGGCCGATCGCCACGCGCTGGCGTTCGCCACCGGACAATTGGTTGGGCAGGTGGTGCGCCCGTGGTGCAATACCGAGTTTTTCCAGAATAACTTCGACTTCCGCATGGCGCTGTTTCGCCGGAACGCCAGCCAGCATCAGTGGCATCTCCACATTTTCCCGCGCAGACAGTCGCGGTATCAGGTGATAGGACTGGAACACAAAGCCAATCTGTTCGCGGCGCAAACGCGCGCGTTCATTTTCATCCAGCGAGCCGGTATCAACGCCGTTGAGCAGGTAGCGTCCGGTATTGGGGCGGTCGAGCAGGCCGAGCATATTCATCAGGGTGGACTTGCCTGAGCCCGAAGGGCCCATCACGGAGAGGTATTCACCCTGCTCGATGCGCAGGTTGATGTTGTCCAGCGCATGCACCTTGCTGTCGCCCAGAATGAAGGTCTTGTTGATGTTGCTGACGTCAATCATTCCGCGGTACCACCTCGAGCCCGTCTGCCAGCCCAGGCACGTCCAGCGAGAGCACAATTTCGTCGCCCGCCTGCAACTTGCCCGTCACCTCGGTGAAGTTCCAGTTGCGCAGACCCACCTCGATTGACACCAGTTCCAGCGTGCCGCTCTTGCGGTTGTAGCGATAAACCTGATCGTTCTCCATGACCGCTTCAGTGGGGACGCGCAGCACATCCGCGTGTGTTTCCAAAAGGATATCAATGTCGGCGCTGTAGCCCACCAGGAGTCGCTCGCGTACGCCGGGGTCGTCAAATACCACATCGACTTCCACCGTGCGCGCCTGCTTTTCCAGATCCAGCACATAGGGTGCGATGCGGTTCAGCGTGCCGGGAAAATTCTCCCCGCGGAAGGCATCCAGCGTCACGCGTGCGGGCAGGCCCTTGTGGAGTTCTCCGGCATCGACCTCATCAATGGGCGCAGTGACATACATGCAGCTGTAGTCAATCAGGTCCACGGCGGGTGGTGTCGCCACGCCCGGCGGGGAGGGCGTCACGTATTCGCCAATCTCGCCGTTGATCTCCGCAACAACACCGGCGAAGGGGGCGCGCAAAAAAGTTTCTTCCAGCATGACATTGTTGATATCCAGATTGGCCTGGGCCACTCCCTCTTCATCCCGCGCCGCCTGGCAGGCGAAGCTGCCGCTCTGTGCTCTGGTGCGGCCGAGTTCGGTAGATTCCTTCGAGGTGAGTTTGCGTTCCAGCAGGGTGTCCAGGCGAGCTGCCTCGCGCTCGGCATTCTGTGCTTCCACACAGATCTTTTTCGCATTGCCACGCGCCACCAGCAATTGTGCGCTGGCCTGCGCCTGCATGGCCCTGCGATCCTTGTTCCACAGGGACAGTAGTACCTGCCCGGCCTCGACCCGGTCGCCCTCATCTACAAGCAGTTCATCCACTCGACCCCCAGTGGGCATAGAGAGTTTGGAACGGCGACAGGCATCAACCGTGCCTGCGCGAGTATTGGACACCGTTTTTTCCACTGTGCCACGGGCTACCGTGTGCAGAAGAACTTCCGGTGGCGGTTGCCTGCCCATGTACCAGATCACCGCGACAGCAATAACCACAACTGCCAGAAGTGCGAATATTTTTTTCACGCTGAATGGATTCCCTGTTAATGATGCGGGCACATTATGATGCTTGTGCTCATATTTTTCGAGGATTTATATCGAGACATGGAGTAACGGGTTGTTAGGGCGGAGTTAATCCGGTGTAAGAAAGCTCACGGTTCTCTCTGGATACTGTCGGCCGCAGCGATTATATTGCTGGCCTGATTTGTTAATCTGATACTCACCAAAAACGGAGCATTGATATGGGCAGGGCCTATCAGAATCGCAAGGACTCGATGGCTAAAACCTCCGATATGAAGGCGCGGGTGTACAGTCGCTATGCTCGCGAGCTTTATGTATCGGCCAAGTCCGGGGGGGCCGACCCTACCAGTAATCTGACACTGCGGGGCCTGATCGAACGGGCCAAGAAGAATCAGGTGCCCGCCCATGTCATCGAAAAAGCACTCGATAAGGCGCGCGGTGTAGGCGGTGAGGATTTTTCCGTCGCCCGTTACGAAGGATTTGGTCCGGGCGGCTGTGTGGTGATTGTCGATTGCCTGACGGACAATCCCAATCGCACCTTTGGGGATGTGCGTCAGTGCTTCACTAAGGCGAAGTGCAAACTGGGTTCTCCCGGCAGTGTCAGCCACTTGTTTGATCACAGCGCCATACTGGTGTTTAAAGGCAACGACGAAGAGGCGGTGCTGGAAGCGCTGATGCTGGCCGATGTCGATGTCTCTGATATTGAGAGCGACGACGGCACGGTGACAGTGTTCGCGCCACATGCGCAGTATTTCAAGGCCAAACAAGCCCTGTTGGACGCCTTTGGAAACATCGATTTTGAGGTGGATGACATACAATTTGTACCGCAAACCAGCGCCTCGCTCAATCAGGAAGAGCAACGCGTATTGGACAATCTGGTTGATATGCTCGAGTACCTCGAGGATGTCCAGAACGTATATCACAATGCGGGGTGACGCATTCCGGCGGGGGTGCTATATTGAGGCGCGAAGGCGTTTTGTCTCTGACCTTGAAGATGCACGGCGCAGTTCCCGTTCGAAATCAATAAAACCTAAGGAGTGCATTATGTTGAATAAGAAATTGCCCGCATTACTGTCACTTGTCCTGGTGACATTCGTCCTTACCGGCTGTGACAGAGAGAAGGAAACGACCCAGCAGTCGGTGAAGGATGCCGCCGCGACGGTTAGCGAGAAAGCCACTGAGGCAGCAGATGCAACAGCTGAAATGGCGGCCGAGGCCAAGGATAGCGTGCACGCGATGGCTGACGACGCGGCGGATGCTACCAGCAATGCCGTGGATGCCGCGAATGATGCGGCTGAGGATGCTGTCGACAGCGCCAAGGATGCTGCCGCTGATGCTCAGGATGCTGCCGATGACGCTGCCGACAGCGCCAAGGATGCTGCCGCTGAGGCCAAAAAGGCGATGGGAGGTTAATTCCCGCCTATAGGGATTGAGCCCCTGCCCGGGGCTTGATTCCGGTTGTCAGTTTCGGGTCTGGTCCGGTAATAATGGGGCCAGCCTCGCGATCACATTAGGCAGGCTCACGCTCTGCACTGTTGCATTGCGCTCCTGTCACCACCCGAAAGCCTGTTGCAGCAATTCGAACGAACGTTTGCGATCCGCAAGATAATACATATTGGTCACTGCCATAATTTCATCCGCGTGGTGTAGCGCGGCGAGTTGTTCCAGTTGCTGCCGCACCTGCTGCGGGGTGCCGGCGGCGCGACTGCTTTCCCGGCTGGCGATAAACGCCCGCTCATGTGGCCCAACCGGATAGCTCAGCGCTTCCTGCGGCGTCATGGACTGCCCGTTGGATTGGCCGGTGAAAAAGCGGAACAGGTTCAGGTCATAGGTCAGTTGCAGGGCCCTGGCCTGTTCTTCGGTGTCGGCGCAAAACACACTCAGGGTCAGGATAGCGTAGGGTTGGGCCAGTTGTGCGCTGGGTTGGAAATGTGACTTGTACAAACCTATCAGCCTGGCATCTGCCTGCGGGTTGATGAACAGGCCGAGGTTGTAGGGCAGGCCGCGCTGCGCGGCAAGCACCGCGCTATCGGGGCTGGAACCCAGCATCCATAGCGGGATATTCTCCGGCGGGCGGGGGCTGACAATTGGACTGGTATTTTCCGACCACAAATATTCACTGAGTTTTGCCGTCAATACGGGGAAGGCATCGAATTTTGGGCGTCCGTCGGTGGCCAGGGCGACAGCGGTGGCCATATCCGCGCCGGGCGCTCGCCCGATGCCGAGATCTACCCGCCCTGGGTAGAGGTTGGCCAGCACGGAGAACACTTCCGCCACCTTATAGGCACTGTAATGCGGCAGCATGATGCCCCCGGAGCCGATGCGAATACTGGTGGTGGCCGCACCTAGCGCCGCCAGTAGCACTTCCGGCGCGCTGCCGGCCACCGAGGGAAAGGCGTGATGCTCCGATACCCAGAACCTTGTATAGCCGAGTTGCTCGCACCACCTGGCCATTTGTAAGGTTTCCTGCAGGGCGACAGAAGCCTGGTCCGGGGTGCGGGCCAGTGATTGATCCAGAACCGATAATTTTAAACCCATATGCGCTCCAGCACCGTTTGAGCTGACTACAACGAACCCCAACTCATCCCGATCTGAAACAGCAGTGTATCGCGGCTGGTGAACTTTCCTTCCAATGAGCCGAAGCCTGGAATGCTGGCTGTGGAAACTGGCGCATCACCCATCCCCATGTAGCTCATGGACATTTTTACTCTACGTGAATCCCTCCATCGCCATTCAGCGGCAAGACCGAGGGACCACAGCGCATCTAAGCGCAGGGTCATGCTGCGTTCGTCGTCGTCAATCATCTGGTTGGTGACCAGACCGCCAAGCCCCAGCATCCAGCGGTCGGACACAGGCCAGCTGTAACTGGTGGAGAGGGCGTAGATATCGTTGTACTGACTATCGGTGCGCGCGAAAGATGTACCGTTGTAGTAGAACTCCGATAGGCGGAAATTACTGAAATTGATCCATGCCAGATCGACGGTCACTGCGGCGTCATTGGTGAACTCATGATACACACCGGCTACCATGGATTGCGGTGATGTACTCTCGATGGTGACATCCGCGTCCAGGATATTCAGTCGCCGCATCACCGCCTCAGTGTTTGGCCCTAATCCGGAGAATTCGTTATCGGCATCGCGCTGCGGATTGATCTCGGACTGGAAGGTCAGCCCCCAGCGTGTGCGCTCGCTGCTCTGGTAGAGGGTTGAGAGCCCGAAACCGAATTCAACGCTGTCGGCTTCAATTTTGGAACGGCCATCGCCAAAACCCGGGTCGAAGATGTTGCGCACGGCCCGCTCCTGCTCAAAGCTGGAGTAGGTGATTGCCGCGCTGGCGGCAACCGACCACTGGTCATCGACGCGATAGGCGAGGCTGGGAAAGGCACTTATCAAGACTGAGTCGTAGCTTTCAATGAAATAGCGCCCAGGCCAATCACCCAGGTCGTCGGAGAAACCTGTCCCTAAAAAAGTAAACGACGTCGTGAATTTGTCATTGATGGGCTGGATGATGGCAAGCCGCGGCACGACGGTGTCGCCAGAGTCCTTCGAATTGAACCGGGTGCCGGTCCCGCTGAATTCGCTTTCCCATTCGGACTCGCTGGTGAACCACAAAATGTCAGCTTCTATGGCGCGTTTTGAAAAGCGTGAAATGCCAGCGGGGTTGGAACTTGCCGTCTGCGCGCTGTCCGCAGATGCAGCCAGTCCTGTGCCCAGTGGGTAAGGGCGCGCGTTTGCCAGGCCACTGCTTGCTACAGAAAATAACAAGGCCATAACAAGTATGAGTCGGGGCATACATACCACTCTGAATAGGGCTGGGTGGGACTGACAGAAAAGTTGTTCGCATAGACCTGTTGCGGGAAACAAATTATCGACCAGGCCACGGACCTTGCCAAGCAAAAGTCCTGTAAATCTGACGCAGTGGCAAGCAGATCGTCTATCGCCAGTGGTAGTATCATCTGATGGATATGAGCCTGGATTGGCAGCAGTTGTTGTGGTGGGTCAGCGGCCTGTCGCTGCTCGCGGTGGTCGCAAGCATAGTCGGTGTGCCCTGGGTGGTCACACGTTTGCCCAGTGATTATTTCTCGCGGCCAGAGCGGGTGGTGTGGCGGGCGTCTTCCGATGAGCCCGTCATTGCGCTGATTGTCACCGCGCTGAAGAATCTGCTGGGCCTGCTGCTCATTATTCTGGGACTCATCATGCTGGTTACGCCCGGACAGGGTATTTTGACCCTTTTGATCGGTTTGCTGTTGATGAACTTCCCCGGCAAGTATCACGTGGAGCGGTGGCTGGTGTTGCGACCGGGAGTGCTGCGCGGGTTGAACTGGTTGCGCCACAGACAGGGACACGCGCCCTTTGAGGCCCCACGGAACTATTCTACTATCGATTGAGCGGGCTTGTTCGACATGGATTTTCGGTTATGCTGAAGCACAGCAGATAGGTTCTGACACAACGAGGTTTTACCATGCGTTCACGTAATTTCTGGCAATCGACTGGCTGTGCGCTGTTACTGTCTCTCCAGGCCCTTGCCGCCCACTCTGCGGATGGCACGGTGCAAACGGGTTGGATGGACCTGGTAAAAGGCTCGCGTGACAGTGCCGTTGGTGCCGAGGTGGTGGAGGTCGAGGCCGGTAAAACTGCCGATACGCAGACGATCACCCTCGCTATTCCGAAAAAATCCATTGCGAGCCCGGCCGACATCGAGGAAGTGGTGGTGATGGGCCAGAGGCCGGAAAAACCGGAAAAGCCCGAGCCACTGGATATTACGTTTGAATGGGCGGCAGATTACGACAACGACAACTATGGTCTGATCATTCGGCTGAGCCGCAATACCAACTGGCCGATCCGCCTGTATATGAACTCCGATTCAGGGTTCACCCGATAAATTGAAGGGCTGTGCCAGCGACACTGCGACAGTAGAGGCGCCTGCAACGTCCGTCACCAGAGGTTTGCCATGCAACAGATACCCGGCATCAACGCGGACATCGTCAAGCGCTTCGCACCCAACCCCGGCCGCAGACCTTTATTGCCCCCGTTAAGTGAGCAGGCGCAGGTCGCCCTGATGTGTCGCATGCTGTTTCGCGAGGGCTGGAATGAGCATATCGCCGGCCATATCACGTACCGTTTGCCTGATGGCACGCTATTGACCAACCCGTGGGAACTCGCTTGGGATGAAGTCACCGCCAGCGATATCCTGACACTGGATGAATCGGGTGCCATCATCGCGGGCGAGTGGAACGCCACGCCCGCCCTCGGCCTGCACCTGCACCTGCACAAGCTGCGCCCGGACGTACATGTGGTTATCCACAATCATGCCCGCTGGAGCGGGATATGGGCCAATATGCACCGCGTACCGCCGGTATATGACCAGGCCGGTGCCTATGTCGATGGGCCACTGCCGCTCTTCAACGAATACGGTGGCACCTTTGAGGACCAGGACACGTCGCTCGCGGCGGCCAAGGCATTGGGCGATGCCAAGTGGGCGCTGCTGGCTAATCACGGCTCCCTGGTGGTGGGACGTGACCTGCGCCAGGCGCACCTGCGCGCCATCACACTGGAGTGGCGCAGTATGCGCGCCTACGAAGTGGAACAGGCCGGCGGTGGTGTGCCGCTCACCGATGCTCAGGTTGCTGCCATTGCGCGGCCCGATGCCTATGGTTTCCCGTTTCTGTGGGAGGCGATGGCGCGGCGCGAACTGCGCGTAGATCCGGGCATTCTGGAGTAGTCGAGGCAGTTACCCATGGCACTGCAAGTGACACCTTTGGCAAATGTCGGAGTAGAAGTCAGCGGTTTTGACATTACCCGGCCGATCGACCAGGAACTTTCGGCAGCACTGGTCACCCTGTGGAACGAGCACGGCATCCTGCTGTTTCGCGGCCAGGACGTAACTCCGCAAAACCAGATCGCCTTCAGCCATATTTTTGGCGAGTTGGCCATGCACCCGCTGGCCGCGACCACCTCACAGGAATATCCTGAGCTGTTCACGCTGGTGAACGAGCCGGAGAAAGAAAAGTTCATGACCGCGCACTACAACGGGCGCAACATGGTGAACAAGCTCGACTGGCATATGGACCTCCACTATACCGGCCGGCCCAATCGCGGTGCGCTGCTGCGCGCGGTCGTCTGCGCCAGCGAGGATGGGCTGACCGGCTTTGGCGACCTGGCCAAAGCCTACGATGCCTTGGACGAGGAGACGCGCCAGTTAATTGCCAATATCGAAGTCGCCTACGCCTTCAGCATGCAGCGCCGGCACATGCGTTTTGTCGATCTGCGAGGCTATGAGCCGGGGCCTTTCAGCCCTAAAAAGCCATCAGACGTAGGCTTTCCCAATTTTCCCGAGGTGGCCTATCCGGCAGTTGTCACCCATCCGGTCACGGGTCGCAAGGTACTGGAAATCTGCGAGCAGTTTCTGGAGCGCATCGTTGCACCGCACCGAGCAGGGCTGTGCAATGATGAGGCGGTTGACCTGCTGCAGCGCCTGGTTGAGCACACCCGCAACCCCCAGTTTCACTATTTTCACCAGTGGCAACCGGGCGATATGGTGCTGTGGGACAACTGGCGCGCCATGCACTGTGCGACTGGTACCAAACCGGGCGTGCAGCGGGTAATACACCGTACAACTATCATGGGCGATGCCACGCTGGGCCGCGTGGTGGACACGTGAGCGGGGCTCGGCCCAAGACCCTTGGCCCTGCTACGCGCGGGTGCCCAGTTCAAACAGGTCCTTGTCGGCCAGCGCACGCTCAGCGATGAAGTCGAATACTGCCCGTATGCGGGCGCTGTAGCGCAATTCTTCGTGCGTCACCAGCCACAGGTCGATCGTGGCCGCACTGTAGTCCGGCAGGACGCGCGTTAGCTTGCCCGCGATGGCCGCCCAGCGGTGGGACACGATGCCAATTCCGAATCCCGCCTGTACTGCGGCGAGCTGCGCCGCAGGGCTGTTACTCAGGTAGACGTAGTTGCCTGGCAGCAGCAGGGTGGCAGGCAGCATCAGGGGGGAATTCATGCCGGCGCCAGGGGCCAGCAGGCCAACCAGCGGATGGGCCTGCAGATCCTCCAGCGAGTTCAGCGGAGCGGCGCGCCGCAGATAGCCCCTGCTGGCGTAAAGACCGAACCCTACGGTCACCAGCCGTTTGGCGATCAGGTCCGGCTGCGTCGGCTGGCCCAGACGCAGCGCTATATCTGCTTCACGATGTATCAGGTCCACCGCGCGATTCTCGATCTGGACCTTTAGCAGAATCTCCGGGTACTTGACATGGAAATCCAGCAATACCGGCGTCAGCCATTCGGTCCCGGTTCCCTCCGTCGCGGAAATCGTCACCTCGCCACAGAGTGCCGTGGACTGCACTTCCAGGCTGCGTGCGATAGCCAGCATTTCCCGCTCCATGCGCCGGGCGCTATCCAGAATGGCGGCGCCCGCGTCTGTTAATTGCATACGGCGCCCCGCGCGCACAAATAGCGGTGTCCCGAAGCGTTTCTCCATGGCTGTGAGCCGCCGTCCCACGGTGGGCTGGGTCAGATCCAGATGTTCGGCTGCTGCCACAAGACTGCCCCGATCCAGGATCGCTAGAAACAGGCGGATATCCGCCCAGTCGCGCAGTGGGTCTTTTCCATGCATAAATGCATAGTAACTATATAAGCATTGAATGGCTATACGTTTGTGGTGGGTATAGTGTCCATCTCACATCCTTGGGATTTTTTAGGAAGAACGACGATGCGAACTCACCGAATGCTAATCACACTGGTCGCCGCGGTGTCCGTAACAGCCCTGCTCTGGCAAGGGCGGGCCGGCGCTGACACTATCGGCGATTATCAACCCACTGTATTGCGCAAGGCCGAACTGGCCTTGCAGCATGGCCATCCCGAGCATGCCCTGGCGCTGTTACGAGGCCGAAGCGCCGAGTTGCGCCGCTGGCGGGCCGTGGCTCAGGGCAATGATTTGATGTGCAGGGCCTATTTCGAGCAGGGTGATTATCCCAGTGCGGAACGGGCCTGTGACGAGGCTGTATTGGTCGGCGGTGAATCCGCCTGGAGTTATGTGTATCACCGCGGTGTCATGCGGTTGCTGCTAGGCCGTGTCGATGAGGGTATCGCCGACCTGCGTCGGGCCGTCAGCATGGGCCCGCCGACCGGGTCCTTGTCCGCGGATCTGGCCATCGCCGAACGCTTCTGATTACACATGGAGATGTATCCGCAGCTGAAGCGCTCGCGCATGGGTGGTGGTGCATAAATCCTTGACGGAAAAGCGCTTCCTACCTATAGTAGCGCCCCTCACGCGCCTGTAGCTCAGCTGGATAGAGTACCTGGCTACGAACCAGGCGGTCACACGTTCGAATCGTGTCAGGCGCGCCAACTACACTAAAAAGGCCACCCCAAAAAGGTGGCCTTTTTAGTGTAGCCGGTGTGCTTGGCCGAGTCGGTCGTGCTCGTTCGACAAATGCGTCAGCATTTGAACCGAGCCGCTGCGGCGCAGCCCACAGGATTACAACAGCCCAAAGGCTGTTGTAAGTCATCATCACTGAATGCACCACCATGCGGTCAGCTTATATGCGGCGACGCACTACGCGGGTGCGGCGATGCCGTCGCCTACTCCAGTTGGACCACCTTATCCACGGACACATCGACGCTAACACATTGAATACCATAGATATTATTTCTGTAGAAGGTGCTTAGCATTCCTTTTGCTAAATTATGATTGACCGTGATGGAGGTCCGGTCAGGAGATCACCCACTAAATCCCAAGGGAAGTGAGCATGGCTACTTTAGCGGGTCCGTTTTGGGGCAGACTAACTCACTGAAGCGTTGCTATTTGTAAAAGCGGAACTGGGTCACAAAAATCACTATCAAAACGTGGCGTGGGCACAGGTCTGCAAAAAAGTGTCACTTAAATGTGTTAAAAAGTGCCCTGTCATGCAGTTGCGTGATTTCTAGATATAGGTGGAGGTTATGATGAAAACAAAGACGGTTTTGATGGGTCTGCTAATGCTGGTGGGTTCATATGCCAATGCATCGACAGTACTGGTAGGAAATGGAGTTTCTTGGACGGCCAGCATGACCGGCGTAGGCTCGCAGACGGGCACGATTACGTTGAATGCCAATACCAGTGGAGCCTCTTTTGCAGGTGGGGTGGATGGCTACCTTGCAGGTATCGGGATAAAAGATCTCGGAGGAAATTTTAAAATTACCTCTGTGTCATTAACCGATTGGGGCGCCAACAATGACGAGCTCAGTGCACAGGGTGTCGCTTGTGATAGTGGAACAGGGAGTTCAAGTAAGCGTGGGTGTGCTTTTGCGGAGAATCTCGGCGCTAGGCCGTCCTCGGCCGATGGCAACCTCGCGATCGTCCTCGGTTTGGCGCTTGACTCAGGCGCGCTTCTGGATACGTTCCATCTGAAAGTTCGTTGGGAGGACTTCAAAGGGAAGAAGATAGGGAGCCTGATCTCTGATGACCTGACTGCGGTGCCGCTTCCGGCAGCTGCCTGGTTATTGGGTTCAGCCTTGATGGGTTTAGTGCTCGTGGCCAGAAGAAGGGATGGGAAAGCTCCTCTCGTAGCTTAATCCACATCTTGAGACGTTAGACTGGTTAACCCCGCTGTCATCCACCTTGCACAGCGGATGAGGATGAGATAGTCATCAAGCGCAGCGGCTCTTTCGGGAGCCGTTGCCTTTTGCTCATATAGCATGGGGGGCCGTTGTGTCTAGTACCGGTTCCACTCGCTTTCTCGTGCTAGTGCTTTTCTGTTTCACGCTGGTCGGTTTCGCTATGTCCGATAGCGCGTTTGCGTCGGAAAACCGCGCGCCGCGAATTCGTGTAAGCGTAGAACCGTTATACTGCCGTGGCGACTACGTCACGATCCCCTTACGGGCCTCCGATCCGGACGGTGACCCACTCAAGTATCGCATTGACCCGGCAGCAGGGATTTTGCCGGACGGCCTCACACTCCGCAGTGGGAGCCCCGCGCGCATCCTCGGTGTGCTTGAGCGGACCGGTGACGAAGGCAGCTCAACCAGCTACGACGTCACTGTTGTAGCCACCGATCCGGGCGGACTCTCGGCAAGTGTCGTAGTCGGCATCTTCTCGGTCGCGTGTGAAGAGCCACGAATTTCGCTCTTTAAACTAGTTGACGCAACGAGTGATAAGGACCTGCAAATGCTTCGCGACGGTGCCTTGATTGATCTGAGGATACTGCCGACGCGACTCACGATTCGCGCCGACGCGTACCCGGAGACTCTCGACGATTCGTTCTACGGCAGTATCGTGCAGTCCGTCCGCTTTGAGCTCGATGGTCTGCCCGTCCGAGTCGAGAACTCCCCGCCCTATGCGCTCGGCGGCGATACAAAGGGCGACTACGCCAGTGTCATACTCACCCCGGGAGCGCACACGTTGACGGCGATACCCTATGCAGCGGACGACGCCACCGGTGCTCAGGGTCTAGCCAAGACGATCTACTTCGACGTCCTGGACTGACAAAGGAAGCGTCTGTCGCAATGATGACCGCGAAAAACGGTCTAATGACAAGCTTGGCCGGTGGTCACATCTGTACGTTGGGAAGTAAAGTACTGCTCGTTGGCGATTGAAATTCTGTTGCGAGCAAGGTGTCAATCAATGCCAAGCAACGTCTGGCGCAACTCAGGTTGACTAGTGTCGGGTGACAACCATATGGCCAAAAATTGTTTCCCAAATTGAGGGTCATTGATCTGCCCGAGCGGTCGTCCATTGACCAAAAAGGTGCTACTGCCTAGTTCGTCAACTTCCAGCGCCAATACATCGTTTTCCCTGACATCCGGCAACAGGCGCGACAGCGTTTCCAGCCACTGCTGCTCGCTCCCGTGAGAAAGCCCCTGACGCTGCCATTCACTCTGCGTATGCTTTACAAGGTCTCCAGCATCGACATCGCGCAAGTACTGTATTTCTAGCAAGAGCGGGAGACGGCCTTCCCGGTAGATACCGTCAACACTATACAGCCGCGAATCGTACACCGGCCAGAACATGAACGTGAGGCGTGCCTCGCCGACCATACGCAGTGTGCTTTCGCTGGCCTGAACATACCCGCAAAGCAGCAGTGCCAGAGTGACCAAAACATACCGACCCACATCTACCTCCACACCTGAAAACCAGTCTGGGCTGCGATAATCCATTTTTCGCAATCAATGGTTCGTATGTTGTACGCTGCGCGAGCCATAATGGATCGTGTTAGCTTATCAATATTGATTTTTCCGCTTAAGGAGTTCAAGCAATGCAGGCCTATCAGGAACTGGAAGCGCGTAAGAAACGCGTTTCAGCACTCAACAATGCCATCGGTATCCTGCACTGGGACCAGCAGACCATGATGCCCGATGGCGCTGCTCCCGCCCGTGCATCGGTACTGGCAGAACTCAGCGTGATGCAGCATGAAATGGAAACCGGCAGTGCGCTTGCGGATCTCATCGATCAGGCAGAGTCAGAGGCAGACCAGCTTGATGCCTGGCAATGTGCCAACCTGCGGGAGATTCGCCACCAGTTTATCCACGCCAATGCCATGCCTGCGGAGCTCGTTGAAAAAATTGTACTGGCCCAGTCAGATTCCCACATGACATGGCGGGAAGCGCGTCCGAGCAATGATTTCAAACGATTGGCGCCGAAACTGGATACGCTGTTCCAACTCAAGCGTGAGGAGGCCAATATCAAAGCCGGGATTATGGGGATAACGCCCTATGAGGCCCTGCTCGATCAGTTCGATCCCGGCCGGCGGGAAGTGCAGGTCGACAGGATATTCGATGATCTGGAGGACTTTCTGCCCGGGTTCGTGAAGCAGGTCATGGAAAAGCAGGCGCTGCTGCCTCCGCCCGCCTTGCCGCAGGGGCCATTCCCCATTGCGCACCAGTTAGAATTGAGCCACGAGATCATGCGCGTGTTCGGCTTTCCGTTTGACCGCGGCCGCCTCGATACCGCCCATCATCCTTTCAGCGGCGGTGCCGATGGCGATATCCGTATTACCACCCGCTACGATGAAGCGGATTTCATGAAGAGCCTAATGGCGGTGATTCATGAAACAGGTCACGCGCTGTATGAGGATGGGCGTCCCCCGCAGTGGCTGGGACAGCCTGTGGGCCATTGTCGCGGCATGACCCTGCATGAAAGCCAGTCGTTGTTGCTGGAGATGCAGGCCGCGCGCTCCGAGGGGTTTATCCGCTTCCTGGTGCCCACCATGAAACGTATTCTCGGTGGCACGGGGCCGGCCTGGGAAGTGGATAACATGCTGCGTATATACAGGAAAGTCGAACCAAGCCTGGTGCGGGTCTTTGCCGATGAGGTGACCTACCCGCTGCATGTTATCCTGCGCTACAAGCTGGAAAAAGCGATACTGGCCAACGAGCTGAGCACCCTGGATCTGCCGCTGGCCTGGAACGACCTGATGGAACAGTTGGTCGGAGTCAGACCGGCCGATGACACAGATGGCGTCATGCAGGATGTACACTGGCCCGAGGGCATTTTGGGTTACTTTCCCACGTACTCACTCGGCGCGGTGGCAGCCGCGCAGTTGTTCGCCGCCGCACAGCGGGATACCCCCGGTCTGCTTGCCGGCCTGGCCAGAGGCGACATCGCACCGTTGTTTAGTTGGCTCGACCGGCACATACGCAGCCAGGGTTGCCTCTACATGCCGGACGAATTGATTGAACACGCCACCGGTTCAGGACTCGATACTGCCGCATTCAAGGCGAGTCTCCAGTCGCGCTACCTCGATTAGCAGGACCGAGTAAATCGCGGATTGTTGTCTTAAGCACAATATGCCAATTCAAAATCATTGATTGGTTTTTATGTTGTCGGTAATGTGCTGTACCAACTCACTGTATCTCTCATCAAAATGGTGATCGCCGCTCATGCCAATGGTCTTTACGCCTAGCTCACTTAAAGCGATGCAACCGGCTTCCTTGTCGGATTTTCCATAAATACAAACGCTCTTTGCCCATGACATGTTCCTGACCTCTGGAAGTATCGGCAACCGGCCTTCACTTTCGTCGGCATCCATCCAGCTCGACAGATGAAATTCAAATGCCGCTGTATTCCCAATGCCGAGCAAGACGATAAGGGCGACAAGTTCCTTATTCTCAGCAGTAAACTGATTGGCTATGAAGGGCATAACATCGGCACCAAAAGAATACCCGATTAGAATCACACGCTTCTTATGCCATTTTGCGAGATATTCAGACATGATTTGCTCTATCGCCGCTGCAGTTTCCTCAGGTGTTTTCCGCTTCCAGAAATAGCTTAAAGAGTCTAGCGCGACGGTAGGTATACCTTGCTCTGCGAGAATAGCGGCAATGCCTTTGTCAATTTCCGCCCATCCGCCATCACCGGTCAACATAACTGCCAGCGTCTGTGATGGGTTATCAACTTCCGAAGAGACTTCCATGAGTGGCAAGTCTCCTTCGCTATTGTCGGAGGAAAGTTGGTCGGACAATCGTGGGTCCAGCCAGCTCAATATCTGGACTACATTTGATATAACAGGCGTAGTTGCGTCGGTTTGCGTCGTCAGTTTGGCATTGGCAATCTGGTCCGTAAATTCGTGATTTGCCAATGGCTGAATTTTTTTGTCCTCCTGAAATAAATACCAGGTAGAGGATAAGTGCTCGATTGGCACGAGGTTCTGCGTTCCGTCTGCACTGGAGTGTATAAATGCCCCAGCGGAGCAAAGCTCGGGGACATTGTGTAGCTGCCCGTTGAAGTCGATGCTTACAGCGGCATGAAACCTATGGGCCTCGGTTTGTGCAAGTGCGCTATAAACCAGCGCTGCACCTGCATTATGGCCAAGCAAAATGGGCAAAATAGCCGGATCCAGATCGAGTTTCCGATTTAGGTATTCTGTAATATCCAGCAGTTCTTGGGCGATATTTATACATTGAGAGGATTTGTCCCTTGTGATTGATAGCAACTGGTTGCTATCAATCACAGCGACGTAATAGCTTAGCTGTGCAAATTGTTTAGCATAGCCTGTAGTTTTGTTTGCATCGGTATTGTCGGCAAGGAAAAGTATAATGCCCTTCTCAGGAGAATCAGGATATACGAGACGAACATTGAAGCCATTAGCAGTTAAAACCATTTCGTCGAAAATTACTTCAGGGGAATCAGTAGTATTTTGATATTGAAGCGCAACATAGATTGCAGAAATCAAAGCCGCCAGAGCCAAAATGCCGATATAGATATGTTTTTTTCTGAACAATGACGACATGTTTGACTGAGCTCATAAGTACTTCGCGAAAAAAAAGATTTGGGTGACGCTATTTAGAAAATACACCTTTAACACCGCCTGAAATAAGTGCTGTTACTGCTAGTAAGGCGGAAGCCGTCTGTAGTCCAGGTGGCGCAGCCAGATAGACTGGATTCCATTCCGGACTAAATTTGTCCTTATAAAAAAAGACTCCTTCAAAGTTATAAAAGTTCCCGCCCAATTTGAAAATGGTATTCCCAATTTTATGCCAGAGCGGCGCCAAAGCATGGTCCTCCAGGCCTGAAAGTGGAGCCATCCCCAGAGAAAAATAGCTAAATCCCTGCTCTTTTGCCCACATAACGAGGCTGATACTAAGGTATTCCATAATGCCATTGGGCGTGCCCGGCACATAACGCATCAAGTCGATTGAAATTTCATGACGATTGTCCAATGTCCACAAATTGCAAAACGCATAGACTTCACCATCTTTTTTTACTACGGCCAACTCGCAATGCCTCAAATATTCTTCATCAAAAAACCCCATTGAAAAACGCTTTTCTTTGGCGTTTTTATCGTTTAGCCATGCGTCTGAAATTCTTTTCAAGCTGGGTATGATGGCTTGCACGTCTGCAGAGTAAATGATTTCAAAGCTAAAGCCTTCGCGTTGATACTTGTTAATGGCACTGCGAAAATTCTGACGTTTTTTTCCTTCCAGTCCAAAGGAGTTTAATGGAATCAACGCTTGTTGCCCCAACTTGATTAAGCTTAAACCTAAATCCAGATACAACGGAATGTATTCCTTGCCTATCTCGTAGAAGGCTATCTGCGCCGCAACTTTGTCAGCAGATTCACGGAATCGCCACGCCAGCTCTTCAAATTCACTTGCTTCGCCAACTGGATCGCCCATGGCAATCCAGAATTTATTGGTAACCCCGAACATTAAAAAGCTGTTTTTGGATTTGCTCCAGAGAATGTATTTATCGCCCGTTAATACCAGATGATGGTCTGTCGTATTGGAGCGATGAACTATGCCAGTAGCGATATCCAATTCGTCTTTGGTAGGCAACGCTAGATCATTCGAGGTCCTGCTCACCAGGCGGTAGCCCAAAAATCCAACAATAACAACGGAAATGACAAATATGGAACGTAAAAAGCGCGATGCATCACCCGTTCTATCCAGTGATGATTGCAGCCACAGTCCATGCGAGTAGCCAATATCTGCATAAGAATAGAAACCTAACCAGATAGAGAGTCCAATGATCGTGATACCAATGATCAACTGGGTTGGTGGTATTTCTAATCTCAGTAATGCGGATTTTCGATAAAAGTATTTTCTGGCCGGAATGAAGGTAATGAGCATAAGACCTAGAATAATGGCCTCCTCAAAATCCCACCCCTTGGCGAGAGATGCAACCATTCCAACACACAGTAAGGTTACGGTGGCGTAATAGGCAGAATCCATTTTTAGACTGACACCTCGAGAAAGAAATATCATGCCAACGCCAACCAGGCCGTTGACCAAATGTGAAAATTCGATCAAGGGCAACGGTACAAAAAATATCAGCCAATCAAGTCGTTCTTGTACTCCCGGTGTTGCGCCAGATGCTAACAATATGCATCCACCCACTAGCAATAGTGTTGAGAATATTTTAGGGGATGCTAGATAGAACACTTTAAATAGATAATGAAGCTTGAGCGTATATACAAAGCGGTGAGTTCTTGTTTCGTAGGCAGCAACGAGTATTCCCGCCAGGATTAATGGCATTATGTAATAAACAATTCGATACATAATGAGCGCCGAAAGTAGCTGCGTTGGCGGGAATCGATTCCCCGCCAAAAACATAAAACTACTTTCAAATATACCTATGCCGCCCGGGACCTGGCTGAAGAGTCCAATTAGCTGCGCGACAACGTAATAGATTATGAACTCACTAAAACCAATATCCGCAACTTGCATTAAGGGGATGTAGAGCACAATGGCTGCAATGGTCAGGTCTATAGCGCCCACGGCAATTTGCTGAACGGCCAGTGAAGGTGTTGGCAATGAGATCTGTATTCGACCAACTTTAAGTTGGCTTTTGTGAAAAAATGAAATCGTTATCCAGGAGACAATAAGAATGCTGCCGATTAAGAGCAACAGGTGAACAGTTGTTTTTGCGATTCCAGAATTCACTGGGATTGGATGTGGTTGGGTCAGGCTGCCAACAATTAGTAACGTAAAGGCGCTTAAAAAATAGCTTAAGGTGCCAAACACAGTGATTTTGGCGATTGCACGGTTAGACAGGCCCCACTGACTATAAAACCTGTAGCGAATCGCGCCCCCAGTAATGGGTGAAGCCCCCAGGTTATGGCTAATGGCGTTGCTCAAAAATGATCCTAATAGGATAAAGCGATAGCTCAACCTTTCTTTGGTGTAGCGAATAGCTATCCACTCACACAGACTCAGAGTCATATAGCCGAAAATGGTCATGATGAGCATCGTTTCCAGCGTTTGAAATGGTGTGGCTAACAGATCAGTCCACAGCTTGCCCCATCCATAGTTTGCAATCTGAAGGTGGACAGCATACGCGGCCAGCCCAAACAGAATAGTGCTGATGAAAGGCGTCAATTTTTTCAGTGTTTGAGTATCCAAAGCCATATCAAGCGTGTTTTAGAAGGAGGCAGGTTGCAGTGTCAAGAATACTACCAAGTTCAGGCAGATGGTAAGTACGACATCGGAGTTGCGTTAATCAAAACGGATTCTTGGATGCTTAACGCAGGTGTTTAGTGCTATCATATTCTATTCAAAACTCCAGGAGGGATAATTCGTCTCTACGGGATTAATGCGTGGTATACGAACAGGGAATGTTTTCTAAAAAATATTAGCAGTATTCGTCGGTGCATTAATTGCAAAGTCATTTAACAGAATAGTACATTTGTCATCAGGGCCGATGGTGATCTGGATCAGAATGCAATGGACGCTTCAAGTCCATAGGTTCGAGGTGTTCCCAGCACGAATGATCCAGCGCCCAGCGATTCTGTGTTCGAGAAGCCGCCCTGAAAGTAATTCTCATCGGTGAGGTTGTTGACAAACAGCCAAAGCTGAATATTGTCCTTGTTGTTCGGCGTAAACCCGACGCGGAAATTCCATAACGTCACATCGTCAATCGTCGCCAGATCTCGAAATTCCGGTTCCCAGGCGGTAGCATCCAGCCCGGTAAAAAATGAATCCCGATAGTACATTGACAGGCGCGGGGCAAAATCACCAATTGCGCTGGGCAAAATGACCATCGCAGAGAGTGAATAAGTGAGTTCTGGTATAGCTGCAAAGTTTTCGTCAGACCGGTCTATCACGGATTGCACGGGCGGAACGGCGGAAGTGTCCACGTCAGACGCAATGAATTCATCATAGCTGGCATCCGTGTAACTTGTCGTCGCCGTCAGAATGACATTGGGCAGAGGCAGTGCCGTCAACTCCATTTCAAAGCCTTGTATGGTGGCGGCACCGGCATTATCGATAAACAGCAGAATATCGGCAAATGATCGTCCTTGCTCCGTAATCCGAATTTGAATATCGTCATAATCCATATAGTAAAAGGCGGTGTTAAACCGTATGCGTTGGTCCAAGGCGTCGATTTTCAATCCCACTTCGTAGTTGGTTACTGACTCTGGCTCAAACTCTGTTACTTCCAATCCCTTCATTTCAAAGCCACCGGATTTGAAGCCTTTGCTATACGTGAAATAGAGCAGAGTGCTGTCCAGAACGGTGCCCTGCAGATACTCGTCCGGCAAGTTAAACGAGTTGGTAATCGTGGGCGTCCACTTTGACCATTCCTTGTCGTCCTTGACCTTGCCATTGTCGGCAGTAATGACTTCACCTCCCAGAGTGAGATACTCATCGACCAGGCGAATTGGAAGAAATGTGGGAGGGTTCGCGTAAAAACCGCTGGGATCGGCGAGTGACAATACGTTGAACGCACAAAGGTTGCCTGCGCCGGGTACCAGGTTGGCTTGCAGAATGGCTTCGCAATCAGCTTCATATATCGTGGCTTCTCGCTCGCGCTTTTCCGTGGTGTAGCGCGTCCCGATGGTAAGTTGATACCAGTCAGTGACGTCATAGGTACCCTGCGCGAAAATCGCATAGCTTTCATTGGTAAGGTCGCTACTTGCGCCGATAATTTTAGGTATGAGTGTCGCAACATCTGCTTTGTAGGAGTAGCCGTTATAGCCAACCGTATTGCCGGTTATGTCATTCTCCAACTCCTCTTTAGCGAGAAAAATCCCGGTGGTATACGCCAGGCGCTCGTCCAGGGCTGTACCAGAAAGCTGTAATTCCTCGCTGTATTGATTGCGCTGCTCGTCATCCGGCAGAGCGAAATTACCGTAACCCGCTGCCAGCGAGCGCTGCAAAGCGCCCAGGACGACCAGGTCTCCTGTCCCCACCCCCAGTATATCCGTGCCATCGCTGTCATCTGCCTGAGCTATGTCCTTCTGGTTACTCCAGGCGGTGATACTTTTGATATCAAAATCGTCGTATTCCCAGTTCAGGGTCAACCCGAGTATCTGGCTGGTCATCTTGAACTTGCTGGGACCATTGATGAGTACCTTGTCGTCATCGGCCTCGGACTGACTGACGTTACAGCGATCCTCGTAAGAGTTTGGCGCAGTAAACCCTGGCCAGGTGAAGGTGTTAAACGCCGCGCCCGGATTTTGCAGAACGCAGGTCAGTCCTGCACCATTTTCGTTTATTTTTGAGTGGTAATAAAACACATCGGTACTGAACACGTCACCGGGTTGCCAGTACAGCCGTCCTGTTGCGCCGAGGCGATCCTCGTCGCCGTATTCTTCACCGTTGTAGGTGCTCTCCAGGTAACCATCCATCTTGGTACTCGCTACACTTATGCGCGTCGCCAGGGTGTCGTTGTTAAGTGGGATATTGCCGCTTATTTTTATGTCGCGGCGACCGTAGTTACCGAGGCGGGTGGAAACCTCACCCTCCAGTGCGTCGGTGTGGGGTATTTGTGTATTAACCAACAGGGCCCCACCGGTATTATTTTTACCAAACAATGTGCCCTGAGGCCCGCGCAGGACCTGTATTGACTCAGTATCGATAACATCCAGCAGTTGGCTATCGGTGCGGGCGATATAGATGGAATTTATGTAAACACCCACGCCGGGATCCAGGGCGGCATTTGCTTCCTTTTGACCGATACCACGGATAAAGATGGAGGGCGCTTTGTTCCCCTGTTCACTAAAAATAAGCCCTGGAACGGACTCCTGCAGATCGCGTGTGTTGGCGATACCCGCTATCTCCAGTGCTTCGGCTGAAAAAGCCGAGATTGCCACAGGTGTATCCTGCAGTGACTCTTCCCGCTTTCTGGCAGTGACGATGATTTCTTCAAGCGCCATTTGGCCTTGATTGCTATTGGCTGTATTGCCTTGTGCTGAAACCGTGGAGGCAGGTAACCAAAGAGCGATCATTGCCAGTTGTGAAAGAGCACGCCACCGGCCCGCTGTCTTTGTCAAATGCCGCAGCATAAATACCTCTCGTTATTATATGGAGTATTTATTCAACGCCAGTACACCGGTAGTTGGATCCAGTGTAACGAGCACGCTTCTATAATGTCAGAAAATCCTCTGTCGGTGGTATAACATTTCTAGCTGATACCAAACTCCAGTAAAACCTCTGACGTATGACTGCCCAGGGCTGTAGGCGAACCCAAAATGGGCCTTGAGCAGGGCGACAGGACCTCAGATCGGCCCGGTGACGGACCCGATTGGTCTTTTGTGCAACCGGCCGCGATACAGCGCGCCACAACGCCATACAGTGATACGTCAAGCAGGACGCCCCCGCCCCGTGTCCACGCTGCCCACGCGAGCAGGGCAGCGTGCAATCCCGTCAGCGGGTCGGCAATCGCATCGCCACAGAACACAGTGTAGCCACTAGCTTCGCGCAGCAGCCAGCTGAGACCGGCGGCGACCCCGGCGTCGTCGCCGAAAGCGATCCAGTCGCGCATCGGTGCGTCACGCCCGTAACCGGTGAGCGATAGCCAAACGCGACCGGCACCTGCGCGAACGATGTCAGATGCCTCAATACCCATTTGCTCCAGCGCCCGTGGTCGTGCTGATTCGATAACTATGTCGGCACGCGCCAGCAGTTCGTGGAGCTGGCGCTTGCCGTTGGTGCTGGCAAGGTCCAGTGCCACGCTCTGCTTATTGGCGTTGAGCAGGTCAAACATTTGGGGAGAACCTGCCCTGGCACCGTCCGGTCGCGCGGTGCTCTCCACCTTGATGACGCGTGCACCCATTTGGCCGAGAAGTTGGGTGCAAAGGGGGCCGGCCCACAGTGCCGAAAGGTCTATTACCAGCGGCGGACACCGTGGTGGCTTTGCCTCGGGGACCAGGCGTGCAGTCTTGTACCAATCGCGCAGGGGCTTCGGTGGGGCCGATTGAGCCGCCGCAAGACCCAGCAGGCGGGCGCGTGCAACCATGGGTGCACAGGGGCGGTTGAGCAGAGTCTGTGCGACTGTCTCCCAATCATCGGCCGGGCACTCAAGCCAGGCTGGCAGTAGATGCCAATCATCCTCCCGGGCAAGATTCAGTGCCAGCTGTCCATCGGCACAGTCGAGTAATCGGCATGCGCCCCCGGCTGATACTGTGCCGCGACCTTGCAGCCCGAGGGTCGCCGCGCGTTCACCCAGCAACTGGTAAGCGGAAAACCCAGGGCTCAGGGTGCCCCCGCTCAGTGTGGCTAGTGCCAGCCACGTACCCTGTGCACAGGTTGCCAATGGCGCAGGGGAGGGTAGCGGCATACCGTGCGGTTCCCTGGTCAGGTACTGGGCGCCGGATGCCGCCCACAATACGGGTTCATTGCGTGTATCGGCGGCGACGAGTTGGGTTGCATCGAGACCCATTTCGCTAAGTAGATCGCAGGCGTAGCGGCTGGGTGTCATTGCCTGTCTGCTACCTAAAAGTCATACCTGACTTCGATACCCACTGTTCGATTGGCGTATTTCGGCACCAATTGAATATAGCCGTTTGCCAGTAGCGGCGAGGGATTGGCGTAAATCAGGGAAGCATAGTTGGTATCAAACAGGTTTTTCACAAACGCCGTCACGCGATATCCCTCGTTCTTGCCGGCCAGCACAGTGCGAATATCGACAATGCTATAGGCATCCTGGCGCGTATAGTCATCCTGCGAGAGTTCATAGAGCACATCATCCTGGGAGCGCAAATTGGCACCGAGAATAACGTCGAACGGAGCATCCTCCAGTTGGATCGTATAGTCAGTACTGAGGTTCAGCTTCCATTTCGGGACGTACGGTAGCTCGCCCCCGGACAGGTCCTGGAATTTGTTTGGACACTCACCGCGATACTTTTGTCCGCCGCTGCAATTGCCATTGGGGTAGTCGTCTATGGTGGCATCGGTGTAGGTAATGCCACCGCTGAGGGTCCAGTTGTCTGTCGGCTGGGACAGGAACTCGATTTCCACCCCCTGGGTGGACACTTCGCCCGCGTTGGTCAGTATGATAGTGCCGAGGGGTCCTTCATCAATCGATGTCTCCGCCTGGAAGTCATGGTACTCGGCATAGAACGCGGCGATGTTTAGTATCAAGCGATTATCGAGCCAGCGCGACTTCAGTCCTGTTTCATAGGAATCGCTGGTTTCAGGTTTGACCGATGATCCCCCTGTAATCAGGCCGGTGTCAAACGCGGGACCTTTATAGCCGCTCACATAGCTGGCATAGACCATGGCGGCTTCGCTCACATCCCATTGCAAGGATATCTTCGGTGAAAAATCGCTTTCGTTGATAGAGTCGCTGGTTTCGCCGATGGGCCCGAAAATGGCACCGTCGGTGCGATCCGCCATAGTATGATAATTGAGATCATCGTAGGTATAGCGACCGCCGAGGATGAGCTGCCAATCGCGCCAGATATTGAAGTTGACCTCGCCAAACATGGCCGCGTTCTTGCTGTTGACGTCGGTTTTTGAGGCCCGGGTGGTGGGGGGGCCAGGAACACCAAGGGATTGTAGATAGCCGGTGGTGGTGGTGTTGCTGGTATCGAGATCCTGCTCGAAGTAGAAAGCGCCGACCACATAGGAACCCCAGTCCGCCGGTGCCGATGCCAGCCGCAGTTCCTGTGAAAACTGATTCTGGTCGGTCTTGGGAGGCGATGGAAAGCTCAGTGCGAGCGGATTTTCCGGTGAATTATCGAAATCCACAATGCTTTCACTCTGCCAGTCGCGGTAGGCGGTGATGGCGGTGAGAACATACTCATCCAGGTCCCAGTTGACGGTGAGTGAGGTGCCCCCACTGCGGATATGTGTGAAGGTCGGTTGATCATTGTTGACGTCCTGATTGTGCTTGGAGGGCACCACAGGCAATTGTTCTTCCAACAATTTTTGCTGATCGGGACCCGCCAGGATGGCGCGTACGCTGAGCGCGGTAGCGTGGCTATCACTCTTGCTGTAGTCGCTGGCCAGCATGAATTCCAGCGCATCGGTCGCCTGCCACAGCAATTTACCGCGAATGTTGTAGCTCTGCGAGTCGTTGATATTGTCACCGGTATAATAGTTCTCTGCGTACCCGTCGTCATCCACCCCGGAACCGGTCAGGCGGTAGCCAAGTGTGTCTGTAATCGGGCCGGCTATGCTGCCATCGAGGCGGTACTCATTATCCTCTATCGCCGTGGCTGCGGCGGTGCCACTGAGTTCAGGCGTCGGATCTTTAGTGATGATGTGTACCACCCCACCGGATGCATTCTTGCCGTAGAGTGTGCCCTGTGGTCCGCGTAAGACTTCAACCCGCTCAATATCGACCAGATCCAGGAATGCCATGCCGGAGCGGCCCATCACAACGCCATCGAGCATGGTGGATACGCTTGGATCAACGCCAGGGCTGAAAGCCTGCGTACCGATGCCGCGAATATTGAATGACGAGGTCGAGGGTCCGGAGCTGGCCTGCACGTTGAGAGTCGGCAGCAGGGTAGCCAACTCAGCGGCGTTCTTGATTTGCGCCTCCTGCATCGACTTGCCCGATAACAAGGACACGCCCACCGGCACGTCCTGTAGATTTTGTTCGCGTTTTTGGGCTGTTACGATGAGTTCTTCGAGTATGGGGCGATCGCCAGTGGTCGACTCTTGCGCCAGCCCGGGAACGGGCAATAGGCTCGCGCACAGGGCAATATGAAGCAACGCTAATATCTTCTTGTTGAGGGTCATCTGCCCACCTTCGTTATTATCTGGTTATGACGCCAGCATACGCTAACTGTCAGTGGTAAATATAGCGGTGGGCTGTATGACGATGTTCTATCGGCGGGCAGGGAGAGTTAGCGCTGTCAATTGGGGTGTTCTTGCAACTGGCGCAAGTGACGGTTTCTTAGCATAGCGGTCCAGGCAACGAAGGGGCCGGTTTGTGTTTCCCACACAGATTCAATTTTTTCACCGGAGGCAAGCCCGGTTGCAGGGTATTCATCGACTCGGGGGTGGTAGTAGCTGCCAAATGCGATGTCAAACAGCGGCAACCAGATAGCGAAATTCTTATCCCGGTGCTCGGGCATTCTGGAATGATGTATCCAGTGAAATTGTGGCACAGAGAAAAACGGCAACAAACGATTCAATGTATCTATCCGGACGTTGGCATGGATAAAGTAGTCCCACAGGGCAGGCAACAACACTCCCGCCACCATGGCGAGTATGGTTTGAGGGGTCTCAGTCGTGTCGAAGATCAATCCTATCGTTAGTACTCTGAAAAACGCCTGTCCGGCGGGCTCCAGAAAGTGTGAGCGGTAAATAGTCGTGCTATTGAGGTTCTCATCACTATGGTGTTGTTTATGTAGCTCCCAAAGGAGGGGAATTTTGTGCTGTGCGCGGTGCCACCAGTAGTAAGAAAAATCTGCGAGAAAGACGGCGGTGAAAAAAATCAGCGCGCCTTGCAAAAAAACATCCAGGAAAGGAATGCCAAGCGAAATCTCCGATACGGGTACTCGTAGACTGGGGAACCCCATCAAACTGACCAAGCCCAGTGTCGACAGCACGACCAGGGAAAGAAATGCGGGTGCAAGCAACAGGTTGCTGAAGGTGATTTTCCAATTCAGCCGGTAGTTGGAACGCGGCGTATGTTTTTGAACGGGGGTAACTTTTTCCAGCCATAGAAATAGAGGCCAGCTTAGCAGTAGTGACAGATAGGCCAAAAACAAAACAATATAGGAGCTTGCAACAAGTTCGAGGTATTCAGTCCCCAGTTCCTGCATGTCGGTATTCCCGATAAACGCCTAGTGGAAGTAAATCAAATTTGTCGTCAGGTGTACAGGCGATACACGCTCCACATTACGAGCTGCCGTTGTTCCACACCGATTTTATGGTATTGCTCTGAGTGATATAAGCCATATTACGTAAACTGTGTTGCAGCAACAGCTCGCCGAACTCCGGCGGGTCAGCCGCCACGCAGTCGCTGGGAATAACAACACGATATCCACGATTGACCGCCTCCAGAGTGCCGCCGAACACGGCCAGGTTTAGCGATACGCCCGTGAAAATAATGTTCTGGATACCACTGTTACGCAGAAAGTGATCGAGACCCGTTTCGTGAAAGGCAGTAATGCCATGCAGTCGCTCAATAACAATGTCGCCCGCCTGCGGTGCGAGAGCGGCAATCGGCTGCGCGCCGATCGATCCTGCTGCCATGCCGGAGCCCGCACCAGTGCGGCGAGCCATCATGTGGGTTAGCGGCGTGTTCAATGGGTCACCGTAGCCATCTTCCCGACGTGCCACTAGACAGTGAAAGATCTTTACCCGGTGCTGACGTGCACATTCAAGCAAGTCGGCAATATGCTGCACCATGTTGCCGGCCGCTACTGCAGCAACCAGCCCGGCTAACGCAGAGTGATTGCCGAGTACGGCATCCTGGCATTCTGAAACGATCACAGCGGTACTAACGGGATCTACATAGGGGGCAACGTCCATGGCCATGAATTGAAGTCCTCCCAGGGCAATACAATACAGTCCGTCCAGTGTAGGTTGTTTACCCCGATTTCCAAAATTGGGTAGTTTGGCTGGGCATATTATTGCCAAGTGCCAGTCAGGATCATCGCCTGGCGCGAGGAGCCGACAGCGATCGAGAAGGGCCTCCTCGCTTGCATACCGTTCGGCTTTTCGGTCCGATGACTAACTCAGTAGTGTGGGCCACGGGCTTGGCCGTGGATGCGAGACTTCTGTCTAGCGTAGACGTTAGTTCGCTGGCAGGCGTAAAACTACCCTTGACTGAGCTTTTCACCGAGCATGGCAACGACTATTATGACCGCCAAACGTTTGGGCAGGACATAACAGCAACATGACGATGGTAAGCCGAAACCGATCAAACCTGCCTTTTTGGCAAGGTGTATTCCTCTGGAGCGTGCTTCAGGCCCTGCCGGGAAGTGCACTTTATGCCGCTGAGGTGGATGCGCCATCAAAAGCGGTGCCTAAAGCAACATCCAAGGCGGCACCCAAGGTAGCATCTAAGGCAGCACCCAAGGCGGCACCCAAGGTAGCATCTAAGGCAGCACCCAAGGTGGCACCTGCACCCGCAGCCAAAGCACCACCCCCCGTCGTTGAATTTAAGGGCTTTGAGCAAGTGCAGGCAAAGGCAGCGGCACTGGCCGCCAAACCCTACGCGAAAAATACGCCCGCGCTACCACCCTTTCTGCTGAACCTGGACTATGACCAGTACCGGGATATCCGCTTTCGCCCCGACCAGAGCATGTGGCGCCAGGACAATCTTCCGTTTCAGGTGCAGTACTTTTCCCGTGGTTCAATTTTCCGCGATCGGGTACTTATCAATGTGGTTGAAGAGGGCAAACAGGTACCGGTTGAGTTTGTGCCGAGCATGTTTGATTTTGGTCGATTACCTGTCCCGATGGAGGTTCCGAATGACCTTGGCTTCGCCGGTTTCCGCTTGCATTACCAGCTTAATGTGCACCAGTACTTCGACGAGATAGCCGCGTTTCTGGGTGCCAGCTATTTCCGCGCTGTGGGCCGCGATGCGAATTATGGCCTGTCGGCGAGGGGCCTGGCAGTGGATACCGGCCTGCCGAAGGGCGAGGAGTTTCCTGTATTCCGGGAGTTCTGGCTGGAGAAGCCCGCCAAGGGCGCAAAGCAACTCACCGTGTATGCCCTGCTTGATTCACCGAGCGTGACGGGAGCCTACCGGTTTGTGATCAAGCCGGGCGAGGCAACAGAGATCGCTGTGACATCGCATCTTAATTTTCGCAGCAATATTCAAAAGCTGGGGATTGCTCCGTTGACCAGTATGTTCTACCACGGCAAGACCACACAGCACTATGTGGATGATTTCAGGCCGGAGGTGCATGACTCCGATGGCTTGCTGATTGAGGCCGGCAATGGTGAGCAGATCTGGCGCCCGCTGAACAATCCACAGCGCCTTGCCTTCAGCAGTTTCAGGGTCGACCAGCCGCGTGGTTTTGGATTGTTGCAGCGTGAACGCGACTTTGGCCGCTACCAGGATCTGGAGGCGAAATATCAACGGCGCCCCAGCGCCTGGATCACCCCTGTTGGCAATTGGGGGGCAGGCAGCATAGATCTGGTAGAAATTCCCGCTAACAGCGAGTTCGACGACAATATCGTTGCCTTCTGGGTACCTGCGGAGCCCGTAACCGCTGGCTCCACGCGTACGTTTGAATACACTTTGAGCTTTGGGAAGGGTCCGCAACTGGATACGCTGGTGGGTCGCGCTGTTTCTATGGGGATCGGCCCCGGTAAACACCATGATCCCAGCCAGCGTCGCTTCGTTGTCGATTTTGCCGGCGGAGAGATTGCCCGATTACCCGACACGACAGTGGTAACCGCAGATGTATTCTCCTCAACTGGAGCTCTTGGAATACCGGTTGTGGAGCGCAATCCCTATACCGGCGGATATAGGGTCTTCTTTGAATTTACTCCTGGCGATGATCCGCTGGCCGAGTTGCGCTGCAATCTTCGCTCGGGCGAAAACTTCATTAGCGAAACCTGGACCTATCAATGGCTGAAAGAGAAGTATTGAGTCCTTCCGAGGCCGATATGAGCTGGATCGGTGCGGTGCAGCCCGTACTCGATACGTACTTGCGTAAGGTGGGGATTGAGTCTGCTGGAGTTCGGTCGCGCTGGGTGGCTAATATTGTCTCTGAACTTCAGGTGCGTATCGGCGAAATCCCGGTAGATGACATCGTAGAGCAAGCAGTGGAACGCCTGCGGGACGCGATTGATGCCAGGCTGTCGATGGTTGCCAACCTAGACCCGCTGCGCGACGACAGGGAGATTGCCGGCATCCTTGTGGTGTTACAGGATGAAAAGCACGTTGATCTTGTCAACGCGCTGTTTGCGGACGTCGATGGAGAGGTTGCTCCTGTTGTGCGCGAGCAACTGTGCAAGGCGGTGACCGCAGACAGTCCGCGACCGGTTCCTGAGGATGCGCTGATCGAGTTCCCGACACAGGTTATTCAACTGCGTTCCCTGAACCCCTTGCACTGGCTGTTCCGGGCGTCCCGGTGAGCCAGCCACCTGCGCAGGATAAATGGCGTCAGAAGCTGGACGGTGGCATCTATTGGTTCCGCCGTACCGTTTACCTGTTGCTGGTTTGGCTTACCACCCTGGGTGCCATGTTTCTGTTACATGCCGCCTACGCCAGCGGCGGGTTGACCACACTCAAGCTATTACTGCTTGCCCTGTATGCCATCCTGATACTGTGGATTGCCGGTTCATTCTGGGCGGCGACGCTGGGCTTCTGGGTACTGCTGACCCGCATGGACTACTTCGCCAGGCGTCGGCGCAATGTGCTGTCGACCGAGTGCGGCCCACTGCCCGCTGACGCGCGTATCGCGATCCTTATGCCTATCTATAGCGAGGACCCCGATCGCGTATTCGCCGGTGCCCGGGCCATCTGGCGCTCACTCGAGAAAACCGGATTCGCGGACACCTTTGATTTTTTTATCCTCAGCGATACGCGCGATGTTGATATCTGGATACGCGAGGAGTGTGAGTGGTACCGGTTGTGTACCGAATTGGGCGCGCATGGCCGTATCTTTTACCGCAACCGCAAGGACAACACCGCCAGAAAGAGCGGTAATGTCGCCGACTTCGTGCAGCGCTGGGGCGGTGATTACCGTTACATGATCGTGCTGGATGCAGACAGTATCATGGCCGGCGACACGCTCGTGAAGATGGTGCGACTGATGGAGGCCAGTCCGGATACTGCGTTGATCCAGGCTCCGCCGCTGCCCGTCAACAAGGAGTCACTGTTTGCGCGCATCCTGCAGTTCGCCAGTACCGCCTATGGCCCGCTGTTCACCGCAGGCGCCAGTTTTTGGCAGCTTGGTGATAGCAACTTCTGGGGACACAATGCGATCATACGGGTCGCTCCGTTCGCTGCGCATTGTGGCTTGCCAAAACTTCCCGGCCGCGAACCGTTCGGTGGCGAGATACTGAGCCATGATTTTGTCGAGGCCGCGCTATTGCGCCGCGCGGGCTGGCGGGTCTGGCTGGCCTATGAGTTGAGCGGCAGTTACGAGGAGTTGCCGCCGACGCTGATTGACTTCGCAAAACGCGACCGCAGGTGGTGCCAGGGAAACCTGCAGCATTTTCGACTGATAGGGGCAAAGGGCTGGCATCCGGTCAGTCGCCTGCATTTCGCAATGGGTGTGATGTCGTACCTCTCATCGCCGCTATGGGCCATTTTTCTGCTGCTGACCGGAATGGAGGCCTATAACCAACTGCAGGCGATACCGGATTATTTTTCTCGCAATCATTTGGGGCCATTATGGCCGGTCTCCTTCACTGTAGAGATGAAAGTTGTACTCCTTGTTACGCTGGCGATGCTGTTTTTGCCCAAGATCATGGCATTGATATTGATTGTGCTCGATAGAACGCGGCGGCGAGCGTTTGGCGGCATTTTTCGCGCCACTGTTAGCGCGTTAATGGAAACTCTGTTTTCGATCCTGGTAGCTCCCGTACTGATGTTGTTTCAGACCAAGTTCGTATGGGCCATTCTCCTGCGTCGCACTATCGGGTGGCCTGCTCAGGAGCGTGGTGATCATAGTACGAGTTTTCGAGAGGCAGTCTCCATGCACGGTGTACAAACACTGATTGGGATTACGGCCGGGGTGTTAGCTTTCATATATGTACCAGATTATTTTGGGTGGTTCGTGCCTGTCGTCGGCGGTGTACTGCTATCCATACCGTTGTCCATGCTCTCCAGCAGTGTACACCTGGGGCGTATCACTCGCGCTATGGGGCTGTTCATCACGCCCGAAGAACGACAACGCCCCGAAGTACTGGTTGAATTCGACAAGGCCATGGCTTCCGTCCAGCCTAGTTCGATAGGCGCCCGTGATGCGCTACGCGAACCGTCCGCGCAGGCTCTGCACCTGACCCTGTTGCCCCCGGAGGAGTTGCTCAGTCGTCGCCAGAAGCACTACGCCCAGGGTCTGATGTACAAGGCCATGGAGGAGGGGCTACACTCACTGAGTACGGCTGAAGCGCGCGAGTTGTTTTCGCGATCAGATTCACTGCATGAATTACACGACTGGGTCTGGAGTTCGGCAGCAGAATAACGTTGGATAGCGGGAGGGGTCGATGCAAAATGCAGCAGCAGTGATCAATGAGGACGATCTCGATATAGGCATGCTACTCAGAATGGGGCCTATGGCACCCGTGACCAATACCCATGCTATATACGCCTCGCTGCGCCGAGATCACCCTGTCTTTGAAACGACGAACAGACCGGGCGCCATGGACATGGATGGCAATCGATCGTTTCTGATTACGCGCTATGTCGATGTATTGGGTGTGCTTAAAAATGACAAGCAGTTTTCCAATGATATCAATCAGCGCACCATGGGTATTGTGATGGGGCCAACCGTTATTGGGATGGATGGCAAAGAACATTTGAAGCATCGCACCCTGATAACCCCATCGATGACGCCGCGTGTGTTGAAGGGTGACAATTTCCACGAAGTGGTGCAGAAAACTGCAGACTCGACGATTGATGCCTTTGTGCGAAAGGGCGTTGCTGACTTGCATCACGATTTTTGTTTCAAGTTTCCACTGGCCGTATTTGTTTCGCTGCTCGGCTTGCCGTCCGATGACCTCGACCAGGTGCACCGCTGGGGTATCGATCTTTGTCTGGTCGCGCATGACCCGGAAAAAGGATTAATTGCTTCGGAAAAATTACTCAACTTTTTGACGCCTATTGTCGAGGCCAAGCGCAAGAAGCCTGACTCGGACATGATCAGTATGCTGGTTACCGCTGAAATCAACGGCGCAAAATTATCCGATTATGAAGTGGTATCGTTCTTGCGTTTACTGGTACTGGCGGGGGCAGAGACTACTAATCACCTGCTCGGTACGGTGTGTTATGTACTGCTGCATGATCCTGACCTGATGGAGAGAGTCAGGAATGACAGAGCGCTGATACCGGCATTATTTCATGAGGCGATGCGTTGGGAATCCCCCATTGGTACTTTAATACGAGAGGCCACCAGCGACACAGAAATTAGTGGCGTAGCGATACCCAAAGGCTCGTCCGTTCTTTGTCACATTGGTTCCGCCAATCGTGATGAAAGGCAGTTCCGGGAGCCGGATCGATTTGATATTGATCGCGCTGACAATGAGCATATCGGCTTTGGCTATGGTCGTCACTACTGCGCCGGCTCACACCTGGCCAAGCTGGAAGCGGAAGTGGCATTGAATGCACTGCTGGATCGCTTGCATAATCTGAAACCCGATCCGCAAAAGGCTTCCCGCATCATCGGTTTTTCATTCCGTGGTCCGGACAGCTTGCCGGTCACATTCCAGGGTGCGTAACTGCAACAGTTCGCAGGAAGTGCTGTGTCGCCTTGAATACCTGTGATGCTCGTCCTAGCGCATCACAGGGGTACTTTTCCAACAGCGCCCGTGAGCGAATTTCAAGACTCAGGGGCAACATTGGATCAAGCTGTGCCAGTATTTCTTTCAGGGGAAGTTCGCCGTCTCCCGGTAGTTGGCGCAGGTACAGCGCATCTTTCAGCAGACCTTCTGGACTGCTGTCCTGCGGTTCAGCGCTGGCATCGCACAGCTGGATATAGGGCATAAGGGTCGGGCTTACCGCAGACATATCTAGTGCACTCGCGCCAGTACGCTGCAAGTGTAGTGTGTCCACCAGAATGCCGCCGCAAGGGTGGGCGACGTCCTGCACAACCTCCAGAGCCTGTCGCAGCGACCTTACTTCTGTAAATGCCAGAAATTCCAGCACCACCCGCAGTCTTCCGGCCTCGGCTTTCCTGCAAAGATGTTCGAAGCGCTTTTTGGTATGGGCAATATCCGGTTCTGAAGATACACACAGTACATTGCGGACGCCGAGGTCCAGCGCGATCTCAAGCATGGCATCGTGTGTGCTGAGTGCTTCACCGGGTTTAAGCCACACTACTTCCAGATCCAGGGCGCACAATCCGGTTTCTGTCAGCGCCGTTTTGACCCGGTCGCTGCGTGTGCTGTTCCACGATGCGAGGTCACACCAGATCCCTGTCGCGTTAAAACCTGCGCCGGCTGCGGCGTAAACGACATCCTCCGGTGGAAACTCCTGTACGACACCGGCGGCGAGTGAAATTAATCTTCCTTCGCTATCATTTAGCTGCATGTTTCTACTTTTCAGGAGTAGGGAGGCAAGAGCGCGACCATATGCGGTTCAGTCAGTGAAATCGGCTGCCGTGGATTTCATCATCTCTTCGAGAAACCAGGCGGGAAACTGCCCCACGAACTTCTGCATATCCCAGTAATCGCTCCAGCGGTACACCAGTCCATCCTTGATTTCATGCATGCTGGCAAAGGTATGTGCGGCTTTCTCCCCTGATGTGAATGTCCATGTCTCAGTGTGGTCAAGGAACACTACATCACCGTCTACGGCGATATGATGGGTAACCTGTTCCTGTTTTTGCAGGTGCTTGAACGCAATTTGCAGGCGCTTTACGCAGTTTTCGGGGCCAAAGGCGCCCGGGTCATCACTGGGCACATCGCGATAATGAATTTCTGGGTGCATGCAACGTTTCATGGCATCCCAATTCATCTCGCCCAGCGCCTGCCACATTTTCTCTACGATAGCCTTGTTGGGGTTGTTAGGCATAGAGCATTCTCGTTAACCGGGGTAGTTGGGTTTCATTGTGGCACAGCGAGTCTTGATGGTTCGCCCTTAATACCGCATGCGCCGGCTGTTTTGATACATGTTGCCTGATCAGTTGGCTGAGAGCGCTATATAGAACAAGTACATGCAGATACCGAAGCCAGCCAGGAAAACCAGCGAGCGCAGCTTGTCCAGATTGCCGATATACAGTGGGATATAGATAATGCGCAGTGCTACGAACACCATTGCCAGTTTCGCAATGCTCTGCATATCGATGCCGCTGATAAATAGCGCCAGAATCGTCGCACTGAATACTGCCAATGCTTCCCAGCTGTTGGCCTGGGCAGCCACTGCGCGGGCACCGGCACCGGTCAATTTCAATGATTGGATGCGGGGCTCCTTGTTGTCCACGCTACCGAGTTGCTTCTGGCGGTGATAGCCCGCTATCCAAGCACAGGTGAGGGGAAGGATGCATAAGATTAATAGGCTGCCAATCACTGTATTCATAAATGCTGTTCTCCGTTGTTGTTAAGGACGCTGGTGCGCGCATGGGCTGCATTACACTATGCCACAGCCCGGATACAGTCAGCTACCAGTGCCGGATCCTGCATGGGAATGAAATGATTCAGCTGCGGCAGGTATATCTCCTCACAATCTGGCAGTGCGGCGGCCAGCCCTGGCCATGTGGGGGAAGTGCTGAGGTTGGGCAAGGAATCGTCTCCGGGCGGGGCCCGTAGCAGCGTGACCGGTGTGATTATCCTGGACAACTCGTTCAGGATCGCTTCATTGCCCTTCTGGTTGACATAAATGCCGGCCTCGTTGATCGGGTCGCAGGCCAGTTGGCGCAGGGCGTCATTATCCGCCGGGCGCAGCGCGTAGTCACAGTAGTCGCGCAGTACCGCGGGCTGCCAGGTCTTGAAGGGAGTCCGCCCCTCGAAGCGTTCGTACATCTCTTGTGCATCACGCCACTGGTTTTTTCGCCGGCTTACGGGGTGGTCCTTTGCCTGCAGGCCTACAGAAAACTTCTGGAATTGTGTATAGCGTTCGGGTGACATGATCACCGGGTCGATGAGGACGAGATGTTTGAAGCGCTCAGGTGCGTGCGCGGCGGCGCGCGCGATCAAATGACCGCCTATGGAGTGGCCCACTCCCACCAAGCGAGTGAGGTCCAGTTTCTCGATGAGCAGGCGAACATCCTCAGCCATAACACGCCAGTCCGTCTCGCCGGTAGCACCGCTGGCGCCGTGAAAGCGCAAGTCCACCGCGTAGATATGGCGCCCCGGCAGACGCTTCACCACCTGATTCCAGCAGCGGCTGTGAAAGCCCGTGGCATGCAGTAGCAGAATGGGATCACCGGTACCGGCCCACTCGATGATGGACAACTCGATTTCGCCAATATCCAGGAGGAATTCTTTGGGGTCTTGCATGTTTTAGTGGATGCCTGCGGGGCTATGCAAAAGTGTGTCATTGTACTTCAGTGCGCGGCATTGAACGACCACTGCAGCAGATGTAGCGCCGGTGACCATTTCATGTGTGAATATTTACCAGCATGAGGCATAGGCTTGGCATCAAACTTGTCTGTTAGAATCTTTGTTGATTTATCTTAATCACAAGAGGGGAAAAAACCATGAAGAAGCTTCTGATGCTGCCGCTGCTGGCGGGTTTTTCTCTGCCGACGCTGGCGCTGCCACCATTGGGCGAGCCGGGCTTTGGTGGCCTTGTTAATCTGGGTTATGCCGGGGGCGAAATCGAAACGAATTTCCTGGCAGAAATTGACGGCCTTAATATTGATCTGGGATCGAAAAGTATCGATAACTTGGGTAGCCCTGAATCTGAAAGTCTGGCTATGCCCGTCGCGAACTTTGACATTGGCTACACATTTTCGGGCGGCAAGACCCGACTCTCGGTGGCCAATGATTTCAGCGACCTGATCGAGTTTGATCGCACCACGCGATTTTCAGTGCGCCATGATTTTGATTCATTTGGTGAAACGCGGCTGGATCTTTTGTCTCCTGCCGGTATGGCCACCAAAGTTTATGCCGACCCTTATCAGACCAACGTAAACCGACGGTCGACCGATATGGAGACCTCGGGTGTGCAGCTGACCTGGGACAGCATCTTGGGCTCCGGGTTCGGCGTGGAGATCGCAGCAAAAAAACGCGACATAGACGATGAATTCAGTGGCAATGCCCTCGTTGCTAATGGGGCCTTGACTCAGGCACAAGCACATCAACTGGATCGTAACGGTGATATCACAACTGTTGAGGTGGGGTATGACTATAAGATAGACAGCGCCAACATTATTCGCCCCGCTATAGCCTATGTAGACCGAAATCTGGATGGTGACGCGATGTCGCAGGATGGTGGCGTTGTGTCTCTTGGCCATACTTACAAGACTGAGCATCTCAATTGGTTGAGCAAGGTGTCCTACACTGATCTAAGTGGCGACAAGACTAATCCCATCTTTGGGGAAAAGAATAATGCCAATGGCTTCGCAGTGTCCTCAGTGGTCTCATTTCCTGGCAGCGTTGGATTTCTGGGTAAGTGGACGCCGAACCTGAGCGTGAACTACGCGGATCTGGACGATGACATTGACTTCAACAAATTCAGTATGTGGACGGTGGGCGCAGCGCTGTCGCGCAGATTCTAGTCGATACGGAGCCATCACTGCGAAGGGTTGCGTGCAGTTAGCGGAAGGCCTCCTGGACTTTGGGATCGTAACTTTTGCGTATGAGCGATGCCGGGTAGTCGTTGCTTGGTAACGGTCGAATGTCGGGCGGGCGTTGCTCAACGGGTGGAAGCAGCGGCGGATGGGCTATCGGATGCTCTGGTCGGGGTTGGAAAGCAGGCCACCAGGGACGCCGGACTGGATAATCATAATACCCGGTGTAAATCGTGTCATCGTCGTCATAATCGGGGCGTTCCTGCGCTGCTTTCTGGGCAGCTATTTGTGCGTCGAGTTGACGCAGTTCAGCGCGCTGTTTTTCCCGCGCCATGCGATCGGCAACCATACGGTCAGTAGTCTCACGCATGTCCTGCAGTCGCTGCTGCGTCTGCTCACCGGGCGGTGCTGCCGGGAAATCAATTTCCAACGTTTCCACCAGAATACCTTGCGCTGGTCTGGTGTCCGAATAAGTAACGATGCCGTTCTCATCAATCGATTTGTAAACGGTTGCAGCAAAGCCAGATAGGCACCACAGAAATGACAGTGCCGAAAGCCATTGGTACTCGTATCGACTTTTCATACGCCAAAGTATAGGACAAACTGCTGAATTGCGCAGGCTCCTCGTTGCACGTGTGCCATGCGCGGATGAACGGGACTCAATGGGTGAAAACCACGCTCCATCGCAGTCAGCACTACAGTCTGGTTTGCAGCAGGAGTTCCAGTCGACTATCGGGCAACAACACGCTGCGTTCGACCCTGAAACAGTTCAGCAATTCTTTCAACTCACTCTGACTGTGGGGAGCGTAGCCCGGCAGCGCGGCTCGTCTGTTTCTGAAACTGAGGGTATCACGTTGGTTGATACTGTAGAGGTGACTGCCCTGGGGCGTCCTGAGATTATGTACAGAAAAAGCGTGCGCCATGCTGTTCTCCTTCAGGTACGGGCGCAGGACCGCAAGAAAGGCATTGATGGCGGAACTGTCGAGAAAATTGAACAAATCCCAGAACAAGCAGATATCGAAGCGCGTGTGTGCCGGAAACTGTAGCAGGTCTTCAAACAGCTGCACCTGTGTGGGTACCGCATCCTCGCTGGCGACAATGGGCAACTCGCAGAACAGATCGATGAAATGCAGTTTGCAGCGGTAAATGGAAAAAAAATCCACTGTCTCAGGCAGGGCGGGCCCCACATGAAAAACAGTTACCGTCTGTTCCTCATCGATCTGCTCGAATAGGTAGGGAAGTAACTTGGACGCTTGTGTCGATGGTTTACGCAAGGGGCTATTGCGAGGCTACAGCGGTGTGCGCTCGCCAGAAGGCGAGCCTGCAGCATTGCGATAACTCCATTTTTAGACGCTTTTCAGGTCCAGGCCGGAAGCCTTGAGAGGCGTCGCCACCGAATGAGTAGTCTGGTGGCTTGCCAGTGACGTCTTGGCAAAGGCAGCACTGGCTGGATCCATATCGATACTGCCCTTGAATATAGCGCCGTCTTCCAGCGTGACGCGCGGCGCGACTATATTGCCGTGTACGTTGCCGGATTTGGAGATAACCACCTTTTCAATGCCGGTGATATCGCCGGTGACCTTGCCATCGATCTTGACAACCTTGGCCTGGATATCAGCGCAGACATGGCCGGACTCGCCGATAGAGACCTGATTGCCGTTCAGGTTGATGGTGCCTTCAACCTTTCCCTGGATCAGGAGGTCTTCCTCGCCGGTAACTTCGCCTTTGATGGTAATACTGGGTCCTATCATTGCGATACTCCTCGCAGGTGCAGGGATAGCGGAAACAGGGGAAGTTTGGGGTAAAACAGGTTGCATTACCGGTGTTGCCGGTTTGTTTTTGGATCGACCAAACATTGTAATCGCCACCATATTAAGATGTGGGCTGGCCATGCTACCAGTCCGCCAGCAGATAAACTAGTGCCCTATTTAGGTAATGCCTGCCGCAATGCCGTCCTCAGCGGCTGGCTGGAAGCATTGATTTGTTCCCTGCTATACACTACGTTAATAAGGCCCATTTTTATATTACCCATCATACACATGAGGTATACAGCATGTTGAAAGCTATTCTTGTTTCCCTGATTTTTGCGCTGGTGGCAGGCTGCGCTACAGGCACTGTGGGCACCACCGGTTATCCACTCGTGAGTCCTGAAGGACTGCACCTGATGCCCGACACCAAGCTGGCTGCGGTCTACATGAAGCCCGGGGCAGACCTGGGCCAGTACGACAAGATCGCACTGCTGGATACCTATGTGTCCTTTGCCAAGAACTGGCAGCGCGATACTAACGAGGAAGCGACCTTCGAAAACCAGGTCAGTGACAAGGATATGCAGACGATTCGAGAGAATGTGGCCAAGGAGTTTACCCAGGAGATGATCAGGGTGCTCACTGCGGATGGGCGCCAGATCGTCACCACGGGTGGCACCGGCGTGCTCATTCTGCGCCCTGCGATTATCAATCTGGAGGTCACTGCACCAGACCTTATGACACCCGGTATGGAGCAGACGTTTGTCGCTAGCGCGGGTAGCATGACCCTTTACCTGGAGCTACTTGATGGCAAAACCGGGGATCTCATTGCCCGGGTTATCGACCCCGAGGCGGCGGACGATGCCGGTATGGCCGGAATCGCAAACGGGGTCACTAATACCGCTGACTTTGACCGGGTTGTGCAGCGCTGGGCCCAGATACTGAATGCGCACCTGGCGCAAGTGTCGAAAAAATAGCAACCCAGACGCGGGGCAGGGAGGTTCGTATATCCAATCTGAGCCATTCTGAGCGCGGCGCAGCAAGGCGCCTTTGCTTGCGCCGAGACCTGGCATCGAGTTGCCCCGTCACAGTATGCGGAAGGAAGCCCCGATTCATCAGGACCCCCATCAAACTATTGCAGAGCCGAAGTGCCTGAATCTGTGACAGCCCTGATCAGGTGCTAGTGTTTGACGGCAAATAGTCTCTAGTCAGGTCTTCCGATACCTGCCACAACTTTTTGGCCATGGCATCGTCCTGCATGTACGGTGTGCCGCCTTCATCGACATTGCAGTCCACGAAATAGAAGCCGCGCACGTCAACCAACGCCGGGTTGGTGGCCACGTAGCAGGTGGTAGCGGCGCCCTGGGGGATAGTTTTTAGAAAGGCCCAGCCCAGGTATTTGGCCCCCCACCGCTCCCAGGCTGGCAGGTTCTTTACGAGATTAGTCGGAATGATACCGGGGTGTACGCTATTGGCCGTGGCATCGGTATGGGAGATCTGGGCGGCCAGTTCCCGTGCGCATAACGCGTTGGCCAGTTTTGAGACACCATAGGCTCGCCATGGGTCATAGCCCTGGCTGCCATCAAGGTTGTCGAATTCGATGCCCTTGTCCGCACGGCGGTGTGCCCTGGAACTGAGCAGGGTGAAGCGCCCCTGGGGTGCGGCCAGCACGGAGTCCCGCAGCTGGTTGATCAGGATGAAATGTCCCAGGTGATTGATCGCAAACTGCGCTTCCACCCCATTGACCAGCTGCAATTCTGGCAGGGCCATGATCCCGGCGTTGGTAATCAGACCGTCCAGCGGCGTGTTCGTGGCGCGGATGCTCTCCGCGCAGCGCACGACGGATTCCCAGTCGGCCAGGTCCAGGAACATCGGAGTAGTTTGGCCTTTGACGCTGGTGCAGGCTTCAGCTGCTTTGTCCTGGGTGCGGGCGATGCCGATGACATGGGCGCCGCGCAGTGCCAATACCCGCATGGTCTCATAGCCCAGTCCGGAATTGGCCCCGGTGATTGCAATGGTCAGTCCACTCAGGTCAAGTCCCTCAGTTACCTCCTCGGCGGTGGAACTGCTATTAAAGCGACTGTGAGGGGGTTGCCGGGTGATGATCTGGGCCAGAACAGCGGAGGGCAGGGCGCTCAGTACGCCTACAGTCGCCATGTATTGCAGCACCTGGCGGCGGCTAAATTGCACGTTGGACATCGTACGGCTCCGGACTGGCTTTTATGGATCTGTAGTCGTTCGCGTTGACCGCAATTGCCGAGTAAGCGCTTGGCTTTAGTGTAAAACAAACCAGACGCTGCACCCAGCGAATGCTATGGCCATAGTTACGTGAGAATTGCGGCTGTTTTTGCCGTTTTCCATTGAGAGCACCCTGCGTACAGCGGCATGGCCACTCTGTTACACTGCCGCCCCCCTGACACACCGATAGCGGCATGCAATGTGAGTACCCGATCTTTCTCCAGCCTGGCCCTGCCGCCGGCGCAACTCGCCAATCTGGAAGGTCTGGGCTACCTGGAAATGACCGCTATACAGGCCGCGGCGCTGCCGCAGGCCCTGGCGGGGCTGGATTTGATCGGACAGGCCAAAACGGGTAGTGGCAAAACGGCAGCGTTTGCGCTGGCGCTGCTCACCAGGCTCAATCCGCGGGACTTCGGCACCCAGGCCCTGATCCTGTGTCCGACCCGGGAACTGGCCGCCCAGGTCGCGGAAGAAATACGGCGTCTGGCGCGCTACCAGCAGAACATCAAGGTGGTTACCCTGTGTGGCGGCCAGGCCATTGGCCCGCAGATAGGATCGCTGGAGCATGGTGCGCATGTGGTGGTGGGAACGCCGGGGCGCATCAAGGACCATCTGCGCAAGGAGACCCTGTCACTGGAGCGCGTGAATACGCTGGTGCTGGACGAGGCCGATCGCATGCTGGAGATGGGCTTTATCGACGATATCGAGGTGATCATTGCCACTACGCCTGCGACCAGGCAGACCCTGCTTTTTTCCGCGACATTTCCCGAGAACATCCAGTTATTGAGCAGCCGGTTTCAAAACGCACCACAGCGGGTGAGCGTCGAGTCACAGCACAGTGAGCAGCACCTTGCCCAGCGCTTTTTTCTCTGTCATAAAAATGCACGAGCGGAAGCGTTGGTAAAACTGCTGGCGCATTTTCAGCCGGCGGCCGCTGTGGTGTTTTGCAATACCAAACAGGAGGTGCGTGACGTCTGTGACTACCTCAACCAGGCGGGTATTCACGCGCAGGCGCTGCACGGTGATATGGAGCAGCGCGACCGCGACCAGGTATTGATCCAGTTCAAGCAACTCAGCTGCAGCATTCTGGTCGCCACCGATGTCGCCGCGCGTGGCCTGGATATTGACGATTTACCGGCGGTAGTGAACTTCGAGTTGCCGCGCAATGCCGAGATCTATGTGCACCGTATCGGGCGCACCGGTCGCGCCGGTAAGGAGGGTCTGGCGCTCAGCCTGCTGGTGGATGCCGAGCGCTTCAAGCTGCAGAGTATTGGCGACTACCTGCACGCGCGAACTGGAACCTGAGCCGATCGGGCAACTGCCCGCTGCGGGTAAAAGCTTACCCCTGCCGGCGTTTGTTACCCTGTGCATCTCGGCGGGGCGCAAGGAGAAGGTGCGCGCCGGCGATATCCTCGGGGCCCTCACCGGTGAGGCCGGCATCGACGGCAAGGCAGTGGGCAAGATCACCGTCACTGATTACTCCACGTATGTCGCTATCGCGCGCCACGAGGCCGATATCGCTCTGGGGCGCCTGCTCAATGGCAAGATCAAGGGCCGCAAGTTCAAGGTTCGTAAGCTCTAGGCGCGCAAACTTTAAGGTTTTTGCCAGTGATTTGGATTATTACCACACAGCAGGCTAGCCCTGGCGCCGCTAAATCACTAAAGTACGCCCCCTGTTTGGAAACCCCGTTTTTATTGCACCACAACTACACTCTCGTGTCAGGAATACCCCGTTGATCTCCACCGCCAATATCACCATGCAGTTTGCTGCCAAGCCCTTGTTCGAAAACATCTCGGTCAAATTCGGCGACGGCAACCGCTACGGCCTGATCGGCGCCAATGGCTGCGGCAAATCGACTTTTATGAAAATCCTGGATGGCAGCCTGGTGCCCACCGCCGGCAATGTCTCCATTTCGCCCAACGAGCGCCTGGGCCGGTTGAACCAGGACCAGTTTGCCTATGAGCAGTACTCGGTGATCGATACCGTGCTGATGGGGCATGAGGAGCTGTGGGCCGTCAAGCAGGAGCGCGACCGTATCTACGCCCTGCCCGAGATGTCAGAAGACGACGGCATGAAGGTCGCCGAGCTGGAAGTGCAGTTTGCGGAAATGGACGGCTACAGCGCCGAGAGTCGCGCCGGTGAGATTCTGCTGGGCGCCGGTATTGCCCAGGCGCTGCATTACGGGCCGATGAGCCAGGTGGCGCCCGGCTGGAAACTGCGCGTGCTGCTGGCCCAGGCGCTGTTCTCCGACCCGGATATCCTGCTGCTGGACGAGCCCACCAACAACCTCGATATCGACACGATTCGCTGGCTGGAAGCCATTCTCAACGCGCGCAAGTGCACCATGATCATCATCTCCCACGACCGCCACTTCCTGAATGCGGTCTGCACCCACATGGCCGATATCGACTACGGCGAACTGCGCGTCTATCCCGGCAATTACGACGATTTCATGACGGCATCCACCGCCGCCCGCGAGCGCATGCAGTCGCAAAATGCCAAAAAGAGCGCGGAAATTGCCGACCTGCAACAGTTTGTCAGCCGCTTCTCGGCCAACGCCTCCAAAGCCAAGCAGGCCACCTCGCGCGCCAGGCGCATTGAGAAGATCGTGCTGGACGACATCAAGCCGTCCAGCCGGGTCAGCCCCTACATCCGCTTCAAGCAGGAGAAGAAGCTGCACCGCCAGGCCGCTGGTGCTGGACAAGCTGGGCCACGGCTTTGATGACGGCCCGTTGTTCGAGAAGGGCAGCCTGATCCTGGAAGCGGGCGCCCGGCTGGCGATCATCGGCGAGAACGGCGCGGGCAAAACCACCTTGCTGCGCTGCCTGATGAATGAAATCACGCCCAACAGTGGCAGCGTCAAGTGGGCGGAAAACGCCACGCTAGGCTACTGCCCGCAGGACAGCACGGCCGATTTCGACTGCGACCTGAACCTGTTCGACTGGATGAGCCAGTGGCGCAAACCCCGGCATGACGACCAGATCGTGCGCGCCACCCTGGGCAAGCTGCTGTTTTCATCGGACGATTTCAAGAAGCAGGCGAAAGTCTGCTCCGGCGGTGAGAAGAATCGCCTGCTGTTTGGCAAGCTGATGATGATGGACACCAACGTGCTGCTGCTGGATGAGCCGACCAACCACCTGGACATGGAGTGTATCGAGGCCCTCAACCTGGCGCTGGAACACTACGACGGCACCCTGATTTTCGTCAGCCACGACCGCGAGTTTGTGTCCTCGCTGGCCACGCGCATCGTTGATATCAAGGACGGTGAGCTGGTGGATTTCCAGGGCACCTACGAGGAGTACCTGTCCAGCCAGCAGTTGGTACGGACCGGCTGGCGAACGCTCCTGAGCCGATCTGCTCGCGTTCGTGGAGTCAACGGGAGCATGAATGGCACACACCCAACCAGAATCCGGAGCAGAAGGCCCGCGATTGCATTGACCGGCAATTGGTCGCCGCCGGTTGGCTGGTGCAGGACAAAAAAGCCATCAACCTGAGCGCCGGGCGCGGTATTGCGGTACGCGAGTACCAAACCGATATTGGCCCTGCCGATTACGCCCTGTTTGTCGATAAACAAGCCGTCGGCGTCATCGAAGCCAAGCCCGAAGCGTGGGGCCACAAGATCACCACCGTGGAAGAACAATCCCACGGTTACGCCAGCGCCACCCTCAGGAAGTGGCATATGTAGCGCTTCCAGAAAAGTCTGAAGGAAAGAGAACCAGAGTTCAGATCGGCGACCTTCTTGTTACGATTACAGGGGCGAATGTTACCAAAACGGGCTACGTTAAATATGACTTGGGTAATGCATATGTAAGTCAGCATGTTGCACCGTGCCGGCCAATCAATAAGGCAGGCACTGAGTATCTTTATTGGTATCTCGTCGCGGAAGTGGCCGGTCGTCGCCAGCTTAATGTATTTGCATACGGGGCCGGCAAAGCAGGCAAAACCGGGGAGCGCCAGGCGATGAGTGTGACGCCGGGTAAACGCATTCTGTTGGCCGCGTTCCGCTATGGAGCCATGCCCGGGCCGAACATGGTTGTGCAGCCCGCGATATTCATAAATTGTCGGTAGCGGGCCGCTTCCTTCTGCACCAGCACTTCGACCAGATACGTATTGTCTATCCACACCTCGACCACACCAAACACCCCGGCACGTTCACATACCAGCGCGCGCCAGCCAAGGGCTGTCGCCCGGGAGATGACCTCAGCTTCAGACAATATAGTTTCGACGGCCAGATGGAAGCTCGACGGACTCCGTTCACCCGGCTCCGCAAAGATTTGGTCCTCCCACGGTGTTGTCGCCGGGCCTGCGGACGGCGCCTTGGAGTCTGGCTGTCCCACGCCTGGGTGGTGCCGCATCGACGGCGGATGACTTCAACTGCAATTCCCGACCCGTCCCGGGCTACCGCAATGGCCGCACCCGTCACGACAGGAAAATCGAACACCAACCCGTCGATGACGGCCGCAAAAAATCGTGCTGTCTCCCTGGGGTTTTCTGCTGGGACTGACATATGTGCAATCATCTCATGGCCTCCCGTTGGAATGTCTGCCGCATTACTTGTTGATTTCACCCGTTGCAAGCCAAAGGGCACATTCGCTTTCAAGCTCCGCGGCCGCCCATTGCTCATACTTTGCCACGTCGTCTGGCCCCAGCACGTCACGCCAGCGCCCATTTGTGCCCTTATCGATGAACGTTTGTGCACCGCCATCCCAAAAGGCGCCACCAAGCGGTACACTTTTGGTGGCATTTTCTTTCATGTAGTCGAAACTGCAGTGGCGCAGTATGGCTGCCCATTTGGCTTCATCGATAGGGGTTTTGATAAATGCAGCGATCCGGCGAATTTCTCCGGGCAGATCTCGTTTAAGATTTGCGAAATGCAGAAGATAAACGTTCGGCAGGTGTCTGATGGCCCACCAGGACCGGATGTTCTCCCAGAAGGGCCACCAGGGATGACCATTGTTATCGAGCCATTCATGGTAGTACTGCAGTATCGAGGATGGCGGCGGTGCGATCGGTGGGCCCACTCTCCCTAGCGTTTCATTCAGAGCTGCATACCAGACTCGTTCGCTGTCGGTGGTCGTTGTACATACTCCATAAGACATCGCGGCCATCGCGCCCGATATAGAGATACCTCGCCTTGTCGGAGAAGACCAGGGCATCAACCGGCAAGTGCGTTTTCAGAAACCTGCGATGCGTCTGCGCCTCGAGCAGCGGCAGTTGACGTCCTTGAGCGGAACCCGCAGATCGAGCCACGGTGACATGTCAGCCACTGCCAGTCCTTCCTCGCCGTTGAACAACAGCTGGAGACAATTTGCTGCACCCAGGTCGTTCCTGATTTGCCGTAGGTCGCAATGACAATATCATCGTCTCTGAAATTGAAGTCATTCCAGATCGTGGAATCAAAATGATGATTGTGAAGCTCGCGGGTTTCGCCGCAGAGGCAGTGCTGCTCATAAATACCTCGTCTGTTGCATGCCGCCCAAAATTGCCCGCTTACGGGAACCTTACCCTTCCAGCCCTGTCCGATCACGACGCCAGAATAACTTTGCCAGTAGCCGACATCTTGCCACTGTTCAATTTGTAACCTACCTCCGGAAATAGCCAAATTTTCTAAAGCCTGAATTTTTCGTGCAAGGCTACGCTGGGCGTGTTCAGTAAGGCAATAACGCCGATTACGCTGTGCAGCTTTAGTCACTCAGATAGCCATTAGCTCAGAATATAGCTGATTCCAATATTTTCCAGACAAGGTTGCGCCAGGCAAATAGTGGCTTCAACGGTCAAGCGATAAGCTGAACAATCATGAAATTGAGCCACGTAAGCATAACCAACTACTTAATCAGAAAGCTCGGCAACAAGCCATGGCAGTGATGAAGAGAGCGTCATAACAGTGACGCAACGGCGCGTTACTTAAGCACTGTCAAAATTTCGGATCGGGTCGTAACAGCCGCGTAACCGTCTCCCCGCTCTGCGAGAAAGTCTCTCAGTGCAGTAAGTCTGGCTGCTCGGCGGTGATGACATCGTACAGCGGCTGAAAGCTGAACCAGCCCGCCAGCGGGTTGCCCACGGTTTCCCGCGTCAAACGCGCCACCTCAGGGCTGATCAATTTCGGTGTGCCCGCCGCCGCGGCCATCAGTTCTGCCTGGCAGCTGCGTTCCATGGTGATGAACCACCAAGCCGCCGCCTCGATGGTCGCGCCCACGGTCAGCAGGCCGTGGTTCTGCAGTATGGCGGCTTTGCGGTCACCCAGTGCTGCCGCGATGCGTTGTCCCTCGGAATTGTCCAGCACCACGCCGGAAAACTCCTCGAACAGAACGTGGTCTTCAAAGAAGGCACAGCTGTCCTGGGTCAGTGGGTCCAGCAACTTGCCCAACGAGGAAAATGCCTTGCCGTAGACGGAATGGGAGTGGGCTGCCGCGGTTACATTGGGGTTGGCCATATGAATCTGGGAATGAATGGTAAAGGCCGCACCGTTCAGCAAGCCCTTGCCCTCGACCACTTTTCCTGTGTGGCTGACCAGCAGCAGTTCGCGAGACCCGCACCTGCTTGAAGGACCGGCCCATGGGGTTGACCCAGAAGTGGTCGGTCAACTCCGGGTCGCGCACGGTAATGTGGCCGGCCACGCCTTCATCAAAGCCAAACTTGCCAAACAGGCGCAGCGCCGCCGCCAGTTTGTTTTTGCGATCCTGGCGAATTTGCGCCACCCCTTCCGGTTGCGGGATCATGCTGTTGGTGTCGTCCATATTCATGACGATAGTGTTCGCTGTGTCTGCCATTGTGTTTGCCTCGCCTGTCAAAGTTGTATCAGAGTTTACTCTTCCCCTGGGCATATTCGACCGCTCACCCGCATGGGCGGTTAATCTGTCTATAGAGCAGGAGAAGACCAGTGCAAGAATTTACCCTTGCTGATTGGGCCAATATCGCCGGCATCATCGGCGCCGGCAGTATTGTCACGGGTTTAATCGTCGGCTGGATTCAGATTCGCCACCTGCGCCGTCAGCAGCGCGATGCGGTGGCGATTAACCTCGCGCAAACGTTCTACAGTCATGACCTGGCCCAGGCTATCGCCCTGCTGCAGCCGCTGCCCGACGGCGTATCCCTGCTGCAAATACGTGCGCTGGGGGAAAACTACGAAACCGCGGCCCTCACGGTGTGCACCTCCTTTGAAACCATGGGCCTGTTGGCCTTCAAGCGTATTGCCCCCATGGATCTGGTGCTGGATCTGGCCGGAGGCATTGTAGCCGTTATGGCCAGGAAGCTGCGCCAGTGGAACGAGGACTTGCGCGAGGAGCAACAACAACCGTCGTTCGCCGAATGGTTCGAGTGGCTGGGAGATCAGGCACTGAAGCGCAAGTCCGAGTCAGCCCCGGGACATCTCCGGCACCGGACTGGAAGCCCTGAGCGCCGCAGTGCGGTCCATGTTGAAACGCGCCGTGGCTTGGGAACTTCCGCGCAGCTATGTCCCCGTTACAAATGCTGCATATGAAATGCAATGTGTTCGCCGATGAACGAGGCAATGAAGAAATAGCTGTGGTCGTAGCCCGCCTGCATGCGGATGGTCATGGGGTAGGCGGCCTCGCGCAGGCCTGCACCAGCAGCTCCATCTTGAGTTGCTCGGCCAGGAAGTTGTCCGCATCGCCCTGGTCGACCAGCACCGGCAAGTGTTGCTCCGCGGCCCGCACCAGCTCGGTGGTGTCGTACTGTGTCCAGGCCTCGCGATCCTCGCCGAGATAATTACCGAGCGCTTTCTCGCCCCAGGGGCAGTTGAGCGGCGAGCAGATCGGCGCGAAGGCGGTGACCGAGCGGTAGCGCCCGGGATTTTTCAGCGCGATGGTCAGTGCGCCGTGACCGCCCATGGAGTGGCCCGATGATTCCCGCGCGGCGCCGTCGATCGGCAAGTTGGCCGTCACCAGCGCCGGCAGTTCGCGCATCACGTAGTCGTACATCCGGTAGTGCCGTGACCAGGGTGCCTGCGTCGCATTGACGTAGAAGCCGGCGCCCAGGCCAAAATCGTAGGCGGCCTCGGGATCGTCCGGCACGCCTTCGCCGCGCGGGCTGGTGTCCGGCGCGACGATGGCCACGCCGTGTTTCGCCGCGTAGCTGCTGCGCGCCCGCCTTGTGCACGAAGTTCTCGTCGGTGCAGGTCAGCCCCGACAGCCAGTACAGCACCGGCACCGGAGCCTTCCTGCGCCGCCGGCGGCAGGTACACGGAAAAATCATCTGCAGTCGAGTGCCTGCGAGGCGTGGCGAGAAGCGCAGCTGCCGCCCGCCGAAGGAGCGATGTTCGCTCGATCTGTTCCATCTGGTGGCCGCGCCCTAATACAGGACGACGGAGCGGATGCTCTCGCCGCTGTGCATCAGGTCGAAGGCCCTGTTGATGTCCTCCAGCGGCATGGTGTGGGTGATCAGGTCGTCGATCTCGATCTTGCCTTCCATGTACCAGTCGACAATGCGCGGCACGTCGGTGCGCCCGCGCGCGCCGCCGAAGGCCGTGCCGCGCCAGGCGCGCCCGGTCACCAGCTGGAACGGGCGGGTGGAGATCTCCTGCCCGGCGCCGGCCACGCCGATGATGCAGCTCTGGCCCCAGCCCTTGTGGCAGCACTCCAGCGCCTGGCGCATCACCTTGACGTTGCCGATGCACTCGAAGCTGTAGTCCACGCCGCCGTTGGTCATGTCGACGATGTGATCGACGACGTTCTCCACCTCGCTGGGATTGACGAAGTCGGTCATGCCGAATTGTCGCGCCAGCGCGACCTTCGCGGGGTTGAGGTCGATGCCGATGATGCGCGTGGCGCCGACCATCCTCGCGCCCTGGATCACGTTCAGGCCGATGCCGCCGAGGCCGAACACCGCCACCGTGGAGCCCGGCTCCACCTTCATGGTGAATGCGACCGCGCCGATGCCGGTGGTGACGCCGCAGCCGATGTAGCAGACCTTGTCGAAGGGCGCGTCCTCGCGGATCTTGGCCAGCGCGATCTCCGGCAGCACGGTGTAGTTGGAGAAGGTCGAGCAGCCCATGTAATGCAGGATCGGCTTGCCATCCAGCGAGAAGCGGCTGGTGCCGTCGGGCATCACGCCCTGGCCCTGGGTGGGGCGGATCGCCTGGCACAGGTTGGTCTTCGGGTGCAGGCAGTATTCGCACTCGCGGCACTCCGGCGTGTACAGCGGAATCACATGGTCGCCGGGCTTGAGCGTGTTCACGCCGGGTCCGACTTCCACCACCACGCCCGCGCCCTCGTGGCCGAGGATCGCAGGGAATGCGCCCTTCGGGATCGTCGCCCGGACAGCGTGAAGGCATCGGTGTGGCAGACACCGGTGGCCTTCATCTCGACCAGCACTTCGCCGGCCCTCGGCCCCTCGAGGTCAACGTCGACGATTTCGAGGGGTTTGCCCGCCGCGAAGGCGACCGCTGCGCGTGTTTTCATAGTGGTTGCCCTATTGGTTCAAAAAGAAAAGAGGGACTAAGTCTAACGATATGGGTGGCGGAGATAAACAGCGCAGCGGTTCGGGGGATTTCGCTTACACCGCCCAGCGCTCCAGGCACAGCGCCAACCATTGCTGTAGAGCGGCGCTCTGGTATTTCTCGCGGTGCGTGATGAGGAACCACTCACGGCGAAAGTCGCGCCCCGGCACCGCCAGTGGCACCAGCGAGCCGCGTTTAAACGCCTCTGCGAGGCATATCTGCGACAGGCAGCCCACGCCCAGCCCGGCTTCCACTGCACGTTTGATCGCCTCTGTGTGCTGTAATTCCATCGCGATGTGCAGGTCGGTGAGAATGCCGCGCATGGCGCGGTCAAAGGCCTGGCGGGTGCCGGAACCGCGTTCACGCACGATCCAGGGCAGCGCCAGCAGGTCACTGTCAGAGAGCGCGCCGGCCTGTGCCAAAGGATGGCCCGGCGCGGCGAAGACCATCAGTTCGTCCCGTCGCCAGTGCACGATGTCCAGGTCCGGGTGCTGTAGCTCTCCTTCGATGAGACCCATGTCCAGTTCGAAGCTGGCCACCTGCTCGGCAATCGTCTCGGTGTTGGCCACGTGCAAGACGATATCTGCCTGGGGGTACTGCTGGCGGAAGTCGGCGATCATGTTCACCGCGATGTAATTGCCAATGGTCAGCGTGGCACCTATCTGCAGTCGCCCGATGACTTCTTCACCGGCGAGCGCCTGTTCCAGAGCCCTGGCCTGCTCCAGCAGGCTTTCCGCCCGAGGCCTAAGTTGCTGGCCCAATTCACTGAGCTGCAGCCGCTTCCCCATACGGTCAAACAGTTTCACGTCGAACTGACTTTCCAGTTCGCTGAGCGAACCACTGGCAGCCGATTGGGACATTGACAGTGCCTGGGCAGCCCGTGTCACGTTTTCGTACCGTGCAGTGGCGAGAAATACTTCCAATTGGCGCAGGCTGTAGCGCATGAAACCCTCTATATCGGTAAAATAGATATATAATATCTAATATATCCGTTATACCGATTTAAAAATAACCCCTATCCTGGCCTCATTGGGATTCACTACAGGGGCACTTGAATATGGCGCAGATACTGCACGAACAGGTTACGGCAGTTCACCACTGGACAGATCGCCTGTTCAGCTTCAAGACAACCCGCAACCCGGGCTTTCGCTTCAAGAATGGCCATTTCACCATGATTGGTCTGGAGCAGGAAGGCAAACCGCTGATGCGTGCTTATAGCCTGGCCAGCGCGAACTATGAAGAAGAGTTGGAATTCTTCAGTATCAAAGTGCCGGACGGACCGCTCACCTCCAAACTGCAGGCGATACAGGTGGGCGATACAGTATTGGTCAATAGCAAGGCTACCGGCACCCTGATACAGGACAATCTGTTACCTGGTAAGCACCTGTATCTCATTGGCACGGGCACCGGGCTTGCGCCGTTTCTCAGTATCATTCGCGACCCGGAAATTTATGAGCAGTACGACAAGATCATCCTGACGCACGGCTGCCGCTATACCGAGGAGCTGGCCTATCGAGAGCTGATTACCGAGCACCTGCCGCAACATGAGTACCTGGGTGAAGCGGTGCGCGACAAACTCATTTATTACCCTACTGTGACGCGGGAGAAGTTTGACAACAATGGACGCCTCACCGATCTGCTGCGTATCGGTAAGCTGACTGCCGATATTGGCCTGCCGCCGATCAATGCCGAGACGGATCGATTCATGATCTGTGGCAGTCCCAGTATGCTGAAGGAAATCTGCGCGTTGCTGGACAGCCGCGGCTTTAGTGAGGCGCGCCACGGTGAGGCGGCACACTATGTGGTTGAGCGTGCGTTTGTGGAGAGCTGAACGTGCCGTTATCCGGTATGTGGTTCGCAGGCTGGACCAGAAATCTCCGCTAGTATCACTTTAACCAATCCAGTATTCGCGCCTGTTCATAATCGTAAAAAGGATTGTGACGCAGGCGCAACATAAAGTTCTCGGGTATTTTTAAAACACCTCGTTCGCCCTGCAGTGCCTGTTGCCCCAGGAACAGTTGGGAATTGTCCGCAGGTGCTTGTTGGCCGTAGAGCGGATCATCGGGAGGAAAAGGCAGTGCGACGTGTGACAGGGAGAATACTTCCCTTGGCCAAGCCTGCCCCAGTGGCTCAACGCGACTGGCAACGGTGGTGTAGGGTGCCTTGGAATACGCCGCGACCGAACGGCTGTCCGCGTTTGTGTTAGCCACCAGCGTAAACGTGAATGGCAGCTGTTTATCAGCGATTAGCCTGGCGGTAAATGGTCCGGGGTCGTTGCGCAGTAGTAGGGTGGTGGCGGCGAAGCGATTAATATCGAACACTACCAGTTCATGGCGATTGGGCGCGAGGTGTATTAGTAATCGGTCTACGACGGCGTTGTTTGACACTGTCGCGTCCACAGTTGATTTGAATATCAGCATGGGGGGCAGCGGCTGCTCAGCGTCAGTGCGAGCCGCGATCCGATTCGCCACTGATTGCGTCAGTTCGAAGACCTGTTCCGCTGCATTGGTGGTAAAGGAGTTGTACTTATAGGGGTCGAACTCGGGCTGGATATCAAGCCATGCCAGCTGATGCAGTCCGGGCAGCAGAGATAGGCGACGGCTCCATTTCGCCAGTGCAGCCGCTGGGCTGACGCCAATGGCAGGTGAGATCAGCACCAGTTTCGCCACTACCGGCAATGTCGTGTCGTGTTGCGATTGCAGCGCATAGTCCAGTGCCAGTGGGGCACCCGTCGAATAACCGATGATGTGCAGGGATTGACCGGGCACGCGCTGGGCCAGGTGTAACATGCCAAGACGCACAACGGCGGCCATATCCTGCCACTGCAGGTTGAGCATGCCTGACGGTATCGTGCCGTGACCAGGCATCCGCAGGCCCACGACATAATAACCGCGCTGCTGCAGCGCTTCACCCAGCGCACGCAGGCTGTAGGGTGAGTCGGACATGCCGTGTAGTAGAAGCACACCGCCGATGGGGGTGTCGCTGGGCAGTTCAAAACTGCGATTCCAATTCGGTTGCCGTTGACCGGGGTCCGCGAGACTGCCCTTGCTGTAGCGCTCGATGGCATGCTCCGCTCCAGTGCCAGAAACGGTGAAGAAGCGTTGGTCCATTTCGGTAAAGACCGCATCTTCCAGCGCCAGGTAATCTTCAAAGCTGTCGATCTCCCTGGTGTCGTCGATTGAAAACTCGCTCTCCAGAACTTCCTCATGCCAGGGCATTAGTTCGGGACGGTCGCAGCCGGTAAGGCACAGCATGGCGCATAAGGTCGATATCAGAGCTGCAAGTGCAACAGGCGGATTTTTCAAAATCAATATTCCCTGACGGATGTATACGCTCGGTAGCAATATAGGTTTAATCTCTCCACGAGCCAAGTAGTCGACACAGCTTTATGAGACGCGCAATGAAGTTTTAAGGGTGCAAGTTTCGCCAGCGCATGATTTACTTTGCACCGGAGAAGTAAAAAGGCAGACTGTCCAGCTATCGTGCATAGGTGATGGAAACCGATTAAGGAGTTTACAATGCGAAATTACAACTACCGTGCCCTGTCGGGCCTGTGTCTGCTCCTGCTCCTGGCTAGCTGTGGGAGTATGCCCACGGCGCATATTGCAACGACGCACTACGATCACAGTTACAACTTCAGTAACGTGCACAAATTCGCCATCCAGCCGATCAGTCGAGATACGGTCGCTACTGTGATGATATCCGACGCACAAATCAGCAGGATTAACGATGCGTTGACGGCAGAATTGCAGCGCCGTGGTTTCCAGGTTGTCACGGCCAATGCCGATGCCGATATGTTCTTGTCCTGGCAGCTGGTGCTGCAGGAAAGCGCCTATGTGGCTACCGCCGATGGTTCAAACGAGAAAGCAACCAAGGGTACGCTTTTTGTTAACATGATCGACCCGGTCATGCTGCAGTCCGTGTGGCGCGCCAAGTTCGAGTCGGGACTGCGTGATAATCCTGAGTCCGATGCGGCAGCCCAATATCGCCAGGAAGCGGCTGAAGTAATACTCGCGCAGTTTCCGCCTGGCCAGACTGGGCGATGAGCTAGTCCACCGTACGGCGCGCCTGCGCCAGGTTCCTATTCAGGCGTCAATACAGTAAGATGCGCGTCCCTCGAAGACCTCAGGTAGTCTCCTGAGAGTGTGATCAAGACGATTAAACCAAGAGATTTCCCATGACATTTGATGAGCTCGGCCTGTCCGCGCCCCTGTTGCGTGCAATTGAAGAAAAGGGTTATCGCGAACCCACTCCGATCCAGGTCGCTGCCATTCCTGCTGTTCTGTCTGGTCGCGATCTGATGGCGGCTGCGCAGACCGGCACCGGTAAAACCGCAGCTTTCACGTTGCCGATACTCCAGTTACTGCACGCCACTGGTGCTCCGCATCCCCACCGTATTCGTGTACTGGTCCTCACTCCCACGCGCGAACTCGCTGCCCAGGTGGCTGAGAGCGTCGCCACGTATGGTGTGCACCTGCCGTTTAAATCAACCGTGGTTTTTGGTGGGGTAAAAATTAACCCGCAGATCGCTGCGCTGCGCAAGGGCATCGACATTCTGGTTGCCACGCCGGGGCGCTTGCTCGATCTGTATCAACAGGGTCAGGTGAAATTTTCCGATCTGGAAGTGTTAGTGCTCGATGAAGCGGACCGCATGCTTGATATGGGATTTATCCACGATATCCGCCGTATCATCAAGCTGTTACCGCCGCAGCGCCAAAACCTGATGTTCTCGGCCACGTTCGCCAACGAAATCAGAACGTTGACCAGGACCATATTGCACAACCCGCTGGAAGTTTCAGTATCACCAGCCAACGCGACGGCAGAGCGCGTGGAGCAGTGGGTGTACCCGGTGGACAAGAGCCGCAAACCAGAATTACTGCTGGAGTTGGTGGTGAAAAACGATTGGCAGCAGGTGCTGGTATTCAGTCGCACCAAACACGGTGCCAATAAACTGGCACAGTATCTGGAGAAAGCCGGTGTCGATGCCGCCGCTATTCACGGCAACAAGAGTCAGGGCGCTCGTACCCGGGCCCTGGCCGAATTCAAGGAGGGCAGGATTCGTGTGCTGGTCGCGACGGACATAGCGGCGCGTGGCCTCGATATTGAGCAATTGCCCCAGGTGGTCAATTTCGACCTGCCCAATGTTTCCGAGGATTACGTACACCGTATTGGCCGCACCGGCCGGGCGGGGTCCTCCGGGCAGGCCTATTCCCTGGTTAGCGCGGACGAGATCAAGCAGCTCAATGGGATAGAGCAGGTAATCCAGCGGCATATCAAGCGTGAGTATGTGGATGGGTTTGAGCCTGATCACGAACTGCCGGCTAGTGCTCTCTTGCGTAAACCCCGCGGCCCGGGACAGACTGCAACCGGGTAAACCGCCCGGTGGCGCAGTGAATCGTAATGGGAGACCCAACTCTACTTCCCGTGGACGTGGTAGCGAAGGACACAATCGACCGCGACGTAAAAAGCCTGCACGTAGCGGCACGCGGTAGTATCGGCAAGCTGCACACTATCGGGCTGCATATGCCCACAGCAGGAAAATTAGGTAGACTGGTCTCTGCCTGACACGACCCCGGGGACTCAACATGCAGCGAACTATCCTGATTACCGGATGCTCCACCGGCATTGGCGCCGCTCTGGCAGCTGAGTTGCACCGACGCGGTAACCGCGTCTATGCAACCGCGCGTCGACTCGAGACACTGGCGCCTCTGTCCGCTTTGGGCCTCAACATCCACTCTCTGGATGTCAACGATGATGCCAGTATTGCTGCTGTCATGGCGCGCATCGAAAATGAATCCGGGCAGCTCGATATACTGATCAACAATGCCGGCTTCTCGCAGGTCGGCGCAGTGGTCGATCTCACCCGTGACGATCTGCGCAAACAGTATGAAACCAATGTAATCTCGCCGGTGGCGATGACTCGCGCGGCACTGCCGCTATTGAGAGCGGCGCAAGCGGTGCATGGCAAAGCGGTTGTCGCGAATGTCGGCAGTATTGTCGGGCTTTTTACCACGCCCTTTGCCAGTGCCTACAGTTCCAGCAAGGCGGCCCTGCACTCGCTGTCTGATGGCTTGCGTATGGAGCTGGCACCTTTTGGCATACAGGTGGTAATTATCCAGCCGGGCGGGGTGCGCTCGGCCTTTGGTGACCACGCCGAAGCGGCGATTCGCCTGCCGGACGATTCGGTGTATCGGCCGGTGGAGAAGGGGATTCGTGCCCGGGCCCAGGCCGGGCAACGCGGCGCGATGCCGGTGGAGTCCTTCGTGCTGCCGGTGGTCGATGCTTTATTGCGCGATGCGCCCGCGCCCATCATAAGGGGCGGCAAAAACAGTGTACTGTTGCCGCTGCTGAAAAAGTTGCTGCCCCTGCGTACCTTCGATCGTCTGCTGGCCAAGACGTTTGGCCTGGATCATTTCAAGCCATGAGGAAATTGCGCCACCCGGTCACTCAGTAGCCAGCTTCTCCCGCGCGCAGTATGGCCAGGTATTGTGTATCAAGTGGTTCGTAGGTGTCGCTGCGGGGTTTGAGTACATAGATCGGGTCGCTGACCAGTTCCAGGTCGTAGCCCTCCTTGCGCAACTCGCCCTTAACCATCTTGAAGGTGCCTGTGGTGTCCAGCTCCCGCTGTATGCGCAGAAACACCGGCCGCGCATAGGCGGGTAAATGTTCATTGACGTAAGCGGAGAAGCTGTTGACATCCAGCGCCGCGACACCTTCGGCTAATGCCAGGGACGCCATGCCGGCCCTGCCATCGGCCTTTGGTATTTCCACGCCATAGACGTTGCAAAAATCCACCTGCGCATGCCCGTTGATAATTTCACCGACCTCGTTGGTCGACACGTTCTCGGACTTCCAGCGAAACGTATCGCCGACACGATCAACAAACTGGTAGTGGGGCAGCCCGAGCGAAAAGCCCACATCCACAGTTTTCATCAAATCGCCGGTATTGAACCAGGCATCGCCGTTCTCAAAGGCATTGCGCAGGATTTTTTTCTCCGTGTCCTCTTTGCTGGTGTAGCCCTCGAAAGCGGTGTGCTTGGTTATCTGCCCCAGTAGCAAGCCGGGCTCGCCATCGGCCACTCTGATAAGGCGACCCTCGGCATCGCGCGCTATCTCGTCAGCGTCCACGTCATACTTCACCAGGGCCAGCGGCAGGCTTGTGGTGCCCACGGTGCAATCCTTGTTTAACATATTCAGGAAGGCGACATTGCCTTCACTGGAGCCATAAAATTCCGCTATGCGCTTGATCCCAAATCGCGTCTTGAATTCATGCCAGACGTCCGGGCGCAGCCCATTGCCCATCATGGAGATCAATGGGTTGTTGTGGTCATCTGCCCTGGTGGGCACGTTGAGCAGGTAGCGACACAATTCCCCGATGTAAATAAAGCAGGTGGCGCCGTGCTCGCGCACCTCGCTGAGGAAGTTACTGCCAGAAAATTTGCGCCGGATAAACATACACGCCCCGGTCGTAAAGGCAGCCCCCACGCCGAGGAACAGACCGGTACCGTGGTAGAGCGGCAGGCACAGGTAGATGCAATCCGTCTCCTTGCATTTGAGTCCGCCCTTGTAAGACAGTGCCGACGATAGCAGGAAGCGACGATTGGAAATCACGGATGCCTTAGGTAGGCCGGTGGTGCCGGAGGTATAAATATAGAGCGCGATATCGGCGAGTGTATTCTGGCCTGTTTGCGGCGGGTTTGAGCTGTCTTCACCTGCGGCATTCGTGTCAAGGTTCATGGCCCAGTCCGGACACGGTTCCTTGCCCGCGTCTGGCACGAATAGCCAGTTCTCAATATTGGCGAGTTCCGGGTCGGATCGCACCTGGCCTATCGCCTCGAGGCTCTCCTCCCCAAAGATGCACAGTCTGGAACCGGTGATCTTGATGCAGTGTATTAGTGGCCGGCCGGTGAGATTGGTGTTGATCAGGGCAGCGATTACCCCGAGTTTATTCAGGGCGATCAGCGTGGTCAGGAATTCGATGCGATTTTCCATGACGAGGCTCACGGCATCCCCGTGCCCTAATCCTTGCGCCCGCAAGGCCGCAGCATAGCGGTTGGCGTGCGCGTTGAGTTCGATCCAGGTGAGTGTCCTGCCCTCAAAAATAACCGCTTTGTGGTGCCCAAAACGCGCGGTGGTAGTTTCCACCCTTGCGGCGAAGGAGTCGCAGGTGGTCAGTGGCCTTGGCTTCACTTCTTTTGCAACCTGCAGCAGGGTGGGTGCCTCTGCCAGGGTCGCCATGACGTCTCGTAGACTCATATCGTCAGTCTTCTAATAACGGCTAGGGGGAAAAGATAGCGGGTCTGCGCCGCGGCGGCAAGGCAGCTATGATGCAAGGCTGGAGTGTCATCGCTCAGGGCCCCAGCAGGTTGGATAGCTTGCCGGCTGACAATTGTGCGAACCAGGCTTCATCATAGGCGCGTTGCAACAGGTTGATGGCCGACAGGGCCGCTACGACTGACTCGGCAAAGGCCGCACGCCTGCTGGTCAGGTCAGCACTGCGCCCGTCCAGTAACGCGAGGTGTCCGGCCAGGCGCAAACCGTTGGTAAACAGATCCTGCGATACAGAAGATTCACAGCTGATGGTCCGGCGCAGCAGCATTTGCTGGCCCTGTTCGAGCAATTGTCGGGTAAACTTTTTCTGGTCGTGAACGGGGCGATCTTCCAACTCCATCAGGGCAACTGCAATGATCAGATAGGCCTCGGTAATGGAGCGCAAAATGGCGTGCCCAAAGCGCGGTGGTTTGTCCCGAAGCTGCTTTTCCAGTGAGAGTTCGCCGCTATCCCAGTGTGGATAACGCTGCCCGGTTTCATACAGCACCTCGCGCCAGAAATCTTCGGTCGGTTTGTAGAAAAATTCAAATTTGTACAGCTCGCGCAAGACAGTGACATTGCGGTGCAATGCCTCGACATTGGGCAGGTCGATATCCAGTGCACACATGGCCAGGCCAATCTCCCCCAGGGCAGCGTGCAGGAAATAGTGAGTGATGGTATTGCGGTAATAGGCTGCGGCCAGGCGTTTTTCCCCGGGAATGTAATAGACCGGCAACTGGGCCTTGTCGAATATCTTGACCAACCCGGACCGTTCCAGGGCCAGTACTGCGGCGCTGACTTCGGCTTCGCTGCTCAGGCTGAAGCCCGATGAGGCGGGCAGTTTGCGGTCGCGGATCAGCTCAACGATACCCGCCGATTGGCGATGCATCTCCATAGCGGTCAGGGCGCGCCGATTGGCACCCAGCAGCACCATGGCCAGGACATCTGCCGACTTGATGGGTGTGATCTGCTCTATTCGCGTGCAGACCTCGAAGGCCATGCGGGTGACATCGAATTGCTGCTCAGTGTCCTGCGCCTGTGTCCCCGCCGGTTGACCGATGGCTTCCTCCAGGATCACGGGATCGCCATAGCGCACATAGACCTTACCGTAGGGTTGTCGCATGCCGAAGATATAGTTAAAAAACCAGCCTAGCGATTCCTTACGCTTGGGCAGTCCGCTCTGCAGTGCAACGTAATCGTCGATCTCGGCGATGCGATCAAATGCTATAGAAACTGGCACCAGCAGCACATTTTTGGTTTGTTCGCGGTGACATGACTCTACCACCCAGTTCAACAGCCCGAGTTTGGGAGGTGACAATTTGCCTGTACGAGAACGCGTACCCTCAATCGACCAGGACAGGGGCATCCGGTTGCGGATCAGGAAATCGATGTAGCGACGAAACACCAGTTTGTAGATCGGGTCCTCCTGGAATGTGCGGCGCAGGAAGATGGCGCCCACCCGGCGTGCCAGGGCACCGAAGCCCAGGAAATTCATGTTGATGCCGGCAAAAATCAGCGGCAGGGGGCGAAAGTGGTTTTGATACAGGGACAGCAGAAATACAAAGCTGTCCATGTGGGACTTATGGGACCACAGGAAAAGTAGTAAGTGATCCCGCGACAAGGCCCGCAGTTCCTCCAATTTGTCCAGGTTGATATCCAGTTCCGCCTCGTAGCTGCGTGTGTAGATAAATCGCGCCAGGCTGGCCATAGGGCGCAGCCACGTCTCACGCGGCGTGGCTTCAATCTCACTGAGGCATTTGCGTGCATATAACTCCGCCTTTTCCCAGGTTTTGCCTGTAGCGTGCGCAGCCAGTTGCAGTTCAGCCAAAAAATCGGGATCTCGAAGAATGACACTGGCGTCGGAGTTCATGGTCATAGCCTAAAGACTCCAAACAGTGCAGCGTGGTCTGACAGGTCGCGCCAGGGCCCGGTGCTCAGGCGTTGGCAGGCCGCCGGCTTCAGCCCCCTGTAGTAGATGCGATCCACTGGCAGTAGTGGTGCCCACACCGGAAATGTGAGTGCGTGGCGGCCATGCATATGGACGAACAGTTCCTCCAGCCCCAGGTCGGCATGCAGGTGGCGTTCCGCGCGGCGGCGCCAATCGTTGAAATCGCCGGCGATAATCATCGGCTCATTTCTGGGTACATGGCTATTAATCCTGTCGGTGAGGGCCTGCAGCTGCTCGCGGCGTTCCTGCTCAAGCAGCCCCAGATGGACGCACAGAGTATGTAGGCGCGTCTTTTTATGGGGCAGTTCAATGACACCATGCAGGATACTGCGGTTGGAGCGGGGAATCACAGAAACATCGATGTTCTCCCAACTGGCAAAAGGATACATGCTCAAAATCGCATTACCGTGGTCTCCCTTACGATAGATCGCATTGCGGCCGTATGCAAAATGTGGCCATGCCTGATCTGCAAGGTATTCAAAATGGGGCTGGTCGGGGTAGGAGAAGCGCCGACGTTTGGCTTTACTGTTGATGGCAGTGCCATTGATCTCCTGCAGGAACACGATGTCCGCGCCGGTTTCGGCGATGCGCTCGCGCATGCTTTCCAGCACAAAACGACGATTGCCGCTGCAATAGCCTTTGTGGATGTTGTAGGTCAGAACGTGTATGTCCTTGCTCACGTGTATCTCGGTAATGAATGTGCAGGGTCAGTTGGCACGGGTCTATCCCTTTGTTTTATGTGACTGGACGGCCTTGATAGTCCAGGACATCACGTAGTCGAAGCCACTGGCTGCCGTGATGAATAGCACAGCAACGGTTCCAGCCAGTGTGACTATTGGAGGCATGCCTGGCAGCACTTGAGTAAGTAACACCAGTACGCAAAAGCTGATTTGTATGAACATGTTGATCTTACTCAGGCGGGTAGCCGTGAACTCAAAGGGTCCGATGAACTTGTAGTAGCATGTCGCGCCCGCAACGATGACCAGGTCACGTGCTATCACTGCCACCGTCAGGTACCAGGGCACCAGTTCCACCAGAGCCAGGCACACAAAAGCCACCATGATCAAGCTTTTGTCGGCGATAGGGTCCAATGCAGCGCCGATGCGTGAGAAGGCTCCCAGACGCCTGGCAAAGAAGCCATCGAGAACATCACTCAGCCCCGCGAGCACTCCGACAAACAGCGCCCAGGCATAGGCTTCGTGCAGGATAAAAATCCCCAGAGGGACGGCCAGCAGCAGGCGCAGAACAGTCAGGCTGTTGGGCAGATATTGCCACATGCCTGCGTTTATTCGCCTGTACTTTCCCGTGGCCGCCATAGCAGAAAAACGGCCAGTTCGCGCCGTTCGTTTTCGCTCAGGGGGAACACGGGCATGGGAGATGGCGGAGCTTCAAGCACGTCGATGACAGCACTGTAGCCGAGACGCTGCGCAAGTCCGTCAAGTCGTTTCGGGTTTTCGCCCTCTTCGTGGCAGGTGCGACACTGCAAGCGATGGTACAGTTCACTCCCGTGGCTGGCCATGGTTTCCAGATCGGCACCCGCCAGCCAGGCGGGTGGCTGTGCATCGAGACGACTCACAGTCGGTAGCGCAACTGGCGCACTGCCGGCCGCGCCGTTGTTGGGCACCCCGTAGCTGACCCGATAGATCGCTCCGGCGTAATCATCGGAGATATAGATGGCGCCGTCCGGACCCTGGGCGACATCCACGGGCCGACCGCTAATATTACCATCCTGGTTAAAGCCCGTCAGAAAGTCCCGCTCCTCAATACCATCGGCGGTCCAGTCCAGTGCTACCACTTTATAGCCGTCGGGCGAGCTGCGGTTCCAGGAGCCGTGCAATGCCACCAGCGCACTGCGCTGGTACTGCGTTGGAAGTTTGTCGCCCTCGAGGAACGTCATGCCCAGTGGCGCGTTATGAGCGCGAAACTTGTGCGCTGGTGAGGTTGGCTCTCTTTGTCCGGCGAGAGGATCATCTCCCATGTCAGGATCGGGGATGTTGTCGCCATAAAAGTATGGCCAGCCATAGAAACGACCCACTTCGATACGGTTCAGTTCACAGGGGGGGGTGTCATCTCCCAGCAGGTCGCGGCCGTTCTCAGTGGCATAGATAGCGCCGCTCCAGGGTGCCCAGTCAAAGCCGACGCTGTTGCGCAGGCCCGTGGCGATGATCTCTGGCTGGCTGCCGTCAAGTTCAAACCGCATCATGGTTGCGCGCCTGGGATCATCTTCTTTACAGATGTTGCAGGTCGAGCCCTGACTAAGATACAGCTTGTTATCCGCGCCGATACGAATGGTCTTGCTCCAATGGTTGCCATCGTCGGTCAAGCCCTCCACCACGGGCTGGATGATGCCGTCCACGGTGCCGGTGGCACTGTCGAACCTTACGCGGCCAATACGGTTTGACTCGGCGATATAGAGCCAGTTGCCAATGATATCCATCCCCTGGGGGCGATGCAGCCCTTTGATGAGGGTTTCTCTGCCGTCAGGCTTGCTATCGCCATTGGCGTCGCGACGCAGCAGCAGGATGTCGCCCTCGTGGGGTCGACTGACCAGCAGGTCTCCTGCCGGAGTGAACCGTAAAAAGCGGGCGCGCGGCACATCGGTGGCGTATAGCTCCAGAGTGAAGCCGTCGGGCACTTTGTAGCGCTGGCGCACAATGCCATCATTCGCTACAGGTCCGGATACTCCCGCCATCACATTGAGCACCATGCGCAAACTGCTGCTGTCTATGGTGCCAGTGGCCAACATTGCGCCCACCAGGCCAAGTGTCAAAAGCAGCAACAGGCCCAGGCCGATTAGAAGTTTGCGCATTCAACTGTCCTATTTCATGCCCCGATGGTGGTGGCAAGCAACTGAGTGTCGCGCACGAATATAGCACAGGACAGGCCTCGGGCATTGCCCCCATGCGTATGTCCCAAAATCTACCCGGTGAGCGCCCGCATTCCGGGGAATGTGATGTGTGTCACCATGCTTGATGCAGTTTTCTTTAGAAATCTACAAGTAACTGTGGACAGCGGCAAGGCACTTCCCTACGCTCGGATAGTGTGAATATGCACGAATGCAAGCAATTTATAGGTATTTGCGCTATGTTTGAAGCTGGGGCAGAGGAAAAGATCGGGATGGCAGGAGCCTATGCTTAAGACCCTTAAAGTGGCTACGAGTGACCTGCACATTGGCATGTTTGTCAGTGGTCTGGATCGTCCGTGGCTGGACACCCCGTTTTACACTCAGGGCTTCGTGATCGAGAGCCAGGAGGATATTAGCCACCTGCAAAAGTATTGCGAATCTGTTTTCATCGATAGCCGCCGCAGCCGTAAGCAGTCCACCCCACTTCGCCGCGAGGCCCCCAGACATCGTGACCCGGTCGCTCCGAGAAAGGCAAAAGATCGCCCCCGGGTGCCAATTGAACACATTTTTGCTGGCCGCACGATTAAGCCATACCATGATGATAGTGCATGGGAGGACGAACTCCCAGGGGCGCAGCGTGCACTGACCACGCTGATCAACGATATTGACCATATCTTTGAGCACGTCAGTGATGGCGAGAAGCTGAATGTCATCAAATTGCGCAAGTCCGTGGAGCCCATTGTAGACAGTATCAGTCGCAATCCCGATGCCTGTTTGTGGGTAAGCCGTCTCAAAAAGCACGATAATTACACCTACCAGCACTCCCTGAGCGCGGCGATGTGGTCAGTATCACTGGGACGCCAGTTGGGTCTGCCGCGGCATGACCTACGCTCCCTGGCGATGGGTTGTATGTTGATGGATATCGGAAAATTGCGCGTTGACCCCAATCTACTCCAGGCGCAGCGCGAGCTGAACACTGAGGAAGCGGCTGAAGTAGCGGGGCATGTGGGCCATGGACTGGAGATACTTAAGGAGTGTGGGATTCTAAATCAGGATGTCATCGACATGGTGGCGCACCACCATGAGCGCTATGACGGCTCCGGCTATCCGAATGGCTTGGCACGGGACGAGATTCCGCCCTTTGCCCGCATAGGCGCCATTGTGGATACCTACGATGCCCTCACCAGCAAACGCCACTATGCCAAGGCTGTTGCCCCCAGCGATGCCATCAAGCTCCTGTATGAGGCGCGGGATGAAGATTTCCAGGCCGAGCTGGTGGAGTCCTTTATCCAGGCCATTGGCATTTACCCGGCGGGTACGCTGGTGGAGCTGTCCTCGGGTGAAGTCGGCGTGGTGGTTGCAGAGTATCGCACCCGGCGCCTGCGACCCAAGGTGATGCTGTTATTGGACGCCCACAAGAACACGCTGCCCACATCAAAATTGATTGACCTGCAGGAGGCCATAGACAGCTCCGGTGCCCCCTCCTTGAGTATAAAAAAGAGCCTTGAGCCCGAGGCTTATGGCATCGACCTGTCCTTGGTCAAGCTGTAGTACACTACCAACCTCTTAGATCGTCCGCTCACCCGCATCACAGTTTAGGGATTAGCGTGGCAGACCTTTTTCAATTTTTCTATTGCTGAATATCGCCTGCGACGAACAACTCCACCGTCATGTGTCGTGCCCTGCGGTTTTTATTGCGATAGGTCATGGTTGGCGACGGTCAGGCGATAGACAATGGCCTTGGGTCAGGGCCATGGCGCCAGGGGCTGGAATGTAATCGAGGTTTAGAGGAGAGCGGTGATGACAAGGGGCAGCCCCATTCGACTGGGTATCATGGGCTTTGGCCAGACCGGAAGGCAGATTTATGAGTTGGCCTCGCGCAGTGCCAACGTGGAGGTGGTGGCGATTGCCGATGTCGGCAAGCCCGAAGTGCTGCACTACTTGCTGCGTTCTGAGGTGAAAGAGCCCCAAAGGCATGAGTTACAGGGCAATTTTCTGGTTAACCCACGCTTTCGTGCGCGTCTGATGCAGGTGGATCGTCCTGCGGAAATGCCCTGGGATATCTTTGCCGTGGATATGGTCATAGATGCCACCGGCAAGTTTCGAGACAGGCAGTCTATGGCAGCACACCTGGCCAACGGTGCGCAGCGGGTGTTACTGCGTACACTCCCCGCCGATCACGTCGATCGCATTGTCGTACCTGGAATCAATGACGCTACTGCGGCTGTGGCAGACCGCATGATTTCGGCCGGTTCGCCTACCACTTCGGCATTGTGCCTGCTCCTGCAGAGCTTGTCGGCGCGGTGCGCCATTGAGTGCGGCAGCATGACCACGGTACATGCTTTCACCTCCGACCAGGCGTTACAGGATTATGCTGGAAGTGATTTTCGCCGCAGTCGCTCCGCCGCCAAGAATATTATCCCTAACACGCATGAGGCCTCTCTCTGGCTGGGGAAAATACTGCCTGAATTCGAAGGCAGGATAATGACCTGGGCACTCAACGTACCGGTGCAGGAGGGTTGTCTGCTGGACGTGACCCTGGTGATGAAGGACGCCGCTGTTACCGTGGAGGACGTTAACGAGTCCATGCGCGCTGCCGCGCGTGAGCGGCCGGGTATTATCTCGGTAGCGGAGGACCCCATTGTGTCGTCGGACGTCATCGGCAACACCAGCTCCCTCTTGTTCGACACCAAGGGCACGCTGAAGGCGGGCAGCAATATTATCAAGACACTGAGCTGGTATGAAAACCTGGGTCATGCAGCGCGACTGCTGGACGTGGTACGTCTATACGCGGACTTGGACCAGCGACAGGAGGAAGTGAAATGAAGATCGCTATCAATGGATTTGGCCGTATCGGGCGCTCCGTATTTCGCATTCTGGAGGAACGCAAGGATATCCAGGTTGTCGCCATCAACGACCTGTTTGACTACGGCGCCCTGCGCTATCTGCTCAGCTACGATACGGTTATGGGTCCCTTTGGTAAGAACCTGACGCTGGAGGACGATCACTTTGTCACTGACAAAGGGCGCGTAAAACTGCTGAGTGTACGTAATCCCGAGGACCTGCCCTGGGGCGACCTCGGTGTAGATGCCGTGGTGGAGGCAACAGGTGTGTTTCGCAAGCGCGAGCAGTTGCAGCACCATCTTGCGGCGGGTGCCAAACGGGTGGTACTCACAGTGCCGTCCAAGGATCCTGTCGATTACACGGTGGTTCTGGGTGTTAATGAGGATGGACTTAAACCGGAACACCGTATTGTTTCCAATGCCAGTTGTACTACCAACTGCCTCGCACCCATGGCGCGGGTGCTGGACGAATCCTTTGGCATCGAGGAGGGGGTTATCAATACGGTCCACGCCTACACCAATGACCAGCGCCTGGCGGATGTGCCCCATACCGACTGGCGGCGCAGTCGCGCGGCCGCGGAGAACATCATTCCTACCTCTACCGGTGCCGCCAAGGCGGTGGGGGAGGTGCTGCCACAGCTCAAGGGCAAACTGCACGGTATCGCTGCCCGGGTGCCGGTGCCTGACGGTTCTGTGGTGGACCTGTTCGTCAAGTTGGGTAAACGCGTCACGGTGGGGGATGTGAATGAGGTGGTTCGTGCCGCGTCAGTTTCGGTGCGACTGCGTGGTATTTTGCAGTACAGTGAGACGCCCATTGTGTCCACGGATATCATCGGTAATTCACATTCGTCGATCTATGACGCCGATTTTGCCGGTGTTATTGCCGATCGTTACTTACGCGTTTTGAACTGGTATGACAACGAGTGGGGTTATTCCTGCAGAGTGTGCGACCTGCTTGTGCGCCTAAGAGACTTGACCTGACGCTGTTGTGTACACAGAATAGGGTCGTAATGTCATCGTCTGCGTAATGCGGGCTGCTTGATCTGTTGGTCGAGGTGGCAGGTGCAGTGCTTACACAACTCAAGGTTTCTCCTTATGCAAAGATTTATAAAGATGGTACTTCTCTTTTCCTTCATGTTTGTAGGAGGACAGGCCGCTTGGGCGAACAGTTACAGCGAGGCCATAAAGGTCTTTAGCAATGCGGGCGAGAGCGGCCGTTACTTCAAGACCGCGTATGGCTATGCCATATTTCCCACCATTGGCAAGGGCGGTTTATTCCTTGTTGGTGGCGCCTATGGCGACGGAAAAGTCTTCGTTGGCGACAAGCACGTGGGGAACTCCACCATGACCCAGATTGCGCTGGGCCCACAGTTTGGTGGCCAGGCCTTCAGCCAGATCATTTTTTTCGAACATGAGCAGGCCTTCAAGGATTTCACTGCGGGCAACTTTGAATTCAGTGCGCAGGCGTCGGCGGTGGCCATTACTGCCGGGGTTTCCGCGGAAGCGAATACCGGCGGCGGTATTGCTGCCGGTATCAGTGGTGGTCGCAATGATGCCGCCACGGCTTCCGGTGGCTACCGCAAGGGCATGGCGATATTCACTGTCGCCACGGGCGGGTTGATGTTTGAAGCCTCTTTGGGCGGACAGAAGTTTACCTACGTTCCGCTGTAAGCAATGCGTGTACAGCGCCAGACCAGTATCTAGGGTGTGGCGAGAGCGGCCCGGGCCAATTCCAGCGCATCTGGCGGAATATCGCCCAGTAAAATAACATGCCAGTGGCGCGGCCCATGTGCGCCGTAGATCAATTGCCCCTCGATATCAGCTGTACTGGAGGGGCCGGCGATAAAGTTGATGCCCCGGGGTCGACCGGCTTTTTCAAACTCATGGTTGATCCTGTCCCATGCTTTTTCCATGGTGGTGACCAGATCTGTTCTGTCCACTAGTACGATGTGATGCTCAGGCAGCAGGTTGTTGGCGCCTGGATTCGCTCTGCCTGTCCAGGTGACTACTGCCCCGGTCTCTGCCACGCCCAGTCGGGCGTAGCTCAGGGTTGCGGGTTCGCCTGCTTCCAGGCTACCAAAGCGCGGTAGCACACCGGCATCACGCCAGGGCATAGCCGCGAGGCGTGGGTCGTTGCCGGCCACCAGGCGGTGGCTGCGAATATGTGTATACAGGTAGGTTGCTATCGCCTTGACTGCCTCGGAACGATTGTTCACGCAATCCACACTACCCTGGTTTTTCAATACGTTGACCAGAAAGGCCTGGCTCAGCTCCGGTGCAGGCAGTGTGGGAGCGGGTGCGTTGCCCAGAGACTGATAGTCCCGTTGAATCGACTCTACGCTTACAGGGCGAGTGGCGACGCGCAATCTGGCGAAAATTTCTGAACGTGCGCTATTGCTCATCGCGCTGTTTCATCTGTTGCTGATATAGCTGCATGAAAGTCTTTGCCTGCGGTGCAGGAAAATCCCGCTGACTGGTCCAGCCTGCTGCGAAAGGTAGTCTGGAGAAGCTGCCCCTTCTGCGTCCCAGCAGGTGTAGTAAGGGAATGATGGCCGCAGTCAGTGCGTGGTATAGCGGTGGGTGTCTGGCCAGCCACGCATGTATTCTCAAGCCGTAGCGCCAGCGTGGCGCTGACAGTTTCCTGTTTGTCTCAAGATGGCGCAGGTCGCGCAGCAGATCCGGCAGCGGGATATCTGCGGGGCAGACCTCGGCGCAGCGGCCGCAACCGGTGCAGGCGTTAGGTAGTTGATGGCTTTGTTCCAGAGAGGTTAATAGTGGCGTGAGCACAGAACCCATGGGGCCTTGGTAAACCCAGCCGTAGGCGTGTCCGCCCACAGCAGCGTAGATAGGGCAGTGGTTCAGGCACGCGCCGCAGCGGATACACTCAAGGATTTCACGATAGTCACCGGCCAGTATATCGCTGCGCTTGTTATCCAGCAGCACGAAATGCGTTTCCAGAGGTCCATCGATATCACTTTCCCGGCGCGGCCCCGAGTAGAAGCTCGTGTAGCAGGTTTGCGATTGGCCTGTGGCGGAACGCACCAGCAGGCGCAACATGGCAGTGGCATCCTGCGCCCGCGGCAGCACTCGGTCAATGGTGGTGCACACAATCAACACCCGGGGCAGATTGGCACAGAGATCACCGTTACCCTCATTTGTTACCAGCATGGAGTAGCCATTTTCGGCGATCAGCGCATTGGCGCCAATGATACCCACTTCAGCCTTCAGGAAATGTTCCCGCAATACCTGGCGCGCTTCGCCGACCAGGTCTGCGGTCTCCGGTAATTCGCGCGGGCCGAGATCGTGCTTGCTGCGAAAAAGTTCGCGTACTTCACCGGCAGATTTGTGCAGCGCGGGGCCGACGATATGGCTGGGCGTCTCACCGGCCTGCTGGATAATGTATTCCCCCAGGTCGGTCTCCACCACATCCAGGCCGGCACGCTGTAAAAAGCGATTCAGGTTCGTCTCCTCTGTCACCATGGATTTGCCCTTGGCGATGCGCCGCGCACCATGTTGCTGGCAAATGTCCAGCACGATGCTATTGAGCTCGTCGCCGTCACGCGCAAAATGTACATGGTTGCCGTTGTGTACAGCTTCCTGTTCGAATTGGCCGAGGTAGTGTTCCAGATTGTTTAGGCTGTGCTGTCGCACCTGCTTGACGTGGAGGCGCAGGCTATCGAAACACTCAAGGTCGTCTATGGCAGCTGAGCGTATAAGTGGTGCGAATAATGCGATCATGTCCCGGCGTTGTGCCTGGGCTGCATCGTCTAATGCTTCACTGGCATTATCGAGGAAGGTGTCGCTGCGCTGCTTCACAACTTACTTCCCCCGTCCTATCGCAGGGGCATCCATATCTCCGCTGAGCAGCTCGGCAATATGCCGAACCTCGATCGCCGCTCCCTGGCGTTGCGCGCTACCGGCGATATTGAGCAAGCAGCCCAAATCACCACCGGCGAGGATTCCGGCGCCGGTGGCCAGGGCATGATTGAGTTTATCACTTACCATCTTGCCCGAAATTTCCGGCATTTTGGCGCAGAATGTGCCGCCAAAACCACAACAGACTTCGCTCTGCTGCAGTTCGCTGACCTCAATACCACACAGGTCCCGCAATAGTTGGCGTGGCTGCTCCCGGATACCCAGTTCGCGCAGTCCGGCACAGCCATCGTGGTAGGTGACGGCGGGGAACCCGGACAGGTCGTTGGCCTGCGGTTTGATACGTGCGATATCCTTCAGGAACACTGTGAGTTCAAACGTCTTGGCCGCAAGTTGCAGTGCCCGGTCCCGCCACGCGCCCTCCAGAAGCTTGGGGTAATGGTGACAGAGCATGCCGGCGCAGGAACCCGACGGCACGACTACATACTGAGCGGCTTCCAGCATCGTGATCACTTGTCTGGCCAGGGGCACCGTCGCCTCATAGTCGCCGCTGTTGTACGCGGGCTGACCGCAACAGGTTTGCAGCAGGGGAACAGTCACTTCACAGCCGGCCTGCTGTAACAGTTTGATGCTGGCGAAAGCGACCGAGGGTCGAAACAAATCTGCCAGGCAGGTGACGAATAGCGCAACATGCATACCCCGGGGTGAAGGAGAGTGGTCCTGGTCTTGCTTATTCATGCAGGCCGCAGCCCCTTGCCGTCGCTGTGGTGGAGTCGTTGTGGCCACTCCGAAGAGCGCATTATATCCAATTGCGGGAACCGGTGTCGCCCCGCATGAAAGTAGTTATTATCTAGAAAATCCAGTGGATACAAAGCAGTATGGCCGCAACAGCGGCCGCAATCACAATGGCGAAAGCGCACTGGGCGAGGGGATGACGACACTCTAGCAGTTTAACCAGAACGGTATTGAGGTCCACCTTAACGCCGCTTAGCGCCAGTGGCCTGACCAGTTTTTGTATCTGGGGGTGGGGAAAAACGGGAAGCAGGCTGCTGCCGGAAAAGACCACGACGTCATCGATCATCAGGAAGGGGCCGTGATACTGCACACTGGAACCACCTGCGAGGTGATACATCCCACTATGGTCCACCAGCAACAGCCTATTCTGCAAAATGCCAATGTGGCCCACCGGGCATCGGCTCAGTAGTATTAGGGCGATTGCTGGGCCGCTTAGCGCAAGCAACAACGCAGCCAGCTGCCATGCCGTGACGCTTTGCCCGATCGCCAGCAACAGGATGCCGATCGCCAGCAGGCCGTAGTTAAAACCGCTGCGACGGAGCAGAGCCTGGCGATTCAAAACCGGGGCTACCCACTCCAGTGTATCAGCGTAGTCGTCTAACGGCTCGGCACCGTGTTCCCGTTGGGGTTTGTATACCAATGTGCGCAGGCTTTGTAGATACCCGAAGCCGAAGCACAGGACTGCGCTCAGGGCAAATACCAGCAGGCTACCGCGCCATGCAGCGCTCGTGAGGCTGGCACTGTGTTGCCGTTCACCGATCAGGTCTGCCAATTGCGAGGAAACGAAGGGAGCCTCGATAACGCCCTTGGCACTGAAACGCTGTATCGGAAGATGACGTGGGTCGCTGACCAGGGTTTTCTCATCCCAACTGACCAGTTGCGGTGAGCTTGCGCCCACTGGCAGCACTACGGCGTCGACGTAATTCCACTCACTGTCAAAGCGGTACACTCCGACACTACCGGACTCTGGATTGTGCAGGCTTGCCCACCATAAGCCCCCAGACCAGAGAAAATCCCCAACCCTGGATTGGTTTGCCTTTTGCGCAGCGGGGGGCAACAACAGAATTTCGTCCAGTTGTTGGCCGAAAGCGCTGTCCTCGTAGCGCAGCACGCTGATACCTGGACCGTCTACACTGTTCAGCAATAATAATCCGCCATGCAGTCGGAGCACCGGGTGATCGGGAATTGGAACAGCGGCACGGGCAACAATTTTTCCCTCGCGGTTGATTTTTAGCAGCTGCCCCGCCGCAGTGTCAGCCAGCAGCAGGCTGCCATCCAGTGGGTGGATCACGAATGCGCTAATATTGCTGCGCTTAAGATCCGCTGAAAAAAGCTGACACGTTGACGCTGCAAGTTCACAGCGCAGCAGCTGCATGGTAGTGCCGTCAGCCGGATGAGCGCTGTCGCCGTTTAGCCGGCCCAGTGCGAGCAAGGCCCCGGCGCTGTCAAAGGCCAGCGGTGGCTCCAACTGACTAACACCTAGTGTGCTTAGCGGCACCTGCTGCGTGCTGATACCGGCGCGATCATGAAACAGCAGCACATCCCCCGCCAGCAGCAGCGGTCGGGACTGGGGATCGACCACCACGGCGTGGGCGCCGGTGATGACCGGATCGGCAACTCGTCGGACAAAGCTACCCCCCACCAGCAGCAATGCGACCAGAGCCAAGGCGCCCAGTGTGTAGCTCAGGCGCATGCGCTGATGGGCCTGCGCGGCCCGGGCGCGCACATTCTCTGTATTGCGAAAGGGCCGCAGCGTGTACAGGTTCGGTTCGCCCAACTGGCGCTTGCGTTGGCCGGGAGTACCGACTTCCACCGGCTGGCCAGTTTTGCGTTGGGGGACTTCCAGTCGAGTTTTGATCCTTGCTTTAGTGGGTTTGAAAGCGGTCTGTTGCGCCAGGTCTACAGCGGCCCTTTGCACCACTTTTTCTTGCAGCGCGGTGCTGAGCGCAGTTTGTTCCAGTTGTTCCTGCGCTTCCTTGTCGAGTTGTTCGGCCTTGAGGCGTGCCGCTGCTTCCGCTTTCTGGCGAATCTGCTGTGCTTTCTGCTCGGCTTGGCGGACGGCTGCCTTACGTTTTTCCTCCCTGCGCAGAGCACGCTGCGCCGCTATTTTCTCCGCGGCAGCACGCCTGCGTTCTGCTGATTCACGTTGAGCGTCAGCCTTTTTGCGTTGTGCTTCAGCTGCTATCCGGGCGGCTTCCTCGGCCTCCTTACGTTTTATTTCTTCGAGTTCGGCCTGTAGTCGCGCGGCTTCCTCGGCCTGCTGACGTTTTATATCTTCGAGTTCGGCCTGTAGCCGGGCGGCTTCCTCGGCCTGCTGACGTTTTATTCCTTCGAGTTCGACCTGCAGTCGCGCGGCTTCCTCCGCTTCCTGCCGCTTTTTCTCTTCGAGTTCAGCTTGCCGCCGGGCGGCCTGCTCGGCTTCACGACGTTTTTTTTCTTCCAGTTTCGCCCTGCGCCTGGCAGCTTCCTCCTCTTTTTGTCGTGCTCGATCCGCTGCTATGCGCGCACTTGCCTCAGCCGCTACGCGCCTGGCTTCAATTGCAGCAGCGTCGCGCCGTGCTGCCTCTTCTTCTGCCCGTTGCTTTTGCTGCGCCAGAACTGCCTTGTCCCTGACGGACTTCTCCGCTGACAGTTGCAGGGACTCGGCCTTTCGGGCATTTATTTGTGCAGCTATATCGGGTTTGTCGCGTCTGGACTTGTAGGGCTTTTTTTTACGGGGTGGTCGCGGCACTTTGTCGACGGGAGTTGGGGACTCACTGGCGGTGACCTTGACCAGTGCAGGGACGATGCCTAACAGTTGCAATTCGTGATAATACTGGGCTGCTGCCTTGCGCTCGAGATTGCGGCGCAGGATGATGGTCTGGCCAGAGAAGAAGCGCTCCAGTCGCACGGGATCGTCGATGGCAAACATTTTGCCGAAGCGCAGCTTGACCCGCACTGGATCGTGCCCAGCCAGAATCTCACCGCTAAACGTGAGGTTAAATTTATTCACCCCGCGCCCGATATCCCCTGTCGTTTTTATAGTTTCTTGCTCGGAATGTACGAGGTTTCTGGGCGCATTACCAGCGCCCTAACCGTTGAATAGTTGCCTCTGATGCTGGCCATGATTGTCGTGGCCAGGCTTACACTGCAGTGGCATCAATGACCTCAAAAGTCAGCCCGGCCCTGGAGGTCAGGCGCTCCAGGTATTTGCCGCCCAGCGCTGCTGCCGGCGTCCAGAATCCGCCGCCCACCGCGAGTTCATCCTGGGCCAGGCACACCGCAGCTTCCCCCAGCATTCTTGAGGTTGAACCGTAACCTGGGTCCAGATCGCCACTGACTTTGATGACCGTATCCCTGCTGCGGTTGTCGGGATCAATGCCGCGAAAAAATACCTCATAGTACCCCGCCTCGCGCTGCTCGCGGGTCGGTCCTTCTCCCGGCTTGGGCAGAAATCGTTGCGCCAGAGCGCGCGTTGGACCCAGTGCGAGCGCAACCAGCCCCACGCCACCGGCCACGCTGGCCAGCGTGGCCTTGGACCAGGATTTACTCAGAGTGGCCTCGTCATAACGGAAATCCTTGCCCCAGGGAAAGCCCAGCAGGGCGTTGCTGCGACGCACCACGCGGGTATTGATCGCGGCCATGATAAAGGGCGATGTCCACTGCTTGAAATCCACATCGAATACAGCACCGGTCTGGTCCGGTCCGTCCTGACCCGCTGGTGTCCCAGCGGGATACAGCGCGTAGGGGTTGGCGACCTGGCGGCGGATCGACGGGTCGCGTCTGGCTTCTTCCATCATATTCAGGATGCTGGCAATGGTGCCGCCGCTCGCCGCGCCCCGGTTGCGTCCGACCCGCGCTTTGACGTGGTGAGCATGGACACCGTGGCGCTCGAACATCACCTGTTGCAGATACCAGTTGCCCATATCAAAGGGGACTGAATCGAAACCGCAGGTGTGCACGATGCGCGCGCCGCTTGCTTCGGCGGCCCGCTGATACTGGGGTATTACGCGCGCCATCCATTGCACTTCACCAGTGAGATCGCAGTAGTGCGTGCCGGCCTCTGCACAGGCAGCGACCAGCGGTGTGCCGTATTTCGCGTAGGGACCGACCGTGGTGCACATCACCTTTGTCCGCGCTACCAGAGCTGCCAGGCTGGCCGGGTCGTCGCTGTCAGCAAGCAGAATAGGCAGTTTGTCGCGCTCTGCTGCGGCGAGGCAGGACTGTCGCACCGTTTCGAGCTTGCTGCGGTTGCGCCCGGCGATGGCCCAGCGCAGCTCACCGTCCACGCCGTAGGTTTGCGCCAGGTACTCCACCACTAGCTGCCCGGTGAAACCGGTAGCTCCCCAGACGATCAGATCAAATTCGCGCTTGGCCGTATCTGTGCCCATGACAATCTCCTAGTGAATACCGTGCATCATTTTTTTCAGCAGCGGGGATAGCAGTAACAACAGCGCCGCTACCGCCAGGCCTACGTACAGCAAGCCGCTAAACAATTCCGTATAGCTGGCCAGGGCAACGCCTGATATCAGTCACCGCGCCACCAACAGTCTCAATCGCTGCCAGTTTGGCCAGTTGCGCCGCGACAAACTCCGAGTAGGCCGTGGCCAGAAACCAGGCTCCCATCATGACCCCGACTACGCTGGGCACTGCCAGCTTGGTGACGGCCGAAAGCCCTACCGGCGAGAGGCACAGCTCGCCCGTGGTGTGCAACAGGTAGGCCAGTACCATCCAGTAACCCGCGACCAAACCGGCTTCATTGGGCGTGGCTGCGCCGATGACCAGCGCGCCAAAACCGAGTCCCGCCTGGGCAATGCCCAGTGCAAATTTGACTGGCGTACTCGGCTCCAGCCCCCGGCGGCCCAGAAAGGTCCACAGCCAGGCGAACAGCGGCGCAAACAGGAAAATAAAGAAGGCGTTCAGGGAGCCAAACTGTGAGGCGGTGAGTTCCCGGCCGAGAATATTGCGATCGAGAACGCGATCGGCGTACAGGGTCATGGACGCCGATGCCTGTTCAAACAGTGCCCAAAACACCACGGTAGACATGGTTAGGATCAGCAGGACCAGCATGCGACTGCGCTCCACCGGGTTGCATTTGACCGTGATGAACCAGCCCAGTCCCGCCAGCACTGCCACTGACAGCAGATGGAGAGTGTGTCCTACTGCGCCGTGAAACTGCAGCATCTTCCAGGCCGCGAACACCGCCAGCACGCCGCACAGGTAGATGGTCATCTCCTTGCTGAGTCCAAGTGGGGACTTCTGCTGCAGCAGCGCGCTGTCGCGGGGTTCCGCCAGACCGTGCAGGTATTTCTGCCCGTACAGAAAGGTCGCCAGGCCTATCACCATGCCGATACCTGCCACACCGAAGCCGTAACGCCAGCCGAACGTCTCGCCGAGATAACCGCACAGTAGGGTTGCGGCAAAGGCGCCGATGTTGATGCCCATGTAAAAGATGGTAAAGCCCCCATCCCGCCGTGGATCGTCCTGACCATACAGTCGGCCCACGATGGTGGAAATGTTCGGCTTGAGAAATCCCACACCAATGACAATCAGCGCCAGGGAAAAATAGAATGCCTGCAGTGTATCGGTATCGCGTACAACGATGTCCCCGACCTGGCGCGCCTGTTCGCCCTCCAGGGCCATGCCCAGATGACCCAGTGTCAGTAACACTCCGCCGAAGATCACCGCCTTGCGCATGCCCAGATAGCGGTCCGCCAGCAGCCCCCCGATAACCGGCATGGCATACACCAGCGCCGCGTAAGAACCCAGCACCTCAAGCCCATCGCTATCGCTGAACAGGTGGTACTTGGTGAGGTACAGCAACAGCAGGAACTTCATGCCGTAGAACGAGAAGCGCTCCCACAATTCAGTGGCGAAGCAAACCAACAGTCCCCGCGGATGCCCAAAGAAGCCGGCATCCAGCGGGGGCAGGGGTACTGCCGCGTTGGCGGTGGACATTCTCTGTGTTCTCCCCATGTGCTCGGCTGCTGGTGAATGCGCTCCATTATAGGGGCTAATGTCGAGGGTCGCAGTCCTTTTCTGGGGTGCGCGCGGCGCGGCAACAGGTTATGCTTGCGCGCTTGCGAAAAGGTGACCGACCGCACTGCGAATGACAGCCGATCAGACCAAACCCTCTGCCATAGTGTTACACCGGTGCGTCCGCTCACTGCTCATCCTTACGCTGGTTTTTCTGGCGGCCTGCGGCGCACCGCCTTGGAATAATCCGAATCCACCGGCACCGGACGGCAAGGTGACCTACCAGTCGATGATGTCGCCGTCGCCGCCGAAGCATCTGGACCCGGCATTGTCCTACGCCTCCGACGAAAGCCTGTTCATCATGCAGCTGTATGAGCCGCCCCTGGACTACCATTTCCTGAAGCGGCCCTACGAACTGATCCCGGGCGCGATGGAATCCCTGCCGCAAGTGAGTTACCTGAATGCCCAGGGGCAGGAAGTGCCAGAACAGGATACGTCCGTGGCCTTTACCCGCTACACACTGCGCCTGCGCGATGACGTGCATTACCAGCCGCACCCGGCGTTTGCGCTTAATGAGGCGGGCCAGCCACGCTATCTCTTTGACACGGCGGCGCAGGGTGAACGCTACAAACAGATACCGGATTTTCCGTTCACTGGTGATCGACCGGTACACGCCAACGACTACGCCTACGCGATCAAGCGACTCGGCGATCCGGTCAATGCATCCCCCATGTTGGGTTTCATGTCCCAGCATATTGTCGGTATGAAAGCGTTTTCCGAACGCATTGCAGCGCTGCCCAGGGATACGTGGCTGAACCTCGATGACTATCCGATGGAAGGACTTGAAGTACTGGACGAACGGACGCTGCGTATTACCATCATCGGCCGCTATCCCCAGTTTGTATTCTGGCTGGCCATGCCGTTTTTTTCGCCCATTGCTCCCGAGGTGGATCGCTTTTACCACAATCCCGGCTTTGTTGATCGCAACCTCACGCTGGACTGGTGGCCGGTCGGCTCCGGGCCGTTCATGATGGTAAAGAATGACCCCAATAGCGAGATCGTGCTGGAGCGCAATCCCAATTATCGCAAGGATTTTTTTCCAACCGAGGGCGCCCCGGGAGACCGTGAGGCCGGCTTACCTCGAGGATGCCGGTAAGCCCATTCCCTTTGTGGACCGGGCAGTGTTTCGCCTGGAAAAGTCGGGGCTGTCCTTGTGGACCAAGTTCCTGCAGGGCTACTACGATCGCTCCGGCGAGGTACATTCCAACACCACCGGCGTGTTCGACCAGGCGTTTGTGGTGCGGCCGGACGGCGTGGAGATGTCGAGCGAAATGCAGGATCGCAACATCACCATGTCGCCGGATGTACAACCGGGCGTCTACTACTACGGTTTCAATATGCGCGATCCTGTGGTCGGGGGTTATACCGAGGACAAGCGCAAGTTACGCCAGGCCCTGCAGATCGCGTTCCTGACGGAGGAATACATCAACGTGTTTTACAAGGGCAACGCCGTTGCCGCGCAGAGCCCTATTCCCCCGGGGATTCCGGGCTACCTGCCGGGTGAGGCGGGCATGAATCCTTATGTCTACGATTGGGTGGATGGCGAGCGCGCGGCGCAAGTCCATCGACTACGCGCGGCAATTGCTGGCAGAAGCGGGCTATCCCAATGGCCGCGATGCGCGCACCGGAGAGCCGCTCAAAATATTTATCGATGTACAGTCCCAGGCGATCGATAACACCTCCATGAACTGGATAGACCGGGTGTTCTCTGCGATCGGCGTGCAGGTGGAATTTCGCCCGGCGGACTTCAACCGCACCCGGGAGAAATTGCTCACCGGTAATACGCAGATCTTCTCGCACGGTTGGCTGGCAGATTATCCCGACCCCGAGAATTTCCTGTTCCTGCTGTACGGTCCCGAGAGTCCGTTAGTGTGTGACTGCGATGGCGCCAACAACTCCAATTACGCCAGTGAGGAATTCGACGATTTATTTCGCAAGATGCGCGTTATGCGGCAGGGACCTGAACGCGAAGCGCTGGTAGCGCGCATGGTGGAACTGTACCAGCGCGATGCCGTGTGGCTTAACGCGTTTTTCCCCAAGGAAATATTTCTCAATAACAGTTGGGTCCATAACAACAAACGTCATGGTATTTCCAAAGCGACACTCAAATACACACGCGTGGACGCGGATCTGCGCGCCACAATGCAAAAGCTATGGAACCAGCCGATCATCTGGCCGCTGTACGCTGTTGTCATGTTGCTGGCCAGTCTGGCGCTGCCAGCTGTCATCGCCTACCGCCGTCGCCAGAAAGCCACGGCCAGGCACATACAGGGATAACCATGTTCGCATACATCATCAGGCGCCTGCTCTATGCAATACCCATTCTCATAGGTGTCAACCTGCTGACGTTCACACTGTTTTTTGTGGTGAATTCACCGGAGGACATGGCGGTCTCACAGTTAGGACAAAAATACGTGACCCCCGCCGCGATCCAGGCCTGGAAGCAGAAAAACGGCTACGATCTTCCACTGTTTTACAATCCGCAGGCCGAGGGCAAAGGCACATTCACTGATACGATATTTTTTACCAAATCGTTAAGGCTCTTTGCGTTTGATTTTGGCCGCTCCGAGAGTGGCCGCGATATCACCACCGACGTTTCCACGCGCATGTGGCCCAGCCTGGCAGTCGCCCTGCCGACGTTTTTGATCGGTATCTGGGTGGATATTTGCGTGGCATTGTTGGTAGTCATGTTCCACGCTACGCGACTGGACCGTTGGGCGGTATTTGTCTTTGTCGCGTTGATGTCCATTTCCTACCTGTTCTATATCATCGGCGGTCAGTTCCTGGTGGCCAAAATATGGAAGCTCGTACCCATCTCCGGTTTCAGCGCCGAGGGCCAGACCTGGAAGTTCCTGATCCTGCCGGTGCTGGTCGGGGTCTTGGCGGGCATCGGTTCCGGTGCGCGCTGGTATCGCACCCTGTTCCTGGAGGAGGCCAACCAGGATTATGTGCGCACCGCCAGGGCCAAGGGCGCCAGTGAAATCCGCGTTCTGTTCCGGCATATACTGCCCAATGCCCTGATCCCCATTCTTACCGGGGTGGTGGTGCTGATACCGTCCTTGTTTATGGGCGGTTTGTTGATCGAGTCGTTTTTCGGCATCCCGGGCCTCGGCAGCTATATGCTCGACGCCATCAACGCCCAGGACTTTGCCATTGTGCGCAGCATGGTGTTTATCGGCTCCATCCTGTACATCGTCGGACTGATTCTCACGGACATATCCTATACCTGGGCCGACCCCAGGTTGCGGCTGGAATAGCGCATGAAACCGCTGCTGCTGTGGTCCGACCTATTGATCTACCTGCTGGTGGCGGCGCTGTGCCTGTTTTTCCTGCGCTTGCGCTCGGATCCGCAGATACGGGAACACTGGCGGCAGGTGTTCAGTACACGCCTGGGCATGATCACCTTCACACTGATCCTGGTCTATGTCGGTATCGCGCTGCTGGATTCCCTGCATTTTCGCAAGGCCCTGGATCCGCTCGAGGGGACGGCGGGCGGCGAGATTTTTTACGACAACACGGTGACCAGCGTGCTGGATGTGATGCTCGGCGGTATGGGCGAGCGTTTTGAGCGCACCTACTCTGCGCCTTTCGCACTCAAATCCTTCGAGAAACAGGATATGAAGGATGCCAATGGCGTAGGGTATCGCGACTTTCCCCTGCTGGAACATGCCGGTCGACATCTGGCGCAGCCGGAGGATCGCTGGGGCGATGTGCTGGTAAAGAGTGGCACGGCGCTGCTGTGGGGTCTGCTGCTATCGGCCATCGTGGTGGGGCTGCAGTGGTACTTGCTGCGCGGCAGTCCATTGCCATGGAACTCCTCCTGGATGACGCAGGCGGTTGTCATCTGCCTGGGCGTATGGCTGGTCAGCATCAGTCGCTACTACCATGTGCTGGGCACCGATCTCGGTGGTGCCGATGTGGCCTTCCAGAGCATCAAGGGCGTGCGCACCGGGGTGCTGCTCGGCACCCTGTCCACCCTCATCATGTTGCCTATCGCCGTGACGCTCGGCGTGATGGCGGGGTACTTCAAGGGCTGGGTCGATGACGTGGTGCAGTACCTGTACACCACCCTGAGTTCCATCCCGGGCATTTTGCTGATCGCCGCCTCCGTGCTGCTGTTCCAGGTGTATATCGACCTGCATCCGGATTTCTTTTCCGTCGGCCTGCAGAAAGCCGACGCGCGCTTTATCGCCCTGTGTTTTATTCTCGGCGTCACCAGTTGGTCGTCCCTGTGCCGCCTGATTCGCGCGGAAACACTCAAGATCAGCCAGCTGGGGTATGTGCAGGCGGCCCACGCTTTCGGCGTGAGCCACACGCGCATCCTGGCGCGCCATATTTTGCCCAACGTCATACATATTATTCTTATCACCTTCGTGCTTGATTTCAGTTCGCTGGTGCTGGCCGAGGCGGTGCTGTCCTACATCGGCGTGGGCATCGACCCCACCATGGGCAGTTGGGGCAACATGATTAACGGCGCACGCGCTGAATTGTCCCGTGAGCCCGCCGTGTGGTGGACGCTGAGCGGGGCGTTCTTCTTTATGTTTGTGCTGGTGCTGGCGGCCAACCTGTTTTCTGACCTGGTGCGCGATGCCTTTGATCCGCGCACCGGTATCAGCAGGTCGGCAACATGACAGAGCAATCCTCTGTGGCCATGCAGGTGCGCGATCTCGGGTGAAGGTGATCGAGACCGGCGCGATGATCACTCAAGGGCGTCAGCTTCGAGTTGCACGCCGGAGAGATTTTCGCGCTGGTCGGTGAGTCCGGTAGCGGCAAGTCGGTGACCTCCCTGGCGGCCATGCGCTTGTTGCCCAACGCGCTGGTATCACCGGTGGGTCGGTGCAGGTCGCCGGACGAAGACCTGTTTGACCTGTCCGAGGCGAACATGCAGACCGTGCGCGGCCAGCGCGTGGCCATGATTTTCCAGAATGCGATGAGCGCCCTGAATCCGGTGCAAACTGCAGGCGAGCAGGTGGCGGAGACCCTGCGTTTGCACACCAAACTGGGTGGCGATGCCCTGCGACAGCGCGTAGTGCAATTGTTTGCAGAAGTGGGTATCCAGGACCCTGCCGAGCGCTATACGTTCTATCCCGCACCAGTTGTCCGGGCGGGCAGCAGCAGCGCGTGATGATCGCCATGGCACTGGCCTGCGAGCCCGACATCCTGATCGCCGACGAACCCACGACCTCCCTGGATGTGACGATACAGGAGCAGGTGCTGGCACTGATTCGCGGCCTCACCCGCTCGCGGCAGCTGGCCGTACTGCTGATCACGCACGACATGGGGGTGGTGAAGAATACCGCCGACGAGGTGGCGGTCATGTACCGGGGTGAAATTATCGAGCGCGCGCAGGTGCAGGAGTTCTTCCGCAATCCCCGCGAGGCCTATAGCCGTCGCCTGATCGCCGCCTTGCCGGATCTCACGCATTTTCATGCCGCGCTGCGAGGGCGACACCTTGTTGCAGCTGGACGATGTCAAAGTACACTTTCCCATGCGCAAGGGTGTGCTGCAGCGGGTAGTGGGTTACACCCGGGCGGTGGATGGCGTATCGCTGCGTATCGGTCGGGGTGAGACCTATGCGCTGGTGGGCGAGTCCGGCAGCGGCAAATCGACCCTCGGTCGCGCCATACTCAATCTTGAACGTGTTGCTGCAGGACAGATCACCTTCCAGGGCGAGCCGCTACACGCGCTGAGCCGGCGCGACATGTTGCCTTATCGCAAAAAAATCCAGGTGGTGTTCCAGAATCCCTACTCGTCGATGAACCCGCGCCTGACGGTGGGCGAGATTATCAGCGAGGGCATGGACAGTCTCGGCATGGGCCTCTCCGCAGCGCAGCGGGCGCAGCGCATCAGATGCGTTATTACAGCGCGTACAGTTGGGGAGCGAATTCAGCCAGCGCCATTCACACGAGTTATCCGGTGGCCAGTTGCAGCGTATCGCCATTGCCCGGGCGCTGGCAGTGGAGCCCGAGTTGATTATCTGCGACGAGCCCACCAGCGCGCTGGATGTCTCGATCCGGGCCGAGGTGCTGGAGCTGTTGCAGGAACTGCAACGGGAGTTCGGCGTGTCCTACCTGTTTATCACCCACGACCTGTCCATTGTGCCCAGCCTGGCCCATCGGGTGGGCGTGATGCAGGCGGGCAGGCTGGTGGAGCAGGGCAGCGCCGAGCAGATACTTACCCGCCCGCAGCATCCCTATACCCGGGCCCTGCTGAATTCGGTGCCCAGGGTGGACTCCGCGTAGCTGCGGCGCCTGAGGATTACACTTGGTACTCGCCGGCGACGTCTCCAGGCCTGTTTCGCACTGCCACCCGAACCTGTGTGCGACTGCTCCCATCGGAATTTTGAAAGTACCCCATGCTGGTCTGGCCCAGTCTGGTCTGGTCTGGTCATCGTGCAAAAACACCCATGGTCTATGCGCGCGCAATCGGAGGTAACTCTAATGAAACTCATGAATATCGCCACTGCCGCCCTCAGCCTCACATTGGGCGCAACCCTGTTTCGCCAACTTTCGCCGCACCGAATCCCGAGCGCGACGCGTACTTTGGCGAAACACACCTGCACACCAGTTGGTCGGTGGACGCCTGGGTCATGGGCAACCGCCTCACCGGCCCGGCCGACGCCTACAAGTACGCCCAGGGCGAGACGATCAAGCATCCCATGGGTTTCGACATCAAGATCGACACCCCGCTCGACTTCATGGGCGTGACCGACCACTCTGAGTATGTCGGCGTCACCAGGCAGGCCAACACCCCGGGGTCCTACGTGAGCAAGCTGCCCGAGGCGCAGCCGATGATCATGAAAGACCCGAACAACAAGGAAGAACAAAACCGGGTCTTCTCGTACCTGCTCTCGCTGGCCTCAAAGCCGCCGGTGAAGGCATTCATGGACCCGAAGATCACTGCCACCGTGTGGAAGGAGAACGTCCAGATCGCCGACGAGCAGAACAAGCCCGGCAAATTCACCGCGTTCTGCTCCTATGAGTGGACGTCGATGCCGGACAACCGCAACCTGCACCGCAACGTCTTTTTCCGGGACTGCGCCAAGGTGCCGGACTATCCCTTCAGCTCGCTCGACTCCAATCTCCCCACCGAACTCTGGGACTGGATGGACGGGCAGCGCAAGAGCGGCAACGAGGTGCTGGCAATCTCGCACAACGCCAACGTCAGCGACGGCTGGATGTACCCGACCGACGTCGACAACACCACCGGGCGGCCGATCGATGCCGCCTGGGCCGAGTCGCGCATGCGCAACGAACGCCTGATCGAGATCAAGCAGGGCAAGGGACAATCGGAGGCACATCCCCTGCTGTCGCCCAATGACGAGTTCGCCAACTACGAGATGTATGAGGCTCTCCTGGGCCTGCCGGCCGACGTCGGCCGCATCGACCGCATCACCGGCAGTTACGCGCGCCAGGCACTGAAAGATGGCCTCACGATGCAGGACCAACAGGGCTTTAACCCCTACAAGTTCGGCATGGCCGGCGGCTCCGACTCGCACAACTCCGCCAGCCCGTACCGCCAGGACAACTTCTTTGGCTTGCACGCCGATGCGGACGGGACGGTCGAGCGGCGCTTTGCTGGCGCACTCATCGGCGGCACCATGGACGTGCGGCTGGAGAACCCCGGTGGGCTGACCGGTGTGTGGGCCGAGGAGAACACCCGCGCTGCGCTGTTTGACGCGATGTACCGCAAGGAAACGTTTGGTGTCAGCGGGCCGCGCATCAAGGTGCGCTTTTTCGGTGGCTGGGGCTACGACAAGAACCTCGCTGGCGCGAAAGATTGGGTGAAACAATCCTATGCGGGCGGCGTTCCCATGGGTGCGGACCTGGCGCCCATGCCCGCCGCAGGAAAAGGAACGGCGCCGACATTCATGGTCTGGGCGGTGAAGGATCCGACCTCGGGCAACCTTGATCGCGTGCAGATCATCAAGGGCTGGACCAAGGACGGCCAGAGCTTCGAGAAAATTTTTGATGTGGCCTGGGCGGGCGACCGCAAGCCCGACAAGTGGTCCGGCCGGGTTCCCGCGATCCAGAGTACGGTGAACCTTGAGACTGCCACCTACGACAACTCGGTCGGGGCGACGGAACTCAAGACGGTGTGGGCCGATCCGGAGTTCGACGCCAGCCTGCACGCCTTTTACTACGCCCGCGTGCTGGAGATTCCCACGCCGCGGTGGACGCTCATCCAGGCCGTCAAGGCCGGGATTCCGCCACCGGATGTTGTCCCGCTCACGGGGCAGGAACGCGCCTGGAGTTCGCCGATCTGGTTCACGCCGTCCGCTGAGGCGCAGAAGACTGCGCCCGCCGGGATGACGGTCGCCGACCTCAAGAAGCAAGGCGCCGCTCCTCTCAGCTAACGCGCAGCTCAAGGAGCTGATCGTCGGCAAGGCGTTCTGGCTGCGCAACAATGTCACCGGCGAACAATTCAGCCAGAACTTCACGGAGGACGGTCAGATGATCGTGTTCCGCGTTGGCGCCAATGCTGACATGCCCAGCGGCTTCGGCAACGTCGCACG
>CAVVHD010000003.1:0-399362 GCA_963747995.1 uncultured Gammaproteobacteria bacterium | reverse complement strand
GCGAGATCGCGTAACCGATGCGCACGCTCCACGGTTCGCGCTCGTTATAGTCGAGCAAGTACTCTCCGTAGCCGGTGAAGGCCTGCAGCATCAGGTAACCTGACACGCCGGGGTACCACCGGTTGATCGGATATGTGGCCTGCAACTCGGCGCTGAACTTTTCGGTACTGGTGCCCTTGCGCAGGATCCACGCCGCCTGCCAGTCATTGTCTTTGCCATAGCTCAAGTGGAAGTCGCCGTAGCCACGGTATTTGGCGATATCGGAGTTTTCACTCTTTTCGATGTAGGCATAGAGATTGGGTGATGCACTCCAGTGAAAATCGCGCGTATCGCCGAAGGTAAAATAGGGTCGCACGAACAGTACGTCGAGACTGCGCGATTCGGGGCCGTCCTTGCCATTGGATTCATGCTCGATGCCGGCCGCCAACCCCACCGCATTGCCGTCGACACGCCAGTCGGTATTGGGGATGTAGTAAAAAAAGCTGGGGATGTAGTTGGTGTCGATAAACGGTTTGGAATACGAGGTGAGATCCCAGAACGCCGGCTGCGTGTAGCCGAAGTACATGTTGTCCACGAAGTCGCGCGAGGTCTTGTCGGTCGGCTCGTACAGGCGCAGCTTGAAGCTCAGCTGCAGCTTCGCATTGGCGTCGCTGCCGTCACCGACAGCGAAAAACATCGGTTCGAAAAAGCTCAGGCGGCCATCCGGCTGCCAATTGGGGTCATCGTCGGCGCGCACGCTGAGTGTGGTGACTGGCGCCGGAGTGGATGCTGGCGATGTGTCGAGTTGCGCAACACTGTCCTCAGCGCTGGATGGCGCACCGGGTTGCGCCTGAGTTCTGGGCGTGGAGAGTTGCACCAGCATGGCCGGCGCATCCATATCCACCGCATCGATGCGCACCCGGCCGCGCAGGTTGGGCGGCACCGTGCCGACATAATCGATGCGCATGAATTCGCCGCTGCGCAGCGTGATCTGGTCGGGTACCGGCGTAGCACGCTGCAACTCCACACTGGCGGCAGCGCCCAGGTCCGGCGTGAGGCTGACGCGCAATACGGCGGGCAGTGCATAGTCGCGCGAGTCGGCCTCACCGGTCACCAGCAGCGACAGCCGCAGCGGCTGCGCCGGATCAATGGTACGAGCTGGGGGCGACAAGGTTGATGTCGGCGTACGCTGTGGTCGCTCCCAGAGTGAACGCCACACTGAACACGGCCGCAAGGACGGAGGGCAGACCATTTCGCCGCATCAAGTGACGCGCATTGCGCCGCATTTATTTCAGGTCCTGCGGTGGCGGCGCCATTGACGTGGCGATATCAACCCAGCCACCGCCCATGGACTGGTACACATTGATCAACTGCGTATAGCGCTCGGCCTGCAAGCCTACCGACGCCAACTCGGCGGCGAACAACTCGTTATCGGCCACCAGCACTTCGAGATACCCGGAGACCCCCTTGTCGAAGCGCAGCCTGGACAGCCGCGCAAACTCACGCAGGGCTTCGACCCGATTGGCCTGCAACTGCACCTGCTCGATCTTTTTCTGCGAGCCGGTCAGCGCATCGTTGGTTTCGCGAAACGCATTGAGGATGGTCTGCTGGTAAAAGAGCAAGGCCTGCCGGTTGGCGGCTTCGGCCGAGCTGACCTGCCCCTCGATGCCGCCAAAGGTGAATATTGGGCCTGCGATGTCAGCGGCAATGAGACGCGCGGCAGCCGGACCGGTGAGAAACTCATCGAAGGCGGTGCTGACGCTGCCGAGTACGCCAGTGATGGAGAAGGTCGGGTAGTACAGGGCGCGCGCCGCGCCGACGTTGGCGTTCGCTGCCACCAGGTTCTGCTCCGCCTGCAGGATGTCGGGGCGACGCTCCAGCAACGCGGATGGCAGGTCGGCGGGCACCAGTGGCGCGAGCAGTTGGTCGATGGTTTTGCCGCGCGGTATCGGCCCGGGGTTGCGTCCCAACAGGATGGAGATCAGGTTCTCCGTCGCGGCAATGGCCTGCTCGAACGCGGGAATGGCGGCCAGCGCCTGCTGCTGTTGCGAGGTGATCTGCATCACCTCGGTTTTGGCCACGACACCGGCTTTGAAGCGCAGTTCAAACAGGCGCGCGGTGGCCGTGAAATTGCCGGCCGTGGCCTGCGCGATTTCCAGTTGCCGGTCCAGTGCCCGCAACGTGATATAGCTGGTCGCAACGCTGGTCACCACTGACAGCACCACGCCACGCCGCGCCTGCTCACTGGCATACACCTGGGCCTGCGCCGCTTCGCTGAGGCGCGTAACGCGGCCGAACAGATCCAGCCTGCCAGGATGCACCCAGCGCGCCCTGGTAGAGCGAGAAGTAAGGATCGGCGCCCGGTGGCAGTGGCGGCTGGCCCACGCGACTGGCGCGCGCGCGGCCTGCGTCTGCGCTGTATCCGAGCTGCGGGTACAACTGTGAGCGGGTCGACGTCAGCGCGCCGATGAATTGATCGACGCGCGCCGCCGCAATACGCACATCGAGGTTTTCCCGCAGCGCACTGTCCACCAGTTCGTTCAACACCGGGTCGCCGAATTGTTCCCACCAACGGGTGTTCGCAACCTCAGCTGCCGTGCCGTAGTCGATACGCCATGCGGTGGGCGCATCCACTGCGGGGCGCTCGTAGTCCGGTCCCACCGTGCAACCGACAACGACCGTGGCCAGCAGCACGGTTAGCGTGCTGATCCTCATAGCGATTTCCTTTCTGTGATGCACGGCAGCAACGAACGCCGCCTCTGGTTCAACTGCAGCGCGGCCGCGAGCTATGCTTGCCAACAGTGTAGCAATATTCAGCTGCGCCAGCTCAAGTGACCTCGTCATGTCGTTGCACCGAAAAAAAGCAGCCCGCCAAACAGCGCGGCGAGCGTCAGCAGGCTGAGACTGGCCACCGACCAACGCCGCACCAGGTCGTCCGTTTGCTCAAACGCCACCCCTACCCCCAACGCAGCGCGGCGCAGCGGGCCACCTGCGGTGCCGGTACCAGATCGCCCGCAGCCGAGCAGCGGTCGCTGTGCCAGTCCCTGTGCCAGCAAGTGCGCCGCCCAGAATCACCAGCAGTGTGGTCAGCAGCTCCGCTGGGGCCAGCGGATTTGACAGCAGCGTGGACGGCAGCGGACCCAGTGCAGCCAGGGCCAGCAGCAGCGAAATGATGGCGAGCGCCAACGCCGCGTATTCGGACAGGCGCGAGACACGCTTCACCGGAGATACAGGTTCAGCGCTACGGCGCAATACACTGACCAGCACCAGCACCACATACGCGGCAGTGAAAGCGGCGCCGCCCTGCAGCACGATCGTCCACCACCACTGACCTGAAATGTCAGCGGCATCAAGCAGTAATTTTTTAGCGAGATAGGCGCCGCTGGGCAACACGCCCATCAGGGCAATGCCGGCCAGCGCAAAGGCCAGCACCGTGACAGGCAGTGCGCGGGCCACGCCGGCCATGTCCGCAATGCGGTCGTGACCCAGCGCGGCATAGATGAGTCCGGCCGCCATAAACATACTGGCCTTGGCGGTCGCATGCGACACCGCCTGCAGCAGTCCGCCGTGCAAAGCCGCACCGTGCACCAGCGTGTTGCTGCCGACATCGAATGCCAGTGGAAACATCAGGAACAGGTAACCGATCTGCGCTATCGTCGAATACGCGACCAACAACTTCAGGCGCACCTGGCGCAGCGCCACGATGCTGCCGACGACGATCGCTGCAGCGCCCAGCCCACCGAGCAGTTGCGCGGCAGGCAGTGTCACCACGCCCGGCATCACGTCAAACCAGAGACGCACGACGAGAAACCACGAGCCCTTGATCACCAGGGCCGACAGGATCGCGCTCGCGGCCGCGGGCGCACCGGCATGCGCCGGAGGCAACCAGATGTGCAGCGGAAACAACGCCGTCTTGGCCAGCAGGCCGCTGGTCATCAGTGCCAGTACCGTCCAGCTGACCGGGCCCGGTTGCACGGCCGCCGCCAGTAACGCAATGTCCAGCGTGCCGTAGGCACCGTAGATCAGCACCGCACCCAGCAGATAGAGCAGCGAGCCGAACAGGGCGAACAGCAGGTAGCGCAGTGCGGCGCGCAGGGTCTCGCCACGGCCGTCGAGGCACACCAGCGGTACGCCCGCGAAGGTCAGTAATTCCAGCGCCACATACAGTGTGAACAGATCGCCGCTGACGAATACCAGGTTGAGCGAACCCCACACCGCGAGCAACAACAGCCAGAACGTGAACGACGCGCGTGCTTCCGGCGCGCCGCGCGGTGCAGTGAAATCCGCACGGGCGTAAATACCGATACCGCCGATCACGACCGCAACGGCCAGCAGCATCACCACCGACAGGGTATCGGCGCGCAGCGCAATACCCAGTGGCGGCGCCCAGCCGCCCAGCAGGTAGACGACGGTCGCACCGGATTGCAGCCAGGCTGCAGCAATACCGATAGCGATACCCAGACCGGCAACGAGCGTCACCAGGGCGATGCGCCGCGCGTTACCCGCGCCCAACACCAGGCCGATGAGCACACCCATAAACGGTAACAATACGGACAGCACCAGCAGCAAACCGCCCGGGGTTGTCACAGACTGGAGTGCGACAGGTGACATCTACTCCTCGCCCGAATCGACTGCGACCTGGGCAGGTGCGTCATTGGCCAGTGTGGCTGTTCCTGTGACTGCAAAAAGCCGCAGCAATAACGCGACGGCGAGTGCGGTCGCGGAAAAGGCGACGACGATACCGGTGATCAGCAGCGCCTGCGGCACCGGATCACCACCCATACCGGCAGCCGCGCCGCGCTGCGCGATGGCACCGAAGAGCAGGAACACACCACTGCCCAGGACATTGAACGCGAGGATCTTGCGCAGCGGGTGCGGGTTTACCATCAGGCCGAACAGACCCAGTCCGACCAGCAACGCCGCACACAAGCCAAACAACGTAAACAACGTCATGGCGACGTACCGCGCTGTGGCGCACCGAGCAGCAGCAGACCGAGTACCAGCGTCAGCGAGGGCAACAGGGCCAGCTCAATGGCGACGATCAACGGTTTGGCGAAGCCCTGCGGGTAGCCGAGAAAGTCGCCCGCCGTATACAGTCCAAGCAGGCCGACAGCGATAAACACCAGCGGCCCGGCGACCAGCCCGAGACGCAGCCAGGTGCGACTGATCGGCGGTGCATCCGCCAGCCCCGCCATCATCACCAGCAACCACATGGCCGCCAGAATCGTCGCGCCCTGGAACTTGCCACCGGGATGCGTCGGCGCCGACCCAGAAGATGTAGGTGCCGACGATAATGCCCAGTGGCGGCAGCACGCGCGCCGCATAGGCCAGGATGCCGTTGGGGTCGCTCTCGTGCCGTGGCCCGGGCCGCCCGCCCCAGCTTGCGGTCAGCTGCCAGCGACCACACGCCCAGCAGCGCAAACAGCAGTACGATTGCTTCGAGCAAGGTATCCATCGAGCGAAACACCAGCAGCACGGCGGTGATCGGGTTGCCCACGCCGGTGTCAGCGATATTGGCCGCGACCTCATGCGCCAGCGTGGGTGCAGGGTCAGGCAATGCCAGCACACAGACGCCCAGCGCGATGCTGACGGCGGCAGACACAACGCCGGCCAGCCAGCGCACCGGCGTCGAGGGGACTTCGAGGTTCAATGCTACCGCGCTGTGGCGCAATCGCCCTGCTGCGCCAATCAGCAGTACGCCGGTCAGGCCGCCGCCGATGGCCGCCTCGGTGAGGGCCACGTCGATGCCGTGCAGTTGCACCCAGGCGAGCGTCAACAGCAGGCCGTAAGCGATGAAACCGGCAACCGCGACAATCAGCTCGCGGGTCACTATCGTCCATGCCGCCAGACCCAGGAGCAGTAACGCGAGGCCAATGTTAAATACGTCGGTCATCGGCGTACGTCGCCCTGGCGCGCGTAACGCGCAATCAGCTGGGACACGCTCGCACCGGACAGCAGGACGAGCAGCCAGATACACACCAGCTTCAATCCCGCGAGCACGCTGTCCACCTGCAGCAGCAGCCCCAGCACCACCAGGCCGAGGCCGAGATTGTCCGCCTTGGTGAGCGCGTGCAGGCGCGTCAGCGTGTCGGGAAAGCGCAACAGCCCGACGGTCCCGGCGAAAAAAAAGAATGCGCCTGCCGCGATAGCGACCAGCGACAGCACGTCAATAAAGGCACTCATGCATCGCTCTCTGCTTGCGCTTCCTGCCCAGCGGCTGCGCTGGCTGCCTTAACGAAAGCGAAAGAGGCAAACGCCGCCAACAACGCCAGCGTCAGGGCCACATCGACCACAGCGGCCTCGCCCGTCGCAGCACCGAGCAGCAACAGCGCGGCAATACCGCCGGTGCCGAGCAATTGCACCGCCATCATACTGTCGGCAGCGCTGGCCCCGCGCAGAGTGCGGACCAGCCCCAACGCCACCATGGCCAGCACGAAACCCGCCGCCAGCAGCAGATATTCAGCCATGGCTGCGCCCTGCCACCAGCGCCCGGGCAAGCCGACGCTCTTCCTCCCACAACTGCTCGACCACCGGCTGAGCCATGTCGAGACAGTGATAGACCAGTACGCCATCCACTTCATCGCAGGACACCGTGCCCGGCAACAGGCTGGTGATGGTGGCAAACGTGTTGCGTGCCAGTCCCGGTCCGAAGCCCAGCGGACAACTGACCAATCCGGGTTGCAGGGGCAGGCGCGGGGCCAGCGCGCGACGCGCGACATCGACCCCGGCGCGCACCGACTGCCACAGGAAATGCGGCAGCAACAGCAGCAGACTGCCAAAGCGCAGGCACCCTGTGGCGGGCGGCAGCAGGCGCAGGCTCACCCAGGTAGCGACGACAGTGGCGCAGGCGCCGATGGCAAGGTCAGACACTTTCAGGCTTTGCATCAGCACCAGCCAGAACACAAAAAAGGCGGCGCCGCGTAACAGGGCAGTGCGACGTGGAGAATCCAGCTGGGGCACCGCGTCATCCGCGACGGCAACAGCGCGGTCTGGCTGCTTACGCATGGTTGCTACGCGCCACGGGCATCGCCTCGTTGCCGAACACCGCCACATACAGCGCCGGCAGGAAAATGAGTGTCAATAAAGTGGCGACCAGCAGTCCGCCCATAATGGCGAAGGCCATCGGCCCCCAGAACACGGTGGGCGCGATCGGTACCAGGCCGAGGATGGTCGAGATCGCCGCCAGGATCATCGGCCGCATGCGCGAGGTGGCCGAGGCGAGCACCGCCTCGTGCACACCCTTGCCCTCGGCCCGGTCGGTCTCGATCTGTACGATCAGGATCACGGCGTTCTTGGCGATCATGCCGATCAGCGCGAGGATGCCGAGGATGGCGACGAAGCCCAGCGGCTGGTTGAACACCAGCAGCGACAGCACCACGCCGATCAGGCCCAATGGCAGCACACAGACCACCATGGCCAGGCGGCGGAAGCTGACCAGCATCACCATCATGATCGCCAGCATCAGCACCAGCATCAGCGGGACGACGGCGAACACCGAATCGCTTGAGGTCTTGCTCTCTTCGTACATTCCTCCGGTTTCAATGGTGTACTGCGCGGGCAGCGTGGCGGCAAACTCTGCGATCTTCGGCGCCAGTGCGCCGACCACGGTATCGGGCAGCACGCCGCTAATCACATCGGCGCGCACGGTGAGAGTGGGGATACGGTCGCGCCGCCACACCAGCGGGAACTCCTGTTCCTCGACAAAGGTCGAGAACTGGCTCAGCGGCACCATGCGCCCGCTGGGCGTGGGTATCTGCAGCGAACTGAGGGTCGCAAACGATGCGCGCTGGTCGTCCATGGCACGCGCCACCACGTTGACGAGATAGATGTCGTCGCGCAGCTGGGTCACCACCGTGCCGGTGATAGCGGCATTGAGTGCACTGGACAGCGCGCTCGAACTGATACCGAGCTGGCGCGCCTCCTCCTGGTTGACGTTGATATGGATCTGCCGCGCCGGTTCCATCCAGTCGTAGTTGACGTGCCGCGCGCGCGGGTCGGAGCCCACCACGGTGGCCAGGTCGAGCGCGATGTCGCGCACCTGATCCTCATCCGGTCCGGACACCCGGTACTGCAGCGGCCAGCCGACCGGGGGGCCCAATTCCAGCGGCGACACGCGCGCCACCACTTCGGGGAACTGCTCGGCCAGTATTTTCTCCAGCTTGACCTGCAGTCGCTCGCGCGCCTCGATGTCCTTCGCGACCACCACAAACTGGGCGAAGAACGGATTGGCGAGCTGCACGTTGAGGGTCAGGATAAAGCGGATCGCGCCGCGACCGACGTAGGTACTGTAATGGTCGACGTCGGGGTCGCCGGTCAATAGCTCTTCCAGGCGCTTGGCCTGCGCCTCGGTCGCATAGATGGACGCGTTCTGCCGCAGCGTCATGTCCACCGTCAACTCGGGCCGGTCGGAGGCCGGGAAGAACTGCCGCGGCACAAACTGGGAGAGAAAGATTGCCACGACGAACGCGCCCAGCGTCAGGCCAATGGTCAGCCATTTCGCCCGGATCGCGCCCTGCAGGAAAGCCGTGTAAACCTCCAGCATCTTGCCCGGTTTGGGGTCCGCTTCGACCTTCGGCGCCTGCAGGATGGCCTTGCCAATCAACGGCGCGAAAATCACGGCCACCAGCCACGAGACGATGAGCGAGATGCCCACCACCGAGAAAATCGAAAAGGTGTACTCGCCCGCCGAGCTCTGCGCGAAGCCGATCGGCACGAAACTCGCGATGGTGACCAGCGTGCCGATCAGCATCGGCGCAGCCAGCGTACGGTAGGCGAAGGTCGCCGCCTGGTCCTTGGTGTCGCCCGCGCCGAGGCGGCGGATCATCGCGTCCACCGTGGTCATCGCATCGTCGACAAGCAGGCCAAGCGCGATAATCAGCGCGCCGAGGGAGATGCGATGCAGGTCGATATTCACCACGTCCATCACCGCGAACACGATCGCCAGCGTGAGCGGAATCGCCAGCGCAACCACGGTGCCGGGGCGCACGCCGAGGCTGACGAAGCTGCAGGCGAGAATGATCACAATCGCCTGCCACAGCGATGTCATGAAATCGTTGATGGCGACATCGACGGTCACGGCCTGGTCGGCCACCAGCGTGGGCTCGATACCGATGGGCAGCGTGGCGGTGAATTTCGCCATCTCGGCGCGGACATTGTCGCCCAGCGCGAGAATGTCGCCGGCGTCGCGCATGGCAATGGCGAGGCCGATGGCGGGTTGCCCATTGACGCGGAACATGGGCTGCGGTGGATCGACGTTACCCCGGCGCACGGTGGCGATGTCGCCAAGGGTAAAGACGCGGTCACCGGCCACAATCGTCAGCGCCTCGATGTCGCGCTCCTCATCGAAGGCGCCGCTGACGCGCAGGAACACGCGCTCCTGGTCGGTCTGCATCACGCCCGCCGGACGCACCGCATTCTGCGCCTGCAGCGAGGCCAGGATGGTCGCCAGGTCGAGTCGCAGGCCGGCCAGTTTTTCCGTGGAGAACTCGATAAAGATCTGCTCGTCCTGCGCACCCAGTACCTCAATCTTGGAAACGTCGGGCACCTGCAGCAGGCGTGAGCGCGCCGCTTCGACGTAATCGCGCAACTCACGGAACGAGAAACCGTCAGCGGTAAAGGCGTAGATGATGCCGAAGGTATCGCCGAAGTCGTCATTGAAGAACGGCCCGACCACGCCGCTGGGCAGCGTCTGGCGCATGTCGCCGATATTCTTGCGCACCTGGTACCAGACGTCAGGGACAGCAGCGGGCGGTGTAGACTGCTTCAGCTCAACGAAGATCGTCGTCTGGCCCGCCGTGGTGTAGCTGCGCACCCGGTCGAGATGGTTGGTTTCCTGTAGCGTGCGTTCCAGCCGCTCGGTGACCTGGAGGAGGGTCTGCTCGACTGTCGCCCCCGGCCACGCAGCGCCCACGACCATAGTGCGAGTGGTGAACGCCGGGTCTTCACCGCGCCCCAGGTTGGTAAACGAGCGCGTACCCGCGACCACGGCGACGATCATCAGGAAGATAACGAGGGAGCGTTTGGAGAGCGCCCACTCCGACAGGTTTGGTCCGATCACGACTGCGTCGCATCCAGCAAGCGCACCTTCTGCCCGGGGCGCAGCGCGTGCACACCGGCAGTCACCACCAGATCGCCCGGGGTCAGGCCAGACCCGACCTGCACATTGTCCGGGTCCTGCGCCTGCACCTCGATGTTGCGCATTGAGACTGTGAGGGCTGCAGGGTCAACAATCCAGACGGCGGATTTACCCTCCGTACGCACCAGTGCCGACGCTGGAATCTCGATGCCGATGGTGGCGTCAAACTTCATGCTGCCGGTGACGGTGCTGCCCAGGCGCATCGCCGCGGGCGCGTCCGGGGGCAGCGCCACCCTGACCGCAAACGTGCCAGTGACCGGGTCGGCGCGCGGCGACATTTCACGCACGCGGCCCACCACTGTAATAGTCGGATCGCTGGTCAGGGCTACCGTGATCTCCGCATTCGCCGGGGCGCTGTTCTTGATCTGCGCGGGCACGCCGAACACGGCGTCACGCGCACTCTCGCGCGCGACCTGGATGATCATGCTCCCGGCATTGACCACTTCGCCGGGCTCTGCGCCGCGCTCCGTCACCACGCCCGCCACTTCCGACACCAGCCGCGTGTAGCTCAGGCGATTCTGCGCCAGGCTCACCTGCGACTGTGCCGACTCCACCTGCGCCTGTGCCGTTTTCAGCAGCGCCACGGCTTGATCAAACGAGGCGCGCGGCACCGCGTCCTCGGCGACCAGGTCGCGCATGCGCACGTGGTTGTTTTGCGCCTCGACCAACTGCGCCCCTGCTGCAGCCAGTTGGGCACGCGCCGATTGCAGACCACTCTCCTCGTTCTGCGGATCGAGGCGCGCCACCAGTTGCCCCGGTTTTACATTGTCACCGACGTCCACCAGGCGCTCGATCACGCGGCCACCGATACGGAACGACTGGTTGATTTCGGTCTGCGCCTGCACCGTGCCGGTCAGTGACACACTGCCACTGCTCGCGCGGTCTGCCACGGTAATCACGCGCACCGGGCGGATTTCCACGGCGTCTTCATCCTGCCCGCGCTGACAGCCTGACAGCAGGGCCAGGGCAGCGCAGGCCATGAGCGCACTCGCTGTCGGCAGATTACCAATGCGCTTGGCAGCGAGATGCATTGACACGGAAAGGTCTCCTTGTGGGTATCATTTGGGTACAACAGGAACCGATCCAGGGACCGGCCGAGGCCTGAGTCTAAACCAAAGCTGTAAGAAACCCTATATGCAAATGCCGCAGCGTCGGGTGATCGACTGATTCTTTATGACGTGTATCTGGCAACAATCCTCAGTTGCGCACCACGCGAGTGGTGATGCCATCGGAGGTTACCCTGACAGCATCGCCGACGCGAAACTCATTGGAGGAGCCGGCCTGCACCACCGACATCAACTGGTTGCTGTCCAGACGCACGGTAATCTCAACACCGGGGGTGGTGGATCGGGTCATGGCGTTCGCCGCCGCGCCACCGGCCACGGCACCGCCCACGGCGCCAGCGGCATTGGTGCGGTTGCTGCTGCCCAGGGCGCTACCGGCAATGCCGCCGAGCGCGGCACCAGTGGCGGTGCCGACGCGACTCGGGGCGTTCTGGATGCTCACATCACGCACGGCGTATACCATGCCCAGTTGTACGGATTGCGCACGCCCGGCCTCGCTGCCGGCGAAAGTGCTGGTGATTGTTGGTCGTTTCACACGCTGTCATCAGGGTTGCAGCACCCAGCAGGGTTGTAGCGGCGATTAATCGGGTAATGTTCATACACAAACTCTCCGTAGGGGTAAAATGGTGCAGTTGCTAATTGGTCCTGTTGTATAACTCGTTGAGGCCCTGGATCAGCGCACTTGACCATGTATTGATAGCGCGACGCGCGTCCGCCGTATTCGTCACATTGTTGGTGAAACTCATGTTACCGGCTGACCGGCCTCGCTGGGTGTCTACCGCGCGCGCCAGCAATTCACCCGTGACGGAGTCACGCAATTCAACGACCAGGGTCATCTGCCCGGAGTTGGCGGTGAAGGTGCGGCTGCGACCTGCTGTCATCGTGTCCGGCGCTGTTACATATAAATTGACGATAGCGGCACTGACCCGCAACGTCTGTGGCCCGGCCTGTTCCACCAACTGGAAATTGCTGCGTGCGAGGTCGGCGCTGAACGTCTCGCGGAACATGGTGGCCAGCCCGGTCTGGATCGCGGCCACGTCACTGGCATTCAGGCGCGCGGCCGGATTGCGTTGACGCCTGGTTCGGATCCCAGTTGCTGGCAAAACTGACCTGCACCGGATCAAGCAGCACGCTGGTGAAATCACCGATGACGACATCGGGCTTGACGAAGACGGCATCTACCCGCGTGCCGGGGCGCCTGACCAGGCCGTCCCATTCATCGACGGGAGCGGTCTGGGTACAGCCTGCCAGGGTCGCGGCGCACAGTAGAACTACTAATACATACAGATTGCGGATCGGGGTCATATTATTCTCCTTGTTGACGTTACGTTTGAAAATGCTGGTTGGATCAATACAGCGTCATTTTTTCGTTTTGTAAAAAGAGCATAGTCGCAAAAATTTCAGAAATCCATTCCTGGCAACTGCGTTGCATCAGTCGCCGCCCATATCTGCCGGTATCAGGTCAGGCATCTCGAACGGCTTAAGGCCTTTCGCCGCCTCTTTCGGCGCCGTGCCCGGCAGAATTTCAAAGTCCGGCGTGAACGCCACCATCAGACCCCTCAGCTGATCAAAGGGCTTGCGGTCGCCGTCAAACTTCGCCTTGCCGGCCTTGATCAGGTCGTCGAAGGAACTGACCCCCATCATCACCTGGTTGAGGTCGGTGCGGTTGAGGGTGATGGTCAGATCAGGATTCTTTGCCTGCTGGCCCTTGATATTGGTCAGCGTGGCGTTGCTCAGCTCCACCAGATACTTTTCGCCGTTATCGGGAGTGACAAGGTTGATGGTGAAGCTATGCCCTCGGCCCGTTTCGGGTCCATGCTGATACCCAGGAAGTCCAGCCACATTTCAGTCGACATGGCGCGCACCACGTCCGGCCCGGTAGTGCGCTGCGGCGTGCCGCCCGGCAGGCCGTTGCGCAGTTCGTAAGCACCCTGCAGATAGCTGTTGCGCACACTGGTGCTCTCGGCCTGGTAGCCAAGCTGTTCATAGGCATCGGCCAGCAGCTCGTCGGGCCGGCATGATTCCTGGGTTCCGCGAGCATCAGTTTGTTGAGTATCTCCGACGCCTCCAGATACTTGCCATGCATCGATCAGTTGCTTGCCCTTGGCCATGATTTTGGCCGACCCGCCCATCATCTCGACATACAGCGGCGCCGAATCCTGCGGCGACATCGGATGCAGGTTGACCGGGTTGCCATCGTAGAAGCCGAGGAAGCGGTTGATCACGGCGCGCGCATTGTTCTGCACATCGCCGTGGTAACTGCGCGCGGCCCATTGCTGCTGCAGGCTCTTCGGCACCTCGTAGACGTTCTGGATTTCGTTGATGGTCACGCCCTGGTTGGCGTAGTGCAGCGCCTGGTTGTTCAGGTTGGCGTAGGTATCGCGCTGCGCGCGCAGTACCTCCTGGATACGGGCGTTACCCCAGCGCGGCCAGCTGTGCGAGGCGAACATCACCTCGGCGTCCTGGCCGAATTTCCACAGCGCAGCGTTGATTTCCTTCGACCAGTTCAGCGCGTTGCGCACCGGCGCGCCGCGCAAGGTATAAATATTGTGGATGGTGCCGGTCACGATCTCGGAAGTCCACAGCGCCTTGAACTGTGGGAAGTAGGTGTTCATCTCGACCGGCGCTTCAGTGTCTGGTGCGTTCTGGAACACCATCTTGATGCCGTCGAGCGTCACCTCCTCGAATTCCTTGCCAATGAACATGTTCGGCGCAATCAGGCCAGTATTGCCGTGGGCGACATTCTTGCCGATCGCCTGGTCGACATGGCCGTAAGGGTCGCGCGGCAACAACACCGCGTACTGCCACTGCGTGCGCCGCGACATGGCGTTGCCGGCGAATACGTTCTCCTCGATCGCCGCCTGCATGAAGCCCTCGGGTGCGATCACCTTGACCTTGCCGCTGGCCACATCGGCCTCATCGACCACGCCACGCACGCCGCCGAAGTGATCAACGTGCGAGTGCGAGTAGACGACGCCGACCACCGGGCGCTTGCCCAGCTTTTCGTTGATAAACTCCAGCGCGGCGCGGGCAGTTTCTTTGGCCGTCAGCGGATCGAACACGATCCAGCCGGTATCACCCTTGATAAAACTGATATTGGCCAGGTCATAGCCGCGCACCTGATAGATTTTGCCCGGCAACACCTCATACAAACCGTACGCCATATTCAGTACGGCCTGACGCTGCAGCGACGGATTGATGCTCGCAAAGTCCTTGTCCTGCAGCAGCCACTGGTAACTGCCCATGTCCCAGGCCACATTGCCGGCATCAGCCATAATCTGCTTGTAGTCCGGTGCTGCGATGAAGCCTTTCTTCGCCTCCTCGAAGTCGCGTTTGTCGTCAAACGGCAGCGTGGCGGACAGGCCATCGCGCAGTTCAATCGTGTACTTCGAGGGCAAAGTGCCCTTGGGGTCAAAATGGGTATCCTGGGCCAGCAGGGCACCGGGCGCAAACGCTGCAGCTGTCAGCAGGACTAACACTGGCATTGAAGGTCTACGTTTATTCATACATCCATTCCTCATTAACAAAACAGGACTTTCGCAGCACCGTGAGCGCCCTCCTAAAGGCTAGCACAGATTCAGTCTTTGGGTACCAGCGCGGACGGCTGAAAGCATGGACGGCCCAACTAGTGCTATGTTAGCGTTACCCCAATACCGAATAACAATTACCCATCCAGGAGCGCCTTATGAAACAGCGAAGCACCTATCAAATCCTGCTGCTGGCCTGTTCACTGTTGGGCCTGGCCGTGGTGAGCAGCTGCACCTCCGGCCCGACCATTCGCAGCAACATGGACGACAGCGTCGATTTTCACCGCTTTCGCACCTTCGCCTTCCTCAACCCCCTCGGCACAGATCGCGAGGGCTACCAGACGCTGATTTCACAACAGCTGGTGAGCTCGACCGAGCGTGAGCTGCTGGCTCGCGGCCTGACACGCACCGACACCAATCCGGACCTGCTGATCAATTTCAGGGTCAATCTTGATCAACGCCTGCGCGTCACACAATCACCGGGCATGCCAGCCAGTAGCGTGAGTCGCAACCGCCGCGGTTTTTACAATACGTGGCCAGGCTATCAACAGACCGAGATTCGCCAGTACCAGCAGGGCACAGTGGGTATCGACGTGGTCGATGCCGCGCGGATGCAGCTGATCTGGGAAGGACTGGCCGTGGATCGGGTCACCCAAAGTACCACCAACAACCTTGGGCCCGTGCTCAACGAGGCAGTCGTGGCCATCTTCGGTGATTTCCCACTGCCGCCCAAGTAGGCAACCTTCACCGCCACCCGCAGCGAGCATCGCATGAGACGACTACCCTTATTACTCGCGCTAACCGCTCTGCAACTCGCCTTCGCGCCGGCGCATGCGACTGAGGAACCCGCGCAGAACGACATTCCTGCACCAATGACCAACGCGGATGCCGGCTTGCTGCAAATTCTGCAGGATCACCGCTGGTCCCTTACAGCGGCAACCGATGGCCAGGCACAAGCTATCGCCACCCTGTTGCCCGCTGACGCGCCTCCCTACAGGTTCACGTTTTCTGCCGACATGCTGAATTTTCAGGGCGGCTGCAACAATTTCGGCGGCGGCTACCAGATCAATGCCCGGGGAGAACTGGAGGCCGGGCCAATGCGGTCCACCATGATGGCCTGTGAACCTGCACTCATGCAGGCTGACACTGCGCTGGCGGCCCTACTGGCGCAGCCGCTACACATAGCGATCACCTGGGGTGCGCCACCACAGCTGCATTTGCAGACAGCGGCGAATGAGACCCTGGTACTCGAGGGGCAGGTAACGCCGGAAGCTGTGTACGGAGCAGGCACTCTCGTTTTCCTGGAGGTTGATGCCCGGGAGTTGCCATGCAGGAACCCGCGCAATGCACAAACCACCTGCCTGCAAGTGCGCGAAATCAGCTTCGATGAACAGGGCCTGCGCACCGCAATTTCCGGACCATGGCAGCCCTTCTACGACGACATCGAGGGTTACACTCATACCCCTGGTGAGCGCAATGTGCTGCGGGTGAAGCGGTTTGACCGCGGCGCGGTGCCAGCGAATGCTGCCCCGGCCGTTTATGTCCTTGACCTGATCATAGAGACGGAGCTAGTGCCGCAATAGCAATGCGGTTCACAACACCGCGGTTGTATCCGGCAACTCGTTTCGATCACTGCTGCGGGCAGGAAAGTGCTGTCGCGCGAGTGCGCTGATCTGCTCCAGGGCAACCAGCGTTCCGGCCTCGTAATGACCAGCCGCAAACGCCTCCTCCATCCCGGCGCAGATGTTCTCCCATTCGGCAGATGTCACATGTTCAGTGAAGCCGCGATCCGCCACAATCTCGATATTACGTTCGGCCAACAGCACATAGAGCAGCACGCCGTTGTTCTCAGCCGTGTCCCACATATGGAGAAGGGAAAATACCTCCCTGGCCCGCGCAGCACTGTCTACATGTCTGAACAGATGGCCCGCCGATAGCGTTGTCTCCACGGCGCAGCGAATCTCCGCACGGTGATACTGCTCCGATGCCGCGCAGGCCGCGTCGATCGCAGCCAGAGTAGCGGGCGGGAAACAACGCCGTAACGTGAACGGTGTGGTCATCAGGTGTTGCAGCCAGCGACTTGGCATTCGATGATTACCAGCGGCCCGACGCGCCGCCGCCTCCAAATCCGCCGCCGCCTCCACCGAATCCGCCGCCAAATCCACCGCCCAGGCCGCCCCCCATGCCACCACGGGAATGACTGGACCAGCGACCACCACCGCCTCCTGTCAGGCCCACAAAAAAGCCAACCAGGGCCATCAACAGGGTAAGGCCGAGGATACCCGCGAGCAACCAGGTGACCACACCGGCGATAAGGCCGGTAGCGACCGCACCAGGCAACTGCCCGAGCAGACGCCGCAGTACGCCGCCGCCGACCAGCGACAAAATGAAAACAAGCGGCAGCAGGTTGTCAATTTGGGCCTGCGGGGATCCTGAGCGTTGCGGCTCCGGCAAGGGTTCGCCATCCACCAAAGCGATGAGACGGTCAACGCCGGCATTGATACCACCGCTGAAGTCTGCCTCCCGAAAACGCGGGACGATGAATTCGTCAATTACGCGGTTCGCGGTAGCATCGGGGATTGCGCCTTCGAGGCCATAGCCCACCTCGATGCGCACCGCGCGATCATTCTTCGCCACCAGCAAGAGAATGCCGTCATCCACGCCCTTGCGGCCGAGCTTCCAGTTCTCGGCCACACGCATGGAAAACTGTTCGATGGCCTCGGGCTGTACCGTCGGCACGATGAGCACGGCAATCTGGCTGCCCTTGCGTGTATCAAGGTCGGCCAGGCGGCTATCGAGTGTCGCCTGTTCGGCGGCTGTGAGAGTGCCCGTGAGATCGATAACGCGCGCCGTCAGCGGCGGCACATCCACCAACTGCTGGGCCAGCACAGCGCTGGCCCAAAGCAGCAGAACTGCAGCTACCAGACGCAGCGGCAGTGGCCAACCTGTCATCAACTCAACCTTGCTTGCCGAAATTGACTTCCGGCGGTTTGCTAATCTCGGCCTCGTTCTCGACAGTGAAAGTTGGCTTGACCTGGTAACCGAAGATCATGGCCGTCAGGTTGTTGGGGAATGTGCGTAACAAGGTATTGTATTCCCGGGTGGCCTCGATGAAGCGATTGCGCGCGACAGTGATGCGGTTCTCTGTGCCTTCGAGCTGCGCCTGCAGATCGCGGAAATTCTGATCGGATTTAAGTTCAGGGTATTTCTCGACTACCACCATCAAACGGGACAGTGCGCCAGATAATTGACCCTGCGCTTCCTGGAATTTCTGGAACGTGGCTGGATCGTTCAACGTTTCGGGAGTAGCCTGCACCGAACCGACCCGGGAGCGCGCCTCGGTGACCTGGATCAGCACATCGCGCTCCTGCTTGGCGAAGCCCTCCACCGTCCTGACCAGGTTGGGGATCAGGTCGGCGCGGCGCTTGTACTGGTTGAGCACCTCGGCCCAGGACGCTTTGACGGTCTCATCGCCCCCCTGCATCGCGTTGTAACCACAGCCGGAAACCAGCAGCGTGACCAGGGTTAGAAGTGGTATCAGAACATGCTTGCGACTGATTTGTGACATGGTGTGGGCCCTCGCGCAGGAATAATATAGCCGATCCGGAAAAGAGTATCTAACGTACTGTCACCAAGGGTAGGCGCATAACTCATTTTTTGCCAGTTTCAGGCTGATTGTTGACGGACACCTCGCCAGCGCTATGCGAAATCTATGCGGCTACGGTTTTCATATAGCCAACACCATGACATGATAAAAACCTCGAGTAATAAATTCATGCCAATGGTTACGCAATGGTGAATTGCTTTTCTACTGTCACCATTTTGCTGGCCACGCTGTCGCTGGTCACTGGCTGTGCAGTGCTATTGCATGATCCAGCGCCCAATCTCTCGACAGGACTGCAGGATCAACCGTGGCTGGTGCATTGTGAGACCGCCGAGTCACACGAGCCCGACGAAGATCTGTCGCCGGGCGTACACCGCGAGCGCTGGCTGTGGGCAAAAGATAGGCAGGGCAATCCTATAGTGCTCGCAGGGCAACTGGAAGACGGTTTCCTCGCGGTGCGCGGGATACAACAACCCGGTCTGCCCACGGTTCAGGAAACATCACTTCCCCAACTGCGCCAGGCATGCCTGGACACCCTCCTCGCCCGCAATCCGGGCAATCCGCTGGAGCTTGGCAAGGTCCGCGCTGCACGGCAGGGCGAGGACATTGACGTAACAATGGCGTTTCCGCCGACAACTCCACCGCTGTTTCCGGTGCGGCGTATGGTCATTTTCGGTGATAGCCTGACGGACACCGGCCGCCTCAAGCACCGGCTGCATGTGTTTCCCGGTTCACCGTACTGGCTAGGCCGCTTCAGCAATGGCCCCAACTGGGTTGACTATCTGGCCGCCGAAACCGGGCTGGCAGCCCAGAACCACTCCTACGGGGGTGCTTCCGTCACCAGCCATGAGGTCATGCCAGGAGATGAGTTGTTCGCTCGCATCAAACAAGGTGGCCAACTACTTGTTACAGGGAGCCTGGAACAGCAGGTGGATGACTACCTCCGCCAGAATCTGGATGGTACCCGCGTGCAACAACCACAGCGCACCGCTTTTGTGATCTGGGCCGGAGCCAATGATTATATCTGGAAGGAACCCTTTACCGGCGCCATCACGACATTCCTCAACTCGCCTCGCGGAGCAGCCGGCTATGAGCGAGTCGTGGACGAGGTTATTGCCGCAATAGCGATACAGATGCATACGCTGTACAACGCCGGTGCCAGGTGCTTCGTGGTGATCAATTTGCCTGACCTTGGCAAGACGCCAATTGTGCTGCAGAACAAGACCTACTACCCGCCACAACCACCCGATTCAGACGCTGCCCGCAAGCTGGAACTCTCTCTGCGCCTCAGTCGACTGACGACCTACCACAACCAGCAATTGCATATGATGCTGGATGGCCTCACCACAGAACTGCCTGAGAGCCAGATACTGCAAGAGGATGCTGCCCTGGCGGTCAGCCAGATACTGGAAGCCACGGGCGCTGTGGATTACGGTTTCGACCTGCAGGAGAATCAGGTGACGCTGCTCCATGACCAGCAGCGCGCAACAATCCAGCAGCGCTGTTACAGCGGGGGCTACCTGGGCTCGACAAATCCCGGTGCAGTGTGCGCTACACAGGAAAAGGCAGTGTTCTGGGATGTCATTCATCCCTCCAGTTTCATGCACTGCTGGGAAGCCTGGTTCATCGGCCAAACGCTGGCCAGTGCAAAATGGATAGCGCCAATGCCCGCGCAACAGGAGCATAAGGAGTGGTGCGAACTGGTGGCCAGCCGCCAGTACGGACATCGAGAGACAGCGTGGCGTCTCTCCGGATTGTAACCCGCCGGAACTACAGTTTGGCCAGGAGGCGCAAGATCATTCGGTCAGGCCTTTTGCCAGAAGCGCTCTAGTACCTTGCGCACCTCGTCCAGCAGCAGCACACTGGAAGCCACCGCCGTCGCCAACAGCCAGTCGCCTATCTGTAAGTCCGTCGTACCGAATATCGCCTGCGCCGGCCACCAGTGGACCGCAAGCGCCTGCAGCACGACCACGCTGGCGAGGGCCAGCCAAAGCTTTCCGTTTCTGAAGAAATTGACATTGAACGCAGTGCTGTGTTCGGCGCGGGCGTTGAACACATTGAAGAACTGGAACAGCACGAAAGTGGTAAACGCCAGTGTCAGCGCGTAAGGCTGACCATGCGTCGCGAGTCCATAGTGGAACATGCTGAGCGTGCCCACCATCATCGTAGCTCCGTACAGCATGAGCCGCGCCAGTCTACGTACGGTCAGGATCTGCGCGGCCTGCTGGCGCGGCTTTTCCTGCATGATCCCGGGACGAGCAGGTTCGATGCCCAGCGTCATCGCGGGCGGACCATCCATAATAATGTTGATCCACAGCAGTTGGATCGCAGTAAAGGGAGCATGCCAGCCAAGCAGTGTTGCCATCAGTACAGTCAGTATCGCGCCTATATTCGTGGAAAGCTGAAAGCGCACGAAGTTGACAATATTGTCGAACACTACGCGACCCTCCTTAACCGCGCGGACAATAGTGGCGAAGTTATCATCGGTCAGCACCATGGTCGCCGCCTCCCGGGTCACCGCAGTGCCGGTGATCCCCATGGCCACGCCAATATGCGCAGCTTTCAAGGCAGGCGCATCGTTCACACCATCGCCGGTCATGGCGGTAATATGGCCATCGGCGCGCAGGGCATGGATGATCTTGACCTTGTGCGCAGGCGAAACGCGGGCAAAGACTGCGATGCCGTTGATACAGCGCGCCAGTTCTACCTCGCTCATCGCATCAAGTTGCTCGCCGCTCACCACCTCGCCTTGCAACCCGAGCTCGCGCGCGATGGCCGCCGCTGTCAACCGGTGGTCGCCGGTAATCATCTTGACCTGAATACCGGCAGCCCTGCAGTCGGCGATTGCGCGCTTCGCCTGGGGTCGCGGTGGATCCATCAACCCGGCTAGCCCCAGGAAAGTCCAACCAGAGGTCCAATCCGTCAGATCGCCCGCCGGGTCAAATTCATTTGCGGGGATCACGCGTTGCGCGACCGCAAGCACGCGCAGGGCCTGGGTGGCCAGACGTTCATTTTCGTCCTCGATTCTCTGACGCAGCGTAGAATCGAGCAGCGATTCTCCTGTCTCGTCGAGACATCTGTCCGCGCGCGCGAGCAGCACATCAGGGGCGCCCTTGATAAACATGTGCACGGATTCACCGAAGTGGTGAAAGGTCGCCATGAACTTGTGCGCAGAATCAAAAGGAATCTCGGCGATGCGCGGTCGTTCTTCCTGCTCGTACTCGGGGTCGATATCTCCCTTTTGCGCGAGCACCCACAGCGCGCCCTCGGTTGGATTGCCAACCAACTTGCCCTCGCGAACACGCGATTCGGTGCACAGCACCATCGGCAGAAGGAATTTTCTTAATACCCCAGCAGGTCCTATGAAACTGATTTCGCCCTGATCCGCATAGCCTTCCCCGCTCACTGTGAAACGCTCGCCGGCGCACCATCCGGCGCGCGCGGTCATCTCGTTCATGGTCAGTGTGCCAGTCTTGTCGGAACAGATTACTGTGGTCGAACCCAGCGTTTCCACCGAAGACAGATTCTTCACAATCGCCCGGTTCCTGGCCATACGCCACATGCCGATGGCGAGCGTCACCGTTACCACGGCAGGCAAGCCCTCCGGAATCGCAGCTACGGCCAGTGCCACGGCCGTCAAAGCGGCCTCGCTCCACGGCAGACCTCGCGCCAGATCAAGCATGAAAATAACCACCACCACGACGGCGGCTAGGCCGCCGAGCTTCTTACCCAACGTGTCGAGCTGCATTTGCAATGGCGTAGCGGAATTTGGGGCCGCGCCTATCATGCCAGCCAGCTTTCCCATTTCAGTTGCCATACCGGTCAGCGTCACCAACAGCTCCGCGCGACCGCGGGTGACGACGGTATTCATAAAGACCAGATTGAGGCGGTCGCCCAAAGGTAGATCGACGGAGTCGAGTGCATCAGTGTACTTTCCCACCGCGTGCGACTCACCGGTCAGCGCTGCCTCGTCAACTTCCAGCACATGCGCGATCAGCAATCGACCATCGGCCGGCACGCGGTCACCGGCTTCCAGCAATACAACATCGCCGGGCACCAGCTGTGTCGCGTCGATCTCGATTACACGACCATCGCGGCGCACCCGTGCTGTTGCAGCGAGCATGTTCTTCAGTGCCGCTATGGTTTTTTCCGCGCTGTACTCCTGCGAAAAGCCGAGCACAGTATTGAACACCACGACGACCAGAATCACCAAAGCGTCCTGTAGGTCGCCGATCGCCCACGCCAGACCCGCAGCAAGCAGCAGGACAAGGACCAGAAGATTGGTAAACTGGTCGAAAAATTTCAGCACCAGCGGACGAGACTTCGTCTCAGTCAGCCGATTTTCACCACAACGCGCCAGGCGCGCAGCGGCAGCTTCGTTGCTGAGCCCCCGCGCCGGTACGACTGTTAATTGGGCGGCAACTTCGCCGACCGAAAGGCTATGCCACGGCCTTGACTCAATTGCCATACAGATAAATGACCCTTACATCAGTTGAACAAAAATACTCCGGTGTCATGCTGCTATCCAATAATTTCTCCCGGCTTGATATCAACCAACTGTACAGCAAAGGAGGGAAGAAGGTCGACGCCAAACACTTCAGAGCATCGACAAATCCAGTCAGCGTAAACAGCGTTGGCAGGGTATAGCGTCAGACTTTGCCTCTGCTGGCAGAAGTCGCTATGCTGAATCGGTGAAAACAACCCCCACGCCCAATCCGACGCCGGATTCGCTATCGATGACCATTGCTGGCGAAGGTGATAACGCCGCCACCGGCTTCGTACTCGAACTCGCCCGCGCCCTGCACGAGTACGGCACGCCGGCGCACCATCTGGAAGTCGCCCTGGAATCCGTTGCCAAGTCGCTCGGGCTCACAGCGGAATTTTTCTCAACGCCCACCAGCATTATGATCGGGTTCGGGCACCGCATGGAGCAACGCGTTCATCTGTTGCGTGTCGAACCGGGCGAACCCAACCTGGGCAAGCTCGCGCAAGTAGACCACGTCGTGCGCGACGTGGTTGAAGGAAACATCGGTGCTGTCGAAGGACTGCGCCGGGTCCACTGTGTCAAGGCAGCGCCCAAGCAATGGCCGGACTGGCTGACTCTCGTCGCCTTCATAATGGCATCGGCGGCGGTGGCGTGTTTTCTACACGTGGCATTCGGCGACGTGCTGGTGGCCGCGGTGCTAGGTCTCGTCACAGGGGTGATTGCGCTTGCGACAGCGTCTTCGCTCACCTGGCGACCGGTAATCGAGCCACTGGCGGCGTTTGCGGTGACCACGATTGCCCTGACTGTCGATGTCTTTACGGACTCAGGCACCGGGTTTGCAACATCACTGGCCGGGCTAATTGTGCTGATACCCGGACTCACACTTACCGTCGCGCTGACAGAACTCTCCACGCGGCACCTGGTATCCGGTACCGCGCGGCTTAGTGGTGCGGTGGTGGTATTCCTCGGACTGGGGTTCGGCCTGGTGCTGGGTGCCAAGCTCGGCGGAATCCTTGGCCTGGAACTGCGCGAAGTGCTCGGCCCCGATGCGGCGGCATGGCTGTCGCGCACACCACTTCCTGCCTGGGCAGAGTGGGTCGCGCTGCTCGTGGCGCCCATGGCCTTCACTGTGCTGCTCAAAGGCCCGGCGCGCGATACTGGCTGGATCATACTGGCCTGCGCCGCCGCCTACCTCACCTCGCGCTTCGTTGGCGCCAGTATGGGCGAAGAGCTGGGGGCGTTTCTCGGCGCATTCGTGGTCAGTGCTGGCAGTAATGTCGCGGAACGGGTGTTCCGCCGCACAGCAATGGTGACCGCCGTACCGGGTCTGTTGATTCTCGTGCCCGGTTCAATGGGTTTTCGCAGCGTCACATCCATGGTCGGTGACGACTATGAAGACGGGGTCGCCATAGCCTTTCGCGTGGGGCTCATCGGCATTGCACTGGTGGCGGGAATGCTGGCCGGGAACGTTGCTACCAGTGCCATACGGCAGCGGCAGCTCTCACAGTAAACTCGGGGTCAGCGGAGAAAAAGGCCTTCAATTGCCTGAAAGCCTTTGCATTGAGTGTCGGAAATGATCAGGCGAGTGCTTTGGCCTTCAGTTGCGCAAATTCCTGAGCCGTGATCGTGCCGGCATCGTGCAATGCCTTGGCATCGCTGATCTGGTCAGCCGGCGACTTGCCTGCGACTTCGCGAATGTATTTATCGGTATCTGATTTTACCCGCTCCATTGCCTGCTGCTGACGCTGCGCCATACCACGACCGTGCCTGAGAAGGTAAAAGAGCGCAGTAAGAAATGGCACAAAAATCAGGCCCAAAATCCACAACGCTTTACCAAAACCACCGACCTCGTGATTGCGAAACAAATCAGAAACGATATGAAACAGCACTATCAGATAGGCAATAAAAACAAAGCTCTCAACGATTAACAATGATACAGCCCAAAAATTTTCCATAAATACCTATTCCTGTGTAGTTGAACAACATATTCATACTGGGAAACAAGACAACATGCTGTGGTTAGTGTAACAGTGTTGTTGCGAAGGAATCTATACGCCGTATGCTTGGCGCTACGTGCCGTCGGAGTGCGTATTCTGGTACATTTAACGCCGATACTTTGACCTGACACTGGTGGAAGTGCATACACCTGGAGCCATGATGACCCTCGAAACCTGGGAATTATTGAGCTATGTGGTGACCGTCATCGGTCTGCCACTCGCTATTGCAGTGTTCGTGCTGCAACAACGCAAGGAACGCCTGAACGAAGAATTACTGGTCTACGAATCCCTTTCCGACAGTTATCAGAAATTCCTGCGCGTGGCGCTGGAACACTCTGACCTGCATCTGTTTTCAAACGCAAAAACACCAGCCCTGAGCGCGGAACAACACGAACGCATGATGGTAATCTTCAACATGCTGATATCCCTTTTCGAGCGTGCATACATCATGGTCTACGAGGAAAGTGTAGACACTGCGAAGCAGCGCCACTGGCATTCCTGGCATGATTATATGCGCGAGTGGTGTGCCCGTGAGGATTTTCGTGGTGTACTTGATCTATTGTTGGTCGGGGAGGATTCGGATTTTTGCCGGTACATTCGCGCTCTCGCCGAAAAAACTGTGGTCGGGGTGTAAGTTCCGGTACATTTATTTGTTGCGAGCTGTCATTGTTACGCATTCGACCACAGCACAGACTTTGCCACGACAAAAAAGCCACAGGCGAGCAGAACCAAAGGGCTATGAAGACACAAACGCTTGACACTCAAAGCCTCAGCGCCTACCTGGCGCTACACATCCCTGGGTTCCAGGGGCCCGTGAGCGCGGAGAAATTCGCCGGGGGCCAGTCCAACCCCACCTTTAAATTGAGCTCTGCGAACAACCAGCACTATGTCCTGCGGCGCAAACCCCCGGGCGAGCTGCTCAAATCCGCCCACGCTGTCGATCGCGAGTTCCGCGTTATCAGTGCCCTGCGCGATACCGCCGTACCGGTCCCGAAAACCTATGTGCTGTGCGAGGACGACAGTGTTATCGGTTCCATGTTCTATGTCATGGAGTATAAGGAGGGCCGCATTCTCTGGGACCCCTTATTGCCCGAGGCCGCTGACAACGCGGAGCGCGCGGCCATTTACGATGCCATGAACCAGACCATGGCCGCCCTGCACAACGTGAACGTGGCCGCGGTGGGCCTGACGGACTTCGGCAAACCGGGCAATTACTTTGAACGTCAGTTGGGCCGCTGGAGCAAACAATATCGCGCCTCGGAGACTCGCCCTATCGCCTCCATGGAAGCCCTGATGATCTGGCTGGCAGACAGGATGCCGGAGGATGACGGCACCGTCAGCCTGGTGCACGGTGACTACCGTTTGGATAACATGATGTTTCATCCCACCGAGCCACGGGTTATCGCCCTGCTGGACTGGGAGCTGTCGACCCTGGGCCATCCGCTGGCGGATCTTGCCAACCAGTGCATGGCGTGGATGCTGCCGCGGGATGGTCGTATCAAGGGCCTGGGCGGTGTCGACCGCGCATCCCTGGGCATTCCCAGTGACGCGGAGTACATTGCCCGTTATTGTGAACGCACCGGGCGCGACGGCATCAACAACTGGAATTTCTACCTGGTGTTCTCGCTGTTTCGCCTGGCCGCCATCCTCCAGGGCATCGTCAAGCGCGCCCAGATTGGCACCGCCTCGAGTAGCGACGCCGATTCCCAGGGCGACGCCGTGACACAACTGGCCGATTTGGGCATGCTGCTGACCGACTGATCGATACACCGGCGCAATAGGGCCGGACCACTATGCAATGACTGACAACGAGGAAATAGACAATGGCTAATGAAGTATTGGTAGATGTAACAGACGGCATCATGACCGTTACCCTCAATCGGCCGGAGGCGAAAAACGCCGCTAACAGGGCAGTGGCCGTGGGTGTCGCCGCAGCCATGGACAAACTGGACAGCGACGATAGTATTCGCGTGGCCATTCTCACCGGCGCCGGCAACACGTTCTGTGCTGGCATGGACCTGAAAGCGTTTGTCAGCGGTGAAATGCCGATGGTCGAGGGCCGCGGTTTCGCCGGCCTGACCGAAGCCACTCCGCGCAAACCGCTGATCGCGGCAATCGAGGGCTATGCCCTGGCCGGCGGCCTGGAGCTGGCCATTTCCTGCGACCTGATTGTGGCCGCAGACAACGCCAAATTCGGCATCCCGGAAGTAAAACGCGGCCTGGCCGCTGCTGCCGGTGGCCTGATGAAATTGCCCAGGCAGATTCCCTCGCGCCTCGCCATGGAACTGGCCATCACCGGAGATTTCATTACCGCGCAGCGCGCCTACGAGCTCGGCCTGATCAACCAGGTTGTACCGGCGGGGACTGCACTGGAAGCGGCCAAAGTCCTGGCCGCCCGCATCGTTGCCAATGGCCCGCTGGCGGTGGCCATCAGCAAGCAGGTCATACAGGAATCCGCAGACTGGTCTGCTGCTGAAATGTGGAAAAAGCAACAGGACCTGGTAATGCCCATTTTTGGCAGCGAAGACGCGATGGAAGGCTCCATCGCCTTCGCCGAAAAACGCGCCCCCAACTGGAAAGGTAAATAAGGAGTATGACAATGTCAGACGCATGGATTATCGACGCCTGCCGCACACCGCGCGGTATCGGCAAAAAGGGCAAAGGTGCCCTGGCTGAACAACACCCGCAGCATTTGGGTGCCACCGTGCTCAGGGCGATCGCCCAGCGCAACGATCTCAACACCGCCGATGTCGGCGATGTCATCTTCGGCACCAGCTCGCAGCGCGGCCGGCAGAGCGGCGATCTGGCGCGCATGGCTGCCCTGGAAGCAGGCTACGACATTCGCTCCAGTGGCATGACCCTGGACCGTTTCTGCGGCTCCGGCATCACTTCGGTGAACCTCGCGGCCATGAGCATCATGTCCGGTTCCGAGGACCTGGTGATCGGTGGCGGCGCGGAGATGATGTCTATCTATGGCGAGGAAGGCGCCATGCCGAGCATGTTTCTGGACAACGGCAACCTGGCGCTGCGCGCACTGCACCCGCAACCACACCAGGGCGTGTGTGCCGATGCCATTGCCACGCATGGAAGGAATCGACCGCAAGGCACTGGATGCACTCGCGTATGTATCACAGCAGCGCGCGGCCAATGCAATCAACAATGGCTATTTCAGCAAGAGTCTGGTCCCCGTGTTATTCCGTGGACGGCACACTGGCGCTGGACAAGGAAGAGTTTCCACGTCCCCAGACTACCCTTGAGGGACTGGCCGAACTCAAGGCATCTTTTGCCCCGATTGCCGATTACCCGCTGGATGAGAACGGCCTGACCTACCGCAGTATGGTGCTGCAGAAATACCCGGGGCTGGATATCGTGCACGTGCACCACGCGGGCAATTCCTCTGGCGTCGTGGACGGTGCCGGCGCAGTGCTGCTGGCATCACCTACTTACGCGAAGGCACACGGTATGAAGCCCCGCGCACGCATCAGAGCCATGTGCAACATGGGCGACTGCCCCACCTTGATGCTGAACGCGCCCGTGCCGGCCGCCAGAAAGGTGCTGGAAAAGGCCGGCCTCACGATTGCTGACATCGACCTGTTTGAAATCAATGAGGCCTTCTCCGTGGTGGCGGAGAAATTCATTCGCGACCTGGGGCTGGACCGCGACAAGGTCAATGTCAACGGCGGTGCCATGGCGCTGGGCCATCCCATAGGTGCGACCGGTGCGCTGTTGATCGGCACTGTACTGGACGAACTGGAACGCCGTGACCAGCAGTTTGGTCTGGTCACCATGTGCGCCGCTGGCGGCATGGCTCCGGCGATCATTATCGAGCGCATCTAGCGCTCGCCACACATGGCGATCTCCACGCCCCGCCGGCTTGCCCTTTTTGCATTGCGGCACCGGCGCATTGCCGCGCTGCAACTGACCCTCGCGATAATGGGCACGCTTCTTATGCCCATTTTCCCCGGCGTCACACAGTGGTTCTTTGATGACATCATTCCCAATAAGCGCACCGATCTTATCGCGATCGCTGCATTACTGATGTTTGGTGGCTTTGCTGGTATGGAAGTACTCTTTTACTTCCGCACCAGGGTTAACAGCGCTTTTGAGCAGCGCATGGTGTTTGACTTGCGGGGCCAATTGCATCGCAAGGTGGCCCACATGCGCATGACCTGGTTCGATACGCAAAGTACCGGCGACGTGCTTACCCGGATGGCAGACGATGTGCCGTCGACACAGCGGGTTGTCCTTGAGGGCATTGAGCAGGGAGTGACCGCGGTGCTCCAGATCGTGATGGCAATTACAATGATGGCGCACACCAATGCAGCCCTGACCTGGATTGCGCTTATTCCTACACCATTTCTGGCGGCGGGCGGATGGATATACGCTCGACTGCTTGCACCCCGAGCGACCCAGGCACGCGTTGCCACGAGCGCAATGAATGCCATGCTCTTTGATACCATCGCGGGCATTCGTCAAATTAAAAGCTACTCGTTTGAAGATGAACAACAAGCACATTTCAATACTTTCAGTCTGCGCTTGCAAACCGTACAAAATAAGTTGATGGCAGCGTCGGCACTTTATTCACCCCTGATGACACTGATCGGCAAGGTGGGCCTGGTACTTGTCATGTTTGTAGGAGCCGGCTGGTGTATGAATGGTGCTGATGGCGGGATTGCAGATCTGAAACAGGGGCAACTTTTTGCCTTTGTACTGCTGGTCGGCATGCTGTATGAACCGATCGCACGACTGCATGGTGTGAACCAGATGATGGTAACAGGCCTGGCCTGCGCAAAACGTGTGTTTGCCGTACTTGACGAGAGCGGTGAAGAGGATTTGGAAAGTGGCCTGGAGCTAAAAGCGGTAAAGGGCGACGTGGTCTTCGATAATGTCAACTTTGGTTATGTGCCTGGCAGACGTGTCATCAGTAATATAAGTTTGCGCGTAGAACCGCAACAGACAGTTGCCTTTGTAGGCGCGACAGGCAGCGGCAAAAGCACTTTGTTTCAATTGCTGAGCCGCTTCTATGATCCTGAGAGCGGCACTATTTCTTTTGATGGTCGCTCCATCACGGATTACTCCAAAGCCAGCGTACGCGACGCCATTGCCTATGTGACACAGGATGCGTTTTTGTTCTCCACTACTATTCGCGAAAACCTTTTACTTGGCAAACCCGGCGCGTCTGAATCAGAACTGTGGGAGGCCTTGCGCCTGGCCTGCGCGGAAGATTTTGTGCGCCGCATCCCGGAGGGGCTGGACAGCGAAGTGGGTGAACGAGGTGCACGTCTCAGCGGTGGTGAAAGGCAACGCCTTTCAATGGCACGTGCTTTTTTGAAAAACGCGCCGATTCTCCTGTTGGACGAAGCTACCTCGGCCGTTGACAACAAGAGTGAGCAGTTGATTCAAGAGTCTTTGCAGAAGCTACGCCAGAACCGTACCTGTCTTGTCATTGCACATCGCCTCTCCACGGTGGTTGAGGCTGATCGAATTTACGTGATGCGTCTTGGTGAAATCGTGGACAGTGGCACGCATGAGCAGTTACTCAAGTCCAGCCCTTACTATGCGGAACTGGCCGCCCTGGCATTTGATACTCGCCAAAAGTCAGGCCAGGTTCCCCCGAGCAACAATTAGTACACAACCCACCACGGAGGCCGTCGTGTTTGAATTCAGTGAAAAATCCCTCAGGTATCAGGCAGTGCTCACGGAATTTATGGAGCAGCACATCTACCCCAGGGAGGAAGAGTATGCGCAGCAGTTGCATGGCGCAACAAACCGCTACAGCTACCTGGCCATCATGGACGAGCTGAAGACAAAAGCCCGAGCCGCAGGCCTATGGAACCTTTTTATTCCTCCGTCGCTGGCCGAGTTCAGTGAGCACGGGGGCCTGAGCAACTTCGACTACGCACCGCTGGCGGAAACCATGGGTCGCGTGTTGTGGTCACCGGAGGTGTTTAACTGCAATGCACCCGACACCGGGAACATGGAAGTGTTCATGAAGTACGCCACGCCCACGCAACAGGCGCAGTGGCTTACGCCGTTGCTGGCTGGCGAGATTCGCTCCTCCTACGCCATGACAGAGCCCCAGGTGGCTTCGTCAGACGCCACCAATATCGAACTCAGTATTGTGCGCGACGGCGACGAATGGGTGCTGAACGGCCGTAAATGGTTCATCACCGGCGCACTGTATGAGCGCACCCGGATATTTATCGTGATGGGCAAATCGGACCCGACCAACCCCAATCGCCACCTGCAGCAGACCCAGGTACTGGTCCCCAAGGACACCGCGGGACTGCAACTGATTCGCCCACTGACAACACTCGGTTATGACGACGCACCACTGGGCCACGCCGAAATGGTATTTGACAATGTACGGGTGCCACTGAGCAACGTACTGCTGGGCGAGGGACGGGGTTTTGAGATCGCCCAGGGCCGACTGGGACCGGGCCGCATTCACCATTGCATGCGACTGATCGGCGCAGCGCAGCGCTCGTTGGAACTGGCCTGCAAGCGCGTTGCATCGCGCACCACATTCGGCCGCACCCTGAGCCAGCACCAGTCAGTGCGCGAAGATATTGCCCGCTGTTTTTCCGAGATCGAGATGGCGCGCTTACTAGTGCTGAAAACCTGCAAGAAGATGGACGAGGTTGGCGCCAAGGGCGCGCTGGATATGATCGCAGCCAGCAAGACCACGGTGCCCCTGATGGTACAGAACATCATTGATCGCTGTATGCAGATGCACGGCGCCGGCGGTTTGACGGCGGACTACTGCATGGCGGAGGCATTTAACTACGCCCGTTGGTGCCGTCAGGCGGACGGCCCCGACCAGGTACACCAGATGGCACTGGGCAAGCAGGTAATCAATCGCTACACCGACTCCTGAAGGCAAGCAGCGCCGGGAGGACTGACTAGGCCGCCCGCCGCCCGCCCTTGCGAGTTTTTAACGGTGCCTTGCGGGTAGTCGCCGATGTGGCGCGCGACGCGCTCTTTTTGCGCGCCGCGGACAGTTTTTTCTTCGCCGGTTTCTTCGCCGGAGCCGAGTGCAGCCGGTGCTCGCGCAGGACCTGGCGGTCAGCGCGGGTTGGCGGCGGGCGACGGCGCGATGACCGCGGGCGATGGTACTCGGACTCATCGGGACGCAGGTCTCCCTGCTCAAACCGACTCAGTATCTCCTCCATGGTACGACTGATCTTGGTGCAGGTACGGATTGCCTCCACTGCGGGGTAAGCTGAACGCTCTCCCTCCTCCATCAACTCGATCAAATCTTTTTCTGACAGGTGCGAAATGAGCTTGGCAGGATTGTACCAGCGAAAATTGGGGACAATGTTAATGTCGCCGCTGTACTCCTGGTCCATCAGGGAGTGAACACTGCTCAGGAGCAAATTGAAGCGCGGCCAGGTCTCACCGCGCTTCTGCACCATGCCCCGGTAAAAGTTGAGCAGCTCTCGCCCCACTCCTATGCCGAGAGTGCCCAGGGCAGAAGCCAGGGCGCTGCGCTCCCCTTCCTTTTTCAGGAAAGGTATGGCAATGGGGTTCACCATGCTAACGATATAGTGGTTGGCGCTGTACAGGCGCTGCAGGCGCTTGGCGGGCAGATCGTCGGCAATGGAGCCATCCACCCATTTACGGGTGGGCAGGTAGGGCTGTCGTTCCCCATGCCGGTTTTTTGCCATCAATATAACCGGTGGAAATACTCCGGGCACGGCGCAGGAAGCCATCACGGCGGCGCGCACATACACATTAGGCGAGGTGATGGCGTTGAGCAAACGGGATCTCTGGTGCCGTTCGGCCGGGGCTACCGTAATACTGATTTGCCGGCCCGTTTTCTCATAGGCTTCCTGGAAGGTCAGGTCAGGGATCATGCGGGCAATCATCTGCTCAAGGTCGCTCACATCGATTTGCGGGTTGGCGCCGAAAAACATCCGGGTAAACGCATTGGCCTCCCGCTCGGCTTCAAATACCACATTGGCGGGGTCGTAAAACCTTTCCAGTTCCGGGTCGGTGTGTGTGCCAAGCGCTCCTGCCACCAGTGAGCCGGCACTGGAGCCGGAAATGACCCGCGGCAACAAACCCTGTTCCAGCAGTACTTTCACCACGCCCATGTGGTAGAAACCCAGAACCCCGCCACCACTGAGCATCAGGGCAGAGCGCCCGAAGCAGACGTTGGCACGATAGAAGAAATCCAGCTTTTCCTGCACGCCAATGTCGTCACTCTGCAACTCCGCGAGAAATCTCAGAGAGTCGTCGACCTCGTCAATATACTGCTCGATCAGGGTTTTAGTGCCAAATTTTGCACGGCTATACAGGCTGTGGCGCCCGATTCCGTCGATATTCCCATGAATACCCTCATTGAGCGTAAACAACAGCCCCGGATAATCATGGTGTGCGCGTAAGCTGCGCAGCTTATCCAGGCGCAGTCGAATCTGGGCATAGTCGTACTGGCTGGTTTGGTCTATCGCGCGCCAGCGTTTTTGACCTGAGAGTTCATCGTGCTCCTGTGCGGCCACGCTCCACTCATCATAGGAAGTGGCCGTGTCCATCTGCTTCTCAAGGTTCTTTAATTTGCGTGCTTTTCTCAAAGGACTACCCCCCGTCGGAACTGACTACTAACGCTGCCACGCTAGCATAATCCATATACTGGTACGCTCCTAGTACTAGGCGGGTACCGGACACAGACGCTTGTGATTTAGGTCAAGTACTTATCAGATTTATGCAACAACTCACAAATCGTGCATTTCGCACAATTTAGCCACAAAGGGTGCACGCAGCGGTGAAAGCACCTAAAATGCGCGCTGATACTTTAGCTCTTGCCATACCACTGCATTTCAAAAAATAAACAGGGGCCCAGCTTTGCGCGCTTACGTGTTCGTCATACTGCTACTACTGCTCATCTTTGGCAGTATCTCCGGCTATTTGTACAACAAGTTTTCCGTACTGAAAAGCATGGATTTCACGCCGCCAGCCGTCACCATCGCCGCCGCCAACGCAAAAAGCGCAGTCTGGCCATCAGAACTCGAGACCGTCGGCACCATTCGAGCGGCCCGGGGCGTGGAATTGAGCGCTGAAACCAGCGGCGAAATCATCGCCATCTCCGTGAAGTCCGGCGACCAGGTCAAGGCTGGACAACCGATTTTGACACTCAACAACAGCTCGCAACGGGCCAGCCGCAACAAGCAGGAAGCGAACCTTACACTGGCCCGCCAGCTGTATGAACGCGATGCCCGCCTGATCAAACAAAAATCCATTCCACAGAGCCAGTACGACAGCTCCAAGGCCAATCTGGACAGCGCCATCGCGCAGTTGGCGGAAACCGACGCGCTACTGGATACCAAGAGTATTGTGGCACCTTTTACCGGCACCACCGGAATCATCAAGGTGAAGGTGGGCGACTACATTGAATCGGGCACACCCATTACCAACCTGCAGGACCTCAGTGAGCTGGAAATCGACTTTTCCGTGCCCGACCGGTACGCTCCCAGCCTGCGACCGGGATTAAAAATTGCAGTTCATACTGCGGCTTTTCCGGACCGGGTATTCAACGCCACACTCAGCGCGCTGGACGCCAGGGTGGACACCGGCACCCGCAATCTCATGGCGCGTGCCACACTGCAGGATAGCGACGGACTTCTGCCAGGCATGTTTGCCCGCCTTATTATTGATCTGAACCAGCCGATAAATGTGGTCACCGTACCGGAGACTGCCGTCACCTATTCATTGCACGGCAACACGGTGTATGTCCTGCTGCAAGGTCAAGGCAAAACCACTGCACAACCGCGGGTGGTAAAAACAGGGGCGACCCGCGATGGACAGATCGCCATTCTCGACGGTTTACTCAGCGGTGAATGGGTGGTCACGGTCGGACAAAATAAACTGTATCGCGACGCTCGTGTCATCGTCGACGATACCGTGAAATTCAATAACTGATGGCCTTCACCGACAACTTTATACGCCGTCCGGTACTGGCTATTGTCGTCAGCAGCCTGCTGCTACTGCTCGGAGGCACCGCATTATCGCGGGTGTCTTTGCGAGAATTTCCGGAGCTGGAACGTAGCGTCATCCGCGTCTTCACCATTTACCGCGGGGCCAGTGCGCGCACTGTGCAGGGTTTTGTCACCACTCCACTGCAAATCAAGATTGCCGGTGCCCGGGGCATTGAATATGTGACATCCAGCAGTAACCCGAGCGTGTCGGACATCGAAGTGCATGTCCGTCTGGGGGAAAACAGCAGTGACGTGCTATCTGAGGTCATCGCCAAGGTCAACGAGGCCCGCGGCGACCTGCCCCGTGAAATCGATGATCCAGTGGTCTCCACCACCAGCGGCGGCGACGCCATGATGTACCTGGCGTTCGTCAGCAAACAAATGACCCCCTACCAGATTACCGATTACCTGGTGCGCACTGTGCAACCCGAGCTGGCCGCACTGGAGGGTGTTGGCAATGCCAATATTTTTGGCCGTTTTCTGGCTATGCGGATCTGGCTGGACCCGGTACGCATGGCGGCCTATGGGGTGACTGCGATCGATGTCAATGCTGCCATCCAACGGGACAATTACATCTCCACCTCCGGTACGACCGAAGGCAATCTGGTGCGGGCCACGGTGGACGCTCGTACCGATATGCAAAGCGCCGCTGATTTCGAAGAGCTGATCGTGCGCCAGGTAGGTGAAGAGCGGGTCAGGCTGGGCGACGTGGCCGACGTCGAACTGTCCGCTGAGACCAACCAGCTTAAAACCCAGTCCAGCGGGCGCGATGCCGTCTTCATGTCCATTTCAACGACCCCCGACGCCAACCCACTGCAAGTCTCAAGGGCGGTGCACGCGGCGCTGCCGCGCATCCGCGACAACTTGCCTGCGGATTTGGAGGTGGTGCTGGACTTCGATGGCAGTATCGTTATCGATGAAGCCTTGAAGGACGTCGTTACGACGCTGCTGGAAGCAAGCCTCATTGTTATCCTGGTGATTTACCTGTTCCTTGGCTCCTTCCGAGTGGTGCTGATTCCCCTGCTCGCTATTCCACTGTCGCTGATCGGCGTGGTGTTTCTGATCATGGCGATGGGCTTCTCGCTCAACCTGCTGACCCTGCTGGCCATGATCATCGCTATCGGTCTGGTGGTGGATGACGCCATTGTCGTGGTGGAAAACGTGCACCGACACATCGAGCTCGGGGCATCCCCGATGCAGGCATCGCTGCTGGGCGCCCGCGAGGTAGCCATGCCGGTGGTGGCCATGACCCTGACCCTGGCAGCGGTCTACGCTCCCATCGGTTTTATCGGCGGCCTGACCGGCGCCCTGTTCAGTGAGTTCGCCCTGACACTGGCCGGAGCGGTGCTGGTATCGGGCGTCGTCGCACTGACGCTGAGCCCGATGATGTGCTCCCGAGTGCTCAGTGACAGCGCGCACCAGGGCCGCTTCGCCCTGTGGCTGGATAAGCGCTTCAACCAGCTGAAAATTCGCTACCGGCAATTATTGTCCGTCTGCCTCAACAACCGCGGCGCCGTCATCCTGTTCGCCGCCTGCATCCTGGCCAGCCTGCCACTACTGTTCATGCTATCCCAGGAGGAACTGGCACCGGACGAAGACAGTGGCGGGATTTATGTCACTGGCATTGCGCCGCGTTATGCCAACATTGAGTACATTAACTACTTTCTGCAAGACGTGGTGAAAATATGGAAAGGGATACCCGAGTTCAGCCACTCCTTTCAGATCATGTTTCCCAGCGACAACTTTGGCGGCATTACGCTCTACCCCTGGTCGCAGCGGCAGCGCTCCCAGCAGGAGGTGCAGGCGGAACTCCAGAAAAAACTCAGCGGCGTGGCCGGTATGGAGCTGTTTGCCTTTAGCTCGCCACCACTGCCGGGATTCGATGCCGGACTACCGGTCAGTTTTGTAGTTGCCTCTACAGCGGATTACGAGGAAGTCGTGCACGTCGGTGAAGAGTTGGTGAAGGCCGCCAAAGAGTCGGGCCTGTTCGTTTTCGTCAAACAAACGCTGGATTTCAACCGCCCGGAGGTCAAGGTCAACATCGACCGGGCACTCGCGGCGCGCCTGGGTATCTCCATGCAGGAGATCGGCCAAACCCTGTCGACCATGCTGGGCGAGGCGGAAGTGAACCGCTTTAACCTGGAAGGGCGCTCCTACAAGGTGATCCCGCAGGCCGGGAAAGGTTTCCGCCTGACCAAAGAGGAACTGGAAAAATACTATGTGCGCACCACCAGTAATGAACTGGTGCCGCTGTCCGCTATTATCTCCCTGGAATCCGGCGTCGAACCAAACGAGCTGACCCAGTACCAACAACTCAATAGCACCACCATTCAGGGCATCATGATGCCGCCCAATAGCCTGGGCACTGGCCTGGCGTTCCTGCGCGACAAGATGCAGGAAATCGCGCCCAAGGGCTTCAAAGAGGGGTACACCGGGGCCTCACAGCGCTTCATGCAGGAGACCGCCTCGTTCCCCATCCTGTTTTTCCTGTCGATGATCCTGATCTTTCTGGTGTTGGCCGCCCAGTTCAACAGCTTCCGGGATCCCTTTGTGGTGCTGCTCGCCGTGCCCCTGTCCATCTTTGGTGCGGTGGTGCCCATCGCACTGGGATTCGCGACACTGAATATCTACACCCAGATAGGCCTGCTCACACTGATCGGGTTGATCAGCAAGCACGGGATTATGATCGTGGAGTTTTCCAACAAACTGGTGTTACAGGGCATGACGCGACGCGATGCAGTGCTGGAAGCGGCGTCACTGCGCCTGCGCCCCATCCTGATGACCACCTTCGCCACCGTGATGGGCGTGTGGCCGCTGGTGATCGCCAGCGGACCCGGCGCCAACAGCCGCTTCAGCATCGGCCTGATGATCACTGCGGGCATGCTGGTAGGCACGCTGTTTACCCTGTTCGTGATCCCGGTATTTTATTTGCCCTTCACCAAACGGGGTGCGCAGCCGGTTGTCCCTGCCGGACCAGACACTGATGCCTCTCCCGCCTGACGCTCCGGGGTTGTTACACTAGCGCGACCCGTCCTTGTCCGGTCCTGGCCCCTCATCGCTGCGCGCCGCGCTACGGTATTCTTCTACCAGATGGCGCTTGTAAAGTTTGCCATTGTCCATACGCGGCAGCTTGGGATGAAAGTCCAGTGAACGGGGCATCTTGATGTGGGAAATGCGTTCGCGCAGCCATTCCATGATCTCGATGGCCGTTTCATCCGTGGCATCCGCCCAGTTCATGGGCTCAATCACGGCTTTTACCTCCTCGCCAAATTCCTCGTTGGGTACACCGAACACAGCCACATCCGCCACTTTATGGTGGCTGGCCAGAATGTTTTCCACTTCCTGGGGATAAATGTTTACCCCGCCGCTGATGATCATGAAGTTCTTGCGATCCGTCAGGTACAGATACCCATCTTTGTCCACATAGCCCACATCGCCGGTGGTCGCCCAGCCCTTGTCGTTGTAGGCCTCTGCCGTTTTTTTCGGTTCGTTGTGGTAGTGGAAGCGCGCCTGACCGCCACCGAAGTAGACAGTGCCAGTCTCCCCCGTGGGCACCTCATTGCCATCGTCGTCCAGAATGTGCAGCTCTCCGATCAGCGCCGGGCCGACCGAACCTTTGTGTGTCAGCCAGTTCGCGGCATCGATAATGGTCACGCCCACGCCCTCGCTGGCGGCGTAGTACTCCACGATGATCTCGCCCCACCACGCGATCATTTTCTCCTTCACGTCCGTGGGGCAAGGTGCGGCCGCGTGAATAGCGAACTGTAGCGAACTCACGTCATACGCATCGCGCACGGCCTGCGGCAGCTTGAGCATGCGGGTAAACATGATCGGCACCCACTGGCTGTGGGTGACGCGGTGCTCCTCGATCAGTTGCAATGCCTGCTCGGGATCGAACTTTTCCATGATGACGCAGGTGCCACCGTAGTAAGTCGCCATCATGGTCCAGTGCAGTGGCGCCGCATGGTACAGGGGCGCCGGTGATAGATAGACCGTCTCCTCGCCGAAACCGAATGCCGCGCCGAAGGCCGAGGCGAAGGGCGGAGCATTGACGTCACGGGAGTACTCAGTGGCGAACACGCCCTTGGGCTGGCCCGTGGTGCCAGAGGAATACAGCATGGGCACGCCGTTGCTCTCATCGGCGATCGGGCTGGCAGGCTGTTCATCCACGGCCTCCTCCCAGGATTCGTAACCGTCGGCAATGCCGCCGACCATGTAGAAGTGATTCACGCCGACAGCTTCATCACGCACCTGGCGGGCGACCTCCAGCAGTGCGAGCGAGCCAATAAAGAGTTTTGCACCGCAATTCTGCAGGATGTATGCCGTCTCGCTTTTCTTCAGGTGCGTGCTGATGGGCGTGAAGATCAGGCCGCTGCGCTGTGCCGACCACACGATCTCGATGAACTGGTGGCAGTTCTCGACCATCATGCCGATGTGGTCGCCGGTTTTCAGGCCCAGCGAGCGGAACAACTGCGCGCCCTTGTTGGAGCGGCGGTCCAGTTGCGCAAAGGTGACCATCTCGCCCGAGGCGCCCATAATAACGGCGGGCTTGTGGGGGTAAGTTTGTGCGGTAATGCTGGGGTGGGGCATGGGTGGTTCCTTTTTTGGCTTCGCTTCTGTGCGCTTGCGTTACAGGGATTTCAACACTATAGGACGTTCAGCGGCAAGGCTCAACGAAAGCGCATCACGCCCTGCTGCATGGTGGTGGCGACCAGGCGCCCCTCCCGTGTGTAGAAATTGCCGCGGGCGAGGCCCCGGCCACCTCCGATGCGCTCCGCTTCGACCGTGTGTAACAACCAGTCGTCGGCCCGAAAATCCTCATGGAACCACAGGGCATGGTCCAGGCTGGCCACCTGGAAGTCGGCGCCGGCAAAATGACGCCCGTGGGCGATGAGACAGACATCGATCAGGAAGGCATCGGACATATAGGCCAGCAGCGCCTGGTGCAGCCCCCGCTGGTCGGGACTGCACCGGTGGTTTTCATCCAGGCCTGCAACACCGGCTCACGCGCGACCGGGTGCTCCCAGTCCACGGGTTCCACCACACGGATGTCCAGATCCTCCCCCGTGGTAATCATAAAACTTTCATCCAGTTTGCCCGCCTCCAGACTCAGCTGCCGCTCATTGGGGAGCGCTTCTGGCGGCGGTACTCGGGGCATTGCGACCTGGTAGTCATCGCCCCGGGAGGGCATCTGGAATGACATGGAACTGACCAGGATAGGCTTGCCACCCTGTAGCGCTACCACCCGCCGGGAACTGAAGCTGAGCCCATCGCGGGCGCGCTCCACCTCGAACACAATCGCTTTGGCCGGATCGCCCGGGCGCAGGAAATAGGCGTGCTGCGAGTGCAGGGCACGCTCCGCCTCAACCGTGGCGACTGCGGCGCTGATGCACTGCGCCAATACCTGTCCGCCGTAAACCCGGAAGGCCGCCGGGTGCATATTGCCGGCGGTAAATCGATCCTGGCCCAGAGGACTGGGGCTGAGCACTTCGAGCAGTCGGTTGAGCATAGTGGTCTCTTTGTTCCCGGTAGAGTCGCTATTGGCCAGATTTGTGATGCCATGCTAAACGCCATGTGCGGGGCGGTAAAGTACCCCGGGCTGGCGTTATTCGATATTTGCCACACGGGCAACCCTGCGCAATTGAGCCGCACGCGGGGCTTGCCGCAGACTGCCGCTACGATACTATACGCGGTGCAGACATCACGGCGCTGAATATTGCAGCGTTGCTATCGGACATTGGGCAACTGGAATGAGCACGGTTTACTTAAACGGCGACTATCTACCGATGAGCGAGGCACGCATTTCGCCCATGGATCGCGGCTTTTTGTTCGGTGATGGTATCTACGAAGTCATTCCCTCCTACGACGGCAAGCTGGTGGGCTTCGGACCGCATCTGGCGCGCCTGCAGCATGGCCTGGATGCCATTGAGATACAGCTGCGCGTGGATCACGCGCAGTGGCGTGACATCGCCGCGCAATTGATTGCGCGCAATGGCGGCGGCAATCTCGGACTCTATTTCCACGTCAGCCGTGGCGCTGACACGAAACGCCACCACGCGTATCCCACCGGGATCTCGCCGACGGTGTTTGCGTTCACCTACTCTATCCCCCCGTCACCGGTGCCCGACAAGCGCATGACCACGCCCTATACGGTAGCCACCGCCGAGGATCTGCGCTGGCAGCGCTGTAATATTAAATCCATCTCCCTGCTGGGCAATGTCATGCACTACCAACAGGGGCACACGAGCGGGCACGATGAAATCGTTCTCTACAACGACAGGCAGGAGCTCACCGAAGCCGCCTCCTGCAATGTGTACGTGATCAAAGATGGCATCGTGGCTACCCCGCTGCTGGATGAGCAGAAGCTGCCTGGCATAACCCGTTACATGCTGTTGGACATTCTGCGTCGCGATGGCCGCATTGCCATAGAAGAACGTGTCGTGACCCTGGATGAACTGCGCGCTGCGGACGAGGTGTGGCTGTCCAGCTCCACCCGGGATATCGTGCCAGTAGTCGCAGTTGACGATCGTCCGGTGGCTGACGGCAACGTGGGCGATGTGTGGCTGGCGGCGCAAACACTCTACAGCGCGCACAAATTCGAATTCTGATGGCCAGGCCCAATCAAGCAAAACTGGATCTGCGCGCACTGCGCCACAATGTCAGTGTGGCGCGCCAGCTGGCGCCACAATCGCGCATGATGGCCGTGGTAAAAGCCAATGCCTATGGTCACGGTGCGGTGGTCATCGCTGGCGCACTGCAAGTGCTCGTGGATGCGCTCGCCGTGGCCTGTATCGAGGAGGCTGTGGAGCTGCGCGACGCCGGCATTACCGCGCCCATACTGTTGCTGGAGGGCGTGTTTGAAGCGGCTGAGCTCAAAACGGCGGCGCAGCTTGATCTGTGGTTGACAATTAGCAATGAGCGGCAACTGCGTTGGCTGGAGGAGGCTGTATTGCCGGCGCGCCTTACCTGCTGGCTCAAAGTGGACACTGGCATGCACCGACTCGGTGTGGCGCCTGAAAATGCCCTGCTCTTTCATCAGCGACTGATCGCCAGTCACAACGCCGACAAGAACATAGTGACCTACACCCATTTCGCGTGTGCAGACGATGTGAAAAGTCAGCAAACACAACAACAGCTGGCGGTGTTCGATGCCTTGCCCTTTGGTGCTCTGCGCAGCGCAGCCAATTCTGCTGGGCTGCTCGCGTGGCCGCAGGCGCACTACCACTGGGTACGCCCGGGTTACATGCTATACGGCCACTCCCCGATGCTGCAGGATCACCCGAATGTACAAACCCTGCAACCGGTAATGACGCTCACCTCCGCTGTAATCTCCCTGCGCGATATCGCTGCCGGAGAAGCTGTTGGGTACGGTGCTACCTGGGTGGCGCAGCGCCCCTCGCGCATCGCTACTGTTACCATCGGCTACGGCGACGGCTACCCGCGCCACGCTCCCAATGGTACGCCGGTACTGGTCAACGGACAGCGTGCGCCGCTGGCGGGCCGTGTCTCAATGGACATGATTACGGTTGATGTCACAGACCTGAGGCAGGTGCAACTCGGCGCAGAGGTAGTACTGTGGGGCAATGGTCTACCGCTAGCCGAGGTGGCGCGCTGCGCCCACACCATCGGCTATGAACTCACCACACGCATGCCCGCACGCACCCCACGCGTAGTTGTGAATGCCTGAACCCGTGTTGCTGCAGCAGCTCATTGAGCAGCAGGCGGCAGTGCAACCTGCTGGCGTGGCGCTGTGGTGGCAGGGCACGGCGATCGACTACGCCAGCTTGCAGCGCAGTGTCCTGGCAGCTGCATCGTGCCTGGCTGCCGACGGCGCGGTGGGTGATCGCATCGCGCTGCTGTCGTGGAACTGTCCCGAGTTTGTACAACTGCTTTACGGCGTGCCTGCTGCAGGCAGGATCCTGGTGCCCCTCAACGCCCGACTCGCGCCTGCGGAGCTGATCTACCAGTTGCAATCCACTGGCGCCACGACATTGTTTGGCGACGCTGATTTACTCAAGCCCCTGCTGGCACACGCTGACTTTCCTGCAGGGATACGCACTGTTGCGCTGGGCGATGACTACGCGGCATGGCTGGAAAACTCACGCTGTGCCGCACTACCCAGTACCAGACCGGAAGATCCAGTGTGGATTTTATTTACCTCCGGCTCCACCGGGCGACCCAAAGGGGCGGTGTTGAGCCATCGCTCATTTCTGGCCGGACTGCGTTCAGCGGCACTGGCGCGCCCTGTTGAGGCCGGCGACAAATATTACTATCCGTTTCCCCTGTTCCATGTGGCCGCACACAATGTCCTGTTGCAACACCAGTACGGTGCGGCCGTAGTGCTGGCGCGTTCGTTCGACGCTGCCGCAACTCTCAGGGCCTGTCGTGACCTGCAGGTGACCACGATGTCGCTGGCGCCGACCATGATTGCGCTGCTGCTGGATCACCCTGATTTCAGGCCTGCAGACCTGCGCTCGGTGCGCACTATCGGCTACGGGGCCTCGGCCATGCCCCAAACCCTGTTACAGCGACTGCTGGCCGACACCGATGTCGGCTTGTGCCAAAGTTACGGCATGACGGAACTGTCAGGCAGCGTGGCCTTCCTGACGGTGGAGGATCACCGGATGGCGGCCGGTGACAAGCCAGAGTTACTGCGCAGCGTGGGCCGACCCTTGCCAACCGCCCAACTCAAGCTGATTGATGACGAGGGGCATGCCTGTCCTGTTGGCACACCCGGGGAGATTCTGGTGCAAGCGCCCCAATGTATGGAGGGGTACTGGAATGATGATGCAGCGACTGCGCAGGCCCTGGCCGACGGCTGGCTGCACACCGGCGACATCGGTCGCTTTGACGATGAGGGCTACCTGACTATTGTCGATCGCAAAAAAGACATGATCATCAGTGGCGGGGAAAACATTGCATCCAGGGAAATCGAGGAAGTACTGCGCCGGCATGTGGCGGTCGGCGACTGCGCTGTCATCGGCCTGCCAGACCCCAAATGGGGCGAGAGCCCCTGCGCCATCCTGCACCTGAAAGACGCTATCAGCGACGGCGAGCTGTCTGCTCACTGCCGCGCATTCCTTGCCGCTTATAAAACACCCAGGCGCTGGATCCGCGTCGACGACCTGCCCCTCAACGCAGCCGGCAAAGTCGACAAGCCGTTGCTCAGGCTGCTGTATGGGCCTTCGAACTAGCTGCTGTCCTGTGAGTCCAGAAACTCGGCAAACTCATTCTCGTAGAGTTTGAACAACACCAGAGCGATCGAGAACAGCAACGGACCATAGATTAGCCCGATCAAACCGAATAACTGTAGTCCTCCGAGCAGTGAGAAAAAAACCACTACGGTATTCATGCTGGCGCCCTGCATAAACATTGGCCGTAAAAAGTTGTCGATGGAACCGATGACCAGCACACCCCACAGCAACATGAACACAGCCCACTTCAATTCCCCCGTCACCAGCAGATACAATGCCGCAGGCAGCCAAATCAGTGCCGTCCCTACAAAGGGAATCAATGAGGTGAAGGCCATCACCGCGCCCCAGAATATCCCGGGGAACCCGGCGAGCCACAGGCCAAATCCACCTACAGCGCCCTGCGTGACAGCAGTCAACAACGACCCCATCAACGCGGATTTACTGACGTCTTTCACCTCCTGGAACAGTGTCTCCTCCTGCGAGCGGGAAAGCGGCAAGGCACGGTGCAGGAACGCTATCAATTTGTCATGGTCGCGCAGCACAAAAAACAGGACAAACAGCAACAACATAAAATTGATGATGAAATGGGTAAGGCTGCCCAGAATAGTCGTCGACACCCCGGCGAACTGCCGTCCCATCAGGCCAGCTGCATCCAATGCCCCGGCGCGGATGTTATCCGGATCCAGTGCACCCTGCGGCAACAGCCTGGTCAAGCGGGAGTGCACTTCCAGCAACCAGGGATGGGACATGAGATGATGAATATTCTCCTGTGTCGCCCACTCCCGCACGATCACAGAATAATTAATCCCCTGCTTGAGCACCGCCACCAACAGTACCAAGGTGGGTATCAGAAAAACCAACAACAAGGCCAGACAACTGAGCAGCGACGCGGTGGTTTTGCGCCCCTTCAATACCAGCACCAAACGCTCGTGTGCAGGAGACGCCAGCAAACCGATCAGTATCGCCATGATGATAGGCTGCAGAAAGGGCTCGACCAACCAGTAGCAGGCATACAAGGCTATAGCGAGAAAGAGCAGCAGAACCACGCGCTGAGAGCCAATATCAAACCGAGTCTTCATAATCGTATTCCGTCTGGCGAGGTTCATCCCATCGCGGGGCTGGATTTCCGCGTGGATCCTGTTTATGTTGTGACCATCCCATGTTCACCCGCAAGCGGACTCAGCGCAAATATTCTATGCCAATACCTGACAACACGCCCATTATCATAGCCGCTGGACAACACACTTGGCACGCAACAGACGCCACCAGAACCCCGGTGGATGCCTTGTATGAGGCTAGCGCAGCAGCATTTTCTGACGCGGGCAACAGCAGGCTGGCCAAAACGTTAGATGCCGTGGCCATGGTCAGGTTTATTGCCGACACCACGCCGGGCATAGGCGCACTGTTCCCGCGCGACCCGGGCAGCCAGTTGGCGCAACGTCTGGGCATCAGGGACGCGGCCATTTTTCAGGGCACCATCGGCGGCAATACGCCGCAGTACCTGGTCAACCATTTTGCCGGCAAGCTGGCGCGCGGCGAACACAGCTGCTGTATTACTGGCCGGTGCAGAACTGCTGGCGACGCTGTTTGACGCCCTGCGCTGCTGGTGCGAACATTCTGCCTGGGCAGGAGGCGCTGCGGCGGAACCGCCCACGGTGGGACAGGAGCGGGAGGGACACAACGCCACCGAGCTGGCCCACGGCCTGTACGAACCGATCAATACCTACCCACTGTTCGAGAACAGCCTGCGCCATCATCTTGGTGCTAGCCAGGCGCAACACACGGCGCACATCGCTGAAATGTGCAGCCGCATGAGCCGCGTCGCGGCGGACAACCCGCATGCGTGGCGCCCGCAATTCCAGAGTGCCGACGAGATCAGCACCGTTGCGCAAAACAATCGCTATATCGGCTACCCCTACACCCGCGCCATGAACCCGATCCTCGCGGTGGACATGGCTGCAGCCGTCATCATGACCACAGTGGGCAAGGCCCGCGAACTCGGCATTGCGCCAGACCAATGGATTTACCTGCGCGGCGGTGCCGATGTCAACGATATCTGGTTCGTTAGCGAGCGCCCCACTATGCACCACTCACCCGCCATCAACCTGGCATGGAATGCGGTATCGGCACACACAGGTATCACGCTGGATGAGATTTCCCGGTTTGACATCTACAGCTGCTTTCCCAGTGCCGTACAGATTGCCTGCAACGAAATCGGATTGTCGCCATTGGACCCTCGCGGCGTCACGGTGACCGGCGGCCTGCCCTGCTTCGGCGGGCCTGGCAACAACTACTCCCTGCACGCCATAGCCGAGATGGTCACGACCCTGCGCGCTACAGGCAAGGGACATGGACTGGTCACTGCCAACGGCCTGTACCTGACCAAACACTCGCTGGGACTGTACTCGACAGAGCCACCATCGCAGGCCTGGCAGGCTATCGACAGTAGCACACTGCAACAGCGCATCGACGCCGCGCCGCGCCTGGCGTTGGCTGCTGATCCCGCTGGCCCAGCCACTATCGAAACCTATACCGTGGGATTCGGGCGGGAGGGACCCAAACAGGGCATCGTGATCGCACGCAATACTGCCGGTGAACGCGTCGTCGCCAACACGGCCAGCGATGCAGATACCCTCAATCAACTCATGGCGCAGGATCCGATTGGACACAGCGGCAATGTACGTGTCCAGGACGGGATCAATATCCTGGAATTGTAGATAGGTCCACCTCTTCATTTGTTATATGGGTTGTTCTGAATAGCGGTAAAAACATCGAGCATATTTATCCTCTATACTGCGCTATGCATTGTCGCAACAGCACTGCCAGCCAGTCCTGATCGAGGAAATTTGCCATGAGTGATATTCGAATAGAAAAAGACAGTCTGGGCGAAGTGCGGGTCCCCGCAGCGGCGTTCTATGGCGCACAAACACAGCGCGCAGTAGAGAACTTTCAATTCAGTGGCCTGCCCATGCCAGCTAGTTTTATTGCCACGCTCGGCCTGATCAAAGCTGCTGCAGCGCGCGCCAATGCAGAGCTGGGCCTACTGGACCCCACCCTGGCAGCGAGCATCGCTACGGCAGCGCTGTCCATCGCCGACGGGCAGTATCTGCAACACTTTCCTGTCGATGTCTTCCAGACCGGCTCAGGCACCAGCACCAATATGAATGCCAATGAAGTTATTGCCACCCTCGCCTCCCGCCAGTCGGGACAAACCGTGCATCCCAACGACCATGTCAATTGCAGCCAGAGCAGCAACGATGTGATTCCCACGGCGATTCATGTCAGTGCCGAACTGGCGCTGGCCAATTCACTGATGCCAGCCCTGCATGGTTTGGCGGATGTAATTGCAGTGCGGAAAGCGGACCTGACCGAGACGATCAAGACCGGGCGCACGCACCTGATGGATGCCATGCCCCTGAGTCTGGCCCAGGAACTCTCCGCATGGCGCACGCAGTTGGTGCAGGCCGGTCAGCGCATCGACGCCTGTCGCGCACAACTGTGTCAGTTGGCACAGGGCGGTACGGCAGTCGGTACCGGAGTCAATGCGCACCCACAGTTTGCCGCACGCTTCTGTTTTTATCTCAATGAGAGTTGCGGCAGGACGTTCACACCGGCGGACAATTTCTTTGCCGCCCTGGCCAGCCAGGACATCGCCGTAGCGCTATCCGGTCAACTCAAGGCGCTGGCTGTGGCCCTGCTGAAAATCGCCAATGACCTGCGCTGGATGAACAGCGGACCATTGGCCGGGCTGGGTGAAATCAGTCTCAAGCCACTGCAACCGGGCAGCAGCATCATGCCCGGCAAGGTCAATCCGGTGATTCCTGAGGCAGTAGCGATGGCGGCAGCGCAGGTGATCGGCAACGACAGTGCGATCACGGTGGCGGGCCAGTCAGGTAATTTCCAACTCAATGTGATGCTGCCGGTGATTGCCTACAACCTGTTGCAAAGCATTACCCTGCTGGCCAACAGTTGTGCTGCACTGGGGGATAACTGCATCGCTGACTTTGTGGTCAATCACGAAAACATCGAGGTCAACCTGGCCAGAAATCCCATCCTCGTCACCGCCCTGAACCGCGAGATCGGCTATAGCCGGGCAGCCGAAATTGCCAAATGTGCATACCTTGAGCAGCGCCCAATCATTGAGGTAGCCGTGGAGATGACAGGCCTGCCAAGGGAAAAACTGGCAGCGTTACTTGATCCAAGAAAACTCATCTAGGAGGCCGCACCTGGGTGACACAGCCCAGGTTGTTAAGTCTCAGACGTTATTTAACGACTTAGTTGCTGCTATCGAATACCACAGGCGCACAAACTGGTACCAGACCGCACGACCAGTGGTGTGCAGTTCCGTATCGCTGGAACCTTCTTCGTAAAGATTATGGATATTAGGCAGGGTAACTGTCTCCACATGCACAATGCTAACCGGGTTCTGTTCCAGCCAGTGATTCATGTCAACCACACAGCTGTTGAAATCAGAATAATCCACGCCGCCAAACAATCCACCACGCGGGATCTCCTGGGGCAGAAAATCGCGATACGCAATAGCACTCATGGGTTCAACTCCGATCTATTTAATTGTCGAGTCAGGCGCTACTGTGCCACGGGCAACGACCAGTTTGCCATCCTTCACCGGTATGGTATCGCCGGGGTCGTGGTCCATGCGCACTTCACCGGGGATATCACCGATGCGATATTTCACATCGTAACCCACTGTGCGCTTACTGACATCGACGACCGTCTTGCACACATTCACTGTCGTCTGGTAGGTGTCATTTTCCTGCATCACTTCCTGTGTCTTGTTGCCGGCATAGCCACCAGCCGCCGCACCTGCCACTTTGGCTGCTGTGTTTTTGCCATGGCCGCCGATCGCATTGCCGAGCAACCCCCCGGCGACTGCGCCAATAACGGTGCCGGCAATCTGATGCGTGTCCTCCACTGGTTTTTTCCGAGTCACCACCTGGTCATGGCACTCCTCGCGCGGCGTTTTGACGCTCTCGGTGACTGGAGTAACATCCACCACCTGCGCGTACTCCGGTCCACTCAACATTTTATACCCTGCAAAACCACCGAGAGCTGTTGCCAGACCAGCCCCCAACACGGTTCCAATCAAAATACCCTTGTTCATATCAATCGCTCCCATTGCATGACCCGGCCGATTATAGGCTATCAGGTCTGGTTACTGCGAGTGCTAGAAGACCGGCTGCGGCAAATAAAAATCTGGCGTCTGGTAACCGGAATGAACCATTAATACTGCCCCCGCTACTCCAGTTCGGGGGAAATATCGCGACGCAAGGTTGCAGTGAGTTTCGCATTAGCCGACTCGAAATCCCTCCGCACCTGATCTACCTGAGACAGATAGGACTCGACCGAATCAGTATCAAGTATGAGCCCCCATTCCGTCACCCTCGGCCCATACTGCCTCCATAATCTGCTTACCTAGACTTCGGCGAAAGTGTATGCCATCCGCGAATAAGGATTGCCCGGGATGTTGGGCACTGTTCTGATCGGCTCATTGACGATCCCCTGCAATTGATTAAAGCCAAATACTGGAAACGGCTCAACTCCCATCTCTCTGGCAACTGCATTGTTTACCGCGACCAAGCGTCGGTGAAAATCACTCCACAATTCGCCATAACCCAGACGCCACCAAAGGTCGATGACGAAATATATGCTCTGGCGTGATAAAAAGGCGAGTTTCAATTTTCTGCTGATGGGCAAAACGCAATATGTCGGCAAAGATTTCCAAATTTGAATCGAAACTCGGTTGCTCTTTACGCAGACTCGAATATATTGCTCTTGCCGATATAGATATAACCGCCTCTGCCTGTGAATGCGCGATGTGGTACTTACCCAGGTTCCGTCTCCATAATAGCGACGCCCCGCTTTAGCAGTGCCCGTGAGCGCGCGACAGACTTCGGGTAAAACCGGGCAGGGATAACAGTGTGTCCCTTACATCGCTCACCAGCTGCCAGATAAAACGTGGCGCAGCCAGATCATTGGCATTACTGGCCATCCGCGACTCCTCGAAACTTGCTCTGAATTGTGGCTCCGGGAAAATGAAAGCCTCAAAGTCCAGCCCAATCATCAGCTTGCTCAGGGGTCCATTGGCCTGCGCATGCTTGATAAAACGTAGCATTTCATACACCGTCAGGCCGGGCACCGACAGATTGTAGCTGCGGTTTTTCGGCCAGCCGGGCTGCTCAGGGCGGATCGTTGCGGATCTAGATGTCCCCACCACGATCGCTGTGGGTTTTGCCTGCACAACATGCCAGGGTTTTATTATTCGCATATGGTAAAACTGATCAATCCGACTGAGCCAGTCAGCATTCGCCTGCTTGAAGTGATAAATAGTGTAGGGATCTACCCGGTAGTTGAACAGGCCCACCGTCAGGCAGAGACTGAGTGTAAGTATCGTGACGATTAACAGATATCGCTTCATAACTAGAACTGAAAGTAGATAAATTCGGTGACAGCAGACATGCTGAGCAAACTTATACTCAGCAGTAGTGCCATAACACCGGCAGTCACCCAGCCGGGCTGCCAATGCATGCCGACCAAACCAGGGGAGTCAGAATAAACCTCTCCGATAACCGGATCATAGCGTCGCATATACTGCTGGGTGTTGGGTAGAAACCAGCAGATGAAAGCGCATATGGCCAACAGGGTGTACACAGGAAGATAGCTGCCAACCCCGACTCCCATTGCTGCGAAACATTGGCCCAGAAAGGACTCCGAGATAGGTTGCTGGAGGGTTGTTGTGGGCTGTATGGAGAACTGCGTAAATCCCGGCGTCACGATGGCTATGGCGCTATGCACATCTGCTGCGCGAAAAACTACAAACGCCAGTGACCATGCCAGTGCCGTGATCAGAATATAAACCGGCGTCAGTAGCGGGCTTTCGCGAAAACCCTCGAGCCCCAGTCTCCCACAGATCGCGCGCCACGCATGATTAATGCACAGGTAGAGTCCGTGCAGCCCGCCCCAGATGACATATGTCCAGGCTGCACCATGCCACAGCCCCCCCAGTAGCATAGTGATAAACAGGTTGCGGTAACGTCGCACGCTGCCATAGCGATTGCCACCCAGAGAAATATAAAGATAGTCACGCAGAAAGCGAGACAGCGTCATATGCCAGCGTCTCCAGAATTCAATGATGCTGGACGCCTTGTAGGGTGAACGAAAATTTTCCGGTAAGCGAATTCCAAACAGGCGCGCACTGCCAATCGCCATATCGGTATAGCCAGAAAAATCAAAATATATCTGTAAGCTGAAACCAATGGTTGCGATCCATGAATCAATTGTGTTAATCGTCCCGCCCCGTGCTGCAGAATCAAATAGGGGGTCGACATACAGCGCCAGCGAATCCGCGAGTACCACCTTCTTGAACATGCCGATGGTCATGATTGTAAGACCAACTCCGATATCGGGCCAAAGTTCCTCGCGGGGCCGCAACCTGGCAAACTGCGGAATAATCTCCTGATGATGCATTAAAGGACCGGCAATCAAATGCGGAAAGAAAGTGACGAACAAACAGTAATGCAGGAAACTGTACTCCTTGGCCTCGCCGCGCCAAGCGTCGACCAAATAGGCAATCTGCGTAAAAGTGTAAAAGGAAATTGCTAGTGGAAGGATAATCTCGCCGAGATTCCATTGCGTGCCAAATCCGGCATTTACATTCTCAATAAAAAAATTGGCATACTTGAAATAGGCGAGCGAGGCCAGATTGGCACTGACTCCGAAGACCAGGATGCTGTATCGCCCCCACCGATCCTGCCGGGAAAGGATTCTACCGATACTGAAATTGATCCCCATTGATAGGAAAAGCGAAATCAAGTAAATCGGTTTCCAGCTCCCATAGAAAAATATCGAAGCCAGGACCAGCCAGAGAATCTGGGCACCGGTGTTACCAGTTCTTGCGAGATAGATAAAAACCAGAAAAACTACTGGCAAAAAAAGGAACAGATATTCAGAGGAGTTGAATAACATAAATATTGTAGCTTACGTTCTCTGCTTTTATTTGGCTCGAGTATACACGACGACAAATTGAAGCGATATCAACAGTCCCGTGTCCTGTCCGGTCGTCGCATAAGGATGTGCGCTCGTGCATGGAATCCTTTAACATACCCTGGATACTCGCCACACATGGAACCAACAACTCTTGAGTACAGTCGCAGAGGAAGAGCTCCCCGAAGGTAGTTTGCTGGCAGCCATAGACCTTGGTAGCAATTCCTTCCATCTGCTCATTGCAAAAATCGAGCACGGTGAAATCAGGCCGGTTGAGGCGCTGGCAGAAAAAGTTCAACTGGGTGCCGGACTGGAGGACGGTGTGCTGTCCGACGAGGCCATTGCGCGCGGTCTCGATTGCCTGTCGCGCTTCGCCCAGTTGCTGGGCAGCGTGGACATCCAGCGTGTGCGCGTGGTGGGCACCAATGCCCTGCGAATGGCTAAAAACCGCAAAGCGTTCACCGGGCCAGCCAAACGCATTCTCGGCACCCGGGTCGATGTGATCTACGGTCTGGAAGAGGCTCGTCTGGTGTACCTGGGTGTGGCCCATTCCCTGGCCGACGACGCCCAGTCACGCCTGGTTATCGACATCGGCGGGGGCAGCACCGAATTTATTATCGGCCAGCGCTTTGAACCGCAGTTTATGGAGAGCCTGCAAATGGGTTGCGTCTCCTACGGCAAAACCTTTTTTCCCAAGGGCAAGATCAGCCGGGATAACTACCGCAACGCTTACGACCAGGCACGCGCCCAGGCCCTTCCTATTCGCCATAGATTCCGCTCGAAGCGCTGGGCGGAGTGCGTGGGTTCATCCGGCACGCTGCAGGCAATTGAGGCCATCCTGACACAAAATGGCTGGAGTGAAGGCGCTATTGATCGACAGGGCCTGGCGACGCTGGAAAAAACCCTGCTCAAATACAAAGTGATGGACGAGATCCAGTTGGAGGGCCTAGTCGCCCAGCGGCGCAACGTAATCCTGCCCGGCGTGGCCATTGCCAGTGCCGTGTTCGATGTACTGGGCATAGCCCGCATGCGCACCTCCAGGGGAGCCCTGCGCGAAGGCGTGATCTATGACCTGATGGGACGACTCAACCACGAGGATGTGCGCGAGCGCACGGTCAATGCGCTGATGCAGCGCTATGCCGTAGACGTCGATACAGCCGACATCGTGGAACGCCGTGCCCGCACACTCTTTGCGGCCACACGCAAAAGCTGGCAGCTGACCAACGACGACTGGGAACTGCTGCACTGGCTCGCCCGCACCCACGAAATCGGCATGGCGATTGCGCACAAACATTTCAATCGCCACTCAGCCTACCTGCTACGCCATGCCGATTTGCCGGGTTTCTCCCAGGATGAGCAGGAGCTGCTGGCCGTGCTTGCCCTCGGTCACCGAGGTAAATTGGGAGCTGATTTCTTTGCGGGCATTGCGGAGACCGACTTATCGCGAATACTGTACCTGCTGGCCATCATGCGCTTGGCCAGCTGTTTCAAGTATGTGGAAAAGCTGGAGCAGTTGCCCGATTTTTCCATTGTTGCGAAGGAAAAATCCCTCTCCCTGGATTTTCCCAGAGGCTGGCTGGCGGACCACCCTCTCACCGCCCATGCGCTGGACAACGAGAAAGTGGTGCTGGGCAAGGCGGGGCTGAAACTGTCCATCAGCTAAGCCATAGCGCCGATTAGCGCATTGCTAAAAGCGCTGCTGAATATCGCGCAGGTAGTCCAGCAGTATTGCATTAACCTCATGCGATGCTTCCAGCTGCACCATGTGCCCCGCACCGGGGATCATGCGCACCTCGCGCAGATCGGGAAAAATCGCCCGCATCAAACCGATAGGATCATCACCGTGAAAGCCCTCCAGGTCCACATCGTGTTCGCTGCCCAGGAAATAAGCAGGCAACGCGCTTTGCACGCCCTCGAAAGGCTTGCGCTGGGCCCACTTCAGGTCGAAGGAGCGGTACCAGTTGAGGCCACCGGTAAACCCGCTGCGGCTGTATTCACTGACAAAATATTCCAGCTCCAGCTCGGATAACCACGGCCAGGGCAGTGGCGGCGGCTCGGCCATGGCATCGATATAGGAAGTGCCCGGAGGGTAATTGAATACATCAAAGTAATTGCCGGCGCCGCTCAGGGTATGGAAGACCTTGTGCAGGAAGCGGCGCGGCTGCGCCGCCAGTTCTTGATCTGCCCGCGGCGGTACACGGAAGTACTCGATATGCAGGAAATGCTCCTGCGCCATGCGCCGGTATTCGGTGAGCGGCGGCTCATCCGGGTTGTGCGGTGCCGCCGGATTCTCCAGGCCGATCACCGCCATCACGCGCGCGGGATGGCGCAGGGCGAGGTCGTAGATGGCAAAGGCGCCGAAATCCAGGCCGGCAAACACCGCGCGCGCCACACCGATATGATCGAGCAAGCCCAGCAGGTCGGCGGTAATGTGATCAATGTCGTAGGATGACGGATCAGGTGGCGCCTCGGTTTGTCCCATACCGCGCATATCCGGGGCAATCACCCGATAACCGGCCTCTGCCAGGGCGCTTATTTGCCGGTGCCAGCTGAACCACAAGTGCGGAAAGCCGTGGCACAGCACCACCGGCATTCCCTCCCCCTGCTCCACATAGTGCATATGGATGCCATTGATGGTGGCATGGTGGTGTTGCCAGTCCACGATACAGCTCCCCTAACGAAAAAAAGACCACCACCGGTGGCCTGTGCTTTTAAGAACAACTGTCTACAGGTCGTAACCGCGCTCGTCGTGGAGTACCAGGTCTAGGCCCTGGGTTTCAGCGTCACTGTCGACGCGTAAACCCACCATCATATTGACCAGTTTGAGAATAATGAAGGTCATTATGCCGGCGTAGATAAACGTTGCCGCCACGCCGGTTGCCTGTACTGCCAGTTGGCCACCGATGCTGGTTATGCCGCTGGAAAATCCGTTGCCGCTGAAAATACCGAGCCCGGTGGAGCAAAAAATTCCCGCCAGCAGTGTGCCCAGTATGCCCCCGACTCCATGCACCGGAAAGACATCCAGGCTGTCGTCTATGCGCAGGGCATTTTTCAGGTACGTGGTGGCGAAGTAGCAGATGATGCCAGCGCTCAGCCCGATGACGACGGCAGCGGCGGGGCCGACCGAACCGGAGGCGGGAGTGATAGTGCCCAGCCCCGCAACCATGCCGGTCACGATACCCAGCACCGACGGCTTGCCGTGACGCACCCATTCCATGGTCATCCACGCCAGTGCACCACAGGCGGCGGAGAGGTGAGTGACCAGCATGGCCATCGCGGCGGTGTTATTGGCAGCCAGCGCAGACCCGGCGTTAAAGCCGAACCAGCCGACCCACAACATACCTGCGCCGGCAACAGTCAGAGTGAGATTGTGCGGTGGCATGGCCACGGTGCCAAAACCACGGCGCGGCCCCATCACCAGCGCGGCCACCAACGCTGCCACCGCTGCGGTGATGTGCACCACAGTACCGCCGGCAAAGTCCTGCAGGCCCATCGCGCCCAGCCAACCACCGCCCCAGACCCAGTGGCACACTGGTGAATACACCACCACCAGCCACAGCGCGCTGAAGATCAGCATTGCCGAGAAGCGCATACGTTCGGCGAAAGCACCCGCGATCAGCGCCGGTGTAATAATGGCGAAGGTCATCTGGAAAATGGCAAACAAGCTGGCCGGAATAGTGCCCTTCATGGTATCGCGTGTCATGGCCCCGAAGAACATGTTACCAAAATCACCTATGTACTTGCCTTGCTCCACACCATCACTGCCAAAGGCGATGGTATAACCCACTGCAAACCACAGCACCGACATCAGGCAGGTCAGGGCGAAACATTGCATCAGCATCGACAACACGTTTTTGACCCGCACGAGACCGCCATAAAACAGCGACAGCCCGGGAATCGTCATAAACAACACGAGCGCAGTAGAGGTCAGTACCCACGCGGTGTCGGCGCCGTTCAACTCGTCGGCCCGGACGCCGGCCGAGGCCACCAACAGGGCCACCAACAGCCGCCCATTTCCCTGCAGTGTCACGATCGACTTACGCATCGTTAGAGCGCCTCCTCACCTGTCTCGCCGGTGCGGATGCGAATGCTCTGCTCCAGCGGGGTGATAAAGATCTTGCCATCGCCGATCTTGCCGGTGCTGGCAGCGTTGCAGATTGCCTCGATCGCAGCATCTACCTGGTGATCACTGATCCCGATCTGAATCTTGACCTTGGGCTGAAATTCCACCTGGTACTCCGCGCCGCGATACAGCTCGGTATGCCCCTTCTGGCGGCCGTAGCCCTTCACTTCCTCCACGGTCATACCATTGATACCAATTTGTTGCAGCGCTTCGCGAACGTCATCAAGCTTGAACGGCTTGATGATTGCAGTCATCATTTTCATGTTGGTTCCTCACCATTATATTGCCCCATTGAATTATGTATTTTCGGTTCTGCGGGACGTACAGGGCAGCATCCGCCCTTACTGGACGAAGCGGAACCCGCATCCTGCCACATTGTGGTGCAAAGGTTAACAGCCATGGGCGTCCATATGCGAGAAATCCTGCCCCACATAGCCGGTCATTCGCGCCTGCCGTGCATAGCCGGGTGACGCAAAGCAAAGCCGGATTTTGTCGTGCATCGGCCCGCACGGCATGGTATCAATACGCGCTTTCTGCTTCTGCATAATGGAATAGCCCTATGAATCTGTTGCTGACACGCACCCTGCTGGGCAGTCTACTGCTCGGTGCCACGCTGGCCATAGCCCAGGACAACGCCGTGGAGGCCAACCCAAATCCTGTCGCGCAACCTCGCCAGGTCATCCTCATCATTGGTGATGGCATGGATGAACAGCAGATTACGATAGCCCGCAACTATCTCAAAGGCGCTGCCGGACAACTACTACTGGATCAGATGCCGTTGCGCTCTGCGGTGCAGATTCTCACCACCGAGGAACAGGCGAACGGCAAGCCGGTCTACGTCGCGGACTCAGCCAATACCGCCACCAGTATGGCCACCGGGGCTATCACCAGTACCGGGCGCATCGGCACCAGTCCCGGCACTGATAAGGACTTCACCAACATTGTCGAGCTGGCAGCGGCGGCCGGTCTGCGCACGGGCCTGGTGACGACCGCAAGCGTCACCGATGCTACCCCGGCGGCCTTTGCCACGCACATCAGCTTTCGCCTGTGCGAAGACCCGGACAACATGGTGAACGTCCGCTATAAAAATATTCGCCTGGGAGGCTGTCCCCAGGACCTGAAAGCGAACGGCGGCAAGGGCTCCATCGCGGAACAACTGGTTGAGTCGTCCCTGGACGTCATACTCGGCGGCGGCAGCGACCATTTTGCCCCCGCCGCCGAGGGCGAGAGCGTGACGGTAGCGGATCTGGCGCGGCGCCACGGTTTCCAGGTGGTCACCAACACAAAGGGACTGGCCGCGGCAGCATCGGACAAGCGGCTGCTGGGTCTGTTCTCCGGCAGCACCATGCCAGTGCGTTTACAGGGGCAAGGCGGTCGGGAAGCGGAGGCGCCCCGTCCGAGCTGGCTCAATCGACTACACCCCTACCTGGGTAGTGTAACGCTGCCTGCTCCCATGGTCTGCGAGCCCAATCCAGACTTCAGCGCGGTGCCCACGCTGCAACAGATGACTGATGCAGCGCTACAGCATCTGGGCCAGGAAAACGACAGGGGCTTTTTTCTGATGGTCGAGTCTGCTTCCATCGATAAACAGTCCCACGATCGCAAGCCCTGTGGCTCGATCGGCGAGGTGGAGCAGCTCGAAGAGGCGCTGGCCAGCGCCCTCGCCTTTGCCCGGATTCATCCACAGACGCTGATACTGGTGACTGCGGATCACTCCCAAGCGGCACAGCTGGTGCCCTATGAGAGCCTGTACGCGGCCTTCCCCATTCCAATATATACACCGGGTAAGATAGCCCGGATCATTACGCCCGAAGGCGGTCACATGGCGGTTAACTACGCCACGAATAACTTCAAACAGGAGGAACACACGGGAGCCGCAGTCCCACTGTTCGGCAATAGCGAGAGCCTGGGACGGATACCGCCGTTTATTCAACAGCCGCAGATTTTCGCGATCACCCGGGACTATCTCGGCCTCTGAATAGGCACGCCCTGCAAACTACAGGTTGATCCAACTGTTGAGGGCGCGCAACCTGAACTGCGTGCCTTGATAGCTCAAGACTACAGAATCGGGCAAGATTTCTTCAACCTTCATCCCCGGCTCTGGACTCCCCCCCACTTTGTATGGAGTGCCATTCAACACGATCGAGGATACGCTCGCATCGCTTGAATAGTCATGGCGCTGATAATACAGCGTAGGAATGGCATCCTTGGTTTGCTGCGACAGGTCGGCCAGGAACGGCACGCCATGATCATCCAACGTGGCATTTTTCACTTCCTCCCGCGCCTGCTGCAGGATCCTGTCAATATCGATGGACCGCTCAGTGCGGGTGTCCCCACGATTTTCATCTGGAGCGCCCCGCTCTCTTCCCTGCATTGGTCGCGAGCCTGCCCGCGATGCTGGCTCCGTCATTCCGGTTTCTTCTTGTGATTCGCGATTCTGGTAGAGCTCTGCCACAGCGGCATTTTCTGCTGCGGAAAGTGCGGGAGCTTTCACCGCCTCCCCTGCCATGGCAGTAGATTCCTGCGGCAAATTCGGCTCAGATGGAGTCACTGCCGCTGGCGCCGGGATCTGCACCGGAAGATTGACCTCTGCCGCCAATGGCTCCGTTGTCTCGGCAGGAGACCGTGTAGCCGTTACTGCGGGTTGTACTTCCACTGCTGGCGGAGCCGAGGCCGCTGCGCGTGCTTTTAGTTCCGCTGTGACCGACGTGACAGCACTACCGATATTACTGGACAGTTCCGCCACGGGAGCACCGATATCTGTAGCGGGTACCGGCGGCGCACTGAAGCGTTTCATCACTATCCAGGCAATAATCACCAGCACCACTACCACTGCCAGTGCCACCCACACCAGATACTGGCGCCACTCTGCCTGATTCGGGTCCACCGGGTGATGCGTACCCAAGCCCGGCACAGGATTCTCGTCCTGTCGGGAACGGTTCAGCGCATCGAGGATCAGCGACACAGGTACACCTCTGTATCCACTGGCAGAAAATAGTTTCGACTCATTGTGGTGAGGCCTCCACTGCAGGCGCCTGCAGTTGTTGTCTTGACTGGGCTGCTGTTACATCAATCCCCAGTTGTTGATTTAATTTAAGCAGGGTTTGCACTCCTATCACACCATCGGCTACGAGTGCATGCTGCTGCTGAAACAGACGCACCCGCTGTTGTAGTAGCCGGTTAAAACGCCGGCCTGCCAACGGTTCTGGTTGGGCATCCAGACGCGCAAACAGCTGCGCGACTATCGCCACCGCATCACTTTCATAGCCCAGCGCCAGACGTCTCTCGAAACCCGCCGGAGAGTGCCATAGAAATCGAAAGCGTCCCGTCCAATAGGGCGCCAGTTCTGCCAGACCCACTTCTGCTACGCCCTCGTCTGTCAGTAGCCAGGCCGTTGTATCCGTAACTCCCAACAGCAAGATCTCGGCAGAAGAACGCTCTGGATTAATCATTTCCAATACCATTGGTCTGTCAAACACGGCCAACTCATTCCACGTCCAGACATCGCCTTCAAAACAGGCCAGACCTTCCTGCACACCTTTCGAGCAGGAAACTTCCGGGACCGGCTTGTCTGAATTTAGCGTCCACAGCCTGGCCATAGCGTCACCCGGAGGGTGCATGGCACTGGCTACGCTTATCGCTTCTACCGGCGACGCAACAGTCGGTATCGCATCAACGGCAACTGCCTGCGCCGGGAGCGCTTCAGCCGCTACGGTGGGCGTGGCTGGGACCTCCTGCTGCTCCTGCGGCGCCTCCGGGGCGGGGACTATAGCGACGGCCTGCGTGGGCACGGCAACGCTCTCACTCGAAGCAATGTCTACAGTGGGCGTGGCAGTGTAGTTTCCCAGCAGCCAGCCCCCCGCCCACACCAACAGCAGCACAGCTGCAGCCACTGCCAGCCAGCGCCAGACCACCGGGGCGGGATCTTGCCCGCCCAACACCTCGCGCACCGCCAATCGCAGCATGGCGTGGTCAACTCGGGATTTATTGCGGCCATAGGCACCCAACAGCATGCGATCGCACAGCACATTGATCAGACGGGGCACACCCCGAGTGGCCGTGTAAATGCCCCGCACCACTGAACCCGGGAAAATCACCCGTTCCGGACTCATACCTGCCACCTGCAAACGGTGCTGGATATACGCTATGGTCTCTTCGAGATTCAGCGGATCGAGATTGTAACGTGCGGTAATGCGCTGGTTCAGCTGGCGCAGCTCTGGTTGCGCCAAATTGTGGGCCAGTTCCGGCTGGCCAATCAGGATGATCTGCAGCAGTTTCTCGCTGTTGGTCTCCAGGTTAGTCAGCAGCCTGATCTGCTCCAGCACGTCAAAGTCCAGATGCTGCGCCTCGTCTATCAGCAGTACGGTCTTGCGTCCCCTGGCGTGATTTTCCAGCAGAAAGCTGTGCAGCTTGTCCGTCAGGGCCTTGAGGGTATGCTGTTGCTGATCATGCTGAATCCCCAATTCATCACAGGCGCTGGCCAGCAATTCGATGGCATTGAGTGCGGGGTTGAGAATGATGGCAACATCCGTGTCCGGGGGCAGTTGCTCCAGCAGGCAGCGGTTAATTGTGGTCTTACCCGTACCCACCTCACCGGTTAGCAGGATAAAGCCACCGCCAGTACCCACCCCGTAGAGCAGATGCGCCAAGGCATCCCGATGACGGGGGCTCATAAACAGGTAACGGGGATTTACCGCTATGGAAAATGGCGCTTCAGTCAGCCCGAAATATTGATAATACATACAGTCGCGAGCCAGTGGCCTGTGCGTTTTGATCTGCCCGCATTATGCCCAAGCGCTGGCCGCAAAGCTATGACGTGGCTTACGGGATGTAAGCGCCGATACCGGCAACAGTGGGCTGTGTATCCAGGTCCATGTGCTGCTTCCAGGGATGAAAGCCCGGCTTGAAAAACGCCAGCCAGTCGCGAAATGGGCGCACCAGAAAGCCCTGTTTGGGGCCAAACATAAACTGCACACCCGTTTTCCAAGTGGACCATTTGCGCAGGCTGCCATCCTTATATAGCAGCACAGTCAGATTGACAAACAGACCCAGCAAGAAGAAAAACGTGGAGAAGAGCATCGCAAAGCGCAGGAAGATTGGTCCGCCCGCCGTTGCCTGGTACACGTCAAAGGCAACACCCTTGTGTTCGGTTTCCTCGAGCGCGTGCCACTTGAACAGTGCCTGCACAGCGGGATCCAGCCCCTGCCAGGTTTCGTCGGCATTGGTGAGTACCTGATAGGCAAGGATCGCCGTAAAGTGTTCCATACACACCGTCATCGCCAGCGCTGCCCGGCGGGCTGCTGCGCTCTTCTTGCCGCGGTTGCTGAATCTACGCAGATCGCGACGCACCAGTGATTCCAGCATTGCCACCGGATAGCCGTGACGGGCGGCAAGCGCGTTCATCGCTTCATGCACCAGCGTATGCTGCGCCTCCTGGGCACAGAATTCCTTGATCTCGTTGAGCAACTTGGGATCACTGATCTGCTCCCGGTAGGCCAGCACAGAGCGAATAAAGAAACGCTCGCCTTCCGGAAACAGGATGGATAGCGCATTCATAAAGTGCGTTTTGAAGGGGTCATTTGCAAAGAAATACTCCGCGGCTGCCTGTGTCGCCTGCGGATCGAATTTCCTGACTTTAATACTGCCTGGGGTGTTGGACTGGCTGATGTGTTCTATAGCGCCCATGTGGACGGCCTCTTACAATTCAGGGAGTAGCATCATCGCTTTTGAGGATAATAGTATTATCCATTGAGTGTGTCAATAAATTATCTATAATAGACCGACGCAACACGCCGCAGAAAAATAGTATGGCTAAGCACAGACCCAAAGCGCCCGCGCCCGAGGACAGAAAATACCGCATGTCCGAACTGGTTGACGTATCCGGCGTCTCCCGCGACATGATCAAGTATTACCTGCGCGCCCACCTGCTACCGAAACCGCGCAAACCCAGGCCCAACCTGTCCCTCTACAGTGAAAATCACCTGCTACTGATCCGACTGATTCTGCGCATCCAGCAGCAGACCACGCTGTCGCTGCCGGAGATTGCCGCAGCATTTATGGCGGCTGCATACGACCCGCATACGATAGAGATCGAATTACTGTCCGGTAAGTACAGCACTGGCCGCCGGGACTTCATTATTCCGTTTGAGGCCGAGACAAAAAATAATGTCAACCTGAGCTTCCCACAGGAATTTATCGAGGAACTGTCCAGCCATGGGCTGCTGGAAAAAGCGGGCCCCCTCGACGCCAGCCAGATTGAAATAGCCGGGCTGTTATGGGCCGCTCGCAACGAGGGCGTACCGATGACTTTTTTCCAGGCCGCTGGGGAACAACTGCGGACGCTGGCTGACCTTGAAGTGAAGGCACTGATCGCCATACCCAGGCCCGAGCTGAATTTCGATGCGGTGGCAGCGAGTGTTACCAACACGGATCGGATTATCAATCGCTGGATGATCAGTGAGAAAACCAGGCATGCCAGGCGCATGTTCCAGCGCATCATGGACAACTCGGAGAAAGCGTTGTCCACCATCCATGAGGCCATCTATTTTCCCAGCAAGGTGTTTCGCAAGCGCTTCCGGATTGACGAGGAACTGGCGAACCTCGGCAGAAAGCTTGATGCGCATCCAAATGACCTGCATATCATGCATAGCGCATGTCGCGCCTGCCTCTTGTTGACGGATTTCGAGCGAGCCATTGGCTTTGCCAACGTCGCACTGGCAATTGCGCCCGATAATGAGCTCACGCTGGCCTTTAAAAGTCTTGCGTACAGCATGGATAACAAGCTTGAGCAGGCCCTGGTCTATGCCAAGCGGCTTGAGGCGTCAGATAGTCGTCACCCCATTGCGCTGGAAGCGCGTTTATTGACGCTGCTGATGCAAGCGGCGAAGTTGGGAGGCGTATCCGATACTACAGAGCTGCTAAAAGCTGCCGCAGAACTGTTTCGCGACCCGGTCACACCCCCGAAGGACAAAATTGACCGCCTGGAAGCCTGCCTGTTACAGGCAAGGGCGAACACCATTTTCCCGGATGCAATCAACAAAGGACCAGAGGCAATCAGGGAGCTTGAAACCATGCTGCAAACCCTTGAAGGCAGCCGCATCGAAGACCTTGGGCTACCGCTGGAAGGTACTCGCATGGTGTACCAGATGTACGCCAATTTCTACCTGGGACAGCTGCACGAAGCAGGGGGCGATGGTATAAAGGCCAGTCAGTATTTCGAAAAGGTTATCCAGTTGGACCCCTCCTCGAACTTCGGGGAAACGGCTTACCTGAAACTGGGATGACAGGGCTGGCCGTTGGCCAGAAAAGGAAAGCAGCCATTCCGATTCATATCAACACGATCACGCACGCTATGTGGGAGCCACCATGTTGAGACTATCGAACAAAAACCTCGGAAGAGTGAACGGATCTGCCCGTCTGCTGCTGTTAACAGCGTCGCTGGCAGTATCTTCTGCGGCTGTATCAACCGAGGCACAGTGGACGCTTGAAAAAGACCAGGAGCACATTCAGCTTTATACACGCCCCGTGGCTGGCTCACCGTTCCTTGAGGTCAAGGCGGTCACCCTGATTAACGCACCGATAAGAAAAGTAGCGGACGCCTTTGGTGACGGCAACGGCTGCAGTGCATGGCGCGCACTGTGTAAATCCTCCGAGGTTCTGAGTACGGTCTCGGACACCGAGCGCTATGTGTACCTGGTGTTGGATTTGCCGTGGCCATTATCGGATCGTGACATGGTGATACATTCCACTGCCCAGATAGACCCTGCATCCAAAACAGCAACAGTGCAGCTGGAATCTGCTTCTTCCAAGCGCCCTGCCAAGGATTATGTGCGTGCTGAATCCAGTGGCGAGTACACGATCAAAGTCATCAGTGCCGAGCAGGTAGAATTTACCTACATCATGCACACCGATCTGGGGGGAGACCTGTCACCGGAAGTGATTAATCCACAAGTGGTATCGTCCACGTTTACCGATATTGCTCAACTGCGGCTGTTAGCGGAAAAATATGGCGCGAATCGTCTCGGGGCTTTCAAGACTGATGAAATGATCCGTACCGCTGGTCTGAATCACGGTCACTGCCGCCGACTGCGCGGCACTGTCCATCATGGCGGCTCGGCACAATATGCTGTCGCGCTGTCCTACATACAGGGTAACGCGCTTGAAGTGCTCATAGGCTTGATAGCCTGTTTGCGCCTGCCAATCGATAATGTTGGCGGAATTGACCACGGCGGTTGCGTACTGTTTTGGTGTGAAAGGAATCGCGGCGACGATCCTGTTTTTGGTGTTATTGGTGATCCACATCATCGGCGACTTCAGCCTGAGGGATTCGGGCAGTACGCGCAGGATTGAGAGAATAAACGGAAACAAATAGAACCCCACGGGTTGCAGTTTTTTCTCACCATTGTCGGCGAGCCGACCGCGGGGAACCACCGCCGCCTCCAGTATCGCCTCTACGTTGCACGTTAGTTCCGGCCGCTGATTCCCCGCCTCCAGTACGACAGCCCCACCCCGGGAGTGGCCATGCAATACCACCCGCTCAGGGCCTGTCATATGCTCTAGCACCTGGTTCACACAGTAGGCATCATGGGCTATGGTGCCCAGCGGGTGTGGGTTGCCTGCGAACCAGGCAGGTGTGGCAATAGACACTCCTTGAAACGGGTTCTGGTAGTTTGCATTGTTGATGACAATCAGGCGCGCCGGCGTATCGCGATGCACTTCCAGAAAGTAACGCATATCTTCCAGAAAGCCGGGAAAGCAAATCAGGGTGGTCCGACTCACTGCCGCAGCAGACAAATGAGAACGATCCGGCATACACACCAGGTTGTCGCCGAGGCGCAGCATCGTGCCGGTAAAATCTTCACCCGGCGAGGGTGGCCAGACCCTGTTGGCCAGCATCTTTCTGAGTACCGGGACCAATGCCCCAATCACCAGTAGAATCAACAGCACTTTCATCAACTCACTCCCTTACGAACAAAGACAGCCAACCGGCTGTCAACAAGCCCACCCCAGGCGTGGCCGACCGGATTATAGCGGGTACCGAAAGATCTCACCCTCAATTACACTGTCTCCTATTTGAGCAACAATCGATGACCGCTGAACGGCAGTTATTACACCGCGCCATCTTTCTCTCCGTTCTGATGGTCTTGCTGGGCAGCACCGCTGCCGCCGCCACCAAGTACGTCTCGGCCCACGTTGCCACTGAAGCCGTCGTCACCTTTCAATTCTTCATCTGTACCGTGCTGTGCCTGCCCAGAATCCTGCGTTCCGGAATAGGGACTCTGCACACCCAACGCCTGGGCCTGCACCTCGTGCGCGGACTGGCCGGTGTCGCAAGCTTCTACCTGTTCTACGCAGCGCTCAAGCACATTCCACTGATGGATGCGATGATGCTGCGCCAGAGCGCACCACTGACAGTGCCTCTGGTTATGTGGATCTGGAGTCGCGAGAAAATCCCGACCAGTGCCTGGCTGCCACTGAGCATTGGATTTGCAGGTATCGCCGTCATCCTGCGACCCAGTCTCCTCGGACTCAGCTGGTGGCACGCCGGAGGCTTTCTATCCGCCCTTGGCCTGGCTATCTCGATGGTCGGCACGCGCAAACTTGCAAGCACGGAACCGACTGCGCGAATTCTCTTTTATTACTGCGCCCTTTCGCTGGCCTGCGTGGCGCCCTTTAGTCTGCATGACTTCCGTGGCATTGCCACACGGGACTGGATTGCACTGTGGTATGTAGGAATTGCGATTTATCTGGTGCTGGTGCTGTACACCATGGCCTACGGCATGGCACCTACGGCAGCCATCGCGCCCATCAATTATTTTTCTGTAGTGCTGGCTGGTCTGTGGGGTTGGTTGTTCTGGAATCAGGTGCCTGATCGCTGGTCGCTATTGGGCAGTGCACTGGTTGTTGCAGGGGGACTGCTGACGATTTACCTGGCGCGGGATAAAAACACAGCCAGCCCTGTCGTCATGATTTCTTGCACCTGAAGACAGCATTCGCTCCTAACAATACCAAACTAACTTTGCAGGATCACGGTGAACTAGCAAGCGGCCTGTCCGGCTTATTGCCTGCACCACGCTTTCTGGAGTATTCTCGGACGCTGATATCAGGGATGAAGACAGCCTCGCTGCAGAATATGACCGACCGCATCAAAACGAATAAAAATCCAGACCATGGTGCTCCTCTACAAGTGTGCGTTTCCGAAGTGAAATTTACTGCCATCTCGATGGATTAGAACGCCACCCTGCTGGTATTCATGTCTGACTTTCCATCCATACCCGGCTAAGACCCTGATGATATTGTCAAGAAAAATACTGGAAAAGGTTTTCACTCAGTGGGCGCCCGCAGTTGGCGTGGTGGCTGTAGTGTTCTATTACGCACTGTTTATTTATCGACATGCGCTGAACATACCGTACGCCGACGATCTATTTGATGTGCTGCAAGTTCTGACTGGCGCAGTGCAATCGAACGACTTGCAACAGACCTTTCATGTGCTATTCGCGCAGTACTTTAATCACCGCACTCTGTCAAACCGCCTGATCTATTACGTGATGCTTCTGGCAACGGGGGAGGTCAACTTTCGAACGACCGTATTCCTGGCAAATCTGGCGCTTCCTCTCTTGCTGATGCTGCTTTATCTCACCATACGCCATCAGACCTACCGCTGGTTGGTGCTATTGTCTGCCGCTCTGCTTTTGTTTGGGCTTCGAACCTATGAACTGAGCCTGTGGACATCGCCCATGGACGATATGTTTGTCTACGTTTACGGGTTTGCCAGTTTAATTTGCTTGCGGAAGGTTGGTTTGGTGCGCTTTCTAGCGGCGCTGGTTTTTGCTTCACTGGGCACTTTTACCCTCGCCAATCCGGCCAGTTTATTTGGCTGGTTGGTTTTGGCAGCCTGCTGCATCAGTCACTTATTCTACGCCGCACATCACTAATCTATGCATTTAGTTGGCTCCTGAGCGTCAGTGATTATCTTGACTGTCTGTCACATTGGGTTTGAGACAGGATATAAGATACCAAACATATTGACGGCTTTACTCACAACGCCACTACACCCAATAACCTATTTTTTTACGCTAATAGGTAACGCTTTCAGTGGAAGCAGCGTAGTGTTGGCCGCCAGCGCCGGAGGTGTCATGTTGTGTATTGTCAGCTACTCCACGTGTTCGCCGCTTTCGCCAGGAAGACCTCACCTTGGAGTTCTTCGCCTGGTATCTTGTCTTCTCGCTTCTTGCGGTGACATTCGGTCGCGCTGTATTAACGGAGTTGAATACGCTCTATCCTCACGCTATGCCCTTCCCTCGGAATTACTTCTGATTACGATAATTGCCGGCTCGCTTACCATTTACCTACGCGCCGGCAAAACCTGATCACCTATTCGATTATTCTCCTTCTGTGCGCTTTCTATTGGGTATCTTCATTTCAAACCTATCGGCCGATCCTGCAACATATGCTCGAAAAAAGGGTGGATAGCTACAATCGAGAAGTGTTTGGGCGTTACGGGGCGTCGAATGAAGAAAACCAGCGCCATTGTTACAACAGCCGCTTCCCTTGGCATTTATACCCTTCCCGCACGACCACATCCGCTGCCGAATATCGCGCCTTCAGAATCCAAACGAGAGTAGTCCCTCTCCAGACCGGAGCAATCGAGAACAGTGGTGGGATAGCGACTACCCGGGGCAACCACTCTGCTATTGCCTGCTGGCGGTAGCGTTATTCCCATACAGTTTGCGACGTTCTGCATTGTAATCTGTGCCCGTCTTTCTGGTGTCGGCCTGGCTGCGCCATGTCTTGCGTGTTGAGGGCGTAGCATGGCCCTGACCCGAGTCAAGATTAGGGTTGGGTACTCGAACTTCTTCGCGGACGCTGGCTGTATCACAGGCCTGATCGGTGAAGCTGGTGCGGCCCGTTGCAGGATCCATACACATATATACACGCGCCGCAGCGAGCTGCGGTACCAGCAGCAAGAGCACCATGAGAGTTAATTTTTTCATTGTTCCTGCCCCTAGCAGCCCAAGTTATATCTCAGATGCATACAGGTTAGCCTTACCCATAACCAATAGGCGACCAAAAACTGGAGATTTCTCCAGATAATTGGAAAAAGCATGCCTGATCGAAAAAAGGGAGATTTCGACTACTTTGTAATATTTTGTTGCTCTATTTCTCCAAAAATGAACTATTTTTATAGGCATATGTCCACCATCACCAGCACTGACTGAGGAAACCATCGCATGCGGTACACAATCCTGCTCCTGACCACCCTACTCGCCTTCAGTGCCCCGGTAATGGCGGACTCTGCGACTGCGCTATTCGCCGGGGGTTGCTTCTGGTGTATGGAGTCTGCCTACCAGGAGCACAAAGGCGTCACCGGGGTGGTCTCTGGCTTTACTGGCGGTACATTGAAGAACCCCACCTACTCGGGGAACCACGAGGGTCATTTCGAGGCCGTTGAAGTCACCTACGATCCGGCTCAGGTCAGTTACCAGGAATTGCTGGACCTGTTCTGGCGCAATGTCGACCCCTTCGACAATACAGGCCAATTCTGTGACAAGGGACCCAGCTACCGCAGCGCCATTTTTCCGGCTACTGACGCACAACGAGCACTGGCAGAACAATCAAAAGCGGCGGTCGCGGCGCGCTTCAGCGGGCAGGAGGTATATACCGAAGTTCTAGATGCGGGCGCGTTCTGGCCCGTGGATGACTACCACCAGGATTACTATCTGAAAAATCCGGTGCGTTACAAGTACTATCGCTGGAACTGCGGGCGCGACCAGCGACTGCAACAACTATGGGGTAGCGAGGCAGCCATCCATAGCGAAAACTGACGGGCTCATACACTACAGAGAGTGGCTCATACGCTCAATGGGCCACATCATCAATACCCGCGATCAACTCGAGCGCCTCGTCGCACCAGGCCATGAACTGTTGGCCATGTCCAAGACCGCGGATAAGGGCCAGGTAAGCCCCCTTACTACGTGTGGGCAGGGCATGTGGATCGTTATAGTGTCGCAGGCGAATTTTTTCGTACACGTACAGCAGGCGCATCATCTGTTCCCTGCGGTCTGTAATCTCAGCCGCCAGGTGCGCAGCGTTTTCAGCGCTGAGGTTGTACAACTTTATCACCAGTTCGTCTTTGGCCGACTGGGTTTTGGTCGCGCTGTACACCCAATCGGCAAGCGCTTCCCGGCCGGCCTTGGTCAAACCGTAGACAATCTTGTTGGGCTTGCCGCTCTGGTGAACTTCACGTTTATTGAGCCAGGACTTTTCCGCGAGCTTATGCAGTTCCTGGTAAATCTGCTGATGGGAGGCATGCCAGAAAAAGCCCAGAGATTTTTCGAAATCGCGCGCTAACTCAAAACCCGAGAGGTCAGCGTCGATCAGGGCGGTCATAATTGCATGTGCAAGCGCCATACTCTCACTTCCTATACCGTCGCCCGAAGAAGTTTAGCACCATTCGCCACGCTATACCGCATCGGCTAAACTACCGTGCACAGCAAAGGAAGGATATGTGAAAAAGATCCACTCAGAAAATAACTTCATTTTTTTTACCGTGGCATTGGTGTGTGTGCTGCTGGTATCGGCAGTCGTAAGCTCTACACCGACAGGTGAAAACTATCGCCTGATACAGGCCGTAATGATGCTGACCCAGGTGGTAGCTTATTTCAGCCTGAACCTCAGCAAAGACTGGCGAAGATTTGTCGGGCTGATGCTGGCTCTGATGCTGGTTGCAAACGTAGTGCGCGAGCTTGCCAAATGGCCAGCGCTACCCATGGTTGGACTACCGCTAATGCTTATTTTTTATTGTGGCATGGCATATGCTGCGGCCCGGCAAGTGCTGTTCAGCGGCAACATTGACCACAATACCATCGTCGGCACTGTGTCGATCTTCCTGCTGCTGGGGCTGATCTGGGCTCTGATGTACCTGATTTCACTGGAATACTGGCCCGACGGCATCAACGGTATTGAGTACCAGAATTGGCATGATAATCTGGGCGCGGCCATCTATTTCAGCTTTATCACCATGACGTCGACCGGTTATGGCGATATCACTCCGGCGCTACCGATCACCCGGACGCTCGCCTATCTGCAGGCCATTACCGGTACCTTTTATATGGCGGTGGTGGTCGCCAGTCTGGTAGGCGCTTTTAGTCGGGCTCAAAGTAAATGAAAACGGAACAGGGGAGCAGTATGGACAACCATAATTCCAGTGCAGATTACGATCCGTTATTTGTGCGCAACATGATCGAGTCGACCCTGCGCATCGGTTTACTTGCCCTGCTGATGACAGTGTCCTACCAGATCATCAGGCCCTTTACCGTACCTATCCTGTGGGGGGCCATCATTGCCATAGCGGCCTTCCCGGTGGTCAAGTGGCTGGAACCCATGCTTGGGGGACGACGCGGCCTCTCTGCAGTTCTGGTCACACTCAGCTTCCTGCTCATCCTTGTCATACCGGCATGGTCGGTCACCGAGGCAAGCATAGGAGGAGTTAAATACCTTTCGGCAGCACTGGAACGCGGTGATTTAAAGGTACCTCCACCATCGGCCAGGGTCGAGGAGTGGCCGGTAATTGGCAAAAGCTTGTACAGTGCCTGGAGCAACGCCAGCAGCGACCTGGAAGCCTTTGTGCTGGCCCGGGCGCACCAGATAAAGGAACTGAGCGGCTTTGTACTCAAGCGGTTGGGCAACAGTTTGCTCGACGTCCTCATTTTTGTTATATCCATACTGATCGCCGGCGGATTCATGGCCTTTGCCGATGGTTGCGGCACCGCTGCCAAACGCTTTTTCATACGGGTGGGCGGACTCAATCCGGGTGGAGAATGGGCGCCTCTCATCGTTGCCACAGTAAGAAGTGTGTTGCTCGGCGTCGTGGGTGTGGCAGTGATACAAACTACACTGATCGCTATTGGACTGTTCGTGGCAGGCGTCCCCGGAGCCCCGCTATGGAGCGCCATCATCCTGGTGCTGGCCGTCGCACAGCTGCCACCACTGCTGGTTGTAGCACCTATCACGATTTACGTATGGTCCACTGCCGACACGACCACCGCTGTGATCTTTACCGTCTACCAACTGCTAGCGGGCGCGAGTGACAACATCCTGAAGCCGCTGTTGATGGGACGTGGCGTGGACATACCGATGCCGGTGATCCTGATCGGCGCTATTGGCGGCATGATCATGTCCGGCATTACCGGACTGTTTATCGGCGCGGTAATACTGTCCATTATGTATAAATTGATCGGTATGTGGCTGGCGCAGGAAGCGCACGATCATTCGCCGGCGCCAGCCGCATAGCCTGAAACACTAGAGCTCGGGGATGATTCGGGAGAACTGCTCAATCATGGGCATGACAATTTCCGGCTTATCCCAGTTCTGCATACCCACGCCGATGTTACAGCGATCAACTCCCATATCCCGGTAGGACTTCAGCAGATCAGCAGTGACCGGGGCCATTACCACCAACGTGATTTCTACATCATCCGGATTGCGGCCATATTCACTGACCATCTGCCGAAAGTTTGCTATGTCCTTGCGCATGTTCGGCATTGCGACATCCACCGGCATCCAGCCATCTGCCCACTGTGCAGCGTGCTTGACACCCAAAGGACCCATTGCCCCGAGGGTGACCGGCGGACCGCCGGGACGCGTGGCCTTGGGCTCAAACCACACCGGATCGAAGTCGATCAGTTCACCGTGAAATTCGGGCTCCGCATCGGTAAGCAGTGCGCGCTGGGCCAATACCGTTTCTTTCAGCGCCAGATACCGTCTGTTGAACGGCAGATCAGTAGCGTTCTCGAATTCCTCCTGGTTCCAGCCCACACCGCAACCGATTATCACACGGCCGTTCGACAGACGATCCAGTGTGGCAATCGTCTTCGCCTGCGAAAACAGCTCACGCTCCATGAGCAGGGCAATGCCAGTGCCCAGTTTGAGTGTGGTGGTGGCAGCGGCCGCCGCCATCAGCGAGACGTAAGGGTCCATCATTTTCTTGTAGGGTTCCGGCAAATCGCCGCCGGGTGGATATGGCGTACGCCGCTCGACCGGGATATGGCTGTGTTCGCCGTACCACAGAGACTCAAAACCGGCCTCCTCCAGAATCTTTGCCAGAAGGTGCGGGGCGGGGTCATCCGCCGTGTTCATGGAGCTGAATCCCAAATGCATTGGCGCTACCTCAATCGAAAATATAGGGGAGTCTAACGTGAGCGGCGCAGACGTACCGCCGCCGCCAGTTCCTGCAACAGAGGCAGGGTGTCATCCCAATTGATACAGGGATCGGTGATGCTCTGCCCGTAGGTCAGTGGCCTTCCCTCCACCACGTCCTGCCGACCTTCAACCAAATTGCTCTCGAGCATCAATCCAAAGATGCTGCGGCTACCACGGGCCACTTGCGTGGCAACATCACTGGCCACATCGACCTGCCGCGCCGGGATCTTGCGACTATTGGCATGGCTGGCATCGATCATGATACGCGCAGGCAACCCCGCCTTCGCCAACATCGCCTGAGCGTCTTCCACCGAAAACATATCGTAATTGGGGTGTTTGCCGCCGCGCAGAATGATGTGGCAGTCCTCGTTACCGGTGGTCTGAAAAATAGCGGAGTGCCCCTGTTTGGTCACTGACAGAAAGTGATGCGGCTGGGAAGCCGACTTGATGGCATCAATAGCCACCTGGATATCCCCATCCGTGGCGTTTTTAAAACCCATGGGGCAGGACAAACCGGAGGACAATTCCCGATGCGTCTGACTTTCAGTGGTGCGCGCACCAATGGCGCCCCAGGACACCAGATCGGCGCAGTATTGCGGGGTAATCAGGTCCAGATACTCCGTACCTGCGGGCAAGCCCATCTCAGCAAGATCCGACAACAACTGACGCGCCAGGTGCAAGCCCTTGTTGATCTGGAAACTGTTGTTGAGGTCAGGGTCGTTTATAAGCCCTTTCCAACCCACGGTGGTGCGCGGCTTTTCAAAATACACACGCATGACGACGAACAAGTCATCAGTCAAATCCAGCGCAGCCTGCTTGAGCAGCGCGGCATACTCCAGGGCAGCAGCCGGATCGTGTATGGAACAGGGCCCGACAATGACCAGCAAACGATCGTCGTCACCATTTAGAATCTCGTGGATAGTGTGCCGGGCCTGGGCCACTGTCTCCGCAGCTTGCTCGCTGATACCAATATCCTTGATCAACTGTTCCGGGGAAATCAGTTCGTTGATCCGCTGGATGCGAAGATCATCGGTTTTCGCTGTCATGCTCTATTCCACTTCGTTTTTTCAGGAGACAAACTCCTGAATCGGGGGTGGCTAATATACCACAATGATACGCTGGTCAGCGCTATCCAGTGGCGCTCCGCCACCACTCGTCCAACAGGCCACCCACAGTATTGGGCACCACCAGGTGAGCGCCATACCAGGTGTGGAGGCAACGGATACGGGTAAAATCCGCGATTCCTCCGATACCCTTGTTTACCAGTGCCTGACCAAAGCCCAGCTCCTCAAGTCGCAGGCGAGTCAGCGACGGCATACAGCAATTACGCAATGCGATATGTGCCCGATGATCATTGCGCATGCCTTTCTGCAAGTCAGGCTCTGCGTCAACACGCTGCTGCAACTGCTTGATGAAGCCTGCGGCCTCCAGCTGATCGATGCGATAACACAATGCGGGATCGACCAGCCAGAATAAAGTGGGGAAAGGTTTTTCATCGACCAAGGATGCCACACGGATCACCAAGGGTTCGCCGGCGGCGCCGATGACAGCAATCTCCTCCAGTCCACGCGGCTGCCTGCCGAGCAAGGCGGCAACCTGATTAATAACTTCTGGGGCAAGAGCCAAGCGCTGATACCGCGATTCATTCTGATGAGGGCATTCTACGTAATCGCCGACAATTTTGGCAGCGGCGTGGCCGCGCAATTACACTTTTTGCTAGAGCCGCAAACATCACCCGGCAGCGACTTGGGTTTCCTTTGGTTGACAAGACCGCACCTTCTCTCTAGAGTTCGCCCCGTAACCAGGTGCCTACCGTGAGCATTTTAGTTGTTCACTGGGTGGGTTAAATGGGAAGTGTGGAACGGCAATTGCCTCATCCACCGCTGCCCCCGCAACGGTATACAGTCGATGACTGTGAGCCCGACACCTGCCTGGTGATGCGCAACGATGGAGCGGAGGGCTTCATACACGGTTGCTCAATGCTTGCATTGCGTTTCCAGATCCCCTCCCTCAATCGCCAATAATATTTCGGCAATTGGGGACAACCACATGAACAAGCTATCCGTTTTTACCGCACTGGTGCTGGCCGCCGTCACGCCCTGGCAGGCGGCTGCGCAAAGCTCTTCATCGAGAGATAAGCTGGAAGAGATAATCGTGACGTCTTCCCGTGTACCAATGCCATTGCGTGAGATAGGCACCTCGGTATCGGTCATCACCGAGGAAGAAATCTCCCGATTGGGTTTTAATTCCTTATACGACATACTGCGCACCCAGCCCGGTGTAGCGGTCAGCAATGCGGGTGGTGCGGGTAGCCCCACTTCGCTGAAAATTCGTGGAGAGGAAGGTTACCGTACCCTGATGTTGTTGGACGGAATCGACATCTCGGATACGTCCTCGCCACAAGTTGGCCCGCGGATAGAACAGCTGCTAAGCTCCGGGGTGCAGCGGGTGGAAATCCTGCGCGGCCCGCAGGGCCTGCTGTACGGAGCAGACGCAGGCGGTGTGGTTAACATTACAACCCTTGCACCACAGGATGGTTTCGGCGGTGAAGTCAGTGCCGAGGGAGGCCGCTATGGGACACAGCAGTTCGCTGGCAATGTTGGTGGCGGCAATCAAACCGTGGACTTTAATCTTTCCGCCGCAGATTATAAAACGGACGGATTCAACGCGCGCACCGACGATACGCTCCAAGATGACGACGGTTATAACAACACCACCGCGCATGGACGCTTTGGCTGGAACGCCAGCGATAATTTGCGCCTGAGTCTGGCGGTCCACGATATTGATGCTACCAACGACTATGATGAGTGCTACGACGCGGATGGTGAACGCACTGATCGCTGCGAAAATGATTACCAACAGCAGGCATGGCGCGTACAGGGTGACTATGAACTCGGTCGTTTCAATCACCAGCTGTTCTACAGTGACAGTGATACTGACCGCAATTTCTATTCGGACGGTGCATCCACCTTCAAGCCACAGGGCACTCTGGAGCGCAGCGGATACCTGGGCACTTTTACCGACAGTGACGCACTGAAGTTGGTGTACGGCGTTGATCTGCAATCCGAATCAATAGATGACGGCAGCTTCGACACCGACACCGATCAGAACGGTTACTACCTGGAATACCAGGGAGGGTTCAACGATCACTTTTTCATGACCACTGGTGCGCGCATCGACGACAACGATGATTTCGGCACTCACACCACCTACCGTGTGAGTGGTGCCTACCTGATTGATCTGTATGGCGGAGAACTGAAGCTGAAATCCACCTACGGCACTGGCTTTCGCGCTCCCAGCCTGTACGAATTGGCCTACAATAATGGACCCTTCGCTTACCCGCCTGCACAGGGCACACAGCTCGCGGAAGAAGAAAGTGAAGGCTTCGACCTGGGAGTATCATGGTCAACTGCATCGGGCCTGTATCTTGAATCGGTCTATTTCGACCAGACCGTCAACGACGAAATTTACTTCGACCTCGTTGACTACTCGGGCTACCTGCAAAGCAATGGTGATAGCAAATCCAACGGTGTGGAGCTGGTCGCACAAGCACCCTTGTTCAGTAACTTGTGGCTCTCCAGTAACTATACCTACAACGAAACAGAGACCAACAGCGGCGCCAACCGCATATATCGTCCCAAGCAACTGGCAAACCTGGGCGTGAGCTGGAAGCCAATGGCCGAACGACTGGTATTGGGGCTCTTTGTACGCATGTCGCGCGATGCTGAGGGGCTGGATGGCGAGGATCTGGACAATTACGAGGTCGTGGACTTTACTGCCAGCTTCAATGTGGTCAGTGGTTTAGACGTCTATGGACGAGTGGAAAATCTGCTGGATGAAGACTACGAGGAGGTTCCCACTTACAATACCAGTGGTGCCGCAGCCTACGCCGGCCTGAGATATTCCTTTTAGAGGATGCACCATGAGTGACAGCCGTAAGGACGCCAAACACAATGCTGCCATGAAGAAGCAGAAGGCCAACATCGATGCCAGCATTGACGCTGCCAGTACCGAGCGCGGTGTCGCCATTCTGCTCACCGGCGATGGCAAGGGTAAATCCAGTTCCGCTTTCGGTATGGTGATGCGCGCACTGGGCTACGGCCACAAGGTGGGTGTGGTGCAATTCATCAAGGGCGAGCAACTGTCCGGCGAGGAAATCTACCTGAGGGAACAGTGCCCGCAGGTGGATTTCTACCAGATGGGCACGGGCTTTACCTGGGACACCCAGGACCGTAGCGGCGACATCGTCGCGGCCATCAGAACCTGGGCAGTGGCGAAGGACATGTTGCGCGATGCCAGCTTCGACCTGGTTGTGCTGGATGAACTGACCTACATGATCGCGTACGACTACCTGCCCGAAGATGAGATCATCCACGCCATCAGCGAACGGCCCGCAACGCAAAGTGTGGTCGTCACCGGGCGCGGCGGCGGCACAGCGCTGCAGGGGATTATGGATACCGTATCGGAAGTCAGGGAAGTCAAACACGCATTCAAGGCCGGTATCATGGCGCGCAAGGGCGTCGACTATTAACACCGGTCTGAACTCGCAGCGGCAACAGCGTGCGCGATTACTGATCATCGCACTGGCAATCGTGCTGCCCTGCGCCATGGCGCTGAGCTTGGCCAGCGGCGCTGTCAGTTTATCTCTGTCTGACGTCGTGCAAGGACTAACGGATACGCTGCTGGGAGAGACCGCAAACCAACATGCGTTAATCATCGGCCAGATTCGCTTACCGCGAGTGCTGCTGGCAGCGGTCATGGGCGCCACACTGGGGATAAGCGGAGCCGCCATGCAAGGCCTGTTTCGCAATCCACTGGCGGACCCCTCTCTTATTGGCGTGACTGCCGGGGCGTCCCTCGGTGCGGCCCTGGTTATCGTAACCGGGGGCGGTCTGCTACAGGGCTATATCGGGCTCACTCTGGTGTCCGCCGGTGCTTTTGCAGGTGGTGTCATCGCCGTGCTATTCGTGTATCGATTGGCAACCTCACCCAATGGCACATCGGTGGCTACCATGTTACTGGCGGGCATTGCGATCACCGCCCTGTCGGGGGCAATTGGAAGCCTGCTTGAGTTCTTCGCCGACAACGACATGTTGCGACGCATCAGTTTGTGGAAAATGGGAGGGTTGGACGGGGCCAACTATCCTCGACTACTGCTGGCCACGGTGGTGACTTCTGCCTTGCTGGTGGCACTGCCGCGCTACGCGAGCGCGCTAAATGCGTTGTTGCTCGGTGAATCCGAGGCCCGGCATCTGGGGATCAAGGTTGACAGTGTCAAGGTCGCCCTGATTACCTGGGTTGCTATTGGCGTTGGCACCTCGGTCGCCCTGGTAGGCACCATTGCGTTCGTAGGTCTCGTAGTGCCGCATATGATACGCATGCTGGCGGGGCCCGATCATCGCTACCTGATGCCTGCCTCGGCTCTGGCGGGCGCGCTATTGCTGGTCGTAGCAGACGCTCTGGCCCGCGTACTTGTAGCGCCTACCGAACTACCCGTGGGCGTTATTACCACCATTGTCGGCGTGCCCTTTTTCATCTCCCTTCTGCGCAAACGCCACCATTATGGAATGCAATAGTGAAGCGCAGCGCAACTGGAAGTGGTTGTAGACCGTGAGCACATTACAACTCACTGGTGTCTGTGCTGCACCCTGGGGCAAGTCGCTGCTCAAGGACATCACCTTCACGCTCGAACCAGGCGCCGTACTTGGACTCGCCGGACCCAACGGCGCGGGCAAGTCCAGCCTGTTGCAGCTGATCTCGGGCGACGTCCGCTTCAACACCGGCCAAGTGAGCTTCGGTGGTCGATCACTGGCGCAGTGGTCACCGCAGGACCGCGCACAACACCTGGCTGTTCTGCCACAGATGTCCCTGCTTAACTTCCCCTATACCGTTGAGGAAGTCGTCATGCTGGGACGCATACCCCACAGCAGCGGTCACCAGGCAGACCAGGATATCGTGGTGCAGGCGCTGCAACTAACCGACACGCTGACCCTGCGAGACAGGCTCTACACCCAGCTTTCCGTCGGTGAGAAACAGCGCACGCAATTGGCCAGGGTATTTGCGCAAGTCTATGGCGAGAAATCCCTGGTCGGCAGGCTCTTGCTGCTGGACGAGCCTACCTCGGCTCTGGATTTGGCCCATCAGCAGCAGGTGCTTCTGGCAATACGCCAGATCTCCCGACGCGGTTGTAGCGTCGTGCTGGTGATACACGACCTCAACCTGGCAGCCAGTATCGCAGACCAGATACTGGTATTGGACAAGGGCCGGCAGGCAGCTCTGGGAACGCCAGATCAGGTTTTCACGCAAGAGTTGTTCAAACAGGTGTTTGATGTTGATGTCACCGTCAGTAATCATCCGGAGGGCGGCTTTCCCTTGATAACGCCCCGCCGACAGTTTTTATGAATAAACTGCACCTCGCGTTGCTGCTATGCACTATTGCGCTCCCCGCACAATCGATCACCGTACAGGATTTCGCCGGGCGCGAAGTCACACTGGAGCAGCCGGCCAGACGCATCGTGGCCCTGGCACCGGATATCGTGGAAAACCTGTTCAGCGCAGGCGCCGGTGATCGACTGGTGGGTGCAGTCAGTTACAGTAATTATCCGCAACAGGCGAAAGCCATTCCTGAAGTGGGAACCTATAATGCCTTTAGCCTGGAGCAGATTCTCGCTCTGCGTCCCGACCTGGTGGTCATGTGGGGATCGGGTAATGGCATGCAAACGCTGTCAAAGCTGGAGGGACTCGGCATCCCGGTCTATATCAGTGAGTTGCGCAAACTATCCGATGTGCCTGAAAGCATCCGTCGGCTGGGACAGCTGGCTGGAACTACCAGCATCGCCGAGGCGGAAGCCCGCCGTATTGAGCGTGAACTTGAGTCGTTACAAAACCGCTACGGCAAGAGGCGATCGCTGGGTGTGTTCTACCAGATATGGAATGATCCCCTGCAAACCGTGAACGGCGAGCACCTGATCAGCGAGGTCATCGCGCTGTGCGGTGGCCACAATGTCTTCGGCGATGCCAGCGCTCTTGCCCCGCGCATCAGCGTCGAATCGGTACTGCTTCGCGACCCGGATGCTATCGTTGCCAGCGGCATGGGTGAAGCTCGCCCTGAATGGCTGGATCAATGGCGGGCCTATCCCTCCCTCAAGGCCGTGGCCGGCGATGCCCTCTTTTTCATCAACCCGGATCACCTGCAGCGCCCCACCGCACGCATAGTGTTCGGTGCACAGCGCCTGTGCCAACAGTTGGATCAAATACGCTGACATCAGGCCGATGCTGTGGCGGGACAAATTTAGTCTACCCGAGCTAGCGCCGTCCATTTGCCCTTTGCCCTGCCTTTGCTAAGCTTCGTACCTCATTGAATGACTGCTCCCCCGCGAGCAAAGGACACCACGATGAAACCAGAAACCATCGCCCTGCACGCCGGCTATGCGGGCGACCCCACTACGAATGCGGCCACCACGCCGATCTACCAGACGACATCGTTTACCTTCAATGATAGCCAGCACGGGGCCGATCTGTTCAACCTGGCGGTCCCAGGCAATATCTACAGCCGCATCATGAACCCGACCAATGCGGTGCTGGAGCAGCGCCTGACCGAACTGGAAGGTGGTGTGGGCGCGCTGACGGTGGCCTCGGGTATGGCGGCCATACGCTATTCTATCGAGGCGATAGCCGAGGTGGGCAGCAATATCGTCAGCACCTCACAACTCTATGGCGGCACCTACAACCTGTTCGCCCATACCTTTCCGCGCCAGGGTATCGAAACCCGTTTTGCCGCCGCGGACGACTTCGACAAAGTTGCCGCACTGATCGACGCCCACACCAAGGCACTGTTTTGTGAATCCATCGGCAACCCTGCGGGTAATATTGTCGATATCCAGCGCTGGGCTGATATCGCCCATGCCGCCGGGGTACCGTTGATTGTCGACAATACCGTGGCGACACCGATCCTGTGCCGCGTGTTTGATTACGGCGCCGATATCTCGGTGCACTCACTTACCAAGTACATCGGTGGCCATGGCACCACCATCGGCGGCGCCATCGTCGATTCCGGCAGGTTCGACTGGGCTGCACACAACGACCGCTTTGCCATCATGAACAACCCCGACCCGTCGTACCATGGCGTGGTCTACACGCAGGCTATGGGTGCCGCCGCCTATATCGGCCGCTGCCGCGTGGTACCGCTGCGCAATACCGGGGCGGCGCTATCACCACACAGCGCCTTCCTGATCATGCAGGGCCTGGAAACCCTGAGCCTGCGAATGAGGCAACATTGTGAGAATGCACAGCAGGTCGCCGAGCACTTACAGCGGCATCCGCAGGTCAAATGGGTCAACTATGCCGGCCTGGCGGACAGTCCGTACCGGGAGAACAGCAAAAAATTCTGCGGCGGCAAAGCCGCAGGTATCCTCAGTTTTGGAATCGAAGGAGGTATTGCCGCAGGCATGCGCTTTATCGACGCCTTGCAATTGATATTACGCCTGGTGAACATCGGCGATGCCAAATCACTGGCCTGCCACCCCGCGAGCACCACTCACCGGCAGCTTAACGCCACGGAATTGGCATCAGCGAGCGTCAGTGAAGATATGGTAAGACTGTCCATTGGCATCGAACATATTGACGATATCCTGGCAGATATCGACCAGGCACTGGCGGCGGCGAAGTAATCGCCTCTCGCGCGCGTCGCTACACAGATCCTTTCAGCAGCATCGGGATATCCTTCAGCGACGCGGCCTCGTTTTGATGGTGAGGATCACATAGCGCGGGCCCCAACTGCGGCCTGACTTCCTCGGGTCGCAACAGTTCACCACATTCGCTGCAGGTGAGTGTGGCCCGGGTTTTGTTGCCGCAGGTCTGATGCACATACTCCAGAGGTGCACCCATACCCTTGTCCATCCATTCATCGCCCCAGCGGGCCAGGCTCATTAACACCGGGTACAGACCCAGGCCCTTGCGAGTCAGGCGGTATTCGTAGCGTAGCGGTCGCTGGTGGTAGGGCACCTTCACCAGCACACCCTGCTCCACGAGCATGGTCAGTCGCTCTGACAGACGATGGCGTGTGATACCAAGATTGCTCTGGAATTGGTCGAAGCGGCGGGTACCGAGAAACGCATCGCGCAGAATCAGCATGGTCCAGCGCTCACCGACCACGGACAGCGCACGCGCCACCGAACACACCTGTTTATCGATATCATCCCAACGCATGTATTCCTCGCTACCCTCGCCCGCACTGGATATTCACGCAAAATGGCTGACTGGCGGGCAAACACTCAGCGACTCAGCCAAACTGGTTCATGGTGTTGTGTGTACCACCGGCTTTCAGTGCCGCTTCGCCGGCGAAATACTCCTTGTGGTCATCGCCGAGGTCAGAACCCGCCATATTCTGGTGTTTGACACAGGCAATACCCTGACGGATTTCCTTGCGCTGCACGCCGGCCACATAGCCCAACATGCCCTGCTCGCCAAAGTACTCCTTCGCCAGATTATCCGTAGACAGTGCCGCAGTATGATACGTCGGCAACGTGATCAGGTGGTGGAAGATACCAGCTTCGCGCGCAGAGTCGGCCTGGAATGTGCGAATCTTTTCATCTGCTTCAGCAGCCAGTTCGGTGCTGTCATAGTCAACACTCATCAGCGCGTCGCGGTTGTAGGCTGATACGTCCTTGCCTGCCTTGCTCCATGCGTCAAAGATCTGCTGGCGAAAATTCAGCGTCCAGTTGAAGGAGGGACTGTTGTTGTACACCAGTTTGGCATTGGGTATGACCTCACGGATGCGCTTGATCATGCCGCCGATCTGGCCGATGTGCGGCTTCTCGGTTTCAATCCAGAGCAGATCGGCGCCGTGCTGCAGTGACGTGATGCTATCCAGTACGCAGCGATCTTCACCGGTACCCTTGCGGAACTGGTACAGGTTGGACGGCAGGCGCTTGGGACGCATCAACTGATCGTGATGCTTGATAATGACGTCGCCGTGGCTCATCTCTGCGACAGAAAGCTCTTCCATATCGAGGAAGCTGTTGTACTGATCACCCAAATCGCCAGGCGTGTGCGTCACAGCGATCTGCTTGGTCAGGCCGGCGCCGAGGGAGTCGGTACGGGCTACGATAATCCCGTCGTCCACACCCAGTTCCAGGAAGGCGTAACGTACGGCGCGGATCTTGGCCAGGAAGTCCTCATGAGGCACGGTGACTTTACCGTCCTGGTGACCACACTGTTTCTCATCGGACACCTGGTTCTCGATCTGGATGGCACAGGCACCCGCCTCGATCATCTTGCGCGCCAGCAGGTAGGTCGCTTCAGCATTGCCGAAACCGGCGTCGATGTCAGCAATAATCGGCACAACGTGCGTCTGGAAGTTGTCGATCTTTTTCTGTACCGCCTGCTCTGCACTCTTATTCCCAGCCTCGCGGGCGGCATCGAGTTCGCGGAACAAGCCACCCAGTTCGCGGGCATCAGCCTGGCGCAGGAAGGTGTACAGCTCTTCAATAAGATCGGATACAGAAGTCTTTCTCGTGCATGGACTGGTCCGGCAGTGGACCAAACTCGGAGCGCAGGGCGGCAATCATCCAGCCGGAGAGGTACAGGTAGCGCTTGCTGGTGTCACCGAAGTGCTTCTTGATAGCAATCAGCTTTTGCTGGCCAATAAAGCCGTGCCAGCACCCCAGCGACTGGGTGTACTGACTGCTGTCAGCGTCGTACTCCGCCATATCCTTGCGCATGATCGCCGCTGTGTACCTGGCGATATCCAGGCCGGTCCGGAAACGGTTCTGCAGGCGCATGCGGGCAGCAGACTCGGGGTTGATGTGATCCCAGGCGCTGCCGTTCTTATCACGCAGCCGGGCCAATTCAGCAAGTTATTTTGAAATGTAGACATGGTAGTACCTCTGGATACTGGGTTGCGGGAAGGCTAGTTAGTTTTAAGAGGGTGTCGGATGAGGCTCGGTCCCTCTGGTCAAGACCGGGCTAGTGTAGAGACCTGAGCTCCATAATTGAAATCAATAGTGGGGATTCTTACTATTCACTTAATGAATCGAAAAGCGCAACCCGGTCGTTTGGAAATGACTCAGCTGTGGCGCTGCATTTTCAACCAGCTCCCAGACGCGCCTGCGCCTCCATCGCCAAGTGCACCCGAGGCATCCAGTGCCCACAAACGGACCTCCTTGCTCGTCCTGACGTCCCTGCAGTTGCAGGGGCACCCCTTCCAGCAGGGGCCGGAGGGCGCGAAACTCAAACGCCGCCACTTCAACACCAGGCAACTCCCGGTACAGCAAATCCAGCAGCAGTGTCGCGGTCAGCGGCCCCTGCACGACCAGGGAGGCGTAACCCTCCTCGCGCGTGGCATAGTCGCGGTCGTAGTGGATGCGGTGACTATTGAAGGTGAGGGCGGAATAGCGAAACAGCAGCACCGTATCGGGCCGCATATCCCTGGACCACTGCGCGACCGCGGGTGCCGGCCTGGGCAGCGAGACTACATTGGCCGCACCAGGCTCGCGATACACCAGGTCCTGCTCCTCCTCAATGGCCAGCATTGTCGCCCTGAAAAATCTGGTGACGTACGGTGACAAAAACCAGTTCACCATTGCGGCCCTGTTTATGCGTAACACTGGCGATGGTCGATACCCGGCGCACCGCCTCACCCACTTTCAATGGAGTGACAAAACGCAGACGGCTGCCGGCCCACATGCGACGCGGTAAAGACACCGGTGGCAGGAAACCTGCCGCGCCGGGCGTGCCCGTCAATGCCCAAACCGGAAGCGGCCACCGCATCCTGAAAATACAACCAGTGCCAGCACGGTGGCAGTGAGTCGCCAATGAGAGCGCGCGGATGTTCATAGTCCAGGCTTGCGGACAGCGCTGCCACCGGCGCAGCCGATAGCACATCACAACGCGTCTCCGTCCTGCCGATCCAGCGTTGCAGTACTTCCATATCAACAGCGCTCATGCGTGAGGTGTCCACGTGTGCACCATCAGTGCGTTCAGGCATCATCCTGGTACTCCCGGCGAATCGCGTCGCTGTGTTCACCCAATGCCGGCACCGGCCGCAAACTGGATTGCTCCCCTGTAACCCTGACTGGCGGCGCCACCAGTTCGATCGCGCCCGAAGCCGTAAGCACCGAAGTGCGCCGCAGTTGCGGATGCTGCGCCAGATCGGCAACCGAATTGACTGCGCCAAAGGCAATCTGCGCCTGCTGCAGTCGCTGCGTCAGAGCCGCGCGCGCAAGCTGCCCAAAAACGCAATTGATCTCCTGGTCCAACAGCGGACGATTGGTACAGCGCAACACATTCGTTGAGTACCGCGGGTCCGTCACCAGATCCGGGCGCTGCAATACCCCCTCACAAAAATTCTTCCACTCCCTCTCGTTCTGGATGGCGATCACCACTTGCTCGCCGTCGCTGCAGGCATAGGCGCCGTAGGGCGCAATTGATGGGTGCCTGAGACCCACGCGAGGCGGCGCCTCCCCGGTGTGCTCCTGATACAGCAGCGGTACGGTCATCCAGTCGGCCAGCGCATCGAACAGTGATACTGATAGCCCCTTGCCCAGTCCGGTCTGCTGACGCTCCAGCAGGGCTTCGAGTATCCCGGCGTGCGCATACATACCGCAGGCGATATCGCAGACCGACACCCCCACCCTGCCCGGCTGCTCCGCTGCGCCGGTGATGGAGGCGAGTCCGCTCTCACACTGCACCAGCAAATCGTAAGCTTTCATGTCGCGGTAGGGCCCGCTGTCGCCGTAACCGGTGATATCAACGGTGATCAACTTGGGATTCGCCATGCGCAGTTGTGCCGAGTCAAAGCCGGCGCGGGCGGCAGCGCCCGGGGCAAGATTCTGGATAAAGACATCCGCCTGCTGCACCATGCGTTGCAAAAGGCTGGCATCGTCTGTGTCCTTGATGTCCAGGCAAAGGGATTCCTTGCCGCGATTGACCCAGACAAAATAGGCGCTCTCACCGGCCGCTACATGATCATAGCGGCGGGCAAAGTCGCCTTCAGGGCGCTCGATCTTGATAACCCGCGCACCGGCGTCGGCCAGGCGCGAGGTGCAAAAGGGCGCGGCCACGGCCTGCTCGAGTGCAATCACCAACACGCCTTGCAGCGGCAGTGTCATTAAAAGGACCGTGGCAAATCGAGTTCCCGCGTGGCCACGTGGGACAGTATCAGGTTGGTCGAGATCGGGGCGACCTGGTACAGCCGCGTTTCACGGAACTTGCGTTCAACATCGTATTCCGTCGCGAAGCCATAACCACCGTGGGTCTGAATGCAGGTATCCGCAGCGGCCCACGCCGCCTCGGACGCCAATAGCTTGGCCATATTGGCCTGCGTTCCCGCTGGCCTGCCGGCATCATAGAGATCAGCAGCGTGCTGCACCATCAGGGCCGCGGCCTCGGTCTGGATATGCGCTCGTGCGATGGGAAACTGAATCCCCTGGTTGGCCCCGATCGGACGGTCAAACACCTTGCGCTCACGCGCATAGTCAGTCGCCTTCGCAATAAACCAGCGCGCGTCGCCGATACACTCGGCGGCGATCAGTATGCGCTCGGCGTTCAGGCCATCGAGAATGCATTTGAAGCCCTGTCCCTCGGCGCCGATCAGATTTTTTACAGGAACCCTGAGATCGTCAAAAAAAAGTTCGGTACTGGCGTGATTCATCATCGTTGCAATGGGCTTGATGGTTAAGCCGTGCCCGACCGCATCGCGCATATCCACCAGCAGCACCGACATCCCTTCGGTATGTTTCACACACTGCTCACGCGGTGTGGTCCGCACCAGCAGTAGCATCAGGTCGGAGTGTGCGGCACGGGAGATAAATACCTTCTGTCCATTGACCACGTAGTCGTCACCGTCGCGCACGGCGTGCGTACGAATGCGGGAGGTATCGGTACCGCTGTCGGGTTCCGTCACGCCAAAGGCCTGCAGGCGCAGCGAGCCATCTGCAATAGACGGCAGAAACTGCGCCTTTTGGGCGTCGCTGCCGTGACGCAACAGGGTACCCATGGTGTACATCTGCGCATGACAGGCAGCGCCGTTGCCGCCGCTGCGATGCACTTCTTCCAGCACTGCACAGCCTGCGCCCAGCGGTAAGCCGGAGCCGCCATAGTCACGCGGTATCAGGGTCGCGAGGTAACCCGCCTGTGTCAGCGCCTCGACAAACTCGGTGGGATACGCCTTTGCGCTGTCCAGCTTGCGCCAGTACTCGCCGGGGAAACGTGCACACAATGCACCTACCGCGGCGCGAATTTCAGGGTAGGTTGGGTCAGTTGCCACGTTAGTCATCCTTGCGCGAATCGCACTGGCTGCACTACAAAAACCAGGAGCCGCCATCCACCATATGGGTTTGCCCGGTAACAAAGGCGCTGCTGTCTGACGCCAGATAAATAATGGTGCCGGTGAGATCCTCAACCTGCAGGTTGCGCTGTATCAACTGCCCGGCGGCGATAACCTGCTTGGCTTTCTCCAGCTTCTCACCAAAAAATTCCTCGGTACCCTCAGTCATCACCGCTGAAGGCGCCACCGCGTTGACGCGAATACGGTCCTTACCCAACTCGCGTGCCATGGTTCGGGTCATGCCGATCACTGCCGCTTTGGACGCTACATAATCCAGGCCATAGGGCAGGCCATAGACCGCAGCCAACGATGAGATATTGATAATGGAACCACCCGCCGGCGGCGCGCATGGGTTCCACCACCGCCTTGCAGCACTGCCACAAGCCCTTGACGTTGATATTCATCACCGCGTCCCACTGCGCCTCATCGAGGTGCTCAAAGCGCGCGCCCTTGAGGCCGCCGTAGAGCCCAGCATTATTGACCAGCACATCGATCCTGCCGAAGGCATTGACCGCAGCCGTCGCCATCGCTGTGCAACTGGCCATGCTGGAGACATCCGTCAGCACGCCTTTAACCTGACCGCCAGCGGCAGCAATCGCTGCGACAGTTTCATCACAGCTATTCACGTCGCAGGCGAGAATAGCCGCGCCCTCACGTGCCATGGCTTGCGCATACGCGCGACCCAGACCACGAGCGGCGCCGGTGACGATAGCGACCTTGTCCTGAAGTTGTCCCATACCTGCTACCCATCCCAACTTAGTGAGTCGTTATTTTGTGACCCCAAGCATATACTTCGCTACCGCCAGCCGCGTCTGGGCATCGAGATAGTTTTGCGGTGGCATCTCCGGATAGTCGTCCCGTTTCTTGGTCGGGCTGGCGATGAAATCTGCTATACCCTGCGGGTTGTCCATATACAGCGCCTGAATGACCTGCACCGGTGGCCCGATCATCCGGCCGCTGTAGGTGTGGCACCCGGCGCAAATGCCCAGGTAGGCGATCTTGCCCTTGTCCTCGGCCTTTATTTCCCGGGGCGCTACCGGCGCCAGCAAATAGTTGGCAATACTGGCGGTATTGGTGAAGTCACACTCGGCAAAATTATCGAGACCCACCGTGACGTACTGCTGGCGGTTGATAATACAGCTGTCCGTCGTGGGACCAATACTGCCGATATCGGGATTGCCCGTTTTCAGCTCGGTCAACATATACGCCTTGATCTCAGGGATGGGGTCGGTGCCATTGTTGAGCATGGTGTTGTTAAGAATTTTTACGCGATCCGAATTGGGGTCAGATTCCGGATCGGCGGTGATATTAGTAGCGTGCCCGTGATCCGTTATCATGATGCCAATGTTTTTGTTGTCCCTGATAATGTTGCCCTCGATCACCACATCGTCAGCCGCCATCACCAGTATGCCCGTGCCGGCCGGTATGCCCGCCACCGTGGAACCCGGCGCACCGAAGTTGGCGTGATTGTTCGCCAGGATGAAGTTGTGGCGAATAATCACATCGAAGGTGGTTTTAATGGGCAATCCGGGAGTGATGAAAGCGAGGATACCGCCCGTGTTGTTGTACACCCGGTTCGCCTCCACGATGGCGTGGCGGCTGTTCTCGATTTCAATGCCCGCGACGCTGTCAAAGACATCGTTGTAGGCGACATGCACATTGTCACTCATACCGACATAAATCGCGGCGTCCTTGATGCCCGAGACGACGTTGTGCTCAATGACACCGTTCTGGCCCAGTTGCGGAAAGATGCCGTAGACGCCGGTGTCTATGATGAGGTTATTGCGTATTTCCCAGTTGTTGCCGGCCTGGCTCATGATGCCGTTGCCCTTGTAGCGGGTGAGGGTGAAGTTCTCGACCACAATATTGTTCCCGGAAAAGAGGATGGCATCATTCAGCTTGTCCTCGCCATCAAGGACCGGGCGACGGCCCTCCTTAATCACCCCGATCAGGCGAATACCATCCTTATCGATAAAAACTGTTTCCTTATAGGTGCCGGGCATAACCTGTATGGTTGTACCCGGCGCGGCAGCCTGCACCGCCTGCTGGATGGACTCACCTTCCTTGACCACGACCACCACATCCGTCATCGGCGGCCCGGCCACAGACTTACTATTGCCGCTGAGTGTCAGCGTGTTGTCCTTGGCGCTAAAGCCGCCACTGTAAGTTACGCCACCACTACCCGATGTAATGACCGGTGCGCTCGCGCCACCCTTGCCTTTCCCAATCGTTAGTCCCGCTGCAAACGCAGCCAGAATCAGGATCAGACCAATTATTTTTCCCGCCTTCATGAGGACTCTCCAGGATTTACATTTGTGTTTGCAATTTGTGCTGTCGGTTGTGGTGCCATTGGCTGCAAACCCGATGGCAGCTGCTCAGGTATTTGAGGCTTTAAACTCTCATCAGTCAATGTTCCCAGAAAATCGACCAGCCGGTCCAATTCATAATCCGACAGGTTAGGCGATGAGATATGCCAGTGCAGTTGCAGGTCAACACCGGCAGGCACCGCATGGCCCCGACCCCCGTTGTAGAATTCGGTAACCGCATGCAGGTTGTCAAACTTGCCCGAATGCATGTAGGGCGCAGTCCTGTCGATGTTGCGCAGGGTTGGCACCTTGAATCCTGCTTTCAGCTTGGGCGCATTAAACGTCTTTCCGCCCCGATATCGAGGGGCCTGCCATCCGGCTCCGGCGCACCGATCACAGCCACCTGCTGGTTGGTGAACAGGGGTGGAGTATGACACTCCGCGCAACGGGCGACAAAGGAGCGAAAGACATTCATGCCTTCAACCTCATGCTCCGACAGCGCTGCATGGTAACCCAGGGCATAGCGGTCATAGCGACTGTTCAGGGAAATGAGAGATGTCTGAAAAGCTGCCAGCGACTGGTACACCTCATCCAGCTTAATCGAGTCGCCCTGCCGCTGCGGATAAGCTTGTTGAAACAGCGCCTGATAGGCGGGAATGCCGTTGAGGGTAGCCAGCAGATGATCCGGCGTGTTACCCATCTCATTGGGCGCATACAGGGGGCCCTGCATCTGCTCTTCCAGCGTGCTGGCACGGGCGTCCCAGAAAAACTTCTTCAGGAAAGCTACATTCCACAGCGAGGGAGCAGCGCGGGATACCTCCTGGCCGCCAATACCGACTGAGCGCGGCAGGCTGTCACTGAAGCCGCGCTGCGGATTGTGGCAACTGGCACAGGCAATCGACCCATTCATGGAGAGTACGGGGTCGAAAAAAAGATAGCGGCCCAGGTCAATCTGCTGCGGGGTAAAACCGTCCCGGTGCGGCGGCAGGGCTGTCTGTGTGCCGCCCAGTCCCGCGCCCTGCACAGAATCGTAGAAGTCATACAGCGTACGCAGAGTGCAGAATCCCGCTGCCGTCAATTCAAAACTGGGCGGGCAACTCTCTCGCAACACAATATCCGCCGATCCAGCGCTGACAGCGCCAACCCACAGGAACAGAAGGGCGGATAACAGCTTGCATGCGCGTACTCTCACTTACCCGGAACCTAAAGCGCCTTGGCCAGGGAATGGATATACGCAATCACGTCGTCCAGATCTTTATCCGTGGGCAGACTGGTCGCCATCATTTTCATTTGCCGGCCAAATTTATCGTCGGTATGGGTGCCACGTATGCCCAGCTGGAAGTTCTGGTACTGATGTTTCAGATAGGCTGCGTCCAGAGCGGCCAGGCCAGGCGCATTCAGGCCTGGATTTCCTTCCGCCTGACCGCCGTGGCAGGCGCCACATTTCGACTGGTAGTAGTTATTGCCATTCTTCAGGTCGCCCACCTGCGCCGTTGTCGGTACCGGTCGGGGCAATGCGCTGAGGTAGTTCGCCACGAGGGGAATATCCGCATCGCTCAGCGTGCCAGCCATCGCCTTCATCTGCGCACCCTGCGTATCGCGCGGGTCTGCGCCGCGCACACCGGCTTTGAAATGCTTGAGCTGGCGCTCCAGATACGCTGCTCCCTGACCGGCCAGTGCCGGAGCACCCACCGTTGGATTGCCCTGCCCAGCGTCACCATGACAAGCGATGCACGTCTGGAACCGTGCTTTGGCGTCCGTATCTGCCTGCACGCCCAGGGACTGCAATGACAGGTACGCCAGAATGGTCAAGGCAGTGCGGCTTTTCATGATCGGTTGCTCCTGTGTACAGGATCAGGAAAGGTTGGCTGGGAAACTGGAGCCCGCAAGTAGAACATAATATGTTACTTATGACTACTGTTTTTATTGCTGTGGCTTTCAGTTATTCTAGGCTTAATAATTGATCCGATAATAATGGATAACAGCAAGGAAGACTCGCATGATCTCACCCAAAAAATTGCAGGGCCTGTGCCGCGCATCTGTGCATCCGGGAAAACTTCTCCTGGCAACTGCCGTCGGGCTCGCCAGCGGCAATGTCCTTGCCCAGGATGCACAGCCCAGAGGATACAGCTCGCAAATTGAAGAAGTTGTGGTGACCGCCCAGAAACGGGAGCAGGACACCATGTCGGTACCCATCACCGTCAATGCCTTCACCGCTCAGGATATGGTCAATACCGGTGCCGACAACATCCAGGACATCGCTGATTTTATGCCGGGTGTTGAAATCGGCGCGGGCGGTGCGACCCAGGTCACCATAGCCATCCGCGGCATTGAGAGTCCGAACATCAGCTCCGGTGGCGATCCCTCGGTCGCCACCTTCTATGACAACGCCTATATGCCCAGGGCCGCCACGTCCATCCCCTTCACTGACATCGCACGCACCGAAGTATTGAAAGGTCCCCAGGGCACCTTGTTCGGCCGCAACGCGACGGCCGGTGTTATCAATATCGTACCCAATAAGCCCATCCAGGAATTCGAGGGTTTCGTCAAAAGCAGGGTCGGCAACTACGGCCTGCTGAATGTGGAAGGCATGGTCAACGAACCAGTGACCGATGATATCGCGGTGCGCGCCAACGTATTTTCCCACCAGCGTGATGGCATTATCGAAAATGTCGGCATCGGCGATGATCTGCGCGAGGAGGGTTTCGTCGCTGCCAGAACATCCATCCTCTACGATCTGTCGCCGGACACCAGCATTCAGCTAGCGGGTGACTATGAGGACCGCAGTGAGAGTCCCGGGTACTCCATCGGCGTCAGTCAGTACGCCTACAGCACCGATCCCTACAACAGCAAGGCCGCCAATGACGTGTACAACCGCGAAGAAAATCGTGACATGTATGGCGCATCCCTACAGGGAGACCATGCCTTCAACGAGGAGATGTCGATGTTCGGTATCGTCAGCTACCGGGACTGGAAAACCTGGAACAAGCAGGACGAGGACGGCACCGAAGACCCGACGCGCTACCTCGACACCAACAATATTGAAGAGTCCAACATCTGGTACAGCGAGGTGCGCTTCCACTTTGTGAATGACCGTTTTGACGCCATCGCCGGTGGTAATTACAGCGTGGAGGATGTGTACCAGCGCACCGATATCGGTCTGCTGGCAGATTCCTACATGCAGTTCGTCAGCGGCGAGTTTGGCCTGCCCCAGAACACCAGTCTTTGGTTACAGAATCCGGATCAGGATGAGCAGTTCTGGCTAAACCTTTCCCAAGCGGCAGGAGGATTCGTAAACCCACCGGTGCCTGGAATAGCGGTGGTGCCTCCAAGCTACGCGGGCACGTACTTTAGGGAAACCATGGATAACAAAGGGGACTTCACCAACGCCGGTATCTTTGGCGATGTCACCTACAGCCTGACCGATACCATACGGTTGTCGGCAGGCCTGCGCTACAGCTTCGACAATAAAACCTACTCCTGGCAGACGTTTCCCGAGCAGCTCGGTACCTGGCCCTATGCACCCGCGCGCGTTGCCTACGATCCGGCGCAGACCGGTGCGGACCCCGCCAATTATTACGACAAGTTCGAAGATTCCCACGACTGGAGCAAGACCACCGGACGTCTGGTGGCCGACTGGCAATTTATTGACAATGCGATGACCTACCTGTCCTATGCCACGGGCTACAAGTCCGGCGGCTATGATGGCCAGGTATTTTCGGCCTATGTGACCGGCCCTTTTGAACCCGAGGAAATGACCAGTATCGAGTTGGGCATCAAGGGTGATTTCTTTGGGGACACCCTGCGCCTGGAAGGCTCACTGTTTAACCAGGAGCTGGACGGCCAGCAAACCTCTACCGAGACCAAACAATGTACGGCAGGCTCCACGAAAGACCAATGCAACGAACAGGATCCAACCGCCGCACCCACTATCATCAGCCAGGACGTGACTACTAACGGTGTTGAAGCTGTTGTGCAGTGGCATGCCCTGGACAGTTTGCTGCTGACCGCGATGAGCACAGTTCGCGACGCGGAAATAACCCCCCAGGCCTATTTCAATGGTGATGGCGAGCCAGTAGGAGGCAGGAAGCAAAGTGAGAGCACCAACACCGACTACACCCTGCGCCTCGACTGGACACCCGACGATTCCGATCGGTTTCCTGCTGGTGCACGTGGACTATGTGTTTGAGGAAGCTGAAGACCCCAGCGATACCGATGCCGCGATTTACACTACAGGCCCCTGGTATTTCCAGGATAGGGAGATACTCAGTGCCCGTATCGCCTGGACCAACGAGGCCGAGAACTTTGAGGTCGCGGTGTGGGGACGAAACCTGCAGGACAATGAAATTGCGGACAATCCGGGTGGCTTTGTAGCCAGCAACCTCGGTGCCTATAGAACCAGCATAGAAGATCCGCTCACCTACGGTATAGACCTGCGCTACTCATTCTGATGGGAGGACTGGCTAATCCAGCGATCAGGTCAGCAAGCTGTGCTCCATGTTGGCAGCAATTGATGCCGCCACCTGTTTGGCACGCTCCGCCCGCTCACCCGCAAAGTGCGCATCTACCGTAGTAGTGAAAAACGCCAGCCAGCGCTGGAAATCCCCAGGATGCAGGGAACGTTTGCCATGGAGCTGGCGGTGGATGTTCATAGTGTGGCGCTGGTAGCGCTTGTCGCCCAGCAACAGCTTGCACCAGTAATCCTTGATATGCGGCAGATGCACCGCGAGGTCGATGGCGGCCACATCGACAAAGATCGGCGCCAGCTGTTCATCGGCGAGCAGGCGCTCGTAGAAGCGATCCACGAAAAACTCGATGTTCTCCCGAGAATCCATATCTGGCCGCAGCTCGCCAGGACTCATGACGCTATTTCTTCTTTTTACTTTTTTTCGCCTTGGTAACGTGCGCCATCAAACGCCGCTTGCGCTGCACCTGGCGCCCGGTCAACTTGTTGCGTTTATCTGCAAAAGGATTTTCACTGGTGCGAAATTCAATGCGTACCGGCGTTCCCGCCAGTTCCAGTTCGCGGCGATACACTTTTTCCAGATAACGCTTGTAGCTGTTGGGGACGTCTGCTGTCTGGTTCCCATGGATGATGATCAACGGTGGATTCTGTCCACCGGCGTGTGCGTACCGCAGTTTGATCCTTCGGCTATTTATCATGGGCGGGGGATGGTCAAACACGGCGCCCTCCAGGATCCGAGTTAACGCATTGGTGTTCAGCTTGCGCGTAGCAGACGCATACGCGCTGTTGATTGACTTATACAGATGGCCGACCCCGGTACCGTGCAACGCTGAGATATGGTGCATATCAGCATACTCGGCGAAGCGTAGTCGTCGGTCCAGTTCGCTCTTGATCCAGTCTCTCTGGTCGGCATCAATGCCGTCCCACTTGTTCACCGCCAGTACCAGGGCGCGACCCTTGTCCATGCAGTGCCCAAGCAGATGCATGTCCTGGTCTACAATGCCCTCGTGGGCATCCATGACCACTACCACCACGTGGGCGTCGTCAATCGCCTTGAGGGTTTTCACGATGGAAAACTTTTCCACCACCATGGTCACATTCTTGCGCCGCCGGACTCCGGCGGTATCGATCAGGGTATATTTCTGGCCCTCGCGCTCGAAGTCGATATAAATGCTATCGCGCGTCGTGCCCGGCTGATCAAAAACGACTACCCGCTCCTCGCCCAACAGGCGATTGACCAGGGTCGACTTGCCGACGTTAGGGCGGCCCACGATGGCAACGCGAATACTGTCCGGGTAACGCTCGCGCTCCGCCTCTTCTGCATCCGCGGGGAATGCCTCGAGTATGTGCTCAATCATGCTACTCACGCCGCGACCATGGGAGGCAGCGATGGCGTACATGGTGTCCACCCCCAGGGCGTAAAAATCGCTGGTGGCGACATCCTCACTGAGGCCATCAATCTTGTTTACCACGACGTGAAAGGACTTGTTGCGCTGGCGTAATTGACTGGCCAACGCCTCGTCTATGGCATTGAGTCCCTCGCGGGCGTCCACGATGAACAGCACGACATCAGCTTCGTCGATGGCGGTGAGCGCCTGCTGGGCCATGGACGAATCAACCCCTTCTTCCTCGCCGGTAATGCCCCCGGTATCGATAACGACAAAGGGGCGACTGCCTATTTTGGACTCACCGTATTTTCGATCCCGCGTCAGGCCGGGAAAATCAGCAACCAGGGCATCCCTGCTGCGCGTCAACTGGTTGAACAGAGTGGATTTGCCAACGTTGGGGCGCCCGACCAGGGCGATCACCGGTATCATTATTCTTTCGCGGTAATCTCATACGCGACCAGTTCACCGCTGTTGCCAAACACGTAGAGAACGTTCCCGTCACTCAACATATCCGCTCGTACCCCGTCGTCATCGGCTCGAACCCGCCCGACAAATTCACCGTCCTCCTGCGATAGCACATGCACGTAGCCCTCGAAGTCAGCCACCGCAACATAACTGCCCACCGGAGTCGGCCTGGATAATTCGCGGTAAGCCAGGGCAGCCTGAGTCCAGCGCGCACCCTGGCCATTGCGCAAATAGGCCGTGAGAGTACCGTCTTCATCGGCAACATAAATGTTGCCAAAGCCCTGGGAGACACCCGAGTATGAGGACACCTTCTGCTGCCACATCCTGGTACCAGTGTCCACATCAATGGCTACCAGGTTCCCCTGGTAACTGGCAGCATAGAGCTCACTACCCGCCAGCTCCATGGTTCCGTCAACATCGACAAGACGTTCTATCTCCGAGCGACCCTGAGAAATCGCGACACGAACTTCCCAAGCAATTGCGCCAGTCCTTGTATCCAGAGCCAGCACCCGGCCGTTGGCAAAACCGGCGTATACCATGTCATTGTGCACAATCGGCGAGCTGGTGCCGCGCACGGTCAGCACCGGGATGTTGCTGTCATAGGTCCACAGTATTTTCCCCGTGGTGAAATCAAGACCCTGCAGCTTGCCATCATTGGTCTGGGCAATAACCACTTTGCCGTTGCTTTGGGGCGGGGCCAAAATCTCCCCCTGTACCGGCGTAGACCAAATACGAGCGCCGGATTTGGCGTCCAACTTCAGCACAAAACCGTCGCTGCTGCCCAGGAACAGGGCATCTTCGTACACTCCGACACCGCCCGACAGTGATGTCTCAAGATCAGCTTCCCACAGGGACTTGCCGGTATTGCGGTCCAATGCAGCCACCTCACCATCGGCGGAGGCGGCATAGATGGTTTGCCCGCTAATCGCTGGTCGCAAACGGTAAAGGCCTTCACCCTGGCCGTTACCAACTCCAAATGACCACAGCTCCTCAATGTTGACCTTGTCCTCGATATCCTCCAGCTTCGCTGGTGCCTTAGCGTCATCATCATCCGACTCGAACCAGCCCGAGATGGTGCTACAACCGGCCAGGGCGAGCAGCAGGGTGAGTGTAAGTAGATGTCGCGATATCTGCCGCATGGTCCTATTCCTCCAGGGCGTCGACGGTGTCGTTTGTGGCCGACGCTGCATCCACGGGACCCGGCGCTGGATTTGCGGTCGCACCGGGGGTACGAGCTGGTGCTGGCGTAAGACTCTGCAACTTCTGTTGCAGGGCGGGCAGATTCAGACCTTGCCCACCACCGGCAGCCGACGCTACTGCCAGGCTGTAGGCGTCCCGCGCTTCGTCATTGCGGCCTGCGGCGAGAAGGATATCGCCTTTGGCGGCTGCATAGGACGCACCATAGGAACCCGGCTCTCCCTCGGCCAGGATAGTCAGTGCTTGATCGGTCGCACCCGATGCCGCCAACACCCGGGCCAAGCGCAATTGCGCGACCTGCGCTATATCACTACCCTTTGCGGCCTTGCCCAGCACCCAGCGCAGCTGCGCCTCAGCCTCTGGCAACTTGCCTTCATTTACCGCCAGCGCCGCCAGCTGCAGGGCAGCGAACTGGGCGTAGGTACTACCGCCAAATTCACTCTTAAGCTGTTCCGCCCGGTCAATAGCAACCTGAGAGCCGGGGGTCGCATCTTGTTTGTCCATGGCCTGCAACAGCGCCTGATACAAATCGGAGGCCTGCTCCTGTTGACGCACCTCATGAGCCTGCCAGGCCTGCCAACCAAAGACCGCCGCCAGCGCGACCACCACGGACGCGACCATGGAACGACCATTCTCGCTCCACCAGCGACCAAGCGCCTGGACCTGTTCTTCTTCTGTACGGTATTGTTCCACGTCGTTTTGTCCTCTTGTTCAATCGCAGGGCGCAAATACTGCGCTCAATGTCGTTACCAATTCATTCAGGGGCACGGTGCGCTGCCCGTCTCCCTCGCGCAGGGGTTTGACCGTGACCACTTGCGCCGCTACTTCGTCCTCACCCCAGATCAGGGCAAGCCGGGCACCGCTCTTGTCGGCCTTTTTCATCTGGCTTTTAAAACTGCCGCCACCTGTGTGCTGTAGGATACGCAGCCTTGGCTGCGCCTCACGCACGCGTTCAGTGGTTACCAGCGCCGCACACTCAGCTGCGCTTCCCACCGCGACAACATACACGTCAACTGCGGCCGTGTCCGCTACGACCCCCTGTTCCCGCAACAAAAGAACGAGACGCTCCATGCCCATGGCGAAACCAACGGCCGGCGTCGCTCTCCCACCCAACTGCTCCACAAGGCCATCATAGCGCCCACCAGCACACACAGTGCCCTGGGCGCCGAGGTGGTCGGTGACCCACTCGAATACAGTTTTGTTGTAATAGTCCAGCCCGCGCACTAGCCGTCGGTTGATCGTATAAGTCACGCCCGCCGCTTGCAGCAACTCACACAGTCGTGCGAAATCGGTGCGTGACTCATCATCCAGGAAATCTTCCAGAGTCGGCGCATCGTCCAGCACCGTCTGAATCTCCGGATTCTTGCTGTCCAGAATGCGCAGTGGATTGCTGAGCAGCCGTCGCTGACTGTCTTCGTCAAGGTCATCCACATGGCCTTGAAGGTAATCGACCAGGGCAGCACGGTAAGCCCCGCGCGCTTGCGCGCTGCCAATGGAATTGAGCTGTAATTCCACGCAATTTGCGATGCCCAACTGCCGCCACAATCTGGCGCACAGCACTATGAGCTCCGCGTCCATATCCGGCGTGGCAATGCCAAATGACTCCACACCCACCTGGTGAAATTGCCGATAGCGGCCTTTCTGTGGCCGCTCGTACCTGAACATGGGTCCCGCATACCACAAGCGCCGTGGAATAGTGAGCATCCCCTGTTGCACGGCGGCCCGCACACAACCAGCGGTGCCTTCCGGACGCAGCGTCATGCTGTCACCATTACGATCATCGAAGGTGTACATTTCTTTTTCGACGATATCGGTAACTTCCCCGATCGAGCGCTTGAACAGGGCGGTTTTTTCCACCACCGGCAGGCGAATCTCACCATAACCGTAACTGCCCAGCACGGTGGCCACAGTTCGCTCCAGAAACTGCCAGCAGGGCGTCTCATCCGGGAGGATATCGTTCATCCCGCGAATGGCGGTTATTTCACTCACAAACGCTCCAGTGCATGATACTGTCTATCATGTGGATGACTTGGCGATCAATTGTTCTTCCAGCGCTGCGCGCGCCTGCTCCAGGTCAGTGGCGCGTTTTCGAATTACCTCTTCGAGATGATCGATAAAATTGTCATTGCTGATCTTGTGGTGCGGCTCGCCATCGACATAGATCAGGTTATTGGGGCTGGCCCCGGTCAGTCCCACATCCGCTTCACGGGCCTCTCCAGGTCCGTTGACGATGCAACCGATAACGGCCACATCCATGGGCGTGCGAATATCCTCCAGGCGCTGCTCCAGGATATTCATGGTAGCTACTACATCGAAGTTCTGCCGTGAACAACTTGGGCAGGCGATAAAATTGATCCCATTGGCGCGCAGCTGCAGGCTTTTCAAAATGTCGAATCCGACTTTTACTTCCTCTACAGGATCTGCCGCGAGCGAGACGCGCAGGGTATCACCGATACCATCCATGAGCAGCATCCCCAAACCGACCGCTGACTTCACCGTGCCACCGCGCAATCCACCGGCTTCCGTAATCCCCAGATGCAGGGGTTGCTCAATTTGCCTGGCCAGTAGACGGTAGGCCGCCACTGCCATAAATACGCCGGACGCCTTCACACTAACCTTGAACTCGGGGTAATTGAACTTATCCAGTATATCGACATGGCGCATCGCCGATTCCACCAGTGCCTCGGGCGTAGGTTCGCCGTACTTGCGCTGCAGGTCCTTGCCCAAAGAACCGGCATTCACCCCGATGCGTATCGGTATGCCCTTGTCGCGCGCGCTGTCGATGACCGCGCGAACTTTGCTGTCACGGCCGATATTCCCAGGATTGATGCGCAGGCAATCGACCCCATACTCGGCAACCTTGAGGGCAATCTTGTGATCAAAGTGAATATCAGCTACCAACGGTACCGTGACTTGTGCACGAATTTGTCGAAACGCTTCAGCTGCCTCCATGCTGGGTACCGATATTCTCACGATATCTGCACCCGCATCAGCAATGGCAAGTACCTGGGCTACCGTCGCCGCCACGTTACAGGTATCGGTATTAGTCATACTTTGGACGCTGATCGGCGCGTTACCACCCACGGGAACATTGCCGACAAATATCTGCCGGGAAACACGGCGTTTGATTGGAGACTCAACCTTCATCGTTCACCTCTCGGTATCTGCGGTGTGTCACCAAGGCGGAACTGCGTGCCCTCTTTTCCCAAAGGCAATGACTGGTCACTCCGACCCTCCTCCCACCACCACAGCACCACTACGAGCAACATTAAAATGCCAAGACCAACTACCACACCAAGACCCGTGCGCTGCAATTGCAAGGGCCTGGTCTCTATGCGTTTTTCCTGTTGCGCCGAGTCCACCACATTCACCGCATCGAACACCGACATCAGATTCTGTTCGTCCAGACCCAGCAGCCGCCCGTAAGCTTTCACGTAGCCGCGAGCAAAGGGCGGACTGCGCAAGGCCTGATAGTCATCTCGCTCGATGATAGCAACATAGTTAGGCATTAGATTAAGTCGATCCGCCGCTTCACGCTCAGACATACCTTGCGCCTTCCTGGCTTTTTTCAAGAGGGATCCGGGCGTGGTGAAGGCATCGAGTTGCACAGCCTCATCAGTCACTTTTCACGGTCCGCTTATAGGCTTGGTATTCGGCTGAGTTGGGGAATCGACTGCCCAATGCCAGTGCATAGCTCGCTTCGGAATCGCGATCTCCTTCAACCTGGGCTAAACGGATTCCGAGTAACAGGGCCCGCGCTGTCTGCTGCCGCGCCACCGTTCGGTAAGTAGCATAATACTGGTTCGCGGTAGCGTAATCCCCCGCATCAAAACGTATCTGTGCGACTTCCACCAGGGCAACTTGATTGGTCCGATCCATCGCCAGGGCCCGCACAAAGGACGCCTCGGCGGCCTCAGTATCGAACAGCTTTAGCTGGCACATGCCCAGGTTCACAAATGCGTTGGGGCGACCCGTGTACAGGGTATCCTTGATCACGTAGTCCAACTGCTCCTCCGCATCCTTGTAGCGCTCCTGACTGAACAGAAAAGCCGCGTAATTATTGCGGGCCCGGGAGATTTCCTTATTGCCCGGAGTGATCGCCTTTTTATAGTTTTCTTCCGCGAGTTCATACTCGCCAGTACTCTGGTAGACCAGGCCAAACGCCTCGTAAACCTCCGGACTATTTGAATCAATAGCCTCGGCCAGCTGTAGATTGCGCTTGGCAGCTTCCCAGTTCCCCTCACCAATATACTGCCGGGCCAGGGACACTCGCTCTTCCAGGGCTTTTTGGGGCGAGGCATCCTCGGTAAAGAGGCCCGTGGTAGTCGTGATGCACCCGCCCAGCAGTGTGGACAAGAGCAGAAGGCATAACGGCGCAATAGTTCTTTTCATGCTGGTCTGTAGTTCGAATAACATGCCTACCCCACTGTAATTATCTGCGCATCACTATCACTGGCCGCGCGGTACCGGCCACTGCGGCCGGTGCGGTCCACAACCTGTCCAACCAGTTGGCCGCAGGCTGCGTCGATATCATCGCCACGTGTGGTTCTTACAGTGACAATATAGCCTGCATCGACCAGCACTTGCCAGAAGCGCGATACCGCATTGCCACTGGGCCGTCGATAATCAGATTGCGCAAAAGTGTTGAAGGGGATGAGGTTGATCTTGCAGGGTACGTCCCGCAGCAGTTCAGCCAGCTCACGGGCCTGTTCGCACTGATCATTCACCCCCGCGATCAGGGTGTACTCTATCGTCACTACACGGTTTTTATCACTTTGGGCAGCCATATAGTTACGGCAACTTTCAAGCAACATGGCAATCGGGTACTTGCGATTGATCGGCACCAGTTGATTGCGCAATTCATCATTAGGTGCATGCAGGGACACCGCCAGGGATACCTCGCTGACCTCGGCCAGGCGGTTCAGGGCGGGCACGACACCAGAGGTGCTCAGGGTCACCCGACGTTTGGATAAACCGTAAGCCAGGTCCTCAAGCATCAGATCCATGGCGGCCACCACGTTATCAAAATTCAGCAGGGGCTCACCCATACCCATCATCACCACATTTGTGACGATACGGCCATTGCCGGGCTGAAAGGCGTCGTAGGATTTGATCGCCAACCACAGCTGACCAATAATCTCAGCAGCAGTCAAATCACGCGCAAAGCCCTGTTTTCCGGTGGAGCAGAAACTGCAATCCAGACTGCAACCCACCTGCGACGACACACACAACGTGGCGCGATTACCGGCGGGAATCAGCACCGTCTCAACCAGGCTACCGCCGTCGACCCGCACCGTCCACTTGCGCGTGCCGTCACTGGAATCCTGCTGGCTGGCAATTTCAGGGGGTCGAACCTCGGCAACGTCCAGTAGTTTTTCCCGCAGCGACCTGCCCAGATTAGACATGTCCTCGATCCGCGTGACACCACCGTGGTGTATCCACTTCAGGACCTGGTGTGCCCGGAACTTCTTTTCACCCATATCCAGAAAGTACTGTTCCAGCTGCACCCGGGACAAGCCCATCAGGTTGACCCTGCCCTGTTGCGGGTCGACCTGGGGGGAGATGCTGGATGCAGCGGTCATGGGTAGATTCCAGTCGTCGTGTGCCTAGCGCTCGCAGAGCTCGCTGGCGGCGAAGAAATAGGCAATTTCGCGGGCGGCAGACTCCGGGGAATCGGAACCGTGTACCGCGTTAGCGTCAATGGATGAGGCGAAGTCTGCTCGAATAGTGCCTGCGGCGGCATCCTTGGGGTTGGTCGCTCCCATCAGTTCACGGTTCTTCGCGATGGCACCTTCGCCTTCCAGTACCTGAACCACAACGGGCCCCGAGGTCATAAACTCAATGAGGGCAGCGAAGAACGGGCGCTCCCTGTGCTCAGCATAGAATCCTCCGGCAACCGTATCGCTCAGACGCAGCATCCTGGAGGCCACGATTTGGAGCCCATTGGTCTCAAATCGCGAGTAAATCTTGCCAATAATATTTTTACCGACAGCGTCGGGCTTGATAATGGACAGGGTACGTTCAACGGCCATGGGATATCTCCAGAAAGGCTCACTTTGGAAAGCGCGCAATTATACGGATTTTGAGCCACTCTTTCACCTGCAAACCCCGTTCGCTAGCAGATTCTTTTTCTTGTAGATCAGTGGGTTAAAAAATGGCAGCGCAAATGGAAGGAGAAAATCTAGGCCCGTTCCTCAATCCAGGCCGCCTGAATTGCCTCAAGAATCTTCTCGCCACAGTGTTTGGGATCATCGTCAAAGTCAGGGAGTTCCAGCACCCAGTTGCGCAAATCCACGAAGTTGATGGCGAGGGGGTCAACTGCCGGGTGGGCCTCCAACAGCTCGATGGCGATGTCGTCAATATCTGTCCACTGCATGAGATCTCTCCCCATTAATGTTGCTCCGAAACCATATTGATAGTGTAGCGCGGTATTTCCACTACCAGGTCATCCTCGCCGACCAGGGCCTGGCAACTGAGGCGCGAGTCCGGTTCAAGCCCCCAGGCCATGTCCAGGTAGTCCTCTTCCAGTTCATCGGGTGCCCGCAGAGAATCGTAACCCTCCCGCACAATGACATGGCAGGTGGTACAGGCGCAGGACAATTCACAGGCGTGCTCGATCTCGATATCGTTGCGCAAGAGCGCGCGACAGATGCTTTCCCCAGGCTGGGCGTCTATTACAGCCCCCTCAGGACAAAGGTTTTCATTGGGTAGCACTACGATTTTCGTCATTGCGATACCTCGTTATCCAACGCATCCAGAGAGACTCCGGCCAATGCCTCTCGAATGCTCCTGTCCATACGTCGAGTGGCAAAGGCTTCGCTTTGGCGTCCGAGTCGCTCGGTCTGCGCGCGTATGACATCCGCATCAGAGCTGTCAAGGAGTGCCTGCAATGCAGTCATTTGAGCAGTAATGGACTCGCGCTCCTCGGCACTCAACAGTGCGGCACCATCAACCTCCAGAGCCGCCTTCAGCCCTTCCAGCAGCTGCCAGGCTGACAGGCGCTGCTCCGCCAACTGGCGCGCCAGCTTATCTTCGGCGGCATGGCTGAACGATGCCTGCAACATCGTAGTAATCTGATCATCGCTCAATCCAAAGGACGGTTTGACTGTGACACTGGAATGGGACCCGGTAATTTCCTCCCGCGCGGCCACATTGAGCAGCCCATCGGCATCAACCTGAAAGGTCACGCGAATCCTGGCTGCACCCGCCACCATGGGAGGAATGCCGCGTAACTCAAAGTGCGCCAGCGAACGGCAGTCGCTTACCATTTCTCGTTCACCCTGGACGATGTGCAAGGCGAGTGCCGTCTGACCATCTTTGAACGTGGTAAATTCCTGGGCTCGGCTCACCGGGATGGTGGTATTACGCGGGACAATTTTTTCCACCAGTCCACCCATGGTTTCAATCCCCAGTGAAAGGGGAATCACATCCAGTAACAACAGGTCACCCTCGGGCCGGTTGCCCGCCAGAATGTCCGCCTGAATAGCGGCCCCCAGCGCCACCACTTGATCGGGATCGATGTCGATAAGGGGGGAACGCTGAAAAAATTCAGCCACAGCCTCTCGCACGAGCGGGACCCTGGTGGAACCGCCCACCATAACAATATTATCGATGCCGGCCTCCAGTTGGGCGTCACGCAGGCAACGTCGACAGGAGCGCAGCGTGCGCTTCACCAACGGCAGAATCAGGCCTTCAAAGGTCTCCCGCGTCACCTGGAGCGCACCACCCGAGGGCAGCACCCCCGTCAGGTCAATATCAACCGCCAGCTCATTGGACAGCCGCTCCTTGGCGACGCGCGCCGCGGCCTGCAACTGCCGGTACTGGCCAGCAGCCAGGGTAGGCGAACCGGATTGCTGCAACACCCAATCTGCCAGTGCGGCATCCAGGTCATCCCCGCCCAGGGCAGTATCACCACCGGTGGCGAGAACCTCAAACACGCCCTTGTGCAAACGCAAAATGGAAATATCGAACGTACCACCGCCAAGGTCATACACGGCTATTACACCCTGCTCCGCGTTATCCAGTCCGTAGGCAACCGCCGCTGCGGTGGGCTCGTTCATCAGGCGTAACACCCGCAGTCCGGCGAGTGTTGCTGCATCCTTGGTGGCCTGGCGCTGTGCTTCGTCGAAGTATGCGGGTACCGTGATCACCGCCCCGTCGATCTCGCCGCCCAGCGTTGCCACCGCGCGCTGACGCAGGACCCGCAGAATATCTGCCGAGACCTCGACCGGACTGAGCTCTCCGCTACTGGTTACAAAACGCACCAGTCCCTCTTCGCCTTCGGCCAGGCGATAATGAGAGCGCATTGCATCGTTACTGGCGTCTTTACTGCCGCGCCCCATGAAACGCTTAACTGACATCAGGGTATCGGCCGGATGTTGCGCCGCCAGAGCGAGCGCGCGAGCGCCCACCAGCGGGACACTAGCATCCGTATAGTTGACCACGGAAGGCAACATCACCTCCCCACCCTCGTCAGGCAGCACAACCGACCGGCCACCACGCACCGTCGCCACCAGTGAATTGGTCGTGCCCAGGTCAATACCAACGGCCCGTTTTACCTGGTGAGGAAGGGGTGACTGTCCCGGTTCGGCGATGTGTAGTAGCGCCATGCTTGACCCTGTAATCCTATCTGTCGATGAGTCTGGATTCGATCTGCTCGGCTTCCTGTAGCAGTTTGTCCAGATATTGCATTTTGACACAAGCGCTCGCTGCGGAGGTCATCTGCCCCGCTGAGTACGCCTGAGAAAACTGTTTTTGCAGCACCATGATGTCCTCGCTGATTTCGCTGACCAGATGCTCCAGTACGGACTCCGGGTCAATCAGACCTTCCATGGACTCGAGCTTTTCGCGCAGCTCCATCTGCGTAATCAGGAAACCACCGTCAATATGCTGTCCAGCGATCTCTTCCCTGCTCATACCAGACAGTTCCAGCAGATAGAGCGCCCTCGGTAGCGGTTTACGCAGTATGGCGTAGGCCTCGTTGATCAGCGCTGAATACTGCACCGCCAGGCGCTGTTCATGAGCGGAGGCTCCAGCATAGCGATCCGGATGTAACTCCTTCTGCAATTGCCTGTAGCTCACACCCAGTCTTGCCTCGTCGAGTGAGAAACCCACCGGCAGGCCAAATAGCTGGAAATAATTTCTATGGAAGTCAGGTAGGGACATGCCGGGAGCGTCACACCGCCAATGTTAAACGGTGAAACTCTCGCCGCAGCCGCATTCGGCCGATACATTGGGGTTGCGAAATTGTAAGCCCTCGTTCAAACCCTCGCGCACGAAATCCAGTTCCGTGCCGTCCAGATAAACCATACTTTTGGGATCAATGAATACCTTGACCCCGTGATCTTCGAACACCTGGTCTTCGGGCTGCACTTCATCAACAAATTCCAGTACATACGCCATGCCAGAACAACCGGAAGTGGTGACCCCCAACCGTATGCCCAACCCCTTGCCACGAGTCAGCAGTTGTCCCGCAACATGTTTGGCTGCCGATTGTGTGATGCTAACACCCATACTAGCGCTGGCTCCGCTTGTCTCGGAGGTCCTTGACCGCTGCCTTGATCGCGTCCTCAGCCAACACCGAACAGTGAATCTTGACCGGCGGCAGTGCCAGCTCTTCAGCGATCTGGGTATTGCGAATCTGTTCGGCCTCGTCGAGATTCTTGCCCTTCACCCACTCGGTCAGCAGCGAACTTGACGCAATTGCCGAACCACAGCCGTAGGTCTTGAACTTGGCGTCTTCGATGATGCCCTCTGCATTGACCCTGATCTGCAATCGCATGACGTCTCCGCAAGCCGGCGCACCCACCATGCCGGTACCTACGTTTTCATCATCTGCATCGAGTTTGCCCACATTGCGGGGGTTTTCGTAGTGGTCTAATACCTTGTCACTGTAAGCCATTGTCTTCTTCCTCCAATTGGAATTAGTGGGCAGCCCATTCAATGCTGTCCAGGTCTACGCCATCCTTGTACATGTCCCACAGGGGGGATAGCTCCCGTAATTTTTCCACTGCGCCACGCAATTGCTTAACCGCAGTATCCACATCAGCTTCAGTCGTAAAACGGCCGAAGCTAAAGCGCAGGGAACTGTGCGCCAGTTCATCATTCAGGCCCAGCGCCCGCAGCACATAGGAGGGCTCCAGACTAGCTGACGTACAGGCTGAGCCGCTGGATACCGCCAAATCCTTGAGCGACATGATCAATGATTCACCTTCGACAAAAGCGATGCTGACATTCAACGCACCCGGCAGACGGTGTACATCGTCGCCATTGATATACACTTCCTCGATGTCCTTGATGCCATCCCAGAAGCGCTTGCGCAGCGCCTGCAGTTTTACAGCCTCCTGAGCCATCCCTTCCCGCGCCACCTGGGCAGCCTCCCCCATGCCGACGATCTGATGCGTGGGCAGGGTACCGGAACGCATGCCGCGCTCGTGCCCGCCGCCATGCATTTGGGCCTCCAACCGCACCCGCGGTTTGCGTCGTACATAGAGCGCGCCAATGCCCTTGGGTCCGTACATTTTGTGGCCGGACATGGAGAGCAGGTCAACCTTCATCTGTTCCATATCAATGTCGATTTTGCCCGCACTCTGGGCTGCATCCACATGGAACAACACACCGGCGTTGCGCGTGACTTCGCCGATCGCGGCGATATCATTGACCGAGCCAATCTCGTTGTTGGCGTGCATGATACTCACCAGGATAGTGTCATCGCGCAGGGCAGCCGCGACGGCTTCCGGAGTGATCAGGCCCTTGGGAGTCGGATCCAGATAGGTCACCTCGAACCCTTCACGCTCCAGGTGCCGGCAAGTATCCAGCACCGCCTTGTGTTCGATTTTAGAGGTAACGATATGCTTGCCCTTCTTGCCGTAGAAGTGGGCCACTCCCTTGATCGCGAGGTTATCTGACTCGGTAGCGCCAGAGGTCCAGACAATCTCCCTGGGATCCGCCTTGATCAGGTCGGCAACCTGACGACGGGCATTTTCCACCGCCTCTTCGGCCTTCCAGCCATAAAGATGGGAACGCGACGCGGGGTTGCCAAAGTTTCCCTCAATGGACAGGCAATGGACCATCTTTTCCACCACACGCGGATCAACCGGGGTAGTCGCCAGATAGTCGAAGTAGATCGGTTTTTGCATACTGCTTATCGCTCCGTGACCTATTGCGCGTGCATGGCTCCGTTAAATTTCGGTCAGGGCCAGTGTGGCGCCCTGATGGCTGCGTGCCGTCTGGCGCGCTGATATGTGCTGGACTTCTCGCCTCTCCACCAGGTTGGACAGGCTGATCTGGCTGAGAAAGCCGTGAATTTGATCACTCAGGTCACACCACAGGTGGTGTGTCAGGCACACCTCGCCCTGCTGGCAATCGGCGGTGCCACCGCATCCCGTGGCATCAACCGCCTCGTTCACCGCGTCGATGATCTGCGCCACAAATATGTCATGTCCGCCGCGACTGAGACGATAGCCGCCGCCCGGACCCCGCACACTGCTGACCAGATTGTTGCGACGCAGCTTGGCAAAAAGCTGCTCCAGATAGGACAGCGAGATGTCCTGCCGCCCAGATATATCAGCCAGACTGACGGGGCGATCAGCACCGTGCAGGGCCAGATCCAGCATCGCAGTTACCGCATATCTTCCTTTCGTTGTGAGTCGCATGGCTCGCCTCCTGTATCAATCAGGGTCAAGTATGCAATAGCCTACTAAATTGGTCAACTATAAAACCGAGCATTTTTGTCAAGTAAAGAGCCCTATGGTCCCCCCTTTCTCCCCCGCGCAACCCATTTTTGGGTCTCGGTGAGGATACCGCGCAATATATTAAGCTCCATCTCATCCAGGCGTACCCTGCTGTATAAACGCCGCAAACGAGACATCAACTGGCGCGGTGCAGCAGGGTCGAGAAACTCAATAGCGGTGAGTGTTTCCTCAAGATGGGTATAAAAAAGCTCCATTTGGTTGCTGGAAGTAAAGGGCGTATCCCAATACTCAAGTTCACCACCGGATGCACCTGATAGCGACAGCCGCATACGTAATTCATAGGCAACAATTTGCACAGCCATGGCGAGGTTCAGCGAACTGTAGGCTGCTGAGGTGGGGATATGGAGGTGCAGGTTACACACCTGCAGTTCCTCATTGGTAAGGCCACGGTCTTCCCGCCCGAACAGTACGGCGACCTGCTCGCTTGACGAAGCCTGTGCCATACGCTCTGCACATTGGCGGGCGTCCAGCAGCGGCCACGGGATACGTCGCTCCCGCGCACTGGTTCCCACCACGAACTGACAGTCGCCGATCGCTGCATCCAATGTCGGGACAACCACCGCAGCGTCCAGGACGTCCGAGGCCGATACGGCACGTTCTTGTGCCTGCGCGCTCGGATAATCTCGTGGAGACACCAGGTAGAGGCGGGTGAGGCCCATATTCTTCATCGCACGAGCGACACCGCCGATATTGCCGGGATGGCTGGTATTAACCAGTACGATACGGATATTGTCGAGGTTCATTGGTGAGTTTCGAGGCAGCCACGAGGGGCAGGGAAGTCTAGAAGAAAATACTCAGCCCAGTAAAGGCTTAACCACCTGCAAAACAGCCTTGAAACACCTGGGATTGCCGCACACGATATTGCCCGACTCCAGGTAATTATCAGAGCCATCGATATCCGCTGCCAACCCCCCGGCCTCCCGCACCAGTAAAACACCGGCGGCGATATCCCACTGCGCCAACCCGATTTCCCAGAACGCGTCCAGACGACCCGCCGCGACATAGGCCAAATCCAGCGATGCCGCGCCAGCGCGACGGATACCGGCGCACTGCGAGGCCAGTATTTCTATCGATTTACTGTAGGGTTCCAATTTGTCATCGCAATGATTCTTGAATGGGATGCCGGTACCCAACAATGCGCCGTCCAGACTGCCTAGATCACTCACGCGAATGCGGTGGCCATTAAGTTGTGCACCGCGGCCCCGTGAAGCGGTAAATTCTTCATTGCGCACCGGATCCACCACCACCGCGTGCTCAATCTTACCCCGGTACATGCAGGCAATGGACACCGCATAATGGGGAATACCGCGAATAAAGTTGGTGGTGCCATCCAGCGGATCGATGATCCAGCGGTACTCCGCCTCGGCATTGCCTATGAGGCCGCTCTCTTCACCAAGGATTGCGTGCTCGGGAAAGGCCTTTTGCAGGTGGTAGATAATCTCCCGCTCAGCGTTGATATCCACTTCCGTGACGAAGTTGTTCACCCCTTTGGCCTTTACCTCGAAGCGATGCAACTCATCAGACGCCCGCACGATGCTTTCACCCGCCTTGCGAGCTGCACGCAATGCGATATTGATCATTGGTTCCATGGGTCTTTCCTGAGCGGTAAGTTAAGGAGCGAGGTCATCCTGCGCAGCGCCTTCCTTGACCGGGAGCATAAGGTCATCCTTGGTTACACCCATCGCCAGGGCGATAGCGGAAGCCACATAGATTGACGAATAAGTACCCACTGTAATGCCCAAAATCATCGCGATAGCAAATCCAAAGATCATTTCTCCTCCGAACAGTGCCAGCGAAATGACTGTCAGCAATGTTACTCCAGAGGTCACCAGCGTACGGTCAAGGGTTTCAGTAATGGAGATATTCATCACTTCGACGGAGTCTGTACGCCGCAGCTTACGGAAGTTTTCCCGGATACGGTCAAATACTACGATCGTGTCATTAATGGAGTAACCTATAATCGCCATGATTGCCGCCAGCACAGTGAGGTTGAATTCCATGCCCGTTACTGAGAAAAAACCCAGGGTTATGATCACGTCGTGCACAAGTGCCGCTACCGCACCCACGCCAAATTTCAACTGGAAACGAAACGCGACATAGAGCGTTACCAAGGGCAAGCGAAAGCAACATGCCCAGGCCACCCTGCTCACGCAGATCGTCTCCGATCTGGGGACCAACGAACTCGGTGCGACGCACAACCACCTCACCCGTAAAAGCCTCCTGCAGCACTCCGAGCAGCGCCGTGCCCTGTTGGTCCGAAAAGCCCAACGGCAACCGAATCAACACATCCCGGTCACTACCGAAGGCGACCACGATTGCGCCGGCAAAACCCTTTGCCTCGAGCGTCTTGCGAATCGTCTCGAGGTTTACGGTGTCGCTGTAATGCACTTCGGCCAGAGTGCCACCGGTAAAATCCAGGCCCCAGTTGAGCTGCCGGGTCGCCAGGGAACCGATAGATACGAGTAGCAAGAGAGCTGAAAATGCAACCGCCAGCCCGCTCCTGCTCTGGCCCATAAAGTTAATCACTTTCATGAATGACGACCCCCGATAGATAACTTTCGTCACACGACGACCACCGTATATAAGGTTGATCTGGGCGCGGGTACCCGTGATTGCCGTGTACATGGAAATCACGATGCCGATCGACAGGGTAACGGCGAAGCCCTTGATCGGCCCAGTGCCCAGTGCATAAAGGATCACAGCAATAATCAGGGTCGTGAGATTGGAATCCACAATAGTGACAAACGCACGCTCAAAGCCTGCGTGAATCGCCATTTGTCGCGAGACGCCCCTCGCTAATTCTTCTCGTATGCGCGCAAAAATCAGTACATTGGCATCGACCGCCATACCCATTGTCAACACAATTCCGGCGATACCCGGCAGCGTCAGCGTAGCCCCAATCATCGACATTGCTGCCACGAGTAACACCAGGTTCCAGGTCACGGCTATAACGGCTGTCAGGCCAAAAACCCGGTAATAAGCGATCATGAACAACGCCACAAACACCAGCCCATAGTAGGCGGATTGAAGGCCCTGGCGAATATTTTCGGCACCCAGGGACGGCCCCACAGTGCGCTCTTCAACAAAGGAAATAGGCGCTGCAAGGGCGCCAGCACGCAACATCAGGGCCAGTTCAGACGACTCCAGCGGGTTGTCCAGACCAGTAATCTGAAACTGTGCCCCCAGCGCAGACTGGATGACCGGCGCTGTGAGCAGTTTTTTCTCATCGTAGGGGACCTTGACCACGACTTCGGCGCCGTCTGCGCCGACCTCATAACGTGTACGGTACTTGCGCTCGATAAACAGCACGCCCATGCGCCGCTTGATATTGTCGCGCGTGGCCCGGGACATCAGCGTACCGCCTTCGCTGTCCAGGCTGATTTGTACATTGGGCTGCCCATTCTGGTCAAAACTGGCCTGCGCATTGGAGACCCGCTCACCGGTGATAATGACATCGTTCTCCAGCCACTCACTGGCGCCTGCCCGGTCGGGGCTGCGGTATTCAAAGCGCTGTTTGTCTGACGCAGCGGCATCCATATTAGCCACCAACCGGAACTCCAGGTTGGCCACTTTGCCCAGTATGCGCTTGGCCTCCGCTGTGTCCTGGATGCCGGGCAATTCAACCACGATGAGATTCCGGCCCTGGCGTTGCACCAGCGGTTCTGACACTCCCAACTCGTTGACCCGGTTGCGCAACGTGGTCAGGTTCTGGCTTACCGAGTAATCCGCGATTTCCCTGCGGGCCTTCTCGGACATGGTTACTACCAGATTCCAGCTATCACCCGCATCAACTTGCTCGATGACCAGTTCGTGACCTTCGTTTTCGATGATTTCTTGCGCCTGCTTGCGCAACGCCTCGGTCTGGAAATGCGCCTCCAAGGTGCCCTGTGGAGTGAGGCTGACATAGCCCCGAATACGTTGTTCGCGCAAAGCACGCTTGGTGGCATTGACGTAGTATTCCATACGCCGCTGCACTGCCGCATCCACATCCACTTCCAGCTTGAAGTGCACGCCGCCGCTGAGATCAAGACCCAACTTCATAGGATGCGCACCGAAATTGCTGAGCCAGGTCGGGGTGGTGGGCGCCAGGTTGAGTGCCACAATAAAGCCATCACCGAGAGCGCGAGCGACCGTCGCCTGGGCCACCAGCTGCTGCTGCACATCGGACAGGCGCAACAGGGCATTGCGGCCATTGGCGTCGATCGTTTCCCCAAAATGTTTGATTCCGGCTTCGTCCAGGGCAGTTAATGCCTTGCCCAGGGTTTTGTCATCAATCAACTGGGCGCTGCTCTCCCCGGTGATTTGCAGGGCAGGATCCGGTGTGAACAGGTTAGGCGCTGCGTAGAACAGTCCAAGCAGCAGCACAAACAGTAGGACCAGGTATTTCCACAGTGGGTAGGTATTCAGCATAGCATTGCTCTAACTGGAAAACAGAATCCGGGAACACAATCGGCCCCCGCAGGAAAAGTGCGCCATTATAAATAAACGCACAGCGGCCACAAGCCCAGATTCAGGGCAGTTTTCCGCCCACCCAGCGCCTGGCATTGCGGAACAGACGCAGCCAGGGACCATCCTCACGCCACTGCTCTGGCGCCCAGGAGTGCTGCACCGTACGATAGACCCGCTCCGGGTGCGGCATCATGATGGTGGCACGCCCGTCCGCGCTGGTCAGCCCGGTAATCCCGTGGGGCGAGCCATTGGGATTGGCGGGATAGCGCTCCGCCAGCGACAGGTCGTTTTCGATATAGCGCAACACCACTGTGCCACTGGTGTCACAGGCGGCCAGCGCGTGAGCGTCAGCGAACTGGGCGCGACCCTCACCGTGCGCCACTACGATGGGCAGGTGTGAACCCGCCATATCTGCCATCAACACCGACGGGCTGGACTCTACCCTGACCAGCGCCAGGCGTGCCTCAAATTGTTCGGAACGATTGCGCACAAAGCGGGGCCAATGGGCCGCACCGGGAATCAGGTCTTTCAGTGCGGAGACCATCTGGCAACCATTGCACACACCCAGCGTGAAAGTGTCCTCGCGCTGAAAAAAGTCACTGAAGCGCGCTCGCACCACGTCATTGAACAGTATGCTCTTGGCCCAGCCTTCACCGGCGCCCAGCACATCGCCATAGGAAAAGCCGCCACAGGCCACCAAGCCGATGAACTGTGCCAGATCGGCGCGACCACTGAGAATATCGCTCATATGCACATCAAACGGGGCAAAGCCGGCGCGGTGAAACGCCGCCGCCATTTCCACATGGCCGTTGACCCCCTGCTCGCGCAGGATGGCCACAGCCGGGCGCACGCCCGTGGCGATAAAGGGCGCGCTGATGTCGGTACTCGCATCGAAACTCAGTGCGGCGGACAGCCCTGGATCATTCAGTGTATGGCGCTCGTACTCTTCGCGTGCACAGTCGGGATGGTCACGCAGTGCCTGGATTTCATAGCTGGTACGCGCCCACAGTTGCTGCAGGCGCGTCCGGCTGTCGTGCAGCACTTCCTGCGCACCATCTGTCACGGACACTACGTCACCACTGCCTGCCTGTCCGATCACATGCAGACAGTTTTGCAAACCCAGCTGCGCAGCGCGTGAGGAAAAGGCATCCAACTGCGCTGCGGCAATCTGCAGTACAGCGCCTACCTCCTCATTAAACAGTTTCTCCAGCGCGCTACCAGGCAGCGCGGACAGCTCTACCTGCAGGCCACAATGACCGGCGAAGGCCATCTCCAGCAACGTCACCAGCAGGCCACCGTCGGAGCGATCGTGGTAGGCCAGCACCTCGCCCCGAGCGAGGAACTCCTGCACCAAGGTGAAAAACGCCTTTAGATCAGCCGCACTGTCCATATCGGGTACTGTGTCGCCGGTCTGACCACAGGCCTGAGCCAACGCCGAGCCACCCAGTCGATTGGCGCCGCGACCAAGGTCCAGCAGCACCAGCAGCGCATCCGCCGCGGGCTGCAGTTGCGGCGTGACCGACAGGCGTGCATCGACCACCGGAGAAAACGCGGAGACAATCAGGGACATCGGAGCCGTTACGGCTTTCTCCCGATGACCCTCGCGCCAGGTAGTGCGCATCGACATGGAATCTTTGCCCACCGGAATCGTGATGCCCAGTGCCGGGCAAAATTCCATACCGACCGCTCGCACTGTGTCGAACAGCGCCTCATCCTCTGCGCCGTAGCCGGCGGCGCACATCCAGTTGGCCGATAACTTGATATCACGAATATCTGCGATCGCGGCCGCGGTTATATTGGTGATCGCTTCGGCCACCGCCATGCGCCCCGAGGCCGGGCCGTCGATCAGGGCCAGCGGGGCGCGCTCGCCCATGGCCATGGCTTCTCCGGCAAAAGAATCATAGGACACCGTCGTCACCGCACAGTCCGCCACCGGTACTTGCCAGGGCCCAACCATCTGGTCACGTGCCACCATGCCAGTCACCGAGCGATCCCCAATGGTAATCAGGAAACTTTTGCTGGCGACACACGGCATTTGCAGCACACGCTCCACCGCCTCAGGCACGATAACATCGAGTTGCAGAGGCGGATGCACGACTGTCTGCCGTCGAATCTCCCGACTCATACGCGGCGGCTTACCGAACAACACTGACATCGGGATATCAACCGGCGCATTCCCGAAGCGACTGTCCGTGAGTTGCAGGTGCATTGCCGCGGTGGCCTCGCCCACCACCGCGAAGGGACAACGCTCACGCTGGCAAATCGCTTCGAAGCGCGCCAGATGCTGCGGTTCCACCGCCACCACGTAGCGCTCCTGCGATTCGTTACACCAGATCTCCAACGGCGACATGCCCGGCTCGTCATTGGGCACGTTGCGCAATTCAAAACGTCCGCCGCGGCCACCGTCCTTTACCAGTTCTGGAAAAGCATTGGATAAGCCGCCGGCACCGACATCGTGGATAAAGGCGATGGGGTTGTCCGCACCCAGTTGCCAGCAACGGTCTATGACTTCCTGGCAGCGGCGCTCCATCTCCGGGTTCTGGCGCTGCACGGAGGCAAAGTCCAGATCCGCGTGGCTCTGTCCGCTGGCCATGGAGGACGCTGCGCCCCCGCCCAGTCCGATCAGCATCGCCGGGCCGCCGAGCACGATCAATTTGGCCCCCGCACGGTATTCACCCTTCTGGACGTGTTCCTGCCGGACATTGCCGTAGCCACCGGCGATCATAATGGGCTTGTGGTAGCCGCGCACTTCCGTGCCGTTGACACCCGTTGCCGCCATTTCAAAGCTGCGGAAGTAGCCGCACAGATTGGGTCGGCCGAATTCGTTGTTGAACGCCGCCGCCCCGATCGGCCCTTCAAGCATGATGTCGAGCGCACTGACAATGCGCCCGGGTTTGCCGTAAGCCGACTCCCAGGGCTGGCCGAAACCCGGAATATTCAGGTTGGATACGGAAAAACCCGTCAGGCCTACTTTGGGTTTGGAACCGCGCCCCACAGCACCTTCGTCGCGAATCTCGCCACCGGCGCCGGTGCCCGCCCCGGAAAAAGGTGCTATCGCGGTCGGATGGTTGTGGGTTTCCACCTTCATTAACAGGTGAATGGGTTCACGGGAGAAGTTGTATTCACCCGACTGCGGATCGGGATAAAAGCGTCCTGCAATCGGCCCGGCCACCACTGCAGCATTATCAGAATAGGCTGAAAGCACATTCTCGCCGCCGCACTCATGAGTGTTGCGAATCATCTTGAATAGCGAATGCGACTGCGGCTGCCCATCTATGGTCCAGTCCGCGTTGAATATCTTGTGCCGACAGTGTTCGGAATTGGCCTGCGCGAACATCATCAGTTCAATATCGCTGGGATTGCGACCAAGCGTGATGAAACTATTATGCAAGTAGTCGATTTCATCAGCGGCAAGGGCCAGGCCCAGCGACTGGTTCGCAACCACCAGAGCCTGACGACCGCCGACAAGCACATCCACCGTCGTGATGGGTCGCGGTGCAGCGTGCTCGAACAACTGCTGCGCCGCCTCCATCGACGGAAAAATAGTCTCCGTCATCCGGTCATGCACCAGCGCCTCCAGTGCTTGCCGTGCAGACTCCGCCAGATTCGTGGGCAGGCGCAAATACCACGCAATACCGCGCTCCAGACGCTCGACCTCATCGAGACCGCAGTTATGGGCGATATCGGTGGCCTTGCTGGACCAGGGCGAAATCGTGCCCGGCCTTGGTACAACGAGCAGCAAAGTGGCATCGGCCAGTGTATCGCTGCTTGCGGCTGACCGCTGCGGACCGTAGGCAAGCAGGCTGGCAAGTAGCGTTTCACGCTGCGCTGTGAGCGGCCGTCGCAACTGGGCAAAGTGTACGTATTCAGTGTGCAGCAGCTGGATGTCGGGATTGATGTCGGCGATTTTTTGCGCCAGTTTTTCCAGTCGAAATTCGGACAAAGCGGGAGCACCGCGCAGGGATAACATGCTGTGAAGAGCTCCAGAATGAGGTGTTTCAGGGCGGCGCCATTGTACTGTATCAAGCCTCCCACCGGTAACCGAAAATGCGACCAATTGCCATGGTAATTATGCCTGTGAGCCACTGCTGAGCGCCGCTAGAATACGCCCATGAGACTTCGCACACTGCTACTGTTCGCGGCGTTACTGTCCCTGTTGTGCGGCTGTGAGCAGCCCGATTCCCTTGCGCGAATTCTCGCGCAGGGCGAACTGGTTGTGGTGAGTCGCAACAGTCCCGCCACCTACTACCTGGACAAGAACGGACCCACCGGGTTTGAGTATGCGCTGGCCGCACGGCTGGCACAGGAGTTAGGCGTCGACCTGCGCATGGAAACCGCCTTCAACCTGCCCGATATTTTCACCAAACTGCAGCGTCATCAAGCGGATATCGCGGCGGCAGGCCTGACCCTGACGGAACAACGGGCAGCCAGCTACCCGCATACGACGCCTTACCTGAATCCACACCACTGGTGGTGTCTGTGGCGGACAAGTTCCAACCGCGCAGTATCCCCGACCTGGCGGGATTGAAAATTGTGGTGCTGGCGGGCTCCAGTCACGCGGAGATGTTGCGCTCACTGCAAAAGAACGAGGCGCCAGATCTGCAATGGGAGGAAATCGATGAGGCCGATACCCTGCAATTGCTGGAACTGCTCAACAGCGGGCAGGCGGACCTGGCCATCATCGACTCCAGTGAATTTACTGTCCAGCAAAGCCTCTACCCACGCCTGCAAGTTGCTTTCGAACTGACCAGGGAACAGGAACTGGTCTGGTACCTGGCTCCCGAAATCGACAACACACGGCTACGGGCGTTATCGACAACTTTATACAACGACTGCAGGAAGATGGCACGCTGGCGCGACTGCGCGACCAGTACTTCGGACACACTGTTGGTATCTCACCCAATCGTGCCGATGAGTTTGCCCGCAACATGCAGGAAACCCTGCCAGCCTATGAGCCTCTCATCAAACAGATCGCCAACGAGTACCAGATGGACTGGCAGTTGCTGGCGGCACTGGCCTACAAGGAGTCGCAGTGGAATCCCAAGGCCACCTCCCCCACCGGCGTGCGCGGCATGATGATGCTGACCGAACCCACCGCCAGGGAGTTTGGCGTGGATAACCGCCTCGATGCGGCGCAGAGCCTGCGCGGCGGCGCCCGCTACCTGAAAGACATTGTGCGACGCCTGCCCAAGCGTATACAGGAACCTGACCGTACCTGGATGGCCCTGGCCGCCTACAACATCGGCCTGGCTCACCTGGAAGATGCGCGGGTGCTGACGCAGCGCCAGGGCGGCGACCCGAATCTGTGGCAGGATGTCATGCAGCGACTGCCTCTGCTGCAAAAAACCGAATACTTCAAAGATACCCGCTACGGTTACGCGCGGGGCGTGGAAGCCCTTTCCCTGGTACAGAATATCCGCCACTACCGCAGCATCCTGGCCTTGCAGGAGATTCCGGACAACCAGCCCCTGCCGCCGCTGCGAGCCGAGGATTATCTTCCTGAGGTGCTGCGCGGTATTGATTTACTGGCGCTCTAGAATCCTTGTTTGTGGTCTTCCTGGCCGCGCCCTGGAGGGGCGCGCTAGCTAGCGCCGCGACTGAAAAAAAGCCTGCAACCGCGCACCGGATTCCTCTGCCAGGACACCTCCCTGCCAGATGACGCGGTGATTGAACCAGGTTTCATCCAGCAGCGTGCAGGTGCTGCACACCACACCCGCACGCGGCTCCATGGCGCCAAACACCAGCTGTGCGACACGGGCATGCACCATCGCCCCGGCACACATGGTGCATGGCTCCAGTGTGACGTAGAGCATTGCTCCTGGCAGCCGGTAGTTACCCACGACCCGCGCGGCGTCGCGCAGCGCGACGATCTCCGCGTGACCACTGGGGTCCTGCGTTGCAATCATCTGGTTCCAGCCCTCGCCCAGTAATTGCCCGTCGCGCACCACAACAGCACCTACCGGCACCTCGCCCTCGTGGGCGGCGCGATCAGCCAGCGCCAGTGCGCGCCGCATCCAGTCCTCGTGGGTCATGGGTGAGGGCACGTCGCCTATTTCATTTGTTCCAGCACCGCCTTCGCCACGAGTTCCGATGATGCCGGATTCTGGCCAGTAATCAGGTTGCCATCCGTAACGGCATGAGGCTGCCAGTCGTCGGCCCTGGAATAGTTTGCGCCTTTCGCCTTCAACTCGTCTTCCAACATAAACGGCACAACACCGGAAAGTTGCACCGCATCTTCTTCAGTATTGCTAAAGCCGGTGACAGACTTCCCTTTCACCAGTGGAGAACCATCCGGGGCCTTGGCGTGCCGCAGTACTGCAGGCGCATGACACACGGCTGCAACCGGCTTGCCAGCGGCATACATGGCTTCAATCAACGCAATGGAGTGACGATCTTCCGCCAGATCCCACAGCGGCCCATGCCCACCGGGATAAAAGACCGCATCGTAATCATCGGATGAAACATCTGCCAATTTCAGCGTATTGGCCAGCGCAGTTTGAGCGGCGCTATCACGCTTGAAGCGCTGCGTTGCTGCTGTCTGGGCGCCTGGCTCATCACTTTTCAGGATCAAGAGGCGGCTGCCCTCCAGCAGGTGAAGCCAGCGTGATCTCCGCGCCAGCATCGGCCAGCACATAATAAGGAGCAGCAAACTCTTCCAGCCAGAAACCTGTTTTCTTGCCGGTGTTGCCGAGTTGGTCATGCGAGGTGAGAACAATCAGAATTTTCAATTGGGTTTTCCTTGTTGATTCCTAAAAATTAGCCGCCAATGGAAGCCGGGCTAACGTTGCGGCAGCAGGATTTTTACTCCCACTCAATCGTCGCCGGCGGCTTGCTACTGATATCGTAGGTCACGCGGGACACGCCGGGGATCTCATTGATGATGCGGTTCGAGGTGCGCTCCAGCAACTCATAGGGCAAATGCGCCCAGCGCGCGGTCATGAAATCCACCGTCTCCACGGCGCGCAGCGCGATCACGTATTCGTAGCGGCGGCCGTCACCCACCACACCCACCGACTTCACCGGCAGGAAGACGGCGAAGGCCTGGCTGGTCTTGTGGTAGAAGTCGTCGCGGCGCAACTCCTCGATGAAAATTGCATCGGCCAGGCGCAGCAGGTCGGCGTACTCTTTCTTCACCTCGCCGAGAATGCGTACACCCAGGCCGGGGCCGGGGAACGGATGGCGATAGACCATGTCGTAGGGCAGGCCCAGTTCCAGGCCTATGCGGCGCACCTCGTCCTTGAACAGTTCGCGCAGTGGCTCCACCAGTTCGAAACTCATGTCATCGGGCAGGCCGCCCACGTTGTGGTGGGACTTGATGTTGTGCGCCTTGCCGGTCTTTCCGCCCGCCGATTCGATCACATCGGGGTAGATGGTGCCCTGGGCCAGCCACTTCACGCCAGTCAGTTTACCGGCCTCCTCGTCGAACACGTCGATGAAGGTATTGCCGATCACCTTGCGCTTCGCTTCCGGGTCCGACACACCGTGCAGCTTGGCGAGGAACATGGCCTCGCAATCGCGGCGCAGCACCTTCACTCCCATGTTGCGGGCGAACATCTCCATCACATGGTCGCCTTCATGCAGGCGCAGCAGGCCATTGTCCACGAACACACAGGTCAGTTGCTCGCCGATGGCACGGTGCAACAAGGCTGCCACCACCGAGGAGTCCACACCGCCGGAGAGTCCCAACAGCACCTTGTCGGAGCCCACCAGTGCCCGCACGCGCGCGATGGCATCTTCCACAATATGCGCCGGGGTCCACAGCGCCGCGCAGCGACACTGCTCCAGCACGAAGTGTTCAAAGATGCGCGCGCCCTGCAGGGTGTGCGTCACCTCCGGGTGAAACTGGATACCGTAAAAAGGCTTGTGCTTGTGCGCCATACCGGCGATGGGGCAACTCGGCGTCTCGGCAATGACTTCAAAATCCGGCGGCAGCTCCACCACCTTGTCACCGTGGCTCATCCACACATCCAGCAGGCCCCTGCCCTGCTCGTCGATGTGGTCGCGAATGTCATGCAGCAGGCCGCCGTTGCCGACCTGCGTGATCTGGGCATAGCCGAACTCACTGACGTGCGAACCGGCCACCCTGCCGCCAAACTGCTCGGCCATGGTCTGCATGCCGTAACAGATGCCGAGCACCGGGACGCCCAGTTCAAACACACTCTCTGGCGCCCTGGGCGATGCGGCGGCGGCGACCGACTCCGGGCCGCCGGATAAGATAATACCGCTGGGATTGAAGGCCCGGACCTCATCATCACTCAGGTCGAAGGCGCGCACTTCACTGTACACTCCAACTTCGCGCACACGGCGGGCAATCAACTGGGTGTACTGGGAGCCAAAATCCAGAATGAGGATCTTGTGGGCGTGGATATCTGCACTCATGTCAGGCAGGCCCTAACGCACCGGATAATTCGGCGCTTCCTTGGTGATGGAGACATCGTGTACATGGCTCTCAGCCATACCGGCGCTGGTCACCCGCACAAACTCGGGTCGGGTGCGCATGGTTTCCATGTTGGCACTGCCGGTGTAACCCATGGCGGAGCGCACCCCGCCCATCAACTGGTGAACGATGGCAGAGACGGGGCCCTTGTAGGGTACGCGACCCTCGATACCCTCTGGCACGAGCTTTTCAGTGCCCCGGCTAGTGTCCTGGAAATAGCGGTCCGAAGAGCCCTGCGTCTGCGCCATGGCGCCCAGTGACCCCATGCCGCGATAGGCCTTGTAGGTGCGGCCCTGGTACAACTCGACCTCGCCCGGCGCTTCTTCCGTACCGGCGAACATGCTCCCCACCATGACCGAATGCGCACCGGCCACGATGGCCTTGGCGATATCGCCGGAGAAGCGGATGCCACCATCGGCAATGATCGGAATATCCGTCCCCTTGAGGGCCTCGCTGACGTTGGCGATGGCAGTAATCTGTGGGACCCCGGTGCCGGTAACGATACGAGTGGTGCAGATAGAGCCGGGGCCGATGCCCACCTTGACCCCATCCACGCCGGCCTCCGCCAGCGCCACGGCGGCCGCGGCAGTGGCGATATTGCCACCGATGACCTGCACCGAGGGGTAAGTGCGTTTGATCAGTTTGACCCGGTCGATCACGTTGCGGGAGTGACCGTGGGCGGTGTCCACCACCAGCACATCGACTCCGGCGGCGACCAATGCATGCACGCGGTCATCGGTATCGGGGCCAGTGCCCACCGATGCGCCCACGCGCAACTGGCCATAGGAATCCTTGCAGGCGTAGGGAAAGCTCTCGGCCTTATCAAAATCCTTCACGGTGATCATGCCGCAGAGATCGAAGGCATCGTTCACCACCAGGATTTTCTCGATGCGATGGCGATGCAGCAATTCCTGCACCTGTGCCAGTTCAGCGCCTTCCTTTACCGTGACCAATTTGTCCCGCGGCGTCATGATGGCCGAGACTAGTTTTGCTGGATTGGATTCAAAGCGTACGTCACGACGGGTTACAATACCCACCAGATCCTTGCCATTGAGCACCGGCACGCCGGAGATACCGTGCGCGCTGGTGAGCTCGATCAGTTCGGCAATGGTAGCCCCTTGCTGGATAGTAATGGGATCCTTGACCACCCCGCTCTCGAATTTTTTGACCTTGCGTACCTGCTCTGCCTGCTCGGCAATGGTCATGCTCTTATGGATGATGCCGATGCCGCCTTCCTGGGCCATGGCGATGGCAAGGCGGAACTCGGTAACGGTATCCATTGCGGCGGACACCAGGGGAATGTTCAGGTCAATGTCCCGGGTGAGTCGCGTACGCAGCGACACATCAGTGGCAACCACCTCGGAATAGCCTGGAGTCAACAGAACATCGTCAAAGGTGAGGGCTTCCTGGGCTATACGTAGCATAGGGGCAGTTCTCCAGATGGCGAGGGTGAATTAAACGAGTGAGTATAAATCCAAGTGTCCTGCGGCACAATTACTGCGACGCCCGAAAGCCCACTGAATGCACGATAAGGTCGGATAAAGTACACTGCCCCATCAGTCAAAACACCCAGCCGGGGCCTGCATTCCATTGAACAACCCTTTCGCCTCGGATCAGCCGCCACCACTGCTCACGGTCAGCCAGCTCAACCGACAGGCCAAGACCCTGCTCGAGAGTCACTTTGACTTTGTCTGGGTAGAAGGCGAAGTCAGCAATTTCGTCAGCCCCTCCTCCGGACACTGGTATTTCTCACTCAAGGATGGCAGTGCCCAAGTGCGCTGCGCCATGTTCAGCACACGCAACCAGCGGGTGAAGTTCACCCCCGCCAACGGCGACGCGATCCGCCTGCGTTGCCGGGTGTCGCTGTATGAAGGCCGGGGCGAGTTTCAACTCATTGTCGAATACCTGGAACACGCCGGGGCCGGGGCCCTGCAGGCCGCCTTTGAAAAGCTCAAGACCAAATTGCTGGCGGAGGGTCTGTTTGACCCCGCGCGCAAACAAGCCCTGCCGGAGTCCGTAACGCAGCTCGGCGTGATCACCTCCCCCACGGGGGCCGCCATTCACGACATACTGACGGTGCTGCGTCGGCGCTGCCCAACCATTGCCGTCTTCCTCCTGCCGGTGGCCGTGCAGGGCGAGGGGGCGGCCGCCCAAATCGCCAGCGCCATTGAGCGCGCCAACCGGTGGCAACGCGAAGGCAAGATACACCTTGATGCCCTGATTGTCGGTCGCGGGGGTGGCTCACTGGAGGATCTGTGGGCATTCAATGAGGAGATCGTGGCGCGCGCCATCGCCGCCAGCGAGTTGCCCATCGTCAGCGCCGTCGGACACGAGGTGGACTTCAGTATTGCTGACATGGTGGCCGATTTTCGCGCACCCACCCCCTCGGCGGCGGCGGAATTATTGAGCCCTGACCAGCGCGAATGGCAACAGCGCCTGCAGGCGGCGGAAAAAGGCCTGATACGCCTGATCCAGCGCAAACTGGCGGACGCGACCACCCATCTGTCCCACCTGCGGCAGCGTCTCAAGCACCCCGGAGCGCAATTGCGGGAACAGGCCCAGCGCGTGGATGACCTGGAACAGCGCCTGCTGCTGGCGCAGAAGAACCTGCTGCTGCGGCATCACAGCAGGCTGGCACTAGTGGAAAGCCGGCTGATGGCCCGCTCGCCGCTGCCGAGACTACAGCAGTTACAGCGCGACACCCAACAATGGCGCCAACGGCTGGATGCTGCCATGCACCAGCGTTTACAGCATTCCGCAGACCGCCTCGCCCATCTGGCGCAGATGCTGGACTCCCTGAGTCCCCTGGGCACTTTGCAGCGCGGCTACGCCATTGTGACTGACAGCAACGGCAAGGTGCTGCGCGATGCCAACACGGTGTCGATAGGAGACGAGGTAGAGGCCCGATTGGCAAATGGTCGCCTTGGGCTGCGAGTAACCAAGGTCGAATAACACTTCGGCTGCTGCCGTTGGGGTAAACCCCCAAGAGGGCGTGGGGTTTCCAACCGATTGGGGGTTTACCCCAGCGGCAACTGCGGGACTACACTGAAGAAGGATCTAGTACTTGGCCGGCAACCGCGAATTGATAATGATATGCCGACCCTCAAACCGGATGTATTCACCGATCGTGAGATCCTTCAGGATACGTGCCACCATCTCGCGTGAGGCGCCCACCCGGTCGGCGATATCCTGCTGCGTCAGCTTCTCTGGTATATAAAGGCTACCGTCGCCACGCTCCTCAGAGAGGTCCATCAACACATTGGCCACCCGGCCATAAACATCCTGCAGGGCGAGGCTCTTAACATCAGCGGTCAGTTTACGTACCCGCTGGGCGAGGTTGCGCACCAGCTGGCGAGCGATATTGGGGTGCTGGTCCAGCACGCGGTTGAAATCTTCTTTATAGATGATACAAAACGTGGACTTTTCCACGGTGCGCACCGAGGCGGAGCGGGTGGAATCATCGAGCAGGGCCAACTCACCGAAGTAATCCCCGGCGCCCTGGGTGTTCATAATGAACTCTTTGCCATTCTTGTCGCTACAGTAAACCTTCACCTTGCCGCTCTCAATGATGAACAGCGAGTCAGCCGGATCGTTCTCGTGAATGACCACGGTATTTTTGGGAAACGACCGACTGGTACTACTGGCGGCCAGAACATCCAGCTCTTCTGGCAATAGACCCCGAAATAATTCAACTTGCTGCAACATCAGAACACCCGATCCCTTTCAAGCCCGACACCCATAGCCTTGGCGATAATAGTACCCCAAAGTTTCAGGAAAGCGCACCTATGTCTGCAAATTTGCTCCAACACTTAGCCCTCGGCGCAGATTCCACATTTCCACAGTTCCATGCACCTCGTTATACTCCAATGACACCGCACAATGAAAGGGGAAGCGCAGTGTACGTCATCAATCATATTGGTACACTCTGGGCACCCCCACTTGATGGAGCGTTGTCCCGGCACACGGGCAATCACCCAGTACATTAACCCATGACCGCCAACAGCCGCCATACCACCCCACAATGGAGCGACCACCTGCTGCGCGAGGTCGGGACGCTGCGTCGCGAATTTGCCAACCTGCGGGAGCACCTAGGCGAGGAGACGGCGGACGACTTTTCCCACCTCCTGGATGCCGCCAGCCGCCTGGAGCAGATGCTGGGTACTGCAGATCAGGCGACGAATACCCACGATTTAATGAATGTCCTGACCGCGCTGCGCGGCTACGCGGAAATGTTGCTGGAGGATGTCGGCACTGCTAACCCCAGTCTGGATGCAACGCTCTCATCCCTGCTGGCAGCAGTCCATCTTGCACACACCGGCAACACCGGGCAATCGAAAACTGAAGGCCGTATGATTCAGTCGGAGCCGGGATTTATCCTGGCTGTAGATGACCTGAAGGAGAACAGGGAACTGGTCGCCAGGAACCTGTCCCGCAGCGGGCACATCGTGATCACCGCAGCCAGTGGCGAGGAGGCGCTGCGAGCGTTGGAGCAGAGTGACGTCGACGTGGTTCTGCTGGACCTGCTGATGCCAGGCATGGATGGCCGCGAGGTGCTGCGCCGCATCAAGGACCATCCCGAGTGGCGGGCCACCCCGGTAATCGTAATCTCGGGGAGCCAGGATATGGATGGGATCATCGAGTGCATTGAGGCCGGTGCTGACGATTACCTGTTCAAGCCGTTCAACCCGGTACTGCTGCAGGCGCGCATCAAGGCCGGGATCGAGCGCAAGCGCTGGCATGATAAGGAACAGCAGTATCGCCAGCAGTTGGAGCGCAATGAGAAATTTATCCGGGCCACCTTTGGTCGCTACCTCTCCGACGAGATTGTGACCGATATCCTGGAACGGCCGGAGGGACTGGAACTGGGCGGCGACCTGCGCAGGGTCAGTATCATGATGTCCGATATACGCGGCTTTACCTCGCTCAGTGAAAACCTGGCGCCGGCGCAAGTTGTCACCCTGCTCAACCGTTACCTCGGTGCAATGACCGACATCATCATGGCCCACCACGGCACTATCGATGAGTTTATTGGTGATGCGATCCTGGCTGTTTTCGGCGCTCCCCAGCACCGGGACGATGATGCGGACCGTGCCGTCAACTGTGCTCTGGCCATGCAGGCCGCCATGATCGAAATCAACACCCTTAATGCGGCCGACGGATTTCCTGCCATTAACACGGGCATCGCCATTAACACGGGTGATGTGATTGCGGGCAATATCGGCTCGGAAAGGCGCAGCAAGTATGGCTTCGTGGGGCACCCAATGAACGTCACCTCCCGTATCGAGGACATAGCCATCGGTGGCGAGATCCTGATTTCTGACAGCACCTTGCAAAGCCTGAAGGGCAACTTTTCACTCGGCCGCAGCCAGGAAGTCAACCTCAAAGGCATAGACGAAAACATCGTGGTCCACCAGATCATCGGGCGTAATGCATGACGGTCGGCATATCTGTGTTACTGGTGGAGGATAATGTGCTCAACCGCGATATGATGGTCCGACGCCTCAATCGTGCCGGGCTGCAAGTCGTAACTGCCGGTAACGGTCAACAGGCCCTGGATATCATGCACGCCGAGCATCCCAGCATCGTATTAATGGATATGAACCTGCCCATCCTGGACGGCTGGGCCGCCAGTCGCAGGGCCAAGGAAGATGAAAGCATTCGGCACATTCCGATTATCGCACTGACTGCTCACGCCACAGAAGCCTACAGGCTGGACGCCCTTGCGGCTGGCTGTGATGACTACGCCACCAAGCCGGTGGATTTTCCCGGCCTTTTGGCCAAGATCAATAAACTAATCAGCGCATGAGCTTACGTCGCCAACTTACCCTCTCACTGATCACCATACTGATGCTGTTCGCTGTTAATGTGGGTACACACCTATGGGGCAGTCACGCCCGGAACGAGAGCATGCTCGCCTACCGCAATTCGGTCGCCGCCGCCAAACTATCCACGGAAGTCGAACAACTACTGGAAGATCAGCGACAGAAAATACTCATTCTCGCCGCGCTGCGTGATACCACAGAGGACCAACTCGAAAATGCTGAGCTACAGCGAGCTGAAGACACCATAGTTACGATCAATACCAAGATTCAGGAACTTGGGAATTTGAGCCGCGGTGTTACGGAGCTAAACTATGATCAACTCTGGGAAAGCAGTAGCCACCTGCTAAAACGCTGGCTGAATTTTTACCGCAACTATAATAATCCCGGTTTCGAATTAGACATGAACGATCCGTTGCCTTTTCTCGAGGCCAGCCAGCGTTTGAAGGATCTGGAGCAGCGCCAGGCATTTATAGCCGCTCAGCGCGCCAATATTATCGACCGTACAATTTCCCTGACTGACACGATCACAATAATTGCCTTTTTTTCCTCCATATTTCTCACCGCCACTCTGGGCTACTACCTCGTAAGCTATACCAACAAATCCCTGAAACGACTGAAGAAGGGTACTGAGCGATTTGGTAGTGGCGATCTTGACTATCGTATAGATGATATCGACGATACCGGCGAATTGGGCGATCTGGCGGATGCGTTCAATGACATGTCCGACAAACTGCGCAATGCGATCTACGATGTGCGCAAGGCCAGGGATGACGCCGACGAGGCCAACGCGGCAAAAAGTATCTTTCTGGCCAATGTCAGTCATGAGCTGCGCACGCCGCTCAATGCGATTATTGGCTACAGCGAGATGCTGCACGACGAGGTAGGTGATGTAGGTGAATTGAATCGCCCACAGTTTCAGCAGGACCTGGACATCATTATCAAGTCCGGGCGGCAACTGCTCACCCTGATCGATGACATTCTGGACCTGTCGAAAATCGAAACGGGGAATATGTCCCTGCACTGCGAAACATTTAGTCCAACGGAAATTCTCAAACAAGCCTGCGAAGTCCTGGCCCCGCTACTACGCAACAATAACAATGAGTTGCAGGTCGATGACCTGCGCGAATTGCCTACTCTCTATAATGACGCCGCCAAGTTTCGGCAGATATTCACCAACCTGCTCAGCAATGCCAACAAGTTCACCAAGGACGGCTATATAAGCGTGAGTGCACGCGAATTGCCTGATCGTCCCGGCTGGGCAGAGTTTGCAGTACGCGACACCGGCATAGGCATGACCAGCGAGCAACTCTCGCGGGTGTTCGATGCATTTGTGCAAGCGGATTCGTCAACCAGCGCAAACTATGGTGGTACCGGGCTGGGGCTGGCCATCTGCCGTCAGTTCTGCGACCTGATGGGTGGAACAATCCATGTCGAAAGCGAAGTTGGCGTCGGATCAACCTTTACGGTTCTGCTCCCTTCTGACCCAGAGTAAGTTCACGCAACCGCCTGAGGGCTTCCTCGCGTTTTTCCAGACTCTCCGACAGTGTACGGTTCTCTTTCTGCAGGTCATTGATTTGCGTATGCAGATCCGCAAAAACTCCCAAGGCATTTAGCATCAGCTGAATTTGCTGGTGTAACTTTATTCCCTGAGGCTGTTCTCTCATCAGACGCAGATAAGATTCACGCGCCGCCCTCCAGTTGTAATAAGGGCTCTCGGGTAACATCTTGTCATAAGCAATGGCAATGCCTGCTTCCCAATCTGCTCCGGGGGAGGATTCCAGACGTTGATGGCGCCTGAAATAATTCACCGCCTCAGTGTGATCGCCTGCCGCCAATGCACTGAAACCCTTGTCCAAAAAGGTACGATCAACCCCTGTCGCCTGGGCACACTCTCCCGTGGCCGCAGCCTGATCAGGCAAGTTGAGGGGCAGTTCCGCAGCCGGTTCTTGCTCCGCGGCCACCGGCGGTGAAGCAGATGGCGCCACTGGTGGAACCGCCGGCGGCTCGCTGGCAGGGGGGGCCGCCGCGCAAGCCTGTAATAGCAAAGCCAAGCCGCCAACGGCAATCAGGGTAAAACGGGGCGCGAGCAATAGTGTATCCTCTTGCAATGCCAATAACGACCAGTGTAGCGCATTCAAAACCTGCTGGCACTGCACCGGGGAAGTCGGTACGAAGCGGCCAAAATACTCGTCTCCAGAATCGTGGAGCCCTACTCGGGCCGCATGTGCGGAAACAACAAAACGTCGCGAATAGAGGTCGAATCCGTGAATAGCATGACCAGACGATCGATGCCAATACCCTCCCCCGCGGTGGGCGGCAAACCGTACTCCAGGGCACGGATATAATCGTGGTCGTAGTGCATCGCTTCTTCGTCTCCAGTATCCTTCTGCGCCACCTGCTCCACAAATCGTGCTGCCTGGTCTTCCGCATCGTTCAGTTCGGAAAACCCGTTGGCCAACTCTCGTCCACCGACAAAAAACTCGAATCGATCGGTAATAAAAGGGTCTGTATCGCTGCGTCGTGCCAGCGGCGAAACCTCTGTGGGATAAGCAGTGATAAAGGTGGGTTGATCCAGCAAATGCTCTACCGTTTTTTCGAATATCGCGATCTGGACTTTACCCAGCCCCCAACTCTCCTTCAGTTCGATACCGAGATTTTCCGCAATAACGCGCGCCGCAGCAGCATCAGCAAGCTGCGGCGCACTGATGCCCGGATTATGACGCAAAATTGCATCAAATACGGTTAGGCGCTCAATTGGCCGGGAAAAATCATAGGTGCTGCCCTGATACTTTACCGTGGTACTCCCCAAAACCGATGCCGCGAGCTTGCACAGCATATCCTCAGTGAGGTTCATGGCGTCCTCATAATCTGCGTAAGCCCAGTAGAACTCCAGCATGGTGAACTCCGGGTTGTGGCGCGTGGAGAGGCCTTCGTTGCGAAAACTGCGGTTAATTTCAAACACGCGTTCGAAGCCGCCGACCACCAGGCGCTTGAGGTAGAGCTCCGGCGCAATCCGCAGGTACATGTCCAAGCCAAGGGCGTTATGGTGCGTGACGAAGGGCTTGGCCGCTGCGCCACCAGGAATGACCTGCATCATCGGAGTTTCCACTTCCATGAAGTCAAGACTGCTCATGTAATTGCGGATAAACGCGATGATACTGGAGCGCGTGCGAAATACCTGCCGCGACTCGGCGTTTACGATCAGGTCGACATAGCGCTGACGGTAACGTAACTCCTGGTCAGCCAACCCGTGATATTTATCGGGCAAAGGGCGCAGCGCCTTGGTCAGCAGGCGCGCTTCCTCCATATTAATATAGAGGTCGCCCTTACCGGATTTATGGAGCGGTCCGCTGGCACCGACAATATCCCCCAAGTCCCAGCCCTTGATCTGTGCCAGGGTATCCTCGCCCAGACCCTGGCGATTGACATAAAGCTGAATCTGGCCCGCGCCGTCCTGCAGCAACAGGAAAGCGCCGCGGTTGCGAATCAGGCGGCCCGCCACCGCGTACACGCGATGAGCCTGCTCCAGTTCCTCCTTGGAGCAATCACCAAACTTGCGCTGCAGGTCATCGGCCATGGCCGTGCGCCGAAAATCATTGGGAAAAGGATTACCGTGTTCACGCAGTGCCAACAGCTTGCCGCGGCGCTCAGCCACCAGCTTATTGTCTTCGGGCGCATCGCATGCCTCTGGACTGGGTTCAGCCCCCTGCTCCTGCTCACTCATAGTGTCTCTCACAGCCCGCTCTTCAGCGACGCCTCTATAAACCGGTCAATGTCTCCATCGAGCACTGCCTGGGTATTGCTCGTCTCCACGCCCGTACGCAGATCCTTGATGCGGGAATCATCCAGCACATAGGAACGAATCTGACTGCCCCAACCAATATCCGCCTTGTTGTCCTCCATGATCTGCTTTTCCGCGTTGCGTTTGTGCACTTCCAGTTCATAGAGCTTGGCGCGTAGCATTTTCATGGCATTGTCGCGATTCTGGTGCTGGGAGCGTTCAGTCTGGCACTGTACCACGGTGCCCGTGGGGTTGTGGGTAATACGCACCGCTGAATCAGTCTTGTTGACGTGCTGACCACCGGCACCACTAGCCCGGTAGGTATCCGTTCGCAGGTCCGCCGGATTAATATCAATTTCAATATTGTCGTCGATTTCCGGCGACACAAATACGGAGGCGAAGGAGGTATGCCGACGGTTGCCAGAATCGAAGGGGGATTTGCGCACCAGGCGGTGCACTCCCGTCTCGGTGCGCAGCCAGCCGAAGGCGTATTCCCCTTCAAACTTGATGGTGGCACTCTTGATCCCCGCCACTTCCCCGCCAGAGGCTTCGATCAGTTCGGTGTGAAACCCCTTCTGCTCACCCCAGCGCAGGTACATGCGCAACAGCATCTCCGCCCAGTCCTGGGCCTCGGTCCCGCCCGAACCCGCCTGAATGTCCAGATAGGCATTGTTGGCGTCCATATCACCGGCAAACATGCGCCGGAACTCCAACTGCTCCAGCAGCGTGACCAGCCCGGCGATCTCCACGTTTATTTCTGCAACGGTGGCCTCATCGTCCTCTGCCGCCGCCATGGTCAGCAGATCGCGGGCATCGGCGGCGCTGGCATCCAGCTTCTCAATGGTGTGCACTGTATTTTCCAGAGATGCCCGTTCGCGCCCCAACTCCCTGGCGCGCTCGGGATCATCCCAGACGCTGGGTTCAGCCAGTTCCAGATCTACCTCTGCGAGGCGTTCCTTGCTCAGATCAAAGTCAAAGATACCCCCTGAGCACGCCGGTGCGCGCCTCGATGTCTTTCAGTTGTGTAAGAAGGGGATTTATCTCGAGCATGTCGCAAAACCGCAGGGAGCAAAGCGAGGCATTCTACCCCAGCAACTATTAGGTGGACAGACTAAATTCCGCCCCGCAGAGCCGCATCACCGCTGGGCGCAGTTCATCTTCACAGCGCAACCAGATGCTCCACCATCAGCTGTAGCGAGCGCTGACCGCGAAACTCGTTCACATCAAGGCGATAGGCAATTTCAACCTGCCCAACTGCGGGGTCTGGCCAAATAGCCAGGTCAACGTTAAAGGCTATGGCGTCGACGAGCGTTTCGCTACCAGCGGGCGTCAATACCAGTTTCAGGTGTTTCTGTCCCACCAGGCGCTGGCTCACCACGGCAAATCGCCCATCAAAAGTCGGCTCTTGAAAATGTTGACCCCAGGGCCCGGCTAAGCGCAGCTCAGTAGCCAGTGCCAGTTGCAATTCATCTGGCGACAACTCACCGTCAGACTCAATGACCGCCTGAAGTTGCACATCCTGTGCATGCCGGGCGACTTCCGCCACAAAGGCAGTCGCAAATTCACTATAGGCCGCACGCTGCAGCGTGAGGCCCGCTGCCATGGCGTGTCCCCCGAAACGGGTAACGAGGCCGGGATGGCGGGTGGCTACTGCATCCAGGATATCGCGGATATGGATACCGGTAATAGAGCGGGCTGAGCCCTTGAGTTCGCCGGCATCACCATCGGCAAAGGCAATGGTTGGACGGTGCAGCAACTCCTTGATGCGCGACGCCAGAATGCCGATCACACCCTGGTGCCACCCACTCTGGTAGAGCGTCATCGCGACGGGAGTGTCTGCTGGTTCGCCTAGTGACAGTTTTGCAAGAATCTGAATAGCCTCCGCCTGCATGTCCTGCTCAATGACCCGGCGATCCTGATTGAGCTGGTCGAGTTTTGCAGCCTGAGCCCGCGCCGTGGCCAGATCCTCGCAAAGCAGGCATTCGATACCAATGGACATGTCCTCCAAACGCCCGGCTGCGTTGATACGCGGCCCCACCGCAAAGCCCAGATCCGCAGCCACCACTGACTGGGGCTGCCGGGACGCCACCTCCAGCAGGGCGAGAATACCGGGGCGACAGTGAGTCCCGCGAATGCGTCGCAGACCCTCCGCCACCAAAATACGGTTGTTACGATCCAACGGCACGACATCGGCGACAGTGCCCAGGGCAACGAGGTCCAGGTACTGGGCCAGATTAATCTCCGGGCGCTGCGCAAACCAACCCCTTGTGCGCAACTCCGCCCGCAGCGCCAGCATGATGTAGAAAATCACCCCCACCCCCGCCAGGTATTTGCTGGGAAACCCGCACCCGGGTTGATTGGGATTTACGATCACATCGGCCAGGGGGAGTTCCCGACCTGCCAGATGGTGATCGGTAATCAGCGTGGCGATACCCAGCGCCCGGGCGGTGGCCACGCCTTCCAGACTGGATATCCCGTTATCTACCGTGATGATGAGATCGGGCTTACCGTCGGCGGCCAGCGCAACAATCTCCGGGGTCAGGCCGTAACCGAACTCGAAGCGGTTGGGCACCAGGTAGTCCACATGGCGGCCGCCAAACGCCCGCAAGGCGTCCACCGCCAACGTTGTGCTGGTGGCGCCATCAGCATCGAAATCACCGATAACGACTATCCTGTAGTCGCGGGCCAGCGCATCCGCCAACAGGATGGCGGCGCGGTCGGCATTGAGCAACAGCGTCGGCGCCAGCAGATGCTCAAGGGACAGATCCAGTTGACTGGAGGATTCGATCCCACGGCCGCGGTAGACGCGCGCCAATACCGGGTGGATACCGCTAAGTGGAGGAGTATCTGTAGCAGATACCTGTCGCCGGCGGATGAGTTTTTGCACGTCGAAGGGAGCCGGGTCAGGCGTGGATATTGGCCGCGATAAATGCCTGGACCGCGGCCAGATTATTGGGCAGCACCTGCATGCGCTCACTGCGCTCAAACAGGTCGTGCAAGTGCACAGGCAGGGCAACATCGCGCTCCAGACCCGCTTTTTTTATTGCGTCAGGGAACTTGGCCGGATGCGCAGTCGCCAGGCTCACTACCGGAATTCCGGGGGCGATGTTGCTCGCCAACGCCGCATGCACCCCGATCGCGCTATGTGGGTCGAGCAGGTAACCGCATTCATGCCAGCTACTAGTGATCTGCTGACAGGTCTGTGTATCGGACACACAGTGGCTGCTGAACAAGGCCCTCGCGCGCTCCATGGCGGTTCCGCTGAAGCTGATGTCCCCCTTGGCAAAACGCTGCATCAGGTCAGCGATGGCGGCGCCGTCACGATCGTAGAGATCGAACAACAGTCGCTCAAAATTACTCGACACCGTGATGTCCATGCTGGGCGACAAGGTGTGGGCCAGTGGTTGACGGCCATAGGTACTGGTCATCATCACCCTGTGCAGCACGTCGTTGCGGTTGGTGGCGATAATCAGGCGATCAATGGGCAGTCCCATCTGTCGCGCCAGATAGCCCGCAAAGATGTCACCGAAATTTCCTGTGGGTACAGAGAACGCCACGGGGCGAGCCGGTGCGCCAAGCGCCAGTGCGGCATAAAAATAGTACACAATCTGCGCCATGATGCGCGCCCAGTTGATGGAATTTACCGCCACCAGAGCGCGGTCGCCCGGCAGAAAACCCTGGTCACTAAAACTGGCCTTGACCATGGCCTGGCAGTCGTCGAAGTTCCCGTCTATCGCCAGATTGTGGATATTGTCACCAGGCACAGTTGTCATCTGCCGCCGCTGCACATCCGACACCCTGTTGTGCGGATGCAGGATAAAAATATCGATGTTCTTGCAGTGTTTACAGCCCTCGATGGCAGCTGACCCGGTATCGCCAGAGGTGGCGCCCAAAATGACCACTTTCTGGTGTTTGCGCTCCAACACATAGTCGAGCAGTCGCCCCAGCAACTGCAGGGCGAAATCCTTGAAGGCCAGGGTCGGCCCGTGAAATAGCTCCAGCACCCACTGATTCTCGCGCAGCTGCACCAGGGGAGCTACCGCACTGTGGCGAAACTCGGCAGTAGGTCTCTGCCAGGATGGCACGCAGATCGTCTGCGGGTATGCAGTCCGCCACGAACGGTGTGATTATTTTCTGTGCCAGCTGCGCATAATCCAGCGCCGCCATGGACGCGATCTCTTCGCGGCTGAAAGTCGGCAGCGTCTGAGGCACATACAAACCGCCGTCTGCAGCCAGCCCCGTCAGCAGGACCTGTTCAAAATTAAGTGCCGGCGCCTGACCTCGGGTGCTGATGTATTTCACTGTCGCTTACCTCTGTCCCTGCCCCGAATAACTAGCCGTCCAGCGCTTCAACACGAATGCGCGTGACCTTGCCATTGATCGTATCCAGCGCCTCAATCGCACGCACTGCCGTATCCACACTGCCCTGGGGCGCCTTATTGGTTAACACAATAAGTGACACCAGTGTCTGCCCCTGCGCAGGGGCCTTCTGGATCAATGCTTCTATGCTGATGCCCTGCTCACTGAAAATGCTTGCTACCCGGGATAGCACGCCGGGCTTGTCTTCCACCTCCATGCGCAAATACCAGGGTGTTTTCACCTTTGCCATCGGGATAATCGGCAGCTCGCGCAAACTGGTGCGCGCGACGCCCAAGGCCGGCACACGCCCGCTTTGCCCGGCACCAAAGTCACGCGCCAGGTCGACCAGGTCCGCTACCACGGCCGAGGCAGTAGGTAGCGCTCCGGCTCCGGCACCATAATAAAGCGTAGAGCCCACCGCGTTCCCCTCGACCAGTATTGCGTTTTTTACTCCATCGACATCGGCCAGCAGGAGATGATCGGGTATCAGGGTGGGGTGCACGCGCAATTCCACGCCCTCATCGCATTGCTTGGCGATACCCAGGTGCTTGATGATGTAGCCCAATTCCCGGGCATATCCGACGTCCTGGGTTGTCAGCTGTGTAATACCTTCGGTATAGACTGCGTCAAACTGCAACGGTATGCCGAACGCCAGGGATGCGAGAATTACCAGCTTGTGCGCGGCATCAATGCCCTCTACATCGAAGGCGGGATCCGCCTCTGCGTAACCCAGTGCCTGCGCTTCGGCGAGCACATCGGCAAATTCCCGGCCCTTGTCGCGCATTTCGGTCAGGATGTAATTGCCAGTGCCATTAATAATTCCCGCCAGCCATTCGATGCGATTGCCCGCCAGTCCTTCGCGCAGCGCTTTGACAATAGGGATGCCTCCGGCAATCGCGGCCTCGTAGCGCACCTCCACGCCATGTTCATGCGCCAGCGCGAAAATCTCGTTACCAAATTCGGCGATCAGCGCTTTATTGGCAGTGACCACATGCTTGCCGGCGGAAATCGCAGTCTCCACCAATTCTCGGGCAACGGTCGTACCGCCAATCAGCTCGACGAGAATCTCGACTTCCGGATCATGGGCCACAGCAAAAATATCGCGACTGACGCGCATACCGGAAAGGTTCAATTCGGGGTTATCGCGGCGCACCCCCACATGGATTACCTCCAACCCGGCCTGCGCCCGTGCGGCAATCAGTTCAGCGTTGTCACGCAACACGGCAAGAGTACCACTGCCCACAGTACCCAGACCGCAGATGCCAATTTTTACTGGTTTCAAGCTCGTTCCTGTCTTCAAGTGTAGTGGGATGCCTGGCGTCGCTCAGGCAAAGCCGTCGTTTTTTATCATTCGCTTGATATTGCGAATCGCCTGGCGCGTGCGGTGCTCATTCTCGATCAAGCCAAAACGCACATACCCCTCACCGTATTCACCAAAACCGATGCCGGGAGAGACCGCCACCTGTGCCTCGGCCAACAACTTCTTGCTAAACTCCACGGAACCCATGGCCCGATAGAACTGCGGTATTCTGGCCCAGACAAACATGGTGGCCCTGGGTGGAGTAACCAACCAACCGACTGCATTCAGCCCACTGCATAATACATCCCGACGGGACTGGTACATGGCGCAAATTTCTGTCACGCAACGCTGGTCGCCTTCCAGCGCGGCAATAGCGGCCACCTGTATCGGCGTGAACATGCCGTAATCCAGATAGGACTTCATACGCGCCAGCGCAGCCACCAGCACTTTGTTGCCACAGCAAAAACCAATACGCCAACCCGGCATATTGTAGCTCTTGGACATACTGAAGAACTCCACCGCCACATCCCGTGCGCCTTCAACCTGCAGGATCGACGGCGCAATATAGCCGTCGTAACACAAATCGGCGTAGGCCAGATCCTGAATCACCCAGATGGAATGTTCGCGGGCAATCTTGATCACCCTTTCGTAGAAACCCAATTCGACACACTGTGCGGTCGGGTTAGAGGGAAAGTTCAGCACCAACATCTTGGGCCGCGGCCAGCTGGTCTGAATGCCCTTTTCCAACTCGGCGAAAAACTCATCCTCGCTGTCGCCCATGGGCACGTGTCGAATATCCGCACCGGAAATGACAAAGCCATAGGGATGAATGGGGTATGACGGATTCGGCACCAATATGGCATCACCAGGACCAGTTGTTGCCAACGCCAGATGCGCAAGCCCTTCCTTGGAACCGAGGGTAACTATTGCCTCAGTGGCGGGGTCCAGTGACACATCAAAGCGGCGCTGATACCAGTCGCAGATTGCCTTGCGCAAGCGCGGTATACCTTTGGACTGCGAATAGCCATGCGTATCGCCGCGACGTGCTGTCTCCACCAATTTGTCCACGATGTGGGCCGGTGTGGGTTGATCCGGATTGCCCATACCGAAATCAATGATGTCCTCTCCCGCCGCCCGCGCCTGCTGCTTGAGGTCACCGATAATATTGAACACGTATGGCGGCAGGCGCTCAATACGCCGAAATTGATCGTCCACGATATTGCAACTCTACTGGGCGCGCAGGCACCGGTGCCGCGATTCAAAAAAGGGAGCAAACAGTACTGAGTCAGCCCCATACTGTCAACGCAGCAAGGGGCACAAAGCCAATATTGACCGGATTCTCACTTCAATCCGAGGGTCGCCATCAATTCGTCTGCTGCCTGGTAACCGGGGATCATTTGACCGGTCTGCGTGATGATGGCTGGTGTACCCTGCACCCCCAGTTCCTGGCCCAGTTGATACTGCGCCGCTATAGGGTTGTCCTTGCAAACATTCTCGGGAATCGCTTCCTTGTGCGTCAGCTTGGTAAATGCCTCCCGGGGATTGTCAGCACACCAGGCGCTGGCCAGTTGCTTGAAAGTGTCCGAACCCACACCAGCGCGCGGGAAAGCCAGATAGCGCACCTCGACACCGTTCTTATTGAGTTGCGCTACCTCCTCATGCAGCTTCTGACAATAATGACACGTAGTATCAAAAAATACGTTTACATAGGCTCGAGGTTCACCTTCGGGGGAAAAAATAATCATGTCCTCCCGCTTCACTTTCGCCAGTTTTTCCATGCGCTCGCCATCTCGGCGCTTTTCTGCCAGATTGACATACCCTTTTGGTGTCACCGAGTACAAATCGCCCACCACAAAGAAATCACCCTTCAGTGTCGAATAGATCAGAGGGCCATTGGTAAATTGCACTTCGTACAGGCCCGGTATTTCACTCGTCTGGGCGCTGACCACCTTTAGCCCCATACCCGGAACTTCCAGCGCGGCACGCAATTTATCCAGCTGCGCCTTGTCCAGTGGTTCACCCGCCACCGCAAGGGGTGCAACCACTACCAGTATCGCCATCAATGCCGACTTCAAAACTCGGTAAGTCATTCGCTGTCCTCTGTTATCGTGGGTTGACCCACCTTCCGTTCGAAAACCGATATTCCTTTGGAGCAATATTCGGCCCATTAGTTCCTCACCCGCGAGGATGGTGTTGCTCATGTAGTTCCTGCATGCGCTGCTGGGCTACATGCGTATAAATTTGCGTTGTAGAAAGATCGCTATGCCCCAGCAACATTTGCACCACCCTCAAATCAGCGCCGTGATTCAGCAAGTGCGTGGCGAATGCATGGCGCAGGGTATGCGGTGACAAGTGTTTCTTGATTCCTGCACGCTGCGCATAGATTTTAATACGATACCAGAAGGTCTGGCGAGTCATTTGCGTGCCACGGCGACTGGGGAACAGCACATCGGACGGAATTCCCTTGAGTAACTCTCCCCGCGGACCGGCCAAATACCGCTGTAACCAACGCAGGGCCTCCTCACCGACGGGCACCAGTCGCTCCTTACTACCTTTCCCGAATACCCGCACTACACCCTGGTTCATGCTGAGCTGAACCAGTTGCAGGCTGGTCAGTTCCGTCACGCGCAAACCGCACGCGTACAATAATTCCAGCATGGTGCGGTCGCGCAATTCCAGCACTTGCGCCAGATCCGGCGCCTGTAACAGGCGCTCCACTTCCATTTCAGACAACGCCTTCGGCAGAGGCCGACCCAGGCGCGGACTATCAATATCCAGCGTTGGGTCAATAGTGAGCCTCCCCTCGCGCAAAAGATGGTGATAAAAGCCTCGTACACAGGACAGGAATCGCGCACTGGAACGGGGGGACTGACCCTGCGCAAGGCAGGTACCCAGGTAACCCTGGACACATGATTGCGTTGCCTCGGTGATCGTACAGCCCCTAGTCTTTACCAGCCAGTCATTGAATTGCCTGAGATCACGGCGATAGGCGGATAGAGTATTGTTACTCAAGCCCTTTTCCATCCACATAGCATCGATAAAACGCTCAATATCGGGGTGCATCAGCGTATCCACGGACATTGGTCTACACTATCACGAATTTCTGAGAGGGGATTAGCGCTGAATGTGCGGATTGCGCTGCTCGGTCCATCCGGCAAATACCTTTCAGCGGCAACAAAAAAACGGCCCCGAGGGCCGCCTTTCGAATATATGCAAGCGATGCAACCGAAGCCTACAGCTTTTCCTTGATACGCGCCGCTCGACCGCTCAACTCACGCAGGTAATAGAGTTTTGCCTGACGTACGTCGCCACGACGCTTAACTGTGATGCTCTCAACCATCGGACTGTAGGTCTGGAAGGTACGCTCCACACCAACGCCGTGCGATATTTTGCGCACTGTAAAGGCGGAATTCAGTGCACGATTGCGCTTACCGATACAAATACCTTCAAATGCCTGTAAACGTTCGCGGGTACCCTCACTTACTTTCACCTGAACGACCACGGTATCTCCGGGGCCGAACTCAGGGAGCTCCTTGCCCATCTGCTCTGCATCAAGCTGGGATATGATTTTGTTAGTGCTCATGTGGTACTCCTGTTGAATAACTCTTCAGCTTCACAGCTAACGCTCTGTTGGTAATTTCCGTTCGCGGAGATATTCCGCCAACAATGTCTCTTCCTCGGTCTGCATGGCCCTGCACTGAAGCAGCTCCGGGCGACGCTCATAGGTCCTTCCCAGTGCCTGCTTCAGGCGCCAGCGGCGAATCTCTTCATGATTGCCACTAAGCAATACCTCCGGCACGCCCATGCCTTGATAAGTCTCCGGCCTGGTGTAATGCGGGCAGTCCAGCAAGCCTTCCGCAAAGGAGTCCTCACGTGCCGAAGACTCATGCCCCAATACACCGGGCAATTGGCGTGTCACCGCATCGATGACCACCATGGCGGCCAGTTCGCCGCCGCTCAATACATAATCCCCGATGGACAATTCTTCATCCACCTCGACCTCTATCAGGCGCTCATCCACACCTTCATAGCGACCTGCGACCAGCACCAGCCCCTGCAGTTGCGCCAACTCCATCGCTCTACCGTGATGGAATGGCTGCCCTTGGGGCGACATGTAAATGACCCTGGCATCCGGCCCCGCCGCCTTCCTTGCCGCGGCAATCGCCTGCTGCAAGGGTTCAATTTTCATCAACATGCCCGGGCCGCCGCCGTAGGGTCTGTCATCCACGGTACGATGGGTATCCGCGGTATAGTCGCGCGGATTGCTGTAGCTCAGGCTCATGTGGCCCTGCCTGACCGCCCTTCCAGTTACCCCATGCTCACCCACTGCGGCAAACATATCTGGAAACAGGCTCACCAGTGCAATTCGCATCGTGTCCCGCCCGGGGCTCTCACCTGGTTCCTCACTCGTCGTCGACGAACCAATCAACCTCAATAAGCGCCGCCCCCAGATCTACCCGAACAACCGATTTGCCGGGCAAATAGGGAATCAGGCGTTCCCGCGTATCTATACTGCCTTCACAGGCTTTCACCACCAACACATCGTTGGCGCCGGTTTCGATCAGGTGGTCCACCGTCCCCAGCAGCACCCTGTCGCCCCCGTTCTGACACCACACCTGCAAACCCTGCAGATCGCGCCAGTAATAATCACCCTCCGGCAGTGCCGGCAGGGCACTTCCCGGAACAGCAACCTCCAGCCCCCTGTAAGACTCCGCCAGCGAGCGATCATCCACCCCCGCGATGTGGGCCACCAGGCCCCTGCCCTGACGTTTAATCGCGTCGAAGTCGACGGACTCAAAAACGCCACGTCGTTTCAACTGCCAGGCACCGAATCCCAGGAAATTTTCCGGTGTTTCGGTGTACGAGTGAATTTTGACCCACCCCTTAAGCCCATAGCAGCCAGTGATTTTGCCAACCACCAGCATCCCGTCGACAGCGGACCCGCTCATGAACACGGTCCCCGTACTGCCGGGCCGGGTCTATCACGCCGCAGCGGCGACATCCTTGAGTAACTTGGCCACTCGCTCAGACACTTGCGCACCCTGGCCCTGCCAATATTCAACGCGGTCGGTATCGATCCGTAAACGCTCCTCGTGGCCGCGTGCGGTCGGATTGAAGAAACCGACACGCTCGATAAAACGGCCGTTGCGTGAATTGCGACTATCGGTCACCGTAAGGTGGTAAAAAGGGCGCTTCTTGGCGCCACCTCGAGCAAGACGAATTGTTACCATTTTGCGTTATTTCCTAGAAATGAGTAGGTATCTGCTGCGATTTCGCATCGACACACACGACAAAAAACGGCTGGCTAGCCGTAAAGGTGGCGTATCATACGGAAAATGCGTCCGATATTAAACCCCACGCCAAATTATTTTTTAGCTAAATCCGTTAGTTATACTTTAACGAAATGGGAAACCGCCGCCTGAGCCCCCTGGAGGCATCATTCCGCCGAAGCCGCGCATCATCTTTTCCATACCCCCACCCTTCATCTTCCTCATCATCTTCTGCATCTGCTTGTGCTGCTTCAGGAGACGGTTCAAGTCTTGCACCTGCGTACCGGAACCCTGGGTAATGCGGCGCTTGCGGGTGCCCTGGATCAAGTCCGGGTTACGGCGCTCCTTAGGGGTCATGGAGTCAATCATGACCTCCATCCGCGCAAACATTTTTATATCGACGTTCTGCTGCGCCACCTGTGCCATCTTGCCCATACCCGGCAGCTTGTCCAGCATCCCGGCAATGCCTCCCATGTTATTCATTTGCTGCAACTGATCGCGAAAATCCTCAAGGTCGAATTTCTGGCCTTTTTTTACCTTGCGCGCCAACTTGGCCGCCTTATCCTTATCGACCTTCTGTTCAACCTCCTCGATCAGCGATAGCACATCGCCCATCCCCAGGATGCGTGAAGCCAGACGATCCGGGTGGAAAGGATCCAGAGCAGTGGTCCTTTCGCCAACACCAAGGAACTTGATCGGCTTGCCGGTAATAGAGCGCACCGACAGCGCGGCACCTCCGCGGGTATCCGCATCCACCTTGGTCAGTATCACTCCGGTCAGCGGCAGCGCAGCACCGAAAGCCTTGGCAGTATTAGCCGCATCCTGGCCTGTCATGGCGTCCACCACAAACAGGGTCTCCACCGGCTTCACGGCAGCGTGCAACTGAGCGATCTCGGCCATCATTTCCTCGTCGACAGCCAAGCGTCCAGCAGTATCGACGATCAATACATCACTAAACCTGATCCTGGCGTGCACCAATGCTGCCTGCACAATTGCCACCGGCTGCTGCCCTATGTCACTGGGAAAGAAATCCACGCCGACCTCAGCTGCGAGGGTTTCCAACTGTTTGATTGCCGCGGGCCGGTATACGTCAGCGCTGACGACAGTGACCTTCTTCTTGTCGCGCTCTTTCAGCAGCCTGGCCAACTTGGCAACTGTGGTGGTTTTACCGGCACCCTGTAAGCCAGCCATCATTATCACGGCGGGAGGCGTAGTAGCTAGGTTCAGCCCCTCGTTGGCCGAACCCATAACGGCCTCCAACTCAGCCTGTACAATCCTGAGAAATGCCTGGCCGGGACTGAGACTTTTCATCACGTCCTGACCCAGGGCGCGCTGCCTCACCGAATCTACAAATTCCTTAACGACCGGTAGCGCCACATCGGCCTCCAACAAGGCCATCCGCACTTCCCGCATCGTCTCCTGGATATTCTCCTCAGTTAAGCGAGCCTTGCCGCTAATACTGCGCAGGCTATGGGACAGTCGATCGCTCAAACTCTCAAACATCGTGTATCTCTCCATGGTCGCGACAGGCACTGACATTGGTCGCTATTGATTCTGGTGTGACAAGCCGGTACAAAGGGCGCAGTATACTTTACCCGGGCCCAAGCCCCAAACCGATGTCGCTAGTTTTACTCGCCCCGCTTTGCGCATTGCTGTACCTGGCCGCTACCGGCCTGCAATTACTGCATCTGACGCAACGGCGCCAGCAAATCGATCGCGGGGTATTTGCTCTGGGTCTATTGGCACTGCTGTCACACGCGCTTATCGTATGGAAAATCGCCTTTACCAGTGAAGGTGTTGACCTTGGCTTTTTCAAAATTGTTGCCCTGCTGTTCCTGGTAATCAACCTGGCATGTATCACGACCCTAACCCGCAGGCCCTTGCAGAATTTGCTGATTGCGCTGTTTCCCCTATCGGCCCTGGCGGTACTGGTATCCACCTTTGCACCGGATACAGCTCCGGTGCTGACTCACCTCAGCGGCGGCATGATAGTGCACATCAGTAGCTCCATCCTGGCCTATGCTCTACTCACACTGGCAGCAATTCAGGCAGCGGTGCTCTCATTACAGGACCACCAATTAAAACAGCGCCATACCCGCGGCATTATCCAGATACTCCCGCCACTGCAACTGATGGAAAGTATGTTGTTCGAATTACTCTGGATAGGTCTGGGGTTGCTCACAATCGCCATCGTTTCAGGAGCCCTGTTTGTCGACAATCTCTTCGCCCAGCACCTGGTACACAAGACAGTGCTTACCATCGCCGCCTGGTTGTTATTCGCCACGCTGCTGTGGGGACACTATCAACTGGGCTGGCGCAGCAAGACAGCCGTGCGCCTTACACTTGCGGGCTTCATATTGCTCATGTTGGCTTTTTTTGGCTCGAAACTTGTGCTGGAGCTGATATTGCACCGTACGTAAAAAGATAAACAAACCAAGCCACAGGGCTTGCCCCATCACCGCTTTTTCTTCAAGATAGAAATCGCTATTCTCTCCGAGGTCCAAACCGGCTTTGAACGAAGCACCGCTGGGTTTACTTTTCTTCATTCTTGCAGCACTAGTCATTCTCTCAGGCTTCTTCTCCGGTGCAGAAACCGGCATGATGAGCCTCAATCGCTATCGATTGAAACACCTGCAGAAACAAAAGCACCGCGGCTCGATACGCGCCGGGAAATTGCTGGAACGCCCTGATCGACTGATTGGCCTGATCCTTATTGGTAACACTCTGGCGAATATCTTCGCCTCTGCTATAGGAACAGTCATTGCCATCCGCCTGTGGGGAGATGCCGGCGTTTACATCGCCACTGGCGTCCTTACCCTGGTTATTCTGATTCTAAGTGAGATTACGCCAAAAACTATAGCCGCAATGCACCCGGAGAAAGTGGCTTTTCCTGCCAGCTTGGTGTTACTGCCGCTATTAAAAATTATGTATCCCGTGATCGTTATGGTGAACAGCGTTACCAATGGAATCTCGCGAATGCTTGGTTTCGACCCCGATAAAAAGAGCGAAGTGCACGTGTCCGCCGGTGAGTTACGTACTATTGTAACCGACGCGGGTCAGTTAATTCCCGCAAGGCACCGGGAATTATTGCTGAATATTCTAGATTTAGAGCATGTATCGGTCGATGACATCATGGTGCCGCGCAACGAGGTGTTCGGCATTGACCTCGACGACAGCGATGAGGACATCCTGCTGCGCATCCAATCCAGCGCCCACACCAGACTGCCGGTCTGGCGCGATGACATCAACAACATCGTGGGCGTGTTGCACATGCGCAATATCAGCCGCATTATCAACACGCACGGGCTCGACAGGTCCGCGCTGGAGAGGGAGATGGATAAACCCTACTTCGTTCCCGAGAGCACACCTTTGCACACCCAGCTGATGAATTTCCAGAAAAAGAAAACACCCCTTGGCGTTGTGGTCGACGAATATGGCGAGGTGCTGGGCCTGGTAGCGCTGGAGGACATTCTGGAGGAAATAGTCGGTGAGTTTACCTCCAATATGGCCGAGACCACGGACAGCATTTTCCCGCAGCGCGATGGCAGTTACATCATAGACGGTACAGCGAGCATTCGCGACATCAACAAGTCACTGGAATGGACTCTGCCCACGGACGGCCCCAAAACGCTAAGTGGCCTGATGCTGGAATACCTGGAGGGATTTCCCGATGCCTCTGCAGGACTCGCCATCGGGAGCTATCGGCTGGAAATCCTGGCACTGGAAGGCAATGTGGTGCAGTCGGTTCGCGCCCACTTGGCTACCTGATTCATCGTAAAGCTGCTGCGTGTCTTGCGCACGGTTCAATATACGTCATGCACCACGTCAATCAGAGCAGTCGGATCGCAGAGCTTGCCTGCATGCGCTCGCGCGCCAGACGCAGCGTCTCGCGTTTTTGCTCGTCAGTGGCCATGAACCAGTCGGTAATCTCCGCAGCAGACCGGTAACAGCCCATACAAATATCATTGTCGTCCAGCACACACACCGAGATACAGGGTGAGCGCGGCTCATCATCACTCATTCCGGTACCCCGAGCAGCGCGTTGTAACGCTGGGCATTGCCGATGTAATGGTCCGCATTGTGCATGAGGCCCAACTGTTGCTCTGCAGACAACTGTGACTTGATTCTGCCAGGCGACCCTAACACAAGGGAGCCGTCGGGTATTTCCATGCCCTCGGTCACCAGAGCATTAGCCCCGATCAGACAGCCCTTTCCTACCTTGGCCCCGTTGAGAACGACTGCGTTGATCCCCACCAGAGAGCCATCACCGATGGTGCAACCGTGCAACATGGCATTGTGCCCCACGGTCACTTTCTGTCCCACCGTCAGCGGAAAACCCGGATCAGCGTGCATCACAGTGCCATCCTGAATATTACTGCCCGCGCCGACCTCGATACGGTCCGCATCACCGCGCAAAACACAGCTGAACCAAACGCTGACGTTTTCATGCAGGATGACGTCACCGATCAGGATTGCGTTAGGGGCGATGAAGTGTCCCTTGCCCACCAGCTCTACCCGTTTATCGCCAAGACTGTACTTCATGGCTGCTGCTTCCAGTCGCGTTGCAAGTCTAATCCAGCATCGTAGGCGACATTGGCCAACAGTGCCAGGATCGCCGCAGTAACGCCCCAGACGTTGTCAGCGCCGATTTGATAATGCGGCACTTTACGCGCTCGGCTACCGTCGGACATTGTCTCCAGGCGAAATATGCTCGCATCTGCAAAGACGGCCAAGGGTGTAAAGAACACACTGTCGAATTCACCTGGATCGACCACCAGTTCGGGTGCGGCAGGTACTCTGGCCACGCAGGGAAACACTTCAAAACCAGTCCGCGTAATCAAGGGTTCCAGATCACCCAGCGGAGTAATCAGTGCCGCTGTGAGACCGACTTCCTCCATCGCCTCACGCGTCGCAGTCTGCCAAGGTGACACGTCTGTAGTTTCGCGTTTACCTCCGGCGAACGCAATTTCACCAGGATGCAAAGGCAGATGCATGGCCCTGCGACCCAACAATACACGGGGCTCTGTTTCCGCGGTGAGTGCCACCAAGACTGCGGCCTGCGGCCACTGCCCCGCACCCACGGGATAAGTCCAGCAACTTTCGACCTGGTGCAGTCGCGACGCAATCCGCTGAAGAATGCCGGCGCAGGCGGAAGTGTTCATCGACCAGGCAACTCTGTGACCATGGCCACGACATCCCAGGCGGGCTCTTCATAGGGATGGGCGTCCAGTAGCGCTGCCACGGCAGCACGCACGACCTGAGGCTCACATACCATTTCCACACGATATTCCGTCACCACTTCAACGGCGTCCTGACGCCCCAGAAAGGGCTTGCTGCCCATGAGCGGCCGAAACTGGCCCTGACCCAGGACCTGCCAGCAGCAGCTGTCGTAGTCACCAATCCGTCCTGCACCTGCGTTGAATACCGCTAACTTGACCTGCTCCACGTGAGATTCGGGTACATAAAAGCAGAGTTTATACATTACACACCCCTCGCCTGACGCGCGTAAAACTCCATGGAAAACTGCTCGAGCCTCTCCGTTTCGATGGCTCCGCGGATAGCGGCCATATGCTGCTGGTAGAAATGCAGGTTGTGAATTGTATTGAGCTGGGAGCCCAGAATCTCGTTGCACTTGTCCAGATGGTGCAGATAGGCGCGGCTGAAATTCTGGCAGGTATAACAGTCACACTCCTCGTCGAGAGGCAAGGTACTGGACTTGTGGCGGGTATTGCGCAACTTCAGCACTCCCCGTGATGTGAAGAGAGTGCCATTGCGGGCATTGCGCGTGGGCATCACACAGTCGAAGAGGTCGATGCCCCGACGCACCCCCTCCAACAGGTCCGCCGGTGTGCCTACGCCCATCAGGTAACGGGGCTTATCAGCGGGCATGACCGGACGCAGTGCATCTAGCACGCTGAGCATCTCCTCTTTGGGCTCTCCCACTGACAGGCCACCAATGGCATAGCCGTCGAAGCCAATATCCACAAGGCCGGCGAGGGACTCCATACGCAACTGTGGATACATACCGCCCTGCACAATACCAAACAACGCCGCACGACTTTCTCCATGAGCGGATTTACTGCGCATCGCCCAGCGCAGGGATAACTCCATGGACTGGCGTGCCTCGACTTCCGCTGCCGGGTAGGGCGTACATTCGTCAAAGATCATCACGATGTCCGCGCCCAGACTGCGCTGAATGCGCATGGATGTCTCAGGATCGAGGAAAACTTTGGCACCATCAACGGGCGATTGGAACGCGACACCGGCCTCCGATATCTTACGCATCTCACCCAGGCTGAATACCTGGAACCCACCGGAATCTGTCAGGATGGGGCCGTCCCAGGCCATAAAATCATGCAGATCACCATGCTGTTCGATGATTTCAGTGCCTGGGCGCAACCACAGGTGAAAGGTATTTCCCAAAAGAATCTCGGCACCGGTGGCGCGTATGTCCCGTGGCGACATGCCCTTTACGGTCCCGTAAGTCCCCACTGGCATAAATGCCGGTGTCTCCACAGTACCGCGTGAAAACAGCAGTCGTCCACGCCGAGCCGGACCATCGCTGCCCAGCTGCTGCAAAGCGCATGTCACACTCATGGCTCATGTACGACCCTGCCTCTGTGTATTCGCGGAAATAAACATGGCATCGCCGTAACTGAAAAAACGGTATTTTGCCTCGATAGCCTGCGCATAAGCAGACAGTATATGTTCCCTGCCCGCAAAGGCACTCACCAGCATCAACAGTGTCGATTCAGGTAGATGAAAGTTGGTGACCATGGCATCGACACTGCGAAAGCGATAGCCGGGATAGATAAAGATATCGGTATCACCCGTAAATGGCTGCGGTGCACCGGTGGCCAGGCTGGCAGACTCCAGGGCACGCACTGCGGTAGTGCCCACCGCGATCACGCGCCCGCCGCGCGCCCGCGTGTCGCGCACGGCGGTGCACACGGCTTCGCTGACCTCAACAAATTCGCTGTGCATCACATGTCGCTCAATCTCGTCTTCGCGCACCGGCTGGAAAGTGCCCGCGCCCACATGCAGGGTGACCGCAACTTGCCGGACCCCGCGCGCAGCGAGCTGCGCCAACAGCGCCTCGGTAAAATGCAGGCCTGCGGTGGGCGCAGCCACGGCCCCCTCGCGCCGGGCGTAGACGGTCTGATAGCGCTCCTGATCGGCGCTCACATCTTCGCGCTCAATATACGGTGGCAGAGGCATATGACCGATGTCTCGAAGGATATCAGCCAGAGCAGGGCCGTGCCGAGATTCAATACGGAACAAGTTGCCCTCCCGCCCGGTGACAAGCAGTTGATAGGGGCCCGTCTCACCCTCTGCCCACTCGCAAAGTTGTATGACCGATCCGGGTCTGGGAGATTTACTGGATCGAATATGCGCCAAAGCGGCATATGGACCCGTAAAGCGCTCGATCAGAAGCTCCACTTTACCGCCCGTTGCCTTGCGTCCCCACAACCTCGCAGGTATGACCCGGGTATCATTGAGTACCAGCAAATCGGTCGAGCTGAGAAAATCAGGCAGTTCACTAAAATGGTGGTGCTTGACTGCGCCGTTGGCCGCGTCGAGCACCAAGAGTCGGCTCGCACTCCGCTCAGGCGGTGGATGCTGAGCAATCAACTGCTGCGGTAGAGAGTACTTGAAGTCGCTACGTTTCATCGATAAAAAAGCCGGCTCATGGCCGGCTCTGGCGCAAGCTCGAAAGCTTACTTGGGTTCTTCCTCGGCAGCATCCGCTACCGGGGCTTCGGCTGTATCAGGCGACTCTGCTGCTGCAGAAGTGTCTACTGCTGGCACCTCTTCGACAGGCGGTTTCGCAGGCAGAACCAGTTTTACCAGTTCCTCCGCCACCAGAATACGCGCCTTCTCTTCACCGTTAACGGGTTTCTTGTTAGCGTCTCTGACGGCGTAACGATCGTCGCCACGCTGGTAAATACTGTATTGCTCTGTCTTTTTTACTAATTTCATGGGCATGCTCTTTTCTCTGTGGTGACTCGGACCACTCGCCTACACGGGGGTGAATGTCACAATTTGGATCGAAACTGGAACAGGCGCGAAGTGTACAGGCAAAGTTCCGACAGGTTAAGGAAATTTATTGAACTTTCACCCTCGATTGCTATAATCGCGCGCTCTCCAGGAGGGCGTCTCTTTTTTGCCAACCTCCTATCCCTCCAGGCCGGTGTGGTGAAATTGGTAGACACGTCGGATTCAAAATCCGATGCCCTTAAAAGCGTGCCGGTTCGAGTCCGGCCTCCGGTACCAACAACCCTTATATTTCAGCAGCTTAGACAGGCTATATGTTGTTTCAGAGTTCCTGATTTACTTCTTTGTGAAAAATCAACAAAAAACCGGACAAAAGCATCTTTTTTTGGCCAAAAGCTGTTTCGTCAGCTATAGTGACCTAGGTTTTACTAGAGCACACGGTGCAGGCGACGCCTAGGGCAACCGAGGTGTTTCGTTCAAAAAAGAAGTCATGAGAACCTCACGGAGATACATTATGCTTATCAACAAGAAAACGCTGCTTGCAGCATTCCTGGCGCCCGCGCTCGTTGCTGGTGCCGCCTACGCTGCGGAGCCTGGCTTCTACCTCGGCGCCAGCGGCGGTCAATCCTATATTGATAGATGAAATCACGATGATCCAGAAACTGATACAAGATCGACGATGATGAAACCGGTTGGAAGGCCTATATCGGCTACCAATTCCTGCCCTGGCTGGGCATAGAAGCTGGCTACGTCGATTTCGGCAGTACTCGAGCGATAACTTATTCCAGGAACGGTACGCAAATTCGAACGCCCGATCTGGATTTCATCGGCGTGGGAGGGTTTCCTCGTTGGCACATTGCCAATTGGGCCGGTTGATTTGTTCGCCAAAGTTGGTGCGGCCGATTTAGAAGCAGAAGCTCGACAAACACAGAACTTCGGAACCGACAGTGACAATGATACGCAGCTGGCCTATGGCGTGGGCGCTGCCTACAACTTCGGTGAAGGTCACTGGGGCCTACGCGTGGAAGCCGAAGGCTACGACGACAACGAAGTCGATGACTTTTACTTCGTGTCCGCGGGTATAACCTATCGCTTCTTCAGCGACAAGGTTGAACCAGTTGCCGCTGCCGCGCCGGTCGCCGTTGCACCAGCGAAATGTCCTGATGGCGACGGCGACGGCGTCTGCGACGCGGTTGACCAGTGCCCCGACACAAGCCAGGCACCCGCGTTGGCTCTATAGGTTGCGATTGCGACTACACCCTGCAGCTACAATTCGCGTTTGACTCTGCCAAATTGAGTCGCCAGCGACATGGCGCAGCTTGATAAGCTCGTACCTGTCCTGACGAATCCCGAAAGCAGGCTTTATCGGCGGCGTGATTGAAGGTCATACCGACAGTGTTGGTTCCGAAGCTTACAACATGGGCCTGTCAAAACGGCGTGCGGAGTCTGTAGCGAGCTACCTGGCATCACAGGGTGTGAATCTGGGTAATCGTTTCGCAACAGAAGCGTTCGGTGAATCCAAACCAATTGCGAGTAACGATACCGAGGCAGGTCGCGCCGAGAACCGTCGCGTCGTCATCCGCCGCACGGACTGCGATTCCGCTTCCAAGTAACGCATAGTTCTGATAAGTCCTCAAAGCCCGCGGGAGAAATCCCGCGGGCTTTTTGTTGGCCCGATCAGAGCTGAGGACCCTGCGAAAAACTAATCGCTTTCATGAGGGCGACCATGAAGAACTTGGGAAGTTTCTCTATAGCGCCGCCAGAGTCCCGCGACTTCGCACGCGCCTCAGGTGACTTCAATCCACTCCATCTGGATCCTGTGGCCGCGCGACGCACCCGATTTGGGCAAACGCTGATTCATGGCGTCTGTGGCACCGTCAAAGCACTTGATCTGTTACTGCAAAAAATAGGGAAAAACGTCATCCTGCTGAGCATCAAGGTCAAGTACAGCAAACCAGTCAACCAGGATCAGGAACTGATAGTTTTCGGGGATACTCACTGACGGCATTGACACGCCTCGAGTTGTTCGCCGAAGGTGTTCGATGCCAGATCATTGATCTTGAGCTTCCGAGATATCGACAGCGCCGTTTTCGCTCAGGAGAACATTTTAGCGACTCGGATAGACGACTGCTGGACCTCCTGTACGGAACTCGCTATCGATGCCTGTGCGGGTTTGTCAGGTGCGGTCAATCTGTTGTGGGATAAAGCCATCATGCATGCCTTGTTCCCCAGCGCAGCGCAGTATTTACCTGAACCACAGCTCGCCACGCTGATCGCCAGCACCCAGATTGTGGGGATGCGATGCCCCGGTCTGCATTCGGTATTTGCCCAATTGGACATGCACTTTTCCACGACCGCTGAAGGCACTGGCTCAAGCAACGCCTCGCAGTTGGAGTACAGTATTATCAGTACCGACGAGCGAATTGATCGGGTGGAACTGGGCGTAAGGAATGCCTATGCGGTGGGCACTGTGGAGGCGTTCTTCCGCTCCCCGCCCGCACAGCAGGCTGGCTTCAAACAGATAGCATCGTTGGTGCGGAACCAAGAATTCAGCATGCAAAATGCTCTGGTTATCGGTGCATCCAGAGGACTGGGGGAGGTCATCACCAAGGTTCTCGCGGCCGGTGGGGCCAGGATAATGATGACTTACGCCGCTGGCAAGGATGACGCTGCCCGCGTATCTGAGGAAATTGGGAAAGAACGAGCAGCACCGGAAGTCTGCTTTTACAACGTACTCGAAGGCACTCTCTGCGACGAGATGATCCAGTTTTGCACATCAGTAACGCACATTTACTACCTGGCTTCACCGACCATAGCAAAAGGCGACAGCAACAGGTGGAATCGCCAACTGTTTACGCGTTATTGTGATTTCTACATTGACGGTCTGGCGACACTGCTGCAGCAGGTCAAGCAATACGGGGTGGGAAACCACAAGCTTCAGCTATTCATTCCCTCCAGCGTCTTTCTGGAGCAGAGCATAAAGGGCTTCAATGAGTATATTGCCGCCAAAGCTGCGGCAGAGTCTTTTGTGCGATGCTTTGAAAAAGCTCACCGCAACTGGAGAGTCGTTGCCCCACGACTACCCAGATTACACACGGACCAGACCAGCAGCCTCAAAGATACCGATGAACAACAAACACTCAATGTGATTATTGATCAACTGCGGGTCGCATACAGCGACACCGGAACCACAACTACTAACGTGCGAACGCCTGACGAAACCTAGATCCAACTTGCTCAAGCAACGCTAGCAGATGTTCGATCCAACCCTTCCACAAATTCTTTTTTTGCTCGGTAAAGGTGGACAGTAGATAAATTGTCAGCAGTGTTAAAGGCACCACGATCAAGTAGCGTGGGATACCCTCCTCCACTCTTGAAAAAACCGCACTATAAAACCACAGCAGCGGCTGATGAAAAAGATAAATTGAGAAGGTTGCACCTGCCAGAAAGCGAATGCTAGTCTCAAATCGTTTGGGAAGATGCTTTACCCGCGCCAGCAAAACCCGCAACCCGATAAAGTGTAGCGACAGCATCGCTCCGAGATAATAGTCGCTGATAAACTGGCGACTGAAAGAAAGCTGTAGATGCAATTCGTCACCTAGCAGCCGTTTTAGATAGTCCCATCCTAATTGGCCCATATTCACGTGCACATACCAATACCCTCCAGCCAGCGAGATAGCCAGGCACAGCCAGGCCAAGGGAACAGGTAAACGGGCCAGGTAATCTGAACGATAGACCCAGACACCCATCCACCACACTGGCATGAGCAGGACTATTTTTGGACCTAATATCAGACAGAGGAACAAAAAAGCCATCCAACGTCGCTTGCCCGCAAAGAAAAAGAGCGTACCAAAGAGTACGTAGTACCAAACTTCATAATTCAGTGACCAATAGGGCACATTGGTAAACAGCTGAATACCCAGTGTCCATATTTCATTCAGAAAAAGGCTACTGGTCACAATACGTATCAGCGGCCAGTCCCAGGCGCGATATCCTTCAGGATAGACAGATTCGTTGATGTGAAAACCGGCAGCATCAAGAACCACCGTGAGAATAATCGCCGGAATAGCAACCGAGAATATTCGAGCGCCTCGAGCAACCATGAAGCCGCGAAAGTCCTGCTCACGCGTGTCAGCCACATAGGCAATAACAAAACCGGACAACACGAAGAATATGACCACCGCTTCATGCCCGAGACTGGTGAACAATATCCCAGGCCGGTAAATCCAGTTGGCATGGTAAAAAAGTACGAGCAGCGCAGCCAGAAACCGTACTGCATCAAGATAGAGTGAAAATGCCCGGGACATTATGCTCGCCTGTACCGATTCCAACATAATATTTTGTGCTAGAATCTCACGGCACACCACGTCATGCCAGCGCTTTTTGGGAGTCAATTCGCATTCTGGAAACGGTAGCCATTACGGAATTCGCTCGTGGGTGTAAGCTTCTTTAGCGAACGCCTGACCATAAGTCACTGACCCAAGATGAAAATATCAGACAGCCAATTGGAAACGTTGTTGACTGCACGGTCTGCCCAGGCTCTGAAGGGTCTTCTTGCGCAGCGCAACATGGTGCCATCATTGGCACAGGCGAGTAAACTTCAAAAGCACATCGATGCATTTCAGCTAGTAAGCAGACCAGTTCGATTGGGTATCGTGCATACGTATACCAGTGAGTTACTCGACCCATGGCTACATTTTTCCGCTGCCTTGAACCAGCTGAGCGTGGATATTTATCATGCACCGTACGGCGTGACCTTACAGGAAGCGACGAAGAGTTCTGGCTTGGCCGAGCACTCTCCCGACATCACATTACTGCTACTAACCAGGGAAGATCTGCATCCTGCACTCCAGGAGCCTGCTGCATGTATCAAGCTCGCAGACAAGCCATACATACATGAGCAATTCCAGCAGGCCTTTAATGGCATGGTCCGTCGATTCCGTGACACCGTAGCGGGCCACATCATTGTCACATTCCTGCCAAGCCTCGCACCCGCCGGCCTCGGTTTATACGACGCGATGGCAGAGAATTCCGAAGCGTACTGGTGGAATCAGGTCAAGGCAGGCCTCGCCAGCAGCCTACGAGATCATTTCAGCGCAGTGAGCTACCTTGATCTAGACCATGTGGCGATGCAAATCGGGCATGACCATTTCTTCGACAAGCGTCTGTGGTACTCATCGACATTTCCATTTGCACCAGACGGTGCGTTTGCAATATCGAACGCGGTGACAACGCTCGCAGCTGCCATACATCTCACCAAGGCCAAAGTCCTTGTGTTGGATGCAGACAATACACTCTGGGGTGGTGTTATCGGCGAGGAGGGCATCCATGGAATCGCACTTGGCCAGGATTACCCGGGTAAAGTCTATGTAGATTTCCAGAAACGCATATTGAGCCTTCAGCAGAGGGGATTTATTCTAGCCCTGTGCAGTAAAAATAATCCTGAGGACGTCAATGAAGTTTTACAAAACCATCCACACCAGTTATTGAAAAACGAACACTTCGCCGCACAGCGTATAAATTGGCTGCCAAAACCTGACAATTTGAAATCCATTGCGGAGGAGCTGAATCTGGGGCTGGACTCGTTTATATTCGTCGATGACAGCGACCATGAGTGCTCTGCAGTAAGATACGACTTGCCGGAAGTCGAGGTAATCCAGGTCCCCTCAAGGCCTGCCGAAATACCGGCATGTCTCGATGCTCTGGCAAGACTGGAGATTGCCTCGCTTACCAGGGAAGACCTCGAAAAGACCGCTATGTATGCGCAAGAACGACTGCGAAGATCACAGCGTGCACAGCAGGCCGAAACCGGTGGCAGCACTGGCGATTATCTGAAGTCACTCAACATGAAGATGTCGGTTGGGCTTGATGACATCTCACTTGTCACGCGATTGGCACAACTTACTCAGAAGACCAATCAATTCAATCTCACCACCCGGCGCTACAACGAGAGGGACATCATTGAAAAAATCAATGATCCCAACACCTCTGTTTTTCATTTTTCATTGGCTGATAATTTCGGTGACAGCGGCATCGTTGGCATGGCCATCGTAGAGCATGATTCGCGAATTAGTGCACGACTTGAAACCTTTTTAATGTCATGCCGTGTAATTGGTCGCATGGCCGAACAAGCATTTCTCAACACAATCTTGCACAACCTGGAATCCAGAGGCGTTGAAGAACTCTCGGCCGACTACATTCCAACCCGTAAGAATGTTTTGGTGGAAACGTTCCTGCCGGATAACGGTTTCTGTCAAATTACGGGCGGCAGGTATATCAGGAATGTGCTAACAAACACGCATGATCTGGGCAGTGACTTTCCCATAGATATTGAAGGACCTTTTTAGCAATGAGCGTTTTCGAAAAACTGCAGGAAATCATGGCAACGGCACTGGAAGTTCCAGCGGGCGCTATCAGGGAGGACTCTACGATGGACGAGATCGAAGAGTGGGACTCACTTGGTCATGTACACATCATGGTTGCGCTAGAGCAAGCCTTTGATCTATATATGGATGTTGACGACTTCGCTGAACTCGATAGTGTACCGGCGATTCTGAAGTACCTGGAGTCGGAGCATGTAGGTTAGGGCGGGGCTGCAATGAACATCATCGAGAGCTTCTCCTCTGTTCTGCTAAAGCTACTACCTCGCGAGTATTTTCTTAAGATACGCTCGATCTACTTTAACCTCAAAAAAAAGGCGAGCCCACTCCTCTGCCTGATCCATGGTACGTTTACCACCAACGATCTGATTATCGAGATTGATAATCGCCTGGACAAAGACTGGCAAATTTTGATGGTTCACAGCTCTATCAATGGCTTGCTGCCCATGTATAAGGGCAATGCATTAGAGCTACTCAAGGCACTCATTGAATACTGCGGTCCGAATCGAACTCTGGTAATGCCAACTTTTAATTTCGGCGAACAAGGAGAGGGCGCACGTGGAACTCTAACGAGAAATCCGCGTTTTGACCTTCGACGAACCCCCTCACAGATGGGATTACTAACCGAGCTCTTTCGTCGCTCAAAAGGTGTTCTACAGAGTCGGCACCCGGTTTACCGGGTAGCGGCTCTCGGTCCACACGCCGAGGATTTGATTCGCGGACATGAACAGGTACCCAGTGGCATGGGCAAGGGCACACCTTTCGATTATATGGCACAACACAACGCACAGATTATCGGCATTGGCAAAACCTTCCAGGTAATGACGCAAACTCATCATGTTGAAAGCTTACTAGGCGGCGATTGGCCCGCACCACAAGTCGTGCTGCCCAATATAGCTGTAACCTTGGTAGACAAAGGGAGAGAGATCGAAATGGAGATTGGAGGAACCCAGCAGAAGTGGACCTTCAATATCTGGAAATTGCGAGAGATAATGTCGAGCGAAAGCCTGAGGGAATGGCGCTTTCACAATTGCCCGATGTTTGCCGCCCAAGCCGGGACAGTCACGGATGCGCTGGTTGATGCCGCTCACCGAGGCTTCACATTGTACGATCCTTGAGACAAACGCTGAACATACAAAACGTGACACCACAGAATCCAACTCAAATTTGCATTTCAATCGATACTGAATTCAGTATCGCTGGACACTTTGATCGCCCTGAAATTTACCTTCCTGTGGCAGCCCCCGCAGTTTATGGGTCCGTTGATGGCAAGGAAGAATCGCTCGGATTTCTTCTGGAAACCTTTGATCGATACGATATCCGCGCTTCATTTTTTGTTGAGTGTGCCAACTACTTCTATTTCGGGGATGAACCCATGCAGGGCATCATCAATCGGCTCAAAGCAGCCCGGCAAGATATTCAGCTGCATATTCATCCAATTTGGCTCAACTTCAACAAAGATCCGGACGTGGGCATCTTCCCCCGTCAGGATGACTGCTCAGGGCAGGACTTTGACGAACTGAGAAGGGCGTTCAGTGCATGTATAGCCGTTTTCAAACGGTGGGTAGGTCATAATCCAATTGCGATTCGCACCGGAAGTTTGCGCGCCGATGAAAATGTCTATCGAGTAATGCGTGAGTTGGGCATTCTTATGAGCTCCAATATTGCTATGGGCGTGTTTCAACCCAGGGAGCCACTGCTTCGCCATGACTCCGGCCGACACCTTATTCACGGGGTTATGGAAATTCCTGTCTTTAGCTATCAGGACAGTAATTTTGCCGGAAGAACACACAAAAAATCGCTACAGATAACCAGCTGTTCATGGCCTGAAATGAGGCATTTGTTGTGGAAAGCGAGGAGATCGGGAATCGAGAACATTGTGATCCTCACTCATCCGTTTGAATATATAAAAAAGTCGGACTTTCAATACACTAGATTAACAAGGAACCGGGTTAACCAGAAACGCCTGCAAAAACTGTGTGCATTCATTCAACAACATCCCCAGGATTTTGTGTCCGCCGATTTTTCCAGCCAACATGATAACTGGACAAAATCAGAGCTGAATCAGAATACGATTGAAATACCTTCAATCTACGCTGTAGGCCGAAAACTGCACAATAAGTTAAACGATTTGATATGGCGATATTGAGAAATAGTGGGGGCCGATATCCATCTAGCTAAACGCTATTTCAATGTCTAGGCGGCTTGCAGATCCCCCTGGCGACGCCCAACTGCAACACGACGACTACGCAAACTCCAGAATTCCAATTCATCAGATTTCTCTGCCGGGCCGAGTCGGCGATCTCGGGCTCCACTTCGTCGATCTGCATAGTGAATATACTTGCAGCGACAGTTGGCCTCACTGCAATCTGCTAGCGGCAAGCCGGGAGCTTCTTCACTCAGGAAGCGCCGCACCTTAATCGACTCCGCGGCGGGACAACCTGCCTCTGCTGGCAGAATGGAAACAGCATGGAACGCGTCGTTCGCCGTGAAACCTGTTCTTCTGTCTCGATCACGACGGCCTTGTGATGTGCCTCTGGCGAGGAACAAAACCCGGCGAATCACCAGTATCCCCAAAATCACTGCTACACTGAGCATTGCAGTCTGCATTCTCGTCTCCATGAGGTCGCAATTTCCGCTTCGCCGGATCCTGCTATACCTTACTCTACCGCTCTGCCCAAGAGCAAGAAAATCGCTATATTTGAGACCGAGGGTCCTCAAACAGTGCAACTTCAACCATGGCGCATAGTGTATGGCCAATCAGGATATGTGCCTCCTGAATCCTCGGAGTATCCTCGCTCGGAACGCACAGGCATTGGTCACAAAGATCACGCATCTTGCCTCCGGTCTTACCAGTCAACCCAAACGTTGTAATACCCTTCAGCCGCGCTGCCTGCAAGGCCTGCAGTATATTGGGGCTATTTCCGGAGGTCGAGATAGCCAGAAAAACATCACCGCCCACACCGTTAGCTTCTATCTGGCGACGAAACAGCTGTTCGTAGCCATAGTCATTGCCCACCGCAGTGAGGATTGATGTATCGGTGGTAAGCGCCAGGGCAGGTAGCCCAGGGCGATCAAAATTAAATCGGCTCACGAACTCTGCGGCTATATGCTGGGCATCCGCGGCACTACCGCCATTTCCCGCGACCATCAGCTTGTGTCCCGCCTCATAGCAGTCGATGAGCAGATGGCCCATGTCCACTACCTGCTGCATAAAGCAGGAGTCCTGCAGAATGCGCTGCTTCACGGACACAGAGGCCTGAAATTCCTTAATTACGTAACTCAGGTCGGGACGATCCATGCGGATGCTCCATGTGGTTCGAACTGAAAGGAAACGACATCGCCACTCAGCTGACTTAAGGTCCTTATTAATCGCACGCGTTCCACCGGATCAACAATAAATACGATAAAACCCCCGCCTCCGGCTCCGGAGACCTTGCCGGACCACGCGCCTGCTTTACGCGCAACACGCATGATCTCCTCAATCTCGGGGTTGCTGATCTGGTCTGCCAGATCACGTTTGGTTTCCCAACTGCGACCAAGAATCTCACCAAAACTGCGGATATTGCCACGCAGCAGCGCTTCTTTCATGGCGCTCGCATCGCGCTTCAACTGGTGTACCGCTTCCACGGATTTTCCTCCACCGGATTTAAAGCTTTCAATTTGCTGCGCAATGATTTTGTCCGATGAGCGGGAGACTCCAGTGTAATAAAGTACGGTGGATGCCTCCAACTCACTCAAAATCCACTTCTTTATACGCAACGGATTAACAGTGACCCGATTGTGTTCGTGAAACTCCATAAAATTAACACCGCCGAAGGTAGCGGCATATTGATCCTGCGCGCCCCCTTTAAGGCCGATATCCTGCCGTTCTATTTCAAACGCCAGATGCGCTACATCGTATTCGCCCAATGGGAGATGGAGTAACTCGGCAAAGGCGGTCAGGATGGCAACGACCATGGTGGACGATGAACCCAAACCTGAGCCCGCAGGCGCATCCGAATGGGTACTTATTTTTAGCGAAAGTGGCTCACCATGGTTAAAATCGCGAACGACCCGGTTATACACACCCTTGTGCAGATCCAGGAGTCCATCATAGGCGTAGGACTGCGCACAGGGCGCGCTGAAAATTTCCTCTCTATCATTAGCCACAAAAGTCACGGTGCCATCATCGCGCGGCTCGATAGTACAAAACGAACTCAGATTTATCGAAGCGTTCAGCACTGCCCCGCCGTACAGATCGCAGTAGGGAGCCACATCGCTGCCACCCCCGGCCAGCCCCAATCTGAGCGGCGCTTTTGATCTGATTAACATTGCTGCTACTCCCCGGGAACCAGGCGCTGGTAGACTGGTTTCAAATTTGCCACACTGTTGATCCAATTACGTTCATTTTCCACGAAATGGCGCCCCGCGTCGCGGATAGCAGGCCACCTATCTTCCTGATCGAGTAATGCTAGCAGTGAGCGAACCAGATCCCCTATGTCATCTGCCCTGAACAACGTACCTGTTATACCGTCGCGAATAAGCTCCCTGTGTCCACCCACATCAGAGGCGAGAAACATACTTTTCTGGGCCATTGCTTCCAGGGGCTTCAGCGGGGTAACCAAGTCCGTCAGGCGCATGGATTTTCTCGGGTATACCAAAACATCCGTAACCGAGTAGTAGCCCTCAACATCCTCATTGGGAACCCGGCCCGTCAAAATCACTTCGTCCTGTAGCCCCAGGTGCACGATCTGCTGCTTGATCGCCTCTGTGACCTGACCGCCGCCGACCAATAATAGACGTATATCGGGGCGCACGGACAACAGCTCTGGCATTGCGGCCACCAGTAAATCCAGACCTTCATAGGCATAGAACGAGCCGATGAATGCGATCACCTTTTTTCCCGCCAGATTCAAATCGCGCTCGATGGCGCTATCGCGTGCTCCCACCGGTTGGAAGCGGCTCGCGTCCACCGCATTGGGAACTATGGTGATCTTCCCGGGATCTATACCGCGCAAGATCAGGTCGTTGCGAATACCTTCACAGATACACGTTACCTCATCAGCCCGCCTGAGTACCCAGGTTTCCATAGCTCTGGTCATTCGATACCGCAGACCGCCCTCGCTGCTCGTGCCATGACTGACCGCTGCATCCTCCCAGAATCCACGAACCTCATACACCACCGGCAGACCCAGCACCCTGCCCGCCCTGATCGCTGCCACACCATTCAATGCAGGTGAATGGGCATGAATGATATCGGGCCGCTCCTTGCGCGCTACTTCGATCAGGCGTTTGGTCAGCACGCTAATAACCGACCACTGCCCGATGACAGGTAAATTGGCAAAAAAACCCTCTGCCTCCTGGCAGCGATAAAACTGTAGTCCAGCAACCTCCTCGATCGCAGGAACCGGTTTACCCTGATTGTGTTTGGGCCCCGTCAGCTGTGTTGTCTGCCAACCCAGCGCACGCTGCTCCTTGAGGATAGCGCGGGTTCGAAATGTATAGCCACTCTGCAAGGGAATGGAGTGGTCCAGTACATGCAGCACATGCATTACAGACCTCCCCCATCGCTGATCAGGAATGCTTCCATTCGTCTCAGATTAGTATCCCAGTTGTAGTGTTCCAATACGCATGCTCGGCCTGCACTATTGGTTTGCCGGGGAAGCGCCAGAAGTTCCAGGGCGGCGGCTATCATGGTTTTAGCATCATTCGCCACCATGGAAGCACTCCGGGGAAGTCGACAATTCCCAACAGGGCATCCTATGTCGCCAGTACCGGCAAGGTCATTGACATCGCCTCCAGCGCCTTATTCTGGATGCCCCGCGCCAGTTGCAGTGGCAGGCAGGCGGCCAGTGCATGGCTCAGATAGGGGCGCACATCCGGGACCCCACCGGTCACCCGCACACCCGGCAGATTGCCCAGTTTCTTGACCTCATCGGTAGGCTTCATCCCTACGATACAAAACAGAAAATTCGGCTCCTGCTTACGGACCGCGTCCAGCACGTGCTGACAAAACCATTTGACTGCCTCAACATTGGGCCAGTAATCCATCGCTCCGGTAAATACCAACACCTTCTGCCCCGGTTGGTAGGGGTTTTCGAAAGACAACTGCGGGTCGAAGTACGCACTGTCCACGCCCTGCGTCCTATAGTGTGTCTTATCGGCACTTTCCGGCGCGAGTTGCTTGAACAGGGCGGCCTCTTCCTTTGATACAAAAATGCTCACGTGCGTGGATGCGGCCATCTCGCGTTCATAGGCCAGCAATTTGTTCGCCTCCCGCTGGTACAGCCACGACATGGCCAGCGCTTCGACTTGGCGTAACTTCGCCACTTCTCGCTGTCGACATCCTCCGCATCGAATACCACGGGGACATGCGCTGGCAACAGGCCTTTCACGAAGCGTCCCATGACGCCGCTGAATATCAATACCGCGTCGGGGCATTCGCGCGCAATGCATGCTCGCACCCACTCCTGCAGTTCAGTATTACCATAATAACTTAGGCTCAAGGCCTGCCCCGTCACCAAGCCCACAGAGGCTTCCGGTCAATCGCTTCGATTTGGGTAAATTAACAATGCAACTATCCTCGCACTTCCTGCGGACCACATCCGCATATTGCCAGTCCTCCGGATCATCGACAAAAGTACCCAGATGAACGCGCCAGCGAGCGGAGAAGTAGTTGAGCATGTTATTGGAGGAAATTTTATCGCCCTTATTCGGAGGGAAAGGCAATCGGTGCACCAGGTACAGCAATTTTTTCATTTTGCTTCTTTCTAAATTGACTGTCGCAAGGTATACCCTTGCCCCGCCACGAGGGCACAGTTATATTGGCCTTCTGATACTAAAGCTCAAACAGGCATAGATAAAGCTCTTCCACGCCTGTGGAAGACATTTATATGGAAACTGTGAAACAAGCCGCCATCCTGATTGGGGGCAAGGGAACCCGTTTGGGCGATGCGGTACGCAGCACACCCAAACCCCTTCTGGAGGTTTGTGGACGCCCGTTTGTGGAGCACGTCATGCTCAACCTGCGCCGTTTTGGTTTTCAGGACTTTATCCTGCTGGCGGGATACCAATCCGACGTTGTGCATGAGAAATATGGCGCAGGATTCGGCTTTTGCACAGGAACTACGGGCCAACATAAAGGTAATCGTAGAGCCGTCACCCATGGGAACCGGCGGCGCGCTCAAGTATGCGCCGCACCCTATTTGCAAGACGAATTCCTGCTGCTCAATGGCGACTCTATCTTCGATTTCAACTACCTGGACTTGTCCAACTGCGTACGTGACCATGAGCCGGCGACTGGCTTGTGCCGGGTCGCCCTGCTGCCAGTGGCGGATGCCACACGTTATGGCTTTGTCGAGCTTGACGGTGCGCGAATATAGCCGCTTTTCGGGAGAAGCCCACTGTACCCGATCCGGCCTGATAAACAGCGGCGTGTACTGGCTGAAAGTCCGAGATGCTGAACTACATCGAAGAGACTCCCTGCTCACTCGAACAGCAGGTATTTCCGAAACTCGCGGCCGAGGGTCGCATGATCGGCCGCGTTTATCGACGGATTTTTTATTGATATTGGTATTCCCGAGGATCTGCAGAGGGCCAGGGATCACCTTCTGGACAATCTGAAGAAAGCCCGCAGCCTTCCTGGACAGAGACGGCACGCTGAATCACGATCGACGGCTATACCCACAGGATCGAGGAGTTTCGATGGATCGAGGGAGCCAAAGCGGCCATCAAGCTGTTAAACGACGCGGGCTACCTGGTATTTATTGTGACCAATCAGGCAGGTATTGCCAGAGGCTACTATGACGCAGCCGCAGTGGACACACTCCACGCATGGATGCAGGGCGAGCTGGCCACTGTGGGCGCGCATTTTGACGATATTCGCTACTGCCCTCATCACCCCGATGGCACGGTGCCCGAACTATCCATTGTTTGCGACTGTCGCAAACCCGCGACGGGAATGTTAAAAAGCCTGATCGAGCAGTGGGATCCAGACATATCCCGCAGCTTTATGTTGGGAGATTCCGACAAGGATGTTGGAGCTGGCACAGCGATGGGATTGCGGAGCAAAAAAATAGAGCCCGCTGCAGTCCTGCAGGAGGTAGAGCAACTAATTGCAGCACACTGACTTGCGCCACCAGGAGTCAATTCCCCTCCACTAAACAGTCGGCGGACTATTGATCAGGGTCTATGGGGCACAATGGGAAGCGTTGCATAAAACGGTTGCAATCCTTGCTATTTCATCAGGGTTGGCGCTTCTATATTGATCGCGATCCGCGCGTATCTTTAGTAGCCAATCGCTGAGATTATCCCGGGTAAGCCTCATGCCAAACTGAACTGGAGAATTCACATCGCGCATTTTTGTAATCATAATATCGCCCAGGGCCGTTCGATAATGCGCGGGCTCCCAAAACCACGTTAGCTTAGAATCGAGATTGTAGTGTGATGGCAGAACCTCCTGGACATAGGGTTGATAGCTGGCAAAATCCCAGAGTTCAACCTTAGCGCCGCTGCTTTGCTCTTCATCAACCAATTCCACAAGATCACTCTTCCAGCGTTCAAAATCGTCCCAATAGCCTAGCCTGTCAAAAATTTCCCACCTATCGGCATGTGCAGGCTGAACGAAAAGAATGACTTTCGCATTTATAGCATTGCCGATACTGATTAACTCAGTAATAGCACCCAGATCAAAAAGGGAACCATCTTGTGCCTGGCGCAGGGTCAGATGAATTGATCCATACTGATTGACAGTTTCGACATTCTTCTGCAGGAAAAGAGCTGAAACTCCGTTTGCCCGTGAGGCTTCGTCGAATACACTCTCATTCATCCAGCCCCGCTCATCTAAAGTGGCACCAGTGCCTCTATTGCTATAAAAAATGGTCGATATACTGGCCATAAAGGCGTCAAGAGATAGGGTAGATACTGCATAGTCTTTGATTGTCTGCAGGATCCTGTGCGGATTTGGTTGCCCGTTAGCAATAACCTTAAGACTGTTTGGGGATTGATCTGACAAACTCTCGTTCTGAATTTCTGCAGAAGTGGGAGGGAAAAGAAAACTTTCAAAATCGAGACCAATGATCAAGGTACTCGGCAGATCACCTGACGACTGCGATGCAATCACATGCCGCAGGTACTGAGCGTCCACTCCAGGATCACTTCCCGCCAAACCGAGGTTGTACACTGGTCTATCCTCAGCACGCCAACCACTACTCTGTGGATTGAAACCAATTTCAATACGTGAACTACCGAGCACCAGAGTACGCGCAGGACGCCGCACTGCGTCATATTGCTTCATTTTCCTGTCATTGGTCTGCGCCGCAGGCTTGCGGTCAGTGAGTCCGGCGATTCTTGGGGCATCAAACAGAAGATAAGGATCGACCACAATATTAATGGCCGCGACCAACATGGCAAGTACCAACAAATAGATTCCAAAACGCGTTATGAAATGCGAGGGCAACATCAATCAGAACTGCCAGTAGAGAAATTCGCTAGGTCTGCTTAGACCCAACACACCAATCAGAAAAATGAGTGCTACAAAAAAAGCCCAGCGATTACAAAGCGTGAAAATAAAAGCCTTTTGCCTGGAAGCGAAAAACCTGAGCTGATGTCCGTGGTCAACATTCGCGTCAAAATACAGCGCCGGCTCAAAACGACGCATGATTTCCATAGAATTCGGGGCACATAATGCTACGAGGAGCAGGACACTAATCCAAAGACAAGAAAATACAAAATAATTGCCAGAGCTTATATCAGGGGTAACTCCAAAAGACAGGAAGAACATCTTTCGCTACCCCTAATTCATTCAAAACGGCCACGGGAATTGAGGCACCGTTGAAGCCAAGCATCCCTTTGTAAATGCCGACAGCCTCGGCAACTGAACCTGCTCGAAAAATCACCATCGTGAAAACAACCAGAAAGAATGTCACGAAAAATCCGATTGGATTCATAATTCGCTCGTAGGTCGCGCGGTCCCACTTCTTCGGACGCCACTCTCGCCAGGCGTGATTGATCACCAGTAGCGCTCCGTGCATTCCGCCCCATAAAATATAGGTGAATCCAGCCCCATGCCATAAGCCGGACAGCAGCATGGTCAGCATCATGGGCCAAAACACCAACACCAGGAATGCGGTAATTGTAGGTGCACTTCCTGCCCATCACAGGTCTTCCACTGCGCATCCTGGAGCGAGTCAATTTCATGACCAGTGGCGTATACAGATAGTCCGTTAAAAAGCGGGTCAAGGTTATATGCCATCGGCTCCAGAACTCGATTATGCTTGACGCCTTAAACGGAGAATTAAAATTCATCGGCAACCTGATCCCGAATAACCGTGCAAGACCTAGCGCCATGTCTGTGTAGCCGGAAAAATCAAAGTATATTTGAAATGAAAATGCCAGTGCGCTGGTCCATCCGGTAATAAAGGTTACCGGATTCCCCTGTGCCGCTGCCGTAAACCCAGGAGACACATAAGGTACGACTCCATCAGCCAGAATAACCTTCTTAAACAAACCAAGAGAAAAAAGGGCAATACAGACAGCAAATTCGGTCGAATTCAACCGCGTTTTCAAGTGTCAAACTGAGGCATCATCTCCCGTAATGTACGATAGGCCCAGCGATTAATTGGGGAAAAAAGAAAACAAAAACAAAAAAATCGTCGGGCGAACAATCTTTAACTATTTTTCGATCTGACATCAATCAAAAACCCAATTTTTTGGAATGTTATAAACGAAATACCCAGTGGTAATACGACTTTCGTAATGCCCAAATCGAGCCCGAATACTTCGTTCAAATTCTCTACGAAGAAATTCATGTACTTGAAATAGCCAAAAAAACATAAATTTGCGACAATTCCTAGAGTAAGCAGTATATTTGCTAAATACTCTCTACTAGATTCTTGCTTGATACAATTCCTGATTTGGGCAGCCAATAGATAATTGAAGGCCATCGAACCTAAAACGAAAGCAAGATTTATCGGAACCCACAAGCCGTAAAATGCCATGGAGCAGACGACGAGCCATCTTAGCGATGCTTTTCGCGAATCTAGTGCGCTCAAAATCATAAAGCCAGTAAGTAATACCGGCAAAAAGAGAAAAATGAATGGCAATGAGTTAAATAGCATAAGCAGCTATCAATGCATACCTGCGGCGTTTTTGTCTATCTCAATATTTTCGCTTAAGTAGAATTTTTATTGGCACATTGGAAACTGGTGTGATCTGAAACGGTCAAATGCCACTCACTTCGGTCAGATAGCTCCACCAGTAATTGAAATCCAAGGCGGGAATATAAGTCAGACACAATCCGGTTTCTGTCCGATGGACAATAGGTTCCAAGAATTCGGGACAACCTACGCTTTTTGGCGATGCCTATCAACACGTTGAGTATCATATCCTCAACACGCCGATTGAGTACTCGACAACTCATAAGCCATGTATCAATTATCATATCCGAGTCACTAACTTTGCAAATAAGGACACAGATGATTCCATTGTCGCCGTACTTGTCTTTAAGTCTTATCTGCAGATCAACTATAGAAGGATCAGATTCAAATTCAGCAACACTAGAATCATTGTAACGCCGGGTTGTTAGGTTGAACTGATTTGTCTTATTGATCAGTTGCGTAATTCGAGATCTTCCTACTGCGTCAAACGGTGAAACATGCGCTTCCATTTCCAAAGACTCGAGATACTCCTCCAAATTCGTTCCAACCCCTAATAAGGCACGACGAGCAGCATTCGCTGTATAGTGATTTGCCCGCTGCCGATCATCGTGGGTGAACTGAGTAGTCTCAAAATATCCCGCCGACAGAAGAATGTCCGAAAAGAGGTCAGGATATTCTGGTAATTCCGGTACAGCAACTTGCGGCAAAGCCAGACGAACCTGCTGCCGCTCAGCTGGGTTATCGTCCAGGAGAACCAATGAATCAATACCTATATTCAGGCTCTCAGCGATAGCGCGCAGATTCGACGCTTTGTCCTGCCAATTTGCTTGGAATACTGCAATATGATCTTCACGCAAGAGCATCTCGGGATGCTCGCGAAACATCTTTCTAGCAGTTTCATCATCATTTTTTGAAGATACTGCCAATATTATCCCTCGGTCTCGAAGCATCAATGCGGTTTCTTGTACCGCAAGATAGGCCTCTCCAATGGGGCTCCCCTGCCCCAAAACGACTCCATGCAAACCATCATCGCCAATGACGCCTCCCCAAAGCGTATTGTCTAGATCTAATACAAGGCATTTTCTGGATTTTCCTTTGCTCGCGGCAATTAGACGACAAACCCATTCCGCATAAAGTGGAACCGCACGCTGCGAAAACGCAAATTTTCCAAGATTCCACTGAACTGGATTATGCCACTCACCAAGGCCAACTATCTCTGCCAGACTCGCCACGTCGAGCAGTAGGGTTCCCGGAATAGGATCTTCACGCAACTTCCGATTGAAGTGCTCTATCAATGACCTCAGAGTGCCTGGAGTTTGGGCATCAAGACTTCCAAACATGGTGGTCGCTGGCGACGCAAGTGTCTGAAGAATGATGGTTGATCTTCCTGCCGAACTAATGGCAGTAATGAGTTTCTGTACTTGAGAAAATGCACTAGCAACAATCTCTTCAGCTCTTAGCCGTTCACCTGGACAGGCGGAAAAGTTGAGGCATCTGTGATCAAGCGCTAACAACACGAAATCGTCACATCGCTTGTTCGTTTGGGAATTTGAGTCCAGTGCTTCAGTGGCAAAGGTTCCAAAAGCCGGGGCCCTAGCATCGATCCACAGACCGTGCCGAGGTCCCGTAGCCACTACTGACGACACTAAAAAGTCCGCTGTTGTATTTGAAAGAATTGATAAACTTACACCCGCGTCCCCTTCTACATTGGGTTGCTTGCCTAGGGCCTGTGCCAGAGAGTGTAACTGGCTAATATCTAATCGACTAGTTGAAAGCCTACGAGCCTTTGACTGGTCAAATTCGAGCCCATCACGCAGCGACCGCACATCTGCTCTAAACTCGCTCCCAACCGAGGTAGCCACGGAAGATCCAGTATATTCAGCGACACACTAAACCTACCGCCCTTGCTCAAAATAAGAATCGAAACAAATAGGCATTCTATCGCCCTATTGCCCTCGCTTGCTCAATATGGACTCAACAAGTTCACCAACGTTATCAATCCCACTGATCTCACCAGCACTAAAGCGAACTCCATATACACGTTCAATAGTCAAAATAGTCGTACATTGCCAAGACTGTCCCAGCCTTCCACGTGGGATGCTGTCAAATCGGGGGCAGCCACTATCGAGTCGTTGTCAAATACATCTCGAAGGATTTCCGTCAGTTCTTCGTATATTTCCTGAGGCACTTTGCTACCATCTACTTCCACAAATCTATCTCCCAAACAATACTGGATTCAATTTACAGTGCAAAATCCTTAGATAGCTCACAATCAAACGCCACCACAGGAGAATCGCTCTTCGCTAATAACAGCCAACGGCCGATGTATCTCTAAATCGCGGCATTTGGCCCAATTATTTGAGGGTGCAATTATCGATTCTTAACTACTTGGCTATACAACCCCTTCGGGTTTGTTTGCATCCAACTCGCATGTACTTTACTAGAGAAAAGCATTCGTGAACAAGGATACGCCGTCGATATTGTATCGGAAATCACACGCCCAACCCATTTTTCGCAGATTATGTGACCTGCTACAACAACATCTCCTACAAAAAGTGACACCTGGACGACCCAACTACGAGACAAAACCTGGCTGAGAAGTCGCAGCTCCACGCAATCGCAGCATAAGGCATTGCCTACTTAGTAACCACCTAGACAAACACAGGCATGTACATATGCTAAATTCGAAACGCGCCAGACTCTAATTGCCTCCCCCGAATGACATGATTGCACCTTGCGAATTCTACGATAAGCTCTACATTCTTTTTCGTCATCAGTCGCCTAATTGAAGTAAAATGACCGCACAATTGGATTAGCAACTTTGCTGGCAGTATTTTTTTGTAGAGAGAACCGGAACCAGACGCGACCATTTTTTGTAAATCGTTTAGCAATTTATCTTAGAGGAATTCGTTTGTGGATAGAAAGAAGCTCTTTGACTACACCTTTGACAAGATCAAAAATAGTTCTATTACTTCTGGAGTTGCGGAAAAATTGACCCGGCACGGATATGATCGTGATCTTGGTGAACTAATTTGTGAAATCTCTTATAGGATGCAAAAATTCGATCTCCTCGCGTATGACAACGCAATTGATGCCTTTATCGAGTTTTCATATGATTTCTTGCGACTGCAGGTTGAACTGGAGGAGTCGGGAAATTATCGAAACCAGACCTTCGAGCAAGTTTCAAACGATGTTTACCTTGATACAAAGCTTATGCGGGACATCTACATGAAGGGACTGTTGTTGACAGAAGCTTTTTGGGTGAATCATACAAAGATTTTTAGCTTTTTCATAAGAGAGTTTTGTTCATATAACGACGAAACTGGAACAGTAATGGAAGTTCCCGTTGGGACCGGGATTTTTATTTCAGAATTTTGCTTACAAAATCCCGGGTGGAATGCCATTGCTTTTGATTTGAGTGATGGCGCGGTTGAATTTTCTAATGAACTGATGCTCGCAAGAGGGATGACACCTATTCCAATACACGTCAAAAATGTCTTTGATCTTTCTGAAGACGAACAGTTTGATCGTATTATTTGTGGCGAGTTGCTAGAACATCTGGAGGATCCCGTATCTCTTTTGGAAAAAATGCGAAAGCTTCTAAAACCAGGAGGAAAGATGATGTTCACAACGGCGATTTGGGCTGCCGCAATCGATCATATCTACCTATTTCGATCAGCTGAAGAAGTTCGAGAAATGATTCGCCCCCATTTCAATATTGAAAAGGAGTTAGTCTTAAACGTTTTCGACAATAAAGGTCCTGAAGATAAAAATACTCCGATAAATTATGCCTGCATTTTGTCTTAAAACGTATCTTCCCAATAGCATATTGTCCGAATTGATCTGATTTTCTACAAGGACGAGGACCCAAAGGGCAACCCTGACCTAATCAATGATCGCTATAGGTGCTGCGGTTAGTGTCAGGGTTTTGTACGCGGCCCCGTTTTCAAGCGTCAACCCGCTAATAGTAATTTCGTCTGCGTCCGTTACCTTTGCTGTTCCTGTTTGCATTGGCTGTGCACCATGTGCAGGAAGTGAGAAGTTAACTACTTTACCCAAAGGCAGACCAAAACTCCCGGTTCTTCGAAGCGTAAGATCAAAGGTAGCACTCGTTGGTTGATCAGGTATCCAGTTAGCGCGGTTTGTATCCGGGCCGGGGACACCATTGATATAGACAGAGCCCGTCCCAAATCCCGTATGCCGACGATACCGGATAGGCAACGCCAGGGTGGTTGTTGTTTTGACGTTTCCGGTATCGCTATTCCATTCCAGGCCGAGATTGTAGTGGCCTCGAACTGGATTCCAATGGTTTGCTGTGCTGTGAGTAAATACAGGAAGTATTCGATCGAGTCGCACATCAGAGTCCGGCCCGGAAAAAACTTCCCGATGGCCGGCGGCGGCATCCCTAAATCCAGGTAGCCCGACAGAACTGGAGGTGTCGGGCCGTTCTATCAAACCAGGATCTGTATCGCCATGATCGCCGTTTCTCCAGGTTCCCAGACAGGCAATTTTTTGATCTTCACAAAGGAGTTTAAAGAAATCGATGTCATAGCCAACTCCGGTGTCTTTGCTATTCCCGTGTACGGAATAGTACTTTCCCTTGATCAGGTAGGCGTGCGTCAAGATGTCTGCATTGAGAACATCGTTTGGACGAGTCCAAGCGGCCTGCACTGCAGGCGTGTTCAGATAGTAATACCCGTTCTTGTCTATGCCATCATTTGGATTGGTATCCCGTCGAACGACTAACGTTCCTGGAAGCGCGACATTGACGATGGTAACAAGACCCTGTGCCCAGGGATCTTTTAACAGGAAAGACTGCAATATAGCGGTGAAGCCCCCCCATGAAACACCCTCAAGGCGAAACCCGGCATTCCAGTCAACGGAGCTCCCCATCAGTTCCTTGATTTTCGCGTACCCAACACCATAGCGCCAGCTATTGCTGTCACCCTTTGCAAAAGCGCCTATATCAAACGGCTCAATCCCATTGACTGTATAGTCAGAAATTTTGGGGTAGTGTCCCGGATGGGTCTTTATCGATATAAATCCCGGCGCACCATAATACCAATCAGGCATGCCCGCACCGCCGGGATCAGCAGTATACCCATCGAAATAAGTGACTATTTTGAGGCTGGCATCACCGGGGGGATTGGTTGGGAGAATGAAGGCTGTTTTAAAGGCAGTCGTTGCATCTGGTCTGTTGTACTTATTACTACCGGGAGCCCCCAATGGGTGAATATACGTCTTAAATCTAAGGTCGGGGTTGCCATCTAAAGCCACATCACTTTCAAGTACCATCTTTGTCGGGTCAATGGGTTCGAATGGATCCCAGACAGTAGCCGCCTGTGTTTTACCAATCCACAATATAGGCAGCAGTGCAAGCAGTAATAGACCTTTCTGTTTCATATCTACGGTTTTTTATCAGCGTTACCTAATGGGAGTATCTAGTATCTGCTATTACCACACAAGCTGCACACCATATAGATAATGCTGTACCGGCGTAGTGTCTTTCTGTCGTTGCACAGTGAATTGTCTAAAAACAATTTTCACGAATTTGAACGGCTAACTTACGCCAACCAGGGCAGGGTGGTAGCATTAGCGGTGGTGTAGCAGGTGGATGGGGTTACTTTGAAGATGCACGGCACGGGCGAAGATAACTCGCCCAGCAATAGATTTCGGCGCCATGGAATGCTTGGCTGGTACACACCCGCCAATAGCTCTGTGCACACCGCTAATCGCATTGGTGCTATGCGAGACGCGCTGCAAACGCAATTGCCTATCACCACCCACATTGAATCGCGTTTTGCGGTCGCCACCACGGGAAGTGCTCATAAGCTTTCCGGTGGTGGTACGCTAATTATCGCCGGACGACCCTATTTCCGCAGCAAGCATCTTGAAGGCCTTGGCCGAGCAACAGGGCATCGCCGCCGCCTTGGCCAGTGGCTATGCAGAATATTCGCAGGATATCTTCAAACTACTTTTCGGCTCCTTTTGCTGCGCCATCATCGATACCGCTGCCAAACGGGTTCTCATCGCGATAGACCGCCTGGGTCAGGAAGCCATGTACTACCGTACTACTGATGAGATGCTACATTTTGGCAGTTCCGCCAGCACAGTTTTGGCCAGCGACGAAGACGAGCCTTCGCTGCTGAATCAGGGCCTATACAATTATCTGTATTTTCATATGGTGCCTAGTCCGGGTTCAGTCTATAAGGGACTCAAAAAACTTCCCGCGGCCCACTACATTGATTATCACAACGGCCAATGTCAGGTGGTCAATTACTGGCAGCCGGCTTTTTCTGAGGCAACCAAAGGACTGTCACTAGAAGGACTGTCGCGGCAATTGAAGGACATACTGCGGACTTCGCTTGAAAATTTCCTGACAGAAGCCGGAAAAATTGGATCGTTTCTCAGCGGCGGACTCGACAGCTCCACTGTGACAGGCCTACTGGCTGAGGTCAGAAAGGGCGATGCGGAAGCTTATTCAATCGGATTTTCCGCTGACGGCTATGATGAAATGGCTTACGCCCGTATCACAGCGCGCCACTTTGGCGTCAAATTGAATGAGTATTATGTCACCCCCCAGGACGTGGTTGATGCACTACCGATGATTGCCACCAGTTACGATGAGCCATTTGGTAATTCATCGGCTCTGCCGGCGTATTTTTGCGCCAAAATGGCCGCCGAAAATGGGGTGACCACATTGCTCGCGGGAGACGGTGGTGACGAAATCTTTGGCGGGAATGAACGTTATATCAAGCAGCGCGTGTTCGAACACTACGCCAAAATTCCAGGCCCTCTGCGCAGAGGTCTGCTTGAACCACTCATAAAGACAATGCCTTTTGGCCTGCCGCTGGTATCAAAGGCCAGTAGCTATATCGCTCAAGCCAACATGCCACTCCCGGACCGGCTGCAAAGCTATAATTTTTTGCACCGACATGCTGCCTCAGATATTTTCTCAGAGGAGTTTCTGGCTGAAGTGAACGAGGCATTACCACTGCAAATGCTACGGTCTATCTATCACCGACCCCCTCAGGCTTCCAACCTGAACCGCATGCTGTATCTCGACTGGCAGATAACCCTGGCAGACAACGACCTGCGCAAAGTGAGCCATATGTGCGCCCTTGCCGGTGTAGAAGTTGCCTATCCCATGCTGGATGACGCGCTGGTCGAATTCTCCTGTAAGGTACCCAGCGCGTGGAAAATAAAAGGAATGGACTTGCGCCACTTTTTTAAACACGCATTGAATGACTGGTTACCGGAGGCAACTATCAAGAAGAGCAAACAGGGATTTGGACTTCCCTTTGGCGTGTGGATGCGAACCTACACACCACTACGAGAGATGGCCTACGATAATTTGACGAGACTGAAAAGCCGGAGTTTCATTCGACCGGAATTTATCGATAAAACGATAAAAATGCATCAGAGTGAACACGCAGCCTACTACGGAGAACTGGTGTGGATCTTTACCGTTTTTGAATTATGGATGGACGCGCATTCCGATAGACATGCTCGCAAAATGCCAGAGCCCTGAAAGCGATGATGACTATCCCGCTTGATATATTCGCTATTTGAGTTTGGACTCAACAAAAGCGGTCAGGCTGCCCACCGTGGCAAAGACATCCGCGTTAATCTCGTCATCGTCAACCATGATTCCATATTGCTCCTCCAGGCTGGCCAGAATGCCGACGACGGACATGGAATCCATCTCTGGAATCGCGCCCAATATTGGAGTGTCAGGATGCGGCGTGATGACGCCAACGGACACGCCCAGTCTTGATTGCAGGATTGCGATGACCCCTGACTGAATATCCATAATTTGCGCCATTACGGCTTCTCACCAGTGGCGTATATTCTATTGACTTCATCCATCCAGTTAGCAACTGCTTCACACATCTCTTTCCTGGCGGCAGCAGTAGAAAATGTCTGGTCAGCAGATGGCAGCTCCATACGCCTAACGCCTGCTCTACTGTATGCCTTATGCCATGGCTTTGAACTTTCAACCAGATGATCGAATTCCTCACTGATGAGACTTAACCCACTCTTCAAAAAGAGCACAGGCCCATTGAATTTCTGAAAGCCCGATAACATGCGTTCTTGAAACGGAACTGCAGGCTCAGGCATTTGGCCAAAGGAGTCCCTACTTCGAGAAAAATGTTCCACCGTTCTTTTTTTTGCGTAGGAAAAAAACCCAGCAGCATAATCCAGAACATTGTACTGCAAAGTTATGAGCTTTTTCCAAAATCGGCGATCTCCCAGGCGCTGATAGTAGTGTCTACTAGATACTACCGCATGCATAGAATCATTGACCCACGGATTTGCCAGAATCAAACTCTTTACGCTGGCCAGTTGATGCGCACTTATCATGATCCCGGACGCAGCTTCACAGCCCCCAAAAAGGACAATATGCCTTAGCTCCGGAACGCTGTCTTTGAATACATCGATCGCCCTTTGCAAATCTGCATCCATGTACTGAAAGCCAAGTAATTCCCCAACACTGTCACCCATCCCGCGGTGATCGAAACGCATCACCGGCGTGCCTTGTGCAGCCAGGTTACGGGCGAGGGACAGGAGCTGGCGCCCGCAACCCGCTCGGTACTGTATACCGCCTGCTGCAACAGCCAAAATACCGGCAGCCAGGGGTCGCTCAGGAATATGTACGATGCCTATCAGCTGCACACCCTCACAATCGAAAACAACAGGTATCTCTATGACTTTCATAATTTACGACAGCTGTAGCGCACTTGTTTTCTCGAGTAGTTGGCTGCAGTCAGCGCGTTCGCTCAGTTGCCAGATTTGCGGTGCTTGAAACAAGGTAAGCGCAACAGTATTACCTTGCGCAACCAGTTGATCCGCTACTTTTTGCACGGCAACCGACGGCGGCTCATCTGGACGGGAAGTCTGCTGCAGCCATTGAATGTCTACTCCTGATAGCGATGCAAGAGATGTCATGCTCATATCGTCAATATCTCCGGCGAGCTTGCCACCGAGCACATACCCCGCTACCTCAATATTGTCTCCACATTGCAGTCTTGACCGCATCTCCTCTGTCGTCTCGGGGGGAAGTGAGTTTCCCGAAAGATAGGCAATTCGCGCTCGTAAAATCTGTGTCAGGTAGGTCTTGCCATTTGTCACTGGCTGCCACAGCAACAGTTTTGTGAACTGCCCCTGGTACGTGGCCGCCATATCCAGCGCCAGGAGTGCGCCCAGGCGCAGGCCCCAAAGTACGGTAGGAATTGAATATGTTTGCTGGCACCATTGCACCCCTGTAACTGCGTCAGCACGCCACCCCTCCCAACTTGCATCGACCAACTCGCCCTCGCTGTCTCCCGTACCATAGGGATCAAGAATCAGACAGGAGTAACCGGCAGTCGCGAAGCGTTTTGCCTGGTTAGCAACAAGGTGCCTACAACGGTTCATTTCCTCACAGAACGGGGGCAAAAAAACGATATGTGCCCGAGGGGGAGTAATTGGGCAGAAGTGCAACGCAAACAGGCGGCCCCTTCCTCCATCTAGAAACACTGGATTGATCGACACTGTCATACTTTCGGGAGATCACATTTGGCGAGACTGCTAACACTGCGGAATTATTCTCACAGTTCCTATCTTTGCTAGCAAGCTAATTTTGCAACTGCCTCGATGAAATAGTCGACCCCGTTAGGCTATAGTGCACCTTGTGTGAGCCGTCTCACCTAGCAAATATAGCGCTTCGCTGCGGGGTTTCTTTTCTGGCATACTGTTTCGGTAAACCCATCAGAAACCTACCAACGTCTGGCATTATCATGAAAAATCCGCAGCATGCTCCAATGAACCAATTTCCAGTAGTGGAAGACTGCCTACAGATTGGAGGCCGTCCCATCACGGAAATAGCAACAGAGGTGGGGGGCGCGCCATTTTATGTTTATGACCGACAACTGATGACTCGGCGGATGGAGGCACTCCGCAACACCTTGCCTGATAGCCTGATCATCAAGTACGCCATCAAAGCAAACCCAATGCCCGCTGTTGTTCAACATATGGCATCTCTTGTCGATGGCCTGGACGTTGCGTCCGCCGGTGAGCTACGCGTGGCACTGGATACCGGAATTGATCCGATTAACGTGAGCTTTGCCGGTCCCGGGAAAATGGATTGGGAACTCAGGCAGGCAATTGCGGCAGGTGCAACGCTGAATTTGGAGTCCGAAAATGAGATGGAAAGAGCGGCAAAAATCGGGCAACAGCAGGGCATTCAGCCTCATGTGGCTGTACGTGTAAATCCGGAATTTGAACTCAAATCCTCGGGCGTAAAAATGGGCGGCGGACCAAAGGCATTCGGCGTCGATTCGGAGCGTGTCCCGGACATGCTACGGCGACTGGGCGAGCTGGACCTCGATTTCCGCGGCTTTCACATTTACTGCGGTTCACAAAATTTGAGCTGCGACAGTATCATAGAGGCACAGAACAAGACGATTGATCTGGGCTTTCGACTCGCCGAATTTGCGCCAAAACCAGTCAGCATTCTCAATATAGGCGGCGGATTTGGGATACCTTTATTTCCCGGTGATAACTATCTTGAACTTGGACCGATTGCAGATAACCTTGAAGCCAGAATGAGGGATGTTGCGGACAGATTGCCAACGGCACGTGTCGCTATCGAACTGGGTCGATATCTTGTGGGTGAAGCCGGCCTATATGTCTGCGAGGTTGTGGATCGCAAAATATCCCGTGGTGAGGTCTTTATCATCACCAACGGCGGCTTGCACCAACATCTGGCTGCAAGCGGTAATTTTGGTCAGGTTCTGCGCAAGAACTTTCCGGTAGTTGTCGCCAACCGCGTGGTGGGGACAAAGCGAGAAATAGTGAATGTCGTGGGACCACTTTGTACCCCGCTGGACATCCTCGCCGCACAGATGGAATTGGCAGTGGCCCAACCGGGTGATCTAATCGGAGTGTATCAGTCAGGTGCTTACGGCTATACCACGAGCCCCATCGCCTTTCTTGGTCATCCGCCGCCTGCTCAAATTCTGGTTTAGCGTTGGTAGCGTTGAATCGGACAACCGGTCCGGGAATAAAATCGCTATTTGAGCTTTTCCTGTACGAATTCGGTGAGACTGCCAAATGTTTTGAACACGGCGGCCGAAATCTCATCGTCCTCCACTACGATGTCAAATTCATCCTCGAGGGCGGTCAAAACTGACACAACGCCTACCGAATCCAGTTCGGGGATAGCACCCAGTAAATGTGATGTCGCCTCGAGCGTATACACTTCATCCCCTAGCACCAGAGTGTCTTGAAGAACCCTCTTGATATCGTTAGCTACTGACATTCTATAACTCCCAATTAACGTCCATTACTTGCAAAGTGGCCAGCCGCCATATTGCCCACGCGCAATACTAAGCACGTCTCTTTCCACCAACACATTATCAGTTTTGCCTTCAACAAGCAGGCCTTCCTGGCGCCTACGGTCATTCATCTTGTCTCTGTGGAAGGATATCAAGTCCTTGTCAAACGGAAGATTGCCGAGCCTAAGGAAACGCACAGCGCCGTCACAATCACGTGCGGTCATTACGGTACCTCGATTGTGCACGCTAGGGGCAAATGGAATATCCAATACGCCATCCTGGAACGCCTTGACGATTCCGGAAGCGACATTGCCCTTACCGCACTGGATCACCCCGTTAATAATCGCCCAGACTTCTCTTTCAATGATTGCACACTCCTCGTGCCACGCGAAGCTCATCAACCGTTTGACCCTGAGCTGCCTTGATTCCGGAAAAATTCAGCAGTAGACCTTCAATATTGTCCCGCATTGTCGGAATTTTGTATGCCTCAACAGGCGTTTTCGTAAGCATTCGAGTGGCACCAGACAAGGCAGCGGTAACCGCTGACTCTTTTATCATTTCCTCCGCCAGATGGGGCAAGGGTGGAAAAGCGGCCATATACTGATGAAAAATCGAATTTACCTGGACTCCATCAAATCCGGCATTTTCTATGATGTTTGGCGCTACATTGTTTATTGTCCTGATGGCGGCCACGTCCTGAATGCGGTTACCCTGCTCCGCATAGCCGATGCTGACACAACGCACGCCTTGTTGCACGGCTAACAATGCCTCCAGTATGCCAGTTGCAATGGCCAGACTAGGCGGAATCAGGGTAGCGGTTAGTACACCAAAAAACTCACGGTCCAACACAATACCGAAGCGCTCGATAGTACAGACCAGTGAGCCGATCCACGTACTGCCAGACCGGAATAGATTCCGTAAGCTGATAGTCATTGTAGTAAGGAATGTTGTAGCAAATTGCCCCGCCTTCAAATGCCGTAACACCGCCGGCATAGGATATTTCCGCAAGCAATCGGGGCTCTCTCGTGCTGTGCCTTGTCTGCAGTGGAACCTTCAACTCGGAGATGACGCGTCTGAGTGCAGGCACACCATGATTGATCACCGGAAATCCGTTAATGGTGCATTCAAACAGACTACTATGGCGAATCTCCTCCTCCGCGGCTGAATAATTATTGTTCCTTGTGTAGGAATCCACCTGGTATGAAAGAACCGACGCCCCCACTGCCTTAAAAGATTTGAATAGCTCGATTTGCTGGTCAACCAACGCAACCCCGCACCGGGGCTGGACAAGCATCGCCCTGCTACCATCAAGCACCTGACGTTGTAGCGCGCTGAACGAAGGTTGATCCTTAAGAAAATCTGCATTTTCCATCAAATCCTTAGCGGCCTGACCTGTCTTCCATGTGGGAAGCACGTCTTTACGCATTTTTTCGAAAGCTTCTACAGATATTTTTTCTTCCGATTGATCAACGAATGCGGTGACATAAACATCTCGTGCCCGGCGCCAAATTTCAGTGTTGTTTAGTACCGGCTTAACGCCGTGGAAGTCTCTCTCCAACAGGTCAAGCACGACCTGCAGATCGACAAACTTGGGGAATACACCCTTAAACCCCATACGTAGAAACATTTCCTCACAACCCACGCCATCTCCAATCGTGAGATTGCCACCCAAATACCAACTGTTCTGCATATTTGGCCGAACCCGGAGCATCTCTGGAAACTGTGTAAGGTAACGCTGCGCATGACCATCCATGCACGAAACCATTACTGCGTTGCACAGTGGCGCGTATTCAAAAAACATCTCAAGTGGGTTTTGTGTGCCTAGATAGAATACCTGATAGCGATCAGACAAGGCTTGACGAAGAATACTCAACCCCACCGAATGGGAATCCCCACCAATACCACCGAGCAATATCGTCAGTTTTTGATTCGCACTCATTCGTGTGAATTTCCCTGATCAGCACCCAAACTGGTCACATCCGTTACCGGCGGCGGCATCTCGTTTTAAAACTGCGAAATCGATCTTCCCATTGGCATTGAGCTTTATCTTCTCGTAAAAATGATAGTGGTGTGGGATAGCATACCCGGCCAGGGATGCCTTAGCGTGACGCTTGATTTCTATTGGTTCAATCTTCTTGCCATCGTAAGTTTCATATGCAACATGAATTGCCTCTCCCATGGCATCATCCGGCAATCCAAAAACAACCGCCTGCGCTATTCCAGGCGTTGACAGGACAGCCTGCGCTACCTCATCAGGACTAATGCGATAACCGCTGCTTTTAATCTGCATATCCATACGCCCATGGAAGTAAATGAAACCATCATCATCGGTGGACACCAGATCTCCAGAACGAACCGCGACTTCAGGGAGACAATTCTTTGTCGACATATTAAGTCGAATGAATTTTTTCTCATTTAGCTCGGGATTATTGAGGTATCCGTATGTCACAAATGCGCCGCGGTGAACAAGCTCCCCCTTTTCACCTGGCTGACAGCGCTCGCCACTATTATTGAGAACAAGTATTTCAACCTCTGGCACGGCCTTACCTATCGAGCCGGGGCGATTGACCATTTCTGAAAATGGCAAATATGTTGAACGAAAAGACTCGGTCAGACCATACATGACGATAATTTCGGTGGTAGGGAAAAACTCGGACACATTATGAAGTAGCGCGGGCGCGTGAAACCCGCCCGCAGTGGTTACATATCGCAAATGTCCAAAATCGTTATCTTTTTTCAGGCCTGGCTTCAACAGCTTTGGCCATACCGATGGGACTACCGCCATGCCCGTAATCTGTTCGCGAATCAGAATCTCTATCAAATCTTTTGGAAAAATAAACTGGTGCAGGACGATCCTGGCTCCGGTATACACACAGGTCATCAACTGATTCAGTCCGTAATCAAAACTGAATGGCAAAATACTGAGAATATTGTCATTCTGGTTTATCCCAAGGTACCCACTAACAATTCGTGCGCCATCCAGTAGTGTGCGTTGCGGCACAACCACGCCTTTTGCCAAGCCCGTAGAACCTGAAGTGTAAATGTAGTTGGACACATCCACAGGTATATTGGTGGTCATACAGGCGTTCAAGTCGACAACTACAGTCGTATCGCTATCTGCATATCCTGTCGCTTCAATGGTCTCAACATGCATCTGCCGGTTGGCGAAAAATTCCGCCAATGGTGTAAGAAGATCGCCGGAGCCAATCACAGCCTTTGCGGAGGCATCCTGAATCTGATGCTTTACCTGGTCTGGCACCAAGTGTGGGTTTATAACGGTGAAGATTGCATCTCGCATGGCCACCGCAAACAGGGCAACGACCTGCCCAAGGCTGTGTGTGATATAAATTCCCACGACATCGCCTTTACCAATATTAGCCTTTTTGAAGGCACTGACTCAGGTGATATGCCTGATTGTAAAGATCATGCCATGACGTATTTTGTTCGAGGTAGCTCACGCCGATTTTATCTGGAGTCGCAAGCGCACGAAGGCGAAGCATTTCAGCTATATTTTTCACTTCTTACTATCCTTGATATGGGGCGAACGACTAAAAACCTGACCACTTGCTTGCTGTTATGGGCTACCGTAAATGGCAAACTTTCTTATGATTTTCTATCCTAATGGGCGACAACATCACCCGCAATAGTGTTAGTAAGTTAATATGTGTGATTGAATCCACATATAGGCGCTAATGTCACAAAATAGTGTCAATTCGACTTATGCGTGTGTACTTTCTCGCCATAGACCATCCGGGATTGTTCCAGCCCAATAAATGACAGAATATCTCTTTGCCCTTCGGGACTGCTCATATCCTCGACATCAAAGACCCTGAATCGGTCCGGGTACTTTTTCTGTAGCCTATCGGCCTCCAGGTAATAATAGTCCCAGTACATGCCGATAGCATCCTGCTTCGTCAATGCCTCAAATTTCGGAAAGCAACTGTCCCACACCGGATCCTTTTTCCAGCGGCTTCCATCATGCTCCTGCCAGTAATTGTATTCGGTATAAAAGGGCGTCCGCGTGAGCCAGGATTTCAACTTATCCGCCAGCCACAGCGAGCGCCAGCGCTTGATCGAGGATTTCTTTAACCAACTCGATACCGTTTGTCCCCTATCGCGCCTTATACAGATAAAGAAACACTCTGGAGCGACATGAAGGATATCTTCGACATAATTCAAGTAATAGAAGGCAATATCGCCGATCAGGTTTAGCTGACGCATGTCTTGCAGTTTTTTGTAGGTCGTAACGGATGCTGGGCGTGAGTAATCAATTGATAACCATGTCCGCTCACCGCCACGCAGCAATCTTTGAAACTCCATAATGGCATTCACATGGGGCTGGGGATTTCCGCTAAACACAGCACAGGAAGGGTTCATCTCATGGAAGCAGATGCCACCGGGCTGCCGATCCAGCAGGGAAGTGAGTGAGGCCGTGCCGGATCTGCCCGATCCCAAGCCAATCACAATTCTCTTGCTATCGATATCATCATTCACGAAAACTGATCTCCGCCCTGATCACCGCTTTTGACCGCGATCACTGCCTTTATACGATGCATCGCATCCGCTATACGCTCATAACAGACCACATAGCTTTCCCTGGAGTCGACCGTAGGGGTCCTCTATCTCCACAGCACTAGCAGCACTGCGCTGATGTGCACCCAACAGGTAAACTTTATTGGCAACGCCTTGCATCCATGGTGACCAACCTGTCGTAGTGGCTCTTCTCCATCACGAAGATAATATCACTCTCGTGCAGCATTCGCTCCGTTACACAGGTCGAACGAATATTGTTCATATCAATATCGAACTGCCTGGCAACGTCGACCATAACCGGGTCGGCCGGTCTACCTGCTTCGCTGGTGAAAACCCGCCGACGCCACCGAGATCCCAGAATCCTTCGCATACGCCCTGACCATCACATCAGCCAGTGCGCTGCGGTTAATATTGCCATAACACAAAAAGAGCATTGATCTGGCCTGAGCGACCGCAGTGGATACCTCTCCGCGTTTCCACGCCATCTGCTGCCGTGAATAAAATCTTCTCTCCTGCGCCAGTGCAAGGATACGCTGTAAATAGGAATTCAGAATCCTGCCCACATCGACCAGTCCGGGCACAGGGTCACGAATACTTTGCACGTCGAAGCGGTGTCTGACAGTTGAAAAATAGCCGCAACTCCTTGAATATTTCCCAACCGGAAGGAATTTTAATGATACGCGTATCAGCACCTTCGCGCAGGACAGCTTCATACCAATGCACGTCCCGCGACAACAACCGGCAATATACGTCGTTCCGATAAGGGCGACAGGGCCGTATTTCCCCATCCAGCTCCAAATCCAGTAACATTGCCGGAAAATCTGCCCCGGCCGCGACCGCCAGCGGCAGCGACCCCCAAAACCTTCCATTTATTTCCATCAAGCAAAATTTCCGGGTTAGCGGATCCAGCTTGAATTCGACCATGGCGACGCCGTTCCACTCCAGGGCGGCTATCAGTCGCTCGGAAGCTGCCAGCAACTCGGGCATTACGGGTTCGCTCTTACGCAAACTGCTACCGCCTCCGGTAAGCGGTACTTCGTGAAGTCGCCGATGCTGGAAGGCATAGGCAATCCTGCCCTGCCGGGCGATGAGTTCGATGCCTACACCTATTCCCGGAAAAATATTCCTGCAGTAGCACTGGACCAAACTGCAGGGCATGCGCACAACCCGCCTCCAGTTCCGTTGCTTCGAATGCATAGCTGACCTGCAACTGACTGGCCCCGCCATCGGCAAAGCCGAGGGAACGTGCAGGCTTGATCACCACTGGATACCTGAGGGTTTTCTTCAGATCGACAAGCTCATCCAGTGAGGCCAGAGACACACCAGCAGGTCCGGGCACGCCAAGCTTTTCAGCCAGCGCCAGCGTCCGGGATTTGTCGAGCGCCACTCCTAGACTATGGGCAGCGGGCATGGCGATTTTTACGTGCTGCAAGCGATCACGAGATCTGGAAAGAGGAACCAGGGTCCGTTCGGTGACGGGTATTACAAGATCGTAGTAGTTGCGACAACCATGCTCACTGAGCCATTCGACAAACTGATCGGTCGCAGAGAGCGGGTCAGGGTACTGCAAAAATGAATTGACTGTATTTGAGAAACTGCTCAACGGCCTTGAAGTGTGGCTGGCGACATCGACCAGACAATGTCGACGCGACAACGATCGAGAAATAGTCAGTGCCGGAACCATATCCGCGTCCAACACCAGAATCCGAGGCTTCTGGTCGCTCTTCATTTTGAAGGCTCAAACACGGCTGTGGCAGCTCCCCTGAGGGCATGGCAGTTCGACACATTCCCCGGTCCTGGCATCTTTATACGGCCACTAGCCACTATTGACGCCCCATCAGCCTCATAAGTACGCGGATCAATTCTTCGCTTCTGCCTCTGAAGAAACACCAGAAGATCAGGGCATAGACAAATCCCCCAAGGGGTATCTTATACAAGGCGACCAGTCCTGACACGTTCGACAGCGGCAGATCAACCGCATAAATCACAGCGCACATCAGTAGCGAGGCGGATAGTGCCGGGAAGATGGACAAAAGGATGTCTTTTAGCGCAAGGCCAAGCAGGCGCCCTCCCCGAACCACCGTCAGTACAAAAATACAGACAGAAGCCAGACTCCAGGCAATCCCCACACCAGACAAGCCCAAAGGCAGCAGCGCAAAGATAGCGCCAGTCAAAAAAATCAGTGTAATGAACGCGTTCATCATATTAATACGGGCCCCACCGGCGGCGAGCATCGCCGGAGATATGACATAGGCAAGAACTCTGAAAGGAACGCTCACCACGATAATGGCAAACAGACCGGATATCTCTACCCATTTACTACCCAGCACCAGCCCGATAATTTCCTCCCCCACCATCGCCACACCCAGGAATACTGGAAAAATCAGGGTGCTGGCAAAACCCAGCGTGGTGATCAAATAGCCATTTCTGTCGCCGGTCGCAGCATTCATGCGGGCAAAAGCTGGAAAGGCCACCACATTGAACAGCGGCACACTCTTGATCATCAGCATGGTCGCCAATTGGATGGCAACTCCATACAAACCCACTTGCGCGATATCAAAATACTTGCCCACAATGACAACATCGACCCGGTTGTACGCAACAAAAATGACTTCGGATAAAGCGACAAAAGCACCAAACTTGAATAACTCTTCTGTGCCCCTGAGCATGAAGGACGGCAATTTCGGGTAGTCAATAATGCGATTGAACCGGAAGCAGTTGAACAGTGCAGTAAACACGATAGCTGCAACCAACGACCAATACCCATAGCCCAGATAGGCCATGGTGAGGCTCAGGCAAGACGCGAGGACATCGGTGACAAAGGTAATCTTGGATGTTTTCTTGTGGTCGAGATTCCTCGCTACCAGCGAGGATGGCACCGAGGTCCATGGGATGACCAGGTAGGTAAAGGCCAGCACTTTCAGGACCATTTCCAGGTCGGCGTTGCCATAGAATTGGGCCGCATAGGGCGCCAGAAAAAACTGGAGGAGAAACAGCGTCGAATTGATGATAACGAGCAGGCCGAGAGTTTTCCGAATCAGCGGTCCTGTAAGGGATTCAACTTTCATCAAGCCCTGGCTGAGTCCTACTGTGGAAAACAACACCAGAAAGGTCCGAAAAACCTCCGCAAGACTGAGGACGCCATAGTCTTCAGGCGCAAGAAAACGTATGACAAAGATAGTCGATAGCCAACTGATCATCTGTCCGATAAAACGCAGGGCCGCGACCCAGCGAAATGCCGACATGGCCCGGTCTACCAAGTTGGACTGATCAATTTCTTCTAAAGGCATTTTTGACAACTTATACTGGTTGGGCCGTATTATTCTTTTGTCCCGGCGATTGTACCAATATTACACACTTTTCGCTTCAATTTGTGAGCATCTTCCCATGCGGCCTGTCGTACATCACAAAATACCGGGGGCATGTTGGAAGGTAAGCCATTACAATAGGACTTGTCGCAGGAAGTGGCTGGCCTGCAGTATAAAAGCCCCCGTTACCGCTGACCGCGATCAACCATGTTCCTCTACAACACAGTGCTGAGCTAGCTATGGAATCCAAGGATAAGGCCCCTTTCTTCTCCATCATCATATCCACCCGCAACCGCCCTGAACTTTTCCTGCTGGCCCTGCACTCTGTACTCGAACAGTCGTTTTGCGAAAAGGAAATTATTGTTGTTATCGACGGCTCGACCGATTCCGATCTGGCCCGGTATCGGGAATTTCAGAAGCAGTTTGACAGTGTGATTTTTTTCGAGCTGCCACATCGGCCCTCTGGTCACGGCCAAAGCTACGCCATGAATTATGGTGTGTCCAAAGCATCCGGGCAATATTTGTGCTTTCTCGACGACGACGACCATTGGACGGATAATGGATACCTTAAGAGACTCTTCGACAACCTGGCTGCTTCCAAGAGCGCCGTGGACGTCCATTATAGTAACCAGAACGCTGTTTATGCCGATGGTGTAGCGAAAAGTGAAAATGTCTGGATTGAAGATCTTATACCCAGGGTTGTGACCCAAAAAAGGAATCACGGTGACAGCTATTTCGTCGATGTGGAATTTCTGCTCTCAAGCGGAGGCTTCGCCCACCTTAACTGCAGTGTATTCAGACGGGAATTCTATCTCGCCATTGGCGGCATGGATGAAACCATCCGCTACGAAAATGACAGGGATATGTACATACGGTCGATCGACGCAGCCAAAGTAATGCTGTTTAGCACCAGCTATATGTCAGTGCACAACATTCCGGATGTGACCAAAAAGAGCAATATGTCGACGGTGAGCTCGGAGATCGAGAAAAAAGTCTTTCAAATGCGGGTCTATGACAAAGGAATCTCGTTCAGTACGCATATTGAGGTGGTCCGCTTCTGTTGCAAGGCCAAGATGTACGAACTAAAACATGCTGCGCGCATTCTGGCTGGTCAGAAGCAATATACTGCTGCGTCACACTATGCCAAGGCAGCCCTGATCGATGGATTCAATCTACGCTGGCTTGCCTATACGCTATACCTCATTTTCCAGGCAGTGCTTAAGCGGAACAGTGTCTCCAAAGAATATTTCCAGTGAAGGACGCCTCGTTTTCGGAGACCGTCTATGTTCGATATTCATTCTAAAGGCTTGGAGACCGGCTTTCACTAACCTACGAACTCAGAAAAATACTTCCAGATGAGCGCTACGGTGCACACCATTTCGTACATAATCGGGACTGGCCGAATACGATCTATGATAGTACGTCAGAGTGCACAAACTTCCAGCACAATGCCCAATCGCTGGCATAATACAATCCTCACATAACGAAGTGAGGAACCTCCTGATTGAAAAGGTGCTCGCCACAGCATCACTGAGTAGGCCAGCAGAATACTAACTCTGGCAGCAAATAATACGTCCTGACTCCTTCCGCGAGGACAGCGTACACTAACCGCAAGTTTCATAGTATATTCAGCAAACCCGGAGGGTCATTTTGATCGAAACTATGTACAGAACCAAGCATCTCTGCGCCTCTTGCGCTCATCGTTCCAGTGCTGGCACTTTATAGCATAAGTCCTGAAACTCAGGCATGGCTGGCCGACAAGCTAGCACCCTGGGTGGGCACCACTTTGAACGGTAAACCATGTAAATCAGGGCAGGTCGCCTTTGGTCCCTATGACTATCTCCAGCGCAATACATTGCAAGCTGAACTACAGGTCGTTGAGGAATCTCACTTCAGTACTGATATAGAAAACCTGATATCAGGGCAAACGTCAGACGCCATCAATGATATTCACTATACCCTTCAGGCATGGCCAAACCATCACCGCGCCCTCAATAGCGCCCTCACATACCGACTGGCGCATATGGGCAATTGGCCGTTAAATGACGTGCCTCCGGCAGAGTGTTACCTTCAAAGGGCAATCAAATTTAGCCCCAAAGATCCCAAGCCTTACATGATGTACGGTGTATTGCTGCAAAAGACTAAACAATACGCCAAGGCCCTGAATGCCTATCGAGCCGCGAATCGCCTACTGCCCAATGATGTTATTACCCAATACAATATGGGCCTGACGCTGGTGGAATTGAAGAAATACACGGAGGCGAAGCAGCTGGCGGAAAAAGTGTATGGTGCCGGCTTTCCGCTGCCGGCTTTGAAAAACAAACTGATCGCGGCAGGGCATTGGAAAAACGGAACAGGCGAAACGGAGCCAAAAACAGGCAAACCTGAGTTGACGCCCGCACAGTTGGACGCGATCAAGAAAGCCATGCAGGATGAAGCAGCGCGAAAAAATGCCATACCTGCGACAGCGCCGCCATAGGCATTTTCACCCGGAGAATCAGCGCGCGCTGGCGATCAGTGGATCAACCAGTCGATAGCTCGCCAGTAGTCGGATTGCAAATTTGAGTTCTCGCCGGTCCCAGGGTGTAAAGCGTGGCAATTGAAACGTATCGCTCTGGTTTGTACTCACACCCCAGTGCGTCGACACCGCTACTTTGAACCCCATCTCCTTGACCATATCACGGTGCTCTTCACGATAATCCAGGCCCGGTTTGCCATTTGGGTAGGCGAATACTTCGATCTGTTGCTGTAACAGTTCTTCCAGATACACTTTACTGTCCTGGATTTCCCTGCGCGCGATCTCGCTGGAGACACTACACAGAATGGGATGGTTTACGGTGTGTGCGCCGATGGTGACGCCATTGCGCGCCAGGGACTGTATCTGTGTATCGGTCAACATCAGGTCATCCGGCAGTGCCGTTACCCGCTTTTCGATTTCATGGACCAGCGCCGCTCTGATATCGGGATCGAAGTGCTTAATCCTGTGGATGATACTGTCGACGGCCGCCAGGCGCATTGCAATCGAGTCCATGCTGTGACAGCCCAGATCCAGTTCACTCAGGTCCAGCTTATCTCCATCGAAATTTCTGCAAATCTCAATAACGGAGTCGTTCCACATTCGACCGCCATTGAGAAATCCTGTACTGACAAAAACCGTTGCGGGAATGGCGTATTTCCTGAGGATAGGCAAGGCATGCAACTCGTTGTCAGCATAGCCATCATCGAAAGTCACACAAACGGCTCTATTGGGCAGTGTCCCCGTGCGTAACCGCTCCACCGCCTCCACCAAAGGGAGCGGATTAAAGTTGTCACGCAATAGTCGCATCTGCCAGTCAAATTCAGCAATGGTCGGCTCGTTCGGGCGCATCGGGTCATGCCCGGGAAGCACACGGTGATAGATCAAAATGGACAATCGCTGTTTGCCGTGTGTATTCAACAACCACGGCAACAGTTGTGCGGCAAGACTGACTGACAGACGCTTCACGACTTGCCCGACAAGCTACCAACATTGACATAGCCAAGCGCGCTAGATGATAAGACTATCTCTAACATCAGCGGAGCTGCACGCAAACTTGATTATAGTAATCTCCGCAAGCTGCAACATAGCTGAAATCTACTCGATAGGAAGATGTGTAATCATCAAAAGCTCGAAACAGTATGATTGGGCTGGAAAAATCGTCCATGAGTATCAGTGGATTCAATTCTCCAGCTTGCTCAACATGGTTAAACAAGATAAAGAGAATAGAGTATAATCACAATCTAGCATGTATAACCACTTGACCAGACTGCACAGAAAGTAGCCAAAAATTCCTCCAATATGTCCTGATAATACCCCTTTATGCAACTCACTCTCCTATCGTCAAACTGCGGGATATTACCATTCGTTGTGTAACTGCCTTTTTCTATAATCCCCCATCCTGAATTCCAGTCTTCGGGTAGCCCTTCAAATGTATCAAAACCCACAAAGCGGCTATCCGGATGAGTATTAAATCCGCTAAATTGTCAGTCGCTGTATTCAAAACACCCGGCGCAACAATTGCAATCACGAAGAGACCGATTGTTCCAAGCCAGTAGAGCGGCACTACTCTAACAACTCTCTTGAGTAGAAATTTTTGGAAAGTTTGCTCAGTGACGTAGGTCATTATGAAGCCGCTTATGATACATATAAGGTCTACTCCGAAATGCCCTCTCTGGATAAACGGTGTATGCGCAATTAGAATCGAAAAAGCCGCAATTCCTCTCAGGAATTGAATCTGATCAAGTTGTGATCTCATTGTAAGTACGCCCTCAGCAATATGGACCGCCGTTCATGAGACGGCATCAAAGGCGCTATTTCCAACGACATCAATAGGAAGTCCACCTGACCAAGACTAGCTCCTCTCGGGCGTAAACCGTCTCGCGAGTTGCCCGGCAATGCGACGCCGACGATAACTCCGGCTCGGTTAGGCGGCTTTTGCACCTTCTTATTACCAGCTCTCTTCATAGACAGCCCTTGAGCCAACTGCGTCAATACTATCGTGATGGCCATGATATGCCACGCAAGGTCGAAATAGGCCAGACTGAGGAAAGCACCTCCCGCCATAAAGGCCAACATAGAAATCTGTAGCATTCGCGCCAGGAAATTATAGTCGGCATGCTCGGGATTATCCTCTGTTACGCTAATCACACTGGCGAGCTGTCGCCATATAAGCAGCAGTATTGTCAGGAACAAAATTAAACCCGGCCAACCGCTATCACCCAGAACACTGAAGTAGATGCTGTGTGCGGCAAATGGCTCATTTACCGGGACGCCATAGCGGGCGTAATTCTCCATAGTCCAGGAATTAAATCCGCCGCCGGTCAGTCGAGCACTCGCTACATTAAAGCTGTATTGCCAGGCATCCAGACGCTCCATCGATGATGAGTCCTGCTTGTACTCGCCGATCCCTCCCATACGGTCCTGCCAGCTCTGTGGCATGAACATCGACGCAAACACTGCGAAAACAACAAATATGACCGCTGTGGCCGCCTTGTTTTTGGTCTTCCACCAGAAAAAGACGCCAACAGCACCAATCGCCAGGAAAGCCCCTCGCGACTGGGAGCCAATCACCGAGACCAGACTCAGAGCAATACAGACTGGCATAATTTTCTTAACCCAGGGGTGCGGAGGGAATTTATTCAGATAGACCATCAAGGGGATGATCATCAGTACCGCCACGGCGAGCGCATTATTTTCAAAGATGTCGCTGCCATCTGGCCCGTAAACCGCAAAGCCGCCCCCGCTCATAATAGTAAACAGCCCGCCCTTTACGCTGTAAAAACCGATGGAGAAAACGATCACCCATATCAGCTGGTTCAGTTTCTGGAAGTCCTTCATCAGCAGCATGGTCACCAGGGTAATCAGCCTGTATCTTGAGTATTTTGATATATGCATCTAAAGCCCATTCAGGGACGAGTGCCACTGACGTGCAAATCGACAACCATACCAGAAAGACCACCCACACTTTAAACAAAGGATTTGAGGGCAAAACTTTCTTTTCGCGGCTGACCAACAGCGAAACCAGCAGTACAAGCGCCACAATCTGGGCGAAGGGCATGGTATAGGCAAATCCATACGCCAGACGGTGGGGGTTCATATAGCTCAACCATGACCAGGTGAGCACGCCATACCAGGGATTGCGAAAAATATAGGGCAATGTTGCAAAGACCATCAGGGTGATAACCACGTCGCGCATCAGGCTCTCTCCCTCACCCCTGCACTAGCTTGTGATCTGACTGACAACATAACGAAATTTACCTGATGCCTCGCGTTCAATTCTACTCACATAGTGGAAGTTGACCACCACTGAATCGCCCAGGCGACGCCTGAATTGCTCTGTAATTGTTTTCTCCAGCTGTGCCGTGTCAGTGGCAGATGTAACAAGTTGCACGGTTATACTGGCTATGGATTCCTGAACGATCCTGAATTCCTCCACCTGCGGGAATTTCGCGCAACACATAAATCAACGCCAGACCGTGTATTACCGTGCCATCGGCTGCTCTGACGAAGTCAGTAGAACGCCCCTCTATTTCTGCCAGCAGCGGCAGGCCGCGCCCGCAGGGACAAGTGTCGTCAGACAAGCTGCCTACATCACCGGTTCGGTATCGCACGAAGGGGAAATCACCTGTGCTCAACTGCGTGACGACAATTTCGCCGTGCTCCTTGAACGGCAGTACTTCACCGTCCACTCCGATGATCTCAACAATAATGTCCTCAGCGGTAATATGCATGGCGCCCTGCGGACACTGGTGCGCGATAAAACCCGCATCCCTGCCGCCGTAACCGTTCGCTACCGGCGCGCCAAAGGCTGTCTCAATCGCCTTACGCTGATGTTCGTAGAGACACTCGGAGGTTACAAAGACAACTTTTATGCCCACGTTATCAACTTTAAATCCGTTATCGATAATGTATTCGGCCATCAGTGCCAATGAGGATGGATAGCCAAATAACATGCGTGGTTTGAATTTCATTATACGTTGGGTGAACTGCAGCAAATTGGCATCGGACATCTCGAATGCAGACAGCAGCTGCGTGCGCAGCAATTTGTCGCGAATCGCCCTCACCCTGTCCTGGGAGCCAAGCTCTATAGGAGAACCCCACACCACGATCTCTGGATCACCGATGTCCACGCCCCACCAGCGCGTGGCCCGCCACTTCGCCGCCACATCGTGACTGACTCGCTCTTTACCTCGGTAGAAAATCAGTGGCTCACCACTGGAGCCGCCGGTACTGAATTTCTCCAGAGTTCCCGCATTTTGTGCTTTCAAACGATCTGTATTCGCTCGAATATCGGCTTTGCTGCTCAGAGGCAGACGCTGCAGATCCGTTAATGATCCTAGCCCTGCAGGATTGAAGTCCAGTGCATGGAAAAGTTCCCTGTAATACGGCACGTCGTCGCCGATTCGAATCAGAAAATCCCGCAAGCGTCGTATCTGCAACCGTTCTATTTCCGCCGGGGAAAGCCATTGTGAGCGCTCCATGGAGCGCAAGGTCGCTACAGTACTATGCCCTTTCAGGCGCTCATGCAGAGGAAAGAGGGCCCCCGAAACAAACCTGGTATAGAGGCTCATGTGGCCGCCCCAACCGTGTTATAGAGCGCGAGCCACTGGGGCCGAACTTCATCCCAGGCGTACTGCGCCACCGCCCGACGACCGCTCTCGCGCAAATAACTACGCAGCGTACTGTCATTGCACAGTTTGATGATCGCCTGCGCCATCTCCTGCGCATTATCGGGGTCCACGAGGATGGCTGTCTGCCCGTCCTGCACGATGTAGGGGACCCCGCCAACATTGGTGGAGATCACCGGCAGTCCACAGGCCAGGGCTTCGAGCACTGAATTGGGCATGTTATCAACACGGCTTGGATTCAGCATGGCGTGCGCGCTGTGGTACAGGTCAACGATCTGGGGACGCTCCAGGCGCCCCAAGAACACCACCGCACCGCCCAGACCCAAACGCTCCACTAATTGCTCGAGCTCGGCGCGCTGCGGGCCACTGCCAGCAATTTTGAGTTGGATATCCGGGATCGCCTTGCGCGCCAGAGCGAGCGCCCTTATAGCTGTATCCAGCCCGTAGATGGGCTCCAGATTGCGGGTAATGACCAGCGTAAATCCCGCCTCAAGTGGTGGCGCCTGCGCTGGGTTGAACATATCCAGATCAATAATATTGGGGATGATTGTCGCGGACAGACCAACCTCACTGAACACTTGCTGCAGGAACCCCGAGGGCACCACCAGGCGCGCCGCCCTCGCCATCGACGGTATCACCCACCTGGCGGATGCGGCGAGGTACTCCCTGGCCTCACCACCGCGGTAATTGACGATCACGGGCGTATTTCGGAGCCAGCCCAGCCAGATCACCGGCGCCGCGAATAACTGCCAGGACCAGCCTGAGTTGGCCATCAAATGAATGACATCACTTCTGCCGACGAGACGCCATATATGCCACAGATAAGGCAAGAGACGAAACAGTGCACGCAATCCTTGTACCTGTCCGACCATGCTCGGCCAATAGGGCGCATTGGTCTGCACCAGATCCACGACTACACCCTCTTGCTCCAGTAATCGGGCCAATTGCATAGTCTGCATCGCCATACCGCCATTGGGCGGCGGCAGGGGCCCTACCAGGCCTAAACGCATGTCCTTCACCTCACCGTGAAGTGGTCATTGGCAATCGCTGCCTGGAACATCAGCAGGGACCACAGGGGTGCGCTGTACTCGCGCAGCCCCGACTGGTGGTCTGTCACCAGTTTCTCCAGATAGCCCTGATTGAACAAACCGGTATGAGCCAATCCACCTTCCAGCAGGGATTCCCGCAGGCGCTGCCGGAGCGGACCGCGGAACCATTTGCCCAGTGGCACACCAAACCCCATCTTGGGTCGGTATAACACATCCCGCGGGAGATGCGGCTCCAGCGCCTTTTTAAGAATGTATTTGCCTTCCTGGCCTCGAAGCTTGTAGTTCACCGGCAGGCCGGATACCCATTCCACGAACTTGTGGTCCAATAAGGGCACCCGCACCTCCAATGCATGGGCCATGCTGGCACGGTCCACCTTGGTCAAAATATCCCCCACCAGATAGGTTTTCATATCCAGGTACTGAATCAACGACAGCGGGTCATCTGTGGGACTGCGCCGGGCGTGGTAGGCAAAGGTTTCCGCGGCCCGGTAGCCCTGCAACTCCCGCTGCAGTGCGGCACTGAACATGCACTTGCGCTGCTCTTCCGATGTCAGCGATACGGAGTGCAGATACGCCTCCACGGAATTGCGTGCCAGAGACTCGAAGGTCGTCTTCGCGCGAAAAATCCGGGGCGCCCAGTCAAGTTTCGGGTACCAGCGCCCCAGCGCCCCAAACACGGGTTTACGCACCCCCAGTGGCAGTGCGCCCCTGAGGCGTTCCTCGTTCATATGCCACCGGTAACGGCGGTAACCGGCGAAATTTTCGTCGCCACCATCACCCGACAACGCAACAGTCACGCGTTCACGCGCCAACTGACACACTCGGTAGGTGGGAATGGCGGAACTGTCGGCATAGGGCTCATCGTAGAGCGCCGCCAGCGTATCCAGCAGCTCAAAGTCATCACTGGCGACAACTCGCTCCAGGTGATTGGTGTGGTAGCGCTGTGCCACCTGTCGGGCGAAATCAGTCTCGTTGAACTGGGGTACATCGAAGCCAATGGCGCAGGTATTGACGGGGGTGTCCTGCAACTGCGCCATGGCGGCCACCACCGCACTGGAGTCGACACCGCCCGACAGAAACGCCCCCAGGGGCACTTCCGCCACCAGACGGATTTCAACTGCCTCGCGCAGGCGGGCAAAAAGTTCTTCGCACAGGTCCGCTTCCGAACCAACAGCAACCGGCGCGAAGGGCACATCCCAGTATTCGTGCTGCGCGGGTATCGGCTTGCCTCGCTCAACCAGCAATGTATGGCCGGGGCGGAGTTTAAAGACGCCGCGGTAGATCGTTTTGGGCTCCGGGATATAACCGAGGGCAAAATAGTCCTCCACCGCCTGCGGCTCCAACTGGCGCGGCAGTTGCGGATGCGCTTTAAGCACTTTCAGTTCGGAGCCGAATACCAGAGTGCGGCCATCTACCAGGGAAAAGAACAAGGGTTTGACGCCCAGACGGTCCCGCGCCAGAAAAAGGCACTGACGCGTCTTGTCGTAAAGGGCGAAGGCAAACATCCCGCGAAAACGCTCCACGCAGGCCTCACCCCACTCCTGCCACGCGTAGAGAATTACCTCGGTATCGCAGCGGGTGCGAAACTGGTAACCGGCTTGTTTGAGTTCCAGTGCCAACTCGCCGAAATTGTATATTTCGCCGTTGTACACCACACAGACCGTGCCATCGGCACTGTGCATGGGCTGCTGGCCAGAGGAAAGGTCAATAATCGATAAACGCCGATGCGCCAATGCGACGCCAGGTTCCAGGAACTCGCCGCCCTCATCGGGGCCACGATGGAACTGGGTCTGGTTCATAAGCCGCAACAGGTTCGGGTCAAACTCGTTGTGACCGACAACATCAAAAAGCCCGGCAATACCACACATAGCCTATCCTGTACTCTTAAGAGGCGTCACGGCGGACCGCCCCAAAAGCCCGTCATATACACGCAGGTAGGCATCCACCGTACGACCCCAATCAAAGTGTTGGCACACGCGTTGTCGCGCATTGCTACCCTGCCTGGCCCGTTCCCCGTCATTTTTAAGCAGAGCGGCCATGGCGTTCGACAACGCCTGATGATCTCCCACCGGGACCAGACTGCCGTTGAAACCCTCCTCTACCAACTCGATATTGCCACCGACAGCGGTGGCAATGACTGGCAAGCCGCTGGCCATGGCTTCGAGCACTGTATTGGAGATGCCCTCACCCAGCGAGGGCAGCACAAATACATCCATCACCCGCAGCAGCTCGGGCACATCGCCCCTATCGCCCGCCAACCAAACGATGTCTTGCAGGGCCAGTTGTTCGATTATCTTCATCAATACGGGATGTAACGGCCCATCGCCAACGATGAGCAGACGCAGCCGATCGCGCAGTTGGGGATGGTCCTCACGTAAATGCGCCACTGCCCGCAGCAGGAGTTGCTGATCCTTTACCGGTGTCAGCCGGCCCACGGTTCCCGCTATCAAGATACCATCAAGCGCCTGCCAGTGGGTCGGCAATAATGCCATTGGCTTCGCATCTTCGGGAGAGAATCGGTTGTAATCAACGCCGTTGTAAATCTGTTGCACCCTATCCGGCCTTACACCCACCCTGGAGGTGAGCCAACACTCCAGATCCTTACTTACAGCTATATACCGATGCACAAAAATCCGCATGAATTTGCGAAAGATCAGATACTTCCAGTTGCTGCCATCCAGGTCATTCACCTCTCTACCATGTTCTCCATGCACCCGTTTCACATCAGGTAATCCAATGCTGCACAATTGGGACTCCAGCGCGGCCATGTTGCGGCTGTGGATAATAGCCGGACCAAGTTCCTGTAGTAAGCGACGCAATCGCCAGTAGCAGCGCAGGTCATGACCCTCTCGCTTGTGCAGTTCAATGACTTGCACATTCTGGGCAGTGATCCTGTGCATGAACTCATCAGCGGCAGTAAGACAGATGATCACATGTCGATAACGATCAGGCGGTGAGCGGTTGATGATATTTACCAGACCGTTTTCCAGTCCACCGGTGGACAGCGCATAAATAATATGGGCAACAAGTGGCGGGCCAGCCATCAGGGCTGCACCTCAGCGGTTTGGCGCAGTTCCTGATACAACTGGGGGACATATTCATCAAGAAAATCCTGCAAGCGTGAGCGCGTGTCGGCGAGAGAAGATTGCACAGGTAATGCCACTACTATCCGAAAAGCGCCGATCTCACCAAAGCCCAATCGGGCCAGTACTTGTTGCACCTTTGCCATGTAGTCATTGGATGTACTGAAATCCCCGATGAGATACCAGGACCAGACAAGCAGTTCAACATTCTCACCGCGTATCCGAGCTTCATCCACGATTAGCTCGCCATCCGGCCCCTGCACTTTGACCTTGCCCTGCATGGCAACATTCCAGCCTTTGTGCCACCAATCAAAGCGGGCACTGCTGCCGATAACGTCAGTGCTATCAATGATGCCATCAGGATACTGCACGAAAAGCCGCAGCGTCTCGCCATCGTGCGCATAGTATGCAGATTGCTGGCCAGAAATCCTGGAGGGAGGATACCAATGCCAGTTTGATGCTGCCGACTTTTGCCAGGCACCGCGTGTCGGGGGAAATGCTATGGCCCTCGGCGCTTGATATCCCGCATTATCGAACACGGTGTAAGCCAGCAAGGGTGCCAGAGTGGTCATCAACAGTGTAATGAAAAACGCCACCACCAACGTCAAATTTGAGGCGCCTGAATAGTTTTTCTGCTTCGCTTTATCTGATCGTGTGGCAGTTTGCACCAGATTGTCTTCACGAAAAAAAGCGCCCAACCAGAACAACACAAAAATCACCAGACCGAAAAAGGCCCATCCGTAAACCAGGTGATCTACACCAGTAGCAATCTTCATGTCGCTCACGTGGCCCAACATTACGATGATAAATGCTCTAACGCTGTTCGCGAATACCGGCACGATGGCGGAGATAATCACGAATACCACCCGGCGCGTCCAGCTGCGGTAAGTCAAATAGGCATAGAGCGTTCCTAAAGTGACTGAAGCGATGATATAACGTACGCCACTACAAGCCTGTACGACCTCCCATCTGCCCGAGGGCAAGGCAAAACTAAGCCCTTCTCGGTAAACGGGTATACCGGTCATCTCGACCATCCACACTGTTGAGCTTGCGGTAAATTCCCGCATCGGGGGTATCAGCCCTTCACCCATGGGCACTGCAAAAAAGAGAAATAGCAGCGGGAAAACCAGCACTCTGCCCAGCTGATGCCCCATGATTGCCCAGGCACCCGTGACCATCATTGCGACCAGTGCCAACTGTTGTATAACGGCAGCATCTACCAGCCAGGCAAGTAGCCAGACCACTCCCAGGGGAATGACAAGCAGCGCCACCCAAAAAGCAGGTTCGGGTTTAATGGGTACAAGCAGATCACGTCGCGTCCAGATCAGCCACAATGAGATGGGCAAAATCAAAAATCCGTGGGCGAAAGTGTCGGAACGCGACCAGATATATACAATGTCCCAAGCCGTCTCGTGGTAGATGAGCAACAGTGCCAGACAAAACAGTGCAGCCGCCCATAGGCTACCACGCACCGATATTCGACCCCTGGCCTGCGATGATTCCACCCTGTCTATCCCAGCGACCGGGCTAAAAATGGCCCGACAAAATTGGCTACAGGTAGCGGTAGTTTGCTCCACACATTGATCATCAGGCGATACTTTGGGTTCAAGGGATTCACGTCCGGTATAGCATCAGATGTCACCAGATAGTACTCGTAGGGTAGCGCCTGCGGCTCAAATCCGAAGTTTTTCTTGAAACTATAGGGGCCAGTACCGGCCTTGCTGCGGCCAAAATCAAAGAGGCTATAGCCCTGCTCGCAGGAACGACGCATCAATTCCCAGTACATCAAGTGGTTGACACCCTTAAGCGTACGAGCTGCAGCGGTGCTGCCGCCATAGTAGGGTATAACCTCGTTCCTGAAATAGAAGCTCATAACGGCTGCGATATCGCGCCCGTTATGGGTAATCATTAGTACGCTGCAGTCGTCTCCAAACACCTGTTGCAGGATACGCAGGTACTGTGCCGAAAATATGGGCGTACCCAGATTGCGCACACTCTCAGCATAAACTCGGTATAACCGTTCCGTTCCATCATCCCACTCACTAATCAGCCCCTCCTCAATACCTTTGCGCACCATTGCCCGCTGTCGATTGGGAATGGCCTTCAGATTCACATCGTCATCCGGGTCAATGACTTTCCTGAAAGTGAAATACAATTCCTTTACCGGCCAATTCGCATTGCTGACCTCCCGGTTGCGCAACTCCAGCGCACCTACCTTGAGCGAATCTGCCAGGCGGCAGGCCTCCTGGCGCAATGTCTGGGCGACTTGCTCGTTATCAGCAACAATGCCGCCGTAAACGCAAAAAGGCAGAGAGGACAGGGTGTTGCCAAACAATACGCTTTTCACCTGCGCGAGGGGAAGAATGCCAACGATGACGCCCTCATCCTCGGTGTAGAGAAAATAGGTGCTATGTCCGAAAGCTGTTTCCAGTACGGTTTTCCAGCCCGCCCTGTGGAAAAAGGTCGCCGTATCAGCGCGCTGCACGTACGCATCCCAACGATCCATTGCCTGCACATCGAGAGATTTGACAACCAGCGTCACGACCGTTTCACCTCAGTCAGAAATATCTCGTCCATGCGTCCCCAGCGAAAATCTGCGAGCAGACGCTCCAGGCGAGAATAGGTTCGATTCAGATTGAGGTAATGCCGAAACCGGGTCTTCATCCCAAGACCCTGGGGCCGCGGTTGGCGCGGATCAATTTCCCAAGGGTGACAATAGAATATTCCCGCCTGGCCATCGACTTCGTTCACTCGCGCCAATGCCCAACGGGAGAAGGTATAGGGAAACAATCTGAACCACCCTCCACCACCACAATTAATATTGCGGCCCGCCAACTCTACGGTGGTAATGGGTATCTCAAGGAGACGATCATCGGCTGTCTTAAAGGCAAATCGCGGCGCACCGGGAATACCATACAGGTCATGCCGTATCGGCACGATACTGGAACTGTAGCGGTGTCCCGCTTCCGCCAGTTCCTCCCATGCCCAGGCTTCACTGGCCCCGATAGAGTAGCTGGCGGCGCGGTAACCCAACACCGGCTCACCGCTGATATCTTGCAGCAACTTGCGGGTACGTTCGATGTCCTTGCGAAACTCCGCTGGTGTCTGTGTATTTACACGCACGTGATCCCAGCCGTGGCTTGCAATTTCGTGCCCTGCACTGACAATTTTTTTCACCAGCTCCGGATAGCGCTCAGCCACCCAACCTAGGGTAAAGAAAGTCCCTCGCACCTGATGCGCAGCAAATAAATCGAGGATGCGAAGCGTATTATCCTCGACCCGTATGGGCCAAGTTTGCCATTGCGCTTTATCAACATACGCTTCAAAAGCGGATACCTGAAAGTAGTCCTCCACATCGACCGTCATGGCGTTCATGACTGGCGCGCTACCGGGCGTTAGGACATGGGTACGCATCAGTTGCGTTCCGCCGCCCAGTGATTAATCACCTGGACAATGCGCTGAGCCGCTTTGCCATCCCATAAATCAGGCACTCGGCCGACCTTGCCGCCTGTTTTCATGACATCTTCATAGCATGCCAAAATCTGATTTGCGTCGGTGCCAACCACAGTGTTGGTGCCCTGGCTCACCGTGATAGGACGCTCCGTATTCTCGCGCAAAGTGATGCATGGAATACCCAGGGCGGTGGTTTCTTCCTGGATGCCGCCGGAATCAGTCAGGACGACACGTGCATCCTTCATCATGCCCAGCATCTGGAGATAGCCCTGCGGCGGTATCGTGGTAATCTCCGAGTCTGCCAACAGGCCATCCAATCCAGCGGCGGCTATGCGCGACTCCGTGCGTGGATGGATGGGAAACAACAATGGCGTACGCGCGCTTATCTGTCCCAGCACCTTGAGCAATCTGGTGAGCACCACCGGGTCATCTACATTGGATGGTCGGTGCAGCGTCACCAACCCATAATCGGCTCCCGCGGCCGATACCTTGCTATTGTTGAGTTTATCCAGAGTAGAGTGCGAAGGTATCGCATCGTTGAGATTGTAACGCAGCGTATCAATCATCACATTACCGACAAAATGAACCTTGTCCGCTGCAATTCCCTCCCGCGTCAGGTTATCCAGCGCGCTCGCCTCTGTGATAAACAGCAATTCGGAAAGCTGGTCTGTAAGAATACGGTTGATTTCCTCGGGCATACCACGATCGCCGCTGCGCAATCCCGCCTCCACATGAATGACCGGGATACCTTTCTTGACCGCAACCAGCGCACAGGCAATGGTGGAATTGACATCACCGACTACCAGCACGGCAAGTGGAGGTACTTCATCCAGCACCGGCTCGAAGCGCTTCATGATGTCAGCCGTCTGCTGGGCATGAGTTCCCGAGCCAACGCCCAGGTCAACATCCGGCTCGGGGATATGCAATTGGTCAAAAAAGGCGTGTTTCATCGCAGCATCGTAGTGTTGCCCAGTGTGCAATAACCTGGCGGACAGAGCGGAATCAGGCTGCGCGAAGGCCCGCATAATGGGAGCAATCTTCATGAAATTTGGTCGGGCGCCAACGATGCAAAGTATCTGGCGGGACCGCAATACTGCGCCCATGGTGGTATCCCCTAAAGGCTATAAGTGAGAGTCGCTATGACTCTGTTTTCCGTGTATGCGCTTAGCGCATCGCCTGATTGTTGATCAATATACTGATAACCAAGGGACATGCTCATTTTCTCATTGAACTGTCGCCCCACTTGCACGTCGGTAACCCAGCTCTGCCCAATATTCGTAGGCCCAGTATTCGAAATCCCAAAAAACTCTTCCGGTTCATTGTCATTCCAGGAAATCGTGCCGGACACGGTATAGATTCTTGAGATCAGCGGACTGACGGTGACAGCGATGCCCTTGTAAACAGATGTTGCTCCGTTATCCTCCTGGAGTTGGTCAGAATAATTTCCTGAAGCGCTGAGGGTGGCGCGACGCCCGTTATAGGTATAGCCAAGGGTAAATTTCTCCTCAATAATAGGACCTTGGGTATCCAGGGATGAGTTGAAGTTATATCCCGGGTTGATTAAATTATCCTGGGTACGAATGTCGCGGGCAAAGGTAATATCCTTGTTGTAGGAGGCCGTAAATACACTGCGCTTGCGCGTATGGGAGATGTTTAGATTCGGCGTCTTCCCAAAAAACCGATCACCCATCCCAACCCCCACGGTGGTGCGTGCTGAAGGCGTCCAGTTCACGCCAACATTCCAGGCATTGCCACCGGTATTAGAATTATTGTAGGTCTGGTAGTCATTCCACTCCCAACCGTATTTGCCAGTGACCTGCCAACGGCGATCAATCCGGTAGCCGAGATTCAGTGAGGCTGATTGCAATACCGTATCCTCGCGCGGAACCACATAGCGATTATTGTTATTGTTGACATAGGTGAGGTCAGTGTCGCTGTACTGTACCCGTCGGTAATTGGCCAGCCATTTCCAGGAGATTTGTGAAGACCTACCATTGAACAGAGAAGCCGCCAATGCGTCGCTGGTGCTGTCGCTAACTGAATCCGACGAATTAAGTATCTCATCGTAAGTGTATTTCAGGTTAGCCGTGGATGTATTCTTCAAGCGCCGGTTCAACTCTGGGCTAATCGAATAACGATAATAGGTATTGGTGTTGCCGTTGCCGCCATAGGGGTCGCCACCTGCTCCCAGATAGGGTGAAACTTCATTCTGGGCAGCCCTGCCGGTTGCATTGACCTTTAACAAGTCGTCTACCAGCGTCGCCGAGCCAGTAGCATAAAGATCGGGAACAAATGGCTGGTAATTCCCATCGGATTCGCCGGCGCATTCATCATGATTCAGCTGAGCTATCCGTGAGCGTGTTCACCTGAATGGATCCACCCAGATTGAATTCAGATCTGCTGCCCTTTCCCCGGATCGAACCCGAAGGCGCCGTTGATAAACCTACTGCACCAAGCCATTGCCCGCGCTGGTTTTCGCTACTCTGGCACACATTGTCGGTATAGATGGCACTAATACTAGCGGCAATTCCAGGGTCGCCAACCCATTCGATTGCCAATGCGCTATCCGCCAACATCCAGCCAAAGGCAATCAACAACGCTGGTTTGTAACACAAGCGGTCCGGACGCATTCCTATTGCTCAGACTGTGGCGCAGCCCGTCTGTCAGAAGGGTCGCTTCCGTCAGATTCGCCTCCATAGCCATAGGCATGGTAGTAAGGGTTCATTCGCTGGCGGGCCCGGTTAAGAACCATGCCGATCATTTTCTCTTCACCAATCTGTTCAATAGCCTGCTTGACGGCATGCTGGGGCGTCATATCGGCACTGACAACGAAGACGATTTGACCCATAAAATCTGACAATACAGTCGCTTCTGTCGTCAGCAACAACGGGGGCGAATCAAAAATAATTACCCGATGTGGATCTTCTTCCGATAACTCCAACATTAACTGCTGCATCCTTGCACTGGCCAGCAATTCATTTGCATGACTGTGCACAGACCCGGCGGGAAGGATCCGCAGTTTCTCCACGTTGGTAGGCAAAATAAAATCATCCACACTGGCACGCGTATTTTGCAGTAGATCAATCAGACCGGGGGTTGTCGCGGCCACACCTAACATTTTTCCAGCATCAGCCTTGGAGGTATCCGCGTCAACGAACAACACGGTTTTATCCTGCTCCATGGCAATACTCAGGGCCAAACTGATGGCGCAAAATGTCTTGCCATCTCCCTCCAGAGCACTGGTGACCATTATAAGATTCCCATGCGGAATCGGTGTTGTCACCGAGTCTCCCGCGATGTTGATCAACAATGGTCGCTTGATGGTTCTGTATTCTTCAGCAATCGCACTACGGGGAACGTCAGGAGTCAACATACCCAAATTCCGCAACTCCCTGAAAGGAATTTGTACAACGCCTGCAGTGCTTGTCTGTGGTCCATCAGACGTGTACGGGTTTACCCGTTCGTTGCGGGCCTCGGCTGCGGGGGCCCGGTGCGGATCCAGCCTGGCGCCTTCCGCGCGCTGCACCGTATTGACAGCTTCTGCTTCCGACGACTGGCTGTCGACACTCCCTTCCGCGGCTTTTTTACGCTCAGCGTCCTTTCCCTTCCCAAGCGCGTTGACTGCCTGCTCAATAATACTCATGACGAATCCCGCTCTTGTTCATTCAAGTTACCGCTATTCTTTGCACCGGGGCGGGTCGCTCACATCGAAAGCAAGCCGCTCTGCCCCGCGGCCAGCCCCGCAAAGACGAGAAACAGGCACAGGCTGAGGGAAGCGAACGCCAGGATCGCATGACGTTCCCTGCGCTTTTGTCCACTATCCATGTTAATGCTGACAGACCCCAAAACCGGCAAACCCGTAATCGCCATAAGTGTACGCACGTCAAAGATGACGGGGAAAATCAGTGAGAGCAACAGGCTCACACCGAGCCCCACAGCGACTCCTGCCCCCAAAACCATGGCATTCAATTTCAGTTTATCCGGTTCACTCGGTTTTAAAGGGACGTAAGGCGGATCAATGACGCGGAAAGTCACATCGCTGGCCTTTTCTCCTACAACCTGTCCCATACGAACCAATTCACGTTTTTGCGTCAAGGCAGCAACGCGGCTGCTTATTATCTCCTGTTCTCGCTCCATTCGTGTCAGCTCTGCCTCCACCTCAGGAATGGTTCCCACCTGTTCTTCCAATTCAACCAGACGAACTTCAAATTCCTTCACACGCGCTTTGAGCGCTGCGATCTTACCTCTGGTTTCAGCCAGTGAGTTGCGCATAGCAAGATAAACAGGGCTGCTGGTAAGCCCTGAATACGGAATTTGGGCTGCCTTTGGGGTCGGAGAGGAATCAACCTCTGAATTTTTCGATTCCGTTTTCGATCTTGCGATCTCGGCATTATACTCCTCGACTCTCTTTGCCTCCTCTACGGCTTTCTCCTCCAGCAACTCATCCAACATGGTCTCCGCCTGCCTCACTTCGGGATGCCGACTCGTGTACTTGACTTCCAGCTTATTAAGATTTCCTCGCACATAGGCTATCTGCTTGTCCAATTCCGTAATTCTCATTACAGGGCTGACCCTCGGAGTCTGAGCTGCCTTCTTTGGGACGATTTGTGGCGCTTGCGGAATGAAAAGTGGATCGTACAAAGGATCTTCTCCTTCAACTTGCCGCTGCAGTTCAACCTCCCTATTCTGCTCCTCCTTGAGCATTAGACGTGCCTGTGCAAGTTTTGCCCTCTCACTAGTGAGGTTTTGGTAATAACCCCCCGCGTTGCCAAATGAACGGAAATGTTCCTGCTTGTAATTGGCTATGCGATTCTGCGACTCGATGAGGCGCGCTTCATCTTCCTTTATCTGCGCATCCACAAATTCCAGGGAACCAGACGAATCTTCACGCTTACCACTTAATGAACTCTCAATAAATACCGTAATCAGTGCCTGTGCAATGCGCCTCGCTGTCTCTCTATCGGGATCTTGCACACTAATGGAGTAAAGAGACCTGTCTATCTGCCCTCCCGATATGCTGATGGCTTGCATCAGATCCGACAGCATCTTGTCCCTTTCTTTCGAAGTAGTTACCTGAAGATCAAGGTCGGTCATACGCATCAGCTTTTCGAGGTTTGGGCGACTCAACAGTGTGCGACTCAACAAGCCAATGCGATCGACATTTTCAGGCTGTATAGTTAAGCCCGCCATCAGTGGTCCCAATAGGCTGTTGGTGTCGACATATACCCGGGCACTGGCCACATAGGATTCAGGCAATTGCCATACCCACACCCAGCCGACAATTGAAATCACCCAAGCGATGGCAAGCGCCAGCCAACGATGGCGCCAGACACCCCAAACATATGAAAAAACCTGTGCAAGAATTTCCTGCATCCGCTCCTTCCCTCTACCCCAACTTCATTGCCTGATCAGAACCAGGATTCGGAAATGATCAAAATATCACCCGGCATCACAGACAGGTTTGCCGTAATGTCCCCGTCCCTGACCAGATCATCAAGGCGCACGCTATAAGTAACCTGCTGGCCATCCACCATGCGCACCAATACAGAATTGTTTCCGTCTGCGTAATCGGTGAGCCCACCGGCTGCAATCATAAGGTCAAGCAGTGTCATGAATTTCGTGTAGGTTATGCGCTTGGGCGAGGTAGCCTCACCCATCACCCTGACCGATTGATCCGGCACTCCGACGAAACCACTGACGATCACGCTGACCACAGGTGCACGAACATAGTCAGAATATGCAACTTCGATATCACGAGCCAACTGTGTCGATGTCTTGCCACTGGCTTGAATATCTTCCACCAGATGCGTGGTTAATTTGCCGTCGGGGCGTATCGTAGCAAGCGTGCTCAGCTCCTCGTTACCCCACACGAATATGTCTACTGAATCGCCGGGGCCCAAAACATAGTCGTAATCAACATCAATATTCCGTTGCGATTCCGGCACGGGCGGGTAAGGATTGGAATAAAAGGGATTGTAGCTGCAACCGGTACAAAGGACAAAAAGCAGGACCGCGATAACCGCAGCGGAACTTCGGAGTGACCCAAACGCATTGAATAGCGCATAATAATTATCAATCATCTATACCTCCATTGGGTAAACAGGCACCCGAATTAACTGGCCGATTTTATCACGCTGCTAACGGAGAAATCAGCAACCGGACAAACATTGTGAACAACGTCACAAGGACACTTGGGTTCCCGCAGACACACTCGTTCTGCGCGCCCACCATTCCTAATGTGTTTCAATAGTCCTAATCAGAACAATCATTAAGCTCACCATGAGCAAAATAGCGCCCATAATGAAAACTCGGCGCCACATGTATCGCGAATTACTGGGCATGTTCAGCTCTGCCTCAGCGATTCGCTCGCCACCACCAAAATCTAGCCCTCTGTATTTGGTAACCATCGCCAAATCGGCAGGCACGCTGTCAGCGCTGTGCTCCTCAGACAGATGCGCCTCAAAATGTGCACTGGAAACTTCGGAGCTGATTGAGTAGCTAGCTGGAGTCGGCTGTGGAACACTAGTTACGTTGAAAGTGGCTTTTTTTTTTGCTCGCTTATGCCCTCGACAGATTCCCCATCCGCGAATGACTCAGTGTTGACGCTGTGTAGGTGGGTATCTGACCGCACCTGCGAGACTGCCACAGGAACTCGCGCCCATTCAGTCTCTCCGCTAATCGCAAAATCATCTGGTGAAAAACCGGTTCCTGCAGCGAGATGCTCGGCCTGGAGTTCATCGATAACGACCCGCACATCCTCCACACCAATGGCATGACGCTGTTCCACACAGCCCAACAACAACAGGCGGCTACAAATGAGATTGATCCGCCGGGGAACGCCTTCGCTAAACTTGTGTATCAGCGGAAAAATAGCCCTGTCTATTGCGGGGTCACCGTGCCAACCAACCACTTGTAAGCGATGTATCACATAGTCCTCGGTCTCTTCTACCAGCAGTCCTTCGATGTGGCTTGCTGCCACTATGCGCTGATGTACTTGCTCCATTTCTGGAGAAAGAATCATATCGCGCAGTTCGGGCTGCCCCAGCAAGAAAATTTGTAACAGGGGTTGGCCGCCGATCTGGATATTCGTAAGTAAGCGCAATTCCTCCATGGCTGAGACAGACAGATCCTGTGCCTCATCGACGATCAGCAGAGCCCGGCGGCCTTCCCTATACCAGCGGTGAAGCAAAACATTCAGGCGCTGCAGCAGCTCGGCCTTGTCGATCCGCGCCGAGCCGATACCAAAACTATAAGCCACAGTTTTCAACAGATCGTCAGCCTGCAACTGGGTACAGACGAGATTTGCGGTGAATACTTCCTCTCTGGGCAGACTTTCAACCAATTCGCCAATCAGCGTTGTCTTTCCGGTACCGGGCCTACCAGTAATCATCACAAAGCCTTCCGCCCGCCTGAAGGCATAGACCATATAGGCCCGCGCCTTCGCATAGCCTTTGTGCTCAAAGCAGAACTTGTGATCAGGACTGAGCCGGAACGGTTCAGCCTTCAGCTTGTAGAAGACTTCGTACATGCAGAAATACCACCTAAATCGCCTGTCAGCTTCACAGACTTCGATATGCTTTGCAAGGCACATTACAGTTACCGAACTGGGCCTTTTTGTCATAAACTGCTCAGGCCACCGCTCCAAAATGTGCTCGAGAAGCTCTGTTCCCGCGCGCGGGGCGCAGACTATTCGGAGTAAAACATGTATAGAAATCTTGCCTTGGCTGGTTCGCTCGCAGGGATTTTGGGTGCGTTGATCTGCTTCATCGCTGGACTGGCCCGTATCGCGGGTTTTTATTATCTGGCGGGATACCAGTCCACTACCGTATTCGACGTGGGCGTGGGGATGATGGTGTTCGCATGCATGGTAAAACTGGAAACGCTGCCGACCCAGCCTCGTGAGTAGCGAGCAAAACACCGCAACAGTGTCAACTGCCCCCTGCTGCGGCTTGATGGGGTAACTCAACTCATTGTATTTATTAACATAAATACGTCATCGCTATAGATTTTGCCTGTCGCCCATTTAGTAGCCCCTTCTGCAGTTATGGTGTGAGGCGCCAGGCAGACCCCATCAGGGCAAGTGCCCATCACGGTCGTGTGATGGTAAAGTTGGCGGTGTCAGTTAGCTGCAAAGGTGGTACGTTGACTATGCAAAAGGTGATCGTAGCGTAGGCGGTACTACGTTGGGAGAAGGCGTGGGTAGTTTCAAGGACAACAACGGCGAGGAAAACACAGTGGGGAGCGCATCGGCCCAATCTGGCCAGGTGCAGGACCTCCATCGACGCCACTTCTCACGCAATGCACTTGTGGGAAGTGCGGTGCTAATGTCCCTGGGAAATCGGTCGGCCTGGGGCCAGACTGTCGACTGCATGTCACTGACAACCATAAATTCATTTGACCCAACAACAGGAATGTTCGCCTCAGCGCCCGCTGGCAGACCGGATCACAACGAAAACCTTGCCGCTGAAATACACCGTATTTCACAACCGCCTGAGTATCTGGGTACGGATGGAACTTTCTCCACCTGCCAGGACCCGGAGTCTCTCGATGGCATTTGCCTCGTCAAGGGTGATTGTCCTCCCTGATTACTAGCACTGGTCTTGAAGACGGCCTTTTGAAATAATTACCGCCCATGCAAGGTAACTACTGTAACGATGAAGTGGCGAATTGACTCCATAGGCCGATTTTATGACGCCAATGAGGACACAGTAGTGTATTTTGATTCACACAGCGGAGACACCCACCTTCTTAGCGATTTTGCTGCCTATGTTATACAGCAACTTAACGGTCAACCACTGACCACCGAGGAGTTGGTGAATAAAATTTCGCCCGCCGTGGAGACAAGTAATAACTCAGAGCTAACCAAGTCTGTATCGGGCGTACTGGAGGAATTGCTGGGGCTCGATATCCTGCAGCAAGAATAGATGCAGCTCCTCCGTCACCTTGCAGCGGAAGATTTCAGCCTACGGCTGGCGCGCGGGGAGTTGCCCTTACGTGTCGGCCCTTACATCTACAACGTCCAGAGTAATTTGCCAACGGTTGCTGCCGGCATTGCTACGCTTTACGCAGATTTCCCGATAGCTGACCCCAGCGAGTTTGTCGACTATAACGTCGCCATCCAGCGCAGCGGGCTCCTACAGCGCTTGCGTGGCGAGGCGGAATTTCTTTTTGATGAAAAGCGCCCATTTGACACCATACCGGCCGGGCAGGCGTACGCTTTCCTGGAATGGGGCATGAACTGGTGTGTCGCCGTGCACACTAACGAATATCTCAAATTACATGCTGCGGCAGTCTCCCGGAGCGACAGGGCCATCATCATGCCCGGCATACCGGGAGCTGGTAAAAGTACCCTCTGCGCCGCACTGGGGCTGAGCGGCTGGCGAATTCTATCTGATGAGCACGCCATGATCCGGCCTGGTACTACACAAATCGTCCCCCTGTGTCGCCCGGTAAGCTTGAAAAATGAGAGCATAGACGTGATCAAGTCCTTCTCTCCGGATGCCATTTTTGGCCCTGTCAGCAAAGAGACTCACAAGGGGGTCGTGGTGCACATGAAGGCAGATCTACAAGCAGACAGCCATGATACGAAAAACGTGCAGGCCGCAGCGATGGTTTTTCCCAGATATAGCAGGGGCGAAACCCAGCGGCTGAGTTCGCGACGTCGGACTGATAGCTTTATCCTGGCCGCTTACCATTCGTTCAATTACAGCCTGCTCTGTGAAGCGGGTTTTGAGGCCATGAAAATCCTGATCGAAAGTATCGACTGCTTTGATCTGGTGTATCACGATCTGGACTGGGCGGTTCAGTGCGGTAGACGATTTGCCTGCCCTGCAGGCCGGTCAATGAGCTTTCTGCTGCGGCAGCTATTGCTCCAGCCCCGCCTCGCCGCGGATCTGAACAACGACCAACTCACCCAATTGCTGTCCCAGGCGCGCAGCGCCAGACTACTGCCATCCCTCGCTCTCCAACTGCAAAATGAGGCGGTCGACTCCCAACTTTCCACCATCGTCAATCGCCATTTGACGTCGGCGCTACTGATCCATGACAAACAGAAAAGGGATCTTGTCTACGATAGCGAAAAAATAAAACTGGTTCTCGATTCCATCAGCGAGCGACTTGTGTTGCTTAAGGGGGCTGCCTATATACTCGCAGAACTCCCTGTAGGCCGCGGGCGCCTCATCACCGATATAGACATCCTCGTCCCTCATCATCGTATCGACGAGGTGGAGAAGGCCTTCAACCAATACGGCTGGAACAGTGGCTATGCCAATACTTACAATGAACGTTACTATCGAAAATGGAGTCATGAGATTCCACCGCTTACCCATAGAAAACGCGGAACAACACTAGATATCCATCACAATATTCTGCCGCCTACCGCCGGGCCCAACGTCAACGCAGATCTGTTATTTGATAATCTGGTCGAAGTCAAACCAGGTATTTTCACACTCTCCTTGCAAGACATGGTAATCCACAGTGCCACCCATCTCTTTCACGAGGGTGAATTTCATCACGGGCTACGAGACCTGTGGGATTTGGATCGTATGTTGCGGGATTTTCCGGGCCGGGATCCACTATTCTGGGAGGGATTAGTATCCAGGGCGCGGGAACTTGAGCTACGGGGTCCACTATTCCAGGCCCTGAGCTACGCGCAACAGATATTCGGAACGCCTTTGCCCGAGGGTGTTGTCCAAGATGCTGGCAACTGGTCGACATTGCTGCGCAAACCGGTCATGGACTTCCTGTTCTTGCGAGCATTTCGGCCAGACCATCCACAGTGCAAGCTGCCGTTTACCAATTTGGCGCTAAATCTACTCTATGTACGTTCACACTTTCTGCGTATGCCGCTATACCTGCTGCTACCCCACCTGGCCAGAAAGGCATGGATGAGGCAGTTTCCGGATGGCGACCATTCCCATAGCAGGCAAGAGTAAAAGACGCCCGCGTGATTTCGCCGTCGACGTCATAATCGCCACACGTTCAGTTTGGCCGCTTTCATCTGCGCCCTATCCAAAACAGACTTGATATCTATGAGGGTGGCGCCCGGGTCCATCATGGCGCCATATTCGGCGACGCTTAGCCGCAGATACTGCGCGTGCGGCACAGCCAAAATCACGGCCTGGCAGTACCTCAAATCCTGCAGTGCGCACAGTTCGATGCCATACTCCGCCTGCGCCTCTGCTGGATTTGCCAGGGGATCGTGCACCAGCACTTCACAGCAGTACTCGCGCAACTCATCAATGATGTCTACCACTTTGGAGTTGCGCAGATCTGGACAGTTTTCCTTGAATGTCAGGCCCAGCACTGCCACTTTTGCGCCACTCACCCGGTGCCCTTGCTCGGCCAGACGCTTGACGGTTTGCTCCGCTATAAACTTGCCCATATTGTCATTGGTCTTGCGCCCCGCGAGAATAACCTGGGGATGGTGCCCTACTGCCTCTGCCTTGTACGTCAAGTAATAGGGATCGACTCCAATGCAGTGACCCCCGACCAGGCCAGGTCTGAACGGGAGAAAATTCCATTTGGTGCCTGCGGCCTCCAGCACATCAAGGGTATCAATGTTAAGGCGGTTGAAAATCAGCGCAAGTTCATTCATGAGCGCGATATTGAGATCGCGCTGTGTATTTTCAATGACCTTAGCTGCTTCGGCGACTTTGATGCTAGCCGCCCGATGTGTACCCGCCTTCACCACCTCACCATAAAGCTTGGCAACTTTTTCGAGAGTTTGCAGCGTATCGCCAGAGACGACTTTGGTTATCGTTTCCAGCCGATGCTCCTTGTCCCCGGGGTTTATGCGCTCAGGGGAATAACCAACGTAGAATCCATCCACAGTACCGTGTGCTGTTCTGCCGGCCCACGGCAATCCGGATGCTTTTTCGAGTATCGGCACACAGACTTCTTCCGTACAACCGGGGTAAACCGTTGATTCAAAAATCACTGTAGTGCCTGGCCGCAGATGTGTACCCACTGCGCGACAAGCGTCCTCCAGCGGCGAAAGGTCAGGTCGTCGCGCCTGGTCGATGGGCGTGGGAACAACCACGATTATAATCTGCGCCTCAGACAGTTTACTGGCATCGCTGGTGAATTCGAGCATACTCGCCTGCGCCAATTGCTTGGGCTCGACTTCACCGCTGGGGTCGCTACCGGCCCTGTAATTGGCAAGTTTCTCTTCATTCAGGTCTAGACCGATGGTTCGGCGCGAGCAACCGAAAGCCACAGCCAGCGGCAGCCCGACATACCCCAGACCCACGATTGCTACAGTGTCCAATGTTTCCATTCCCTATCCGCCTTTATCTCTGTATGCCCAAAAACCACTCGCTGGTAACTGCCAACCCCTGATCGACTGTGTGCGTGGGTTTATAACCGAGCAGGTCGCGCGCCCTGCTGATATCCGCCTGGGAATGGCGCACATCTCCTTCCCTGTATGCAGCATATAACGGCTCAATCTGCGCAACCACTTCATTCGCCTCAGACAAAAGCGAGCGTATCGAGTAAAACAACTGATTCAGGGTGGTACGTCCCCCTACGGCAACGTTATACACTTTATTGTTAACCCCTAATTTTTCACTCGTGGCCGCCAGCAAGTTCGCCTGTACTGTATTAGCGATAAAGCAGAAATCCCGGGAGGTTTCACCATCCCCATTTATCCTCGGCGCGACACCCTTACAAAGTTGTTCGAACCACCGCGGAATTACCGCGGCATAGGCACCTTGCGGATCCTGCCGCGGGCCGAAGACATTGAAATAGCGCAAGCCGATACAATCCATGCCATAAGTACGGGAGAATACATCGGCATAGAGTTCGTTGACGTACTTGGTGACTGCATAGGGAGAAAGCGGTTTGCCAATAAGATCTTCTACCTTGGGAAGTCCCGGATGGTCTCCGTAGGTTGAAGATGATGCGGCATAGACGAAGCGTTTCACCTGAGCATCCCTGGCCGCTACCAGCACATTGAGAAATCCTTCAACATTGGCGCGGTTACTAAGCAGAGGGTCAGCGATCGAGCGCGGCACGCTACCCAGCGCTGCCTGATGCAGTACGTAATGAGCGCCCCTGGTTGCATCTTTGCAGGCATCGAGGTCGCAAATATCCGCCTCCATGAAGTAAAAACGACGCCAATTCTCCTCGCCGACCGTGGCCCGAACACAATCCAGATTAGTACGGGAGCCCGTAGCAAAGTTGTCCAATCCGACTACATCCTGCCCCAGTGTGAGTAGCCTCTCCGCCAAATGTGACCCTATGAAACCTGCAGCACCAGTAACCAGCCATCTGGACGGCCGCTGCACAAGCTGAAGCTCTACTGCATCATAGGGGGACATAGACAATGAATGGTACCTTCCAACCGTGCTCGAATGAGTGCCCCATTTATTATGTGCAGCGCATCCCACTTCCATCCTGACGGCATTTACACTAATGAAGCGGGAGTATAGTGTTTCTCCTGTGGCATCGCCATCGCAGAACGTGACTCGGTACACGATTTAGTGAGTTAGCACTTGGAGGCTCAGCCTAACATAATCGGCAACGTTGGCATGTACAGCTACAGTACAGCCCTGCTTGCCTATATCATGTTGACAATCCTGGCGCTTGTTACCAGGCGCAACAATCCACTGGGTGGTGCTATTCTGGCGGCGAGTAGCCTTACCGCGCTGTGGGCTGCAATAGTTACGCTGTCAACCGTGTTGATAGAGCCTCTGGTGATGCTCATCCAGTTAACCGAGGTGATTTTTAACGCTGCCTGGATCTTCGTGTTGCTAAAACTCATTGGTCTTCGATTACAGGGCACAAATCACATACTGGCATCCAACGGTTGGATGCCCTGGTTTGGCCTCGGCACCACCATGATTCTCGTCGCGCTGCTGGGCGCTGAAACTCTGGCGGGGCTCGTGACGTCTGGCTACGATTTTTACTCGTATGCGGCCTCCAGCGTCTTACTTGCGATACCTATCGTGGGCTTACTACTGCTGGAACAATTTTTTCGCAACAGTAATGAAGTTGAGCTCTGGCCTACCAAGCACCTGTGTCTGGGTCTGGGCATAATTTATTCGTTCAACTTTTTTATGTATGCCGAAGCGTTTCTGTTTCGCCATCTGGATGAGGACTTGTGGCACGCGCGAGGACTTGTTAGCGCCATGGCTGCAATTTTGATTGCTGTTAGCATCAGTCGTACCGAGCGCAGCGAAGCACCCGATAGCCGACAGGGTATTCATCTTTCGCGGCATTTCGCCTTTCATTCGCTTACCTTGATGGCTTCAGGTATTTACCTGATCACCATGGCTCTGGCGGCCTACTTCCTTCGGTTTCTGGGTGGAACCTGGGGCGGAGTCTTGCAGATAGTGTTTTTGTGCGCCGCTGGCCTGACATTGATGGTGTTGCTATTTTCCGGGCAAATTCGGGCCAGTACCCGGGTATGGCTCAGTAAAAATTTTTTCAGCTACAGATATGATTACCGCCTCGAGTGGTTGCAATTCACACAGATGCTGGCAAGCGGTGGTAACGATATTCCGGAAAATATCATCCGCGCTGTGGCCAATCTCGCTGATAGTACAGCGGGAGTTCTCTGGAGCCGGGCTGAAGACGGGAGATTCAATATAGCGGGCCGTTGGGAAATGCCTTCGCCCGCCCCGTATATTGATCTGCGCGACCTGTCTCAATGGCTGCAAAAACACCAGTGGATAATTGATCTTCGAGAGTGGCGCAGCACGCCCGATTTGTATCGACATCTCCAGTTACCAATACCGCTGACTGCCATCTCACGAGCATGGTTAATTATTCCCTTATTATTCGGCGATCGTCTGCAAGGCATCCTGCTACTTCGTGAATCCGACCTGCGTCGAGAGCTCAACTGGGAGGACCGGGACCTGCTAAAGGTGGCAGGCAAGCAGGCAGGCAGCCATCTGGCGCAGTTTCAGGCTGACCAGGCGCTGGTTGAGTCACGTCAGTTCGAAGCCTTCAACCGCCTCTCTGCCTATGTTATCCACGATCTCAAGAACATTCTCGCGCAGCTCTCCCTCATTGTCTCCAATGCGCAAAAACACAAACATAATCCTGAGTTCATTGACGATATGGTAGATACCATAAGCAATACCGTGAATCGGATGACTAAGCTGATGGCACAGTTGCGCGGCGGAACAAGGCAAACAGAGCAAGAGGAATTTGAACTGTCAGAATTGCTCAAAAGCGTTGTAACAGAAAGCAGGCTTCGAACACCCGTCCCCGAGCTCATTCTGGAGGATTGCAAGTTTACACTAACGTGTGACCGGGAGCAGCTCAAAACCGTATTTGGACACCTGGTACAAAATGCGCAGGAGGCAACCGACAAGGACGGCCGTGTAATAGTCCGGCTGATGCACGGTCCTGGCGTCGCTATAGTGTCTATTGAGGATGACGGGGCGGGTATGGACGAGCACTTCATACAGCACCGTCTCTTCAAACCTTTTGACTCCACCAAAGGCCTTACCGGTATGGGTATAGGCGCTTTTGAGAGCCGCGACTTCATTCGCACTCTGGGAGGCGACATAGACGTGCAAAGTACGCGGGGGCGAGGATCTGTATTCCGCGTGCGCATACCTTACGTGGAACAGCCGGTCATTGGGCATACAAACAGGCTCCACAAGGTCAATATCCTGTGAAAAAGGACAAAAAACAACTGTTAGTGGTAGAGGATGACAAGGGGCTACAGGGCCAATTGCGCTGGGCGTTTGACGGCTTTGAGGTGGCGGTCGCCGACGATCGCACCCAGGCCATTAGCCAGTTGCGCCGTATACAGCCTGGAGTCGTATTACTGGACCTAGGACTGCCCCCTGACCCTGGGGGCGTTACGGAAGGACTGGCCACGCTGAGTGAGATTTTGTCACTCGCCCCCGCAACCAAAGTCATTATTGTTACTGGTGATGACGACCGAGCCAACGCGGTAAAGGCTATCGCGCTGGGTGCTTATGACTTTCACCAGAAACCGGCAGATCCGGAACTGCTGGCCCTGCTGGTGCAGCGTGCCTACCACGTGTATGAACTGGAGATTGAAAATCACAGGCTGCATCAGCATGAGAAAATCACGCCCCTGAAGGGCATTATCACTGCTAGCCCGAAGATGCTCAAACTCTGCCGGACCATTGAAAAAATCGCTCCTTCGAACATTACTACACTGTTACTGGGAGCAAGTGGAACTGGTAAGGAATGTTGCGCCCGGGCACTGCACGAGTTGAGCCCGCGAGCGCATAAAACACTGGTTATCATCAATTGTGCGGCCATTCCAGCGAACCTGCTTGAGAGCGAACTGTTCGGCTACGAAAAGGGTGCATTTACCGGCGCGACCAAGCAGACCATGGGGAAAATTGAGTACGCCGACGGGGGAACACTGTTCCTCGACGAAATAGGCGATCTGCCAATGGAACTACAGGCCAAACTCTTGCGCTTCCTGCAGGAACGAGTCGTAGAACGGATAGGCGGACGCAAAGTTATATCTGTGGATGTGCGAATCCTGTGCGCCACGCACCAGAATCTGCAAGACTTGATCGCAAAGGGCCTGTTCCGAGAGGACTTGTTCTACCGTATCAGTGATATTGTACTGGAAATACCTCCGCTCAAGGAGCGCGATGGAGATATTCTCGTACTGGCCAAATCATTCCTGACGCGGTGGAGCGAAGAATATAGTCGCTCGCCACGGGATTTTTCCCCACAAGCCATCGCAGCCATGAATGCCTATGACTGGCCGGGTAACGTGCGCGAACTGGAAAGCCGCGTAAAGCGTGGAGTCATTATGGCTGAAGGTAACCAGATCACTCCGGATGATCTTGAGTTAGGAGACACCACAACACCGAAGATCACCACAATGGACTCCTTGCCACTAAACCTGAAGGCAGTCAGAGAAGAGGCTGAACGCAGTGCGGTACTTCGCGCCATGAGTATGAGTAACCAGAATGTAACCGACGCCGCCAATGCTCTGGGAATTACCAGGCCTACACTGTACAACTTGTTGGAAAAATTGGGGCTGAGAACATGAGCGTAGCCCATAGCGCGAAGTAAAACCGCGATGTTGTAATGCTAACGTTTTTGTAGCTGCGTGAGAAAAGCTGCAGCCTCCGCTCTCTGTGAAAAATTTGCGTGCTTCGCAAGCAGTGCGTTCAGCGCATCGATTGCGCCGTTCGTGTCACCTTCGGTCGCCTGAACCTGAGCCTCATGAAAGGCTATTTCCGGGTTCTTAGGCGCGAGAGTACGAGCGCGATCAATCGATTTCCTCGCCTCTTTCATGTCATTGTTTTTCATTTGCGCCATCGCCAAAGTGTCCAGTATGGAGCCTGAGTCCGGAGACAATTGGTTGGCTTCTTGGGCATAGTCCAGCGCTTGGCGTGGATCGCCTTCGAGCAAATTCCACGCAATATTGTTTAAAGCCACGAAGTTCTCCGGATCAAGCTGCAGTATCTCACGGTACTGAAGAACGGCGTCATCCGCTTGATTATTGCTGCCATAAATTTCTGCCAACTTCTCTCGCGCCTTTACATCATCGGCATGATCCTTAATCCAGCGTTGCAGCTGTGCAATAGCACCATTGAGATTACCAACCGACTGGTGATGTGCTGCAAGCGCAATCACATTGCCGGTTGTTGGCTCCTGTGCAAACACTGTCTCCAACAGTCGTAGCGCAGATTTATTATCGCCAGCCTTTTGTGCGGATACGACTTCAAGCTTCATAACATCAGGATTATCTGGTGCCGCTGCCATCAGCCCATTCAGGTACATCTCAAATCTATCAAACTGATTCGATAGCAGTGCCAATCGCGCAAGTGCAATCCTGGCGTAAAAGTGATCGGGATTTAGCTGCACCGTGCGCTCAAGTGCAGCGGATAAATTCCCCACGTCGCCCAGTCCCGCATAGGCATTGGCTTTCATATAGTGATACTGGGCTACATCCGGGCGAACTTTGAGCAATTTTCCGAGAGTCACCAGCGCCTGGTTATATCGGCTTACCGCTAACTCAAAGGCTGCTATGGTCACCAATGCATCCGGGTGCTCCCTTTGGTCCACTGTGAGTTCATCCAACAAGGGTGTGACCATTTCCAACTGACCTTTAGCCAGGTAGTATCTCGCCTTGACCAAACGGGGCTCCATCACTCTTGGATAGGCCGACAATGTACTCTGCAGGCTATCCAGCATCTCCTTCTCCCGACCCTCAGCAGCATAGGACGCGGCAACTCTTAACCGGGTCTGCATATGATCCGGGTAGTGCTCCAGCACCTGCTGGTAATAATTGCGTGCTGCTTCGTAAGCATTATCTGACAATGCAAGTTCCGCCAGGCTGCTGCTCGCGCCGGGGTCACCTGGCCTTAGTTCCAGTGCGTTGTTAAACGCGGATTTGGCTTTCTGATGCTCCCCGCTCGCGAGGTACGCGCGTCCTAACAGGTAATGGGATGTTGCACTGCTGGGATTGCGCTCCAGATACTCCCGCGCAGCCTGAATCGCCCCCGACGCATTTAATTGGCGTAGATAATTCAACACAATCAGGACATCCGCCTGTTGGTAACCGGGATCTTTTGCCAAAACGTCGCGCAGTGTTTGGATTCCCGGTTCATCAGACCCCGCTCCAAGCAGCGCCGCTCCGAGTCGCGCCCTTGCTTCTATCGAGTCGGGCTGTAGTGTAGCGGCCTCAGCCAATAACTCGACACCGTCGGCACCCTTGCCTTGTCCCAGCACGGCGCTCGCGAGGAGATTAAGTGCGTCTGTATCATCAGGGTGTGCAGCAACCACCGGAAGTAACAATTTTTCAGCTTTTATGTAACCGTGTTGCCCTAGCTCAAGTTTCGCAGCCAGTTTAGCGCCCACCACGCTGCCGGGAACCAAACCAAGGAACTTGTAAGCATTGCTCATCGCCTGTGCCACCAGACCCTGCTCCAGATCAATGGTCGCCAGATAATACTGTGTTTGAGGATAGTTATCGGAGTACTCGGAGGCCTGAAAAAACGCTTTCCGGGCCAGCTCGAGTTGTTTATTTTGTAGATAGACCAGGCCCCAGGCGAATTGCACACCAGGATGGTCACGCGATGGCGGAAAAGCAGCCCCCAGTGCTACCAGATCCTTTTGAGCACTCTGGAAATCACCCAGGTAGATGCTCATCATGGCTCGATTCAGCAGTGCATTAAAACTGTCACCCGAGAACTTGATAACGTTAGTGTAAGCAAGCACCGCTTCTTCGGGCCGCTGTTGCGCACTTTCAATATCTCCCAGCAGATTCCACGCAGGGGCGTATTCCGGAGACTTGGCAATAACCTCATTCAATCGGCTACTGGCTTCGTCAAAGGCCCCATGCTCCATCGAAAGTCGTGCGGCCGCCACTTCGGCGTAGGGCGAGTGCGGTTCATTGTGTAATGCGGCATCGATGATCTCCGCCGCTACCACCGGATTTTTCCGGTAAATCATGGACAGCCCCTTCGCGGCCTGCACCACAGAGCGACTTTCCGGGTCGAGGCCATCAAGAGCAAGAGCATCGAGCCCCCCGAACTCGCCCAAACTCAACAGCACTTTAGCCAGCATAGGAATAATGACAGTTGCATCTCCCCCAGTTGCCAGCGCGCGCGATAGTTCCTTGTTGGCGTCTTCATACGCTCCCGCTTCAAAATGGAGCGTTCCCAGAAGAGAGCTTGCTCGCGAGTTATTCACGTCTTTCTTCAATGCATTTTTCAGCTCCACTATGGCCGAAGTGGGATCAGACTGTTCAAGGAATGCCTTTGCTCTAGTGAGATGATCTTCACTAGTCAGGTCATCGCCACACGCCAGTAGCATGACGCCAAACAGCAGTACGGATAGGCAACGTAAAAATCGGTTCATTTTTTTACTTCAATTATCTCGCCGAGTGGGTCATGCAATAAACGTGTTCAATTGGGTCCGCGCAGCAGAAAGAATACCATCAAAGCAAAATCGTTCAGTGCTGCTGCAAGTTTCGGCATTCCGCCAGCCACCCAGTTACTCCCCGATAGGTTTCAATTGCTCAAGGAGGTGCGCAAGAAATCCATCTATACACGGGCGCAATTTTAGCAACACCTGCTCAAAGCCAGCCAGACTACCGAAATACGGATCAGGAATGTCATCGATCGGGTCTCTCGCAGACCAGGAACCCAGACGCGAAATTCGATCTCTATGCGATGGCGGGCAGGAGTCTAGCAACCAGCGAAGATTCCGTCGGTCCATAGCGAGGATATAATCGGAGCGCAGGAAATCGTCACCGGTGACCTGTCTGGCCCGAGATCGGCGCAATTCGATACCCTCACGAGCACACACCAGCTGCGCTCTACTGTCGACAGTGTGGCCAAGTAGTGCCGAAGTACCGGCTGACTCCACGCTTACCGTGTGACCCAATCCGCGCAGTTTCAGTTCCTCGCGCAGCAAGCCCCCAGCCATAGGAGAGCGGCATAGATTAGCAGTACAGACCATGAGAATGGTAACGGATGGCTTGCTAAAAAAGCTCATAAGTGGCCCCGCATAGTACCGCGCCAATGTAAATTGCCCGCTTGCGCCCAACCAGAGCGCAGCCGATCAGTACCGCCATTGTACCCGGCAGATATTCATCGCACATTCCGCGCCTTAGGCTTGCATTATATGGGCTACACTAACATTCTTTATGCCGACGAGCCGCACCTGATTGATTTCATTACAATGCCATACCTGATAGACCAGTTTATCGTACACAGTGCCCAGGCCACACCGGATGCCCCCGCCCTGCTGTTCAAGGATCAGTCCTTCAGTTACGCGCAGTTGCAATACAAGGTGGATGCAGCAGCGAACGCTTTGCTGGGGCTGGGCATCGGTCCCGGCGAGCGGGTTGCCGTGTACCTGCCGAAACAACCTGAAACAGTGTTCAGCCTCTTTGGTGCGGCGACAGCCGGGGCCTGCTTCGTGCCGATCAACCCGCTGCTTAAACCACGCCAGCTGGCCCATATCCTGCCGCACTGCAATGTCAGGGTGTTGATTACATCTGCCCCGCGCCTGGAGACACTGCTGGCGGTACTTGCAGCCTGCCCCGAGTTGCACACCGTAATCCTGGTGGAAGACCGGATACCCCAAAGTGCGCGAGCACTCCCACAGAAGCTACTAAGCTACGCAGAATTTTGTCGTTTACCCAGTGGTGGGGCGATTCCACACCGCCGTATCGACAGTGATATGACCGCCATTCTTTATACGTCTGGCAGTACCGGCAACCCTAAGGGTGTGGTGCTTTCCCATCGCAACATGGTGGTGGGAGCGCGCAGTGTGGCCAGCTACCTGGGCAACTCGCCCGCTGACCGAATACTCGCGGTGTTACCGCTCAGCTTCGACGCGGGACTCAGCCAGCTAACCACGGCTTTTTCAGTGGGGGCATGCGTTGTGTTGATGGACTATCTCCTGCCCCTCGATGTTGTCCGGGCGGTAGCGCGCTACGGGGTCACTGGCCTGGCGGCGGTTCCTCCCCTCTGGAACCAGCTCAAGGGTCTGGACTGGCCCGAACAGGCCGTACAGTCGCTGCGTTACATCACCAATACGGGTGGGGCCATGCCGGTATCCACCACCCGTGCCCTGCAAGAGGTTCTCCCCCACACCCTTATATTCCTGATGTATGGTCTTACCGAGTCGTTTCGCTCGACCTATCTGCCTCCGGAACAGGTGAATACCCGCCCTGAGTCAATGGGTAAAGCGATTCCCAATGCCCAAATCCTCGTTATCAATGAAGATGGGAAGGAGTGCGCTCCCAACGAGCCCGGTGAACTGGTCCATCGCGGCGCGCTAGTAAGTCTGGGCTACTGGAATGACCCACAGAAGACTGCGGAGCGCTTCAAGCCCTGCCCCTCGCAACCACCGGAAATTCCCACTACCGAACTAGCCGTCTGGTCTGGTGATCAGGTGATGAAAGATGAGGAGGGTTACCTGTACTTCATCGGCCGGAAGGACGAAATGATCAAGACATCCGGCTATCGGGTAAGTCCCACCGAGGTAGAAGAAATCGCCTACGCCTCCGGCCAGGTGGCCGGCGCGGCGGCACTGGGACTGCCCCATGCCGCACTGGGCCAGGCCATACTGCTGGTGGTAACGCCGGGGCTAGACGCCAGCGTTGATGCTGCCCTGGAGGAAATGGTGCTCGCTCATTGCCGCAGGGAGCTGCCCAATTTTATGGTACCTACCGCGATCATCGTGCGCAGTGCGCTGCCGCATAATCAAAACGGCAAAATCGACCGGCGGATGCTGGCGGACGAGTACCTGAATATTTTCCAGGGCGAGTCAATATGAGCTGCGCTGCCTCAATATGAAATGGCAGCCCGGAAAGCTCCTCCTTCAACCAATCTCATGAAGCTACCCGCTCCCGCGCAAAGAAAAACTCCGTATCTCTTTGTTATTTATGTTTTTTTAGATCAGGCACGCGATGCCACGCCTGCCTCCTGGACAACATCAGGGGGCCACCACACTGCAATCACGACACTGTGAGAGGGTAGCGAACAAGTTCACAGTTTCCGGTACTAATCGGGCCAATCCTGAAAAACAGCTGGTAGTCTAAACGATAGTTTAGAATTTTTGTGGGCAAGTATGGTATTTTGCAGCGCATACGCGTTAAATAGCATCCCCCGACCGTTGCATTTAGCGGCACGGGTCCAATAACAAAACCTAGGCTTTTCGCCTGAAACTCGCGGAATGTTCTTTACTTACCGCCCGGCAAAGCACACGGTAAGAGCAGTAAAACGGAAGGTGCTGATGGCTACGGTCAGTGTATTCAACCACCATGTTCACAGGTCGTTCTATTGGCTTGCCCTGGTAGATGTCTCTCTGTTTTCACTAGCCTTATACGCTGGCGCTTACATTTACGGCTTCGTTGTTTTGGCGTCCGGCGCTCCTCATGAGTACTTGCACGAGCTACCAACCCGCGCCCTGATATTCGCGCTGGCAACCGCAGTCAGTCTATTCGCCATGGGCCTCTACGAGCCGCGCATGCGCGAGGGCAGATCGGGGGTGCTGGTACGCACTCTCGGTGGCTTTGCCTTGGCGAGTGCAGTTACATTGGCTATTTTCTTCCTCCTACGGGACTTCCAACTGTGGCGCGGTGTACTTTTCTACGCCGTTCTTTTGTCTTTCAGCGCTAACCTGATCAACCGACTGATTTTCAGCAACGTGACTGATATGGAACAATTCAAAAGTCGACTGCTTGTCTACGGTTCCGGCTCGGCGGCCTCTACCATTACCAGTGCCATGCGGCGTAAAACGGATCGACAGGGTTTTACCATCGTGGGCTTTGTCAGGGTCGATGGCGAAGAACCCAAAGTAACGGGCGAGCGAATCATCAACTTACGGCAACCGCTGGCTGAATATGCCAGGCAAACGGAAATCGACCAGATTGTAGTCGCTCTGGACAATAGACGGGATCAGACACCCACGGATGAGTTATTCAAATGTCGCCTACAAGGCGTGAAAGTATTGAATCTGGTGAATTTTTTTGAACGGGAGGCCGGCAAAATACTGGTGGACTTTGCGACGCCTGGCTGGATGACGCTGACCGAAGACCTGCGCAGCAATGTTTCAACCAGTCTTACTAAACGCTGTTTCGATATTTTCGCGAGCCTCGTCCTGCTGCTTGGCACTTGGCCGCTGATGCTGGCAACGGCTTTGGCCATATGGTTAGAGGATGGATTCAAGGCGCCTATACTCTTCAGCCAGGAGCGCGTGGGTCTGGGCGGCAAAGCCTTTAGAGTCCACAAATTTCGCAGCATGAGCGTGGATGCCGAAGGGGATGGTAAAGCGCGCTGGGCTACTGTGAATGACAGCCGTATAACCCGGGTTGGCTCCTTCATCCGTCGCACACGAATAGACGAACTGCCACAGATATTCAATGTCTTGTCGGGCGAGATGTCCTTTATTGGTCCACGTCCGGAACGACCCGAGTTTGTGAAACAGCTGGCCGAGAAAATCCCCTACTACAACTCCAGGCATGCCGTTAAGCCTGGCATCACCGGCTGGGCGCAACTGTGTTATCCCTACGGCGCCTCCGAAGATGACGCACGTCAGAAACTACAATTCGATCTCTACTATGTGAAAAACCAGAGCCTGTTTCTGGACTTCATGGTCACCCTCAGCACCGTCGAAGTCGTAGTCTTTGGAAAGGGCGCGCGCTAACCCAAATGTGTCAGAAAATTATACAGTTCCACGTTGTAGGCGCTTTCTGGCGGCGCTAACATACTGCAACCGATTGTATAATAAGCATTTGCAAAATCGGCGCGAATTTTGCTTGTCAGGTGTGAACTACTTTGTGCTGACTAGGGGATTGTAACAATCATGGATGTAGTATTGGCCACCCTCGGCGTAATGGGCTTCGGGGCGATAGCAATATCGACCTACGTATTCCTTGTGGCGGCCCGCAACTATGTCTCCGACGAGAACAGACCTTCCCGACTAAATTCGTCGGAGCCTGCCACGAGTCAACTGGTCGAGCGCAATCCCAATGATCGCCGGGGCAACAGGTCAGTCACCTTTCCTCTTGCTGTTAATGGTATTTTAATCTCCAGCGATCGGCGTACTCTTTCCGATCGGCGAGTAATGATCTGAATCAGCCAGTCAACGAGTGACCCAGGGTCTCTTGTATTGCTGCAATATGTACGATTGCACCCTTGATCTCACTCATGATACTTTTCACGCAAGTGCTTGTTTTTAACTAAAAAAGCATTTTCGTGGAAATCGCTGTCTCCAATTGAGAAATCCCGGCGGAAGAACCACAAGGCGCTGTTTCCAGGAACTGGGGTGCTGATTGATGGCGTCCAGAGCCTAGGGGTACAGGGTGCAGTTCCGAGACTGAGACCCAGAATCTATGACTATTGCGGGCAAGATCAATGCGTTAGTCCTTTCCATATCCATTGCGGCAGGGTGCATGCTAACGGCGACCGCGTTGCAGCGGGAGTACTCGCTTGCCCGCGAACGCCTGATTCAGCAATCCCGTGACAGTGTTCAGGGCCAGCCACAGTTGCAGGTTGCACTTTATCTGCAGGACCAGCCTGAGCTACTGGCCGCGTTGCAGGGCTTCATCAATTCCTCACCCACAATCCGCTACGCCGTTGCTCGCGACTCCGGGGGCACTGCTCTGAGCCGCCTGCAGCAACCCGATTCCCCTGAATACCAACTGGCGCCTTTTGATCAGATTCGGGGCGACACTTCAGTAGTCGAAGTAGGCATGACGTCTCACCGTGAGCCTGCCTCGGCAGGTATTCAGCAACTGATCACCCCTCCAGGTGGAGACCTGCTATGGGACTTAACGATTCCCGTATTTTCAGTCATCAACCCGCTGCATAAAAATATCAGTCGCAGCGAGTTCGGTGCCGCACTGGCCAACTCACGCACTGCGAACAGCCTGCACGTCATCGGCTATATACAACTTGGAATCAGCCGCACCATGCTGCTGCTTAAGATACTTCCCAGCGTAGGGATTGTGGCTTGCATGGCGCTGACTTTTATACTCCTGTGCGCAATTTTCAGCAGATACATGACACGCAGGATTACGGCTCCATTTTCCATCATAAAACGCATGGCGGGCGATATTGCATCGGGTAACGCCGTGAAGTCGCGGGGCCTCGAAAACAGCGGCGAATTCAGGGAAATCGTGGTCCTGCTCAATAGTATCATCGGCGGCCTGAATTCCTATAAAACCCGGATGGACGTGGATCACCAGTTGCTGAGCATGAAGGTCGAAGAGCGCACCTCGCAGTTATCAAGGCGCAATGAGGAATTGAACCGCGCGGTAAAGGAGGTCACAGAAACTAAAAATCGCCTGCGGCAACTGGCGTATTACGACAGCCTGACCACACTACCCAACCGGCGCCTGTTCACAGAACAACTTGACCTGCTGCTGCGATTGGCCAAGCGCAACAAGGAAAGGCTCTCGCTGTTGTTTGTGGATATGGACAACTTCAAACGCATCAACGACTCCCTGGGCCACAGCGCGGGGGACCTATTGCTACGCGAAGTGGCAAAGCGTCTCATCCGCTGCGTAAGGGACAGTGACCTGGTTGCCCACTACGTGGAGCCAAACTCACGCATTGATGTCTCGAGGCTGGGGGGCGATGAATTTACCGTTGTTCTCAATCAACTGGATAGCGCTGAATCGGCTGGCATAGTCGCCCGGCGCCTGATCGAGATGCTGGCCCAGCCAATGATCATTGAGGGGCACGAACTGGTGATTACGCCGAGTATTGGCATCGCTATTGCGCCTGATGATGCTGACACTGTTGAAGGACTGCTCAAGGCAGCCGACAAAGCCCTGTACCACTGCAAGACTTCGGGCAAAAACAAATTTATGTACTACAACAGCAGCATGGACGCTGCTGACACCGATCGATTGGCGCTCGAAACTGACCTGCGCAAGGCGCTGGAACGTAAGGAACTGGTACTACACTACCAACCACAGGTGGACACACTGACCGGCGCGGTGATAGGGGCAGAGGCTCTGATGCGTTGGCAGCATCCGCAATTAGGCATGATTCCCCCTTTCAAGTTCATTCCGCTGGCCGAAGAGATGGGCTTGATCGGTGCCCTGGGAGAATGGGGCGTGGAAGAGGCCTGTCGCCAGATGGTGGAATTGCAAACGTTGAGCCTGGAATTACCCAAGGTGTCAGTGAATGTCTCTGCCTTGCAATTCAACCCTGCATTTATCGGGCGTGTGTCCGAGGTATTGCTCAAGACAGGACTGCGCCCGAGGCGGCTACAGCTGGAACTCACTGAAGGCATTTTGCTGGACGACACGGAGGCCACCATCGGCGCTCTGTCTCATCTAAAAGACCTGGGTGTGCGGCTCTCCATAGACGATTTTGGTACCGGCTACTCTTCCCTGAGCTATCTCAGTCGATTCCCGCTGGACGAGCTCAAGATCGATCGCAGTTTTGTCATCGATTTTGACAAGAGCGAGAACGATGCCAGCCTGGTGATCGCCATTATTGCTATGGCCAAGAGCATGCGATTGCATCTGGTGGCTGAAGGGGTTGAAACCCATGATCAATACCATTTCCTGAGAAATCACGGTGCCAGTGTTATTCAAGGGTATCTATTTAGCAAACCTGTTTCACTGGAGGAACTGAAGCCACTGCTGGCTCCGGGTTATTTCAAGGATCAGCTGCGGCAACTCAGCTCATCATAGCGTTAGATAGAGCAACCCTCCAACGTTTGCTCACCGTAGCAATAATGTATCTGGCCGTGGGGTATACTGCTGCGCCATGAGCGATGCCCAGCATATCTTACACTCGGTCTTCGGCTACGCGTCCTTTCGCGAGCCACAAGACGCAATAATCCAGACCGTCATCGACGGTGGTGATGCCCTTGTACTGATGCCTACAGGCGGCGGGAAATCGCTTTGCTACCAGATCCCGGCTCTGGCCCGGGCGGGCTGCGGGATCGTCATCTCACCGCTGATTGCTCTGATGCAGGACCAAGTCAGCGCGATGCGGCAACTGGGGGTGCGGGCGAGCTTTTTGAATTCGACGCTGGACCCCGTGGCAGCACGGGCGGTGGAAAATGAACTGCTGTCTGGCACTCTTGACCTGCTGTATATCGCCCCGGAGCGCCTGACTCAGGAACGCTGCCTGACTATGCTCAAACGCGCATCTATAGCGCTGTTCGCCATTGATGAAGCGCATTGTGTATCCCAATGGGGGCATGACTTTCGCGCCGATTATCTCAAGCTGAACCTCTTGCAACAGCATTTTCCCCATGTCCCGCGCATTGCTCTTACTGCCACAGCAGACGCCGGCACCCGTGCCGAGATCATCATGCGCCTGGACCTCGCGGATGCCCGACAATTTATCGCCGGGTTTGATCGACCGAACATCCGTTACCGCATCGCGCTCAAACACAATCCGAAAGCTCAGCTACTGCGTTTTCTGCGCGAAGAGCACGCGGAGCATGCCGGTATCGTCTACTGTCTTTCGCGCAATAAGACCGAGGAGATCGCTGCCTGGCTGCGGGAGCAGAGTTTCAACGCCCTGCCCTACCACGCCGGTCTACCCTCTACCGTGCGAGCCGACCACCAGGCCCGTTTTCTGCGAGAGGACAGCGTTATCATTGTCGCCACCATCGCCTTTGGCATGGGCATCGACAAGCCGGACGTGCGTTTTGTGGCCCATCTGGACATGCCAAAAACCGTGGAGTCCTATTATCAAGAGACGGGGCGCGCAGGACGTGACGGCGAACCCGCTGATGCATGGATGATTTACGGCCTGCAGGATGTGCTCAAGCTGCGCCAGATGATGGCCTCCTCCGACGGCGGCGAGGAGCACAAGCGTGCAGAGCAGCACCGGTTGAATGCAATGCTGGGCCTGTGCGAGATCACCTCCTGCCGCCGCGCAAGCCTGCTGAGCTACTTTGGCGAATCCCTGCCCCGCCCCTGCGGAAACTGCGACACCTGTCTGGAACCCGTGGATACCTGGGACGGTAGTGAAGCGGCGCGTAAGGCTCTGAGCGCAGTCTATCGCACTGGCCAACGCTTCGGCGTCAATCATCTGATCGACGTGCTGCGCGGGTCGGATAATAGCAGGGTGTTCCAGTTTGGCCACCAACATTTGCCGACGTATGCTGCGGGCAAGGATCTGGACAACAAGCAATGGCGCTCGGTATTCCGGCAACTGGTCGCCCAAGGCCACCTTAGCGTAGACCTGACGCAATTTGGCGCACTGCGTCTGGAAGAGAAATGCCGCCCACTATTGCGTGGCGAACAAGGGATACAGTTGCGTCGTGACACCGGTGAAAATACTGCGCGGCAGCAGACAAAAACAGTGCTATCGATCGATATCGACATCACTCTGTGGGAGGCTCTGCGAGAGTGCAGGCGAACATTGGCTGAGGAACAAGGTGTTCCACCCTATGTCATTTTTCATGATCGCAGCCTGAAGGAAATGTGCACTTCCCTGCCTCGCAATGCTACGCAATTTGCGCGAATCACTGGTGTGGGCGAGCGCAAACTGGAGAAGTATGGCGAGGCTTTTTTGCAGGTAATTAACCGGTATCTTCCCGACTCACGTGCTCGCACAGAGTCGCCTGCTTAGACCCTGTAGCGAACTGTAAACACCCATACAGCGGATTGACCTACTGTGCCGAAGCGCGTAATTTCAACGCCTCATTACTTTTGAGGCGACGACTGTGAGCAAAAAAATACCCCGTTCCAACGAGGACGATTACAGCCTGGACATCATACGAGAGCGTCAGGCGTTTATTGAAGCGAACACGCAGGCCAAACTGGATCACACCAGACAATTTTCCTTCGATCCCAGCGTAATGTCGGGCAACATCGAGAATATGTTCGGGGTGGTGCAAGTACCAATCGGACTGGCGGGTCCGCTGCTGGTCAATGGGGAGCACGCCAGGGGCGAGTTCTACATACCTATGGCCACCGTTGAGGGCACCATGCTGGCGAGCTACAACCGGGGCATGCGAGTGATCAGGGAGAGTGGAGGCGTTATCACCACTGTGTCAGGCGAAGCCATGCAGCGGGCACCAGTATTTGTCTTTCCCAGCGCCAGGGAGGCCCGGGACTTTGGCCTCTGGCTGGACGAGCACTTTACAAGCATCAAGGCGGTAGCTGAATCAACCACCTCTGTGGGCAAACTGAATGAGATAGAGCACTACCATGCCCACAATATGGTCTTTTCCCGCTTCGACTACAGTACCGGGGATGCTGCCGGACAGAACATGACCAGCAAGGCCACCTTCGTCGCCTGTGAGTGGATCAATAAGGAATACAAGGCACTGTCCCACTACCTGTTGTCAGGAAACTTCGATACAGAAAAGAAAACTTCTTCCGTCAACCTGCTCAAGGGACGCGGCAGACGAGTCACCGCAGAGATTACGATTCCCCGCGATGTCATGATCAACAACCTGCGTATTTCGCCACAGCAAATGCACTATGGCCAGGGCATCAGCACCCTGAGTGCCTTTTTGACCAACTCCTCCAACAACGCCGCCCACCCCGCCAACGGTCTCGCCGCGCTCTATCTGGCAACCGGACAGGACATCGCCAATATCGGCGAGTCCAACCAGTGCACCACCTACAACAAGGTGACGCGTGAAGGGGATTACTACTTCTCCATTACCCTGCCGGCGCTGATCATGGCCACGTATGGCGGCGGTACAGCCCTGCCCACACAACGCGAATGTCTGCAGATCATGGACTGTTTTGGTCCCGGAAAAGCCCTCAAACTGGCGGAGATTGCCGCGGCGCTGGTGCTGGCTGGAGAACTTTCACTTGGCGCAGCCGCCAAAATTGACAAGGATACGCGCACCAACGAGTGGGTTAATGCCCATGAACGACTGGGGCGCAATCGCTAGCGGCCCTGCGTGGCTGCACGATTCGCGATAGACAAGTAAACCGATGAGTCTGAAGATATCCAACCATGTCAGCATTCCACTGGCAGAGATCCAGCTACAGGCAATCCGCGCCCAGGGCGCTGGGGGCCAGAATGTAAACAAGGTCTCCTCGGCCGTGCACTTGCGCTTCGATATTGACGCATCATCCCTGCCAGACAACTATAAGGAAAGCCTGCGAAAACTCAGCGACCAGCGCATTACCAGCGAAGGAATCATTATCCTGAAAGCACAACGCTTTCGTAGCCAGGAAAAAAATCGCGAGGATGCATTGGACCGTCTGCGAGAGCTATTAAGAACTGCAGGGACAACACGCAAACGACGCAAACCCACAAAACCAACCCGTAGCAGCCAGAAAAGACGAGTGGATAGCAAAACAAAACGCGGCCAACTCAAATCCCAACGCGGCAGGGTAAATGTCTGAAAGGCTGCTATCCCACATCAACCGGAGACCTGTCATGCCTGTGAATAATAGTGAAACCAACAAAGCCATCGTCACGCGCTTCTTCGACGCACTGAACAAGGGCGATGTTGATTTCATCGTCGACACCTATGCCGCAGACGGCTGCGTGCAAACCATGGGCAACACGCTGATATCCGGCATTTTCTCCAGAGAACAAATTGCAGCGTCCGCCAGTGGAATATTCGATGTCTTTCCCGATGGATTGAAATTTACAGCGCTGAGCATGGTGAGCGAGGGTGACAAGGTCGCCGTGGAAGCTACCAGCGAAGGCAAACACATATCCGGCCAGACCTACACTAACGAATACCACTTCCTGTTTGAGTTTCGCGCGGGGAAGTTGCTCAGGCTAAAAGAGTACATGGATACTGAACGCGTCACCGCTGTGCTCTGCGGCGGACAACGTCCGCCACCTGGCACCTGAGAACCGCAAGACCAATCCTGTGAGCCAATATTTGGAGGAATTTTCATGCAGCGTCGTGATCTTTTGAAGGGAGTGGCCCTCAGCGGCCTGATCAGCGGCATGCTGTCGCAGACAGTGGCGGCAGTGGCGCAGGACACTGCAGACAGCGCTGCCGCCAAGGCCCTGGCAGAGCTGCAACAGGCCCTTGACCAGCTGGAAGTGGCGTTCGCCAGTCCCGAGTGGAAATTGCGCACCCCACAGGATTTTGCCGAGGCACGACGCGTACTGCTGCACACCCTCATGTTTGGGCTGGAGTCCTGGTTGGAGGCGGACCCGGCCAGGCCGTTCTTCACGCCGTTTATCAACCAGCATAAGAAACTTCTGGGCGATAATCCCGATGCACGCTATTACTCGGCCGTGATTGATGACCAGCACGGTTACCGTATTCGCGGCAACCTGGCCGGGGCGACCTACACCAGCTTCACCATAGAACTGGGTGCCCAGTCCAATGGTGCCGGCATCGGCTCCACCCTGAACGACACCCAGTTCAAGGCTGACAAGAATGGCGATTACGAAATCATTGTCAGTGCGGAAAAGGTCGACGGCAACTGGATGCCGATGAGCAAAGGTGCCAGCAGCATCACCACGCGTCACTATTACGAACGCAAGCAGAGCATCAACAATGACCGCCTGCACCATATTCCGGTGGACATCAGCAACCTGCATAAGGTCCCGCCACGGCGTACACCCAATGACGAAGACATCGCTGCAGGGATTCGCCGTGTCACCACATTTGTCAAAGGTAACGTCTTTCCGATGACCAGCGAGAACAGTCCGCCCTGGGTGTCGCGCACTCCCAACCAATTTATCCCGCCCAAGAAAGACGATAGCCACGATGTCATTACCTACGCTGCGCGCGACAACGTGTACAGCATGGCGCCGTTTGTGTTGGGCCCCAACCAGGCTCTGGTCATCCGGGGCCGCTTCCCAAAGTGCCGTTTTTCCAACCTGGTATTGTTCAATCGCTTCCTGCAGACCCTGGACTACGAGGAGCGCAGCATTTCACTGAACCGGGCGCAGACGGTGCTGAAAGACGACGGCAGTTTTGAAATGATTGTGGCACACCGGGATCCGGGTCGGCCCAACTGGCTGGATACGGAAGGTCGTCCCTACGGCATCATGTTCTGGCGTTTTCAACTGCCGGAAGGAGACATCCCACCGCTGGAAACCGAGGTAATTGCTTTGTCTTAAGGCTGCCCGATCTCCGGTAGCGGGCAACCTTCCGCCGGGCGCTCGATTAGCCAGCTCAGGGCATTTTCGATTAGCAGTCGAACCTGCGGTTGCTCAAAGGCTTCTGCCTTGTGGCCCATGGCAGAGTAGACACTTCGGCCTTTACCAATACAGTTAGTCCATACCACCGGGTGATCGCCCATGTGCAGATCCCGTTCTTTACCCATAAATTTCTGCACCGGGCTATAAGAGCCTTCGTCGAGGGTAGCCAGAATGGTGAAGCCCTCAACTCGTGGACTCTTTTCCCAGGAGTACCACTCCTCTTCGTGCTCCCAGATATCCGGCAAACCACGCAGGACCGGGTGATCGTCGTTCTCCAGCACAACGGTGGCGCGCTGGAACTGGGGGTTCATGGGGTGGGCAGTGAAGGTCGCACCGATGAGCTTGTCCCGATACCACTGCCATGCCAGGTGCGAATCATCGCCCGCCGAGTGAATGCCCAGCCAACCGCCGCCGGCCTGTAGCCAGGACTGGAACGCCTGCTCCTGCGCTTCGCTGAGCATATCCCCCGAGGCATTGAGGAATACCACCGCAGCGAAACGCGCCAGATCCGACTCGTTGAACACCGCGCCGTTTTCCGTATGGAATACTCCCCACTTGTGGCGCGCCGCCATGGACTGCAGGGCTTTTACGCCTCCGGCAATGCCCTCCTCATGCCGAAAACTGTTGGTCTTACTAAAGACCAGAATAGCGGGAGAACCCAAGTCTGCGGGAATAGCTGGTGCCACGGTATCGTGTTGATAGGAGGGGAAAAACAGATTCCAGGCACCCACTTTCCAGATGGTTGCCAGGCCCACAACAACGCTCGCCATGGCCAGAAACAGCACCATCCTCAGGATTCTAAACAGTAAACCTCTACGCCTGGCCATTGTGCCCTGTACCTCCACGTGTTCGATGGGGACAAATTATTACCATACGAGGTGGCTATTGTGCACCGCCCAGACGGCCATGGCTATTTTGCGCCATCGAACCAGTCGTCGAACCCCAATACCGTCGATGGCCCTATATGCATCTGCTCCAGCACGCCGTGGCCCACCCGGTCGCCACAAGTCGCCTTTACAATTTGCTGGATATGCAGGTTTTCCAAAGCCAGCGGATCAAGGTCGCTGTCCTTCCAGCTCTCGCCCGCGATGGCCAGCTCGCCTTGCCACTTGCCATGCCCCCAATGGGGGTGCTGGTAGCCCAGGCCCTTCATGCGGTGCACCAGCACCGGTTCCAGATGCACTTCCATGCTCTCACCGGACTTGTCATGCATGGTAACAATCGCCGCACGGGCCCGTCGGGTACCTGGAATCATCGTGAGTTGATGCTCTACCTTGCCCTGCCACACGCGGGCATTGGGATCGACGGTACCGGGTATGGCCTCCATACTCGGATAGTGGGGCAAAAAGGCCTGGTCGTTGTGCCACTGGTGCCCCGCGCCATCTTCAAACCAGCCAGCCAGACTACACTCGTTCTCCCAGTGAATGGGCATCCAGTTGAAATGAATGGCCTGATACTCAGCCAGTGGCGCACCGCCGGTATAGGCATCCCCTACCGGGCGTATCCCCCAGGAGCGATCCTTCAGGCCGAAGGTGGTGCGCCCATCGACCTTCAGTTCACGGCCGTCGTAGCGAATCCAGCCGGACCAAAAACCAAACTGATCCAGGCGGGTGGCGTCCATCACGATGTGCCGCTCGTTGCGCAGTGTCTGGCGACCTTCCTCGATACAGGCCGTGCGCGGCGTAAACACCAGGTCGCACTCAATACCGGTCTCGTTCGCCTCTATTACTACGCGGTGGCGGCCCATCGGTTCGAGTATCTGTAATGCAAATGGCCCGACAGTTGTATCAGTGGGTTCACGCGGCGCCCGGCGCGAGCCATGAAACGCATACTGGTGCCCATCTATGGCCAGGCTCAGGCTGCAATCAAGTATGCCAAGATTGGCGTAGCGGCACAGTACCCACGCCAAAATAAAAGCTGCCGTCACGGGCATGGCCGTTATACCAGTAACGATCATAGAAGAACCGATCGCTGGAGGCGGTATGAAAAATGGGCTCGGCCGTCTGGTGTATGGGGTAATCGTCAAATTTGGATAGCATGTGTTTCTAACTCCATGGTCGTATTGCGCGCAAGCATGGACCACATCACCCCGGTCAACAAGGTGGAATGTAAATCACCCTACATATGTATACAAAGTCAAACCCCGGCTGACATCCCGCTTTCCCCGATGGCTGCTGAAAGATAAACAAAGCGGGGGTGGATTAACGGAATTAGTGGTTATATTCTCTATACCCAGCCAGCTGATTGGCATGCACGCTTCAGCATGGTGAAGCAATAAAAACAGACAGGGGACCTTTTTGAGTCAATTTCTAAAGCATTGGTTCCGCTGCTTTCTACCACCACAGCCGTTTTCGACTTCTACTTTACAACCACCTCGACTCTTCGCCAGGCTATGTTTTCTGGTGTTAGCCGTCACAATATCCTCCACCTGTAGCGACAGAGAAGCGAATCCGTCTACGCAACATTTGCCCGGCCAAAATCAGACAGCTCGGCCAAATATCGTACTTTTGTTGTTTGATGATGCCGGCTATTCCGATATGTCGGCTTTTGGTGGTGAAATTCAAACTCCAAATGTCGAGCGCATCGCAAGAGAGGGGATAACTGTAAAGCGCTTTTATAACGCAGCAAGGTGCAGTCCGACCCGCGCCGGGATTCTGTCCGGGCATTATCCACATGATGTGGGAATGGCGGATCTGGCTGGCCCCGCATACAAGACAGGCTTCAGTGCCTATCAAGGGCAGTTACCCTTGGAAATTCCCCTAATTAGTGAACTTCTGCAAGCGGCGGGCTATAGAACATATTTGCAAGGAAAGTGGCATCTTGGGGGTGTTCCCGGGGTGGAAACTGATGCTGCGCCAAACCCTGCACCGAATGCCAGGGGATTCGATGAATTTATCGGATATTTGGGGGGTATGGCGGCGCCGTATCCGCCTGTCTGGCATCGACCCTATCAACATAATCAGCATGCCATCGAGTTTGAAGAGGGCTGGTTTTCTATTGCAGGCCTGAATGACGAAATGATGAAGCTACTCAAGCTCCAGTTTCAAACAGAACCAGAGACTCCCTTCTTCGTGTATGTCGCCTCGCAGTCGCCACATGGCCCCCTGCAGGCACCTGAAGCCCTGATTGACAAATACCGCAAAATTTACCAGCGACCTTTGGAGGACATTTGGAACGACCGTGTTTCCAGAATGCGGCAGATGGGTCTTTTTCCGGCAATGGCCCCGGTAACGATTCCGCTATTTACGGGTAAAGACGTGGATGTCCTGCGCGCAACGGCCGCGACTCGAGCAGCGATGATTGAGGCAACTGATACTGCATTTGGAAAAGCTCTTACAGCTACTGGAAGAAAACGGCAAACTGGATAACACCCTGGTCATTGTTGCTTCTGATAATGGAGGAACCACCACGACTTACAAGTTATCAAATGCACCCTATCGGGGCGCCAAAGCAAGCCTTTATGAAGGGGGTGCACTTTCACCGCTCGTCGCAAGATGGCCGGCGGGAGGGTTAAAAGTCAATGGAATGACTGACGAGATGACCACATATCTCGACCTGATGCCGACTTTTCTCCATGTGGCCGGAGTCACCTATCCACCAAAATGGCATGCTGATACGCCGCTGAGCCCCTTGGAGGGACGTAATTTACTGCCTATCTTGCGCGGCGAAAAAATGTCGCCGCCGGAATATTTCTATTGGAATCTATATGGTCGTTCGGCAGTGCTCCATGATGGCAGGTGGAAATTATTGGCCAATAGCAACTATGACGAGAAGCGGGAACCAAGTCAGGCGGAACCCGTACTTGAATTATATGACTTGTTGTCCGACCCGACAGAGGCAATAAACCTGGCAGGCAAGGAAAAGGTTATGGCTTCTTTGCTGCTGGCCAAATACCAGGTGTGGGCCAAGCGGCACGGCGCCGTTCCCTATTACCAGGTATTGGATGCCTATGAGATGAATGGTGTTGGGCGCGGTCAAATCACAAAGGACCAATAATGATTCTCGGTATTCAATACCTCCGGGCGATCGCTGCCCTGATGGTTGTCTTTCACCACTCCCAAAATTTTTTCGGTCACGAACATCATCTGACCAACGTTGGTGCGGCTGGAGTGGACATCTTTTTTGTCATCAGCGGCTTTGTCATGGCACACTCAACCCGAAACTTTGACCTGCACGGACGCTTTTCACTACAAGCATCACACTTCCTGCAAAACCGTATCGTCCGCATTGTTCCTTTGTACTGGCTGGCACTTTTATGGGCGGCAAGAGAGGACATTTTCAACGGCGCAGTTACCCTCGGACTTGTCGGTGACTTTTTTTTCATCCCACGATTTCGCCCACCGGGCTATGTGCATATATGGCCTATTTTGGTTCCCGGCTGGACGCTCAATTATGAAATGTTTTTCTATGTCCTCTTCGGCGCTGCTATGCTAACCGGAAAAGCCAGGTACGCTGTCTTATCTTTGATTTTACTCACTCTTGCCACACTTGGACTATTCATCCATTCGGACAATGCTCTGATCAGGTTTTATACATCACCTCTCATTCTGGAGTTCCTGTTTGGCATCGCGCTCTATAAAGCCCAGGGTTATTATGCCGGCCGGATAAACCGAAACACGGCCATCATGGTATTGCTTCTTGGCTTCGCCTTATTGGCAATGACAATCCCGACTCTCGGTCGCTTCCTGGCCTATGGCATCCCCGCCGTCTTCATCGTCGGCGCTGCAATCATCGTATTTGAAAACAAGCACCTGCCGCTACTGCAGCTGATGGGGGATGCATCCTATTCAATATATATCACCCACCTTTTTGCCTTGGAGTTTGCAGTGTACCTGGCGCATCTGCTCAACCTTAATGACCCGTCGCCCATGAATATGGTGCTCGCTTTGGGCATGCAAATGATTATGGCGACCATCGTGGGTGTAATTGTTCACAAGATCATCGAAAAACCACTGACATCCCTTTTACGAGCCAGGATCAAAAAGCGGCAAGCGCATGTGCTTACCTGATTCAAAATGAGGCCTTTGATGATCACTCGCTATCCATTCCTCTCAATCGACACTGCAAGGGTTATCCCATGAATAACAAGTACGACATCCACCCGGACTTCGCCAGGTTTCCCGTGCTGACCTTTAAATTCAACGCGCTGCTATTGTGGCTTATCAACACCCTGACCAAGATAATGTGCTTCTTCGCCTGGCGCTCACTGCAACTCGTGGTCGACAATCACCACATTTCCAGGGCAGATGGCAGTCGCTTGACAGTGGCCACCATGACACCGCGCGGACTGGCAAAACCTGCTCCTGCCCTTATCTATTATCATGGCGGTGGCTTTGCGATCACCTACGCCACGCTGCACCTGCACAATTGCGCTCGCTACGCCAATGAAGCGGGTTGCGTTGTGGTCTTTGTCGATTATCGGCTGGCACCCAAGTACCCTTTCCCTGCTGGTTTTGACGATAGCTACGCCGCTTTGGAGTGGGTCGTGCGGCAGGCCGACAGCCTGGGTATCGATGCCAGCCGCATCGTGGTAGGCGGCGATAGTGCCGGTGGCGCACTGGCTGCGGGCGTGGCACAAAAAGCCCGGGACAAGCGGCTCGTTAATTTGTGTGCACAATTACTCATTTACCCGGTACTGGACAACAGCTGCTCAACACCCTCCGCCACCGATTTTGTCGATGTGCCGCTATGGAATGCCGTCTCCAACAGGCACATGTGGGAGATGTATCTCAGCCGCTACCCGAAGGGAGAAACACCTCCATACGCAGCACCAGGCCATGGCCAGTTACAAGACCTGCCGCTGAGCTATGTGGAAACCGCCGAATTTGACCCGCTCAGGGACGAAGGCATGAACCACGCCAGCGCCTTGCAACGCGAAGGTGTTGAGGTGATCGTCAACGCCACCAGGCAAACTGTCCACGGGTATGATGGCATGGCCAAGAGCGAGATCTCGAGGCGCTCAATACTGCAGAGAATTGATTTCCTGAAAAAAGCGTTCATGCCAAAGGCTGCTTAAAAGGTCGCCAAATTTGAACCGGCAAGGCCATTTCGCACCACTTCACTAACCAGTCGATCCGGAAGTTGAGTACACTGCGCAGGGACGATTGTGGGAGGCGATGAATATGTACGATCTGGTGATTCGAAACGCAAAAATAGTTGACGGCACCGGCAGGCCCGCGTTCCGTGGCGATCTGGCCATAACCAATGGCAAGATTGTCGCAGTGGGCGCTATCAGCGCCACAGGCACAAAAGAAATCGATGCCCAGGGCAAATTGCTCACGCCGGGCTGGGTGGACGTGCACTCACACATGGACGGCCAGGCCACTTGGGACCCGCTGTGCAGTCCTGCCGCCAATCACGGCATTACCACTCTTGTCATGGGTAACTGCGGTATCGGCTTCGCACCCTGTAAACCCAATAAAGAAGCACAGGCACGCCTCATTACCGTGGTCGAGGACGTTGAGGACATTCCCGGCACAGCACTGCATGAAGGTGTGAAATGGGATTGGGAAAGTTTCCCGGAGTATCTGGATGCGGTGGAACGATTTCCGCGGGCTATTGATGTCGCAGCACAGGTTCCCCACTGCGCTGTACGCACCTATGTGATGGGCGAGCGCGGTAGCAAGAACGAGATGGCGACACCGGCGGATGTGGTGTCCATGGCGGCCATCGTCAAGGAGGGCATCGAACATGGAGCCCTGGGCTTTACCACATCGCGCACCGAATTACACACCACCGGCGGTGATCAGGCCATGCCCGGAACTTATGCCGACGAGGCTGAATTGCTCGGCATAGGTAAAGTGATCGGAGAGTTGGGCGGCAAGGGCATTTTCGGTCTGGTGTCCGACTTCCACAACTGGGAGCAGGAGATGGACTGGATGAAGCGCCTCTCGATAGACAACAACTGCCAGGTCAATTTTGTGCTGTTTTTCCGCGAGGAAAAGGACTGGGATCGCGTACTCAAACAACTGGACTACTGCCGCAAGGCCAAGGCCGAGGGCGCACAACTGATTCCACACGTTGGCGCCCGCCCGGTGAATATTTTGCTGAGCTGGGACGGCACTGTTAATCCCTTCAGTTTTCACACCCACTACGCCCCACTATCGATTATGTCCCACGAGGAACGCCTGGCCGAGTTGCGCAAGCCGGAAGTGCGTGCGGCGATTCTTGCCGAGGATTTACCACTAATGGGTGATGCGTTTATGGACACCATCATCGGCGGCTACGACAAACTGTATGAACTCGGCAACCCACCGAACTACGAACCGGGACCTGAGGACAGTATTGCGTCGAAGGCGGCTAAGGCAGGCATACCGCCGCAGCAGTACTGTTACGACATGATGATGAAGAATGATGGTAAAAGCGTGGTGTACTTCCCCTGCTTTGGCTATGGCGCCAATGACCTCAGTCGCCAGGTGCAACTGCTGGAGGACGATAGTACGGTGATCTCACTGGCGGACACAGGCGCCCATTGTGGCGTACTGTGCGACGCCAGCGTACCCACCCAGATGCTCAGCTACTACGTGCGTGATCGACAACGCGGTCATCGCCTGAAGCTGGAAGATGTGGTCAAGATGCAGACCCACGACACGGCGCGCTGCGTCGGACTGGAGGATCGCGGCACGCTGGAAGTCGGCATGAAGGCCGACCTCAACCTCATCGACTTCGACGCATTGCAAGTGGAAGCCCCGGAGATTATTTTCGATCTTCCCGCCGGAGGACGACGCATGTTCCAGGGCGCACGCGGCTATGTCGCCACTATTGTCAGTGGCGAAGTGATCATGGAAAACGGCCACTATACGGGAGCCGTACCGGGCACCCTCATCCGCGGCACCCAGGCAGCGCCCAAAGCGGCCTGAACGACACGTTCGATGGCAAGCATCAGCAGCAACCTGCGCCTCAATATGACAGGCGCGGAGGCCGACCCCGCACTGCGCGCCCAGCGCTATCGCACCGCCATTGATATGGCCAGCTACGCCGATGCGCAGGGCTTTTCCAGTGTCAACGTGGAAGAACACCACGTGGCGGATAATGGCTGGTTGCCCTCCCCCCTCACCATGGCCGCTGCCATCGCCGCACGTACTGAGCGCTGCAGTATTGGCGTCATGGCGCTGCTGGTGACACTGTACGATCCTATTCGCCTGGCCGAGGATATCGCGGTCGTGGACCTACTCAGCCAGGGACGCCTCAACTTCATCGCCGGCATGGGCTATCGGGAGGTGGAATTCCATATTGCAAACAAGCCATTTGCCGAGCGCGGCGCGTGGATGGATCATGTCCTGGAAACGCTACTAAAGGCCTGGTCAGACGAGCCTTTCGAGTACCGCGGCAAGATGGTCAACGTCACGCCAAAACCGTTCAGCCGTCCCCACCCGATGTTTCTGGTGGGTGGCATGAGCAAACCCGCCGCACGCCGGGCCGCACGCCTTGGCTTACCCTTTGCACCACCCGTGGCCGACCCGGTGCTGCAAGCCTACTATTATGAGCAACTGCAAAAGTACGGCAAGCAGGGTTTCACGCACTCGCCGCCTGCCGATTTTTCCATCCTGTTCATACACGAGAACCCTGACCAGGCCTGGGACGAATTGGGCCACTACTTTCTCAATGAAGTCATCGAATATAGCAGTTGGAAAACGGCGGGCGTCAACCGCCCGCTGGAGTTCAGCAGTGATTCTGTAGACACCTTACGGGCGGAAAAACGCTACGAGATCATCACGCCACAGGAATGCATACAGCGGCACCGGCAGCGCACTGAATTCTTCGCCGCTATTCATCCCCTGATCGGCGGCATGCCGCTGGACAAAGGCTGGCAGTGTCTACGCCTGTACAGCGAGCAGGTATTGGCGCCGCTGCTGGCAGAACAGAGCCACTGATTATTCTTGCGCGCGGCGCAGGACGTTGGCGCGTTTATCCGCGCCATCATGGCTCCAACCCGGCGCCAGAAACAGATAGCGCAGGCGATCACCCCAATTGCGGGCGCGCTTCAAATCCATGCCAATAGCAACATACTCATGCAAGGCTACCCAGGCGATATTGTCTGACTCGATGTTTTTCGTAAGTCCATACACCACCGGATCATCCTCGCGCTCCGAACTGAAAGTACCAAACAGTTTATCCCAGATAATGAGCACGCCACCGTGATTGCGGTCCAGGTAGCGCACATTGGAGGCGTGGTGCACGCGATGGTGGGACGGTGTGTTGAACACTGCCTCAAACCAGGGTGGCAGCTTGTCGACGGCACGGGTGTGTATCCAGAACTGGTAAAATAGGCTGAGGCTGATCATGGTGATAATCATGGCCGGATCAAAACCCAGCAGCGGCAGCCACAACCAGAACAGGAATTTATGCAGGCGCTCGCCGACACCCTGGCGCAAGGCCGTGCCAAAATTGAAGTACTGCGAGGAGTGGTGATTCACGTGTCCGGCCCAGAATAGCCGCACCTCGTGATTGGCGCGATGAAACCAGTAGAACGTCATGTCTTCCAGGAAAAACAGCAGCAGCCATGCCCACCACTGGTGCTTGATCACATCCCGCAGTGGGCTGATCTGGTGTAATTGCACCATAATGGCCAGGGCCACGAGGCGCGGCACAATTTCCACCAGGATGGACAGCACCCCCATGCTGAGGGAAGCCCGCGTGTCCGCACCGCGATACAAGGCCATGCCGTGGCGGCGTGACCACCGGGACTTCCAACAAAATCGCGGCTATAAATAAAGGTATCGCAAAGAGTGAGAGGTCGTCTTTCAGAAAATCCTGCACAAGGTCATCCCACAGTTTGGATACTCGCAGTCTAGCGATACCCGATGTGGGCAGCAACGGCGCCTGACTTGATTGCATGAGCAGCGTCTCCCGAGCGGTTATCCGAACTTGACGCTGGAGCAGGGTCGAACCTAAACTTGGTTCTACTTTAGAACCATAGATACCCAAGTCGCTTGATACCTCAGCAAGCTGGAGAGTCGCACATGCGGGCACACGTCGCAGTCATCGTCGGCGCCGGTGACGCCATCGGCAGCGCCATAACGCGCAAATTCGCCGCACCGAGGGCTTACAGTCTGCGCGCTACGCCGCAACGGTGAAAAACTCGCGCCACTCATTGTTGAATTACACGGACTCGGTCATCAGGCCCACGCCTACAGCTGCGACGCGCGTAAGGAAGAACAGGTCATCGAGCGCTTTGCCGCTATAGAACAGGACATCGGCGACATCGAAGTCGTAGTGTTCAATATCGGTGCCAACGTACCCATGGGGATACTGGAGACTGACAGCCGCAAATTCTTCAAAATATGGGAAATGGCATGTTTCGCAGGCTTTCTGAGCGGGCGCGAGGCGGCGCGCTATATGACTACGCGCAAGCGCGGTACTATTCTCTTTACCGGCGCGACCGCCAGTGTGCGCGGCGCTGCAGGTTTCGCCGCCTTCGCCAGTGCCAAACACGGTCTGCGGGCGCTGGCCCAAAGTATGGCTCGTGAGCTCGGACCTCAGAATATTCATGTGGCCCATGTGGTGATCGACGCCGCCGTGGACACCGCGTGGATCATGGAAAATAATCCGCAGGCCGCCGAGCTAAAAGAACAAGACGGCATCGTCGACCCCGATGCCCTGGCAAATAATTACGTCATGTTGTACGACCAGCCGCGCAACGCCTGGACTTTCGAACTGGACCTGCGCCCCTGGATTGAACGCTGGTAAGCAGGAGAAAACTATGAGCAAGTCACTGGAATTCTATTTTGACTTCGGCAGCCCCACCGCCTATCTAGCGCACAAGCGCCTCGGCCAACTGTCGGCACAGTATCCACTGGAGGTAACTTATAAACCGATGCTGCTGGGCGGAGTATTCAAAGCCACCGGCAACAACTCCCCGGTGGCAATACCCGCCAAGGGGCGCTATATGATGGTTCACGACCTACCCCGGTTCGCGCGCCGCTACGGCGTGCAGATGAACCTCAACCCCTACTTCCCTATCAACACCCTCAACCTGATGCGCGCCGCCATCGCCGCCGAACACCTGGATTGTGCGAAGGCTTTTGTCGACGCCATTTATGATGCGGTGTGGGTACAGGAAAAAAATATGGGCGAGGCGGAGGTGGTTACGGCGGTCCTGAAGGAAGCGGGCCTGAATGCACAGGCCCTGCAGGAGTTATCCCAGGCGCCTGACATCAAGGCACAGCTGATCGCCAATACCGAAGCTGCAGTAGCACGCGGCGTGTTCGGCGCGCCGACATTTTTCATTGGAGACGACATGTACTTCGGGCAGGACCGCCTGGATTTTGTGGAGGAAGTATTGCGGGACTGAAGTCGGATGACCAGCTGCATGCGCATACCTATATCGATACCCAAGCTTAACAAATCCACGACTCAGAATACGATGCTATCCCTGCGGGCGGGGATCTCCACGCGCAGCTTCTGCTCGCGCCACAATCGATCAGACAGCGCATCCTGGGCATGGGGCTCACCGTGCACCAGGACTGTTCTGGGCGGCGGATTGAATGCCGCAATCCACTTCACCAGTTCACTCTGCCCCGCGTGCGCGGAGAGACCGCCCAGAGTCTCGATTCGCGCTTTTACCACAAACTCTTCGCCGAAGATTTTTACCGCTTTGACCCCGTCCACCAGCACGCGCCCGAGGGTACCCCTGGCCTGGTAACCTGTAAAAATGAGAGTGTTGCGCTCATCCCATATACGCTGTTTCAGATGATGCCGGATACGACCACCTGTACACATGCCGCTACCGGCGATGATAATTGCGCCGCCCTTGATACGATTGATCGCCATGGATTGTTCTGTGTCGACCGCCATATTGAGCTTGGGCAAGAATTTTTCCAATGAGGTCTTGTGTGCCTCACTGAGCTGGCGCACATCGTTCTGGTCAAGCGCACGTAACCACGAGTCGTACACACGTGTGACGGCGATAGCCATGGGACTGTCCAGGAACACTTCCCAGTTATCCAATTCACCCTGGTGATGCAGACAGCCCAGATGAAACAAAATATCCTGGGTACGCCCCACCGCGAACGCGGGAATCATCACGGTGCCGCCGGCTTTCCACGTCTCCTGTAGGATATCCCTCAACTGCAACAGGGAATCCTGCTCGCCCCTGTGTTCGCGATCACCGTAGGTACTCTCGACCAGCAACACTTCCGCGCTGGACAATGTGGTAGGCTCATTCATGAGCACCGAGTCGTGTTTACCGAGGTCACCGGAGAACACCAGGGTCTTCTGCCGCCCCTTCTCCTTAAGCCGTACTTCCACGATGGCCGAGCCCAGAATATGCCCCGCGTCGTGAAACACAATAACTGCGCTGTCACCCAGTGCGACTTCCTTTTCGTAGGCGTGCCCCTCACAGAGTTTCAGTAATCCCTCTACGTCCTCCATATCAAAGGCTGGCTCCACGGTAGGCCTGCCGCGACGGGAGTTGCGCACATTCGTACGCTCCAGGTCGCGCAGATACAGTCCCACCGAGTCCCTGAGCATAATATCCAATAACTCTGCCGTGGCCCGGGTGCAAATGATCGGACCGGAAAATCCCTCCCGGCACAGCTTCGGCAACAGGCCAGAGTGATCCAGGTGCGCGTGCGACAGGATGACCGCGTCGATATCAGCAGGAGAAAAAGGAAATTGCTCGTCCCCTATACGCTCCACCGCATCACCGCCCTGGTGCATGCCACAGTCGAGTAAGACGCGCCCTACGCCGATGGTTTCCAGCAAGTAGCAGGAGCCTGTTACCTCCTGCGCCGCGCCGTAAAATGTCACTGTCGCCATCGAATGTAGTCTCGTAAAGCGGAATAAATGTAGCCGGGCTGTATTCGATATGCCACCAAGTGAATCGCGGATCTGGTGACCTACTGTGGTGACTGTCCCTGCGCTAACATCCTGTCACTCCTGCCGACCAGCCAATAGGTTACGCCCAACGCAAGAGTGACCACGCCAATCGCCAACACTTCATTTGAGGAGGTTTTATCAAGGTCAAGCACAATGACCTTACGCGCAATCGCCATCAGTGCCGTTGCCACCACCATTTTGATGGGCAAGGTATTCGAACCAAGATACAACCTGATATTGATGAATATCTCAATGCCGATCAGGACCACCATAAACGCGCCGAAAATCTGGAATATCTCGCCGACGCTCAACTGCAGAAGGGGTGGCGACTTCAAACTGTCATAGATATGATAGCCAACATCGACAACACCCAGCACAATAACAAACGCCATCAAAATGGCCAGCACCTTGATAGATGCCCTGATGACGTGATGTAAAAAACGAATCAAGGGATCATGGTAATCCAGCGACAATTCATGGTGAATGATCGACTCTCCCTCCAGCCTGTCTTGCTCCATTCCTTGTGCTCCTTGATCGAGGGGGGGGTTACCCAAGGTGCTTCGACCACAGACGGTACTAAGATTTAATGCGGCGAGCAAGAGGGGCTGTGTGGCACCACAAACTCAGTCGCTCTGTCGCCGCTGATAATGCTCGGCAGTGAAGCCGCGATGCTGCATAAAGCGGTGACGGCGGGCCTTCTCTTTCAGGTCAATCGCCGCAAGTGTACCGAACTTTCTATGCATGACGTCTGTGGCAACTGCACACCAGTCAATCTCCATCTCATCCATGGCCGCAGCGACATCCGCTTCTGATACCCCGCGCTCGCGCAATTCCTCGCGCAGACGCACCGGTCCATAACCTCGACTGATCCGCTGCCGGGCATAGCTTTGTGCGAAGCGTACATCGCTCTGCAAGCGTTCCTCGATGAGTCGGGACAGCTGTTCGTCTATCTTTTCGTCATCGGCAAAACGGCGTTTCAGTTTAGTGCGCAATTCACGCAAAGAATGTTCGCGACGCGCCAGCAGGTTCATAGCTGCTAGCCGGATATCCGCAGGGTTGATCTCTAACGCACTGGACGAATCGTGATCGGGCATGGTCGCAGGTGGGATGGATTCAGGCATAGCGAAAAAAGGCGCCGGGGACTTGCGTGGGACAAGTGGGATCCCGGCGCCCGTGGAAAACGTTCAAGAGCAGTGCTGTGATCAGGCAGTGTTACTCCTCCGGTACAATCTCCTCAACACTCGCATCGACATTAACCGATGCGGCAAGCTTTGCCGGAGCGCCTGTATTGAGCATTTGCGCGCGGATCTGGCCTTCGATTTCACTGGCAACCGCGGGATTGTCCCCCAGGAACTTGGCGGCATTGGCTTTGCCCTGCCCGATTTTGTCGCCCTTGTAGGCATACCAGGCGCCGGACTTCTCCACCAGATTCAGCTTCACACCCCAGTCGATGACTTCGCCCATGCGGTAAATGCCGTGACCGTACATAATCTGGAACTCTGCCTGTTTGAAGGGTGGCGACACCTTGTTCTTTACTACTTTCACCCGCGTCTCGTTGCCGATCACTTCATCGCCATCCTTGACTGCGCCAATACGGCGAATGTCCAGGCGCACTGAAGAATAGAACTTGAGGGCATTACCACCCGTGGTGGTTTCGGGACTGCCAAACATCACACCGATCTTCATACGAATCTGGTTGATAAAAATCACCAGGGTGCCGGTCTGCTTAATGGCGGCGGTCAGCTTGCGCATGGCCTGGCTGAGCAGGCGGGCCTGCAGGCCCACATGGGAGGCGCCCATCTCACCTTCGATTTCCGCCTTGGGCGTCAACGCCGCGACGGAATCGATGACCAGCACATCGACCGCACCGGAGCGCACCAGCATCTCCGCCACTTCCAGTGCCTGTTCGCCGGTATCGGGCTGGGACATGATCAGTTCGTCCATCTGCACGCCCAGTTTCTCGGCATAGGCGGGGTCCAGTGCGTGCTCGGCGTCGATAAACGCAGCAGTGCCGCCCAACTTCTGGGCCTCGGCAATCACCTGCAGGGTCAGGGTAGTCTTGCCGGAGGACTCGGGTCCGTAGATTTCACAAATACGGCCTCGTGGCAGGCCACCTATGCCGAGCGCAATATCCAGCCCGAGCGAGCCGGTCGAGATGACGGGGATAGCCACATGCTCCCGGTCGCCCATACGCATGACAGTGCCCTTACCGAACTGTCGCTCGATCTGGCTCAGTGCTGCATCCAGTGCTTTGGTTTTGTTGGCGTCCATAGTAGTCCCTCTATTTATGCTAATTTTCAGCTGGTTTTCGATATGTTCCCGGCCTGATCCAGGCCTGCTCCCTGTTCGGCTTGCTCCAGACTGCTTCCGTCATAAAGCAAAACTACTGTATATATACTCAGTGGTTTGAATCCGGATTGCAAGCCCCAAAAGTAATTAAATTCGGTCATTTGGCACAGGTGGAAAAAACCCGCCTGAATTGTCGACATGTGCGCCGCCCTCACTACTCGGACTTGTCGAGTGCCGATAGGTAGGTGAACCATTTGACGGTTACGTTAACCGGAAAACACAGATGAAATGGCATGTCAGGTGGCAAGGTACCATAAATATTCTGGATGCCTGGGCGAATAAAGTACGTTAGTGGCGGCCTATCTGATGTGGGATAGCTAAGTGAAAAGCTCCCGCTAATCGAAGATTCTATATTCACATTCCACGCTTGCTTGTCGGTAAAGCCGGGATGCTGGATACAGTTTTCCTGATCGATCTCGAACTGCATGGGAGCTTCTCCACTGGACTGATAAATCGATCGCGCTTGTTTATAGTTTGTGAGATGTGCAGATCCGCGATAGTCCTGTGAAAAGACGTTAACTTCATTTCTCGCAAGCCAATTAATTACCGGAACAGTGACTGTTAAGCCATTGTTACCGGATTGCCAATATTGAAGGCTAAAGGTATTGGCAGAGTCGACGCCCAGCATATAGACAGAGAGCTCATTCCATCCTGCATTAGTAGCCAACGATGCTTTTTTTTGGGAAATAACGTGAAAAGCCGCGAGTTGTAACGCAATAATCGAACCTAGAAAAGTTAGTGCAATGACAGGAAGCAAAATGTTGCGGATGCCCTGGCGCATCCTTGGCGCAATAAATCTGAGTGCACTACCCAACGCGTCGCCGCTAGACCAAAGAAAAGCCGCAGCCGCAAACTTATACTGGAGAATGTAACGCGACGCATAGATGATACTGGGGGGAAATGTGCCGTTTCCACGCGATAACAGCGCAGCCATAGCACCTAGCCAAATTGCGAGCATGATTACGCCAGCTATCAATACTTTACGCTGCCGCTAGTAGTGCCCATAAGGTGGCTGCTGCATATGCCATTGCAATGCAAATAAGTCCCGCCATCTGCCAGGACATCAGGGCTTCTTTATCCACGGCGTAAGCGTAGGCATCCCCATGAAAGCCGGCGGCGACGGCCTTGCCAAAAGCAGCAGCTATCCATGGTATCTCGCGCAAACGATGCAGCAATATTGCGCTCTGTGTTGCCAGCATCGCGCGCCACCATTTGACCGAATGAAGGCAGAAGCAAATTATTCCAAATGAACGCGAATATCGCGATGCCTATCACCAGCGCGAGCAATTTGAAGCTGCGCTGTGAAATTGCTCGTAATACAACAGCTGGGATACTGGCCACAAAAAAAAGTATACCAAAACTGGTATGGAGAAAAATTGCGAGAACCACGCTGCCAACATACAAGGCCATATGTTTTCCGGCCTGAGGATGCGCACATAGAAGATAGGTGGATATGGACACTAGAAGCCCCAGGCACAGAAAGTAGCCTTGAAGGTAAATTAGTGGCCAGGAAATTGGCTCGACGGCAGTAAGTCCCGTCATCACGAGTCCGATCGAAATTGCAATAATTAGCGCGAAAAATTGCGAACCGGTATGTAATGAGAGCTCCCGAAAGGCTGCTACTGAGAGATAGGCTGCCATGATAAAAAAAAGAATGATTCCTACGTAAGCATCGACGCGCAAAGAGCTTTTCAGTACATAGCTCGTGAAGATCTGGTGGAGATGTAAAAGCGGGCTAGCGTGATGGTTTATGAAAAGTCGGGACAGCGACCCGGTACCATCCAATATCGGCATAACATTATAGAAAAAATGGCGGAAGTAATCTGCCTGGAAAGCGCCATTACCAAAATGATACGTCAGCGCAAGAGAGTTAAACGTTCCGATCAGGGCGGCTATAACAATCGCCGCAACACAGAGGCGAGCACTATTACAAGTGGTAGAGCCGGTTTTCATAAATGGCGCAGCCCGACAACACTCACGAGAGGAGTTGCAAACTTACATCGAAAATAGCCCGCTGTGCAAGAACAGGTACTACGAGGAAGCTGAAAAGACACCCGCCAAACTATGTCAATGGACCGTTGGTTCCGTGAACTGGCCCGTTGAACACAGCAGTGGCATCGGGAAAATATTCACGTTGCAGCGCGGCCCGATCCTGCACAGCGAGAGCGCGCCAACTGGCCTGCAGCTCCCGCCAGACCCGCACCTGAAAGGTTTTCACCACAGCCCTGAATGGATACTCCAGCAACTGCCCGTCATACAGCGAGCGATAGAGATTGAACGCCGCCTCGTTGAACAGTGTCTCGCCCGCAGCAAGTGCTCGTTCGTAGGCACTTTCGTTCTGCATCATCAGGGGCATGAACGTCTGGCTGATAATCTGCAGCAGCGGCGACAGGGCCGGCGTCAGCGTCAGGTCCCCAATGACCCCGACATGCTCGCCATCACGGATGGCGCACAACCAGCGATATGTGCGCGGCGCCAATTCCTGCAGCAATGCGATGGCCTCCGGGTCGACCAGATTCATACCCAGTTGTCCGTAGGCGCTGGCATCCGCCAGCGTGAAGCGCGCTCCCAACAGAAACGGCTGCGCCGTCAACAGGTGCTCCATACCCGCGAGGTAGCCGCGCCACGCCTGCTCCAGCAGAGCATGCGTGGGCGGAAAACCGGCACGTGACGGGGGTGTTCTGGCACGACTTACCCCAGCTTCATAGTCGTCAGGCGCGATGCTGAACAGGTAGGGACAGCGCGCGGCCTGGCGCCGGTACAATCGCCGCGCCACCAGTGGTGCAAAACCCGGCGGCAACAGTGGACGTAGTTCGCTGGCCGTCATGTCGCCCATGGGCGTGGTGCGGGCGGAGCCCACCCAGCGCATGTGATGCACCATGTAGAGTCCGAATTCGTCAAAGGCCTCGTCGAGCAGTTGGCAGATGAATGCCAACTTCGGCTCCTGCGGAATCAACGGTATAGGGTGACGCTCCGCGTGTTGATCCAGGTAGCGCGCCAGGGAGGACGAATCATAGTAAAAACTGCGGCCGTCCTGCGTATAGAAAGGCACCGCTGGATACTCGTCCAACTCCGGAGACATCGCGGGGAAGCGCATGACCGCGCGCCGCCGCTTCGCCCTCTGCAAACGCACCGCCATCGACAGTGCAGACAGACGGCCGGCCTGCTGTGGCCAGCGCTCCCAGGTGTGCCCGGCAAAATCCAGCAGGGACTGCATCTTTAACTGGTAGGGCGAAGCGCCCAGACCCCACAGAATAAATTTTGTCATGAATCAGTATTTCCCCCTCTTGCCATGTGGATACTGACATTCCGCACTTGCCGAGGCAAATGCTTCGGTGCACAGTAGCTTCTCTGGCAACTTGCGAGACCACGAAGCATGCAACAGCTCTCGGAGATGGACAGCAATTTCCTGCAACAGGAAAGCGCGCGGACGCCCATGCATATCAGCCCGGTGATCGTCTACGACCAGTCCGCCCGCGCGGGAGGCAAGGTACGGTTCAAGGAGATTCTCACCGTTTTTGAGCGCAACCTGCACAAGTCCGCGATTTTCAGGCGCAAACTGGCGGGCGGCGCCATGGGTCTGGATACACCCTACTGGGTGGAGGACTCGGACTTCGACCTGGAGTTTCATGTGCGCCACCTCGCCCTGCCCAAACCCGGCGACTGGCGGCAATTCTGTATTTTGCTGGCACGACTGCAGGCGCGCGGACTGGATATGAAGCGCCCCCTGTGGGAGGCCTACGTGATCGAAGGGCTCAGCGGGGTTGAGGGTTTGCCGAAGAACAGTTTTGCCATCATGATCAAGATTCATCACTCGGCCATCGATGGCATTTCCGGCGCAGAGATCGTCACTGCGATTCACAGCCTGACCAACGAGGTCGCGCCGGCGCTGGTTGCGGACAGCTGGAAGGGAGAGAGTGGACCCTCCGCCTGGCAGGTCTGGTCGCGCGCCTACGTGCACAACCTGAGCCGCCCGATCAAATTCGCGGAGACTGTCAGCACCCTGGTACCCGCGATTATTCGTGCGCGCAAACTCACCGCGAACCCACAGACCGATCGACGCAAAACTCTCACAGCGAAAACACGGTTTAATGCACGCATCAGCTCCAACCGGGTCACCGACGCCCTGATCATGGAGCTGGCCGACGTCAAGAATATACGGAAGGCCCTGGGTGATGTCACTATCAACGATATTGTGGTCGCAATTGTCGGTGGCGCACTGCGCAAATACCTGCAGAGTAAAGACGAATTGCCTGCAGACAGCCTGATCGCCGGAGCGCCGGTCAATGTCCGCAGTGAACGCAACAGTGAATCCAGCGGCAACCAGGTGAGTCTGATGAGGATCAGCATGGCTACCAATATCGCTGATCCCGTAGAGCGACTGCAAGCCATCCACTACAGCGCTCAGCAGTCCAAGGCATTCTCCAATGCGCTGGGCTCCAGCGTCATGATGGATATCAGTGAAATCCTGATCCCCCAGGTGCTGGGGTGGGGTTTCCGTGCCGTCACGCTGGCGGCGGCACGGACCGCAAGGCCAATGCCCTGCCACGTGGTGATCTCCAATGTGCCTGGGCCCCAGATTCCCCTTTACCTGGCTGGCGCCAGGGTCCACATGATGATGGGACTGGGACCGCTACTGGATCTGATGGGGCTGTTTCACGCCGTATTGAGTGGCGTCGGCCGTATCACTATCACCTTCATCTCCTGCCGCGAGATGATGCCGGACCCGGAGTTTTACAAGTTGTGTCTACAGGGAGCTTATGAAGAACTGCGGTTGGCGGCGCGGCGGGCCGTCGGTAGCACTGCGGTCAACCAAAACCAAAAAAATAAGGCCAAGACAAAGAAAAAGTCTGCATCGACTCGTCTCGAAAAAAAAACGTTCGATCAGCATAACCTCCAACTCGCACGATAATCTGCCGCACCGGCCTGTGCTCGGACAGGCCGTATAGTTGATTGTACAGCGTACTGAACCTGCCGGTGCATTTCACTGGGGATTTTGAACAATCGTCAGAGCAGACATTGAGTGGCTATAGCAAGTGGTCTTTGGTATACACTGCATATTTGAAGAGTAAACAGTCACATCCGGGGGCCGCCAACCGAGATGACTCTCTGGAGTATATGGTCTAGTGAAATACCGCGCAGATATTGACGGACTCCGTGCAATCGCCGTGCTGTCTGTCGTGCTATTCCACCTTGATATTCCAGGTTTCCAGGGTGGATACGTAGGAGTCGATATTTTCTTTGTTATCTCCGGGTACCTGATCACATCAATTATTAAGCACAAATATGAAAATCATGACTTCAAATTGTCTGATTTCTATGCACGCCGAATCAGACGACTGGTACCCCCACTGATTGCAACGATTGCCGCTACACTATTTGGCGCCGCTCTCATCATGACGCCCTATGACATGGTGGGTTTTTCGCGCTCCGCTGCTGCTGCACTGTTCAGTCTCTCCAACATTGTTTTCTACCTCGAATCGGGATATTGGGATACCGCCTCCGAACTCAAACCGCTACTGCATACGTGGTCTTTGGGCGTTGAAGAACAGTTTTATCTTTTCTGGCCCGCGCTTATTGTCGGATTGCTCAGCTTTCGCCGATTTATAGCCTTTGGCTCATCACTGGCCGTAATTTCTGTTTTGGGAGCGATCCTGTGCATTTGGTTTACCGGCGTTGATCAATCGGCAGCCTTCTACCTGTTGCCGTTCAGGGTTTTTCAGTTTGCAACAGGAGCGCTGCTCATTCCCCTGACTTCATTCCTTGAGCAGAATACGAAAGGGTATCTGTACAGCGTCCCGGCGCTTGCTTTCTGGTCAGGACTACTTTGCATTCTTTTGAGTGTAACGACCTTTAGCGGTGATACGGTATTTCCCGGCTACGCTGTCCTACTGCCGACCATCGGCGCTGCCCTGGTGTTACTGAGTGGCGCATTGCCTGGACAACTCCATGCGCCTGCACGCGCTCTAATGCAAAATCCCTTGAGTATTTGGTTGGGCCGGGTTTCTTACTCGATGTACCTGGTGCATTGGCCGCTGATTGTACTTTTTCGTTATCAGTACGGGTTGGAACTTACGCGCGTAAATCAGTTTACCCTTGCGATAAGCACACTGGTAGCGACGAGTGCACTTCACTATGGTATAGAGCGGCGCTACTACCAACGTGATGCTGGAGCAGCGGGGGGAGTAAGCGTTTCCAATAACTCGCGGTTTGCATTGCGCACGTTAGCTGTAGCCGGCTTGCTGGCACTGGTCGCCACCAGCGCCTGGAAGGGTGATGGGTGGGCATGGCGCTTTCCATCCTTATTATTAAGCGCGGAGCAGATAAAAAAGGGCGAGCAGGACCGATTCAAGAAATCTTCGCGCACGCCTGTCATTTAAATAATATGTCATCGAATAAAAACTGTAATCCTGGTGCGAAGTCACAGATGCTGGTGCTGGGTAACTCCACCGAGGTTGACGGCTATAACTTCATAAACGCTGGTTTTGGCGGAAATAAAGATCTCAATCTCATCCTGTTTGGAAGCATAAATCAATGTACGGACTTGCGCGAGGAATCCGGACACTTCCTGAGCAGCGAGGAACAATGCCAGAAGCGGCTAGATGCGTTATTCGATCCTGCAATGGTATCTCGTCTCACTATGGTGTTGTACTCAGCAAATAACCCCTATGGAGCGAACAAAGGTACCCTTCTGGCCATTCTTCAAAAGCTCAAATCACTGCGCCCAAAAATCCAGATTGTGACTTTAGGTGGCTACGTCAACACCAAGCGACCCTGTGCTTACTATATCAACAAAACCAACTCCACCGATGCTTGTGCATTACCTGAAAATGTCTTGTACTTTGAGGATGACCCTAAAGATCAGCCCATGTTCGACCAGTTCAGGGCGATAGAGTCACTCTACATAGATCGTGTGGACCTACTGTGTAAGAATCGGGTACTGCAAACCTGTCGCACCAGAACCGAAGAGGGTATACCGGTAACCTACGATGGGGTTCATCACTCCCTCGAATTTGCGGAGATGAGCGGTAGGATGTATGCAAAAAGGCATCCTGACATGCTAAATGATCTAACTCATCCGTGACCCAGGCATCTACTGTTTTGCGATAGCTGACATAAACTTGCCAAGAACGCATCTCAACCACTGGTAATACCGAACGTTTGTATGGATAGCGCCAGCATTAAACAACTACTTCGGTCGATTTCGCAAAGCGATCACACGGAGCCCGCCATACTGCGCGAGACCCATATATCCTGGGTCATTCTCAGCGGTGAGTTTGCTTACAAAATCAAGAAGCCGGTGAACTTCGGGTTTCTGGATTTTTCCACCTGTGAGCTGCGCCGTCATTTTTGTGAGGAGGAATTGCGGCTCAACCAGGCGCTTTTCACCTGAGCTGTACCTCGCGGTAGTGCCTGTCACCCAGGGTGAGCAAGGACCAATACTTGACGGAGCCGGTCCGCCCATCGACTACGCGGTCAAGATGCGTCGTTTTCGGGAAGATCAGTTACTCGATGCTATTGCTGCACGGGAAGGACTGGACACTACGCCTGCTAAGCGCTCTGGCCATGGAACTGGCCCGACTGCACGACACTCTGCCCAGCTGCCACCCGGATCCGGATAGCAGTGAACCCGGTACGCCGGCAGCGCTGCACAAAGCGCTCGAGCAGAACTTCCAACAGATTCGCAACTACTCTTTGCCGGCCGCGCAGTTGCGTGAACTACAGGCGATCGAGCAGTGGTCACTACAGCGTTATGCTGAATTGATACCTGTCATGGTCCAGCGCTTACTCGACGGCAAGGTGATCGACGGCCATGGCGATGCGCACCTGGGTAATATCGCCGTCGTGGATGGGGCGGTGCGTCTGTTTGACTGCATCGAGTTCAATGCGTCGTTTCGCATTATGGACAGTATCTCGGAGATCGCCTTTCTCAGCATGGACATGGACGCTCGCGGCTATCATGAAGCATCGCATCGACTGCTGACAGATTATCTGGAATATAGCGGAGATTACACCGCATTGCCGTTACTTGGCCTGTACATTTGTTATTTCGCCATGGTGCGGGCCAAGGTGAATCTGCTGCGGGAACCGACACAATGTACAGACATCACCACGACCCATGGCTATCGCGAGTTTCTCCGCTATCTGGAGCTGGCGCAGTCCTGCACGACAGCCCAGACGAATTTTCCTCGCCATCACACACGGTGTGTCCGGTAGCGGAAAATCCACCATTGCCGGGGCACTGGTAGAAAGCAGCGGTGCGGTGCGCATACGTTCAGACGTCGAGCGTAAACGACTGGCAGGCATGACACCGGAGCAGCGCAGTGAGCCGCAACAGCGAGATTCACTTTACAGTGCTGCGATGAGTCGAAAAACGTTCTCCCGACTGGAGGAACTGGCGCGGATAGTCATTCGAGGCCGGTTTCCCGGTTATTATCGATGCCACTTTTTTGCACCGCAGTACGCGCAATTCCTTCCACCAGCTGGCCCTCGAACTGTCAGTTCCCTTTGTCATTGTCGATTGCATCGCACAGCCAGACCAGTTGCGCCAGCGCCTGATCGAGCGAGCGAGCCACGCCCAGGATGCGTCTGAAGCAGATGTGGCGGTGATGGAACAACAACTGGGCAGCGCGCAGGCACTGGCGCCGGACGAACAGGGCTACCGACTGGCCGTAGATTCTGCTGAAGATACTGCCAGTATCTGGCAACGATTCCAGGCCCAGTGCTTCGGGTGATGGTGCTATATAACAGCAGCGGCAAATACGCTATTGTTCCAATGCCAGCGACACATTCACGGTCACTTTATAGCTATTTTCGCCCTCAGCAATAGGCGGCGCCCCACCCACCCTGCTGTCCATGGCCGCCATCTCCATCTTGGCCATCGCCATCGGGCGTGGGTTGTAGTCCTGCTCGGAGATTTCCAGCACCCTACCCGTCTTTACGCCCGCCGTATCAGCAAGGGTTTTGGCCTTGGCCAGGGCCGCCTGCACAGCCTTCACCCGCGCCTGCGTGATCGCAGCCGAAGGGTCGTCGTTGGTAAACAGTATGCTACCGCCTTCATTGACGCCCAGGGTCACCGACGTATCCAGTACCTCACCGACTTTCGCAATATCGCGCACCCTGACTGTCAGCGAGTTGCGCACTGTGTAGCCCACCAGTCGCGGCGCATTACTTGCGTCTTTGCCTGGTTGGGGATAGGTGTAGCGGGGCTGGATGTCAAAGTTAGCGGTTTGCAGGTCGCGCTTGGCAATGCCCAGTCCAGCCATGGCATTGAGCACCTTGCCCATGGCGGTGGAGTTAGCGGTCAGCGCTTCCCGCGCCGTCGGCGCCTCGCGCATGACACTCAGGACCAGCACTGCCATGTCCGGGGCAACATCGACACTACCCTCCCCCGTGACCAGAATGCGCGGAGCAGGATTGTCGTCGCTGGCGAAAGACATCTGACCTGCACCCGATAAACACGCTACGAGGGCCAACAGCGCTGCGCCCCTTGCATTCAAATACATTTTCACACTATTACCCCGCTAGCCCATTGGTTTGATTAATGCTGTTTGCCCATGATGCTGACCGCCGCCGTTAAACTTACCCGCCGGACTCAGGGCACAAAAACCAGCGTCATCACAATACCGGCAACGCTCGCAACCACAAAGCTGCGCGACAACAGACGCTGATCAATTTTCGACAACTCCGCCAAGGGGTCGCCGCCGCGGCGGGTACGCCTGATTACCGGCCATTCGATATAGGCGGCGAATACCACGCTGGCGATAGCGCCGCCGCGCAACGCAGCGCGACCCCAGGTGTCCGCAGGCACAGATGTCCACAACAGGAAGACTGCAAAGAAGCCGCCGATAGTGCCGGCAACACTCATTACCAGGAATTGCCGCAAGCTATTGTTGGCAAAGTCCCAGTCGTAGAGAAACAAGCCTTGGTGGGAGGGAATATCGAACTGCCCACCGGACTGCCGCGCCCCCAGGTAGTGAAACCACTCGTGAATCAGCGTCGTAATGGTAACGCCAGCCAGAGCACCGGTGACGACGCTGAGTAATCCGGCAATGCCCAGTCCCGAGATGGTACTCCAGCTATCAGCAGCGGCGAACGACGACAGTGCTGCCAGGAACACCAGTGCGTGGGTGCGCGCCAGTTTTGCCAGTCGCAGCCGCCGGGACTGCTTGGGTCTTGCTTGCTTTGAGGTGCCTGCAGTGTCTTGTGAAGACTCCGCAACCATTTCGACAACACTCTCAATTGCAGCTGCTGAATCGTTGTCTATGGCAGCGTTAGCCATTGCGCAACTGCCCCGCACCAGTAATACGTGGCAAGTCCAACACAGTGACCACTCCGGGCCGGGCGCTACACACAGCAGGCAGCGCGTTGACCACCCAGTTGGCAGCAGAGGCGTTGCCGCCACCGGCCACTCCGGGTTCATGGTGATCCTGCGCATGCACGCTGACATGCAGGTCCGGATCGCCACTGATAATCACCTGGTGGCAGCCGCGTCCTTCGGGCGGGTAGGGCCAGTGGGGCGCGCACTCGTCATCAATCCGGGTAATATGCTCAAGGACATACAGTGGCTTGCCCCCGTGATACCCCAGCACTTCAAAGCGAAACGCGCCCTGTGTGCCCGCTTCAAAGGTCCCCATACCGGGCACCTCAATGGTGCGCTCCAGTGGTAGACGTTCGACCTTCACTTCCAGTTTCTCTACCGGCTTACCCAGCGCCTCACCCACCAAGCGCACCATGGGCGCCCATACCATCTCGATAGCAAAGTCATGCAACATCAACGGCAATGCATCCATGGGTCCGCCAAAACCAATGACTTCGCGTACGACATGAGGCTGATCGTAGAGGGCGTAATTGAAAATCTCGCGGGTGCGTATCTCGCGAATACCCGAGACCGCGCCGCTCAACACGACAGGCAGCATGTCCATGACCCAACCGGGGTCTATCCCGGACACAAACAGTGACGCGCCGCTCCTGGCGCAGGCATCGTTGACTGGCTGCAGGGCTTCCTGAGGTGAGCAGGTGGGATTCAAATACGCATAGAAAGCGGTGGACACCACATTGACGCCGGCGTCCAGGCAGGCCAGCAAGTCAGCCATGGCTTCGATGGGACGGATATCCGCCGTGGCGGTGTAGACCACTGCATCGGGTTTGGCATCGATTACGCTGCGCCAGTTGTCCGTAGCTAGCACGCCGGTGGTTCCGACACCGGCGATCTCACCGGCATCCAGCCCCACTTTATCCTTGCTGGCCACGATCACACCAACGAGCTCAAGATCACGGTGCGAGAGTACTGCGCGAATTGCTGGCCGGCCCACGTTGCCCGTTCCCCATACCACCACTTTCAATGTCATAAACAGATTACCTTTCACTTTTGTATGGCTAGTATATACGATGAAGATCATTACCGAGATCATCGCCGTGAAATGTCGGAGCCCAGCCTAATGAGTAATACTCTGTTGCAACAATATGGGCCCTGGGCGTTGATCGCGGGGGGCTCGGAGGGTATTGGCCTCTGTTTTGCGAGGCTATTGGCTGCGGAGGGTATCAACCTCGTACTGCTCGCGCGGCGCAATGCGCCTCTGCAAGCAGCTCAGGAGCATCTGCTGCGCGATTACTCGGTGGATGTGCGTATTCAGCAGCTGGACCTGACCGCATCGAACCTGGAGGAACAACTGATCGGTGTCACCGACGGTCTGGACATCGGCTTGTTGATATACAACGCCGGAGCCGTCCACGGCGCGGCGCTTTTTCTGGACGAACCTCTGACCAAAGTCCGCAATCTGATTCAGCTCAACTGCATGGGTCCAGCGATCTTCTGTCACCACCTGGGTAACAGAATGCGACAGCGGGGGCGCGGGGGTATCCTGTTAATGAGTTCAATGAGCGGACTCACAGGCGGCGCCTACATTGCCGCCTACGCGGCGACCAAGGCGTTCGATATCGTGCTGGCGGAGAGCCTGTGGGCGGAACTGGCGCCCTGCGGCGTACATGTGCTCAGCCTGGTGGCCGGTGCTACCGACACTCCCGCGATGTCCGCATCGGGGATACGCTTTGAGGCCGGCCAGGCGATGGATCCGATGGCTGTTGCGCGTGAGGGACTGGCGCAACTGCCCCACGGTCCCCTGCATGTCGCCGGGGACAACAACCGCCTGGGTGCGGCGATTCTGCGGGGGGAAGATCGTCGACAGTCCGTGGCATTAATGAGTGCCGGTTCCGCGTCTCTCTATGAGCTGCCGGTGCCGCAACTTCCCGGAGCGGGTGCCCTATAGGGGCAGTCGGTTGTGCAGTAAAATGCCTAATGGCAAAAGATGCGATTCAATTTGACGTTCCTGAAGCACATTTTTGCACGCTTCCTGCGCACCAGTCATTTCGGCCGCGTGATCGCTCTTAATACCCTGATCTCGATTGGAGCGCTGATCTGGTATCGACAGTCCCAACCGGTAGTCCATGCGATCGATGGATACACGATGGGGTCGACCTGGAGTGTACGTTTCGCTGGCCCAGCCCGTACTGACGTCGACGCTGTGCGTACGCAACTCGAACAGGAGCTTGCCAAGCTTGATCTGGCGTTGTCTGGCTATCGCGAGGACTCTGCGCTTGCCCGGCTTAACACTGCACCAGTCGGACAATGGATTGATATTCCAAATCATCTCATGAATGTATTGCTTTTCGGACTTGAGCTCTGGCGTGAATCCGACGGCGCCTTCGACATGACGGTCAAACCGTTGGTGGCTCTGTGGGGATTCGGTGCGGCCCAGCCGCGTTATAGCGTGCCTACAGAGGCAGAGATTGCAGTGGCCCGTGCGCGTACTGGTAGCGACCGGCTCGAATTAGCGCCCGATGGGCATCGCGCCCGCCGACTTTTTGACATCAATGTTGACGTTGACGGCATCGCGCCCGGATACTCTGCCGGAGTGCTCTCCAGCTGGCTGACGTTGCACGGTTTTCCTAATCACCTCGTTGAGATTGGCGGTGAAATGCGCGCCAGTGGGCTTCGCCCTGACGGCGGTGGCTGGCGAGTCGCCATCGAGGCACCGGAGTTGGCACGCGGGCATATCGAGCGCTTAATCTCAGTTACCGATACGGCGGTCACTACCGCAGGCGATTACCGGGATTATTTCGAAGTCAACGGAACGCGCTACCAGCACATCATTGATCCAGTGACCGGCCGGCCCGCCAAAAACAATCTGGCGTCTGTCACGGTTTTGGCACCGGGAAAATTGACAGCCGATGGTTATGCAACAGCCATCATGGTAATGGACGAGGAAAAAGGCCTGGTGTTTGCCGAGACCCATCACCTACCGGTGTTCATAATCGTGCGTGGCGACGATGGCAAATTCTATGAGCGCTACAATGAGAGCTTTGCGTCTTACCTGGCGACCGACTGAGCAAGGCAAGAAGCAAGCTCCCCCACGGTCGAAACAAGCATGGTAGAACGGGTAGGAGCCAACTGATGTGAAAGTGGCTTTCCACGTCTTACCACATCTACAAGGTTACCTGCGTACCCAACTCAACCACCTTATTGGCAGGTAACCGGTAATAACTCGCCGCACTTCTGATTGCCTGCTCATCCAGCCAAACAATGCTGTCTGCCAGGCCGGCAAGGCACCCGGCCCGTCGGTGATGCTGGCGCGCGCGACAAAGAACGTGGTCAGCATCGGCTCCATGTGCACGCCCAGTGCATCCAATCCTGCCAATGCGGCCATGACATCCGGCTCTTCACGAAACCCGAAACGTATTGTCACTGTATAAACATCATCGGCCAGACGATTAACCACCAGCCTCTGGCTGTCCGGCACACGGGGAATATCCTCGGTGACAATATGCAGGAACACGATCTGCTCATGCATCACCTTGAAGTGCTTCAGGCTGTGAAACAGGGCACTGGGCACCAACTCAGGATCTGATGTGAGATACACCGCCGTGCCGGGAACGCGTGTCACGCTGGCTACACCCGCGCGCAGGAAGTCCGACATACTGACATCAATTTGCTTGCGTGCCATGGACACTGCATTGCTGCCTCTCTTCCAGGTCATCAGCAAGGTAAAGATCGCCAGACCCAGCACAATCGGCATCCATCCGCCATGCAGCAACTTGGTGGCGTTGGAGCCAAAAAACACCAGCTCCATCAGGAAGAAAAGCGGCAGAGAGGCCAATGCAATCACGCGAATGCGCCCCGTTGTGGTCATAGCCACAATCCCTGTCAGCAGCGTAGTGATGATCATAGTGCCGGATACCGCAATGCCGTAGGCCGCTGCCAGCGCACCAGACGACTGAAACTCCATCACCAACACAACAACTGCAATCAGCATCATCCAGTTAATGACAGGAATATAGATCTGTCCGCGCTCTGTATCCGAGGTGTGCAACACATGCACGCGCGGCAGATAGCCAAGGCGTGTAGCCTGTAGCGTCATGGAATAGGCACCGGTAATCGTGGCCTGCGAAGCAATCACTGTTGCCGCAGCTGCCAAGCCAACCAAGGGCAACATCAACCATTCGGGTGCCATGTAATAAAAAGGATTTTGTACAGCTTCGGCGGAGCGCAACACCAGCGCGCCCTGACCAAAGTAATTCAGCACCAGTGACGGGCAGACCAGACCATACCAGGCAATCCGCACGGGTCGCGCACCGAAATGCCCCATATCTGCATACAAGGCTTCACCACCGGTAAGCGCCAGAAACACGGCGGACATCAAGAGAAATGCGGCCAGCGGATGTTGTACGGCAAAATGCACGGCATACACTGGACTGATGGCCTGCAACACCACTGGATTCTGCACAATACTGAGTACGCCCAACACAGCCAGGGTGAGGAACCAGATGACCGTAACGGGACCGAATAGACCACCGATACTGCCAGTGCCGTGTTTCTGGATGATAAAAAGTCCTATAAGAATACCGATGGTAATAGGCTCAACCCAATGTTCAAAAGCCGGTGTAGCCACACTCAATCCTTCAATTGCAGACAACACGGAAATAGCCGGCGTGATAACCGCATCACCGTAAAATAGCGCCGCAGCAAAAATACCTGCAATAATCACCGCCAGCGCCAGCCCCGGCTTTTGCCGAGTGACTCGATGCGCCAATGCCGTCAGGGCGAGCACCCCACCTTCACCCTCATTACTGAAGCGCAGCACGATCCAGACATATTTCAGCGAGACAATCAGCATCACCGCCCAGAACAGCGATGACAACGTCGCCAGCACATTGACCTCGGTCAGCGCCATCGCATGAGCACCGGCAAAGGCTTCCTTGAACGCGTACAGAGGGCTGGTGCCGATATCCCCATACACGACTCCCAGTGCAGCGAGAGTGAGTTTTGCTGTGCCGGATCTGTCATTGTCATGTTGCATGGATACATTCCCTTGCGTTAGAAAACGAAGCGGTAACCGACAGCGGTTTCCGTGAGGATGTGTTTGGGTTGCGCTGGATCTTTTTCCAGTTTTTGCCGCAGATGGCCGACATAGACACGCAGGTAATGGCTGTTATCAGCCTGCCCTGGACCCCATATTTCGCGCAACAAATGCCGATGTGTCATTACCTTTCCGGCATTCGTGATCAGTAATACCAGCAGCCGATATTCTATCGGGGTTAGATGCAATGACTCGCTGTGACACGTCACCATACGACGTGCCATATCCACTGAGATGTCGGAAAATGACAGATGGGCTTCCGGTACAGCCTGTAATTGCTGCCCACGCCTTAACAGCGCACGCACACGCGCCAACAGTTCCCCCACGGCAAATGGTTTGGTGAGGTAATCATCCGCACCGGCATCCAGTGCGGCGATTTTTTCCTTTTCTGCACTGCGTGCAGACAATACCAGTACAGGTGCCTGTGACCAGTGCCGAAAATCCTGCACAAATTGCACCCCATCACCATCTGGTAAACCCAGATCCAGGATAACCAGATCAGGCTTGCCGCTATCTGCCTCTACAAGCCCTTGGCTGATAGTGCCGGCCTCCATCACCAGATACTGTTCACTGCGCAATGCAGTGCGTACAAAGCGGCGGATATCCAGTTCGTCTTCGACCAGCAATACCGTTGCCACGCTTTCTCTGCCTGCTAATTGTTCTGTCGTACTCATGACTGCAGCCCCGACACGCCATTTTCAGGCTCAACCGTTGGCGGTGATCCGAGCGGCAGTGTAAACGCTACACAAGCTCCACCTTCTTCAGGATTGATTAGCATAAGTCTGCCACCGTGCGCTTCGATTATACTGCGACAGATCGACAGACCTATCCCGAAGCCCTGCACAGGCGACTCCTGCTGTCCGCGCGAAAATATGTCCAGCAAATCACCAATGGCGCCAGCAGGAAATCCCGCTCCCGCATTACAAACCCTGACTTCCACCACACTGTCTTGCACAGCAGCTGCCAGCGTAATCGTCGAGTGTGGTGGTGAATACTTCGCAGAATTTTCCAGCAGGTTGCAGAACACCCGCTCCATCAACACGGCATCGAGCTGCACCAGCGGCAGCTCAGCAGGTACCTGCACCTGCACTGTATGGGATGACAGCGCATTGCCCAGTAAATGAATGCTCGCCCCGATGACTTCTTCCAGTGGTTGCCACTCGCACCGCAACTGTATCTTGCCGCTTTGTAAACGCGCCATATTGAGCAAGTTATCCACCATCCCGTGCAGGCGAAAGGCCTGCGCACGTAGGGATTCTACGATTTCTTTGCCATCGCCTGACAACTCAGGTTGTGTGAGCTGTAGGGTATCGGCCAAGCCACACAACACGGTCAATGGTGTACGGACGTCATGGGAAATTGAAGACAGGATGGAGCTGCGCAACCGTTCCGATTGCATACCCAGCTCAGCCGCCTGAGCGACCGCAACAAAGTGCAATCGTTCCAGCGCCGTTGCTAACACGGATGACAACGCCTCCAGAAAATAGGGTCTGCCATCCGTGTTCTCATCTTTAATATCTGGCAGATCGATCACCAGCACGCCGCGCATACGGGTTGCTCCGCGCAATGGCAAATAGGCGGTATGGAATCCTGCCGCTGCAAACTCGGCACTGTTTTGCCTCTGACCACTGTTATAGCAGTACTGGATCACCAATTTTTCCGCGATTGAAGGCGTAGCGCGAGTGCTGGACCCGGAAAAGTCCAGATGTTCCTGTGCATCGGGCAAATACAGGGCGATCTTCTCGGCATGTACGCTGTCCGCAAGACAGGACTGCAGTGTTGCATCGACCTGTTCTTGCGTCATGGCACCGGCAAAGTTACGCGCACATTCGTACAGGATCCTGGTGCGTTGCTCGCGCTGCTGCGCCTGCTGCAGTTGCCGCTGCAGCAGGCTGGACAAATGGCTGATCAACAGTGCGACCAGTAACATGACGACAAAGGTTACGAGATACTGGCCATCATGAACCGCAAGGGAAAAGCGCGGCTCAACAAACAGGAAGTCGAACAGTGCCACACTAAGGAACGCGGCAAAAAAAGCAGGCCCCTGTCCCAACCAGGCTGCCGCTGTGGCCACAGTCAGCAAAAAGAGCATGACGATATTTGCAAGATCCAGCAACCCCAACAGGGGTAGGCAAAGCAAGGCACAGACGCTACAGAGTAACACTGCGGCCATATAACGCAGTGTAGGGCGCCATGCTTTATCCCGAGGTAGCTTCATGACCGTTCCGCTTAACCTGATGGAGGATATTCCAATCATTTGAGCAACCATTTTGTCAGTCCCGACATAAAATTGGTGTAAAAATGGTAGAAATGCGGGTTTTTAGGCACCCATTGTAGCCAGCCCCAAAATCTTGCTTTTCAACCTGCACCTCTGTACGAAAAGCCTATTTTTCCAGCATCCATTGGGGATTCACCCCGATTTGCGTACAATGCGCTTTGCCATCAGCAGCGTGGGTTGGAAATTTTTATCCTGATGAATCAAATCGATAGCAGACTCGAACACCCATACTCCAATGATGCAGCAATTCTTGCGCATCAAGGCAAATCACCCCAATGAACTGGTGTTCTACCGTATGGGTGATTTTTACGAGCTGTTCTATGCGGATGCCAAGCGTGCGGCCGAACTGCTGGATATCACGCTCACGACGCGCGGAAAATCAGCAGGTGAACCCATTCCCATGTGCGGCGTGCCCTACCACGCTGCTGAGAATTATCTCGCCCGACTCGTAAAGGCCGGCGTCTCCGTTGCGATCGCCGAGCAGATCGGCGATCCGGCCACGAGCAAGGGGCCCGTGGATCGCCAGGTGGTGCGGATCGTCACCCCCGGCACCCTGTCTGATGAAGCCCTGCTGGACGATAAGGTCGACAATCTGCTGCTGGCTGTGTGCCAGCAGCAACAACAGTACGGGATCGCCTACCTGGACCTGAGCACGGGGCGCTTTCAAGTGCTGGAGATCAGTGGCGAGGAAGCACTGACAGGCGAATTACAACGCCTGGATCCGGCAGAGACGCTGTATCACGAATCCATCTTTCACCCGGCGATAACCGCACGCCGGGGTGCGCGCAGCCAGCCTGCCTGGGAGTTTGAGGTGCAGAGTGCCCGTCGTGCTCTCAATACCCAATTCCAGACCCACAATTTGCAGGGCTTCGGCTGCGACAGTCTCGAATTGGCTATCGGCGCCGCCGGCTGCCTGCTGCAGTACGTGAAGGATACGCAGCGAGGGAATCTTCCGCATATTCGCGCGCTACAGCAGGAAAACCGCGCTGATAGCGTCATTCTGGACGCAGCAACACGGCGCAATCTGGAGATCGATATCAATATGAGCGGCGGTACCAGCAACACACTATTGTCCGTCCTGGACCGCAGTGTCACGGCCATGGGCAGCCGTATGCTCAGGCGCTGGCTGCACCGACCACTCACAAATGTCGAGGCACTACGGACGAGGCACGCAGCTCTGCACACACTGTGCGAAAATGACACCTATGAAAGCGTACGCAACGCGCTCAAGCCCGTCGGTGATATGGAACGCATCCTCACCCGAGTGGCGCTGCGCTCCGCACGACCGCGGGACCTGACGCGACTGCTCAGCTCACTGCAGGCCCTGCCACAGTTGCGCACCGAGCTGTCGCACCTCGATGCGCCCCTGCTGCGCACTCTCAGTAAGCAAGCCGGCGACTATCCAGAACTCTGTGCGTTGTTGGGCAGTGCCATCATCGACAACCCACCCGTCGTGATACGCGATGGCGGGGTCATCGCCGACGGCTACGACCCGGACCTTGATGAACTGCGCCAGATCAGTACTCATGCCGGAGCCTTTTTACTCGACATCGAAAAACGCGAGAAACAGGCCACCGGCATCAGCACGCTGAAGGTTGGTTATAACCGGGTACACGGCTATTACATCGAGATCAGCCGCGCCCAGTCCGATAAGGCGCCGCCAGACTACATGCGGCGCCAGACGCTGAAGAATGCGGAGCGTTTCATCACGCCCGAGCTTAAGGCCTTCGAGGACAAGGCGCTGTCCAGCAAAAGTCGCGCTCTGGCCCGGGAAAAATTTTTGTACGAAGAGTTGCTGGAACGCCTCAATGAAAAATTGTCGCCCCTGCAGGATAGCGCAGCCGCAGTCGCCGAAATCGACGTACTGGCTAATCTCGCCGAGCGGGCGGACCAGCTCCGTTTATGCCAGCCGCAATTCTGTGATGAACAAGTGTTTGAAGTTATCGCCGGGCGCCATTTGGTGGTCGAGCAAGTGCTGCAGGAACCGTTTATCGCCAACGATACGCTGCTCAACGAGCAGCGGCGTATGCTGCTCATCACCGGGCCCAACATGGGGGGAAAATCGACCTACATGCGCCAGAACGCGGTCATTGCCCTGCTCGCCCATATCGGCAGCTACGTGCCAGCCAGTGCCGCGAAACTGGCGCCCATCGATCGCATCTTCACCCGCATCGGCTCCTCCGACGATCTGGCCGGTGGCCGTTCCACCTTCATGGTGGAAATGACTGAGACCGCCAATATCCTGCACAATGCCACTCCCCGCAGTCTGGTACTTATGGACGAAGTGGGGCGGGGTACCAGCACCTTCGATGGCCTGAGCCTGGCCTGGGCCGCAGCCGTGCAACTGGCGCGCTCGGTAAAGGCATTTACCCTGTTCGCCACTCACTATTTTGAACTGACCAGCTTACCCGAAGTGTGTCCCACCATGGCCAATGTGCACCTGGACGCCACTGAGCACCAGGATCACGTGGTTTTCCTGCACAATATCCAGGAAGGGCCGGCCAATCGCAGCTTCGGCTTGCAGGTAGCAAGGCTCGCCGGTATCCCGGTCGCGGTACTGCAGGCTGCACAGGAAAAGCTCACAGAACTCGAACGCGGAGCGTTACGCGATGCCGCGCCAGAACAGGCCAGCGCAGGTTTCCTGGCTCAAAACGACCTGTTCAGTTCGTCCCAGCCGCACCCTGTGATTGATTCGCTTTACGCCCTGGATGTTAATGAGCTGACGCCCCGGCAAGCCCTGGAAAACTGTATGAGTTAAAGGCGCAGCTGGACTGACCCAGAGCCGCGCTCAGGGTGTAATTCAGCCTCGCCACCGTGTGTGATCATCCTCACAGCGCCTGGGAATATCCTCCTTGCAGGCCTTCATTTCTGCACTTCCAGCAGGTAAACTACCGCCCCTTAGTCCAGACATCACTAATCCAAGAGGCGTTTCAGGAATGACATTTGTTGTAGGCGAAGATTGCATCAACTGTAAGCACACTGACTGTGTTGAGGTCTGTCCGGTTGATTGCTTTTACGAGGGCCCCAATTTCCTGGTTATCCACCCCGATGAATGTATTGATTGCGCGCTGTGCGAACCGGAGTGCCCCGTGGATGCCATCTTCTCCGAGGACGAGTTGCCAGAGGACCAGGCCGTGTTTCTTGAGCTGAATGCCGAACTGGCCCAAATCTGGCCCTGCATTACCGAAATGAAGCCTGGGCTTCCCGATGCCGAGGAGTGGGCCGGAAAACCCAACAAGTTGCAATACCTGCAGCGCTGAGCACAACGCAACGCCACGAGAGCCCCGTTATGGCAACATGACGGGGCTCTTTTTTTCCACACATAGACCAACTGAATTTCCGCCCATGCTACTCAACAATCCCCCAATGAGCTGCTCACGTGATACTTTGATTCACTGAGTTTCTGCTAGACTGTGCCCATGACTGAACCTAAAACTCCCTTTACTATCGATTGGCGCGTCCTCTTCGGACTGAGTGTCACCCTCCTGTGGTTCGGCGCGGGACTGGCTTACCTTGGGGTAATTGTGGGCGAGGAACACTTCATCCACCTGCCGATAGCAGATATTGGCAACTTTCTCGAAGGCGCCTTCGCACCTCTGGCATTTCTGTGGCTGGTCATCGGCCTCTTCATGCAACAGAAAGAGATCAGCGCCAATACCAGAGCCATCAAACTGCAGGAACAGAGCGCGCGACGACTGGAACTGCACTCACGCCAGGACAGCTATTTCAAGCTGCTTACCCTAGTACAGGAACAACTGGGTGCAATTGCCGGGTTTCATTACATGTCAGTCTGCGGCCCAACAGGTACCGGCGAGATTACCTCACTGGAATTTACCGAACAGCGTGCCCACGCTGCCAGTGGTGACTATGCCTGGTTTATTCGAAAAATGATCGCGCTGGTAGCCGGCGACATAGGGAACGATGAGAAAATGCAGGAAATTTTCTTTAGCACCGCCGTCCGCACCCGCCATACGGAAAACTACAGTAAAACATTTAAAAAACTATTGGACGCCGCCCGTGCCATTGATACGGACGATATGGTCACGGATGCCTTGCTCAACGGTTCCGCAACGGGACTGCTGTACCGTATTATCCTCCATGTAAAAGGCGAGATTCGGCTGGACATGACGCTGGGCCAAGTTACTCCGGCGTCGATGGGAGCTCCCCCAAACAGCTAGGGGGCATTCAGTTCGAGCTTGCGAAATTTTACGGTACCGTCTGCCCAGTGCTGCAGCGCGATGAACCCGGCAGTGGGGTCTGCATTATCGAGCACCGCAGTTGTGACACCGTTGATGCTTACCTCGATTGCAGTGCCCTTGGCCATTACTTCCAGAGTGTTCCACTTTCCCACCGTCTCCACCCTGGCCATGGGCGGCATAAACTGCTTTACAATAGCTCCAGTGCGCGCTTCCTGTTGCGGGTGCTCGTCCCAGATATTGAGTTCATAGCAGGTTTCGGGGTGAATGCGCGAACGATCCCTGCAGCGAATGAAGATGCCTGAATTGGTGGTGGCGTCCACCCAGAATTCTGCCCGCAGATTAAAATCCCCGTAGTCTTTCTCACTGACAAGGAATCCATCTTCATTGCCACTAGCCACGATTGCCTGATCCACCACCGACCACTGGCTATCACCTTCAACGTACCAGCCACCCAGGCTGTGTCCATCAAATAATAAGACGGGGTCGGCGTGGGCCAGTTGTATGGCACAGCATAAGCCGGCGATAATTTTCCCGAGCATGTATCCAACCTTCGAGCAATAAACGGTTATTGGCGCCCTGCCTAACCACGCTGGTTTTCGAAAAACTCGATCACCAGTGGATCGCCCAACCTTTCCAGATAAGCAACTGCCAGACCCTCTGCGAAGCGCTTGCTCCAAATCACCTCATAACCCACAGCGCGCGCCGCCTCGACCTGCGTTTCGAGATTATCGACAATGAATCGCAAGTGGTGCATCCCTTCGCGACCGGCGTCCAAAAACTCCCTGTGGGGACAGCCCCCGGACACCCACTCAATCAGTTCGATCTCCACATCACCGCTCTTGCCGAAGGCAAGACGCAGCTCGCACTCTTCCTGTGCGCCCCTGTAGTCGTAGCTCATAGGGCCCGGATCCATGGCGGAGAAGGGTCCGAACAGCGGCTCATACAGCGCCAGTGCCTGCTCCATACTACGCACCACGAAGCCCACCTGATTGAGGTCAGGTAGGACCAGTTGCCTGCGAGCATCTTCAGCCATGATTAGCATTCCATCGTTTTGATGGGGTGACCCTAAGTGTTGGACTACAAATACTTCGGCGGGCCGTGCTGTCGGAAAAGAAGGAGCTAATGGAACCGGATTTAACTGAAAAGTGAATCTCCGCCAAGTCCCTGCATCTCCATGATATTGCGCAGGCGCTTGAGTGCCTCAACCTGAATCTGCCGCACACGCTCCCGCGTGAGTCCGATCTCGCGGCCCACTTCCTCCAGAGTGCTACTCTCGTAACCGCGCAGGCCAAAGCGGCGCGATACCACTTCCCTCTGCTTCTCCGATAGTTCTTCCAACCAGACAGCAATATTGTCTTTGATATCGATATCCTGCAACAACTGGGAGGGATCGCAAACACGGACATCGGCAATCATATCTACCATGGAACTGTCCGAATCAGGACCGACGGGAGTGTCCATCGAAATGATACGCTCGTTAAGTCCCAACATACGTTTCACGTCGGCGACTGGCCGATCAAGCATGTCTGCAATTTCCTCGGCGGACGGTTCGTGATCAAGTTTTTGTGTCAGTTCGCGCGCGGCGCGCAGGTAAATGTTAAGTTCCTTTACCACGTGAATGGGCAATCTTATTGTTCGAGTCTGATTCATGATCGCCCGCTCTATGGTCTGGCGTATCCACCAGGTCGCATAGGTGGAAAAACGAAACCCAAGATCCGGATCAAATTTTTCAACAGCCCTGATCAACCCCAGGTTGCCCTCTTCGATTAGATCCAACAGGGTGAGGCCACGATTGATATAGCGACGAGAAATTTTCACCACCAGACGCAGGTTGCTCTCAATCATGCGTCGGCGACCCGATTCATCACCACTGCGCGCTTGGCGGGCATAGTGCTTTTCTTCATCGGCAGTCAACAGCGGTGAGTAGCCAATTTCATTCAGGTACAACTGCGTGGCATCGAGTGACTTTTCAATCTTGGGGGGCATTTCGAGTATTGCGCGATCAAAATCATCATCACTGACATCAATCGATGGTTCAAGCCAGTGCGTATCACCGAGTGGGGATTCACTTTGTTCACAATGGGCTCGAATGTTGCGTCCGGAGTTTCCGGATGAGGTACTGCTCGACGTAGTTTCACCTGAATCCGCGAATCGCTTTGCGGCTTTGCCTGATTTCGAATTCCTTTTCGGACCTGCGGTTGTTGGATCCACATCCATGGCCATAACCCACTCTTCTTTTAATTTGAATACTAAGAGTATTTCTCGCCGGGTCGGCCAGACTAACCCAAATATATTGCAAATTGCAAACGGCTACAAAAATGCAAAATTTGCTAGCAATTACTAGTATCTGGTGATCTTCCCCCCAACCATAATGCCCTATTTGCCAAGGGACTACCGTCGCGGCAATACCCTTTGCGGGTCAATAGGCTTACCTTCCTTGCGAATTTCAAAATGCAGTTTCACCGTGTCCGTTCCAGAGCTCCCCTTTTCCGCTATAGTTTGTCCCGCCGCTACCGTCTGGCCTTCGACGACCAGCAAGCGGTCATTGTGCCCATACGCGCTGAGGTAAACCTCGTTGTGCTTGAGTATCAATAACTCACCAAATCCAACAATACCCGTTCCCGCATAGACCACTTTACCAGCAGCCGCTGCAACAACCGGATCACCGCGCGCCCCCCCAATATCAATCCCCTTATGCACACTCTCGGAATAACCCCGGGTCACAGACCCCGTAGTCGGCCACAGCCAGACTTCGACCGTAGCCCCGGCATATGTATCCGCGTCTATCTCCTGTTTGACCTTGGCAATTGCGGGAGAGGGTCCCGACGCAGGTGTCCGGGTCGGCTCGCTCACAGGAGGTTTACTCTGGACCACAGTGGGCGGCACGGACACCTGCCGATCTGTCGTCAGGGCGGTGCCAGGCGTGGGTGTTTTAACAGGAGCAGACACAACGCGCGACGGCCCAGGCTGCGCGGGAGACACCGTCTCGTCCAATAAGATGGTCTGGCCGGGATATATAGTAAAAGACTCTCCGATGCCATTAGCCACTGCCACCTTGCGATAATCCAGACCATAGCGAAAGGCGATAGAATAAAGCGTATCACCGTTCTTTACGGTGTAGGAGGTCGGGTGCGACTGAGCACCCCGGTCCTCCACGGGTGCGCGGGGACTAGCTCCACACGCAAGCAGGGCGCACAACACCAGGCTCAACAAAATCCGCGCTAGCAAAAACTTTCCTCACCATGGGTTTCGCCGTGATTTGGCATGACCACTACGGGCATGAATCAACCAACTCAGGTCATTACTTTTCTTTGCCCGAGCGCAGCGGCACAAAATAGACGGCCTCGACGATTTCGGTTTCGTAACCCTCATGGGTACGGGTTACCACCTGCAAATGCTGGATCTCCCCCCCGACTGGTATAACCATGCGGCCACCGGTAGCCAGTTGCAACAGCAACTCTTCTGGTATGCGCTCGGGAGCAGCAGTGACAACAATACCGTCATAGGGGCCACACTCGACCCAGCCCATGCCGCCATCCGCATGATTCAATTGGATGTTGCGTAGCTTTAACTGACGCAGGCGCTGGCGCGCCTTTTGTTGCAAGGCCTTGATGCGCTCCACGCTGTACACTTCACCGACCAATTGCGCCAATATCGCAGTCTGGTAACCGGAGCCGGTGCCGATTTCCAGAACCCGCGAACACGGTCCCGCCGCCAACAGCAACTCCGTCATTCGGGCCACTACATAAGGCTGTGACAAGGTTTGCTGAAAACCAATCGGTAATGCAACATCCTCATAAGCGCGATGTGCCATAGCTTCATCAAGGAACAGGTGTCGCGGCGTGGTGCGCATGACATCCAACACCGTCGTATTGCTGATCCCCTGATCAACCAACCGTTGTACCAAACGCTCCCGCGTTCGTTGGGAAGTCATCCCAATACCGTGGAGATCAATCCTGTTCACTACCGATACCACTCTCTATATACCCCTCTTGATACTGCACGAGCTCAGCCACCAGTGCCGTGGCATAGCCGCCAGCACCCAGGGAAAACTCTAATCGCAGTGTCTCATCATCACAAAACTGCCAGCAAAAGTCATCCGCAAACATACGGGCGGAACGCCACGCCAGTTCCAGCCCGGACTTCTCCAGGAAATCACATATCTCGCTGCACTCGGCCAAACTTTCCATCTGTAGATTGCTGAACCCCATCCCCTCTGCGGCCCGTCCCCAGCCCCAAAGTGGCAATCCGGGGTGAATATCACCGCGGGCTGCGCGCGCTCGAATATCGTCATCAACCTGCTCACAGGTGAAAAAACTCCGTGTCCCCCGCAACAGGCACACGTCTCCCGGCTTTATCGCGTTCCAGTCCCCGCTCTCTACACGGGCTGCCAGAAGTCGATTGAACACATAGGCGCGCAGGACTGAAAAATACAGGCTGCGCTTATCGCGTGTAATCCTGCGTCCGCCACGCATCCAGTGCCTGGCCTGCTCGAGTGTCGAGCCATTGCGACCAAAACGCTGCTCGCCAAAGTAATTTGGGACACCCGCTTCGCGCAGTTTCTCCAACCGCTGTTCCAGCGCAGCGCGCTCGCCTGTCAACGCACGCAACACCAGAATAAATCGATTGGAGCGATGGACGCCGCGCCTGAGTTTGCGCAAGTGCCGCCCGAGTTCCAGGACCTGCACATCGCCGCCGACCTCAAGCAACTGCCAGTCGGGCTCTGGACGCCCCGCCATTCCGATACTAAACCACTGCCGGGTCACGGCATTGCGGTCTTTCAAACCACTGAGACCAATATCGCGCGGCGCCACTCCACTGAGGACAGACAGTCGCTGCAACAATTCCATACTGTTGAGCTGGCGTTTCTGTAAATACAGAAAACAGTGCTCTCCCTCACCCGACAAACCGAAGCCCAGCTGTTCACTGACCCGGAAATCCTCGGGGCTGCAGCGAATCAGGGCGCCGCCGGGGAGAGCACCCCATGCGCGGGGCCACGGTGGCATCATCGTACTATAGGCTGCAGCAGCACGACCGCATGCACTGCAATACCCTCCTGCCGGCCAGTAAAACCCAGCTTTTCTGTGGTGGTGGCCTTCACATTCACTTGCGCCACGCTGGTGGCCATATCAGCTGCGAGATTCTCCCGCATGCTGGCGATATGCGGTGCCATGCGCGGTGCCTGCGCAATGATCGTGGCATCCAGATTACCCAGTACCCAGCCCGCCTGCAGCACCCACTGCATCACTCGGCGCAACAGGAGACGACTATCGATACCCGCGTTGGCCGCGTCGGTATCGGGAAAATGCTGACCAATATCGCCTTGGCCCAGCGCACCCAACAGCGCGTCACATACCGCGTGAATCACCACGTCGCCGTCTGAGTGGGCAACCAGACACCGATCATGGGGAATATGTACCCCACCAAGCACCAGCGTATCTCCCGGCCCAAACCGGTGTACATCGTAGCCATGGCCTACGCGCATCGATGGTCGCTCCCAATCCTGTTGTTCACGCCCGAGCGCTCCCGGCATGCGCCTGCAAATACCAGGCTGCCAGCGGCAGGTCTGCGGGAATAGTCACCTTGAGATTGCCAGTGGATGCCGCAATTAACTGTACGGGATGACCCGCCAACTCCATGGCGGAAGCCTCGTCAGTCACGACCAGACCCTGCTCGTGTGCCTGCGCCAGTGCCCGGCGCAATTCATCGAGGCGAAACATCTGTGGAGTCTGGGCCCGCCACAGGGTAGCGCGGTCCAGGGTACGTACAACCAGCGCGTCATGCGAGCCCTCCTTGACGGTATCAACGATGGGCTCGGCCAATATCCCCCCCGTGCCACTGGCGGTGACTGTCTCCATGAGTTTCACAATATCCACAGCCTGGAGGCAGGGCCGCGCCGCGTCGTGCACCAGCACCCAATCCCGCGGCGCCGCACGGTCTGCCAAGGCATTCAGCCCCGCCAGCACGGAGCCACTGCGCTGCTCGGCGCCAGTGACGGTGTGCACCCGTGGGTCCCGGAATATCGTCAGTGCAGCCGCCCGACTGTCCTTTGCATGCAGCGCTACTACAATCCCGGTGAGTTGCTCACATTCCAGCAAGGCACGCAGACTGTGTTCAAGCAAAGTGGCTCCGGCCACTTCCATATATTGTTTGGGCAGCTCGCCACCCATGCGGCTACCCGTGCCAGCAGCAGGCAGCACTGCCCAACAGCGCACCCGATTCCCGCTCATGGTTTCTCTTCCGGGGCCGGCGCAGGTTTCTCGACTATCTGGTAAAAAGTTTCGCCCTCCCGGACCAGCCCCAGCTGCTCCCGGGCACGCTGTTCCACGCCCTTGTTACCGCTTTGCAGCTCCATTACTTCCCGCTCCAGTATCGCATTGCGCGCCTGCAACTCACTATTGATGCGGGTCTTTTCTTCAATCTGGACCTGCAGTCGATGCTGTTCCGCCAGGCTGCCCTCTGCAAACCACAGGCGGTACTGCAATACTCCCAGCAGTATCAGCAGCGTTAAAAACAGCCAGCGCATGAGCTAGGCCTTCACGCTCGCGAAAATTCCGCCAGGCCGCGATAGGGCGCACGACCACCCAACTCCGCTTCGATACGCAGCAGGCGATTGTACTTGGCCACCCGGTCCGAACGGCACAGTGAACCAGTTTTAATTTGACCGGCCGCAGTAGCCACAGCCAGGTCGGCAATAGTGGTGTCCTCGGTTTCACCACTGCGATGGGAAATTACTGCGGTGTACCCGGCCGCCTTGGCCATGGCAATAGCATCCAGGGTCTCGGACAGGCTGCCGATCTGGTTGAACTTGATCAGGATCGAATTGGCCACGCCCTTGTCGATACCTTCCCGGAGTATTCTGGTATTGGTGACAAACAGGTCATCGCCAACCAGCTGTATTTTGTGGCCAAGCTTGTCAGTCAGCAACTTCCAGCCATCCCAGTCTGACTCGTCCAGGCCATCTTCAATTGAAATAATGGGGTGACTGCTCGCGAGGTCTGCCAGGTAATCTGTGAAGGCCTCGCTGCTGAACTGCTTACCTTCTCCGGCGAGGTTATACATGCCTTCCCGGTAGAACTCGGATGCTGCACAGTCCAGCGCCAGGGTTATATCGGTACCCAGTTTATAGCCTGCCTTGCCCACCGCATCGGCAATGGCCTCCAGGGCAGCCTCATTGGAAGGCAGGTTGGGGGCGAAGCCGCCCTCATCCCCAACGGCAGTACTCAGGCCGCGAGCGGACAATACTTTCTTCAGCTGGTGAAAGATTTCCGCACCGGCTCGAAGGCCCTCCGCGAAAGTGGCCGCGCCCACCGGCTGCACCATGAACTCCTGGATATCCACATTGTTATCAGCGTGCTCGCCACCGTTGAGAATATTCATCATTGGTACCGGCATGGAGAATCCTGAGCTGCCGTTGATATCCGCAATATGTTGGTACAGAGGCACTCTGCGGGCCAGGGCCGCGGCCTTAGCCGCTGCCAGCGATACGGCGAGAATGGCATTGGCGCCAAACTTCGCCTTGTTGTCAGTGCCGTCGGCCTCAATCATCACCGCGTCCAGCTCGCGCTGAGAACCCGCGTCCCGCCCCAGCAGCAGCGCCCTGATGGGACCGTTCACGTTGCCGACTGCCTTCAATACGCCTTTGCCCAAGTAGCGACTCGCATCGCCGTCACGCAATTCCAGGGCTTCGCGGGAGCCGGTAGAGGCGCCTGAGGGCGCGCAAGCCGCACCGACTTCGCCCGACTTGAGGGTAACCTCGGCCATGACCGTGGGATTCCCACGGGAATCCATAATCTCAAATGCCTGTACGTTTGTGATAGATGTCATGCGGTCCAACTCCCTAATTACTAATCAATTTGTAGGGGGGGCAATGACTTCACCAGGTCATCGACCGCCTTCACCTGCACCAGAAAGGGCTCCAATTGCGCCAGAGGTAGCGCACTGGGGCCGTCGCAGCGGGCCTTGTCAGGATCCGGATGAGCCTCCAGGAACAGACCCGCCAGACCCACCGCCATACCAGAACGCGCCAGTTCCGCGACCTGCGCCCGACGTCCGCCGGAAGCCGCGCCCCCGGCATCCCGACACTGCAGCGCGTGGGTGACATCAAAAATCAGAGGGGCATTTCCGCAGTCGCGTTTCATCACTCCGAACCCCAGCATGTCCACCACAAGATTGTCATAGCCAAAGTTGCTGCCACGCTCGCACAGCATGACGCGGGTGTTGCCACACTCGGCGAATTTTTCCACGATATTGGCCATCTGCGAGGGGCTGAGAAATTGCGGCTTCTTAATATTGATCGCCGCTCCGGTAGCCGCCATCGCCGCCACCAGATCGGTCTGGCGCGCCAAAAACGCCGGGAGCTGAATGATGTCGCACACTTCAGCAGCGGGTGCCGCCTGTTCCGGGGTGTGCACGTCAGTGATAATGGGCATACCAAACGTCGATTTCACCGCCGCCAGAATGGACAAGCCCTCCTCCAGGCCGGGACCCCGGAAGGAGTGTATCGATGAGCGGTTGGCCTTGTCGTAGGAGGCCTTGAAGATGAAGGGAATGCCCAATCTGTTACACACTTCAACATAGTGCTCGGCCACCCGCAGGGCGAAATCACGACTCTCCAACACATTCACGCCGCCGAGCAGAACGAAGGGGGCAGCGTTATCTATGCGCAGTTTGCCAACGGAAATGGTCTGATCAGTCACGGCCTGTTCTCTTTATCAATCGTCAATCTGCCTAGTTAACGGCCTGGCCCCGCGCATGGGCGATGGCCGCTTCAATAAAACTGGTGAATAACGGATGCCCACCGCGGGGCCGGGAGGTGAACTCCGGGTGGAACTGACAGGCAACAAACCAAGGATGTGCGGGCAACTCGATCATCTCCACCAGTGAGTGATCGGCAGACCAGCCGGCGACTCGCATGCCGGCGGCCTGCAGTTGATCGAGATAATTGTTGTTTACCTCATAGCGGTGCCGGTGGCGCTCCGCAATGACGTCCTTGCCATAAATTTCCCGCACCTTACTACCCGCTTCCAGATGGCAGGGCTGAGCACCGAGGCGCATGGTGCCACCCTTGTCGGACGACTCGTCACGCTGCACTGAATTACCATCGGCGTTCATCCATTCAGTGATCAGGGCTACAATCGGGTGGGGCGTGGACGGATTCATTTCGGTGGAATCAGCACCTTCCAGGCCGCAGACATTGCGTGCGTATTCCACCAATGCGACGTGCATACCCAGGCAAATCCCCAGGAAAGGGATGTTATTCTCCCGCGCGTAACGCACCGCAGTAATCTTGCCCTCCACACCGCGATCGCCGAAACCGCCGGGTACCAGGATAGCATCCACCCCCTGCAGCGCCGCGGTGCCATTGCGCTCGATTTCCTCGGCGTCAAAATATTCTATCTTTACTTTGGTCAGAGTCTGCAATCCGGCGTGCAGCAGTGCTTCATTGAGCGATTTGTAAGCATCCTGCAAATCCACGTATTTGCCCACCATGGCGACTCGCACCTGGCCACTACTGATAGAAAATTCTCGCTCGACAACGTCGTCCCAATCGGACAAATCGGCCTCGCTTTTGCAGTCGATGCCAAAACGTTCCACGACAAACTTGTCCAAGCCGAAGTCGCGCAAAATTCCAGGAATTTTGTAGATGGAATCCACATCCAGCAGCGGGATGACGGCACGCTCCTGCACGTTCGTGAAGAGGGATATTTTCTTGCGCGCGCTCTCCTCTATCTCCACCGCGCAACGGCACAACAAAATATCGGGCTGCAAGCCTATGGAGCGCAACTCCTTGACCGAGTGCTGGGTGGGTTTGGTTTTGATCTCACCGGCGGTTGCGATATAGGGCACCAGGGTAAGGTGCATCAACAGGGCGCGATCGGGGCCCAGCTCCAACGTCAGTTGCCGCGCCGCCTCCAGAAATGGCAGGCCTTCGATGTCGCCCACTGTTCCACCAATCTCAACGACGGCTACTTCGGCATCGCCTGCGCCCAGCACCACGCGCCGCTTGATTTCATCGGTAATGTGCGGGATGACCTGCACCGTGCCACCGAGATAATCACCCCGGCGCTCTTTCCGCAATACCGCGTTGTAAACCCTGCCGGTGGTGAAGTTGTTGGTGCGCTTCATGATGGTGTGGGTAAATCGTTCGTAATGACCCAGATCCAGATCGGTTTCTGCGCCGTCCTCCGTCACAAATACTTCACCGTGCTGGAACGGACTCATGGTTCCTGGATCGACGTTGATGTAGGGATCGAGCTTGAGCAGAGTGACCCGGATGCCCCTGGCTTCCAGCAATGCTGCCATCGAAGCGGCAGCGATACCTTTGCCCAGAGAAGAAACTACCCCACCTGTGACGAAAATATAACGCGTCATGATTAGCCTATAATTATGCTGTATTTCCGGACACGCAAAACCCGCAGCCGGTGCTCATGGCGAGCTCTATCTACCGGCGCAAGTCCTGCAAAAGATGGGCAATCAGGTTACCAGAAAGACGCCGCAAGCTCAAACGGAACCAGCGCCAACCGGTCTCTCCCAACTCAGGTTCCAGAGTTGTTCTCCCTCCTGCGCCGCCGTACGCCAACGGCTGGACTCACACCGGGCCAACTCTCCCACTGCCAGCAACTCACCCTCCAGATACAACAGGGGCACACGATCCCGCCACCAGGGTGGGACGTCCCACTCCCGCAGCAGGGTCTTGAGGATGCGAGTACCGGTCCGTCCGGGCAGGCGGCACCGCTCCCCACCTTGGCGCCAGTTGAGTGTGAGTCGGTCACCCGGCATCAGTCGCATGCCATCGCTTGCTGCGCGCTGCAAGCTGACAGTACCCACTCCAGGCACCGCACGGCTCGTACCAAGTGCCAGATCAAGGAATCCTGCGGGCGGCGGGGCAATAAAAATCGGTATCAGGTAAACCCCGTCGCGGTAGCGTTGCAAGTTGTAAGTGCCGCATGCCAGCCTTGGGTTGGCATCAGGTACCGCCACGCGTAGTTGGCGCAGAAACTCTGCGAGCGCCGCGTGATCCGGCGCTTGGTACTCCCGCGCTCGCAACCAGGCCCGCAACCGCGTCGCGGCGACCTCCACTGACCCCGTATTCAACCCGGACAGAACCAGGCCGGGATCCCCCATCGCGCTGTACACGGTTTCCCGGTCACCTAGTTGATCGGTCAGGATACTTGGCTGCGGCGGCCATGTGTCCGCTAGCGCGGGCTACCGTTTGCCGATAGCTCGGCCAGCGGGAGGCCAGCAGCGGCAGCAGTTTTACGCGCAGGAAATTACGATCCATGGTGGTGTTGCTGTTGGAGGGGTCTTCCACATACTCCAGAGTGTGGTGCGCAGCATAGTGCTCTATGTCGCTACGACTGAACTCCAGCAGGGGACGCACCAGAAAACCCTCCCCCAGCGTGCGCCTGCGCGGCATGGCCGCCAGTCCTTCAACGCCTGCACCGCGCAGCAAACGCAGGAAAAAGGTCTCAACCTGGTCATCGAGATGATGGCCGAGGAACAAGACCGCGCCGGGCGACAACTGCTCTTGAAAGGCACGATAGCGCACCGTACGTGCCGCCGCCTCTCCGCTACCCTGCGCGCGCACGTCGACGGTGCAGGTGTAGAGCGGCACCTGCAATGAGCGGCACACGAGCTCGCAGTGACGCTGCCAGTCCCCGGCGGCGGCTTGCAATCCATGGTTAATATGGAGTGCGCGAAGATTGGGGGAGCCGGGATTGGCTGCACACCAGCGGTGCAACAGATGTAGCAGGACCGTGGAGTCCACACCACCACTGAACCCCACGAACCAGGCGGGGGCAGCAAGCAGCTCGTTTAGCTGACTGTCGAGGTCGGTGTACTTGAGCAATCCCGCCTAGTTTCCGTAGGACATGAGGCGCTGATAACGTTTGGCCAGCAAATCTGCCAACGGCAACTGCCGCAGGCCATCCAGTTGGGCAACAATATGCTCTCTGATCCGCTGTGCCATCAGTTCCACGTCCCGATGCGCCCCGCCCAGGGGTTCGGGAATGGTGGCGTCAACAATCCCCAGGTCCTGCAGGACCTTGGAGGTTACACCCATGGCTTCGGCCGCATCCGGCGCCTTGGCAGTATCTTTCCAGATGATATTGGCACAGCCCTCCGGGGAAATGACGAAATAGGTCGAGTACTGCAGCATGGCCAGGTGGTCGCCTACACCAATTCCCAGGGCGCCACCGGAACTGCCCTCGCCAATCACGATACAGACAATAGGGGTTGCGAGGCGGGACATGACTGCCAGGTTCTGGGCAATCGCTTCGCTAATACCGCGCTCCTCAGAATCGATACCCGGGTAGGCGCCGGGCGTGTCGATCAGGGTAACGACAGGAATTTTGAAGCGCTCCGCCGTCTCCATCAGGCGCAGGGCCTTGCGATAACCCTCGGGTTTGGGCATGCCAAAATTGCGCAGGACCTTGTCCTTCACGACACGACCCTTCTCGTGACCGATAACCATTACCGGTCGGCCATCAATACGGGCAATGCCACCGACAATGGCTTTGTCATCGCCAAAGTGACGATCACCATGCAATTCATCAAATTCGGTAAATATGCGGGGAATGTAGTCCAGGCTGTAGGGGCGCCGGGGGTGGCGCGCCACTTTGACAATGTCCCAGGCACTGAGGTTGGAGTAGATTTTTTCCGTGAGTTTGGTGCTCTTGGCCCGCAGGTTCTCTATCTCCGAGCTGATATTAATCTCGTTATCAGTGCCCACCAGCCGCAACTCCTCGATTTTGACCTCCAGCTCGGCAATGGGCTGCTCAAAGTCCAGGTAATTGGGATTCATGCGTGGAGTGTCTCGAGGGGTTGGCGTGGCGCACAGTGTACAAAATTAATGCGCCGCAGACCAATAGCCTGATTAACTCCCACACTACGCAGGGAATGCTTCCCTGCAGTTGTTGCTGTAAGCTGCGCGCCATGCCCGAACCACTACCCTATCTTGTCCCACACAGTACCGAGGCGATCACCATACTGCACGAGGACAGCGACCTGTTGCTGGTACGCAAACCGCACCTGCTGCTCTCTATTCCCGGCCGCCACCCCCTGAACAAGGATTGCCTGATCACCCGGTTGCAGCAGCACTACCCCACGGCGAGTATCGTGCACCGACTGGACCTGGACACGTCAGGGATTATGGTAATCCCGCTGAACAAGCCCACCCACGCCCACATCAGTCGCCAGTTCCAGGAACGCCAGGTGCGCAAGGCCTACCACGCCATCGTGTTCGGTGTGGTGGCACCCGATGAAGGAGAGGTTGATCTGCCCATTACCTGTGACTGGGAGCGCCGTCCGCGGCAGATGATTTGCCATGTGCGCGGCAGAGCCGCCCTCACCCGCTTTACGTACTGGAGCGCGGGATTGACCGCACCCGCGTGCTGCTGAAACCGGTCACCGGGCGCTCGCACCAGCTGCGCATCCACATGCGGGAATTGGGTCACCCTATCCTGGGCTGCGATATGTACGCCCACGACACGGCCCTGGGCATGGCGCAGCGCCTGATGCTGCATGCCACTACCCTGGAATTTACACACCCAACCAGCGGACAATGGCTGCGCGGTGACTGTCCGCCTGACTTTTAGGCCGCCCTCGTGATACTGCTAATGCTACAGATAGCTACACCAATCGCTCCAGCTGCCGGCGTAGAGCGTTGCGTCCTCTCTTCCCAACAGAGCCAGTGCAAACAGGTTGACGCAGGCCGTCACGCCGGAACCACAGTAGACCACCAGTTGCTCAGCATCCAATGCGTCGCCCCAGTGCGCCTGTAGCCCGACAGTGTCCAACACGAAGCCTTCAGCGTCGGTCACACCCTGCCAGGGCCGATTGATGGCACCGGGTATATGGCCCGCGACCGGGTCGATCGGCTCTTCCAGGCCCGCATAACGGCGCGGTTCACGGGAGTCAACCAGCAGTGCCCCATGGGCCTGGGCTGAGCGCAAGCCCTCAATGTCGCAATATCCGCTAAAGCCGGGCACCGGCGTTGGCGCACGAGGCTTTGGCTTTGGTATTTCAATTTCCGGCACCCCGCCCACATCAAGAAAGGCGCGATAACCACCGTTGAGCAGGCGCGGTGACCGGTAACCCAGCGCCCGCAACAACCACCACAGTCGGGCAGCAAAGGCCAGGCGCGAGTCATCGTACGCCACTACCGCCGTCTGGGGACCGACCCCGAAACGCCCAAGAGTAGCCGCAAAAACAGCCGGGTCAGGCAACGGATGCCGACCACCGTGTATTCCGACCGGCCCGGCCAGGTCGTGATTCAGGTCGAGGTAGTGGGCACCGGGAATATGGCCCTGCTCATACAACATTCTACCTTCGAGGGGGTCTGCCAGCGAAAAGCGGCAGTCAAATATCACCGCGTGGTGGCCAGCGAGCAGTGGTGCCGGTTCAATCAGCATTGCAGTCACGTTACAGCCCTCTACACTGTGACAAACATGCCCCCGAGAGTAGGCGAAGCGCGCAAAATTAACTAGACTCCGGATGAATTGGCACAGGAATTCTCACCGTGGTAAGCAGTATCCGCACAGCGACGCAACTGATGATTATCGCGCGGCCTGATCAATCGGCCACCTGGAGCACCAATGTGCTGCTGCTACTGGCGCTCGCAGTTCCTGTACTCGTCATAGCCGCGGTCTTCGCACTGCTGGGCGCATGGCTCATCCTGCCCTTCGCGGGACTGGAGCTACTCGCCCTGGCAGCCGCCCTCTACCATGTGAACTGGAAACAGCAATACCGCCAGGTAATTACCTTCAGTGATGACAGCGTGTGGATCGACAAAGGTCACTACGCACCCCGTCAGCGCTGGCGCTTTCCACGCCAAAATACCGGGCTTACCATCACGGCGGAATACCATCCCTGGGACAGGCCTGAGCTGTGTGTGCACGACCGCAATGAAAGTGTCACCCTGGGGGAGTTCCTGAACCGGGAAGACAGTTTGAAGCTTATCGATCTGTTGCAGCAGGAGATTTGCGTACGCGCCCGCAGCGCTGCCACCGCGCGAGAATTCTAGGCCCACTCAAAGCGCGTCGAAATCGCCGTGGCGGCCCTTGCCGGAGACGAACCTGGCGGCACCTGCCAGCGTCTCGTGCGAGGCGACCACCGCCACCCCGCGTTCATATTCATTGAGCAACGCTGCCTCGAGCGTCATGCCCCACTGCTCATAGGCGCTCAGGCGGTCAGAGCGCAGGCAGTGCTGGGGAAAGCGACTGAGCTGTTGTGCCAACTCTAATGCTGCAGCCAGAGCATCGCCATTGGCGACCACGCGATTGGCCAGGCCCATCTGCAGTGCTTCGGCGGCATCCACCGCCCGCCCCGTGAGAATCAAATCCATCGCGCGACTGTGTCCGATGAGACGTGGCAGCCGTATGGTGCCGCCGTCAATCAACGGCACACCCCAGCGCCGGCAGTACACGCCCATGATCGCGCTACGCTCCACCACGCGCAGGTCACACCATAAGGCAAGTTCCAACCCACCTGCCACCGCGTGGCCGGAGATGGCGGCAATCACTGGCTTGCCCAACACCATGCGCGATGGACCCATGGGGCCGTCACCCTCGGGGCTCAGGTGGTTGCTGCCGGACACCGCGGCGATGGCCTTGAGATCGGCGCCCAGCGCAAAAGGTACCGTATTCGCCATACAGCACAGCGACGTCCGACTCCGGATTGGCATCGAACGCCTCGAAGGCGGCAGCGAGCAAGCGCGCGGTTTCGCCGTCCACGGCATTGCGCACCTGGGGTCGGGTAATACTGACTATAGTGGTGCGTTCGCGCTGCTCTACCCTGATCTTTTGCATACTGCACCCATCCTCGCAAGACCGTCGATTGGGTGGACTGGACTGCATAGCCGCCGCCACCTATGATCAATGATGGCATAAGACAGAGCAATTCCCCATGATCAACAGACCAATCGCGCTCACGAGCTTATTGCTACTAGGTCTGTGTGCTTGCTCGGGGTCGGATAAGTCTCTCGATGACATGCAAAAAGACGAACATGTGGGCTTCGCTGGTGGCTCCCATGCAGCCAACAGCCTGTTTCCAGCCAACGACAGAAATCCTGACACTGCGTCCACCACCCAATCCAGCACGCAATGCTTACTTCGGCGACCTGCACGTACACACCGCCAACTCGTTTGACGCCTACGTATTTGGCACCACCAGTACACCCGATGACGCCTATCGTTACGCCAGGGGTCAGGCGCTGCAACACCCCAGCGGCTACCAGGTGCAGCTGCAACAAGCCATGGACTTCTACGCCGTCACCGATCACGCCGAATTCATGGGTCTGGTCAAGGAAGCAGCAAATACAGACAGCGCGTTCTCGCGCTACGACGTTGCCAAACCGCTACACGACATCAACGCGCCGGGCAACATGACCCGGTTCAGCCTGATTGCTCGTGGCAAAGCCTTTGCCAGCTTCATGCCGGGTGCCCTGAAAGGCCTGCTCAATGGCGACATCGACGTGGCGCTGGCGGAAGGCGTAACCAAATCCACCTGGCGCGATGCCATCAGGGCCGCGAATGAAGCCTATGTTCCTGGCGTTTTCACCACCTTCGCCGGCTTCGAATACACCTCCTCCTCCGATGACCAGGGCAACCTGCATCGCAATGTAATCTTTCAGGGCACCGACCGTTTACCGGCCATGCCGTTCTCGCGCTTCAACTCCCAGGATCCGCAAGGGCTGTGGCGCTGGATGGATGACCTGCGCGCACTGGGCGTGGAGAGCCTGGCGATTCCTCACAACTCCAACGGTTCCAACGGCCAGATGTTTAAAATCACCGACTGGGCAGGGGATCCCCTGAACGACGAGTATGCCAACCAGCGCCTGCGCAATGAACCGCTGGTGGAAGTCACCCAGATCAAGGGCACTTCCGACACGCATCCCCTGCTGTCACGCAACGACGAATGGGCAGACTTCGAAATCACCCCCTTTCGTGTCGGGACCAAACTCTACAGTGAACCCGCCGGCAGCTATGTGCGCGACGCCTACCTGCGCGGTCTGCAAATTCAGGCGGGCGGCGTGTTAAACCCCTACAAATTCGGTCTCATCGGCTCCAGTGACACGCACGATGCGGCCAGCTCGGAAGATGAGAAAACCTTTTTCTCCAAGGCCGGCCTGCTGGATGGCACTCCTGAACTGCGCGGCTCTATTCCCGCCTCTTTTTTTAACGGGACGATGATGAAATTCCTTGATCCGGGGATGGTGAAGGAGGTCGATGGTAAGAACTATCTTGCCAGTTCAGGCTTTGAATACTGGTCCGCCGCGGGACTGGCGGGCGTCTGGGCCGAGGAGAACACCCGTGAGTCCATTTACCAGGCCTTCCGGCGCAAGGAGACGTTCGCCACCAGCGGCCCGCGCATCAAGGTGCGCTTCTTTTCCGGCTACGACTTTGCACCGGACGCTGTTACAGAATCCGCAACTGGCCACCATTGCCTACCAGCGCGGCGTCACGATGGGCAGTGACCTGGCGGCCGACGGTGAGCGCGTTCCCGCGTTTATCGTCTGGGCCGCGGCGGACCCTGCGGGCACGGCCCTGCAACGTGTCCAGATCATCAAGGGCTACCTGCACGATGGAGAACACCAGGAGCGGATTTATGATGTCGCCTGCTCGGACGGACTGGAAGTTGATCCCGCCAGCGGGCGCTGCCCCGACAATGGCGCTGCAGTGAACCTGAGTGACTGCTCCATCACCGCTGGCAAGGGCGCCAGTGAGCTGAAGGCACTGTGGCGCGACCCGGATTTCGATCCGCACCAGGAGGCTTTCTATTATGTGCGGGTGCTGGAAAATCCCAGCTGTCGCTGGTCGACCTGGGACGCTATACGCGCCGGCGTAGAGCCACGCTCCGACCTGCCCAAAACGCTACAGGAACGCGCCTGGTCCTCGCCCATCTGGTACCGTCCGCACAGCGCATGAACCAACCGCCCTTCGTACACGACACAGCGGGGTATGTACTGTCATAAGCGCACGCGATTGAGGTAAATTTGTCGCGCTCGAAGAAATCCCCCAACAGCTCCCAATAAAAGGAAAATGAAATGATAGTGGTCAATGCGGTGGTAAAAACAACTGAAGAGGAAATCCTCGCGATACAGCACGCCATCGGGGTTATGGAAACTGCGAGCCGCGCTGAGCCAGGCTGTGATGATTATACGTTCAGTATCGAGCTGAACGACCCGAACACGCTGCGCATCACGGAAAAATGGCATAGTGTCGAGGCGCTCAAAGCGCACTTTGCCACGCCGCATATGGCCGCGTTTCAGAAAATCATGGGGGACCACCCACCCGCTTCACTGGAAGTGAAATTTTACGAGGTAAAGGAAATTCATCCGTTCTAGCGCCACGTAGGTACTACTACCGGCACTTTCGGCACACGGATATTTTCGGCTTGCGCAACTAACTGCGCTATAATCCACGCCCCTTTCCATCAGCAATGTAGTCCTATGGCAGATTCAGAGTCGCACCGAGTTACACAAGAGTCTGCCGTGAAGAAAAGCGTCGGCTTTATTTCCCTCGGCTGCCCCAAGGCGCTGGTTGACTCCGAACGCATCCTCACCCAGTTGAAGATAGACGGCTACGACATCGTGCCGACCTATGAGGGCGCGGATGTCGTGGTGGTGAACACCTGCGGTTTTATCGACAGCGCGAAGCAGGAGTCGCTGGACGCCATCGGTGAGGCCATCAGCGAAAATGGCCGGGTCATTGTCACTGGCTGCATGGGCAAGGGTGACGACGCGCAATCCATCATGGCATTGCACCCCAAGGTATTGAGCGTCACCGGGCCGGCGGCCTACGAAGAGGTGGTCAGTGCCGTGCACAAATATCTGCCGTACACGCCGGTACACGACCCGTTCGCCGACCTGGTACCGCCGCAGGGCATCAAACTTACGCCGCGCCACTACGCCTACCTGAAAATTTCCGAAGGCTGCAATCATCGCTGCAGTTTTTGCATCATTCCCGACATGCGCGGCGATCTGGTCAGCCGCCCCATTGGCGATGTGATGGAGGAAGCCGAGCGCCTGGTGCGCGCCGGCGTGCGCGAGTTGCTGGTCATTTCGCAGGACACCAGCGCCTATGGCGTGGACATTAAATACCGCACCGGATTCTGGAACGGTCGCCCGCTGAAAACCCGCATGCAGGAACTGTGTGAAGCGCTGGGCGAATTCGGTATCTGGGTGCGCCTGCACTACGTCTACCCTTACCCGCACGTGGACAAGGTGATACCGCTGATGGCCGAGGGCAAAATCCTGCCCTACCTGGACGTGCCCTTCCAGCACGGCAGCCCTGCGGTGCTCAAGCGCATGCAGCGCCCGGCGGCGGCGGAAAAATCGCTGGAACGGATCAGGGCATGGCGCGACACCTGCCCCGACATCACACTGCGCAGCACTTTTATCGTCGGATTCCCGGGCGAGACCGAGGCGGATTTCGAGGTGCTGCTGGATTTCATCCGCGAGGCCCAGCTGGACCGGGTGGGCTGCTTCCAGTACTCGCCGGTGAAGGGCGCCCGGGCCAACGCGCTACCCGACCCCGTTGCCGACGAAGTGAAGCAGGAGCGCTGGGAGCGCTTCATGGCGCTGCAGCAGGAAATCAGTGCGGCCAAATTACAGAGCAGAATAGGCAAGACCATCGAAATCCTGATCGATGAAGTTGACGCGGACGGCGCGGTAGGCCGCTCCAGCGCAGACGCCCCGGAAATCGATGGCAAGGTATTCCTGGACGGCGCGACCGACCTGCATCCGGGAGACTTCGTGGAAGCAGAAGTCACCGCGGCCGACGAGTACGATGTGTGGGTGGGTTAGCCGCGCCTTGAACCTGCTGCTATTCACCGACGCTGACCGCCTGGCGCCGGATCGCATCGCGCTGCGCGGGCGCCGCCTGCAACATATGCGGCAAGTACACCGCGCCAGCGTCGGAGACACACTGCGCGTGGGCGAGGTAGACGGCCTGATGGGCGACGGCGAAATCCTCGAGATCAATGACGAGGTCGCTATCCTGGCGGTCTCACTGCATCAGTCGCCGCCCGCGAAACTGCCCCTGAGCCTGGTGCTGGCCCTGCCCCGACCCAAAATGCTGCGCCGCATCCTGCGCAGTGTGGCGGAATTCGGCGTGGCCGAACTGCACCTGATCAACAGCTTCCGCGTGGAAAAGAGCTACTGGCAAAGTCCCGTGCTGGACGCTGGCTCAATACGGGAATACCTGTTGCAGGGACTGGAACAATCCCGCGACACGCGCCTCCACTGGTGCATTGTCATCGGCGCTTTAAACCCTTCGTCGAGGATGTTTGCCCGGCATGGTCGCCGGGCGACGCGCCCTGCTGGCCCACCCCGGCGAATACCCGCCCTGTCCGCGCGACATTGCCGGGAAATCCTGCTGGTCATTGGGCCGGAGGGCGGCTTCATTCCCTATGAGGTCGAGCAACTGCAACGGGCCGGCTGTGAAGCAGTGTCGCTTGGCCCGCGCATCCTGCGTGTGGAAAATGCCATCAGCAGCGTGCTGGGCCGGCTGTTTTAGGTGTTTTACGGTAGCTCACCGCCCCGATAACCCGACCATTCACGCGCCTCCACTGCATAGAAATCTAAACCCTAAATTCATTTCTTTACCGCTGCCGGAAGAAACCTGCAGGGGAGCATAGCTTTCACCGGCGCATGGTGCTAACTTTTGACCTTGGCTCGGTGACCAGGATGGGACCGGGCAAATAAGTCTAAATAATGAAATACGGTGACTGCAAGTGCGACAGTACGCAGTTACTCGACATAATGCTAAGTCTAAAGAGGCACCGCAATGTCTACAAAACAACGATTAATCGTATCTCATCTTGTCTGCTGCTTTAGCGATTACCTCCGTGGGGTTTATCCCTGCCGTGGCGCTGGGGCAGGCGGCGCTGGAAGAAGTGGTGGTCACCGCCCGTAAGCGCGAGGAATCGCTGCAGGAAACCCCCGTCGCGGTATCCGCCTTTACCGGCGAGGACCTGGAGGAGCTGGGTCTGCGCAATATCTCCGACCTCACCAAGGTCGTGCCCAACGTCGATATGTATTCCGGCAACGGCACCACCGGATCAGGCAACGTGTTCATTCGCGGCATTGGCGCCCGCAATACCGGGGTGAACTTCGACTCCGGCGTGGGCATCTATGTCGACGGCGTCTATGTGTCACGCGCCGATGGTGCGGTACTGGACAACGTCGACCTGCAGAGCGTGCAGGTGCTGCGCGGCCCGCAGGGCACCCTGTTTGGCAAGAACACCACCGGCGGCGCGATTCTCTACACCACCAATCAGCCCGGATGAGGAATACGGCGGCCACGCGCAAGTGCGGGTCGGCAATTACAACCAGCTCGACAGCCAGGTGACAGTGAATGTGCCCCTGATGGCCGATACGCTGCTGTCGCGCTTCTCGCTGTATGAAACCAAGCAAGACGGCTATGTGCACAGTGAAATCCCCGACGGCTTGCCCCCGCAGGCCGCTGGCAACTAACCATTTATCGAGGACGAGTACAACGATACCGACCGCTGGGGCGGCCAGGGCCAGTTGCGCTGGGTGGCCGCGGACGACCTGCTGCTGGACCTGAACTACAACTACGGCAAAACCGACCAGACGGCGCGCGGCCAGAACTGTGAAGTGGTAACTGGCATACCGGGCACGGGCTGGCAGGCCGACTTGCAGGACGCGCACGATCGTCATTCCCTCCACCGGCCAGAGCATTGAAGACTGGTGCCAGGCCAACGAGGACCTGGGCAAAGACAAAATCATGGCCAACCTGGACCCCAATAAGTACCGAGGCGGAGGTCAATACCCTGGCGCTGACCGCGGACTGGGAAATCAACGACGCGCTGAACTTCAAGAGCATCACGGCCGGGCGCAACACCAACGGGCGGTGAAGTCAATGAACTCGACGCGATGGGTATCGCCCTGCTGGGCCGCACCAATTATCTGGGCAATGGCGCTGACCGAGCGCGATACCGACGCCTACAGCCAGGAATTCCAGCTCTCGGCAACGCCTTCGATGAGAAACTGGATTATGTCGTGGGCGTGTTCGGTTTCCATGAAGAGACCGACAAGGGCACCGCCACTTCGCCGACGGCCCGTTCTTCAATGTCACTGTATCCGACCCAACTGGGCTTTCTACCAAAGCAATCTCACTGAACTGCTGGCCAAAAATTCTTCGGCCTCTGCTTTCAGCCAGGCCGACTGGCATTTTGACGAATACTGGACGCTGACCCTGGGCGCCCGCTACACCTGGGAGGAACGCAGGCTGACACGCAATTACAAGGTTCCCGATCTGGCTACCCTGGCGACCACCGGCGACTGCAGCGTCTAACACCTTCAGTCCATACCTTCTTCGACTTCCCCGACGGCCCGGGACACTTTCAACCCGAACCACCTGTATGTACACCATTGATCCGGCAACCGGGGTGCCGGACCCGCTGGCCAGCCAGACCAGAAGACGGATGATTCCAAGGTCACCCCGATGGCCAGTATCCAGCGCACCTTTGACAGCGTGGGCTTCATGGATTTCGGCAACGCGTATTTTACCGTGGCCAATGGTTTTCTCTCCGGCGGCATCTACCGATACGGTTGACATTGTGACCGGCCAGATCGAGCGAATTCAACCCGGAAGAAGTCTGGAACTACGAAGCCGGGCTTCAAGATGGATGCCTGGGAACAGCAAGCTGCGCTTGAACACCGCTGTGTTCTACACCGACTATACGGATCGCCAGCTAACCACCATTCGTATCAGCCCCGACGGCCGTATCTCGGGGGCGCTGATCAATGCCAAGTCCTCCTATATCTCCGGTATCGAATTTGAAGCGATCGTGCTGCCGGTGGAAAATCTGCAGATCACCGCCAACGTGACCTTCAATGAAAGTGATATCGAAGAGTACGATGATGAGCTATTCAGAGCGCTCCCGTAGCGGGCACGCCGATGCCTGACGGATGTGCAACGCGTCACGCGTGTCAGTGGCACTGAGATTCTGCAATTGCCCTATTGATCGCTCCGATGAGGGCCTGCCACGCCTGCCCGACAGTGTGTTCTACCTGGCAGCGCAGTATACCTTCGAGACCGAGATGGGCTCGGTCGTACCGATGCTGTCCTGGTCTTATCGCACCAACCTGGACAACTGCTTTGACTCGTCCAGCTGCCTGTCCGGTATCTACAAGGTTGACCAGGAAGACGTCACTGCTCGCCTGACCTGGAACTCACCTGACATGGCCTGGCGGGTAACGGCCTTTGGCAACAACATCACCGATGAGCGCTATGTGACCGGTGGTACGCCGCTGGTGGATGTCACCGAGACCGCGGGTACCATCTACAACCAGCCGCGCACCTACGGCATCGAGGCGGCCTACACCTGGTAGGTTGCACCATAGGGCCGGGTGATCTCATCCGGCCTTTTTTTGCTCGCTATGGCTGGCCGCCTGTGCCCGCACTCGGACACACCCACGCGAATAGCCATTGGGATTTTTGGCCAGGTACTGCTGGTGATAATCCTCCGCGTAATAAAACGCCGGGGCGGGCAAAATCTCCGTGGTGATGGGACCATAACCGCCTTGTCCAACGCGCGCTGAAAGGCCTCCCTGGACGCTACTGCCAGCGCCGCCTGCTTATCATCGAAAGTATAAATTCCCGAGCGGTACTGCGTGCCCATGTCGTTACCCTGGCGCATGCCCTGGGTGGGATCGTGCCCCTCCCAGAACACCCTGAGCAGTTGTTCGTAACTCACCTCGGCGGGATCAAAGACCACCAGCACCACCTCGTTGTGTCCTGTACGCCCGCTACAGACTTCGTGATAGGTGGGGTTGGGCGTTAACCCTGCGGCATAGCCTGCGGCGGTGGTAAAGACACCCGGCATTTGCCAGAATTTGCGCTCCACGCCCCAGAAACAACCCATGCCGAACACGGCCTGTTGCAAGTGCTCCGGAAAAGGACCGCACAGCGGATTGCCATTGACAAAATGGGCAGCGGGAACGGGCATTGCATCCGTCCGGCCAGGCAGGGCAGTCTCCGGGGTTGGCATACTGTGCTTCTTGCGGATGTCAAATAGGCTCATGGGGTCCAAGTATAGACACAATTGCGCTACAGTGGTCAGCCGCAGCACGCAAAAGACACGAACCGTATGCCAATTACCCGTCGAAACCTGCTGGGACTGTTGTCCAGCAGTACGTTTTTCCTGACGGTTGCCCCTGGTAGCGTGATGGCTACGGAGCTGCCTGCGGAATTATCACCGCTGGACTTTCCCCAGGGTGTAGCCTCGGGCGACCCGCAACCGGAGGCGGTCATGTTGTGGACACGTGCCGTTCCCGCTACAGGGTCAGGTAACGATGTCCGCCTGTTGCTACAGCTCAGTACCGACAGCAATTTTTCGACGCTGTTACTGCAGGAAGAAGTGCACACCAACGCCGGACAGCGACTACACCGTGCGCGCCTACATTGACGGTCTGGCTCCCGACACGCAGTATTTCTACCGCTTCCTGGGAGCTAGAGAATCCATCTCGCGCAGCGGGCGCACCCGCACCGCGCCCGGCTGCGGGGCAGGCAAGCAAGGTAAATCTGGCCTTTGCCAGCTGCCAGAACTTTGAGCAGGCCTACTACGGCAGTTGGGCGCGAATGCTGGCAGAGGACCGTGCCGCAGCCGAGGACGAACGCATACATTTCGTGCTGCACCTGGGCGACTTCATTTATGAGCACTGCTGGTAGGATCGCCTTGACGGCAGTGCCCAATCGCGCAGCGTACCGCCGTTTCCGGATGGTGTGAGCACGCCAGAAACCCGGGATGCCGTGTCGCTGGCCGACTACCGCCATCTCTACAAGACCTACCTGAGCGACCCGCACCTGCAGGAGGCCCGGGCGCGCTGGCCGTTCATCTGCACCTGGGACGACCACGAGTTTGCCGACGACTGCTTCCAGAGTTTCACCACCTACGATGGTCAGGCCGTACTGGAGGCGCAGCGCAAACTGAGCGCCAACCAGGCCTGGTTCGAATACATACCCGCAGTATTGGATGAGTTACAGCAGCCGGCCCACAACTTTCGGGCGCAGGTACTCGAGCAGGATATAGCCACGCACAACCAGACTGCGGTGGACAGCCTGCGCATCTATCGCAAATTGGCCTGGGGTAAATACCTGGACATCGTGCTCACTGACAACCGCAGCTACCGCAGCCCGCCCTGCCTGCCTGACGGCTTTGCTGCGTCCCTCGGACTACCGCTGAATCCGGTGGAACTGGTGGCCATTGCCGATGGCGGCAACGCCTATGGACAGGGCAAGCCGCCAGCCACCCTGCCCTACGGCGATGGCACGCGTGGCCAACCCGGCAAAAGATCGGCGCGCCCGGCAGCATGCTGGGACTGGAACAGCGCAAGTGGTTCCTGGACACGCTAAAAGCATCCGCTGCCCCCTGGAAGCTATGGGCAAACTCCCTGCCCCTGATGCCACTGCGCCTGGACATGTCATCCCTGCCGCTGACGGGATACGAGGACAGTATTTACAATATCGACGGCTGGGCAGGCTCTCCCTACGAGGTCAGCGTTGTCATGCGCCAGTTGGAGAATGAGGGCATCAACGGGGTCGTTTCCCTGTCAGGCGACCACCACATGCATGGCGCCGGCACTGTCCGCCGATCCACCACCGAAGCTAATGCAATGCCCGTCGCGGTGGATTTCACCGTGGCCGGCATCAGTTCTTCGCCCGTCTTTGAGGACCTGGTCGCGAAGGCCAATGCAGACCACCCCGACTTTGCAACATTGGTGTACCGCCAAACCGACCATGGGCTAGAGCCAGTGTGGAATATGTCGATGTTGTATGGTGTATTGGCCGCCTATGCCTATAACAAAACCGGACTCGATGCACTGGCTTCGTTGTTGGGCCCCAATACCGCCAATCCCGGCCTGCGTTTTGTGGACACCACCGCCAATGGTTACGGCCTGGCCAGCTTCGACGCCGGGGAACTGCGGGTGCAACTGATCACTATGCAGGATTGCCGCCCGGATTTTGTGCAGCCACCGTCTATCCGATATGTCGCCCGGTTCCGCCTGCCGCACTGGCGCGCCGGTGAACCGCCCCAACTGGAAGGACCGGAATTTGAGGGCAGCGCGCCCTTTCCTTTCGCGACTCCAGAGGTGTAAGCTGTCCTTCTGCAAGGCGGAATCTCAGCCGCGAGTTTCACGCCACTGTCACAACTATGAAATATGATCCCCCGTGCTGCAAACACCCGGGGACCACCCAGCCGCACCGGGAAAATGGGAAAACAGAACGAGTAGTAGAAAAGTATGAATACAGCAAGAATCAATGCGCAGGAGCTATCGAGCCGTAAACTCTGGCAACTGGCCGAAACCCGATCCACTGATGAAATCAGTGCCGACGAACTGTCTGAGGTCATTGCCGAACTCGCCAAACGCTGTCACGACCTGGATCAGCGGCGGGAGCTCGATAAACTGGAGAAAGAACACCAGGGCTGACGGTCTCCGGCCCGGACTATTGTATGCCCAAACCTCCCGCGCGCCGGTCATCCCCTCAGGAAATCGCACAGTTCCTGCAAAAAAGCACGCGCAATCGCCCAATTCGTCGAGCAACAACCGCGCCTGCTGTTTGCCGTTGACGCAACTGCCAGTCGCCAGCCCACCTGGAATCAAGCCACCCATTTGCAGCAGGAAATGTTTTGTGCCAGCGGTAAAGTCGCATCGTTGGCTGTCCAGCTATGTTACTACCGCGGCCTCGCGGAATTTAGCGCCAGCCGCTGGCTGACCGACAGCGCGCAGCTTGCGCGCCTGATGGGACGGGTTCGATGTGAGGGCGGGCACACCCAGATCGCGCGCCTGCTGCGTCACGCCCAGGCTGAACACCGCAAAGCCACCGTAAGAGCGGTAGTGTTCATCGGTGACGCTGTGGAGGAAAACCCCGACAGCCTGTGCGACCTGGCCGGCCAGTGCGGCATGCTGCAACTGCCCCTGTTCCTCTTTCAGGAGGGGCGCGAGCGGCAGGTAGAGAAAACCTTTCGCACCATGGCCAAACTCAGCGGCGGCGCCTATGCCCGATTCGACAGCAGCAGCGCCGCAACGCTGGCCGCCCTGCTGGGCGCCGTCGCCAGTTTTGCTACTGGCGGAAGGACAGCGCTTGAAAAGCGCGGTGACGACAGTGCTAAACTGCTGCTCCAACAGCTGAAAACCTGAGAGAAAATGTGCCCCGACTGATACTGCTACTGGCGGTCATTGGCGTTATCTACTTTCTGCTGCGCCGCGCGCAGACCATGCCACCCCAAAAGCGCCGGGCCGAGTACATCAAGCTGGGCCTCGGTATCGTCCTTGTTGCAACAATGTTTCTTGCGGCGACCGGTCGCTTGAACTGGCTGGGCGCTGCCTTCACTGCGCTGCTGGTCTTTGCACGCCAGACGCCTGCCGCTGCTCCTGCGCTTGTTACCGATGCTTGCCAGCCTGCGCGGCAAGAGCGCCGCCGGCGGCCGGCCAGACTTCAACCGTGGAGACAGTCCTGCTGCGCATGCAGTTGGACCACGATAGCGGCGCTTTACAGGGCGAGGTGCTCAAGGGCTCTTTCCAGGGATGGCGGCTGGCGGACATGGACCGGCAGCAACTCGAGCAATTTTTCGTCTATTGCCGCAGCGAGGACGCCAGACTCGCTGCAATTACTGGACAGTTATTTGCAACAGCGTTTCCCCGGAGACGCATCCTTTGGCGGGCAACAACAGGCCGGTCCGGGCAGCGGTAATACCATGGGACGCGCCGAAGCGCTGGCGGTGCTGGGGCTAAAGGAAGGCGCCGCCGAGGAGGATATCATCGCTGCACACCGCAAACTCATTCAGAAAGTGCATCCGGACCGCGGTGGCAATGACTATCTGGCGGCGCAAATCAACCTGGCCAAGGACCTGCTGCTGGGATGACGCTGCAACTGGTATCGCACAGCGCACAAATGCTTACACTTGCGCGCAGAATTTTTTGAGGACATACCACTCCCATGACTGACGTATTTGTTGTGCGCAACCAGCTCGGGCACTACTGGGGCAAGGCCAAAACCTGGGTGGACGGATCAAACCCCCGTACGGTGATGCGCTCACGCTATGAGGACGAGGCCATCAATACCCTGTTCGAGCTCAGTTCCAAGGATATCGAACTACGCGGTGAGGTGCTCGCGGCACAACTCACCGAGCGCGGAGATCCCATTATCGAGCCCAGCCAGTTCCCCTTGCTGGAAGAGGCAGATCAGTCAGGTGAAGGGCGGATGCAGTGACGCACGAGGACGAAACCGAAACGTCGGCGCACCCTTGAAAAGTCACGGCGCAGGCCCTATCTGGTGTTAACGGGACAAAGACTGCGACAACTGCGTGCCGCATGGAACACCAGCGCGCCGACGCGGTCCAAGTTGTGTATTGCAACTGTAATGAGGGTAATGAAGTTCACATGAGAATTCTTCTGTTTCTTGCCACCAATATCGCGGTGCTGGTCCTGGTCAGCATCGTATTCAACCTGCTGGGGCTTGAGGGCATCCTGGCACAACAATGGCGTCGACCTGAACCTCGGCTCGCTGCTGGTGATGTGCGCCGTGTTCGGTTTCGGCGGCTCACTGATTTCGCTGTTCCTGTCCAAGTGGATGGCCAAGCGCGGCACCGGTGCCTATGTCATCGAGCAGCCGCGCAACCGCGACGAACAGTGGCTGCTGGATACCGTCAGGGAACTGGCGCAGGAAGCGGGTATCGGCATGCCCGAAGTGGCTATCTTCCCCTCCCAGGCGGCCAACGCATTTGCCACCGGCTGGAATCGCAATGCGGCCCTGGTCGCCGTGAGCGCAGGCATGCTGCAGCGCTTTCCCCAGGACGAGGTGAAGGCAGTAATGGCGCACGAAATCGGCCATGTGGCCAACGGCGATATGGTAACACTCACTCTGATACAGGGCGTGGTGAACACCTTCGTGATGTTCCTGGCCCGCATCATCGGCCACACCGTGGACCGCGTGGTATTTCGGAACGAGCGCGGCTACGGCATCGGTTACTTCGTGGTGACCATGGTGGCGCAACTGGTGCTGAGTTTTCTGGCCAGCGCCATCGTCTTCTGGTTCTCGCGCTGGCGCGAGTACCGCGCGGACCACGCCGGTGCCACACTGACCACGAAGGGCAGATGATCGCCGCCCTGCAACGCCTGCAACTGGAACAGGGCCAGCCCCAGGACATGCCGGGAGAATTGAAGGCGTTTGGTATCAGCGAGCAACTGAAGCAGGGTATTTCCGGGCTGTTCCGCTCCCATCCCCCGCTGGATGACAGGATCAGGGCTTTACAAGCGGCTTGATGCGAGACAAACACAAACTGAGCCAAAGCAGTCGTATCTTCAACGGCAGCAAGTGACGCCGTGAACACTTTAACCTCCTGACCGAATTCAAACTACGTACGAAAACCCGCCATTCAATGCTAGCCCCAGGTCTTCAGCAAAACCGCTGCTAGCTTACAAACTCTACCGGGAACCGATAGCTGGCAGAGGGCGTCAAACTGGCGGAGGCAACTCTCTCGGCGGAGGGCTCGATATTGGCAGTGGGTGTGATACCGGTCAGTAAACTTTATGTACTTCTCTTTTACAAGATAGGGATCGAGCAAAACGGGATTCTGTCGATATTCCTGCCTCTCCCCAGCTCCCGAATTTTTTCAATCGGCAGATCTGTGCGAGTTAGTCTATAAAGTTTATGATAATAATCGTACAGCTGTCCATGGGTAATCTGTTCGCTGGTCACAATGTTATTCGGATCATTCCTCGCATTTTGGTTCTCTTCACTCATACGGGTGTAGCTGTAGGTTGGAAATCCAATCATTTCACCATAACCCTGGCATTTGAGTTCCTTGGGAAACTCGGTCAGAAAATCAAAATTCGCCCTCAATATCCTCATCAGTATCAAACTCACTAATAGTTATCAGGTCGAAAAATCCCTGTTATACCGACATCAACGATCTCCTTCCCCGCCTCAATGACACGACGAATTTTCGTTGTTTATTGTAGTAATCCCGCAGGATTCGCTCGCTACCAGATTGGACTCCCATGGTGTCTACAAAGCAACCTGAGTCCTTGAGTAGCTGCAGAAGGTCTCGATTATGTGTTGTAGGGTAGGTGTAGCACCAGAACGGCAACCCGATTTGGTCCTTGTAACGTGGCAGAAACTCTCTCAACCAGCCAGGGTTTACCGTAAAGACGTCGTCATAAAATAGTACAGTCTCAATATCCAGGTGATCCTTGGCCCAATGCAATTCTTCGAGAACGACATCTATGTCGCGTCGGCGGGAGGGAATCCTTTTTGCCAAACATTTCCTGATAGCGGCTCTCAATGCAGAAGGAGCATGAGAATGGGCAGCCACGCTGGGTCATTATTGGGATAATCTTTTCCGAGGTTAAAAGGGAACCTGCCACGCTTGGTAAAGTCGCCATTGATGTGCACATAATTTCCGCGTTGCCAGTCGGGGATCGCAATATCGTTCAGGGGAATATTGGGGCGGTTCTTGCCCTTCTTTAACTGTACCATCAGCGCATTAACCCAGATGCCATCCATGTCATCCCACGGTTCCCCCCTATCGATTCGGTTAGCCAACTCAACGATGGTTTCTTCACCCTCATTGATACATAGAATATCGGCGTGAGGGATACAAGCTTCCGGATCTAGCGTTGGGCCTGGACCACCCCAGATGATGGGCACATCAAAGTGTTCTTTAATTTTTTTGGTAACGATAGCGCACTCTTTAACTATGCCTGACCACGCGCTGAAACCAATCAGGTCAGGTTTATAACTGCGCAGCTCGTTTATCAGCAATTCGAGTTCAATATCACTGAATGGCTTATAGCAATTCCATATTACCTGCTCGCCATCACCCGAAAATATAAGGCCTGAATACTCCGAGACTTCAAAATCTTTGGACGCTTCAAGTGAATGCAACTCGTAGTTTTTGAAATAAATAATCTCTGACTTATGGCCAGCACGGAGTAGTTCTCCGGACAGCTGCGCGGGTGCGAGATTTAGACCTGTAAAGCTCGATAATTGCAACGCGTGCCATTCAATTACTCCACATTGGCTATGCTGAACAGATTCCTTTTAACGCAAAACCTGCGCCGACTCAAGGTTATGACCATAAGACCAAGAGAAGCCCGCCAAGTATAGGCAGAAACTGTGACAAAATACACAATGTCAAGAACTTGAGTAGGCGTTTTGTATCCTCCAATGTTACGGCATACCTGATAAGCGGATCATGGTCGTGTAAAAACTACCGACGCTATTAACGCATTAAAAATAGGGGATAATAGGAGTTGGCTACAGCAATAACCTTAAAAAATTCATGGATTGATCGCATTCCAGTGGGACATCCTCGTTGATACTGCAGACTACTGTCTGACTTGGCTTAGTAATTGAGCATGAGTGCCACACAAATTCCTACTGCTTTTTTACAAAGCACGTCCCCCGCTGGATGACACGATCAGAGCTTTACAAGCGGCTTGATCAGGTACTCACTCATGGGAATCACATCGATTTTGCTGAAATCGATGAAACGGGCGCAGCTTTCCATCATGGCGGTCATATGTTGCTGCAGCAGGTTCTCGTCGCCGCCGGTGGCGTAGAAGGCGTGGTCGGAGGTCATCGCCTCCGGCGGGAAATTTTCCTCGACCATCGCATGGCAGGGCGGGGTGTCCTCGCTCAGTTGTCGCACCACCAGATTCTGGCGATAACCAAAAGTTGACTGGGTGTCGATGGCGATCTGGGTGTGGCTGTCCTTCCAGATCGCCAGCCACTTCCGTGCCATATCCGCGGGCGCGACATGAACACCACATGGCACATGCCATAGACCCGCTCGCCCGGCCTCGAAGGATGCCGCTCCTGGTTCACCAGTGGCTCCGCCTCCGCCACCAGATACGCCGTCTTGTGGCTGACGTGGGCATCGATCAACGGTTCCCAGTGCGCGGCTGCACCGGCGAAATCCACCCACAGGGACAACATGGCATCGGGCACTGGCGCCTGGCTTTCAATGCGTCGTTTACCCGCCTCAGCCACTGCACTGTCAGCCACACAAATACGCAAACCATGCACACACTTGAGCGCGGCCAGCTGCGGGGCCAGTTGATGCAGCAGTTCCTCGCGAAACTCGATCCCCGCGCAGGGACGGGTCTTTCCAGACGGGATACAGCAGTTTTTCCACAGTGCGCTCCTGATGGCTTGAACTAAATACCCACTGGCGGAGTTATCGTAGAGCCGTTGTCGATCAACATCTCCGCGCCGTTAACGAAACGCGATTCATCGGATGCCAGGTACAGCACGAGATTGGCAATATCCTCCGGCTCACACATGTTGCCAAATTTGCCGATCTGCTCGATATCTTCCTGCGTGGCTGTTTCCTTGCCCGTGGCAACCTTCACCACCATCGGGGTCTTCACCCCGTCCGGGTGTACCGAGTTGCAGCGAATACCGTTCTTCTGTTGCTTGCAGTACATCGCAATACTCTTGGTGAGGGCGCGCACCGCACCTTTACTGGCGGTATAGGCGGCGACAAACGACTGGCCGTGAATAGCCGCCACAGACGACATATTGATGATAGATCCTCCGCCGGATTTCGCCATCACGGGAATGGCATGCTTGCAGCCCAGGAACACGCCGTCACTGTTGACCGAGTTGACCAGGCGCCAGGACTCCAAAGTGGTATCGCAAATATTACCCAGGGCAATAATGCCCGCGTTATTGACCAGAATATCAAGCCGGCCAAATTTTTCGACAGTGGCCGCAATCACCGACTTCCAGTTGTCCTCGTCGCTGACGTTCAGGCGCATGAACACCGCGTTTGCGCCGATCCCGGCGGCAACGGCCTTGCCATCAGCCTCATTGAGGTCCGCCACCACCACCTTCGCACCCTGCGCTGCCAATAGTTGTGCATCGGCCTTGCCCATGCCGCTGGCGGCCCCTGTCACAATGGCGACCTTGCCCGCGACTCTTCCCATAGTTTTAGACTCTCTCAACTGGTTGCTGCGAAATTTGCGGCGCTTGCTGCCACACTGTCATCCTGACCGCGGGCCAGTTAACCAGATGCCACGACACAGCTCAAATCCCGCGTGGCTAAACCCGCCACAGGACTACCCAATTGAACCGGTATAAGGTCCGCCAGCGCGGGAGTCGGGTAGTATTCTTGTGCTCCTGCCCAGAACTCCGGAGGGAAACATCATGCAGCAACAGAATAGAACACCGGCCCCGGTCAGCTGGACCGGCTATATCGCAGCCACGCTGCTGCTCGCGCTGCCGTTGTCCGTTCTTGCGGTGCGTTCCGGTGCCTGGCAACAGGGCCTGCTGCTCTATGCCATAGCCTGCGTTGGCAGCATCCTACTGGTGATCGTGTCCATTGTACTGCTGTTATTGCCGCGCTTTGCCCCCTGGCGCAAAGCGATCGCGGGTCGTGCGCTGCTCGCCCTTCCGGGTACGGCGCTGCTGTTATCGCTGGCCAGTGGCGGAGCATCCCCCCGCATTCATGACATTACCACCGACACGCGCGACCCACCTACGTTCACCATGGCAGCGCAGCAACGCGGCACGGGCAGCAACCCGCTGGAGATTGACCAGGCCGTTATCGCACAGCAACAACAGGCCTACCCCGACCTGCAGCCAATCCATAGTACCCTGCCGATCGACGAGGCCTACAATCTGGCCCTGCAGGTGGCGACGGATATGGGCTGGGAGATCTACCACCAGGATCGCCATGCCGGAGTAATCGAGGCGGTCGAAACCACCCGTATCATGTCCTTCAAGGACGATGTCGTCATACGACTGCGCAGCATTCCGCAAGGCACGGTGGTGGACCTGCGCTCGGTATCGCGAGTCGGTGAAGGCGATATCGGCGCCAATGCCAAACGTATCCGCGCCTTCCGCGAGACATTCGAACAGGGTTAGTGCACGCGTGTCGACTATGTGGAAACCAGTATTCCGTGTCTTTACCTACTGCCTGCTGTGCGCCCTGGTGGCGGCAAGCGCCCACGCGGAGGATGTCGACTACCTCAGCTTCGCTACCGAGGACGAGGCCAACACTACGGAAATTTTTCGCAAGGCCAGTCCAGCGGTGGTGTATGTCACCAACACCGCGCTGGGTCGCAGTCTGTTCAGCCTTGATGTCCTGGAAATACCGCGCGGTACCGGCACCGGTTTTGTGTGGGACAGGAACGGCCTCGTCGTGACCAACTTCCATGTCATTTCCGGTGCCCAGAAACTCACCGTCACCCTGCAGGACCGCACGGAACATGACGCCGAAGTCGTCGGTGTGGCGCCGGAAAAGGATCTGGCGGTGTTACGCATGATGCAACCCCCAAACGACCTCGTCACGCTGCCGCTGGGCGACTCTTCAGAATTGACTGTGGGCCGCAAGGTGCTGGCAATCGGCAATCCCTTTGGGCTGGATACCACCCTCACCACCGGCATCGTCAGCGCGCTGGGTCGGGAAATCCAGGCCTCGGGCAACCGCAAGATCCGCGGCGTCATCCAGACTGACGCCGCCATCAATCCCGGCAATTCCGGCGGCCCCCTGCTCAATTCCCTGGGACAACTGGTGGGCGTTAACGCGGCTATCTACAGCCCCAGCGGTGCCAGCGCGGGTATCGGCTTTGCCATTCCGGTGAACACGGTGAAGGATGTGGTGCCGCAACTGATCAGTTACGGGCGCATGTTGCGCCCTGTGATCGGCGTGGAGCTGGCCACTGACCAGTGGCTGCAGCGCTACCAGTTGGAAGGAGTGCCCGTGGTACAGGCCTATCCGGGACTACCGGCAGCCGAGGCAGGCATGCGCGGTGCTTACCGCAATGCGCGCGGGGAGATAATGCTGGGCGACATCATCACCCATATCGACGGCAAGCCCATTCAAAGCCAGGACGATTTCTTCACCGCCCTGGAATCCCACAAACCCGGAGACACCATCAACATCAAAACTCACCGGGGAGAAGAAAGCCGCAGCTACAAGGTTGAACTGGTCGAATCGCAGTAACAGGCTTGCAGTCCGCTGCTACGACAGCGTGCCACCGTCCACCCGGATATCCTCGCCGGTAATGTGTATGCCGTCCTCGGATACCAGCATGGCAATTACGCCCGCGACCACCTCGGGCGACTTGGCGCCGGTCAGGGACATGATGCGTGGCATCAGCTCGAAATCCATGGTCTTGGGAAATTTGATGTTATCCGTCATGCCCGTGTTGATATCACCTGGACAGATGCAATTGGCGCGGACTCCGCGTTTGGCATACTCCACCGCGATACTACGCGTCATGGCCAGTACCCCGCCCTTGCTGGCCGAATAGGCCAGGCCACAGGGCAGGCCGGACAGCGCAGCGGTGGACGCGGCGTTGACGATACTACCTTTGGTTTGCACCAGGTGCGGCAGCGCGGCGCGACACAGGAACATGGTTCCGGTGAGATTAATATCGATGACTTTTTGCCAGTGGCCTGTCTGCAATTCCTGCGTATCGTCAAAGCGCAGGATGCCTGCCATGTTGACCAGGCCGTAAAGGCTGCCATAGCGTGCGATACAGGCCTGGACTGCTTCCTGCACGCTGGCTTCACTACCCACATCGCAGACCCGGGCGGTGGCCTCACCGCCGCTCGCTGTGATCTGGGCCGCCGTGGCGTCCACTGCCTCGCTGGTTCAGGTCCACACAAAACACCGCGCCGCCCTCAGCAGCCATGCGCAACGCGCTGGCCTTACCAATACCGCTACCGGCGCCCGTCACCAAAATCACCCTGTCAGTAAATCGTTGCATTACTTATCCCTTAGTTTTTTTCTTGTTCTGGTTCTTGTCCTTGATCGCCCCGATGCCACCTTTATCTACTTCTGCGCGCTCCTTCAGGTAGGTCTGCAGCTTGGCAATCAACTCCTCGCGCTCCTTCGGCTCCGCCCGCTCCAGACGCGCCTTCACCCAGTCGCCAAACATGCGCTTGAAATTGAGCGGATTATAAGTGTCTACCTCAGAGCTGAACATGCCTCTGCCAGCATACTTCAGAATGGTCATGTTCACTTCCTCGTAGATACGGCCATCACCGATATCGTTCATCCTGTTGCGCACTTCGGCGATGATCCAGCCCTTGTCCTCATCAATCGAATACCAGGCTACCGGAAAGGCCGTCATCTCACAGGCCGGCCAGGGTGTCATGAGGTCATAGATCCATTTACGGATGGATTCCCTACCCCAGAAGTTGCCGTCAGCACACTCGATGTAAGTGGCATCGGGAGTAAAACATTGCACCCAGTCCTCCCAGTCGCCAGTCGATGCCCCCTTCAACGCGGCGGCCTGAAATTTATCGAAAGCCTGCTCCAGTTCTTCCCGGTTCCAGCGACCCATGGTGCTCTCCTTACTGTTTAAGTAGTGTGATATATCGGTTTGTATCTGGTGGACTACCGGGGCCGAATGGTCTCGGTACGGTAACGGTGCTTGTGCGCCGCGCGGTCCACGGTAATGGTGATATCCGTATCGTTCTGGGCGATCTGTATCACCTGTTGCCAGGCATCCAGCGAATCCACCCGCACGCCATTGATTTCCTCCAGCAGATCGCCCTCCTGCATACCGAGCTGTTGCCAGAAGCTGCCCTGGACAAGCTTGCGCACCCGCAGTCCGGTCATTGTTTGCTGCGAGTCAGACGGGGCAGTGAAATTCGCTGTCAGCCACGCCTGCTGTAACAGCTGCGCGCGGTCCCGCAAGCCGACATTGCGCCATTGCGTCATCATCCCCTCGCGTTGACTCCCTTCCTCAGCCAACTGCAACAGGGATTTCCCGCTGTGTGCGACCGACTGTGCGCAAACGGTAGCCGCTGACCAAGCGGCGCGCCATCCGACTCGAGACGCAGGGTACTCTGGCATCACCTGCACCGACCACCACCGAATTGCTATGATTTGAGTCAGCTTATAGTCAGGATAGGCTGGCAGAGTGTCGCCGGGGCCCAGCACATAGCGCAGCGACTCTTCACGATCTTCCAGAATAGCCGCGCTCTCGCTCGGGCTCGTCCAGCGAACGACGGATTGCTACCATGCGCAGTACCGGTGCATGCGCAAGCGTCGCTGCGGCGCCGTTGCTATTCGCGATTTGCGTAACCTGCACACCGTGGTTTTGAGCGGCCAATGGTGCAACGAAATCCGCTGGTGTGACCTTACGCATCAGCCGTGTCTCGAGAATAAAGAAAGCGGCCTCCCCACCGGACAGCCCGGACCGTGCAAGAAACGCGTCAAAATCAGTGCGCAGACGCTCCAGTTCACCGCGCAGGTCAATACGCCAGCCGTCCTCCTCCCTCACGAAATACTGCAGGTTGCGATCAGGCCAGTCCTCACGCCCGAACTTGTATAGCCGACCCTGGGCGGAGTTCCCCACAACTGTTACCTCCCTGAGCACATCGCTATCGCGCAGGTCCTGGCCGATCAGGCCACGTTGCAGGGCGAAAGCGAGCAACTGCTGCGCGTCCATAGCCTGTAGCTTATCCGGTTCCAGCATAAGGCGCAGAAACAACACCTGAAGCTGTTCGATTGGTTCAAGCCCCTCCAGTGTTGCAGCATCCGCATGCAATGCCAGCTGCTGCAGATTCGGATAGTACGCCCGACTGGATTCGCTGAGCAGAGCCACACCCGCCCCATCGTGTGCTGTGGCGGCAGCGTCCCAGCGCGCAGCAAGCTGCGTGATAGCAGTCTGGTCCTGCGATGCAGTTACGGCGTTCGCGGCAACACCAGACATGGCACACCCTGCTCCCAGCACAAAGCCAGCCAGCAGGCCGGTAATGCCAGGCAACGTGCGGCGTACCCGAGGTCTCATGTCAGAGCGCCTCGAGCACAGTGGTCAACCCGATCATGCAGTCCGCGGTGAGTGCCCTCGCCTCGGCCAGTGCGCTTTCCGAGGGCAGCGCAGGCTGTCTGGCCAACAACTGTGCCCGCGCACCCCGGCAATCGGCGACGGCCGTAGTGGCTTTAGCAGAAATGTTCTGGCCAGATTCGGCCATGAGCTGCTCACGCTTCACCGCCTCAGCCAACTGGCGCTGGAAGGCCTTGTCGATATTCCATGCGGCGTAGCCCAGGCGTGCTGCGGCTTCCTCCAGCGCGCAACCCTCGGTCAGGCACATATTGGCCGCTGCAAACTTTATGAAGCCGATGTCCATCTCCACCTGGTTTTTGGCTGCAGTGACAAAGGACACCGGCTCGTAGATGGTCAAGCCCGCCTCCGGCTGTGGCACCTTCCACTGCTCGGGCACGATACCGTCCTTGCCGATGGGGCCCAGACCGAAGAAGTGGAACTGTTTCGTCAAGTCATCGAGCTGGGTTTGCTCGGTCACACTGATATCGTCATAGTGTACGTCGTTGGTGTTGAAAAAATTGTAATTACCCTGGAACAGGTAGTAGTAGAACAGCGTCAGCAGTTCCGCTTTCTGCACCACATAGCGCCCCGTAGTCGTGACCATGGCATTGGACTCGGAAGTGCCGGGACGCGTCAGCTCGGGACCGAAACTCTGACCGGGCATCAACTTGCCGGTATTGGCATCGAAGGTGACCGGCACCATCGCGGTGGGCGTGATATCACCCATGCGCGTCTTTTTGCCGAGCAGAGTGCCGAGGTAATAGTGGTAGCCGATGCTCGCGGTATTGGTCCAGCGCGCGGGATCAAGATAGGCGCCGCCGATGTAATTGGCATCCGGCGTCGTGCCCCACAGGAACGGAATGACATAGCTGTCCATTTTCTGTGGCAGTGCCTGCGCGGCAATTTCCGCTGCTGGGGCGGGGTCAGCCTGGACTACCGTTACGCCATCGACTGATACGCATTTGCTGGTCCAACTATCACAGTACCAGCCATCGATCGTATTGCCGGGTGAACCGAAGCTGTTGAACGCTACGGGTGGATCAGGAATTGGCTCCCCGGTTTCGACATTGGTGAGGTTGAGTGCGCCACTGCCATCCGATGCGTTGACGACCTTGAGGTCAGGTGTCAGCGTGGGCGACGCTCCCGTTCCGCCATGGACCGAGCGTTCCCAGGCTTTTTGCACTCCCCAGCCCTTGCCCTTCTCGGGACTGTAGGTGAAGTCGTAAGCTATTAATCTTGCATTATCCGGGTCACCCACCTTGCCCGCGTAGGTAAACATGTACCGTGCGTGCTTCGATACGCCGGGAATCCTGGGGCGGATAGCCACGTTGTTGGGCTGCGGCACGGTGTTATTGGCGTTGTAGGCGAGACAAGCGAGGTCGTGCAACTCACCGGATTTGTCGAGCTCGCCGCCACTGACGGTGATATAGAGCCGCGATATCTCCGGGCAGTCATTGGCTGAGAAGGGGTCTGGTTCCTTCACGACCACTGGATGGCCATCGCGGCGATCGACCCAGATGTGCCAGCCCGATGAAAACACGGTTCCCACGAGACCATCCCCGCCTTCGTTCACCATGCGCAAGTCGTTGGAACCCAGCTTGTTCTGGCTATAATCCAGGAAGCGCGAGAACCAGATGCGCTCACCCGTGTTCTGGTCCAGCTTCCAGATACCGTAGTTGTCGGAAACGTAAACGCCGCCCTCGCGATCGACCATCGGTGCCTGAATACCGCCACTGGAGGCAACCGCGTTGCGCTGGCCTGCCTGGTCGGGTGTGCCATCGCCATCCTTGTCCTCGCCGGTCCATTCCTCAGTGCGCCACACCACCTTGCCATGCATGTCCAGCGCCACCACAGTGGAGGTGCCGCCGCCACGCGGCGATGCGGCGATGACAAGCCCATTCGAAGCCTCCGTACTGCCATTGGTCATAAGGGCGGAAACGGGCGGTGAATTGGGCTGGGTCCAGCTCAGATACTCGCTCTGGCCAGCCAGCTTGCGCTGCTCGAAACTGGTTACCAGACCTGAACCGGAATTGCGGTTCTCCCCCCAGGTGCCCATGTAGGAGGAGTCGATACTCATCGGCCATACCTTGCTGTGTTCCTGCACACCGCGATCAGAAATCGACGTCGGCGCGGGTACCGGTGCTGGTGTCGGCGGCGGGGTGGATGCGGGCGCAGGTGCTTTCTCCTCTACCGACGAACAGCCGGATTGCAAGCCGGCCAACGCGCACACCAAGACCAGTAGAAGCTTCGGGTTCGCTCGCATTCTCGTGTCCTTTTGTTATTTTAACATCGACAAAATAGCCTGCCCAAGATGACCGACTGGTGATGGCCATTACTCGGGAATTCTAGCGGTATTCATTATAGGAGTGGATTAATTATAGGCAACAATTTCAACGCGGTGCGAGGCCAACTTAAAATCAGTCGTATTGAATCGCCTGTCCTTGTTGTCGTATTAAGTCACTGCGGACTGACTTTTTAAGCCATTGCTGTGTACTGCGCTTGCTGTACCTTTAACTGTCCTACATGCATCCGTATCATACGGCGATCGCCGCGGACCCACGCAGCGGCACTATCGCTGCGCGCCGCCACCGGCCCTATCAGGAGAAACATTTTGGAAAACCTGGATCAGTTTCGTTTGGAAGTGCGCGCGTGGCTGGAGGCTAATTGCCCGGCCTCCCAGCGCCAGCCCATGAGGCCGGAGGAACAATACTGGGGCGGTCGTCGCGGGACGTTCGCCAGCGCCGACGCCCAGCTCTGGTTTGAACGCATGCGGGACAAAGGCTGGACCGCCCCCGAGTGGCCCACGCAATACGGCGGTGGCGGCCTGAGCCCGCAGCAGGCCAGGATACTCAAGGAGGAGATGAAAAACCTCCACGCCCGCACGCCCCTTTTCGGCATTGGCCTGTGGATGTTGGGGCCCGCCGTGCTGGAGTACGGCAACGAGGCACAGAAACAGCAACACATCCGCGCCATCGTGAACGGAGAGAGCCGCTGGTGCCAGGGCTACTCCGAGCCCGGCGCAGGCTCTGACCTGGCCAGCCTGCAGTGCAAGGCGGAGGATATGGGCGACCACTTCCTGGTCAACGGCAGTAAAATCTGGACCACTGCCGCCGACAAATGCGACTGGATTTTTTGCCTGGTGCGCACCGACCCTAATGTCAAAAAACAGGAGGGCATCAGTTTCCTGTTGATTGATATGGACGATCCCGGCGTTTCAACCACCCCCATTGCACTCATCAGCGGGGAGTCCGAATTCTGCCAGACTTTTTTCGACAATGTGAAAGTCCCCAAGGAAAACCTCGTGGGGGAATTGAATAAGGGCTGGTCTGTCGCCAAGGCTTTGCTGGTACACGAACGCAAGCTGATGGCAGAAATCGGCAGCGACAGCCCGCGACAGGTTTTACAGCCCAACATGGCAGCCCGAGAATACCTGGAATTTGACAACGGCAAAATAGCAGATGCCCAACTGCGCAACGCCCTGGTGGAGTATGACATGCTGATGCAGGCAGTCGGCCTGACCCATTTTCGCGCATTCGAGGAAAAAGCCAACGGCGTACGCAGTGCGGCGCCCATGGTGATGAAATACGTCGGTACGGAAGCGGAAAAGACCAAAAGTGAATTATTACTCGCCATTTTGGGCAGCCGCGGTTTGGGCTGGGAGGGTGAGGGGAAAGGTTTTACCTCGCAGGAAATCGACACACTGCGCCTGTGGGCCATGTCCAAGGCCCTGACCATCGCCGGTGGCAGCTCCGAAATACAGCTCAACCTGATCGCCCAAAAAGTTCTCGAACTGCCGCAGTCCTAGGAGCGTACGGAAATGGCACTGGTACTGAATGAAGAACAACGCATGTTACGGGACAGCGCCCGGGATTTTTTTGCCAGACATGCGCCGGTGGCCGCGCTGCGCAAACTGCGCGATACGCGGGATCCCGTCGGCTATGCGCCGGACCTGTGGCAACAGATGGCCGAAATGGGCTGGGCCAGTATCATCCTGCCCGAGGCCTACGGCGGCCTGGACTTCGGCTTCATGGGCCTGGGCGTCGTGCTGGAAGAAGCTGGCCGCACGCTCACCGCCTCTCCTCTGTTTGCCTCCGCAGTAGTCGGTGCTTCCGCCATACTGCTGGGTGGCAGCGAGGCGCAGAAGCAAACCCTGTTGCCCGACATCGCTGGCGGGACACTCACTCTGGCCCTGGCGTTGGAAGAAACACAACACCATAATCCAACGCATATCACCACCACGGCCAAAAGGCAGGGTGAGCATTTTATTCTTAATGGCAGCAAGTTTTTCGTACTGGATGGCCACAGCGCTGACAAACTGATTGTGGTGGCCCGCACAGGCGGCACGGAGCGCAGCAGCCCAGGGCTGACGCTGTTGTTGGTGGACCGCAATACTGAGGGTATGACCTGCCAGCGCACTGTCATGGCAGACAGCCGCAACGCCGCCAATATCCAGTTTCACAACGTGGCAGTCCTTGCCGAAAATGTACTCGGTACAATCAACCAGGGCTGGGTGATCCTCGAACCCGTGCTGGATCGCGGTCGCGTTGCCATGGCTGCTGAAATGATGGGCTCCGCATTGGAGGCTTTCGAACGCACAGTGGCCTATCTGAAGGAGCGAGAGCAGTTTGGCGTGCTGATCGGGTCCTTCCAGGCACTGCAACACCGCGCTGCACACATGCAATCAGAGATTGAGCTGTGCCGTTCAGTTGTGCTGCAGGCTCTCTCGACCGTAGATGATGCTCCACACCAGCTGCCGCCATTGGCCAGCCTGGCCAAGGCCAGGCTGAACGAGCTGGCCAAGCTCGTCACCAATGAAGCCGTACAGATGCACGGCGGTATCGGAGTTACCGATGACCTGGAAATCGGCTTCTTCCTGAAGCGGGCACGGGTCGCGATGCAGATTTTTGGGGACGCCGGTTTTCACAAGGATCGCTACGCCACATTGTGTGGCTACTGACAATGAGGAGGGAAGTATGGAAGCCAGCGCCAAGATAGCCATGGTCCACAAATATGTAGAAGCCTTCGACAAACAGGATATGGATATTATCCGGGAGATCTATTCCCATGATGCCCGCGTTGAGGATCCGGTCGGCACTGACGTACACGTCGGCATAGAGGCAGTCTGCGCGTTCTACGAAGGCGCGTTGCAGTCCGGCGCGAAACTGGCGTTAAGCGGCGACCCGCGCTGCAGTGGCAATGCGGTGGCCTTCCCCTTTCAGGTAAAGATGCCCGGCGTCACTATTGATATTATCGATGTGTTTGAATTCAACGAAGAGGGCAAGGTCAATAGTATGAAGGCCTACTGGGGTCCCGAGAATTTTAAGTCATAGCACCACATCCTGGTTCACTAATGGCACACTGTACACAGGGTTTTTTAGTTGGTAGCATCTTTTCCATAGTAGAGATTTTGATATTCTGATCTTCAGGTTAATGAAAGACTAGGAGGTGCCCCCAATGGCATTGGAGATGAAAGCCTCAGAGCTTGATGCAGCTGCACGAGCGGCTAATGAGGCAGGCAATCCGGCGGCGGCCCTGCGCAAATTGATGGCGGCCAACCGCCTTGATCCGGACACGAACCGGGAAATTCTGATCCAGAATCTGCGGGTCACACAGGACCTGTATGGCCCCCGCACGCCAGCCCCGTTGGGCGAGCCACCAGCGTCATTGTCCTACGAGCAGGGAATGCCTGCCTGCGCCCTCAGGGAGATCACGCCAGAGATCATTCGGGCGGCCTTTGCCAGCAGCGGTTGCCTGTATGTGCCCAATGCGCTGGATGCCAAAACCACTGGCATACTGCGCGACGCCGTTGAGGAGGCACAGAATGCCTGTAGGGCCGAGCAACCTGATCCCCAATGGTGTAGTCACCCGAAGCTGCCCACACCCAAGGACGTCTTTAACGTGGCCAGCGCCCGCACGTTTGCCCATAGTAGCGGTGGCTGCCTGGCTGCAGACTCGCCCCGGGCGATGTTCCTGATCCTCGACATGTTTGAACGCAGCGGCGTCACCGCACTCGCCCGGAAATACCTGGGTGAAGATCCGGTTTTGTCGGTAAGCAAGTTCATGTTGTGGCGCGTCTCCGCCGGACAAGAGGCCGGATGGCATCAGGATGGCCGCTTTCTCGGTGAAGGGATGGATATCGCATCCCTGAACGTCTGGACGGCGCTGACCGACTGTGGTGAATCAGCACCGGGCATGGAACTCGTACTCGATTATCCCGATCACTACATCATGGCTGCGTCCGACAGTGCCTTCGACTGGGCCGTGTCTAACAGTCAGGTCGATGAAATTCGCAAACGGGTCCCCGTGGTCATCCCCAAGTTCCGCGCCGGCGACATGCTGATGTTTGACGAGTGGCTACTGCACCGCACAAGTCGACGACCGGACATGCCCGACACCCGTTACGCCATCGAGTCCTGGTTCTTTGCCCCGTCCGTATTCCCAGTTGGCCGTACCGCGCTGCTTGCCTGACACATTTTGTCGACGAATACAACAACCGTTAGAAGTTAAGTGGACGTGTCATAGCATGGCAGATAGTAACTAGCAACGGATTTGATTCCCAAGCAAGTATATTCATTTATTACAGAAGAAAATCTCGGATGATTTTCCAGGGAACTACCCAGCCCCCCTCCAGCGGTGTGCTGAGGATGCCAAACTGATGAACAGAGGCAAACGATACTGCCTGCTGGTACTGGGTTGGGCCTGCGCCTGTCTCGCACTAATTGCAGCGTTCAATGGCACCACAGATCCCTACAGCATCCTTGAAACACCTGAAGTGGATGGTCTGAACGCCAGGAAGACGGAAATCTTCTTCCACCTTGGCACAACGAAAACCTACCAATTTTACAGGAGTAATGCCTCAAGCCTGATCCTCGGGTCGTCCAGAGCAGGTAGAGCGATTGACCCAAGACATCCCTCCCTGGCCGGCCAGTATTTTTACAACTTTGCCACACCAGGAGTGCTCCCCGGACAAGACTTGCTGAAACTCAGATCAGCCATTGCGACACGTCCGATTAAACGAGTAATTTATTGCGTTGATTTTTTTACCTTCAACAGTTTCTATACAATGCCCACCAGCTACACTGAAGAGTTCAGAAAACGATTGGCTTTGAATAGTTCTTTCTGGACCAGTACCGTATTTCTGCAACAAGCCCTACTCGACTATGCGGCCAGTTTGTGGTCTTACAATACACTACGAGACAGCATTTCCACGATCAGGAATCAAACAGCTGCTGAATCCGGCACATTGCAATACACAGTATTAAATGCAGGCGGCACATGGGGCGTTATACTGGAGTCAAATCGCCGGCTTCTGCAGGCATTCAGGCTCAGTGAGAATTCCTATCTGCGACAAATCTGGTTTCCACCTGAATCGCCGCGCTTTTCTCTAGTCAGCAGTGATGTATCGCCCAACATGGCCTTCGCCGATTTCGAAGCGCTTCTGTCACTGGCGCACGCTAACTCCATTGATATGACCATAGTGATTCTGCCAGTGCATGCACGCTTGCTTGAGGCTCTTTCTTATGCGGGTCTTTGGGAAAACTTTGAATATTGGAAAAAGCAATTGGTTATTATCAATGAGAGGGTCGCGACTTCCGGAGGATATTCGCCCTTCGATCTTTGGGATTTCAATGGCTACTACCCGTTAATCACAGAACCGGTAAGCAATGACATCAATGCAAAAGAATTGAGATGGTTTTACGATTCTGGACATGCCAGCGTCAATACCGGAAATCTCATCTTAGATATACTGGACGGGCAAAGGGTGGAAAATTTTGGTGGCAAGATAAATGTCCATAATATTGATGATTGGCTGCGAAAGCAGCGATATCTGCGTGAGGCCTATCGCATTGCGGACCCGAGCACAGCTACAAGCATTAGAATGACTGTCGACAAAACCAGAGCGCAGTACCCTTGGAAAATATCACCTGTCCCTGAGTCAGAATTGGTAGTAGATAAATTCGCTAACCCCGAACATCCCCATTAGCGAGCAGCATAAAAGAACGCCCAAGCTCACTGCCCAAACCAGATTGGGCTTCCATTCGAGCCTACTCTTGTTTTCAATTAACGAAAACAATTGGGCAGCGTTCGGCAAAAAAAGCGTAAATAAACTGGCCACCAGAAAAAACAGGGCCATAGATAGTGTGGGGGAAATTTGAACGCCAGACAGCGATTTAAAAAAAGAACTAAAGCCGTTGTTGGAAATGTACCCAGCATACGATTGAGATAGGCCGTCTTGTCCTGCTCCAAACATCGCCAATACTGTCTGATTGGCCGTCTTGATGTCCGGAGCACGAAAATAAACCCAAGCAACAACGACAGCAATCGTGGTAACGAGCAGGCTTAATCCAAGGTACAGCCTATTCTGCTGTAGATAGGTAATTTCAAATCTCTTACAAAGAGCCTGCCAGCCATGGTTAACCACCAGATAACTGGCATGTAAGCCGCCCCAAATGAGAAAAGTCCAGGCGGCTCCATGCCACAGGCCACCAATTAACATGGTTGCAGCCAAATTCAGGTATCGCCGGGCACTCCCTTTCTGATTCCCCCCCAGACTGATATACAGGTAGTCGCGCAGAAAGCGCGATAGCGTAATATGCCAGCGACGCCAAAAGTCGATAATGGAGAAGGATTTGTAAGGAGAGTTGAAGTTGACCGGCAGCACGATACCAAACAACAAACCCAGTCCGATTGCCATATCGGAGTAACCGGAAAAATCGAAATATATCTGGAAGTGATACGACAATGCCGCCACCCAAGCGTCGCCATTGTATATAGCGCCATCGCGCATGTTATTGTAGAAACCGCCGACATAGACGGCAAAATTGTCGGCTATTACCACCTTCTTAAATAACCCGATAATGAACAAGCTAAGACCGGCAGCGAAGTTTGGGGTTAGTTCGGGATGTTCGGCCATGCGAATGCATTGGGGCATCATCTCCTTGTGATGCAATATCGGTCCGGCAATCAAGTGCGGGAAAAAGGTTATAAATAAACAGTAATGGAGGAAATTGTACTCTTTTGCTTTACCTCGCCACGCGTCTACCAGATAGGCGATTTGCGTAAAAGTGTAAAAAGAAATCGCCAATGGCAGGATTATGGTGCCGACTTCCCAGTGCAGCCCGAAAACATAATTGACGTTGTCAATGAAGAAATTGGCGTACTTGAAATAGGCGAGAAGCGCCAGATTCACACTGATACCGAAAATGAAAAAGGCGCGCCTTTTCCAGTGATCATCTCCTGAGAGTATTCTCCCAATAGAAAAATTGAAGCAGATTGAAAAAAGCAAGAGAATTACATAAATCGGATTCCAATAACCATAGAAAATGAGAGACGCGATTACCAATACAGTTAACGATGCACGAGCGGATACCCAGCTTCTGGATGCATAGAAAGCTATTAGTACTAACGGCAGGAACACCAACAAGAATACGAATGAATTAAATAGCATTTGTTGAATTCATTGCAGGCATGCCACGCCGAGGTTTCAGAGGAAGTTCGTGTGGGATCAGGTTACCGGCTTGCAGCACAGCCGTGCAAATCTGCATTTTACGGCACTAATTCAACCAATTGAGCACTTGTACAAACGAGCTTATTCTGCAAAGGCACCGTTGGATCGATCAAAGTTCTCGGCATACCGCTCAATCCATTCCAAAGCCGCCTCGTCCGGACTGAGTAGACGCCCAAATTCCCGCAGCATCGACTGCCTGTATTGTTGTATCTGGTGGCACTGCTGCTCCATGCGCAGCCGGAATGCGTCCTGCCCCGATAAGGTACACGTCCTGCTTTGTAAAACCACGTTGGACACGATCGCCCCCAATCACTGCTCGTTCGCGCTATTGAACCAGCACCGCGCAAGAAAGTCAGGTAGCCCGCGAAAGGCTTGTGCAGCAATACACAGAATTTCACGGGCTTTAAGGCGTTTATGTGTACTATTACCGCACAGGGGTCCCCCTTGTCAGCGGTTAGAGCTCCTTCATGGTGATGTGCTGGATCAGAGGTTCAGCGCCGAGGGTGAATACAGCATCGGCATACTTCGGCGGCCCCATTTTTGCTACGGCATTATTGGACATGGCTATTGGCTCCTTGGGCATGCCGATAAAGTTGGTACCCAATTCTCCATCGTTATCCTTATCATAGAAAACCGACAGAGCATATTCACCCAGCGGCAGCTGCAGCTCGGTGCGCACCAGATCCCCATCCAGGGCGTCGCTGATAGCCACTTTTTTACTCAGCACTGTCTTATCACCCAGCCAGGTTGAATCGGAATTGTAAACCGCGATATATACATTGCCTGTGGCATCTTTCAGGCCCGCGATCTCGACCATCAGTATACCAGTTAGGTCTTCCGCCATTACGGCCTGGCAGGCCAGAGACAATACGAGCAGCCACATTAAACGCACAGCACTTCCCAATCGGAACTTCATAATGTTCCCTCATCGATAAAAAAATACCAGCATAGCTCAAATCCGCGCCTGCTTCAGCGCTTAACTGTTCTGTGCTTTGAAAAATTACTATTGTTCCGCGCTTAAATGGATGCTTTCCGCACAAGGGCAAGATTCAGTACACTGTCAGCACATTTCGCTATGGCACAGATTACTATGTCACTGGGCTCCTGGGATCCAAAAATTGAATCGGTGGGCAGCGCAGACCTGCTACAGACCACCCTCCTGCGCCGCCTCATCGAGTTCGACCGCAAGGATCAGTTGGCGCAACTTGAGCAATTGCTGAGTGCCGAGGATAAGCAACGTCTTGCGCCACTGATGAAGATAGACCACAACACCTGGCAAGCCACCGCTGAGCCGCTGCCCGAAGCTGACCTGTTACACCTGATCCGCTTTTTTGCCGTGGCCGAAAACCTGCCAGGGTGGGAGGCTGGAGCCGCTTCTCCGGTCATTCCCCTGGCTAAAATTCTGCGCCAGCGTGGTGCGCGGTTGGACAAGACCTTGCTGCAGTGGCTGCGCGAGGTCAACGACAACCGCTACCTGCCCTACGGTCCACTGTAGCCGGTTACCGCGCCTTGCCCTTATCAAAGGCCGCCATCTGTTCTGCGGTCGCCGGCGCCTGGTGTTGCTCCTTCCACTGCTCATACGGCATGCCGTAGATGCGCTCCCGGGCCAGGTCGTAATCGATTTCCAACCCCGCATCCTGCGCTGCCGCCATATACCACTTCGACAGGCAATTGCGGCAAAAACCTGCCAGGTTCATCAGGTCGATATTCTGGGCATCCTTGCGGCTATCCAGATGCGCCAGCAGGCGGCGAAAAACCGCCGCCTCTATTTTGTCTGTATCACTCATCTGCGTCTTACTCCCGCTTACCCTGGACCCAGCCTTAAATCGGCATGTACTCGCCGCCGTTAACATCCAGCGCCGCGCCGGTCACGACACTGGAGTAATCCGAGCCAAAGAAGATTGCTGCCTTGGCGCATTCGCCATCATCGGGAATAACGCCCAGCGGGATACTACGGGTGACCTCGGCAATCAGCTCCTGCTGGCTCTTACCGGTGGCCTTGGCCTGCCAGTTAAAGTAACCCTCCACGCTCGGGCCCCACATCCAGCCCATGTGGCAGCTGTTGACGCGGATATTGTATTTCCCCAGTTCCAGGGCCAGATGCTTGGTGGCGCAGCGCAGTGCGGATTTGGATGAGCCATAACCCGCCTGGGTGGCCAGCGGTTTATGCTCCACCATGGTGGCAATCATCACGATAGCCCCGCCGCCACTGTTCTTCATATGACGCACACAGGCCTGGGTGAGGTACATGGTGCCGAAAAAATTGACGTCCATTGCGCGCCGCCAACCATCCATGCTGGCCTCTTCAATCGGTTCAAAGCTGCCCGGATCGTAGGCACTGTTGAACAGGACATCGATACGCCCGAACTCCTGCACCGCGCGATCTGCCAGCGCCTTGCACTGCGCCTCATTGGCTATATCCGTGGCTACCTTCAACACAGCAGTCCCCAGACCGAGGGCACGTATTTCCTGCTCGGCCACATCAAGCTTGGCCACGGTGCGCGCTGCCAGTACCACAGCCGAGGCACCCTCCTTTGCTACCAGTGTCGATAATTCCTGGCCCAGGCCGGGGCCGATGCCCGAAACAATCACCACCTTGTCTTTAAGTAACATGTTTTTTCTCCGATTATTAAAGGGTAAACGGCAAGGAAATCGCAACGTCCTTACCAGGGAATTTACAAGAATTCAGTGATACTGCAGAGCAACACCTTGAGCACCCACCACGTCACGCAATTCCTGTAGTAATTCATCACTGGGCACAACCTGCCAGCGTGACCCGAGTCTGATCCGCACAGAGTTGCGGGGCTGGCGGTAAATCAGCGAAACCGGACAGCTGCCGCGCGCCGCTCCCGCCAGGGTTTTCTCCAACAACTCAGTAAACTGTTCGTTCATTTTGTCCGCACACACTTCAATGGTCAGGTCCGACACTCTACTGTGCCTGGCTGCGGCGAGACTGCGCAGACCGCTTGCCCGCATCGCCAGTTTCCCGGTCTTGTCATCAATGAAAACCCGACCCTCGGCGATTACGATCGTATCCTTGACCAGCAATTCCCGAAATTCGGAATACGCTTCGGAAAACAGAGTTACCTCAATCTGGGCACTACTATCATCCAGGATCAACACCCCCATGGTGCCGCGCCGACTGTTCATGGTGCGTGTCGCCATGATCAGCCCCACGATCACCTGGTTGCCATGATTACCGTGGCTATCCGCACTCAGGTCAGCAATACGATTGGGCGCGAACTTGCGCACCTCTGCCCGATACTCGTCTATAGGGTGCCCGGTGATGTAAAGTCCTAGCGTATCGCGCTCGCCGCCAAGGCGTTCCTTGTCCGACCAGGCGCGCACGGCGCGAAAATTTGCGTATACATCTCCGCCGCCGTTGTGCCGACTGGGCACCACTTCCCCGAACAGATCGTCGATGCCGCTATCGCGATTACTCGCGCTCTGCTCGGCCGCTTTAAGGGCATCATCGAGGGCCGCCAGCAAAACCCAACGTTCTACCTGCAGCGAGTCCAGCGCGCCTGAGCGAATCATCGCCTCCAGAGCGCGGCGATTAACCTTGCGCGGATCCGTGCGGGCACAGAAATCAAACAGGTCGACAAAGGGGCCTCCTGCATTGCGCGCCTGCAGAATGCTATCCACGGGGCCCGTGCCGAGCCCCTTGATGGCACCCAGTCCGTAGATGATATCGCCGTGTAAATTCACTGTGAACATGTACTGGCCCTCGTTCACATCGGGCAGTTTCAGCGACAGCTTCATGCGCTTGCACTCGTCCACAAACACCACAATCTTGTCAGTGTTATCCAGTTCCGAGCTCATCACTGCCGCCATAAAATGCGCCGGGTAGCGGGCCTTCAGCCAGGCGGTCTGGTAGGATACCAGTGCATAGGCAGCCGAATGTGACTTGTTAAATCCGTAGCCGGCGAACTTTTCCACCAGATCGAAAATCTTGATCGCCAGATTGCCGTCCACGCCTTTCGTCCTGGCGCCGGTTTCGAATATCTCCCGCTGCTTGGCCATCTCCTTGGGATCTTTTTTACCCATGGCCCGGCGCAATACATCTGCACCGCCGAGGGTATACCCTGCCAGTACCTGGGCGATCTGCATCACCTGCTCCTGGTAGAGAATAATGCCATAGGTGGGTTGCAGAATAGGCTGTAGCCACGGGTGCTGGTACTGGGCATCCGGGTACGACAGCTTTTCGCGGCCGTGCTTGCGGTTGATAAAGTTGTCCACCATGCCCGACTGCAGCGGACCGGGTCGGAACAATGCCAGCAGGGCCACAATATCCTCGAAACAATCCGGCTGCAGCCGCTCTATCAGCTCCTTCATACCGCGTGATTCCAGCTGAAATACTGCAGTGGTCTCGCCGGATCTTAGCAGTTCAAAACTGGCGGCATCGTCCAGCGGGATCTGCGTGATGTCCAGGGGAAGCTCCCCCACACGCTCCCGGGCGGGGTTGATCATTTTGACCGCCCAGTCGATGATGGTCAGGGTGCGCAGGCCGAGGAAGTCGAACTTCACCAGACCCGCTTCCTCTACGTCGCTCTTATCGAACTGCGTGACCAAGCCGGAGCCGCTCTCGTCACAGTACAGAGGCGCAAAATCGGTGAGTTTTGAGGGGGCGATGACCACGCCGCCGGCGTGTTTGCCCACATTGCGCACCACACCTTCCAGTTGTTCGGCCATATCCCAGATTTCCTGGGCCTGGCTGTCCGCCTGCAAAAACCCCCGCAGTGGCTCCTCCTGTTCGAGGGCTTTGGCCAGGGTCATCCCCACTTCAAAGGGAATCATCTTGGACAGCTTATCTGCCAGACCGTAGGACTTGCCCTGTACCCGGGCCACATCGCGCACCACCGCCTTGGCCGCCATGGTACCGAAGGTGATGATCTGGGACACTGCGTCCCGGCCGTACGTCTGGGCAACATATTCGATCACCCGATCACGCTTTTCCATGCAGAAGTCCACGTCGAAATCCGGCATGGAAACCCGCTCCGGATTCAGGAAGCGCTCGAACAGCAGGTCATAGGCCAGGGGATCAAGATCGGTGATCTGCAGGGCGTAGGCCACCAGGGAGCCGGCGCCGGAGCCCCGTCCCGGCCCCACCGGGATATCGTTGTTCTTGGCCCAACGGATAAAGTCCATCACAATCAGGAAATACCCGGGAAAGCCCATCTGGATAATGGTATCGAGCTCGAACTCGAGCCGCTGCCGGTAGGCTTGCTGTTTCTGGGCGAAGTCTGCGGTGCCGCTGGCAAAGAACACCTGCAGGCGTTTGTCCAGACCCTCGTGGGACTGCTGCCGAAAGAATTCATCCATGGTCAGGCCCGCCGGCACAGGGTAATCCGGCAGGTAGGGCTTGCCCAGTTGCAATACCACGTTGCAGCGACGGGCAATCTCCACACTGTTGGCCAGCGCTTCCGGAAGATCCGCAAACAGCTCCGCCATTTCCTGCGGTGAGCGCAGGTACTGCTGCTCGGTATAGTGGCGTGCCCGTCGCGGATCGTCCAGCGTGCGCCCCTCCCGGATACATACCCTGGCCTCGTGGGCCTCGAATTGATCGGCAGTGAGAAAGCGCACGTCGTTGGTCGCCACCACCGGGCACTGTAGCTCCTGCGCCAGCGCCACTGCCGCGTGCAGATGGGACTCGTCCCCCTCTCTGCCAGTGCGGTGCAGCTCCAGGTAAAAACGCTGTGGATAGAGCTTCATCCAGTAACGCGCTCGATCAACCGCGAGTGCGGCCCGATCGCCCAGCAGAGCCTGTCCCACATCCCCGGCGGCACCGGCAGACAGGGCAATAACACCCTCGCAAGCCTGCTCCAGCCAGGACTTGCTGACCAAGGGCACGCCCAGATACTGGCCCTGTGTATAGGCGCGGGAAATCAGCAGGGTCAGGTTGTGGTAACCCGTCTGGTTCATCGCCAACAGGCACAGAGGGTAAGCCCGCTCGGGATCATCTGCATCCATTACCATCAGGTCCACCCCGAAAATGGGCTGGATCCCCGCGGCAAAAGCGGCTTTGTGCACCTTGATCAGGGCGTAAAAATTGCAGACATCAGTGACGGCCACTGCAGGCATACCCAACTCTGCCACCCGCGCCAGTAGAGGCTTGATCCGCACCAGGCCGTCGACCAGGGAGTACTCAGTATGCAGGCGCAGGTGAACGAAAGCAGTCATGCCCTGATTCTACGCGACTTGTTGTTCATGTTGCACAGCACCTAAAGCGCGGCGAGTAATTTTTTTACCGGCGCGAAGCTGCGCCGGTGCACCGGTGTCACCCCGAGAGTTTGCAAGGCTTGCAAATGTGCCGGCGTAGGATAGCCCTTGTGCGACGCAAAACCGTAGCCAGGATACTGCTTTTCCAGAGCGATCAGTGCCCCGTCCCTGTATACCTTGGCCAGAATCGAGGCGGCGGCAATGGCAGGCACACGGTCATCGCCACGCACCACGGCTTCCGAGGCATAGTGCCAGCGGGGCAGACGATTGCCGTCCACCAACACATACTCGGGTTGTGGGTCCAGCGTCTGTACTGCCCGATGCATGGCCAATAGAGACGCCTGCAGGATGTTCAGTTCATCAATTTCGGCCACACTGGCACTGGCGATGGACCAGGCCAGGGCGCGCTCCCTGATCAGCAGCGCCAGCTCCTCGCGGCGGGAGGCGGACAATTTCTTTGAATCTCGCAGTCCTTCGATTGGACGCTGCGGATCGAGCATGACCGCAGCCGCCACCACGTCACCGGCCAGTGGGCCGCGCCCCACTTCATCCACACCGGCCAGAGCAGGGCCGTTATAGCCCCCTTCAAACGAATCTCCCACAGATATTCCCGGCCTACGGATACCCGTCACAGCGGCAAGGCGGCAAGCGCGGACCTGAGGACTGGGGGCCTAGCGATCTGCACAGAGAATGGTCGCAGTGGCCGCGAGTTCGCCATCCACATCGGAACTGACATCAAACTTCCAGATGCCGCGCCGCTGCGAAACAACGGTGGCGCGCAACATCACCCGGTCACCGGGCACACAGGGGCGCCTGAAGCGCAAGTTGTCAGCACCGGCAAAATAGTAGGTGGAGCCGTCGTCATTAGTCTTCCCCTGGCTGTAAAAGCCAAGGATTCCTGCCGCCTGTGCCATTGCTTCGACCAGCAACACGCCGGGAAAAATTGGATTGTCTGGAAAATGGCCGTCAAAAAACGGCTCGTTAATGCTGAGGTTTTTGTAGGCGAGAATGGATTCGCCCGCATTCACTTCGACCACACGATCAACCAGCAGGAAGGGATAGCGATGCGGCAGATACCTGCGAATATCTGCAATTTCCATCGTCAACTCCACCCCTTTCACTTTAAAACAAGTCGAGCGGATCGGGCTCACCCAAGCAGAGCCCAATCCACAATGGTCGTGGGCACATTACCGGGAAACGCCAGATCCAATTGATCCGCCAGGCTCACCCAACCTATGTGCAGCTAGATTACTTCGTATTAGGCTTATTCAGCTTGTCAGTTAGTTTGGCTGTGATGATGTAGCTGTCCTCAGCGTGGATTACCGCATTGCCCTGCAGCAACAGGCCAATACTCTCCGCCTTAATGATATCGCGCAGTGCTTCCTGTGCTTTTGGCGCCATTTCTTGCAGTATTCCCCTGGCGACGTTTTGCTCCGCCTGCTGCATTTTTTCTACAACAATGCGGAAGTCGTCCTGAATACCGCTCAGTTTCTTCTCGGCGGCAGTCTTCTGTTCCGGACTCATGACCGCCTCGTCCTTCTTGAATGTCTTAAACAGCGCTTCACCCTCAGTCTTGAGTCGATCAGCCTCCGCTTTATTCTTCTTGTAGTCAGCCTTATCCCTTACTTCACCGAGGCGTTTCTGGGCAACATCCGTTTGCAGGATGGCGCCTTGCACATCAACCACGGCAATCTTGCCCTCGGCCCAGCCAAGCGTAGACACCGAAAATGCCAGCACCGCGAATACAACTTTGAGTAATTTAGACACATTTTCCTCCATTAATTAACAACAAAAAAATCAGATTCCCCTGCCCAGCGTAAACTGGAAAATTTCTTCCTGATCAAACTCATTCGAATTAAGAGGCTTGGCGAGACTGAACGACATGGGGCCAAACCCGGTAATCCAGGTCAACCCGACCCCCGCTGAGTAGCGCAGTTCGCCGAGGTCCACATTGAAGCAATTTTGTTGGGTTAAACCGCAGTCGGTATCATAGACATTACCTGCATCCAGAAAAAAGCCCGTACGTAACTGGCTCTGATCCTTGATAAACGGCAGGGGAAACAACAGCTCGGCAGTACCCACTATTACCACGTTACCCCCGAAGGAGTCACTGTTGTTATTGTTCTGGACCTGGGTGTACAACAATTGCCCGTTACTGGCGACATAGCCAAACTGATTACCATCGGGGCCGCCAATTTGGGTTGCATTGCCCTCAGCGTCGACTGCCGTCACTGGTGCAGCAACAACATAAGCATCAGCAGGTGTACTTTGCGGGCCCAGCGTATTACTTTTGTAGCCCCGCACTGAACCAAAGCCGCCGGCGAAAAAGTTTTCGTAAAACGGCAATTCATCAGTACCGCCGTAACCACCACCATAACCCAACTCGGTGTGCAGACGCAGTGTCCAGGTCTTCAGTACGGGCATGGGGTAAAAGATTTCGCCATTGTAGGTTAACTTGTAGAACTCAAGATCAGAGACCGGCGCAGAAACTTCAAGCGCCACATTCTGTGACGCGCCCCGTGTCGCCATCCGACCACGATTCAATGTCGACTGGGTCCAGCTGGTGGTAACGGTATAGTTCAGGAAGTCATTGCCATATTTGTTCAGAAAACCCTCTTCCTCCGGAGTCACCTGGTAATCGGGGGGCAGAGTGCTCAGCGGATTCAGGACCTCGGGGCCAGTGTATTTGCCATTCACCAGCGTGCTCTGGAACCAGTCATTCACACCCGCAATATCAAGGCGCGGGCTGGACTCGATTTCCTGCACCGCGTACTGTCCGACGTTAATATCCGTACTGGCCACACCGAGGCTCAATCCAAGGCGCTGCGTTTCCGATAGGGGATAGCCGTAGTTTACCGCACCACCCAGTGTATTGGTGCTGTAGTTCGCCACGTTCACCTGATCCAGGTCGGTAGAGCGATAAAATACGTTGAAGCCACGACTCACCCCATCCTCGGTGTAATAGGGATTGGTGTAACTGAAATTATAGAGGTCCTGGTAGCTGGACGAATTCAGGCCTATGGCAACTCGCTTGCCAGTGCCCATGAAATTATCCTGTTGCAGATTTAAACCCAGAATGATGCCCGCATCCTGGGCGTAGCCTATGCTGGCGCCAATACTGCCCGAGGACTGCTCTTCCACCGTGTAGTCCACATCAATCAGGTCGTCATGCCCGGGCACTGCGGTCGTCGCGACGGTCGCCTTGCTGAAATAGCCCAGCCGTTCCAGGCGCACTCGCGACTGCTCGATCGCTGATGCGGAAGCTGGAGCGCTCTCCATCTGCCGCATCTCGCGCCGCAGCACGGCATCTGCAGTTTTCATATTGCCTTTGAAACTGATGCGGCGCACATAAGTGCGCTTGCCTGGATCGACGAAAAATTTCAGGGCGACAGTGTTATCTTTGTCATTGACCTCGGGAATACCGGTTACCTTGGCAAAATTGTAGCCATCATCACCCAATCGCTTGGTCAGGGCCTCTTCAGTCGTCGTCACCATCTGCTGAGAGAAGGTCTGTCCCTCGGAGATGAATAAAAAGCTGCGCAGATCCGCCTCCGGTATTACCAAGTCCCCGGACAAAGCCACCGAGCTGACGGTGAACTTTTCTCCCTCCGTGATATTGGCGGTGATATAGACCTCCTTCTTGTTCGGTGATACTGAGACTTGTGTTGAATCAATACGGAACTGCAAATAACCCCTGTCCATATAATAGGAAGTGAGGGTCTCCAGGTCTCCGGTCAATTTTTCCTTTGAGTACTTGTCGTCATTGGTAAAAAAAGAGAGCCATCCGGTGGTATGCAGTTCAAACTCTTGTTGCAGCTCTTCGTCAGTGAATATCTCATTGCCCACCACATCGATATGCTTGATGGCTGCTACAGTACCCTCGTCGATATCAATATTGATAGTGACCCGATTGCGCGGCTCGGGGACCACCTCAGCCTCTATAGCTGCATCGTAGCGCCCCTGTAATACATACTGTCGCTGCAACTCCAATTTCATACCTTCCAAGGTGGCGCGCTGGAATACCTGCCCTACCGCCAGGCCGGCGCCCTTCAACCCATCCAGCAGAGCTTCCGTTTTAATCGCCTTGTTACCATCAATATTGATCTCACTAATGCTGGGACGCTCCGTTACAACAATCACCAACACATTGCCGTCTTGTCCAATACGGATATCATCGAAGTTCCCGGTAGCAAACAAACTGCGCGTGGCAGTCTGAATGCCCGGTTCATCAACTGCATCTCCCACAGCGAATGGCAGTGCAGCGAAAACGGTCCCCGCGGAGACACGCTGCAACCCTTCCACACGAATGTCTGAGATAACGAAAGTCTGGGCAGCAGCAAAAGATGCTATAAAAAAAAGCACCAGTGCGATCACTTTGGGCATGTGTCTAGTCAATATTTACCCCATCGCCGGAAGGCAGTAAGCCGCAGTCCGGAGAATTCCATTAATAGTATGTTCACAGCGATCACTACAGGCGTGTGAAATCATTATACAGGGCGAGCATCATTATCCCGAGCACCATAAACAGCCCCACCTGATAACCCACGGACTGTATCTTCTCAGGTACTGGACGCCCAGCCAATAGCTCGATCGTATAAAATAACAGATGCCCCCCGTCCAGTACCGGAACAGGCAACAAGTTTAATACTCCCAGACTGATACTTAGCAAAGCCAGGAAGCTTATATAAGACTCCAGGCCCGATTTGGCGGACGCAGTGGCCACTTTAGCAATGGTGATAGGTCCACTCAAGTTTTTTGGCGATATTAGGCCCATCAACATCTTTTTAATGGATTTCAGGGTAAATAATGACAGCTCCCCTGTGCGGGCGAGACTTGCCCCGAGTGCCTCCAGAGGTCCCCGAGGATAGCGCCTTACCATTTCCGGGGGCATTACGGGGATAGCTGCCGCGATGCCGACACGTCCGATTACCTTGCCATCTTCCTCTATACGCTCAGGCACCATGGTAGCGCGCAATATCTCACTTCCACGCTGGTATTCCACATCGATTGGCTGCCCGGCACGCGCCCGCACATAGTCAACCCAGTCCATCCAGAGGGGCATGTTCACACCATCCGCCCGCAGCACTTTATCGCCAGGCACCATGCCTATCATCGCCGCTGGGCTGTCAGCCACAACTTCGCCCACCACCGGAGGTACCTCCGGCGAAAACAGGCTGATACCCAGACCAGCATACAGATCGGGTTCCTCCTGATCCGATAACCACCGATTGATGCTCGCCTCAGACTCATAGACCACACCGGAATCAGGATACTGCACTGCAAACTTTATCGTACCGGTATCGCCAATACGATCCAGCAGACGGAAACTCAGTGCCTGCCAGGTCGGCGTTGCGCCCCCGTCGATGGCAACTATTTCCTGCCCGGCCTCAAGGCCGGCCACAGCCGCCACCGAGTTGGGCTCGACCTTATCGATAATCGGTATATAGCCCGACTCCCCTGCCATGTACAAAAACCAGTACGCCACGACCGCCAGCAGCAGATTCGCCAGGGGCCCCGCGCTGACCACGGCGATACGCTGCAATGCAGGCTTGCGGTTAAATGCCCGGTGTAATTCCGAGGCTGGGACATCTCCCTCACGCTCGTCCAGCATTTTGACGTAACCCCCAAGGGGTATTGCGGCAATACTGTACTCGGTGCCCTGATGATCGCGCCAACTGTAGAGCGAGGTACCAAAGCCTATGGAGAAGCGCAACACCTGCACGCCGCAGCGGCGCGCCACCCAGAAATGGCCAAACTCATGAACCGCCACCAACACCGCGAGGGTGCCGAGCGTTAAGGTAATCGTATAGAAAAGTTCCATCAGACTCGCTTCAATGCAATAGAGGGCTTTTGCAGATCGGCAAGGAATCCCGATGCCAATTCTCTCGCCTGGGCGTCTGCTTTCTCGACCACAGACAACGCGGTAGGTTCAACAATGTCCGCTTCTTCCAGCGCGTGCTCTATCACGGCCGGAATATCCGTGAAACGGATTTTTTTATCAAGGAATGCGGCCACGGCAACTTCGTTGGCTGCGTTGCACACGGCCATGGCGGTGCCGCCGACCGCAACCGACTCCCTCGCCAGACGCAGGCATGGAAACCGTGTTTCATCCGGAGCCTCAAAATCGAGACGGGCGATCGCCACCAGGTCCAAGGGGGCCACGCCCGATACCAAACGTTCGGGCCACCCGAGGCCGCACGCAATGGCGGTACGCATATCCGGATTACCCATTTGCGCCAGCACCGAGCCATCCAGGTACTGGACCATAGAATGGATGATACTCTGGGGATGGACCACCACTTCGACCTGCTCTGGTGCCAGATCAAAAATCCAGCAAGCTTCAATAAACTCCAGACCCTTGTTCATCAGGCTTGCGGAATCGACGGAAATCTTGCGCCCCATGGACCAGTTGGGATGAGCGCATGCCTGGTCTGGTGTGGCCTCGAACATCTGCGCATGGCTCCAGCAACGGAATGGTCCACCAGAGGCTGTCAGTAAAACTTTACTCACGCCCTTTCCAGAGGGCATGGCCTGCGCGTCCACGGGCATGCATTGGAAAATTGCATTGTGTTCGCTATCAATGGGTAACAGCCGGGCGCCGGCTTTACGTACCGCCTGCATCAAAAGATGCCCTCCCATAACCAGCGACTCTTTGTTCGCCAGCAGCAGTGTTTTTCCGGCGCGTGCGGCCGCCAGGGTCGAGGGCAATCCGGCAGCGCCCACGATTGCCGCCATAACGATATCCACCTCCGGCGCGGTAACTATGTCCGCTAGGCCACTCTCGCCATATTTCACTTCGGTAACGGCTGCAGTCGGCAAGCGTTGCCTGAGCAGTGTCGCGGCGACTTCATCCATCATAACTGCATAGCGAGGCGCAAATGCCAGGCATTGGGCGAGCATCGCATCGACTGATGAATGTGCGGCCAGGGCGTACACTTCAAAGTGCTCCGGATGCCGTGCAATAACGTCCAGTGTATTAACTCCGATAGAGCCGGTCGAACCCAGCACACTCACCAAACGCTTGTTTGTAGCCATGCCTACCAACCCACCAACAGCAGACCCAATGCAAATACGGGCGTCGCGGCACACAAACTATCCAACCGATCCAAAATTCCACCGTGACCAGGTAGCAGGCTGCCGCTGTCCTTCACTCCGCTCTCACGCTTTACCATACTCACGGTCAAATCACCGATTACTGAGGCCAGTGCGGTAGTAATGGTCACCGCCACGACTGAAGCCAGGCCGATATGTGCCTCACGCTGGGGCAGGAGATACCACAGCAGCACTGACAGCAGCGCGCAGGCTGTCAGGCCGCCCCAGAAACCCTCCCAGGTCTTGGCCGGACTGACTAGCACAGCCAACTTGTGCTTACCAAAACGCCTGCCCGCAAAATAAGCGCCAATATCCGCCGCGGCCACCACGATCACCATGGCCACCAACAACAATCCCCCCGGAGGGAAACTGAGAAGGTAGACTGCGGACATCCAGGCCGGCACCAGAATCAGGATTCCTATTGCGCTGCGCGTAACCACGTTGCGCCACAACACTGCACTACCGGGATAACCCTGAACTAACAACAGCGCGCATGCCCACCACAGACAGGCCACTCCCAGCCAAGGCTGCACCTGCTCCCGTTGCGGGAGATCATTCAACTGACAATAACTGTAAATGGCAACCAGCGCAGCGAGCACCAGTAGCACATAGAGGCTACGAGCGACTGGTTGCTGCCAACCGGCCAGACTTGACCACTCCCAGGCACCCCCCCCAATGAGAAGGCCCAATAACAAGGCAAGGCCCGGCATCGGCAAATAGATGACGGCAGTCAAAAACAACGCGGCCATTAGCAAGGCGGTGATGACGCGTTGTTTAAGCATTTGAATTTCCGCCTGCGACCAGGCCATCCGCATCTCTCAGACCGAATCGACGCTCACGCCGACTATATTCGGCCAGGGCACGGGCAAATTCGGATTCTGTGAAATCGGGCCATAAGACATCGGTAAAATACAGTTCAGTGTAGGCAAAGTGCCACAACATGAAGTTGCTGATACGAGCATCACCGCCGGTGCGAATACACAAATCCGGTCGCGGTAAATCGCTGATCGAGATGTTGCGATCAATCAGATCAGGTGTAATGTCCTGCGGCTGTAACGTTCCCGCCTGTACCTGCCGTGCCAACTTCTGGACCGCTTGGGCAATGTCCCACTGACCGCCATAATCCACGGCGATGACTACCGTTGCGCCGACATTGCCACGGGTCAAGGTCTCCGACTGCTGCATAAGTTTTTGCTGCCGCTGGCTGAAACGGCGTCGCTCGCCAATGAAACGTACGCGGATACCGTCCTTGTGCAACTCCCTGACTTCATTGCGCAGATAGCGCGATAATAGCGCCAGTAGTGCGCGCACTTCAGGTATCGGCCGACCCCAGTTTTCGCTGCTAAAGGCAAACAAGGTCAGAACTTCTACCCCGTGGCTCTTGCAGGCGCGCAAAATACCACGCACTGCCTCCACTCCTGCGCGATGTCCCGATGGACCAGATACTGCTTTGCGTTTTGCCCAGCGATTGTTGCCATCCATAATAATGGCTACATGGCGAGGAATCACCTGCACCATGCCGTCCTCCGGGACAGATGAATGATCATGGGTAGCCACTGGCGGGCGCTATATTTCCATCAGGTCGGCTTCTTTCTCTGCCAACAACTTTTCAATCTTCGCGACAAAGCTATCAGTCAACTTCTGCACATCATCCTGACCGCGACGCTCGTCATCTTCACTGATGTCTTTTTCCTTGACCAACTCCTTGAGCATGGCCATGGCATCACGTCGCGCGCTACGCACCGAGACCCGGGCCGACTCGGCCTCATGCCTGGCCTGACGAATAAAGCCCTTGCGGGTCTCCTCGGTGAGCATGGGCATTGGAATACGGATCACCTCGCCGGCCGTGACCGGGTTGAGCCCCAGGTCAGACTTGTAAATTGCCTTTTCAACCGCAGGAATCATGCCCCTGTCCCACACCGACAGCGTCAGCGTACGGGCGTCTTCCACTGAAATATTGGCGACCTGATTGAGAGGTGTGTCCGAGCCGTAGTACTCGACCCTCAATCCATCCAACAAGCTGGGGTGCGCCCGACCTGTCCGAATTTTGTTAAAGTGATGCGCCAGCGCATCCAGACTTTTCTCCATGCGCTCCCTGGCTTCATCCTTTACGTCATTGATCATGCTTATTTTCCTCCCTGCGCCATACTACCCGATCAATGTGCCTTCGTTACCTCCCCGGACGATGTTGAGCAGCGCCCCGGGTTTTTCCATTTTAAAGACCCGCACCGGCATCTTGTGGTCGCGGCATAGGCAAATGGCCGTGAGATCCATGACTTCGAGTTTCTTATCCAGGACTTCATCATAACTAAGGCGTTCGTACTTCACTGCATCCGGAAATCTCATCGGATCAGCTGAATAGACACCATCGACCTTGGTCGCCTTGAGCACCACTTCGGCATCCATTTCAATTGCGCGTAGGCATGCGGCAGAATCTGTCGTAAAAAAGGGATTGCCGGTGCCGGCAGAAAAGATCACGACGTCACCGTTCATAAGTGCGCGTATAGCCTTGCGCCTGTCATAGTGGTCCACTACCCCGGTCATCGGTATAGCAGACATGGCCTGAGTGGCAATATTGGAGCGTTCCAATGCATCACGCATCGCCAGGGCATTCATTACCGTTGCCAGCATACCCATGTGGTCTCCGGTCACCCTATCCAGTCCAGCCTGCTGCAAAGCAGCACCACGAAATAGATTGCCGCCGCCGACCACGAGACCCACCTGCACGCCGATTCCCACCAGCTGCCCTATAGCCAGCGCCATCGAATCCAGAACCTTCGGGTCTATACCAAAACTTTCGCTACCGGCAAGTGCCTCACCACTGAGCTTGAGTAGTATCCGCTTATACTTTTTATCAGCCGCCAACTGGGGCATAAAACTCCCTCCAAGAGCAGGGTGGTATCTTACAGGACATCAGGTTAACTCCCTAGTGGCTTCAAAAACGGGGCCGCAGCCCCGTTTTCAAACGACATTGCGCGACAAATTAGCCTTTGAGTTGCGCCGCAACCTCCTGGGCGAAGTCCACTTTTTCGACATCAATACCCTCGCCGACCTCAAAACGAACAAAGGAAACCACCTGGGCACCAGCGCTGGAGACCAGCTTGCCAACTGTTATATCGGGGTTCTTAACGAAGGCCTGCTCAACCAGGCTATTTTCCGCCAGAAACTTCTTGATACGACCACCGATCATCTTTTCGATGATTTCTGCAGGTTTGCCTGAATCCTGAGCCTGTGCCACAAATATTTCTTTCTCCTTTGCCACCAACTCCTCCGGCATGTCTGCAGCAGAAACCACCTGGGGGTTCACCGCAGCAACGTGCATGGCGACATCCCTGGCCAGATCCTGATCGCCGCCGTTAAGTTCGACCAATACGGCGATGCGATTATTACTGTGTACATAGGAGCCCACGACACCCGAATCGGAATGAATCAACTCGATACGGCGTACACTGATATTTTCACCGATCTTCTGCACCAGCGCCTCACGAGCGGACTCCAGCTCACCGGACATCAGGGCTGCTACATCTGATTGCTTTGCGGTAAATGCAGCGTCGACAACGCGGTTGACGAAACCCAGGAAATTTTCGTCCCGGGCTACAAAATCTGTTTCGCTATTTACTTCCACCAATACTCCAAAGCTGCAATCATCAGCCACTCGTGTGGCGACCACTCCATCAGCTGCGGTTCGACCCGCCTTCTTGGCGGCTTTCATGCCGCTGGACTTGCGCAGTTCCTCAATCGCCATTTGGACATCGCCACCAGCGGCCGCAAGTGCCTTTTTACACTCCAGAAGGCCCAGGCCGGTACGCTCACGTAATTCTTTTACCAGTGTTGCTGACATTGGTACTCCCCCTCTTCAAAAACCAGGAACCAGGTTCCTAAAAACGAAAACCCCCGGCAACCACACCAGGGGAAATAAAACTTCCTGACCAAACCAAGGTTAGCAAAAACTCAACCAGCTATTCTGCGGGTGTTGTCAACTCCATGGCAACTTCAATTGCAGCAGTTTCAACAACTACATCAACTGTTGCAATTTCTTCCTCGACAAATTCATTTCTTGCCATTACGGATTCCCCGGACTCAATCTTGCCCAGCAGACAAGCATCAGCGATAGCGGTCACATATAACTTGATTGCACGAATCGCATCGTCGTTTCCAGGAATGATGTAATCCACGCCGTCAGGGTTGCTATTAGTGTCCACTATGCCAATCACGGGTATACCAAGCTTGTTGGCTTCGCTAATGGCGATACGCTCATGATCTACGTCCACGACAAACAGAGCGTCGGGCAGGCCGCCCATATCCTTAATGCCCCCGATGCTGCGCTCGAGTTTTAGCATATCCCGCGAACGCATCAGCGCTTCTTTTTTAGTCAGCCTTTCAAATGTGCCATCACCCTGCTGTGCTTCCAAATCGCGAAGGCGCTTGATTGATGCGCGTATGGTCTTGTAGTTGGTAAGCATGCCGCCCAGCCAGCGATGGTTGACATAGGGCATACCAGCGCGCTCCGCCTGCTCCTTAATGACCTTCCCTGCGGCCCGCTTGGTGCCTACGAACAGAATCTTGTTCTTGTTACCAGCCAGTCGCTTAACCATCTCCAACGCCTCATTAAAGGCGGGGACTGTATACTCAAGGTTGATGATATGAATTTTATTGCGTGCACCGAAAATGTACTGGTCCATTTTTGGATTCCAGTAGCGGGTCTGGTGACCGAAGTGAGCGCCAGCCTGAAGCAGGTCGCGCATGCTAACTTGCACTTGAGACATAAGTAGTTACCTTGTGTGGGTTAATCCTCCACATATCCCTGTCACCAAACCACCCAGGCCTAACAGGCCGGACAGCACCCTGGTAAAGGTGTTGATATGTGTGCGTCGTTTTGATTTCTCTTATCCGGGCCCCTCCCTCTTCCAGCTGGATTTGGTCAGGGTGCCCCGTACAAGAGGCGCGCTTTATACCACAATGAGGACCGGGATAAAAGGGCTTGTCTGTCCAGTGGACCGACTCCGTTACTCATTTGCGCTTTGAATAGGGTAGAATGTGCCCGCCGCAGCATGCCGCAGATTCAATTTCAGTTTACCTTATCATTATTTTTCAACAGGTTAACGATGACCACTTCGATCAAATCAGCGGACGAGATAGACAGGATGCGAGTCGCTGGCCGCCTCACCGCTGAGGTCCTGGAAATGATCGTACCGCATGTCCAGGTGGGGGTTACCACCGGGGAGTTGGACCGCATTTGCCACGAGTACATTACCCGTACACAGCAGGCCATTCCCGCACCGCTTAATTATCACGGCTTTCCACGCTCCATCTGTACTTCGATCAACGACGTGGTTTGTCATGGCATCCCGTCTGACACTAAAAAACTGAAGAACGGCGATATCGTCAATATTGATGTGACCGTGATCAAGGACGAATACCACGGAGACTCCAGCATCATGGTGCAGGTGGGCGATGTTGCAACGCATGCCAGTCGCCTGATCGAGGTCACCCAGGAGTGTCTGTACAAAGCCATTGCACTGGTAAAGCCCGGTACCACATTGGGTGATATCGGTTATGTGATCCAGCAACACGCCGAGCAACACTATTACTCTGTGGTCAGAGAGTACTGCGGCCATGGTATCGGGAAGGTATTTCACGAAGATCCGCAGGTACTGCATTATGGGCGTAAGGGTACAGGCATGGTGCTGGAGCCGGGCATGACCTTCACCATCGAGCCGATGATCAATGCCGGTCGACGCCATACCCGTTTGAACAAAGTCGACGGCTGGACCGTTACCACTCGCGACGGCCGCCTGTCGGCCCAGTGGGAACATACTATCTGCGTGACCGATGATGGCTGCGAAATTCTCACACGACGCAACAATGAAACAGGACTTGGACCGATAATGGGGGCGAACGACATCGTTGCTGCCACCTGACATTTTCGATGTACCTGCTTTCAAAGCGCAACTCGATAGCGGAAATACGATCCAGTACTGCAAGAGCGCGATCACCAGCACTACCGATTACCTGCACCAGCAATTTCGCTCGGGAGCACAGGCACGGGATCTCATCCGCCAACGTGCTGCATTTATCGACACACTCCTTGGCATCCTGTGGGATCGTCAGGATTGGGGACCTTCGGAACTGGCGATGGTCGCCGTGGGCGGGTATGGGCGGGGTGAACTGCACCCGCACTCGGATGTAGATCTGCTGTTTCTACTGGGTGACAACTGCGATAGTTGCAGGGACGTACTCTCCGGCTTCCTGACCATGTTATGGGATATCGGACTCAGTATTGGCCACAGTGTGCGCGACGTGGCCCAATGTGTCGAGCAGGCTGCGGCGGACATCACTATACTCACTAACCTCATGGAGGCCCGTGTTATTCGCGGCCCTGAACAGCTGATGCAACAGGTACGTGAACTGACGGGTCCGGACAAAATGTGGTCCAGTCAGGAGTTCTTCCAGGCCAAACTGGCAGAGCAAAAGGCCCGGCACAACAAATTTGCAGATACCGAGTATAACCTTGAACCCAACGTCAAGAGCTCTCCAGGCGGATTGCGCGACCTGCAAATCATCGGCTGGATTGCCGAACGCCACTTTGGTGTGGAATCACTGGAAAAAATCACGGCGGAGGAGTTCCTCAATGCCGAAGAAATGATACTTCTGACTACGGGTAGGGATTTTATGTGGCAGGTGCGCTATGCACTGCATATGATCACCAACCGCGAGGAAGACCGGTTGCTGTTCGATCACCAGCGTGAACTGGCCGCACTGTGGGGTCTGGTGGATGGCGACAAGCTGGCCGTGGAACAGTTCATGCAAACCTACTATCGCTGGGCGCTAGCGCTGGGACAGCTGAATGAGGTTCTGATCCAGAACTTCGATCAGGCAATCCTGCGCCAGAATATGGAAGATGACATTAGCATCCTCAACGAGCGCTTCCAGATACGCAACGGCTATATTGAGGCCCGCTACAACGACATCTTCAGCAAGCATCCCTCTGCGCTGCTGGAAGTGTTTCTGTTGTGCGCCACACACGAGGAAATTAGTGGGGTAGCAGCGCCCACGATACGTCTGATTCGCGACCATCGACATCTGGTAAACGATGCGTTCCGAGCTGACGAGCAGAACAAAAAAACGTTCCTGCAAATTCTGGGCAGCCCCAACAAAATGACGCGACAACTGCGCCGCATGTCGCGCTATGGCATCCTCGGCGACTACCTGCCCGAATTCGGTCGAGTAATGGGACAGATGCAATATGACCTGTTCCACACGTATACGGTTGATGCACATACGCTGGAGGTGATCAAGAACGCGCGGCGCTTTCAGTTTCCCGACATGGATGATCAGTTTCCGGTGTCCAGCCGGGTCGCGCGGCGGCTGCGCAAGTTTGAGCTGCTCTACATTGCCGCCCTCTACCATGACATCGGCAAAGGTCGCGGCGGAGACCATTCGGAGCTGGGGGCGGTGGATGCAGAGCGCTTCTGCCGGGAACACGGTCTGGACGAGAAGGATAGTGAATTGGTGGTGTGGCTGGTACGCAACCACCTGTTGATGTCAGCCGTGTCGCAACGCAAGGATATATCCGACCCGGAGATCATCCAGCAGTTCGCCGACGCACGTTGGCGATGAGGAACATCTGGATTACCTGTTTACCCTGACTGTGGCTGATATCAACGGCACCAATCCAACCTTGTGGAATGCCTGGCGCGGCAGTCTGCTGCGCCAACTCTACACCGAAACCCGCCGCGCCCTGCGCCGCGGGCTGGATAATCCAGTCGACAAGCAGGCCTGGTAGAGCAGAGCCCGCCAGGCATCCAGCGATATTCTCGAAGGACGCGGCTTCACCCCCGAGGAACTGGACGATCTGTGGCGGGGACGCGGCGAGGACTACTTCCTGCGGGAACGCGTTGAGGATATCGCATGGCACACAGAGGCCATCGCCAGCCACCATAACCGCGCCAAGCCTCTGGTACTGGTTCGCAACAATGCCGAATCCAGTGTGGCCAATACCACGCAAATTTTTATTCATGCGCGCAGCAACGCACAACTGTTTTCCCGAATTTGCGCGGGGCTGGAACAGCTGGACCTGAGCGTGCACGACGCCCGCATATACAATGCCAACGACGGCATGAGCCTGGACACCTTTTTCGTGCTGGATTCCAGCGGCCAGCCCATCACTGAAGACGGCGCGCGACTGGCCCACATCAGGGAATACCTCAGCGAAAACCTGGGCAACGAGGCCGCCATATCGGCAATCCCGGCGCGGCGTACGCCCCGAAAAATGAAATCCTTTTCCATCCCCACCGAAACCCGCATGTCAGTGGACGAGGTCAAGAATGTCTCGGTGCTGGAGGTGTCCACACCTGACAGACCCGGCCTGCTGGCGCGCCTGGGCAGGATTTTCGTGTCGTTCAATGTCGAACTCCAGGCTGCTAAAATTCAGACTCTGGGTGAACGCGTCGAGGACGTATTTTTTATCACCGATGACCGCCAACAGGCGCTCACCGACCCAAAACTGTGCAACGCGTTGCAACGCACCATTTGCGACGAACTGGACGAACAGGCCGCTGCCTGAACACCTATGAATCCAAACCTGCAACGTCTTGAGCCCTACCCCTTTGCAAAACTGCAGCAGCTGTTCAGCGACCTGACTCCGGCAGCTGGCAAAACACCCATCGCATTATCCATCGGTGAGCCACAACACGCTTCTCCGGCGTTCGTTCTGCAGACTATTTCTGACAATCTCCACCGCCTTGCCAACTACCCCACCAGCATCGGCCTGCCTGAACTGCGCCACGCCATTGCCGCCTGGTTGCAGCGTCGCTACGCGTTGCCTGCTATTGATCCAGACAGCCAGATTCTGCCCGTAAACGGCACGCGAGAAGCTCTGTTTGCCTTTGCCCAGGCGGTAGTTAGCCCAGGCCCGGGAGCACTGGTCATGAGTCCCAACCCCTTCTACCAGATTTACGAGGGCGCGGCGCTGCTGGCCGGAGCCAGTCCGCATTTCATTAACTGCACTGCCGAGTCCGCGTTCTTGCCCGATTTCAGTAGTGTGACAGAGCAGCAGTGGCGACAGTGCCAGCTGCTGTACCTGTGCAGTCCCGGCAATCCCACGGGCGCTGTCATGTCCTTGCGACAACTCCAGGACATCATCCGACTGGCGCGGGAGTACAATTTTGTCATCGCCAGTGATGAATGCTACTCAGAAATTTACTTTGATGAGGAGTCGCCCCCGCCGGGCCTGCTGCAGGCCTGCGCCGCCATGGGAGACGCAGATTTTCGCAACTGCGTGGTTTTCCACAGCCTGTCCAAGCGCTCCAACCTGCCTGGCCTGCGCTCAGGATTTGTAGCTGGCGACCCACAGATACTGCGCACCTTCCTTCAGTACCGGACCTATCATGGCTGCGCCATGCCGATACACCACCAACTGGGCAGCATTGCGGCCTGGAATGACGAGCAGCATGTCAGAGCCAACCGGCAGCAATACCGCGACAAGTTTGCAGCGGTACTGGCAGAGTTCAATGGTCATCTTGCGGTAGCCGCGCCTGATGCCGGCTTTTACCTGTGGCCGGAAACACCGGTGAGCGATATCGAGTTCGCTCGCCAACTTTATGCCGGCGAAAACGTGACCGTACTGCCAGGCCGCTTTCTGGCGCGGGAATCCGGCGGCATCAACCCCGGAGAAAACCGGGTGCGTATGGCACTGGTGGCCTCTGCAGAGAACTGCGTGGAAGCAGCGCAGCGCATCGTTCATCGCCTGGGCAAGTTGTAGGCTCAGCCGCATGCTAAAAGCAGAGCGCGCAGAGTACATCCTGCAACGCCTGCAGTCGTTGTATCCGCAAACACCGGTGCCACTCGACCACAGCGACCCGTTTACGCTGCTGATTGCAGTGCTGCTCAGCGCCCAGTGCACGGACGAGCGGGTGAACAAGGTTACCCCTGCCCTGTTCGCACTGGCGGACAATCCGGCAGACATGGCAGCCCTTGACGTAGAGCAGATCAGGCGCATCATAAAACCCTGCGGCCTGTCGCCGCAGAAATCAAAGGCCATCAAACGCCTGAGTGAGATACTGCTGGAGGAACACGGAGGCGTGGTGCCCGCCGATATGGCGGCGCTGGAGCGGCTGCCCGGAGTCGGCCACAAGACTGCCAGTGTGGTCATGTCCCAGGCCTTCGGTGTACCCGCCTTTCCGGTTGACACACACATACACCGCCTGGCACAGCGCTGGGGACTGACCAATGGCAAGAATGTGGTACAGACGGAGCGCGACCTGAAACGGCTGTTTCCTGAGAAATACTGGAACCGGCTGCATCTGCAAATCATTTTTTATGGCCGCGAACACTGCTCGGCGCGCGGTTGCGACGGTCGTGTCTGCGAAATTTGCCGGACCTGTTATCCACACCGGAAAAACCCGAAAAAAACCAGTAAGGCCTGATGCCTGGACTATTCTGAACCTTCGCCTTCGACGTTTCACGTATAGTCCCACACGCATGGCCGCTATAACTAAGCGGCCAGCTTTGCTATGCTGGGCGACCCCGGAGAGCACGCTACCCGCTGGAGTATTGCTGTGATTACACTCTATGGCATCAAGAATTGCGACACGGTGAAGAAAGCGCGAAAGTGGCTGGATATGCACGGTGTCGACTACCAGTATCACGACTTTCGGGAGAACGGGCTGGATGAAGAATCGGTGTCCGCATGGATTGATGAACTGGGCTGGCAGAATCTGCTGAACAGGCGCAGCACCAGCTGGAAAGCGCTGGATGAGCAGACCCGCCTGAATATGGACGAAGCACGAGCCCGCAAAGCCGTGCTGTTACATCCAACGCTGATCAAGCGGCCGCTGCTGGACACCGGGCAAGCAGCGCTTCACCGGGTTTTCCGCAGCGAGCTACGTCAAAATATTTAACGCACACACCCTCTGATGGGGTGAGCAATTTATGGTGAAACTGAAATGACGAATGGCGCATTTGCCTTTGGCCTGGGCGTGGGCACCCACAACGGCAAGGGAGACTGGCTGGAAGTATTACTTTCCGCAACCCCTCCTGCATCCCGCGCAGGAGCTGGCAGCTGCCCTGGGCAATAGCGATAGCAATCAGGCTCTCAGCCGGCTCAACTGGCAGCAGTTGCAAGCAGCACTGGCAGCAGCCGGTGAGACCGCGCAGGCGGATCTCGCGGCGCAATTCTGCGACAGTGGCAGACCTGCCGTGGCAGTGTTGCTGCAGCACGACCAGCCGCCGGCCAATGTGCCGGAGGCGTATCTGAAACTGCATCTGCTGTCACACCGCCTGGTACGACCCCACGGCACCAACCTGCAGGGCCTGTTCGGCGCACTGCCCAATGTCGCCTGGACCAGCGAGGGCGCCATTGATATCAGTGAATTACCACAGCGCCAGCTGGCCGCGCGACTGCGCGGCGAGGTACTGGAAGTCAGCTGCGTGGACAAGTTTCCAAAAATGACCAATTACGTGGTGCCCGGCGGAGTTCGTATCGCCCACACCGCCCGCGTGCGCCTGGGCGCCTATCTGGGCGAGGGCACCACCATCATGCATGAGGGCTTCGTCAATTTTAACGCCGGCACCGAGGGCCCCGGCATGATTGAAGGCCGAATTTCCGCGGGCGTCATGGTCGGCAGCGGCTCCGACCTGGGCGGCGGTTGCTCCACGATCGGCACCCTGTCCGGCGGCGGCAATATTGTGATTTCAGTGGGCGAGAAGTGCCTGATCGGCGCCAATGCGGGCATCGGCATTCCGCTGGGCGACCGTTGCACGGTGGAGGCGGGACTGTTTGTCACCGCCGGCACCAAGGTCACCATGCTGGATGCGGACGGCATGCCGGTGGAGACTGCCAAAGCGCGGGACCTGGCCGGCAAGTCCGACCTGCTGTTTCGCCGCAATTCCACCACCGGCGCGGTGGAGTGCCTGACCAATCGCAGCGCGGTGGAACTGAACAAGGAATTGCACGCTCACAACTGAGTCCAAAGGCGGATAGGCTACGTGGAAAAGACGCTGGAACTCTGTTGCGAACTGATCCGCCGGCCCTCGGTAACACCCGAGGATGCCGGCTGCCAGGCACTGATGATAGACGACTGCGCGCGCTGGATTTCAACTGCATTGAGCTGCCATTCGGCGACGTCAGTAACTTCTGGGCCGAGCGTGGAAATCACGGGCCACTGCTGGTTTTTGCCGGACACACTGACGTGGTGCCCACCGGGCCGACCGCCCAGTGGGAGACACCGCCCTTTGAGCCCACTGTGCGTGACGGCGTACTTTTCGGACGCGGCAGCGCGGACATGAAAGGCAGCCTGGCCGCCATGCTGGTCGCCTGTGAGGAATTTGTCGCGGAACATCCGGATCACCCCGGGCGCATTGGTTTCCTGATCACCTCCGATGAAGAGGGGCCGGCAGTAGACGGCACCGTCAGGGTCCTAAATTACCTGCAGGAGAGGGGCACAACGATCGACTGGTGCGTGATAGGAGAACCCTCCAGCGCCGCGACCCTGGGCGACGCGATTAAAAATGGCAGACGGGGCTCGCTGGGCGGCGTATTGACAGTCCGCGGCGTGCAGGGCCATATCGCCTATCCCCATCTGGCAGACAACCCGATCCATCGACTTCTCCCGCCCTGCAAGCACTGACGGCCGAGATATGGGACGAGGGCAATGAATTTTTCCCACCCACCTCCATGCAGATATCCAACATCAACGGCGGCACCGGCGCCACCAATGTCATCCCCGGCGAAGTGCAGGTCGTGTTCAATTTCCGCTTCTCCACCGAGGTCAGCGACAGTGAGTTGCGCCAGCGCACAGAGTCCATACTGCGGGCACACCAGCTGGATTATCTCCATGCAATGGCAGTTGAGCGGCCAGCCGTTCCTGACCCCGACAGGCATACTGGTAGATGCCACCGTGGCCAGTATCCTGGAAATTACGGGGCAGGAGCCAGAACTATCAACCGCCGGCGGCACCTCCGACGGTCGCTTCATCGCCCCCACCGGTGCCCAGGTGGTGGAAGTTGGTCCGGTCAACGCGACGATCCACAAGCTCAATGAGCAGGTGCTGGCAGCCGACCTGCCGCGCCTGGCGGCGATTTACAAGGGCATACTGATCGCGTTTATTGCTCCAGTCCGTCTAACTGCTGCTGCAGGCCCTGTCGCGCGAAGTCCCGATTATTCCCGCCAGGTACAACCAGTACTTGCGAACTGCCCAGCGCCGCGAGGCTGGCCGCTACCACCGCCTCTGCCGTCATCCACATCTGCGCGGGAATCCGGTTGCGATCAAAACCCTCCGCCGCCAGGGGATCGTGAAATTCCGTGTGGGTAAAACCAGGGCACAGGGCCTGCACCTCGATGCCGGTGCCGGCCAATTCCGCCTGCAAGGCCTGGGAATAGTAGTTGAGGAAGGCCTTGGTAGCCCCGTAGACCGCCATGCCCTTGCCCGGCACAAAGGATCCCATAGACGACACATTGATAATCGTGCCACCACCCAGCTCCCGCATGAACGGTATAGCAGCCCGGCATAGCGTGATGCTGGCATCAATATGCAGGCTCACCATAGACCGCTGGCTCTCAACAGACAGCTGGTCGAAGTGCCCAAAGGTACCAAAACCCGCATTGTTGACCAGATAGTCCACCGGACCCTGCTGGCGTATAGCCTCCATGGTCCTGGCAACGCCCTCGATCGTGCCTAGGTCGGCCTCCAGACAGTGGAGCTCAACGACGTCAGCCAATTCGCTCGCCAGCGCGCCAAGGCGATTGCTGCGCCGCCCCACAGCGATAATCACATCACAACGAGGGGCCAGTTGCCGACAAAACTCAGCGCCCAGTCCCGCTGAAGCGCCAGTGACCAACGCCGTTACCTTGCGACCAGACATGCATTCTCCCTGTCCTTCGTTGAATTCCACCGCTCGCACTGAGTCACGAGCAGTACGCTAATAGTGCCACTGCGGGTCAAACCAATTTGCGTTGCACGTAAACATCATAGCGCACTGACTTGCCGCTGATGCAGTGGGAGGGCGCCATCCCCGCCAGCTGCGGCGCTTTGGCGGGGCGTTTGACCACTACCCTGGCCGTATCCTGACGCAGCGCCCACAGTAACAGCGCCCCCGCATCTTGTTGGTCTGCAGAGTGCTCCAGCAGCAACTGAAATAGCGCCATTTCCTTTTTTACTGCGGCACTTTTCGCGCGCGCGGGAAACATCGGATCCAGGTAGATTACGTCCACACCCTGCAGCCGGGGCGCAACAATCTGGCGTGCATCCCCGGGATACAGGCGCATGCGCTGCACGACACCTGCCAACCACGGATCATCATGAACGGAAGCAATATGCAAACCGGCGCGTAGCAACTCCACAATGACCGGTTCACGCTCGCACAGCTCGACCTCGCAACCGAGGTCTGCCAGCACAAAGGCATCCCTGCCCAGACCAGCTGTTGCGTCCAAAATCCGCAACAGTGACTTCTTACCCCGTCCCACCGCCTTGCCCAGCAGTTCACTGGTACCGGATCGGCTGCGGTAGCGCATGCTTGCACTGCCAAAATCCACGACAACCGGCCCGGGGGCGCCTTTACCCGTCTGTTGCAGGCAAAGGGACTGGCCATTGACCACCAGAACGGCGCACACCTGCGTAATGCAAATAGGGTCAACGCCCGTCGCCAGCAGGGGCAGGCCAAGCCGCAGCGCCAATTCGGCTGCGCACTTTTCATCTACTGCGGTGGCAGCAACGAGGGCCATTTGCCCCATATGAAACTCAGTCCTCGGTTATGGTTTTGAGAGTGCTTTTTTTAAGCATGCTGGCCAGATCATCAATAAGTTCCTCGGCACTCGGTGGCGCGTCGGAATAGCGGGCGGCATCCGCGCCATCCGCATTTATGGCGGCCCGATGCGGCAGCTGATGATCTCCCAGGCCCAGCGACAGTTTCCTCCCTTCCAGATCAATCTCAAGCTGCAGATTGTAGGCAAAGTGTGACAAACCGTGTTTGTCGACGATACGAAAACGGCGTGGCCGCGCCTGGCCTTCCTGTTCCGCGGCCGCTGTAAGGTAGCAGGACATGGTATTGATGTTCTTGCCTGACAGCGGAATACCATGCAAGGCAGGCAAAACGCCATTACAGGCATTGACGAAATTCGTGGTAGAAACCGCCGAAATGGATTTCACAGCGTCCGACCCGCAACCCACCTGCTCACAATGAAATTCACCAATTAACAGCTGGTTCGCCTGTGCAAGATCCACCATGCGCGCCAGCTCAATGGTGACATCACCCACAATGTAACTGAACACCGACGGATTGACGCCTTCGGCCTGGTACAGCTCGTAGTGACCGCCGATGTGGTAGCCGGTGCGAATTACCGGCACCGTGTTGCCTCTGGACGCTGCCTGGGCTACAGCGTTGTCAGCTACCACCAGCAACATGAACACGAACAGGTCCTGATTAGCGCCAGGGCCCAAATCCCGGTTCCAGATGTAATAACCATCCCCGGTGGTCGTACGGGCAAAGTTGATCTCAATGCCCTGCGCTAACAGCTTGTTATAGGCTGAGTTCAGAGAATAGGACAGACTATTCAGCTGACTCGCCTGCTCAAAGGGGGTATAGAGCGAAAAATCGACAATGTCGAACAATAACACCGCCCGGCTCTCGACGTAGCTGAGCCCGTAGCGCTTTATTACTTGTTCCACAGCTTGCAGTACCCGGGGTTCTTCGGTGAGCGCTGTATTGAGTTTTATGAATGTAGGCGAGACGTCCAGTCGCTTGCTGACCTCGAATAGTTCTTCACGGGTTTTGCGTCGCTGCCCTGAAATCAACTCCCGGATAAAGGCCTCATTACCCTGACTAACATCTGTCGGTGTGTCGCCCGCAGCGCAGTAGTTACCCAGAAAATAATGTGGCACGAAGATGACCAACAGTCCGCGCTCATCAGCACTCCAGCACAATACGATATTCTGGCCCATGCGCCACTGCCTACGCAGCGTCGTTTCCAGCGCTTTCAGGTTGCCGCGCTGCACGATACTCATAGCATCCATCCCTGCGCCGTCCGTATTTCTCGCCTCACCAGCCTTCCCCTGCCCCAACTCGCCTGCGTCGCTCGATTTTGGCATATCGATATTCTCGTTTCCTAAGGCTGAAAGTTGTAGTGAACTACAGCACAACTACTGGCATTATAGAGACCTGTTGGCGCCGGAGCTACGCCTGCGCTACGCAAACCTGTCACGTTTACTGATCCCATTGGTATGGGGGAGCGCATAACATGCTGCATCGTCCGGTTTATTGTCTTGTTGGTCTGGCATTTTTGCTCCTTGGCGCCTGCCAGGGCTATGACGTCAAGGTAAACGACAAAGTTGTTTACTCTCCCACCCCTCTGTTTAGCGACTTCACCACCCCGGACCCCGGACTAAAAAACTGTCTTGAGCAGGCCATCAATGATGGCGTTATCACGGTAGTGGAGCAGCTAACCGCGCTCGATTGCAGTTTCGCAGGCATTGAGAATCTGGATGGACTCTCCACGTTCACGAGCCTCAAGATGTTACGCTTGTCCGCCAACAAGGTCCGTAATCTGATGGAACTCAGCAGTATCATCACACTAGAGGAAGTATTTTTGGACGATAACCAGATCATTGATCCCGTGCCGCTGTATAAATTGCCAGCCCTGCGCAAAGTGGACCTCTCCGGCAACCCCGCCCTGCAGTGCCCGAAATCGGGGAGCTTTGCAAAGCTTGCCACTGTGATACTTCCGCAGCACTGTCGCTAACAGAGCCGTTAAACTTTTACCGGCACGAGATCCAGCCAGTCAAAGCCGATCAATTGCTCGGCGAAGATCACTCTATCCAGGGAGTCAAGTACTGACAGTAATGCGCTCTGTGCGCGCTCCCTGCTGTTATTTTTTTCACTGATATGGGCCACGACCAGGTGGCACAGTGCCGCGCAATCGATCTGTCGCAGCAATTCCGCCGCCTGCTGGTTGTTAAGATGCCCCCAATCACCACCCACACGGCGCTTCAAATGAGGCGGGTACGGTCCCTCCAATAACATGGCGAGGTCGTGATTGAATTCCAACAGCAGGCTGTGGCAGCCGCGAAAATTATCGATCACATGCGGGGTAATGCTACCCAGATCAGTGAGAATCCCCAGTGTATACCCACTCCAACTGAGCCGATACTGACATGGCTCCACCGCATCGTGGGGCACGGCAACTGCCTTGATTGACAGGCTACCGATAGTGAAGTTGTCCTCGCAATTAAATAGACGCTGATCGTAACTGCCATCGCAACGACCGGTACTGAAGGTGCCGTGGGTCAGGTAAACCGGTATGTGAAACTTGCGCGACAGCGCGGCAACACCACTACTGTGGTCAGCGTGCTCGTGGGTAACCAGTATCGCATCAAGCTGCTGCGGATCCACTTGCAGACGCGCCATGCGCCGAATAGTTTCGCGCAGGGAAAAACCACAATCAATCATCACCAGCGTGTCTGCGGCCCGAACCAGGGTGGCGTTGCCCTTGCTGCCCGAACCGAGGGAGGCGAATTGCACCAGCTAGTTTCTCGCCTCAGCCAACACAGCTTAGTCGATATTACCCTTGATCATGGTCAGCAGTTCCTGCTCCTGACGCTTGTCCAAGGGCATGCTTTCATCCTGTGGTCGCAACCGGATTGTCACTGCCTGCTCAGGCAAGGTTTGCATTGAAACCACAAATACCTGGCCAACCAGGAGTTGTGCATCATCACTGTTCCACAATGAAGCCCACCAACCTTGTTCCTTTTTCGCCGTCATGCCCAGAAAGCGCACGTAGTAGGTGCCGCCACTGCGATCTCTATCCGTTATTTCAAAGGTGGATTTCTCCAGCGCGCGACCCAGGGATGCCCAGGCCCGATCAAATGGTAGCTCCAATCTCAGATAGTTATAGCCTTCCGGCGCCTGCTGCATGGTGATCTTGCCGCCAGCGCTAATGCCCTGCTCGGCAATCATGGACACTGGTGCGGAGTCAGTACTGTCGGCGAGAAATTGTGCTATCGCCTGCAGCATCGCAGCGGCCTGAGCGGGGTCGTCGGAGGTAGCGGGCCACTCGTTTGCATTGCCTTTCTGGTGCATCTGTAGCACATGCATCTCACTGGTCCCGCGCTGCACGCCCTGCTCCATACGAAATTGGAAACGGCTCGCCAGCGGCTGTCCTTCAACGGTCAGCCAGTTGGATTCCATGATGCCGGCCCGGGCGTCGGTACTGGCTATCTGCATACCTGATGCCGCCATGAAATTGCGCACCTGTGGCCACACCTGGCCGGGAGCAACGCCAATGAGTATCCAGCTTTCGTCACCGAGCTTCTGGATACGAACCACTTCCGACCCCGCGCCGGCGGTGAGTGGCACCGGCTGGGGCACCTCGAACTTCCCTTGCGATAGGAACTTGTCCTCCACTGGCGGGATAACGTAGATTTCGTTCAGCTTCGCGCTGTCCATCCCTGCAGGCACAGTAATCGGTGGCGTTTCCGGTGCCTTTTTGTAGTCCTCCGCACGGTCGCGAAATACGCCCTTATCGCCACCTATATACCCACAGCCAACGCCTGGGAGCGCCAGGGCACTGATCAATACCGCTTGCATGAACTTTAACCGCATAACCATCAAACTCCCGCCATTTCCAGGGCTTTGAGGACCTGGGCGTGATATCGCTCGTCCAGGCATGTCAGGGGCAGGCGTATCCCCTCCCCGATCAAGCCCCGCCGGTATAAGGCCCACTTTACTGGTATGGGGTTAGGCTCTACAAACAAGGCCTGGTTCAGCGGTGCCAGCCGCGCGTTTATTTCCTCGGCCTGCGCCCGTTCGCCGGCCAGCGCCAGCGCGCATAACTGTGTCATCAGTGCTGGCGCGACATTGGCGGTCACAGAAATATTGCCCCTGCCTCCGGCCAGCATCAATTCCATTGCGGTCGCGTCATCACCGGAGTAAACAGCAATGACTTCACCGCAGCGCTGGATTAGCTCCTTGCCCCGCGCAACGTCGCCAGTGGCATCCTTGATACCGACAATATTATCCAACTCCGCCAGCGCCACAACCGTATCATTGCTCATGTCGACAGCGGTGCGGCCGGGGACATTGTAAAGTATCTGGGGAATAGCTACTGCCTCGGCAATGGCTTTGAAATGCTCATACAGGCCGCGCTGGGTCGGGCGATTGTAGTAGGGTGTGACCAACAGGCAGGCATCGGCACCGGCGCCCGCGGCGGCCTCACTCAACTCGATGGCTTCCCGGGTGGAATTGGAACCCGTACCCGCGATTATGGGGATACGGCCGGCACTGTGCTTGACGCAAAACCTGATGACTTCGCAATGCTCGGAAACATTCAGCGTAGCGCTCTCCCCAGTGGTGCCCACCGCGCCGATAGCCGCAGTACCCGCGTCCAGATGCATATCCAGCAGTCGTTCCAGAGTACCCCAGTCGACATTGCCATCGGCGTGCATGGGTGTAACCAGAGCGACGATACTGCCGGTAATCATTTGCTGTCTCCGCATCGTAACGAGTGGGGGGCACGCCTGGCACCCGCGCACCCCGGGGGAAAGCTGGCCATTATCCATGACGGTGGCAAGATGACAACCTTGTGGGCCAAAATGAACCACAGGTGATAGGGGTCATCATGGAAGGCCACATGGCATTTGCCGGGAGCAGGCATTAGACTAGACACTGTCCATTGGTTACCGACGCTTCATGAATCCTCAACCGCCTGATTACAAACTGCACGACGAGGAGCAGGGCAGTTTCTCGCTGGCACTTTCCGGGGACTGGGAGCAGGGACAGAGTCCCCCAGCGTTCAACGCATTACAGTCCGAGCTGGCAAGCAATCATCCCACCCAACTGACGACTGACGGCTCAACCCTGGGCCCTTGGGATTCCGTTCTAATGGCCTTTCTGCTGCAATGCCACGACTACTGCCAGACACAGGGCATTGCGTTCGAAACGCGCAACATGCCCCAGGGCGTTGAGCAACTTCTGGCTGTGGCGACTGCGGTGAAGGCCCACCAACAGCCTGCCCAGGACACTCCCTCCGCGCTGTCGACCCTCAATCCCCGACAATTGCTGCGCAATGTCTATGCGGATATTCAGGAATCCCTGGCCTTTACCGGCGAGGTGACCATCGCCCTGGCTCGCCTCGCCAGCGGCAAGGCCAACACGCGCTTCACCGATTTTCGAAACTTCTGCTACCAGGCCGGCCCGGACGCCTTTGCCATCATCAGCCTCACCAGTGTCCTGGTCGGCATGATACTGGGCTACCTGGGCGCCGTGCAGCTGCAACAGTTTGGCGCAGGCATCTACGTCGCCAACCTGGTGGTGATCGGCATGCTGCGGGAGATGGGGGTGTTGATGACAGCAGTCGTGATGGCGGGCCGCACCGGTGCCGCCTACGCTGCGCAACTGGGCACGATGCAGACCAACGAGGAGATCGATGCCATCACCACCATGGGCATCTCCCCGGTGGAGTTTCTGGTGCTGCCGCGGATGCTGGCCCTGATTATTATCATGCCCCTGCTGACCATCTACGCCGACCTGCTGGGCATTGTCGGGGGCGGCATCGTCGCCGGTGGCCTGGGCATCACGCCAATACAGTACATCCTCCAGGGCAAAACGGCGCTGTCCTTCAACCACATCGCCGTGGGCCTGCTAAAGGCACTGGTCTTCGCCACGCTGATCGCCATTGCCGGTTGCCGTGCAGGCATTAACTCCGGCAGGAGTTCCGCCGCGGTGGGCGAGGCCGCTACGAACGCAGTGGTAACCGCCATCGTCTACCTCATCGTCGCAGACGCTGCTATCAATATCCTGTTCCAGCAGTTGGGCATATGACTGAGCCGACCCCGCAGCAGTCCTATATCGAGATCCGCGATGTCACCATGGCCTACGGCTCGTCCGTGATCCAGCGCGACCTCAATTTTACAATTAATCAGGGCGATATTTTCGTCATCATGGGCGGTAGCGGGTGTGGCAAAAGTACGTTGCTGAAACACATGCTGGGACTGATCCCGCCCAGCAGTGGCGACATCCTGTACAGTGGCACCAGTTTTTTCCGGGCCAGCGCAGCACAACAGGGCGCGATGCGCCAGCGCTGGGGCATCACCTACCAGTCCGGCGGCCTGTTCAGCGCCATGACACTGGCGGAAAACATTACCCTGCCGCTGGAACTCTACACCCGCTACACACCGGCAGAGATCACCGATATCGTCGCCTACAAACTGGCGCTGGTAGGTCTGGCAGGATTCCAGTCCTACTATCCCTCTGAAATCAGCGGGGGCATGCAAAAAAGGGCTGCCCTGGCGCGCGCCATTGCGCTGGACCCCGAAATCCTGTTTTTTGATGAGCCCTCCGCGGGACTGGACCCGATCAGCTCGCGCCTGCTGGATGAGCTGATTGTGCAGATCAAGGAGTCCATGGGCGCGACAGTCGTCATGGTGACACACGAATTACCCAGTATTTTCGCTATCGCCACTAACTCGGTCTACCTGGACAACACCAGCCGCACCATGATCGCCTACGGCAACCCGGCGGACCTACGGGATCACAGTGAACAGCCTGTGGTGAGGCAATTCCTGACGCGCAGCGCCGCAGCCGTTATTGAGGACACACCATGAGTGAAAAATCACATACCGTCGCCATCGGGGCTTTTGTCATCGGCGCAAGCCTTATTGCACTAGTCACCGTGCTATTCCTGCTGGGCTCGGGCTTTGGTAAGGGGGAAAAAGTCGTCATGGTATTCGACGGTTCGGTAAAAGGACTCAAGGTCGGCGCCCCCATGACCCTGCGCGGGGTGCAGATCGGCCAGGTTACCGGTATAGAGCTGATTCTCAACTCTGACAAAGCCAGTGTGGTCATGGTGGTTGAGGCGGAGCTGAACGCCAAAAATATTCACAGGGAGGGCAATGTCAACGCAAACCTGACCGAGGAGTTGATCTCCCGCGGCCTGCGCGCACAGCTCAACACGCAGAGCCTGCTGACCGGCCTGCTCTATATCGAGCTCGATTTCCACCCGGACAGCCCACTCAACCTGGCCGACATCAACTCACCGTATACACAGTTACCCACGATACCCACCAACCTGCAGCGCATTGCCCAAAAACTGGAGGATATCGATGTTTCTAAATTGAGCGATGACCTGGAGAGTATAAGCAACGGTATCAACACGCTGGTCAGCAGTGAGGAATTCCAGAGCCTGCCCACCAACATCACCAGTACCATGGAATCCATGCGTGACCTGAGCGCCCAACTGCAGGAACAAGTGGCGCGAACCGGCCCTAAACTGGACAGCGTGCTGGATGAAACCGCCACGACAGTGTCCAATGCCAATGCTGATTTGCCGAAACTTGTAACGCTGATCGAGGGCAATCTCAAGGTACTCAATGGCGCAATAACCGCCTTCGAACAGGGTATGGGGCAGGTGGAAGGACTGGCGTCTCCGGATTCACCGACCCTGTACCAATTGAACAATGCCTTGCAGGAAGTGACCCGTGCCGGCAGGTCATTGCAATCCCTTGCGAACACACTGGAACAACAGCCCGAGTCACTGATCCGAGGCAAACGTGGAGACGAACAATGAGCAACAAATTCCTGCCACTGGCATGGTTACCGTTCCTGGGCCTGCTGCTGGCGGGCTGCGGTAGCAGCCCACCCAACAATTTCTATGTGCTGTCTGCGCACGAATTCCCTGCGCCGAGTGGCACGGCACCGGCGCTGGGTGTCGGTCCCATCAATATCCCCGAATACCTGACTCGCCAAAACATGGTCTACAACCGTGTAGACAATACGCTGCAGGTTGCCAGTCTGGACATGTGGGCGGAACCACTGGGTGATGGGATACAGCGTGTGTTGGTCCTCAACCTGACGGGGCTGCTGAACACGCAAAACGTGAGTACCTTCCCATGGCGTCCCGAGCGGGCTCCAGAGTTCGGCGTCGAAGTTAACCTGCTACAGTTGGATGCCAACGAGAACGAGGCGACACTTACGGCGGATTGGCTGGTGTACCGCACGGGTAGCACCGCAACGGGCAACCGCCGCATCAGTCGTCTGCAAGTGCCTTTACCTCCCGGGGCCCCGGAACCAGAGCAGGTCGCTGCCGCCTACAGTGCGCTGCTCTTCCAACTCAGTGAAGTCATTGCCGCGGCTATAGCGTCAGACCGGGCCGCAGAAAGTAACTCTGGCGCACCCTGACCCACCTGCCTTAAAAGAGGTTGCGCCCTAGAAGTCGTCGGGGCGCAGCATGGCGTCGGAGCCGCCATCGACGAAAAAGACCGAGCCACAGAGATAGCTCGCCTCGTCGCCCAGCATAAAACGCATTACATTGGCGATGTCCGCAGGCTGGGCGTTATGTGCCACCGGCACCATGTCGCCAAACGCCTTGATGGCCGGGCCGTACTCCTTGTCGGCCAGGACGCGATCGGTGAGCGGCGTCATGGTGATGCCTGGCGCCACCGCGTTCAGGCGCACACCGCCGGCGGCATACTCCACCACGTGGCGGCGCATCCAGATCGTCATGGCCCGCTTGGACCCCGCGTAGGCGGTCTGGCCGTCGCGCGCATCGATGGCGGCGCAGACGGCGGCTTCATCGTCCCCGGCCAGGCAACTCTGCACGAAGACATCATCTGTGCGAATCATGGGCGCCGAATTGGATGACACGAACAGTATGCTGCCTTTTTTCTTCGCCACCAGGTCGCGCAGTCCCTCCACGGTGGCAATCACGGCGAAGTAATTGACCTTGGCGATCAACGAAAACGGCTTGACCACCGGCGGCAGGCCGGCACACGGAACAAATCCGTCCAGGCCATCCGGCGCGAGCGCACGCACGCCGTCGACCGCTATCTGGCGGCCCTGCTTTGTGGACAGGTCAGCCACAACGTCACCTTCCTTGATATCAACGGAAATTACCCTGTGCCCTGCCACTAGCAATTGCCGCTTCAGTTCCGCGCCGATTCCCGTGGCGCCTCCTGTGATTGCATATGTACGCATAGTCGTTCCCTCTTTGTGAAGTATTTGAATCTCCCGATCCAGTGCCGCCGTGATTGTCGACCAATTCGGCCCCCGGCGGTAGGTGCCGGACGGCTAAATTAGCAGGTCAGATCGACCGTCTCGCCGATTCCGTGCATGGCCGCCGGGTCCTTGTTGCGGGCATTGCTCACTGCCCGCGACAGTGGCATCAACAGCAGGTTCGACTTCAGTTCGCTGCGGAAGATGCGATCGTCCGACGCGATCGCATGCTCGTTGTCCAGCCAGCGCTGGTATTCATCGGGAGACAGGAACACCGGCATGCGCTCGTGCCAGGGACGAAACGTCGGCGCCGCCGTAGTGGTCACCAGAGTACAGGACAACAGGGGCGCATCGTCGGCCTCCCACACATCCCACAGCGCCGCCGCCGCCAGCGCTTGCTGTTCGTTGGTGATAAGCCAGGGCTGCTTGATACCCTCCTCCAGCCGCCATTCTATAAAGCTGCTCATCGGCACCAGACCGCGTTGGTGCCGGAACGGCCCGCGAAAGGCCGGGCTTGTCGACAGCGTCTCACTGCGCGCGTTGAACATCGAGTAAGCCTGGCTCATCTCCTTCGCCCATGACGGCGTAAGCCACCAGCGGGCGGAATGCACCGTCGCGCCCTGCTCGCCCTGGCGCACCAGCGCGACCTGTTCTGTGGGCGCCACATTGAAGCGCTCAGGCAGGGATAAATGGATACCGAGGTCTTGCAGCAACTGCTGCAACCCGGGGCTGTCGATGACGTTGAAGCGGCCGCACATGGCCGCACTGTGCACAAAAGCGGCACCCGCGGCAAGCACGAACCTGATCGGCCACGCAGCCGCGATTGCAGATTGAACGTGAACGGGCTATAACTTCGCTCCACCCGGACTGCACACAGAGACGCACACCTATGAACAGGCTCACTCGCATGGCGGCATTCGTCGCCGCGGCCTGGGTGGCAGCCGCCGCCGCGGACTCTACTGACGCGCGCTGTGACATCTATCCCAGGGGCGCAGACCACACCGATAAAATGATCGCCTGCACGTTCTCCCAGCGCCAGGGCTACGTGACCATCACCCGCGCTGACGGCGTCACCCACGATTTGACGCCGGTGGGTGATGCGCCAGGCAATTATCGCGACCAGAATGGCCGCGCCGTGTACCGCCAGGACGGCGGCATGGGCGACCAGGGGATGATCTTCCGACTGCCGGACGAAAGCGTGTTCGTGTACTGGGATACGGCCGCGCTGAAGCCACCCTCCGATAAAGACAACCCGACAGCGCCCTTCTCCACCACCGAATTCGACGCGACCACTCTGCTGCGCTGCCGCGCTGCTGGCGCGAAAGACTTCGGCCAGTGCCCGGCAGGCATTGCGCGCATGGACAACAGACAGGCCTCAGTCACGGTGCAGAGCCCGAAAGGCGAGAAGTTCACCATCAACTTCATGACCGGCTACGTCAACGCGACCAATCGCGAGGTAAAGGCGGAACTGAAGGAAGACACCTGGACAGTGAATGTAGAGAATGGCGAGGTCTACGAGGTGCCGCTGGCCGCCATTGAAGGCGGTTGAGAACCACGTATTAGAATCCGTCTACCCATGCGAAACTTCCGGCTTGCGCTTTGCCTGATCGCCCTTGCCTGTATCGTCCTGCCAGTAGTACCCTGTGCCACGTTTTTCTCGGGAGTAAACCATGAGCCCAAAACCCCTCGTCCCTGCCATCGAAGGCTGGCATACCATGGATTCCAAACCGCACCTGATTGGCACCCAGTGCGAACAGTGTGACACTTATTTTTTCCCCAAGCAGAGCGACTATTGCCGCAATCCGCAGTGCGATAGCACCGACTTTCGCGAGGTGGAATTGAGCCGGACTGGTCGTATCTGGAGCTATACGAACGCCTGCTACAAACCCCCTGCACCGTTTGTCGCACAGGAACCCTTCGTCCCCTATGCGATCGCTGCAGTGCAATTGGAAACCGAGCAGATGGTGGTGTTGGGACAAGTGATCGAAGGACTGACAGTAGCCGACCTGAAGGTCGGCATGGAGATGGAACTGGTGCTGGAAGCGCTGCACGAAACGGACAAAGACATCAAGGTCACCTGGAAGTGGCAACCCCTGGCGCAATAGAAGTCGGCTGAATCTGGAGTACATCAATATGTCCAATGAAATCGCCATTCTGGGCGTCGGCATGCACCCCTGGGGCAAGTGGGGCCACAATTTCGTGCAGTACGGGGTCGCGGCGGCGCGCGAGGCCCTCGCCGATGCGGGGGTACCGTGGCAGGATGTCAAATTTGTCTCCGGTGGTGCCACCATACGCTGCGGCTACCCCGGCTACGTCGCCGGTGCCACCTTCGCACAGGCCCTGGGCTGGCAGGGCGCAGAGGTCAATACTTCCTATGCGGCTTGTGCATCAGGCTCCCAGGCCCTGGCGGCAGCGCGCAACAAAATCCTGTCCGGCGCGTGCGACGTAGCTCTCGTCGTGGGTGCAGATACCACGCCCAAGGGCTTTTTAGCGCCGGCCGGGGGTTACCGGCCGGAAGATCCTGACTGGGTGCGTTTTTATTTGGGCATCACCAACCCGACCTATTTTGCCCTGTACGCCAGGCGCCGCATGGATATCTACGGCGATACCCTGGCGGATTTCGCTGCAGTAAAAGTCAAGAACTCGCTGGTGGGCAGCAAAAACCCGCGGGCGCGCTATCGCAAATGCTATACGCTCGAGGATGTCGCGGCCTCCGCTATGGTCGCCGACCCGCTGCGGCTCATGGATATCTGTGCGACCAGCGACGGCGGTGCGGCACTGATCGTATCCAGCGTGGAATACGCGCGCAAAATTGGCAAGGGCAATGCGCCGCGGGTGGTGGCGATTTCCACCGTGACCCCGACCTTCGCCAGCGCCGTGGTAGAAATGCCTGATATCGCCACAGATTCAGCGGCCGCCGCGGGTGTAGAGGCGCACGCCTACCGCGCGAGCTTGCCGATCAAGGCGTATGAAGAGGCTGGCATCGGCCCTGAGGATATTGACCTGGCCGAGGTGTACGACCTGTCCACCGCTCTGGAACTGGACTGGATTGAGGATTTACAACTGGCCCCACGGGGCGAGGCGGCAGCCCTGTTACGCGCCGGAGACACTGCGCTCGGCGGCAGGATTCCGGTGAACGTCTCCGGCGGCCTAGCCTGTTTCGGCGAGGCGGTGCCGGCCCAGGCCCTGTCGCAGGTTTGTGAGTTAACCTGGCAGTTACGCGGACAGGCGGGTGATCGACAGGTGCAGGGTGCGAAGGTGGGAATCACCGCCAACCAGGGCCTGTTTGGCCATGGCAGTTCGGTGATTGTGAAAAAATAGGCGTAACAACAGCAACTTTTTTGAGTAGACGGGTCTGGCTGTCGGGAGTGCAATTCGCCAGCTTCCCCGATACTCGCTGACGAATTGCACTCCCGACAGCCGAACCCTCTTAGCGTGCTATCACGCACACCGATGTCGTGAGCGGGCAGCCGGAGCCGCTAGTAAGCTGCACCCTCCTCACGGCTCGCGCACAGAAGCCTGTTTGAGGAACTCAATCAGGTCTGCCCGCCGCTGCGCATCGGGCACCCCGAGGCTCATCATGGAGGAGCCGGGGAACATGGCCATGGGATTTTCCAACCACACAAACATCAGCTCGGGCGTCCACACAAACTGGGCGGCCTTGAATTCATCCGAGTAGTAGTCAAAGCCCTCCTGCTTGCCGGCAACCTTGCCAAAGACGCGGTGCAGATTGGGGCCGTTATTATGGCCCATGATGGACTCTGCATAATGACAGGTGCGGCAAGCGCCGAATTCCAACCGGCCGCGCTCGGGATCTCCTGTCGGCAGTAACTGCTGCGCGGCAACCATGCCTGACACAAGTAGCGCGCTGCAACCGAGTATGGCTATGGCAAACCGGCGACTCATGCCTTGCGCTTAGGCTCAAGCGCGGCAGCGCGACCAGCCCGCCGGCCAAAAAAAGTGCAATCTCCGACGGACAAGCCGCTGGCTATGTAAGGCGCTGTCGGTATCCCCGCCGTATTGCGTCCCGCTGCATACAGGCCAGGAATAGCCTCTCCAAAACTGTTCAGCACCTGCCCGTCAACGGTGGTGTGCAAACCACCGAAAGTATGTGCCGGAAAGAAAGCCTTTCCTACCGACAGATCCCAGGCCTTATAAGGCGGTCCCTGCAACGGTCGCAACCACGTCCGGCTTTTGCGGAACAGGGGGTCGTCGCCGTTGGCGGCGTGCTGGTTGTAGTACCCCACTGTGTGTTGCAATGCGCCCTTGGGGAAATCCATCCGCACTGCAATTTCACTGATGCTGTTGCCCTCGGCCACCGGTAGAAAGTTGTCCTGGTGCGTTGGATAGCTGCTTTTCTGGTCGGTGATAAGCCAGGCACGCCCCTGCTGGTGATAAGCAATGGCATCGCCCAGCATGCCGTAGTAGGACTCCTCGGAGATAAAACGCTGCCCCGATGCGTTCACCACAATTGCGGACAATACATTCTCTGGCGGGTAAATCGGCGCGATGGCAAACCCCTCGTGCATACGCAGCGCGGCCGCGCCCACCGCGATTCCCATATTGATGCCATCGCCCTGATCACCCGCGTTACCCCAGGGCACCGAGCAATCGTACAAGTGCGGCGCGTACTGCTTGAGCATCTCCCGATTGTGAATAAATCCACCACACGCCAGGACAACGCCGCGCCTGACTCGTATAGCGCGCGGCTCTCCAGCGATGGTCACCATCACACCGGCAATACGGCCATCGCTCTCAGTAACAAGCCGTCCGGCAGAAACACCGGCGCGCAGGCTTACTCCAAGCGCTTCAGCCTGGGGTAACAGCGCCTCCATCAGGCGCCTGCCACCATTCATTCCCGGCACACCCGGGACATGTCCCCGGGGGGCCGGTGTGGCCAGATCCCTGGCTGGCCAAGCCAGTTCTGTACCGGAGAAGTACAGGGATTCATCACCCATCGGCAGCTCCTTGGCGGCGCTGAACTTCTCGGTGTACGGTATGCCCTGCGCCACCAACCAGTCAAAGTGGGCAGCACTCTCTTCGCAATACAATTGAATTTTGTCCAGGGGAGGATGGATTGCACCGGCCAGCGAAATAAAGCGGTACATTTGTTCGACGCTGTCCTCAACTTTGAGCGCTTTTTGCAAGGCAGTTCCACCGCCAGCGTACACCACACCGCCAGACATCGCAGATGAACCGCCAAAGCGGGACAGTGACTCAATGAGCAGCACCTCGGCGCCGGCCTGGCGCGCTTCAATGGCGGCGCAAACACCGGCCGCGCCGGATCCGGCGACCAGTACATCGGTGCGCAGATACCAGGACTTGACTGCCGAGCGCGGCAGTGCGGCAGACCCAGCAGCGACCGTGGCCGCGGCGGTCGCGGCCAAACCGGTCAGCAGGCCACGTCGAGTGATCCCCGTGTCACCAGCGTTTTTAGTCACGCAATATTTCCGCAATGCGCATCAGGTTTCCCGGATATATTCCAGTTGATTATTGACCATGTAGAGACGGTGGCGCACGCCCTGGGTCTCCACGCTGGTGTCCTGGTATCCCGCATCGCCCTCGTACAAAAAGCACATTCCATCCTCAACCGCTACCATGCGCGGAGCGTAGATGATGGCAGCGCGACTACCGATTCTTTCTCTCGCCTGCGCACAGCTGTGGCAGTCGGCAATATCTGCGAGGCTGACATAGGTGGGCGGCATCAGGCGCAGGGGGTGGTCTTCATCTGCCGACTCGATCAGCGCGGTTGCAGGTCTGACCCAGCGATGCTGTGCGATCTCTCCGCCATCGACAGTAACCTCCTGCCCATCTTCCAATATGGTGAGGAAAAACCAGGTTGCAAAGCGTTTCTTGGCGCCGGCAGGCGTGGTCCAGTGGGACAGGTAAACGAGCTGCTCGGCGCTGACATCCAGCCCGGCCTCCTCCCGCGTCTCGCGAATAGCGGCGTTGACCGCAGCCCGATACGTGTCGCTATCGGTGGGGTAATCCGCTGCATCCACCTTGCCACCGGGAAACACCCACATACCGCCCATGTGCTGTACCGCCTGGTTGCGTTGCACCAGCAGGGCTTCCAGGCCAGCGTCACCGTCCCGCACCAGGACTACAGTGGCGGCGGGGTAGACCGGCTCTATGACATCACTAGTTTCCAGCACGACGGAGCTTCCTTCTGGTGAAATCAGGGGAAAAAGCGACTAATGGTATCGATCACACAGGCAGGGCGCTCGCCACCCTCAATCTCGATGGTCATGCGTACCACCACCTGCACACCACCTTTGACCTCCTCGGCACTCACAATCTCACCTCCGCCGCGTATGCGACTGCCCACCGGCACCGCCGCAGGGAAACGCACTTTTTCGCAACCGTAGTTCACACCCATCGAGGTGTTCTCGACCCGCATGATCTGCGGCAGAAACAGGTTGGCCATCGACAGTGTGAGATAACCGTGAGCGATGGTCTTGCCAAAAGGACCTGCCGCCGCTCTTTGCGGGTCCACATGAATCCACTGGTGGTCACCCGTGGCCTCGGCAAACAGGTTGATACGCTGCTGGTCAATCGCCTGCCAGTCGCTGTATCCCAGGTGTTGCCCCACAGCCCCTAGCAGCGCGGCCGGATTTTCAAATGTCGTTGTCATACTGTTGTACTTTCCCTCCTCGTCTACAGGTCGCTAGCGCACCAGTCCACACGCAATACAGCGCATATACAAATGCCTGGGATCCTGCAGGCTACTCAATTCCTCCGCCGCTGCCCGCATTGGACCCAACAACCCGGACAACGCCGCGCTGGCGGAAGAATCCGTCCACAGCTTCAGGCTGCCGACACTGCGCGCCAGTTGCCTCATGAACATATCCCGTGGTGACAGCGGCAGCTCAACGTACTCGACCTGATAATCCTTCAGCTTGGCCAGGGTAGCGGCGGCGGCGATGGCATCATCAAGGCTCCCCAGACTATCGATCAGGCCCTTCTGTTGTGCATCGTAGGCACTCCACACCCGGCCCTGAGCCAGTGGTGGATCCACCTCCGCAACCTTCAAATCTCGTCCCTGGGCCACAATCTGCACAAAACTTTTGTAGGCAAACTCCACACCGCTGTTCAGCGCAGTAACCAACTCGGGGTTAAGCGGCCGGTCGGCGCGCAGCGAGCCAGCAAGTTTGGTGGTGCCGACGCCATCCGTGTATATGCCCACGCGCTGCAGCAGATCCTCAAACGTGGGGAACGCTGCAAACACACCGATACTGCCAGTGATCGTGGACGGAGTGGCCCAGATTTCATCTGCCTCAGCGGCAATATAGTATCCGCCGGAGGCAGCAACAGCGCCCATCGAAACGACAACCGGTAAGCCCATATCACGGGCATGGAGTACCTGCTGACGAATAATTTCCGATGCGAACATGCTGCCGCCGCCGCTGTTGATGCGCAAGACAATGGCTTTAACCCCATCCGCCTCGACAGTGCTGCGAATCAACTGCGCCAGCGAATCGCCGCCAATACTCCCGGGCGGCTGTTCGCCAGGCAGAATATTGCCCTCCGCTGTAATGACCGCTACACGATCCCCCTCTGCAACGCCGAGGGACAAGGGCCGCTTGTGCGCCACGTAGCGCTCGAACTCGATAGCTTCATAAAGGCCGTCATCATTGCTGGCACCGACCAGTTCAACGAGGTAATCATTGCCCTCACTGCGACCGAGCAACTTGTCCACCAGGCCAGCCTGCACGGCGGCCTGCGCTGTATCACCGCCCTGGCTCTGCAGACGCTCGGAAAAGTTGTTCACATAATCATTTACCGTACCCGGCGCCAGCTTTCGTTGTGTTTCCACAATAGAAGCGTACTGGCCCCACAGGTTGTCCAGCCAGCGACTGGTAATTTCCTTTTCTTCGGGAGACATGTCATCGCGCATGAATGGCTCAACGGCGGATTTGTGGTCACCGGCGCGAAAGACGTGGACATTTACCGAGATTTTTTCCAGCGCCTCGCGAAAATAATTGCGATAGCTGCTAAAACCCTCGAGTGCCACCCCCCCCATGGGATGCGCGATCACCGTATTGGCATAACTGGCTAGCAGGTACTGGTCCTGGGTATAGTAATCTCCGACCGCCACTATGGGCTTTCCGGTTTTGCGGAAAGTATCCAGCGCGCGGGCTATTTCCTGGGTTTTACTGATGCCAAGGTACATCAGGTCATCCAGTTCCATCACCAGGGAATTGATGGCCGGGTCTTTCGCGGCGTAATCAATCGCCTCAATAACATCCCGCAGCAACACCTCGTGTTGTTCGGGCGAGGGCTCACCCAACAACGCCTGTAGCGGATTCACCGCTGACTTCTGATCCACCACCGTGCCGCTCATATTCAGCAGCAGCGCCGCTTTATCCGGCAGCGGCTCAGGTGCGCCCCCGACGTAGACAAAATAGATAAAGGCAATCATTACCAGGAACAGGATATTAGACATGGCCAGCCTGACGCGCGTGATGCCCCGCCAAATGCCGGACAATATTCGACGCAAGCGCGAAGGTTTATTCATACACTAATCTCCACCGACCATTTGATGCGCGCTCAATAAACGCAGTTCCCGGGCTCGCCAGCGCACATACAGCATCGCGGCGGTAAACAATAGCACAACCGCAACCAGCCCGCTGATCACGAGCAAGCTGTCAGGCTGCGCGAATATACGCTGCACCAGGATCATAAAATACCCCAGGCACACGAAACACAACCAGATATAGCTGCGCAGGTTATCCTTGCGCATACCGGGTAGAAACATCAACAACGGCATTACTTTCAAGACCCAGATAAACCAGGGTGCCTGGTGCACCCACGCATCCGCCACCTGCTGCAGTACCAGTGCGGACCAACTCAGCCACGTCACGCGGGCCGCGCTCGAACGTAAATTCAGTATCATCAGCGCGCTCCAAGCGCCAGCCGCGCAACGCGCTCGCCGAGCGCGCGGCACAGCGCCGCCTCTACCTCATCGACCGCCCGCTTATTGTCACTGCCACCCCAGTGGGATGCCCCGTAGGGTGTACCACCGGAACGTGGTACTCATCAGCCCGGGCTCACTGTAGGGCAAGCCAGCAATGATCATGCCGTGATGCAATAGTGGCAGCAGCATGCTAAGCAGTGTCGACTCCTGCCCACCATGCATGCTGGAGGTGGACGTAAAGACAGCTGCCGGTTTGTCGATCATGGCACCGCTCAGCCACAGCGCCGAGGTTTGATCTATAAAGTACTTCAGCGGCGCGGCCATATTGCCGAACCGGGTGGGACTTCCCATGACCAGACCGGCACAGTCGCGCAGGTCTGCCAGCTCGCAGTACAAGGGGCCGGAGGCAGGAATCTCTTCAGCAGTCTGCTCACAGGTGGTGGAGACAGCAGGCACGGTGCGCAAACGAGCTGTGACGCCAGGCACCAATTCGACGCCGCGCGCTATGTGTTGCGCCATAGTCGCGGTGGCACCCTGCCTGGAGTAGTACAGGACCAGCACGTAGGGTTCTGACATCAGTTGATCAGCTCCAGCACATTCTCCGGGGGGCGACCCAGCACGGCCCTTTCGCCACTGACCACGATGGGGCGCTCTATCAGTTTCGGGTGTTCGGCCATGGCCGCCAGAATTTCCTCGTCACTGGAATCCTTGCCCAGGCCACAGGCCTTATACTCTTCCTCCGAGCGCCGCACCAACTCTCCGGCCGTCAGGCCCAGTTTTTTTAGCAGCCGGGCAATTTCTGCGCGCCCGGGTGGTGTCTCCAGATAGAGAATGATCTTTGGCTGCACACCGTTTTTCTCCAGTAACGCCAAGGTATTACGCGACTTGGAGCAACGCGGATTGTGATAGATGGTGATTGCAGGCATTAGCGTTTTCCCGAAATAGTGGTGAATCGTCACGGAGTATAACAAAACCATCGCCATATAAGGCGCAGGAGAATCGCAGGGTCGTGCAGGCGCCCCTCCACTCGTGCCATAATGTGGCCATGACATTGCTCAGAAAGATTTTCCGCGAGTTATGGCGCCGATTGCGTTATCTCTTCAGCCGTTTTTTGGCTGACCGCTGCTCCGAAAACGCCGCAGCACTCACCTATATGAGCCTGTTCGCACTGGTGCCACTGCTGACGGTACTGTACACCGTGGCGTCCGCGATTCCGGCTTTCCAGGGAGCCGAGGAGCAGATGCAGATGCTCCTGTTCAAACACCTCGTACCCTCAAGCAGTTCAGACATAGAACACTACCTTAATGATTTCTCGCAGCAGGCCAAAAATCTCACCGGGCCCGGTGTTGGCTTCCTGCTGGTAACCGCCATCCTGATGTTGCGCAATATTGAGCACACGTTCAACATGATATGGCGCGCCCGGCAACACCGCAGCGCCATTTCCAGTTTCCTGCTGTACTGGGCGGTGCTCAGTCTGGCGCCGATCACCATCGGCCTGGCACTCGGTATGAGTACCTACCTCTCATCCGTCGCCGACGCTCTGGATACCCTCAATGTTTTCGAGTCCTATCCTCTCCTGGTGCAATCAGCTCCCCTGCTTCTGAGCACGATGGGCTTCAGTCTGGTCTATGCCGCAGTACCCAATTGCCATGTGCCCTTCCGGCATGCCTTGATCGGCGGCTTTTTCGCCGCACTGGCATTTCACGCGGCGCGCGCACTCTTCACCCAATTAGTCGTAGGTTCCAGTTACACCTTTATCTATGGTGCTTTTGCCGCCGTACCGCTGTTCCTGTTGTGGATTCACCTGTCCTGGATCATTGTGCTGATGGGGGGAGTTCTGGTGCACAGCCTCTCTGCCTACCAGAGTTATGAGCAGGCCAATCGCCCGATGGTGCTAAAGGCACTGGATGTACTGCATCTGTTCTGGCAAAAGCAACAGTCGGGCAATGCGGTACGCGAGACTGAACTGCTCGACGGCAGGCACGAGATCATTCGTGGCCTGGACAGTGAAACCTGGGGCGAGTTGCGCGATATTCTTACCCAGAAAAAAGTCATCACCGAAAATGACAAGGGTCACTATCTGCTGTGTCGGGACCTGCATACCATCCCTTTCTGGCAACTAAAAGAATGGGTCGACAAGGAGCACTCCCTTAACGAACAGGACATCAAGCCTGACAATGGCTGGCAAGGCGACGCCTACCGCCTGCTACTGGCGCAGCGCAGGGATCAGCGAAGTTTTCTGGGTGCCAATCTCGTGGAATTGTTCAACCAGTGAAATACCTGCTCTGTCTCGGTGTGCTCCTGTCTTTGCTTGCCTGCACTGAGCACACTGACACCGGCTCCCAGCCACGCCTGGAAGAGCTGCGTGGCCAATGGGTCGTGATCAACTACTGGGCGCAGTGGTGTAAACCCTGCATCGAGGAGATCCCGCAGCTGAACGCGCTTGATGCGCAGTACGCTCAAGTGACGGTAGTTGGAGTGAACTACGATGGTGCCAGCGGCGCGGAGCTTGAACAACAACGGCTAAAACTGGGTGTGGCTTTTGCCAGCCTGGAGGCCGATCCTGCCACGCAACTGGGGACTACCAAGCCAGTGGTGTTACCCACCACACTTATTCTGAATCCCGCCGGACAGCTCGTGGCAACCTTGATCGGGCCCCAGACGCTGGAATCCCTGGCGCAAGCCACCGGGCAGGCCGCGAATTCACTTTAGAATAGAACAAAAAAACCGGCCCAAAGGGCCGGAATGCGCAGGCAAACTACCACGCTAGGAGTATGAGACCTGGACGGAATCCAGTATTACAACAATGGTGCTGAAACCCTCGCCGCAAACACGGCCACACCCACTGTGCTAAATACGACACAGGCCCAGATCATTAGTTCCACCTAGCCCAAAAAATATTTTTGGGCATCACCCTACTCGATAGACCACGGAGGTTGGCAATGGACAGCTGCACACGTCAGTACTACTCTTGTGCGGGGACGGGGCCTGGACCCAGTCGAATTCGAAGGATGCCAATATGAGCAAAATCTACCGCGACAATGCAGAGACCATCGGTGGGACGCCACTGGTTAAAATTAATCACATCAGTGACGGAAATATCTACGTCAAGCTGGAGAACCGCAACCCCGCGATGTCTGTCAAGTGCCGTATCGGTGCCAGTATGGTTGCCGCAGCGGAGCGCGATGGCAGCCTCAAGAACGGCATGACTATCGTCGAGCCCACCAGTGGCAACACCGGGATTGCCCTGGCCTTCGTGGCGGCGGCCAAAGGCTACGGCTGCATACTGACCATGCCCAATACGATGAGTCTCGAGCGGCGCATGCTGATGAAATCGCTGGGAGCGCAGGTCATCCTCACCGATGGCAGCAAGGGGATCGCTGCCGCTATACAAAAAGCAGAGGACATTATCGCTTCTGACCCGCAAAAGTACTGGGGCCCCCACCAGTTCGAAAACCCGGCCAATCCTGCCATCCATGAACAGACCACCGGACCGGAAATCTGGGCCGACACCGACGGCGGTATCGATATCCTGGTATCAGGGGTGGGCACTGGCGGCACCCTCACCGGCATTTCCCGCTATCTCAAAAACACCCGGGGCAAGGCCATACTGAGTGTTGCGGTAGAGCCCGACTCGACCACGATGATCACAGCGGCCAAGTCGGGCGCAACGCCCAGCCATGCCCCTCACAAGATCCAAGGCATTGGCGCGGGCTTTTTACCAAAAAATCTGGACCTGACCATGGTGGACCAGGTCGAGCAAGTATCGAGTGACGAGGCAATGGCATGGGCACACAAGCTGATGCAGCAGGAGGGTATTCTGGCGGGCGTCTCCTGCGGCGCGGCAATGGCAGTCGCCCACCGCCTGTCGCAGCAGGCCGCCCACCGCGGCAAGATGATAGTCGCTATCCTGCCGGACTCCGGCGAACGCTATCTTACGTCCGCCCTGTTCGCCGAGAGTTTCTCGGAGAACGAGACGGTGCAGGCGACGGTGAGCTGAGCGGCTGTGAAGTGCGATTTACGAGTGCTTGCAGGCATGCCTTTACATCCGGCCACTCCGCCGCGATTACGCTGAAGTAGACGGAATCACGTACGTAATTGCCCTGCACGATCATGTGATTGCGCAGGACGCCCTCCCTCGTGGCGCCAATCCTCTCCAATGCGCGCTGAGAGCGTTCGTTACGCGCATCGGTCTTGAACTCCACCCGCACACAACCGAGTCGTTCAAAGGCGTGGGACAACAGCAGCAGCTTCGCCTCGGTATTGAGCGCAGTGCGCTGCCACTCCTGGCCCAGCCAGGTCCAGCCGATCTCCATTGCGCGGTGCTCTGGCCGGATATTCAGATAGCGCGTGCTGCCCACCACCTTGTCCTTAACGGTTTCCACGATGGCAAAGGGCAATTGTCCCGGCGCGGCCATGGCTTCCTCGATCCACTGGCGCGTATCCGCCAGGTCGACAAAACAGCCGCGGGGCATATAGGCCCAGTCCGCCTGGTTGCGCCCACGGTTGTAGAGGCCCTGGGCGTGCTCCGGGCGCAAGGGCTCCAGGCGCACCGCAGCGCCCGCCAATACAACTGGTCCTACTCGCGGTGACACGCGTTATGCTCCTGGAATGCTGGCGTTGCCAGGCAGCAGGATCGTGGAGCCGGTGGTCCTGCGGCTTTCCAGGTCCCGATGTGCCTGCTGCACATCCGCCAGGGCATAGCGCTGGTTGATCTCGATGCGCACAGCGCCCGCCAGGATCTTCGCGAAAAGGTCATTGGATGACTGCTGGAGTTCCTCCGTACTGATGGTGTAGCTCAGCATGCTGGGGCGCGTGATAAAAAGTGAGCCCTTGTTGGCCAGCGTCTGCAGATTTAGCGGCTCCGGCGCGCCAGAAGCGTTGCCGAAACTCACCATCAAGCCCCGGGGCCTGAGGCAGTCCAGAGAGATATCGAAGGTATCCTTACCCACGCCGTCATACACCACCGGCACCTTCTGGCCGCCGGTGATTTCCAACACCCGTTGCACCACGTTCTCAGTACGATAATTGATCACGTGCGCAAAGCCATGGGCCATTGCCAGTTCGGCTTTTTCCTGCGAGCCCACGGTGCCAATCACCGTGGCGCCGATACTGCTCGCCCATTGCCCGAAGATCAGGCCCACGCCACCGGCTGCGGCATGAAAGAGACAGGTCTCACCCGCTTTCAAGGGATAAGTTCTCTGCAACAGGTATTCCGTGGTCTGGCCCTTCAGCAGGCATGCCGCCGCCTGTTCGAAATTAATTCCCTTGGGAATTTTTACCAGACGTGAAGCGGGCAGGTTGAGCGCTTGTGCATACGCCCCGAAACCGGCAGAGCAGTAGGCCACGCGATCACCTTCCCTCAGATCAACACCCTCCCCCACGGTTTGTACCACTCCCGCGCCCTCCAGGCCGATACCGGTGGGCAGTGGCAGCGGATACAGGCCGCTGCGATGATAGGTGTCGATGTAATTGAGGCCAATCGCCCGGTTCGCCACTGTCACCATGCCAGGGCCAGGGGCGCCGAGCTCGACGTCTTCCAACACCATCACCTCGGGACCACCCGTTTTGTGTATTCTTACCGCCTGCACCATTCGCCATTCTCCCCGTTCGACCCGTAGCAACACGACTTCTGCAAGAGCGCCATTGCCTGCTTGAGGTACCCGCTGCACCTGTTCAGGGGATATACTATATCGGAAGATACCGCACCAGGGACCCTTCTTAGTCCAGGCAGCAGTTTCTGCGGCAGATTTTCAATTCACCGACCTTGCCACCGGGTTCCATCAAAGCGGAACTCGCTACATTTAATCAGACAGCCAGCGGAGCGCGCTACCGTGTTCGACGAACTACAGCTTGACCGTCATTTGCGCCTTGGCATCGATGCGCTTGCACTCACTGCAGCCACTGAAGTGCAGACACTGGCAGTACCCGCTGCGCTGGAGGGCAAGGACCTGCTGGTCAGCGCCGAGACCGGCAGTGGCAAGACGCTGGCCTACCTGATTCCGCTGGCACAAAAAATTCTTGCGCAACATCGACCAAACAGCCCGGCACATTGGCGGTGATTCTCGTGCCCACCCGCGAACTGGCGCGGCAGGTGCTCAAGCAGTGCCGTCAATTGCTGGTCATGTCGCCACTGCAAGCGCAGGCCATCACCGGTGGCGCCGACTTCAAGTACCAAAAAGCGCAGTTGCGCAAGGACCCGGAAATTGTCGTAGCGACACCAGGGCGCCTGCTGGAGCACTGCCAGAAACGCAGTGTCGACCTCAGCGCGCTGCAGACCCTGGTGCTGGATGAAGCGGATCGCATGCTGGACATGGGTTTTCGCGATGATGTGGTGAAAGTCGCCGGGTTCTGCCCCGCTAACAGGCAGGTGCTGCTGTTGTCCGCAACTCTCTCACACCGGGGTGTGGGTGCCATCGCCGAAACGCTATTGCACTCACCGCAAACGATTGCGGTGGGCCAGGTGCGCCAACCGCACAGCAGTATCGAGCACCAACTGATACTGGCCGACAGTCGGGAGCACAAGGACAAATTGCTCACCGCGCTGTTGCAACAAGGTGGTTTCCACCGCGCCCTGGTATTTGGCAACAAGCGTGATACAGCAGTACGCCTGGCCGATCTTGCTCAGGCGCCAGGGCCTGCGCTGCGCCAGCCTGCACGGCGAGATGAGTACCGAGGAACGCAAACACGTCATGCACCAGTTTCACGACGGCAAGGTGCATATCGTCTGCGCCAGCGATCTGGCCGCCCGGGGCATCGACGTGGCCGGTATCGATCTGGTGATCAATTACGACATCCCCTACAGCGGCGACAACTACCTGCACCGCACCGGCCGCACGGGCCGCGCTGGCGCCAAGGGCCTGGCCGTGTCCCTGGCCAGTGCCGCCGAGTGGAACCTGATGGTCAGCATTGAGCGCTATCTGGCACTGCGGTTTGAGCGGCGCATACTTCCCGGTCTGAAAGCGAAGTACAGCGGGCCCAAAAAACTGAAGTCCTCAGGCAAGGCCGCCGGCAGCAAGAAAAAAACCGGCAAATCTGCCGCCGACAAAAGCAAGACGCGGGTGCGCAACCAGAAAAATCTCGGCAAACGGCGGACCGCAGCAGCGGCCGGACCGGGGCCAACCAATGACGGCTTTGCGCCGCCCAAGAAAAAGAAACCCCGTGAATGATACGCGTATTTTTCGGCATCGAGCTGGATGCGACGACCGCACTGCAGGTGTCCGACTGGCGCGATCGGCAACTGGCCTGCGCCGGGCAGCCGGTTCCCCCGGCCAATTTCCATATCACCCTGGCCTTTATCGGCGCGTTGCGCGAGCCTGCCATCGAGCGACTGTGCCTGGCGGTGGATGAGTGGCTGGCGCGCAGTGCCGTGACCGGGGCAACACTGCACCTGGATCGCACCGGTTACTGGCACAAGCCGGGGATTTACTGGCTGGGTCCCACCACCTGGCCGGAGCATCTCGACACGCCTGGCGCAAAAACTCAACAGTCTGGCCAGCGCAGTCGGTGCGAAACGGGACAGGAATCCGTTCCAGCCCCACATCACGCTGTTTCGTCGCTGCAGTGCAGCCCCACCCGGCGCCGGCCCTGGCCCCCGCGATTGACATGGCCTACCGGCACTGCGCCCTGTTTGAATCACGACAGGGCAAACAGGGCGTGAGCTACCATGTCCTGCAGGACTGGGACCTGCCGCCCGCGACGGATTAACGACATACAAATTTTGCTGCGCTGCAGTTTCAGTTAGAATCGCGCACTGTCATTGCGCCGGAATAGCCCACCATGTCCAACCCCCTGCTTGAATCGCACACTCTGCCGCCCTTTTCCCGCATCGAGCCTGCGCATGTGGAGCCCGCCATCCGGCAGCTCATCGAACGCAACAAGCAGCGCATTGATGAACTGCTGGCCAGTAACGAACGCTACACATGGGACAACCTGCTGCAGCCCATCGAAGACCTGGAAGATGAACTGTCCCAGGCCTGGTCGCCGGTGTCCCACCTGAACAGCGTGTGCAACAGCGATGCCTTGCGCGAGGCCTACAACGCCTGCCTGCCGCCAGCTGTCGGAATACGGCACCTGGATGGGACAGCACAGCCAACTGTGCGCTGCCTACCAGCAGATTGCCGACAGCGCGGCGTTCAGCGACACTGGACACTGCGCAGCGCAAATCCATCGAACACGCCCTGCGCGATTTTCGACTGGCCGGTGTGGCCCTGCCGCCGGACAAGAAGAGTGAGTACGGCGAACTGCGCCAGCGCCTGTCGCAACTGGGCAGCAAGTTTGGCGAGAACGTACTGGATGCCACCAACGCCTGGTCCAAACAGGTCACCCGGGAGCAACTGCAAGGCCTGCCCGAGACTGCCCTGGCCAATGCCAAACAGGCAGCGCTGCAGGCAGGACAGGAGGACTACCTGATCAATCTGGAATTTCCGTCCCTGTCGCCGGTGCTTAACTACTGCGACAACCGGGAACTGCGCGAAGACAGTCTACACCGCCAACTGTACGCGGGCCTCAGAGCAGGGTCCGCACGGCGGCCAGTGGGACAATACTGCCCTGATCGCAGAAACCCTTGAGCTGCGCAGCGAGCTTGGCCCAACTGCTGGGCTTTGCCAACTACGCAGAACTGTCACTGGCTACCAAGATGGCCGACCATCCCGACAGCGTCGTGCAATTCCTGCAACAGTTAGCCGAGCAATCCCTGCCGCAGGCCCAGGCGGAATGGTCACAGCTCACAGCATTTGCCCAGCAGGACGGTGGCCTGGCCGCGCTGGAGGCCTGGGATATCGGCTACTACAGCGAAAAACTGCGCCAGCGCCTCTATCAGGTGTCGCAGGAGGATATACGTCCCTACTTGCCGGTAAGCCGGGTGCTACCGGGTCTGTTCGAGGTGGTGCGCCGGCTGTACGGGATCGACGTCAGGGAAGTGCAGCAGTTCGACACCTATCACCCTAGCGTGCAACTGTTCGAATTGCTGCGCGATGATGCGGTTATCGCCCGCTTCTACCTCGATCTTTATGCCCGGGCTCACAAACGTGGCGGAGCCTGGATGGACAGCTGCCGGGTGCGCCGCGAAACCAGCGCGGGGCTGCAGATTCCGGTAGCCTATCTGGTGTGCAACTTCACGCCGCCGGTCGGCGACAGCCCGGCGCTGCTCACCCACACCGAGCTCACGACCCTGTTCCACGAGTTCGGTCATGGCCTGCATCACATGCTGACGCGCCAGACGGTGGCCGCAGTATCCGGCATCAACGGTGTGGCTTGGGACGCAGTTGAACTGCCCAGCCAGTTCCTGGAAAACTGGTGTTGGGAGCGAGAAGCGCTGGCTTTTATTTCAGGGCATCACGAGACCGGGGCGGTGCTGCCGGAGGAACTGCTCGACAAAATGCTGGCAGCGCGAAATTTCCAGTCCGGCATGGCGATGGTGCGCCAACTGGAGTTTTCGCTATTTGACTTTCGCCTGCACCGGGAGTGGGGCAGTGGCACATTCGACTCGGTGCAGGACCTGATATATGAGGTGCACCGACAGGTCGCAGTGACCACACTGCCGGCCTTCAACCGTTTCCAGAATTCGTTTTCGCACATTTTCGCCGGCGGCTACGCGGCGGGCTACTACAGCTACAAATGGGCTGAGGTGTTATCGGCAGATGCCTTCTCCCGCTTCGAGGAGGAAGGCATCTTCAATGCGGCAACCGGCGCGGCCTTCAGGACAGAAATCCTGGAGACCGGGGGTGCCAAGGAACCGATGGAATTATTTGTCGCCTTCCGCGGCCGCGAGCCGCGTATCGAACCACTGCTGCGGCACTGCGGCATCACCGGTTAGCTGTTGCGGTCATATTGGGCGCGCCATTCCCTGGGGCTCGTATTTGACCAGCCGCGGAACGCCCGGGAAAATACCGCCGCGTCCGCATAGTGCAGCGCTGCAGCAATATCCGACAAACGAACTTCTGTATTCTCCAGCAGCTGCTTCGCGAGCTCGAAACGCGTTTGACTGACAAGCTGCTGCAAGCTGGTCCCGTCGGCAGTCAGCCGTTTGCGCAATGTCCGCTCGTGAATGCCGAACAAGAGCGCCACGTTCGCGGCAGACGATGTGCCGCCAAGTACCATTTGGTGCAGCGCGCCCCTTACCAGATCGGCGAAACTCATCGTGCTGTGGGCACGAGTCTGCTGGATGGCCTGCATGATCAGCTCACGGAGGTTGGGATCCGCGCCGGCGATGGCGTGGTCTAGCCACGACGCGGGGAAAACGATGCCGGACAGCTCGGCATCGAATCGAAGATGCGGACCAAACAGGCGCCGATAGGGACGCTGATCCTTAGGCCGACCATACGAAAACTGCACGCGCAGCGGCTTCCAGGTGGCTCCGCAAATTTCCTTCAGCGCCCTGTACCCGATTGTAATGGCTACGTCGTAAAGTTGCGCGGCGCCAGGTGTCCCGTGTCGATATATGGAGTAGCCGAGTAGCACACATGACGCTTCCAAATTGATCAATATCGGGACAGCCCCGCGGTCGTGCAGGTAAAGATGCAGAAGAAGTGCCCGCAGCGCCTCACCAACGGTCGTCGAGTTGCGCATCAGGTATCCGATCGCACCGAGCCCGTCTAACTCGAATTGCTCGCCAACCAGCAGACCGAAATGAGCACAGGCCGTTGCCGTTGAGCATTCACACAGCAAACGACCAAGAGCTTCGAAGGCAATCGTGTTCTCGGGATTTTCGAACGTGGAGAGCGCAACCCCGGCCCGCACAAACGGGAGACTCGGTGTGACCCCGAGCTTCCGCAACAGGTCTGGAATCGCAGCGACAGGACCGATCCTGACTTCGCCGTCGGCCGCTGCGGGAAGGCGGCTGGGCGGGGCCACCTTTCCCAAGGCGACATCCTGTGCGGACTCGCGTTCACGACTGCGCTTCATCCCGGAATTCCTATCTACGATAGGCTGTGTTGATCTAACCATCCTGCAACCTCCATGCTTCCGACCGAATCAGGATATTCCGGGCCAGATCGCATCAGATTATCGTAGGCGCGCGCCTCTGGGTTGGTCAATCGCAGGGCCGGATTTGCAAAGTCCGATTTTGGCCGCTATGTTAGGCTTCATCATGATTTTTTTGCCCTTAACAAGTGAACCCACTGCGCAGAAGGAGACAGTAACATGACGAGGCACACACTACTGGGCGCGCTTCTCGCCGTCGTATTCACCACGGCGGCTTCCGCACAGACCTTCAAGATGACGACGCCTATCGCGCCGGGTGTCGCCATACCCGACAAGGTCGAGTCCTCAATCGGCACCTTGAACCTGAACTATGGCTACCCGTCAGCCGATACCGTCGAGAAGATCTACGACAACCTGGACCGCTCGCGCGCGCTGCAAGCTTATCTGCTGGCGATCCCCATCGTCAACCAGGCGGGCATGCGCGACTCCATCCGCAAGTTCGGTCCAGACAACCAAACCGACGTAATCTGGGAAGACCTGGTCGATCCGAGGACCGTGGAGCTGACGGCGAACGACAACACGATCTACAACTTCATCTGGGTCGACACCAGCAAGGGACCGCTGGTGGCCGAGATTCCGCCCAAGGTGCTGGGGCTGGTCAACGACTTCTGGTACAAGTGGGTGGCCGATGTCGGCATCACCGGTGCCGACAAGGGCGCGGGCGGCAAGTACCTCCTGCTGCCCCCGGGATACAAGGGCGACATTCCGCCGGGGTATAACGTCGTGCGGCCGAGCACCTTCGGCAGCTGGCTCGTCTTTCGCGCCTTCCTCGTGGACGGTTCAACCGGACCTGGAGTTGCGTCGGTCAAGAAGAACCTGCGGATCTACCCCCTGGGCGACGCCGCCAATCAGCCGCCCATGAAGTTCGTCAATGCGTCGGGGATTCCGGCGAACTTCGTCGCTCCGGGCGACTACTCGTTCTGGGGCCTGTTGAACCAGGTTATCCAAGAAGAGCCGCCGGAGGGTTCGGATCCCACCACCCTGGGTCTGTTTGCATCGATCGGCATCGTCAAGGGCCAGCCCTTCAACCCCGATGAGCGGATGAAGAAGATTCTGACCGACGCCGCGAACATCGGCGCCGTGACCGCGCGCACCATCGCCTTCAAAATACGTTCGAAAGAGGCGTATTTCTTTCCGGACAGTGCGTGGCGCCTGCCGTTCTTCGGCGGCTACAAGTTTGAGGTGGCGCCCGGTGTCAGCAACCTGGATGGTGCAGCCTTCTATTATTACTTCGCCACCGGCGTCACGCCTGCGATGGAGGAGAAAATGGTGGGCCAAGGATCACAGTACCCCTGGTCGGTGCAGGATGCTAAAGGAAATCCCTTCGATGGCGGCAAGACCTACAAGCTGCACCTGCCACCGAATGTCCCGGTCAAGGATTTCTGGTCGGTGATCGTCTACGACAACCAGACGCGCTCAATGGTGCAGACCGACCAGAAGGCCCCGAGTGTCAGTAGCCAGAACAAGGGGGTCAAGACCAATGCGGACGGCTCAGTGGATGTCTACTTCGGACCCAAGGCTCCTGCGGGCTTGGAGAGCAACTGGGTGCAGACGATCCCAGGCAAGGGCTGGTTCATGATCCTGCGCCTCTACGGTCCGCTGGAGCCCTGGTTCAACAAGACGTGGCGACCAGGCGAAATCGAGCTACAACACTGATAGCAGTGCCACAAGCCTCTCGACGGGCGCCTCGGCGCCCCATGGACCGATCCCGCCTTCAGGGGCCGCGAGCCGCGTATCGAACCACTACTGCGGCACTGCGGTATTACTGGTTAGAGCGTGGCTAGTCGTCGCTGCCCAGCCAGTTGTACACCAGCCCGGCCAGGGCCGCACCGACGATCGGCGCGACCCAGAACAGCCACAACTGGGAAATCGCCCAGCTGCCCTGGAACAGCGCCACACCGGTGCTGCGCGCCGGATTGACCGAAGTGTTGGTCACCGGAATACTGATCAGGTGAATCAACGTCAGGCCCAGGCCGATGGCAATCGGTGCCAATCCCGCAGGCGCGCGCTTATCGGTGGCACCCAGGATGATGATCAGGAACATGAAGGTCATCACGACCTCGGTAACCAGCGCGGACTGCAGGCTATAGCCACCGGGAGAGTGCTCACCATAGCCATTGGAAGCAAAACCCGCCGTCACATCAAAGCCCGCCTGGCCGGTGGCGATCACATAGAGAATTCCGCCGCCCGCCAGACCACCGAGTACCTGTGCCACAACATAAGGCAATAGTTCTGCGGCGGGAAACCTCCCCCCCACCATCAGGCCGACTGATACCGCCGGATTGAGGTGGCAGCCCGAAATATGCCCGATCGCAAACGCCATCGTCAGTACCGTGAGGCCGAAGGCCAGCGAGACGCCCAGCAAGCCGATACCCACGTCGGGGAAGGCCGCTGCGAGGACCGCACTGCCGCAACCACCCAGTACCAGCCAGAAGGTACCGATAAATTCCGCGCCCAGTTTTTTGCTCATGCTCATAAACGCTTCTCCTTTTACTTTATAGTTGGGTACTTGCGTACGGGGTAAATCCTAGCACAGGTCGGTAAAAACACGAGCGGCCATGACACCCCGATTGGGTAGTCCAGCGGCAGCAATTACAGCCTCCGGTCAGGCCCTGCGCCAACTGGCACAGCCCTTTTGCCCCGGCCCCGAGGCGACACAGAGTTCGATTTCGCGCAGGTCATCGCCGGCGCTCTCTTCCAGCAGCTGCTGCAAAAGATAGCGCGAGAATTCCTCCACCGTGGCATTGCGAATGGGCAAAACCAGCGTGTCGCTGCGCAGGAACAGCATCTCCTGACCCGCGTGTGTCACACGATAACAGGCGCCGGACTCATCAATCTGCTGGTGCGGGGACTCGCCGGCCAACAGCATATATTCGTCCAGTGCATTACAGAGTCGGGCGAGGCGTTCCTTGTACACGTTGTAATCTGCGGAGAAGCCATTGGCGCCCATGGGGGCAACGATCTTCGCCGACACTGAATAGTTATGCCCGTGCAGGCGCTCCCGTTCAGTGGCGGAAAAGATCGTGTAATGGGCCGCGGAAAACTTGTGGCTTTCCTTATCGATATACAGTGTGGTCAATTGTTCCATGCGCACAGTCTAACGGAGCCACAACTTGACGTCACCGACGAAATCACGGAGCCTCTCATGCTGTGGCACGTACGCTGCGCAGCAGAGCGGCGCTATGGACGTTAAGGACTCAGGACATGAAAGTAGCCATCATCACCGGTGCCAGCGCGGGTATCGGCAGCGCAACAGCCAGAACCTTTCTCGATGAAGGCTTTGCCGTGTTCAACCTTGCGCGCCGGGCGTGTCCGGTTCAGGGGGTAACCAATCTCGCCTGCGACCTGAGTAGCGAGGCCGCCATTGCCAGCGCCTGCGCCACGCTGGAAAAGGCCGTGTCGGAATGCTCCGAGGTGGCACTGGTGCACAACGCCAGCCAGATGCGCAAAGACAGGGCTGACGACTGTGCCAGCGACAGCCTGCACCAGGTCATGGTCACCAATGTCATCGCAGTGAACAGTCTCAACCAGCGCCTGCTGCCACTGCTGCCGAGGACCTCCAGCGTGCTGTATGTCGGCTCGACCCTGGCGGAAAAAGCGGTGCCCGGCGCCTTCAGCTACGTGGTCAGCAAACACGCCCAACTGGGCATGATGCGCGCCACCTGCCAGGACCTGATGGGCAGCGGCATTCACACGGCCATGATCTGCCCCGGCTTCACCGATACAGAAATGCTGCGCACGCACCTGGGTAATGACCCCGACGTGGCGGCGGCAGTCGCCGGCCTCAACAGTTTCAATCGCCTCATTGCACCCGGGGAGATCGCCGAGTTGATCCGCTGGGCCCATCACAACCCGGTGATCAATGGCGCCGTGCTGCACGCCAACCTCGGCCAGAAAGAAAGCTGAGCATGATAGCCAGCAAACTGCCCGCGGTAGGAACCACCATTTTCACCCGCATGTCGGCGCTGGCGAATGAGTGTAATGCCCTCAACCTGTCCCAGGGCTTCCCGGATTTCGATGCCCCGCAGGCGTTGCTGGAGGCCATGGCCAGACATGTCAGGGCCGGACACAACCAGTACGCGCCCATGGCGGGCCTGCTCTATCTGCGCGAACAAATTGCAGCGCAGTTGCTGCGGTACCGGGGCGTTAGCTGCGACCCGGACAGCGAGATCACCGTGCTGCCCGGTGCGACCGAAGGCATCTTCTGTGCTGTCATGGCTTGCGTCCGCCCGGGCGATGAAGTCATCGTATTTGACCCCTGTTACGACAGCTATGAACCCGCCATCGTGCTGGCCGGTGGCCGCGCTGTCCATATACCACTGACGCTGCACAGCTTCGGCATTGACTGGCAGCGAGTGGCAGCGGCTATTACACCGCGCACGCGCCTGATCATGATCAATTCGCCGCACAACCCCAGCGGCGCGACGCTCTCTGCAGAAGACCTCTTGCAACTACAGGCGCTGGCGGAACAGCACAACCTGCTGGTCATCAGTGACGAGGTGTATGAACACCTGGTGTTCGACGGGCAGCAGCATCACAGTGCGCTGCAGTTTGCTGAGCTACGCAGGCGCAGTTTTGTGCTGTTCTCCTTCGGCAAAACCTTCAGCGTCACCGGCTGGAAGACCGGCTACTGTGTCGCGCCGACGGCCCTGACCACTGAACTGCGCAAGGTGCACCAGTTTGTCTGCTTTGTGGCGGTAACGCCGGTGCAATATGCGGTAGCGGATTTCATGGCGGCCGAACCCGATTATCCGGCCACGCTGCCTGCGTTCTACCAGCGCAAGCGCGATCTCTTCTGCAGCGCCCTGGAGGGCTCCAGATTTACATTCACGCCCAGTGCGGGTACCTATTTCCAATTGCTCAACTACAGTGCCATCACCACCGCGCCAGATGTGGAGCTGGCTGCGGACTGGACCCGCCAGTACGGCATTGCCTCCATCCCTATTTCAATTTTTTATGAGGAACCGCCCGCTCAGCACTACCTGCGTTTTTGCTTCGCCAAGAATGACCAGGTGCTGCTGGAGGCGGCTGCACGCCTATGCGCAATCTAGCTGTCACCCTTATTCAGTGTGAACTGGCCTGGGAGCAACCGGCAGACAACCGGCGCCAGATCGGTGCGATTATCGACCAGTTCGAGGCTAGCACCGACCTCATTGTACTGCCCGAAATGTTCACCACCGGTTTTTCGATGAACGCGCTGGGTAATGCCGAGGAGCCCGGCGGAGCAACCGAACAATGGCTGCTGCACGTGGCCCGCCAACGGGATTGCGCGGTAACTGGCAGTATCGCGGTGCGCGAGGGCAACGGCGTCTACAATCGCATGCTGTTTGCCACCCCCGCGGGTGTGCAGCATTATGACAAACGTCACCTGTTCCGCATGGCGGGCGAGGACCAGCGTTACCTGCCAGGTCAGGACCGGGTTGTTGTTGCATGGCGCGACTGGCGCATCAATCTGCAGGTCTGTTACGACCTGCGCTTCCCTGTATTCAGCCGCAACCGCGAGGATTATGACCTGCTCCTCTACGTCGCCAACTGGCCACAGCAGCGCCGTTACCACTGGCGCCAGCTACTGATCGCCAGGGCCATCGAGAACCTCGCCTGCGTGGTCGGCGTTAACCGCATCGGGGCGGACGCCAGGGGTCTTAGCTATAGCGGGGACAGTCTGGCAATCGCTGCAGACGGTAACATTCTGCTGGATGCCCTGCACGAAAACGGCGCCTTCCAGGTCATCCTGGACAGCGGTGCATTGCAAACCTATCGTGAGGACTTTCCCTGCCAGTTGGACGCAGACCGCTTCCAACTGGAGTAATTGAACAATTAGCTAACCGCGAATTACCAGCCCAATGCCTCCTTCACGAAGGGGATCGACAGGGCGCGCTGCTGCGCTAGCGAGGCCTTGTCCAGCAGATCCAGCACCTCCAATAACTGTCCCATCCCACGAGGCGCCCGACTGACGATGTAGCTGGCCACGCCAGGAGACAGGGCCAAGCCCCTGCGGGTTGCACGAAATTGTAAAATGGCGGCTTTATCCGCGTCATCACCCTGCACTAACTGATAGACAATGCCCCAGGACAGGCGCGAGCGCAGATCCTCCAGATTAACTGCCAGTGAGCGCGGCGCGGCGTCGCCCGCCACCACCAGACGGCAGCCGTGCTGGCGCGCGCTGTTGTACAGATTGAACAGGGCCAACTCCCAGTCGGCATCGCCGAGCACGGCATGAATGTCGTCGATGCAAACCCGATCAACGTGTTCCACCCCCTGCAACACGTCTGCCGCGGGGTACTGGCGCAACTCGGCCAGCGGCAGATAGAGTGTTTCTGCCGCCGCCACATGGCAACTCGCCTGCAACAGGTGCGACTTGCCGCTACCGGCGGGTCCGTACAGGTAGATGACGGCTTCGCCGGCAGGGCTCCAACTGGGTCTGCAGGGCGCTCACCAGCGGCTGCACTCTCGGCAGGGCCAAAAAATTATCCAGCGTGGCATCGTCGCGCAGGTGCACCGCAAGCGACAGCTGATGCTGGCGGGGATCACCCGCTGCCACCTGAACCTTGGGATCTACTTCCGCCACTGGTAGTTCAACTGCGCACGCGGCGCAGTAGCAGTCGCAGAATCCGGCTCAGACCCGATTATCGGCACCGGCTGCAGTCGGTTGTTGAGTTCAATAGTGGACGCCAGTTGCGACGCATCCGCCTGCGCCTGCAGACGCAATTCAATGCGGTCGCCCTGCACCTGCTCCAGGTTGGCATGAATCGACCAGCTCCAGACCTTCCAGCCATTTTACAATGGCGGCGTAGTCTGCATAGCTCGACACCCCGCTCACCGATATGCGCACCCCACCGCCACCACCGCCCGTGGGTGCCACCGCATAGCGGGCAGCCAGCTCACTCGCGACAACATTTACCCCTTCGCGCAAAAATGTCTGCAGGTCAGGCACAGTAACAGACCGATTTACATGTTCGTCCTGGTGAAAATAGCTCCAGTCCCCGATGGCATTGCCATCGCTAAGGCTTGCCAGGCGACCCGCAACCACGTCCTGCACGTTGTAACGGGCTGAGGCTGCCTGCAGCACAATTGCATCGAGGCGCCAGGCATCGTCGGGGCTCACCGCTGTCGTATCAGCCAGGTCAAACACGGGAAGCTGTACCGGCACGCCACGCCGGGCAAACTCCTCCACCAGCAGCTGCGCCTCCTGCGGCGCACTGTCCCGGTTGACGAAATGCCTGCCCTGCTCATCCTCCACCACCACCCAGGCCAACACCGTCGGACGATTGGCCGTCCACAAGGGGGCGCCCGCCCGTTTCACCAGATTCGTTACATAGGGACCATCGAATTCAAAGCGCAGGAAGAGTCCCGCTGCGGGTGCTTCACCGCGTTCATAGCCGTACTGCTGCACGTGGCTCTGGGCATCGTCCAGCGCAGCCACAATGACCGGTTTCTGCAGCAACTCGGTGGAACCCGACACCTTTACCAACACTTCAGCCAGCGCCTCGCGGGCCGCTGCTGCCAGTGCCTGGGAACTCTGGTCGGCCACGGGCACAGTCGCCGAGTGCAGGTCCGTAACGACCTCCGCCCGGGCACCACCCGCCACCAGGAGCAGCAGCATCCACAGCAGCGCTACGCGTGTCTTTCCCACAGCATTCTCCCACCGTCAGCAGCAAGACGCTGCATTGTAGCAGCACTGACCTGCACCGCGCATAGTCCCAACACAATGGGTGCGCTGACGCAGCATGCACGATAAAATACCCGGCACTGCCCAACGACCCCATCTTTTACTGGAATCCACGCAATGAGCGATGACAAAGGGAAGACCACCCTGAGCTACAAGGACGCGGGCGTTAACATTGACGCCGGCAATGCACTGGTCGAGCGCATTAAAAAAGTCTCAGCCCGCACCACAAGGCCCGAGGTGCTGGGCGGGCTGGGGGGATTCGGCGCGCTGTGTGAAATCCCCGCTGGTTACCGGCAACCGGTGCTCGTTTCAGGCACGGATGGCGTGGGCACTAAACTGCGCCTGGCCATGGACATGGGCATTCACGATACGATCGGCATTGACCTGGTGGCCATGTGCGTTAACGATCTTATCGTGGCCGGTGCGGAACCACTGTTTTTTCTCGACTATTACGCGACCGGTGCGCTCAACGTGGATACCGCCGCAGAGGTAGTCACTGGCATCGGCAAAGGTTGCGAGCTGGCCGGTTGTGCCCTGGTAGGTGGAGAGACGGCTGAAATGCCCGGCATGTACCACGGCGAGGATTACGACCTGGCGGGCTTCTGCGTCGGCGTCGTGGAGAAATCAAAGATCATCGACGGCAGTAGCGTCATCGCGGGCGATGCGCTGCTGGGCATCGCCAGCAGTGGCCCACACTCCAACGGCTATTCACTGATCCGCAAAATACTCGAGATCACTGCAGCTGACCTGCAGCAACCGATGGGCACAACGACGCTCGGACAGGCGCTGTTGACGCCCACCACGATCTACGTCAAGGCCATGCTGCAGTTGTTTACGCACGTGCAGGTAAAGGCCCTGTCGCATATCACCGGCGGCGGCCTGCTGGAAAACCTCCCCCGGGTGCTACCCAAGGACTGCAACGCCCTTATCGATACGCGCAGCTGGCAGTGGCCCGCGATTTTCCAGTGGCTGCAGGCCAAGGGCAATGTCGAGACGACGGAGATGTATCGCACCTTTAATTGCGGCGTGGGTATGGTGCTGTGTGTGGCGCCACAGGATGTCGAGCAGTCCCTGTCCATGCTGGCAGCGGCGGGACACAGGGCCTGGGAGATCGGGCGCATAGCCGCGGGCGACAACCGGGTAGAACTGCTGTCGTGAGCTCACAGGCGCAACCCCGCCTGGCCATCCTGATCTCAGGTCGCGGTACTAATTTGCAGGCTTTTATCGACGCCTGCGCCAGCGGCGAACTGGCCGCGCAGATCGGTGTGGTCATCAGTAATAATCCAGGGGCAGAAGGTCTGCAGCGCGCAGCACGTGCCGGCATCGCAACTCGCTGTATCGATCATCGTAACTTCAGTGCGCGTGAAGAATTCGACCGTGCGCTGGTGCACGAACTCTCAGCCCACGCGGTGGACCTGGTGGTGCTGGCGGGTTTCATGCGTATCCTGACTCCCGTATTGATCGAGCCGTTTATCGGTCGCTTACTGAATATCCACCCATCGCTGCTACCAAAATATCCGGGGCTGCACACGCATCAACGCGCACTGGATAGTGGCGACACGGAGGCAGGGGCGACAGTTCACTTCGTCACACCGCAGCTGGACGGCGGTCCGCCTGTGTTGCAGGCCCGTGTGCCCATCCTGCTCGATGACACTGCGGAAACCCTGGCGGCCAGGGTTTCAACGCTGGAGCACGCCATTTATCCCATTGCAGTGCGCTGGTATCTGCAGGGGCGCCTGGCATTGACCGCAACAGGTGCCGCGCTGGACGGCAACTCGATCCCCGCGACGGGCATTCAGTACACGACTGCTTTGCGCTAGCTGACTGTCGGGTGTCAGGCCTTTGGCAGCGTAACGCCCCGCTGGCCTTGGTATTTGCCGCCACGGTCCTTGTAACTCACCTCGCAGACCTCATCGGACTCGAAGAACAGCATCTGTGCCACACCTTCATTGGCATAAATCTTTGCCGGTAGTGTGGTGGTGTTGGAAAATTCCAGGGTGACGTGCCCTTCCCACTCCGGCTCCAGCGGTGTGACGTTCACGATGATACCGCAGCGGGCATAGGTGGACTTGCCCAGGCAAATGGTCAGCACATTGCGCGGGATACGGAAGTATTCCACGGTACTAGCCAGCGCAAAGGAATTCGGCGGAATGACACAAACATCACCCACCACATCGACGAAACTACCCTCGTCAAAATTCTTCGGATCTACCGTCGCCGAATTAATATTGGTAAACACCTTGAACTCGCGGGCACACCGCACATCGTAGCCGTAACTGGAAGTGCCATAGGAGATCAGGCGTTCTCCACCGCTGGAACGCACCTGGCCGGCTTCAAAGGGCTCAATCATGCCGTGCTCGGTGGCCATTTTACGAATCCACCTGTCTGCTTTAATACTCACTTTTTACTCACCTGCTGCTAAATTCAGTCGTCAGAAATTTTTATCTCGGGAAACTGGCGTACTCCACTATCGTGATGTCCGACCAACGCCCTTTGTATCGCTGCTGCGGCCCCCAGATAGAGTTTGGCCTCCGCTGATTCGGGTGCGGCAATCACTGTCGGGCGTCCCGCATCGGTCTGCTGCCGTATCGAAAGGGTCAGCGGCAAACTGGCCAGCAGTGGTACGCCGTAATCCTTCGCAATACGGTCGCCACCGTGTTCGCCAAAAATATGCTCGTGGTGCCCGCACTCGCTACAGATGTGCACGGACATATTCTCTATTATGCCCAACACCGGGACATCCACCTTGCGGAACATCTCGATACCCTTGCGCGCATCCAGCAGGGCAATGTCCTGCGGCGTAGTAACGATCACCGCGCCTGATACCTTGGCTTTCTGCGACAGGGTGAGCTGAATGTCGCCCGTGCCCGGCGGCATATCAATGACCAGATAGTCCAACTCCCCCCACAGCGTTTGTTCCAGCAGTTGCGCCAGGGCACCACCGGCCATCGGCCCGCGCCACACCATTGGCGTGCGCTCATCCACCAGATATCCCATGGACATGGTTTTCAAACCGTAGGCCTCTACCGGCAGCAGATACTGCCCGCCCTGTTGTTCAGGGCGCCGATCGGAGGGAATCCCCAGCATCAGCTGCTGGCTGGGGCCGTAGATGTCGGCATCCAATAGTCCGACCCGCGCGCCCATGGCCTTGAGGGCCAGAGCCAGGTTAACTGCCGTGGTGGACTTGCCCACACCCCCTTTGCCGGAGGCGATCGCAATAATGTGTTTAATCTGGTTCATGGGTACCTGTATCACGCGCAGTCCCTTAACCGGGACAGGTGGGCCAGCATTTTTCCGGAGGGCTAGTATAGGGACATGCCATCCGTTCAACAATGCCGCAATGGTCTACCACGATGTCGCGCAGTGACGGGTGAACTGGCGCCACAAAAACGCTATAGTAATGCCCCTTTTTCCCGCACAGATAACTACTATGACGGCACCGGCACCACGCAGAATTCTGGTCACCAGCGCATTGCCCTACGCCAATGGCTCCCTGCATCTGGGACACCTGCTGGAGCAGGTGCAGACTGACATCTGGGTGCGTTTCCAGAAATCTCGCGGCCACCACTGCATTTATGTCTGTGCCGATGACGCGCACGGCACCGCCATCATGCTGACGGCAGAAAAACTCGGCATCAGTGCCGAGCAACAAATCGCCAACATCCAGCAGGAGCACGTGCGTGACAGCGCCGGCTTCCTCATTGGTTTTGACAATTTCCACACCACCCACAGCGAAGAAAACCGCTTCTGGTGCGAAGCCATCTACCAGCGCCTCAAGGATAACGACCACATCGCCTCAAGGGCAATTATCCAGGCCTTCGACCCAGAAAAGCAGCTGTTTCTGGCCGACCGTTTCATCAAGGGCACTTGCCCGCGCTGCAAAACGGCGGATCAGTACGGTGACAACTGCGAAGCTTGCGGCGCCACCTATAGCCCAATGGATTTACTCAACCCCGTGTCGGCAATTTCCGGGGCCAAACCGATTGAGAAAGAATCCCTGCACTTCTTCTTCAAGCTGCCTGCGTTTGAAGCCATGCTTGAGCAGTGGCTCGCCTCAGACACACTGCAAGTGCAGGTGGCGAACAAATTACGCGAATGGACGGAAGCCGGTCTGCAGGAGTGGGATATCAGCCGCGACGCGCCGTACTTCGGGTTTGAAATACCCGGCGCGCCGGGCAAGTACTTCTATGTCTGGCTGGACGCACCGATCGGCTACATCGCCAGCTTCCAGAATTATTGTGATCGCACCGGACATGCGTTCGATGAGTACTGGCAGCCCGGGTGTAATACCGAGCTGTACCATTTCATCGGCAAGGATATCATCAACTTCCACGGCCTGTTCTGGCCAGCCATGCTGCATTCTGCCGGGCTGCGCGCACCCACTGCTATCTATGCCCACGGCTTCCTGACGGTCAACGGCACCAAGATGTCCAAGAGTCGCGGCACTTTCATCAAAGCCAGCACCTATCTGGAATACCTCGACGCGGAATACCTGCGCTACTATTTCGCCGCCAAGCTCAATGCGTCTGTCGACGACATCGATCTCAACCTGGAAGACTTCGTACAACGGGTGAATTCCGATGTGGTTGGCAAGGTCGTTAACATTGCCAGCCGCTGCGCGGGCTTCCTGCGCAATAGTTTTGACAACCAACTGTCAGGCAAGTGTACTGAACAGGCGCTGTTTGAAGCCTTTATTGACAAGGGCGCGGCCATCGCCGAATTCTACGAACAACGCGAATTCAACAAGGCCATGCGGGAGATCATGGCTCTGGCGGACAGGGCCAATCAGTACATTGATGAGAAAAAACCCTGGTCACTTGCGAAGCAGGCGGGGACTGAACAGGAAGTGCACGACGTCTGCAGCGTCGGCGTTAATCTGTTTCGTGTACTGATGACCTATCTCAAACCGGTGTTGCCCGCCATGGCTGACAAGGCCGCTGCATTTATGGGCTGCTCTCTGGACTGGACCGCCCTGCACGCGCCACTGACCGGACATAAGCTTGCAACGTTCGAGCCGCTTATCACGCGCATTGACAGTAAACAGGTGGAAGCAATGGTGGCGGCCAGCAAAGACGAGCAGGCCGCAGTTGTTGCCACCGCGGTAGCCCCGACACTGCCTCTGGGTGACACCATCGACTATGATGCTTTCGCCAAAATTGACCTGAGAATTGCCGAAATCGTGGCGGCAGACCATGTGGAAGGAGCGGACAAACTGCTGCGCCTGACACTCAATCTGGGAGAGGGCGGCGGCCAGCGGCAAGTGTTTGCAGGCATCAAGACCGCTTATCAACCGGAGGAACTGATCGGTAAACTCACGGTGATGGTCGCCAACCTGGCGCCACGCAAAATGCGTTTTGGAGTTTCCGAGGGTATGGTGCTGGCCGCTGGCCCCGGTGACAAGGAACTGTTCCTGCTGGAGCCAGATGCGGGAGCAAGGCCCGGCATGCAGGTCAAATAGATGCATTACCAATGTGCAGGCGAATGCCCGTTAATTTGCAAATTCTGACTGCCTTCCATCCACTGAAAGGGCTAGAATGTGCAGACTGAAACAAGCATGCGCACTGCTGCAAACAGGGCGCAAGTGAGAAACCGGTCATGCTGACAGACTATTCCATATTGTTGATCAGTGCGATTCTGGTCAACAACTTTGTGTTGGTGCAGTTCCTGGGACTGTGCCCTTTCATGGGTGTATCCAACAAACTTGAATCCGCCATGGGCATGGCGATGGCGACAACGTTTGTACTGACGCTGGCATCGGCGTGCAGCAACCTGGTCTACCACTTCCTGCTTATACCCCTGGGACTGGCCTACCTTAAAACCATTACCTTCATTCTGGTTATTGCGGTGGTCGTGCAATTTACCGAAATGGTGGTGAAGAAGACCAGCCCCATGCTCTATCGCGTGCTGGGTGTCTACCTGCCGTTGATTACCGTCAACTGTGCAGTGTTAGGCCTGGCACTGCTGAACATCAGCAAGGATCACAGCTTTCTGCAATCGTTGGTCTATGGCTTTGGGGGCGGGGCAGGCTTCTCGCTCGTGCTGGTGCTGTTTGCCGCCATGCGCGAGCGTCTCGCGGTCGCTGATGTACCCACTCCGTTCAAGGGACCGGCACTCGGTATGATCACGGCAGGCCTTATGTCCCTGGCCTTCATGGGATTTGCCGGGCTGGTATAAACGCAAGTGATTGACTTCCTGGCACAGTATCCGCTGTTTAGCGCTCTGCTCGCCCTGGTGGGGCTGGCTACTGTATTCGGCGCGCTGCTGGGTTATGCCGCAGAACAGTTCAAGACCGAGGGCAACCCCATTGCGGACGAGATCAACAATATCCTGCCCCAGACCCAATGTGGCCAGTGCGGCTATCCCGGCTGCCGACCCTATGCGGAGGCGATCGCCAATGGTGAAGCCATCAACAAGTGCCCGCCGGGCGGTGAAGCCGGCATCCAGGCACTGGCGACTCTTTTAGACCTTGAACCCATACCCCTGGACGAGGAACATGGCGAAGCAAAAAAAGTACCGACAGTAGCGTTCATCCGCGAGGAGGAATGTATCGGTTGCACCAAATGCATACAGGCCTGCCCGGTAGATGCCATTCTCGGTGCTGCCAAACAGATGCACACTGTGATCAGCAGTTTGTGTACCGGCTGCGACCTGTGTGTCGAGCCCTGTCCTGTTGACTGTATTGACATGATCAGCCAGGAAGAATCCCTGCAAACCTGGCACTGGCAGTTGCCCGACCCGGTTAGCCGGCGCGTGGATATCATTGCCACCGACAGCGCACACAGCGATACTCCTCGGGACCGTGCGGCATGAGAAAAACCTTCGAGTTCCACGGCGGCATCCATCCACCTGAGAATAAATACCAGTCTGTCCGTACGCCGATCGCCGATGCCGGCATTCCACCGGAGCTGATCATTCCGCTATCCCAGCATATCGGTGCGCCGGCCAGCCCGATAGTGACGGTCGGCGAGCGTGTACTCAAAGGCCAGATGATCGCCAACGCGCATGGCTTCGTCAGCGTGCCCGTGCACGCACCGACCTCGGGTACCATCCACGCCATAGAGGATCGACTCATCGCACATCCCTCCGGTCTTCGTGCGCCTTGTATCGTCATCACCACGGACGGTCGGGATGAGTGGCTGGCACACAACGGCACCGCAGATTATCAGGCGCTGGACAAAGCCGACCTGATCAATCTGATCCGCAACGCCGGAATTGCGGGCTTGGGCGGCGCCGGATTTCCCAGCGCGGTCAAACTGTCAGTCAAACCCGACACCCACATTGCAACCCTGATCATCAACGGCGCCGAGTGTGAACCCTATATCACCGCCGACGACATACTGATGCGTGAACGGGCAGACCAGATCATTGAGGGTGCGAAAATTCTGCGCCATATTATCGCCCCCGATGAAACCCTGATCGGCGTGGAGGACAACAAACCGCAAGGGATTGCCGCACTGCGCGCCGCAGCAGAGGGCACGGGATTGGAGATCGTGGAGTTTCCTACCAAATATCCGTCCGGCGGGGAGAAGCAGCTCATCGAGATACTCACCGGCAAGCAGGTACCCAGTGGTGGGCTGCCGTCCCAGGTGGGGGTGGTCTGCATGAATGTCGGCACCGCTGTGGCCATCTATGAGGCCGTGGCGCACGGACGTCCGCTGATTTCCAGAGTTACCACCGTCACCGGAGAGAGCTTGCGTGAACCGCAGAATTTTGAGGTCCTGATCGGGACACCAATGCGCTATCTGCTTGACAAGGCCGGTTATCAGGCAGAGACGAACAACCGTCTCATCATGGGCGGACCGATGATGGGTTTCACGGTACCCGATGCAGGCGCCCCCATAGTCAAAACCACCAACTGCCTGCTGGCGCCCACTGCATCCGAGTTGCCCACGCCGCCACCGGCCCAGCCGTGCATCCGCTGTGGACTGTGCGCCGAGGCCTGTCCGGTCAGCCTGTTACCACAGCAGATGTTCTGGTTCGCCCAGGGCAAAGAGTTCGACAAGCTCGAACAGCATAATCTGTTCGACTGTATCGAATGTGGAGCCTGCTCCTACGTCTGCCCCAGCCACATACCGCTGGTGCAGTACTACCGCGCCTCCAAGGCTGAGATCTTGCAATTGCGTCGCGACCGTGAAATGGCCGAGCAATCAAGGATACGCTTTGAGGCGCGCCAGCAGCGTGTGAAGCAGGCCGAGGTGGATAAGGAGGCCAAGCGGGTTGCTCGCAAAAAAGCCGCCGAACAGCGTGCCAGGACGGCAGAAGCAGAAGGCGGGGAGGACCCGATCCAGGCAGCCATTGCGCGCGCCAAGGCTAAAAAAGCTGCACAACAGTCTGGCGTGGGTGAGAAGACTGAACTGGAGAAGCTTGAAAGTACCGTTGTAACCACGCACAAGCGCCTGGAAACTGCACAGGCCAAACTGGATGAGGCGCGTGTGCAGGGTACCGATCTGGTAGAGGCGCTGCAGTCAGGTGTAGACAAGACCCGGGCCAAGCTGGCTGCTGCGGAGCAGGCACTGCACGACTACCAGACATCCAATACCGCAGTGTCCGCAGAACGGCCGCAGGTAGACGCGGCACAGGCCGCGATCGAAAAAGCCATGGCAGCGCGTGCGCTGGACGCAGCATTGAGCCCCAAGGAAAAGGCCCGCGCCGATCTGGCGAAGTTACAGCAGCGCCTGCAGAAATCACAGGAATCGCTGGCCAGAAGCAGGAACAATGGCGAAGAGGAGAAAGTTATCGAGGCGCTGGAGTCCAGTGTGGCGCGACTGACCGAGAAAATCAGCACCGTGCAGCAACAACTTAACGCAGTGGAGCAAAACTGAGATGGCGCTTATTCGCCTCACCTCTCCGCACGCCCATGGACCGATGAGCACGCAGCGCATCATGCAGAACGTGCTGCTGGCTACGGTTCCCGGGATTATTGTGCTCACCCATTTCTTCGGCTTTGGCACGCTGGTAAACATTGCCTGGGGCAGTGTTGTGGCGCTGGCGTGCGAGGCGCTCGCCCTCAAGCTGAGACGGCGACCGCTCGGCTTCTACCTGAAGGACTGCAGTGCACTGGTGACAGCTTTTTTGCTCTGTATCGCGCTGCCGCCCTACTCGCCCTGGTGGCTCATTGCAGTGGGTATTGCCAGTGCCATTTTGCTGGCCAAGCAATTATATGGCGGACTGGGCTACAACCCCTTCAACCCGGCCATGGCGGGCTATGTCATCCTGCTCATATCCTTCCCCATGCAAATGACCGCCTGGGCGCCACCGCGGGGCCTTGGCGAACTGCCTGGACTTATGGATGCCCTGCAGGCCTGCTTTTCTCCGAACACCTATGACGGGACTACGATGGCGACACCGCTGGACCTCATGAAACAGAACCATGGCTTGTTGATCGAGGATTTATGGCAGCAAAACCCCCAATTCGGACGCTGGGCCGGCGTCGGCTGGGAATGGGCCAATATTGCCTTTTTAACCGGCGGGGCGTGGTTACTCTACCAGCGCATCTTCACCTGGCACGCACCCGTCGCGATGCTGGCCAGCCTCAGCCTGCTCGCGGCCGTGTTTTATGATGGAGGCAGTTCCGCCAGCGGTGGTTCGCCGCTGTTCCATCTGCTCAGCGGCGCGACCATGTTCGGCGCCTTCTTCATTGTTACCGATCCCGTCACCTCTGCAGTGTCCGTGCGCGGCCGCTTGATCTATGGCGCGCTGATAGGCGCACTGATCTACACCATACGCGTGCGGGGCAACTACCCCGACGCCGTGGCATTTGCGGTACTGATCATGAATTTTGCTGCTCCGTTTATTGATTACTACACCCAGCCGCGCACGTATGGCCACAGTGGCAAGCAGGGAGAGAAATAGGATGCTGGGCCAATCCATCACCCGCAATAGTGTGCTACTCGCGTTGTTTGCCCTAGGCACCACCGCGCTCATCGCCAGTACTTACCTGCTCACAAAAGACAATATTGCACTGCAGATGCGCCAGGCGGAGGAAAAAGCCCTGCTGCAAATCGTTCCCCGGAGTCGACACGACAATGAGATGCTCGATGACACCATCGCAGTGGGACCGCAGGATGCAGGGCTGGGCCTGAGAGAAGAGAAACATATTTATGTCGCCCGCCAGCGCGGAACAGTCGTGGCAGTGATCATCCCGGTGGTCGCGCCCGACGGTTATACAGGCGACATCGAACTGATTGTAGGCGTCAATCGTGATGGCACCATCGCCGGCGTGCGCGCCCTCAACCAGCGGGAGACGCCAGGGCTGGGCGACAAGGTAGACCTGAAGAAGTCTGATTGGGTGCTGGGCTTTGCAGGGCGATCCCTGACCAATCCCACACTGGATGGCTGGGCCGTTAAGAAGGACAAGGGCGTGTTCGACCAATTCACCGGCGCCACCATCACGCCCCGTGCGGTTGTGGCTGCCACACTTAGGGCGTTACAATTCGCACAGGCCAACAGAAAAACCCTGTTCGGCGATGGGGATGCTGTCCTCGCTGGAGGTGCTCCATAATGGCGGAAGTCAGTTACAGGGACCTGTCCCTCAACGGGTTGTGGAAAAACAACCCGGCCTTGGTACAACTGCTGGGGCTGTGCCCGCTGCTGGCAGTATCGGGCAGTGTCGTCAATGCAATAGGCCTGGGACTGGCCACCACGGCAGTGCTGGTACTGTCCAATGCCTCAGTATCCCTGGTCCGCAACGTCGTCTCGGACACGGTACGTCTTCCGACCTTCGTCATGATCATTGCTTCGGCGGTAACCTGCATTGAACTGCTGATGCAGGCTTACGCTTTCGAGCTGTTCCAGATTCTGGGTATCTTCCTGCCGCTGATTACCACCAACTGCGTGGTGTTGGGTCGCGCCGATGGCTTTGCCGCAAGAAATCCCCTGGGGGCATCCATGTACGATGGCCTGTTTATGGGCTTGGGCTTTGCCTCTGTCCTCGTTTTATTGGGCGGCCTGCGTGAATTGACCGGCACTGGTGCACTGTTCGCCAATATGGATTTGCTCTTCGGGCCGGGCGCGGCCAATTGGAAAATCGTGCTGTTTGGCGATTATCAACCCTTCCTGCTGGCGATCCTGCCGCCGGGTGCCTTCATCTTCACTGGCCTGATTATCGCGGTCAAAAACCTGATTGATGCCCAGATGAAAAAGCGGGAGGCTGCACTGAAAGCCAGCCCCGTCAAAGGCGCCAAACGTGTGCGCGTGACGGGTGCTATTTCCTAGGGGTGATCCCCTAGCACCATCAAGGTATCGAGTAATTCATCCACTGCGGCATCATCCATACCGCGATTTTCGTCGGCACAGCTGTAAGTGATAAATAGCAGCAGGGCGCCGTTCGACACGTACCACTCGCGCACTGCTGTGTCCTCCTGCACATAGCTGCTGCTGACACCCACAAATTCGCCGAGCGTGACCGACCTCCAGTCCAGCGACTGCTCTGACTCCGTTTGCGCGATCGATTGCACCGTGTCCCGCTCGAACACGCCCTCTTCCTTGTGCAAGGTACTGATCTCGATACAGCCCACGTCGTCCTGGTCACCGACCAGAATGCTGTCCTCTTCCGATTCCGCCCACCATTCGGGCGGAAGCGCCAGGGTCCACCACTCGGTTTCGAGCACATTCATTTGCTAATCCTTATAACTCGCGGGACATCAACAAGGCGTCCTCGCGTCCGCCTTCCTTAGGGTAATAGTTTTTGCGTACACCATCCAACACAAAACCATTGCCCTCGTACAGGCGCCTGGCACCTTTATTGGAGCGGCGGACTTCCAATAGGCAACGCCTCGCGTCGGCCCGTATCATCTCCGCCACAGCTGCCTCCAGTAGCAGACGGCCCAGACCCTTTCTATGCTGCGCCGGGTGTACCGCTATGTTGTGGATAGAGCCCTCGTCGAGCACCTGGGAAAACACCACGAAACCGTGTATATGCTCATCCTCGTCAACAACCAGCGCGGTCTCCCTATAACCGCTGCTAGTGGCGCAGACCAAGGCAAACTGCTGTTCAGTCCAGGGATTGAAACTCACCTCCGTATCGATAGCCGCCAGCCATCCGGCATCTGCCGGGCAGGCGAGCCTAATCGCGCGCGGCACGACCGGAGATGGCCCGAAAAACTACGGATGGAAACAACGTGAGGGCGCACCTCACAGCATGCTGACCAATGGCAACAGATCCCGCCACACCGTTCGCTTGAGTGCGGGTCGTGCCAGGATTTCTGCGCTGCTTGCAGTGCTCACCGTAACAATTTTTATCTCCTGCAGTGGCACCCGCATCGCGCAGGGCTGCCCCAACAGGACCAGTCCACGACACCCGTGTTGTTCCAGTCTGCGGCCAACAAACCCTGCCACACTGGCCCGCGCCGCCTCCACACCGAGATCCAACTGGTGATTGGTGTGAATCGGCCAATCAAACTGCGCGACATCGAGTGGCGGCGCAGCAGGTCGGGTCCCAGATGTACCTGTTTCTACCCTGGGCTCCCGGTGCAAGGCCAACGCCTGTGCCATGGATTGCACGAGATGAACTTGTTCCGTAGTCAGTGGCATGCCGGCCAACTCCTCAAGCCACAGCCAGTCGCCCGCTACGATAGCGGTCAAACTAAACCGGGGCACTGCTGCGCCACGCGGCGACGACTCATCAACCAGCAGTAGCGCAGGATCGGCATCTGCCATCCATGCAGCCGGGCCCACCCCGGGGCGTGTGTCGACATCCTGCGACTTCGAGGGGACAGGTGTCACTCGCACTCTGGGCGCTTCGCGGGCACTTTGTGGCGCCGGCGTGACGCGCGTTGCGGCAATCGCCAAACGTCGGGTCAGCGCCGCACCGGGCAGTTGGGTGCGCGATACATAGCTGTCTATACCCAGCGCTTCGAGGTAGGCCATACGCCTCATTTCATTCATTCCCACTTCCATCCGATACCGCCTGAATCCCCGTAAAAGTCTAACAGTTTTTCACACCCGACTATATCCAGCGCCACCCGTGGCGATTGAAAAACATAACTCCCGAGTTGACAAAATATTTGAGGTGGTGGCGACCCTTGCTCGCTGCGTAGCCACCGTGGTGAACAATTCGCATGGCCGGATCGAAGACCAGTCGACCCTGCTTGCGCAGGCGCAGCGACAAGTCGAAATCCTCAAAATACAGAAAAAACTCGTCATTGAAGCCACTGACTGCGCGCAGGGCATTCGTGCGCACCAGCATGAAACAGCCACTGGCGATGGCCACGTTTACCTGCGTCTCACCGCTACACAAATCGCGCATTTCGTAGGCGTCCAACCGCTGCTGAAACAGACTGCGCAAAAATAGGGGGGCGAAACCACGCAACAACAATACCAGAACCGAGGGGTAGCGTTTACACAGGAATTCCTGTTCTCCATTTCTCCCAATTACCATCGGGCTCGTTAGCGCAATATCATCACTTTGCAGCAAAGACGAAAGGCCTGCCCGAAGCGTATCTTCCTCTAACTCCACATCCGGATTGAGCACCAAATGAAAATCACTCGTAAGGAGTGGTAGAACCGTATTGTGGCCGAAGCCAAAACCGCGATTGCTCGACTGTGGCAGGTACAGCACCCGAAAGAACTCGCCCTGCGGCCAGCCATGCACCTCCCGCTCAAGCAGCACCCGATACTGATCCTCGGATGCATTCTCCACGAGATAAACCGACACACGATCCAGGCATCCGCCCACCCGGGCAACCTGCGCTGACCTCTGCAAACTCTGCAGGGTACGCCGCAACAACTCCAGGGAGCTGTTGTGGAGCACGATCGACACCGAAAGGTGAACTTGGGGCTTGGTGGGGAAATCCATCGGCCAGATGGTATCAGGTGCCGGACACCGCGCAACAGAGCAAACGGCCTTCTGGGCTGGCCCAGCGATTTCGGTAACTAGCCTGGGGTCCTCCAGAAAGGGAACTGAGGCCCTTAATATAACCAATAGGTATGTAATTTTTCAAAATACGACCAGTGAAATGAAACTCTCCGCCCACCCCCCGCTAACCTTGTGTAAAAAATCACAAAAAGTGACTGCAATTATGTTATTTATCGAGTTTTTAGATCACGCCGTGCTAATCTGTAAAAAGTGGATAATTCAGAGGTTGACTCTCCGGGCAAACGCCGCAGAATCAGACAAGGCCAAATCACGCTATAAGACCGGCTATACAGCGAGCAACAGGGGATAAAAAAATGATCATTCGGGGCGCCACTCTCATCAGCCGTCTGGCTGTTATTTTTACAGTTCTCTTCACTATTACCGCTTGCGGCAGCGGTGGCGGCGGCAGCAGTTTTTATCATGGTGATGAAAACGCACCGCCCGATCAGTCAGTTACCGTTAGTCTCGGAGCCCTAACATCAACAACACAGGGCTTGCTTTACCAAAGTCTCGTTACAGCGAGCAATTCAGAAGGCTTGAATTACACAGGTTCTGTTGTTGTGGTAAACAACGCACAAACCATGTTTGACGGTGTATTGGTTACGCCAAGGGATACAGTAATTAGTTTAAGAAATGTGGTCGATTCAGTGACTGTTACAGGGACCAGCTACATTGATGGTAGTGGCTTTTTAGTTGGCACGACAACCTCTTCTGCCGAGTGCATTGCCTCCTCGCCAGCTGCACTCCCAGCGTCTGTGCGCATAGGTGATTCCGGACCCCTGTCAACGCTTACTTGTGACGACAACACCATTCAAGATGGTAATTGGAAGGCCGAAGCACCTCCCGCTGGTTCGACTGGCGGAGGGGTCATAGCGCTAGTCCTATCTACAAGCACAAGAGATCTGTCCAATATTATTATCTCGACGGAAAATACAACTTACACACTCGACTCCACCGGCAATATCGTTTCGTTTACATCAGTAACTACTCAAACTGCTAGCGGAGTCGTACTAACGGTTCAGTCAGTATAGCTATGGATGATGCATTGTAGGGCTTGGCACCTCTTTTACCTGCAGTTAGCAGGCTAGCCCGGAGAAGCAACTGGCAGAAGAGTGTGTCCTGGAAAACGGGCTGAATGGTCCTCAATAGTCTGACGGCGCACAGTATCCATTTCAAAAAGAGATGCTCGCCGACCATGACTTCGCTGTTTGGCAATCTGCGCACGACCATACGGCTCTCGGTCGTGACTGCTCTCCTCCTCGCGACGATCCTGAGCGCTACCCTCGCCATCGGCCTGCAATACTACTTTGGTCAAGCCATGGCCAAGGAGGTTGCCGCAGACCTTTACGCCAGCGCTTCTTCCAGCATTGCCGGCGAGCTGCGCAGCGTGGGCCGAATCAATGCTAATGTCATTGATCTACTGGCCGATAACCCGGTACTTCGCGACCGCGCAAACGAGGCAGCAGATCTGGAGATATTTACCCAGGTGTTGCTGAAAAATCCTCTGTACTATGGCATCTATCTCGGCGCAGTTGATGGTAGTTTCTTCGAGGTAGTTAATCTTAATACCAGTGATACTGCGCGAAAAAAATTGCACGCACTCCCCACGGATCGCTGGCTGATCATTACGGTACGCCCCGGGGAGAATATGCACGAGCGGCATTACCGCTACCTGGATGAAAATCTGCAGGTACGACTGTCCCGCTCGGAGCCTACGGATTTCGATGTGCGCTTACGACCATGGTATATCAGCGCCATCGCATCCGATGAGGTGCAATATACCGAGCCCTATATCTTTGCCCAACTCGGCGCCCCCGGGCGAACCCTGTCAAAGCGCTTGAAGGACTCAGAGACCGTTGTGGCTATTGATATGACGATGGCAACATTTCCGAGTTTCTGAGTGAGCCCACGATCTCCAAACACGGGGATGTCTATCTTTTCACCGCCGATGGACAGGTAATGGCATCCAGCCTGAACCCACAAAACACCCAAGCCGGGCCTCCGGTACCCCAGTTGATCCTGACAGAAGAAGAAAAGCAGTTTGTAGCCTCACAACCCGTGCTGCGCGTTTCCAATGAGCTGAACTGGCCACCGCTTGATTTCACCCAGACCGGGCAACCCAATGGTTACTCCGTTGATGTAATCAAACTCATAGCACAGATGACCGGACTGAAAGTCCGGTTCACCAATGGGTACAGCTGGCCGGAGTTGCTAAAGCTATTCCAGAACGGTGAAATCGATCTGCTGCAATCGGTCATCCTGACACAGAACAACCGGAATCTGGGACTACCTGGAAGCAGTTATGTACAACTGCCATTTGCAGTGGCCACGGGGCAAAGCAGTAGCCCTATCACCGACTTAGCGCAGCTAAATACAAAAAACTGGCCATTCCAGCGGGATGGTCAATCATTCCCATCGTGCGCGCTCGTTATCCACTGATCGAAATTATCGAAACTGACTCCACGTTACAGGCATTGGAACTGGTGCAGGCCGGCAAAGCGACTGCTGCCCTCGACAACGAGGTTATCATGCGTTATATCGCCCGTAATTACTTCCTGACGGGCCTGCAATTTAACAGCAAAGTTGATTTCGGAGAGAACGCACTTCCGGACAAATTACATATAGTGGTCCCGACTAGACAAGCCGCAACTTCGCACGCTGATAGACAAGGCCATCGCTGCTATCGGAGAGACACAACGCGATTATCTGTCAAGCA
>CAVVHD010000002.1:0-608105 GCA_963747995.1 uncultured Gammaproteobacteria bacterium | reverse complement strand
CGTAAAAGCGCCCCTGAGATTGCTGGCTCGCCGTCGGGCACTCATTCCCGCTTGTGCAGCGGTTGAGCGCCTGGCGCTTCACCAATCGGTGCGCAAGCTTGCATGTATTCAGCGTGGGGCAGGTAGCGAGCAATTGCCGACACAGTAGTTCTGATTGATTGAAGCCACGCTGCCACCGCCTGCGCCAGTGCAGTGGTACCGGAACCAGCAAATCAACCGGGGAGTGAAGTTCAGCCCGTTGTTGCCACAGGGCGGCGAGTAGCGGCGTCATATGCCTTTCGCGATGGAACTTCCACTGGTGTATCAGGTGCGCCAGATACTCCGCATACAACCAGGGTGCGATGACGCGGTCGAAGGGGGGCGGCGTGTGCAGGCAACTGCCGCACAACTGCACTGTTGCCGACTCCGCGATGGCTGGCAGGGGGATGGCGCAGCGTGCACAACAGTGCTGGTTGACAGGCATCTCACTTTCGCACTCAAGACACAGCGGTACTTGGCGGTGGCTGCGCATGCCACACAAGGTGCAGTGGTGGGGAAAGAGCCCGTCGAGCAGACGGGTGCCGATGTTGTTAACCAATGGTTTGCTGCTGGGTTGACAGTATGGGTGTCGTGGGTATCATGCAGGCTTCTACTCCCAACTGTTTATTCCCCGGATTTGATATGCATTCATCCATCGCAAAGGCGTCGCAATCCGACGTCGCACCTGGTGATATTCGCCACGATTGGTCCCGGCAGGAAGTGGAAGCCCTCTTCGCGCTGCCGTTCAACGACCTGCTGTTTCGGCGCACACTGTGCATCGCCGGTATTTTGACCCGAACCAGGTTCAGGTAAGCACTTTGCTTTCCATCAAAACCGGCGCCTGTCCGGAAGACTGCGCCTACTGCCCCCAGAGCACCCGCTATGACACGGGGCTGGAAGTGGAAAAGTTGATGGAGGTGGAACAGGTGCTGGAGCAGGCGCGGGCCGCTGCGGCCTCGGGTGCCACGCGCTTTTGCATGGGCGCCGCCTGGCGTTCGCCCAAGCAGCGGGATATGCCCTAGGTGGTCGCGATGGTAAAGGGCGTGCGCGAACTGGGTCTGGAGAGTTGCATGACCCTGGGCATGTTGACCGGGGACCAGGCGCGGGAACTGGCGGAGGCCGGGCTGGACTACTACAACCACAACCTGGACACCTCCCCGGAATTCTACGGCGACATCATTACCACCCGTACCTACCAGGACCGGCTGGAGACCCTGGACCATGTGCGCAGGCCGGCATGAAGGTCTGCAGCGGCGGCATCGTGGGCATGGGCGAACAGCAGGCGATCGCGCGGGCCTGTTGCAACAACTGGCCAATCTGCCGCAGCATCCCGAGAGTGTGCCGATGAACATGCTGGTGCGGGTGCAGGGCACACCGCTGGCGGACGAGGAGGACCTGGACCCCTTCGAGTTCATCCGCACCATCGCCGTGGCGCGCATCATGATGCCTGCCTCGCATGTGCGCCTGTCCGCGGGGCGCGAAGAAATGAATGAGCAGATGCACGCGCTGGCGTACTTTGCCGGCGCGAACTCCATTTTCTACGGCGAAAAGCTGCTCACCACGCCCAACCCCCGGCCAACACGGACATGGCGCTGTTTCCACGGCTGGGTATCGAACCGGAGCAGCGGCAGGTGGAGCGGGCCGCCGCACGCCCCACCCGCAGTTCTACGACGCTGCAGCCACCTAGGCCGCAGTCGTGGAGGTGCTCTCCGATCGCCTGGGCGCGGTTCTGGCGCAGCGTCGCCAGCAGACCTGTACCGCCGGCGCCTGACCCTGGATTCCGCCCAGGGGCCGCTGGTGCAGCTGGGCGAGAGGCAGTACCTCAATTTCTGCAGCAACGATTATCTCGGCCTGGCCGCCCACCCGCGGGTCGTCGCGCGTTTTCCAGGCGGCTGCCGAGTACGGTGTCGGCAGCGGCGCCTCTCATCTGGTCTGCGGCCACAGTGCTCCTGCATCAGGAGCTGGAGGAGGCGCTGGCCGAGTTTACGGGCGGCTCGCGCCCTGCTGTTTTCCAGTGGTTACATGGCCAACACCGGCATCCTCACCAGCCTGCTGCAGCGCGGCGACCATGTGTTCGAGGATCGACTCAACCACGCCTCCCTGCTGGACGGGGGCTTGCACAGCGGCGCCCGTTTCCAGCGCTTTGCGCACTCGACGTCGGTGCGCTGGAGCGAAGCTGCCCGGCCGATGGCCGCGGCTGGTTGTTGAGATGGCGTGTTCAGCATGGATGGCGATACCGCGCCGCTGGGGGAGCTGGCCGCCCTGTGTGCGGCGCAGGATGCCTGGCTGATGGTGGATGATGCGCACGGCTTTGGGGTGCTGGGCGAGCGCGGGGTTGGCAGTACCGAGGCGGCGGGCCTGGACGCCTCGGCGGTACCGGTGCTGATGGCGACCCTGGGCAAAGCGCTGGGCACCGCCGGCGCATTTGTCGCTGGCAGTGAACTGCTGATCGAGAGCTTGATCCAGCAGTCCCGCAACTACATTTATACCACGGCGCTGCCGCCGGCGGTCGCAGCGGCCAGCCTCGAGGCACTGTCTCTGGTACAGGAGGAATCCTGGCGCCGACAGCACCTGGCGGAGCTGATACAGCGCTTTCGGCGTGGCGCCGCGCAACTGAATCTACCGTTGATGGTATCGGTCAGTGCTATACAACCACTGCTGGTGGGGAGTGCCGCACGCGCCGTGGCGCTGAGCGAGCGACTCAGGGAGAGGGGTTTTTTGATTGGTGCGATCAGACCGCCGACGGTCCCTGTCGGCACTTCCCGTCTGCGCATTACGCTGAGCGCAGCGCACAGCGCAGAGCATGTCGATCGACTGTTGGAACAGCTGGCAGTCTGCTGGTCAGACAGCTGAATGCCTGTGCGTCACGAATACCTGCCTGCAACCAGTGCGACGCAGCAGGAGCTGGTGCTTTTGCATGGCTGGGGATGTAATCGGGAAGTGTGGCGACCGCTGCTGATGCTGCTGCGGCCCTGGGCGAATGTAACCCTGCTGGACCTGCCCGGCTGTGCCCCTGGGACTGGTTTGGGTAAAGATGCTGGGCTAGCGGGGTTACTGGCGGGCATTCTGGAATGCTGTCCCGGGCAGGCGGTATACGTGGGCTGGTCATTGGGTGGGCAGCTGGCGATCGAGCTTGCAGTCCATGCGCCAGAGCGGGTGCTGGCGGTGGTAACGGCCTGTAGCAATCCGCGGTTCGTTGCGACGGAGGACTGGCCCGGCATGCACGCGGATGCATTCAGTGAGTTTCGCTCTGGTGTGCAGGTTGATCCAATAGCCGCCTTGCAGCGCTTCGATACGTTGCAGGTCACGGGCTCTGCGCAGCCACGACAGTTATTGCGACAGTTGCGTCATCTGCGGCAGCCCGCCTCAGCCGAGCTGTTGGTCGGGCTGGAGTGGCTGCAGACGCTTGATCAACGTGATTCGCTGGCCGGGCTGCGGCAACCGCACTTGCATTTGCTGGCAGCGCGGGATGCGCTGGTGCCCTCTGTGGTGGGTCAGTCCATCGCCGCGCGCATTGCAGGCGGTTCCTCTGAACAGGTAAAAATGTTGCAGGGAGCCTGTCATCTAGCACCTTTGGATGTTCCTGCAGAACTGGCGCGGGAGATTCACGGATTTCTGGCAACAACGGGCAAACTTCGCACGAGTCCCTCCGTTGCTGCTGAACTTGAAAAAAAGGCGGTGGCGGCGTCGTTCAGTCGCGCGGCAGCGGTGTACGACTCGGCGGCGCATTTACAGCGCGAAGTTGGCGTGCAGCTACTCACCCGACTGGAGCGATTGCAGGGCGAACCGGCGACCATTCTCGACCTGGGTTGTGGCACGGGGTATTTTTTTCCCGCGTTGCAAAAACGCTACCCTCAAGCGCATTACATCGGGCTTGACCTCGCCTCAGGCATGGTGGATTACGCCCGCAAGCGCTGTGCGGATGATTGTGCCTGGCTGGTCGCGGATGCCGAGGCACTACCGCTGGCTAGTGAATCGGTCGACCTGGTTTTCAGTAGTCTCGCGGTGCAGTGGTGTGCTCGCCCCGAGCACCTGTTTGCGGAGCTGGCCCGCGTGCTGCGACCGGGGGGCTGTTGCGTATTTACTTCGCTGGGACCGGATACCCTGTATGAATTGCGTGCTGCATGGGCTGCCGTGGATTCACACCAGCACGTCAATACCTTTTTACCGATTGCCGCGTTGGCAGCGGCTGCGGGGCGCACCCCCGGCATTGCAGTGACTCTGGAGCGACAGGCATTGTGCATGACATATACGCGAGTTCGGGATTTGTTGGACGAGTTGAAGGCGCTGGGGGCACACAATATGAACCGCAGTCGCCAGCCAGGCCTGACCAGTCGACGGGCGCTGCAGGGTATGCTGCAAGCCTATGAAGCCTGGCGTGCGGAGGGTGTGCTGCCCGCCACATACGACGTTATTTTTGGGGTGTTGGAGAAGGCATGAGCAAGACCTGGTTTGTGACCGGAACCGATACGGGTGTCGGCAAGACGGCAGTCAGTTGTGCTCTGCTGGTAGCCGCTGCCCAGGCGGGCTTACGCACCGCCGCCGTAAAGCCGGTGGCAGCCGGGTGCGATGAAAAAGGCCGGAACGATGACGCCCTGCGCTTGATGGCGGCCATGACCGAGGTACTGGACTATGACCAGGTCAACCCGGTTGCGCTGGACGCTGCGGTCGCGCCGCATATCGCAGCGAGCCTCCAGGGTAAACGGATGCAGGCTAACCGGCTTGCGGGTTTGTGTCGGGGTGTTATGCTCGGCGCGGCGGACTTTGTGCTGATTGAGGGCGCCGGAGGCTGGCGTGTGCCAATCAACTCGCGCGAAACAATGGCAGACGTGGCCATTGAGTTGCGTGTGGGAGTTATTCTGGTGGTTGCCATGCGCCTGGGGTGTATCAATCACGCGCTGCTCACTGCGGAGGCTATCCGGCGCGATGGCCTGCAGCTGGTTGCCTGGGTTGCTAACCAGCCAGGGCCGCGCATGGACTGTCACGAAGAAAACCTGGACACACTGCGGCAACTGCTGCCGGCGCCGCTGCTGGGGGACATTCCCTGCCTGCCCCGCTGGGAGGCAGAGGTGGCGGCCCGGTGCCTTGATATACAGCTACTTTTATAATAGTAGCGTGTTCCGACTATGCGGTAGTTGATTGATGACGTTGTAACTACTTCCCGGAGGAGTCCTGTAGCCTCCGGCGTAAAAAGACATTTGACTTCCAGAGCTATTTCCGCACAATGTGTGCGCCGAACACATGGCCTGGACAGACGATATTGAGTCAGTCTGCCCGCAGGCCGCGATCATCCAGAGGAATCAACCATGCCAGTCTACAAAGCGCCGGTACGCGATATTCGCTTCGTCATTAACGAGGTATTGGAATCCGAGAAGTTGTACCAGACCCTGCCCGGCTATGAAGAAGCCACAGAAGATCTCATGAATGCCATTGTTGATGAGGGTGCGCGCTTCGCCGAGAACGTCGTAGCGCCCCTGAACCGCAGCGGGGATGAAGAAGGTTGCCACTGGAGCGCGGCAGGCGTCACCACTCCCGCAGGTTACAAGGAGGCCTACCGCCAGTACGTTGAAAATGGCTGGCCGGCACTGAGCGCCGGTGTGGAGTATGGCGGCCAGGGCCTGCCCAACATGCTTGGTATCATGGTCAATGAGCTGGCGGGAACGGCCAACTGGTCATGGGTCATGTATCCCGGCCTCAGTCTTGGCGCCGTTAACACGGTTGAGGCGCACGGTGACGCCGACCAGAAACGGAAATACCTGACCAAACTGGTGTCGGGTGAGTGGACGGGTACGATGTGTCTCACTGAATCCCAGTGCGGTTCCGACCTGGGTTTGCTGCGCACCAAGGCTGAACTACAGGCAGACGGCTCCTACGCTATTACCGGCACCAAGATTTTCATCAGCGCCGGCGAACACGACATGACCACTAACATCGTGCACATTGTGCTCGCTCGGTTGCCGGATGCACCCGCTGGCACCAAGGGGATTTCCCTGTTTATCGTGCCCAAGTTCAATGTCAACGATGATGGCAGTGTCGGCGAGCGCAATGCAGTGCACTGCGCGTCCATCGAAGAGAAGATGGGCATACATGGCAATGCTACTTGCGTACTCAATTTTGATGGAGCCAAAGGCTTTCTGATTGGGCCGCCGAATCGCGGGCTGAATGCCATGTTCACTTTTATGAACACCGCGCGTATCGGCACCGCCACGCAGGGTCTGGCGCACGCTGAGCTGTCTTTCCAGGGCGCGCTCAGCTACGCCAAGGAGCGTCTGGCCATGCGTTCCCTGACCGGCCCCAAAAACCCTGACGGACCCGCTGACCCCATCATCGTACATCCGGACGTGCGGCGTATGTTGCTGACACAGAAGGCCTTTGCCGAGGGCAACAGGGCATTCGTGTACTTCCTGGCGCAGCAAAGTGATATCGTTGCCAACGGCGGCGAGGCGCAGGCCAAGGCGGCGGACGACCTGATGGCGCTGTTGACACCCATCGGTAAGGCCTTTGTCACCGAGACGGGCTTTGAGGCTGCTAATCTGGGTGTGCAGGTTTACGGTGGACACGGTTTCATCCGTGAGTGGGGCATGGAACAGATTGTACGCGATGCTCGCATCGCCATGCTTTACGAAGGCACCACGGGTATTCAGGCACTCGATCTGTTGGGCCGCAAAGTATTGGGTAGTGGCGGTAAACTGCTGTTGGGCTTCACCGGCATGATAGACGCGTTCTGCGTGGCTCATGCCGCCGCTGAATACGCAGAATTCGTCAAGCCGCTTAAGGCACATTCAGAAGAGTGGCTGGGCCTCTCCATGAAGCTGGGCGAGGCGGCCATGGTCAATGCTGACAATGCCGGTGGCGCAGCCGTGGACTACCTGATGTACAGTGGCTATGTCACACTTGCCTACTTCTGGGCCCGAATGGCTGTATTGGCACAACAGAAGATAGCCGCAGCGCAGGGTGATGTGTCTTTCTATCAGGCAAAAGTTATGACCGCGCGCTTCTATTTTGAGCGACTGCTGCCGCGCACCGAATCACTGAAAATCACCATGATGGCGGATGCTAAAAACCTTATGGATATGCCGGAGGCGTTGTTTCAACTCTAGGGACACAACAAGTTTCCGCAATAGTTGCCAGTCGCGGGATGACTTTCCGGTACCGGAAGGGGAGAATGGCTAGCGTTGTTCTTCCTTTTTTCAGGTAGGCAGTTAAATACCATGAGCAAGAAACTCCCGGACCAACAGGACCGCAGCTACAGCAATAGCCTCTATCCTGAAGACCAGAAAAAGGTAGACGAATTTGTGAGCCGCGGTATCAACTCGGTGCAACGCAAGCCATTTCGCCCGCTGCGCCTGCTGATCATGTTGATAGTTGTAGTAACCGCGCTCAGTATTCTCAGCCAGTTTCTGGCCCGCTGGTACGGCGTGTACTAGCCGCAGGGCATTGGTTCCCCGGTTCTCATTTGGTATAGTGACGCCCTTCAATCATCGGTGTGTGGCGCAGCCTGGTAGCGCACTTCGTTCGGGACGAAGGGGTCGGAGGTTCGAATCCTCTCACACCGACCATATTTCCCTCGGTCCCAAGCACCAACTTGCGCACGGCGATATTCCCCGCCACAATCATTAATCACCTCGTGTAGTCGTAATTATAATTATGGGAGCTGAGTATTATTTCTCTGCGGCGTACCTTCAGCCAGGCGACCTACTACTATCTGCTTTACGGCGCGGCTTTTCTTATCACACTGGCTTTATGTTGGTTCGTTATTGTTTCTGGAAATCAACTCCAGCAACTGGAAGTGCGTGACTACAATATCCAACGCTGCGATGTTGTGGTGAAGGCAAGCGGGCCTGTCCTGCGTATCCTGGATGCGATCTACATGGAAGACCTGGACCTATTAAGTTCCTGGTGCCAGTCACCTGAATTGGCCCGGCATTTTGGCTCCCTTGAATTGCGCAGTGTGCATCGCGATCACTTCGATCTGAGAGACCTGTTTGAGTCACGTTATGACCTCGTACTGGCAAAGTCCGAGATGATCAGTCGTGGCGATCTGGCCGGAAAGGGCAGTATTGATTACGAGTTGATTGCACAATATCCAGACTATGGCTGCCAGTTGGTGTCACTGCGGGGGACTCCAGAGCTGAGTGCGGTCTGGATGAAGGGGAAGACGCTTGGATTGCTGGATGACCCGAACAGTGTTTCTGCTTACCAGATTCCCAAGGCAGCCCTGCACCGCAGCGGACTGGTAGATGAGCCGAAAATAATTTATTTCCGCTCTCACCGTGAAATGTATAAGGCTCTGTTCGAGGGGCGAGTCGATGTTATTCCTGCACTGTTGAGTAAAGAGGGACCTGACAGTGCGCTGCAGCTACCGCCAGGGCTGATCCTGGAGGAGACTATTCCGGGGCCCGCCTGGTACATTCATCGGGAGTTGCTGCAAGGGCCAGCGCATTGTGACCTGCTGGCGGCGATCGAACAGTTGGCGCGTAATTCCCGGCTTGATTACCTGCGGCACATGCGCATAGTGCGGTCCTGCAATGCAGATTAGGCACTCCCAGCGACTAGCCCTGATCTGGCTACTGCTGAGTATTTTCCTCGCAGTTTTCGTGTTCGCGGCCAGTCGATCTGTCCTTGAGGATGCGGTGCAGGAGCAGGTAAGGCAACATTTGCTGTTGACACTGGACGAGGCACACTTCGGTAACGCACAAGAAGGAGGCAATGATCAGGAGGCGTTGCGGCGCATCGGTCAGCAGATGAATACTGTGTTGCAAAATCTTGTCGTCAATCGCTGGTATGCGCCGCAAAAAGAGTGTGTTGTCCGCCTGCAGCGTGTTGATGATGTGACTATCAATGACGAGCCCATGCATAAGAACATCACCTTTAGTTTGCCCCGTAACCAGATTGAGCGCGAGATTGTAGTCGGGTTGTCATGTTCGCCCAACTGGCAGGGTGCAGTGGCCATTAGTGCTTTGCTTGGCTGTTTTTTTCTGGCGATCAATCTTGTGCTCCCGCCGCCTTTGTCGAAAGCACACCGGCAGTGGATCAATTATTTACTGGAACGTGGTTACAGCGGGGCGGAAGCGTTTGACATCGTTCACCGGTATGAGGCATCCAGCCTGGTCATGAACACCGCCCAATTGGTTTGCCTGGAGCAATTGCATGACAGTGAGCAGCGTAACTTTGGCTCTGTGTTGGAGGTGGTGACCAATGACAGGGTGGCCGCTCTGGGGGAGACCGAGGTCGACTGGTTCCTACTAGGGTTGCGCGGCGACCCCGACCGGGTAAACGGCGCACTGGAACTGGCGTCCGCTGCGGATTCAGTGGAAATTGATCTGAATGAGATGAAACTGAACATACGCGGCTTGAATGTGCCCATCAGCGGGACACCCTTGTTCTACTACGCCTGGTATGCCATGAGTCGGGTGAGCGGGGATGGTTGGATCACCAACCCGGCCAGTAACCGACCGGATATGGAGCTCGGGCAGGAACTGGTCGATCTGATGTCCCGATTTGATGGTCATGCCAAGGCGATAAACGATCTCGAAAAGGACGGTCTCAAAGCGAAGACCCTCGATCAGAATCGCAGCAAGATCAAGGATGATATCGTCGCCGCGTTAGGTGAAAAACTGGCGAGAACGTATCTTTTTGAGGCCAGCAAGCACCCCGATGGCGTTCACATGAGGTACCGCTTACATATGGATTCAAGCCACATCAGAATTATTACGTGACTTGAAAAATAGCGTAAGTCTATGAAAGTAAAAGATATAAATTTTTAGAGACGTCTCTAAAATGAAATAGATATCTCCTGTTAACAGTAAGTACCCAGTTGTAGTAAGTTAAGCTGTGCCCAGGTTGGCAGTAATCAAAGATTGCTCGTCGACAGTGCAAGTGCATTTGTGTAGGCAAAAATTCAGTTCGCAGAGGAAATATAAAATGAACAAAATCAAAGATATTACAATTAAAGTCGGACAGCACCGATACGGTTTGGTCAAGACCGCACTGCTGCTCGCAATGGCCACGTTGCTTAGTGGTTGCTATTTTGCCGGCATCAATAAATGATTACGCCAGAGACGGCACGGCACCCTGGTGGTGTAAGGGTACGCCGGACCTGACGGTTGCTGAGTGCAACACGTTGTCGCTGCAGTTTGATTTTGCCGTTCACTCGACGCCCAGCCCTACCCGACATTGGCAACTGTTCCCGGCGCCACCGCGATACCCAATACGCCTTCTGGTATTGGGTATGCGGTTGCCCTGCCCGGCGCCCCTTCGACTTTCGGACCGCAGTACCCTAACGTCCTGCTTTATGCGGGTAACAGCCCCAATTCCCGGCTCGCGGGTGTCGCCTGGCACATCACTGGCTCCGAGCCCGCAGGATTTCCGGGCGCTCGTGATGTATGGACTGAAGTTACTCCAGGAGAATGGTGGCTGACCGCATGGATTGTGCGCGGTTATGAGAATCACCCGAATGTGTTTGCGACAGCTCATCCCTGTCTGGCGCACCGGTGTGACGCTCTGCCAGCACCACCGATGCCTGCTTCATTGCGTCCCACACCGAGCCCTTTGAAGTTTTGGTGTCCAATGATGATGGGTATTCTGCAGCTGGCATTGATGCAGTGGTTGAAGGTCTCCGTGGACTACCGAACTCCACTGTCCATGTTGTCGCGCCACTCACTAATCAGTCCGGTGGCGGCGGCAACACTACCAAGGCACCCTATGTAGTATCAGGTAGTGCTGTAACCACGCTCAGCGGCAGGACGGCGACGGCCGTGAGCAGCACCGATCCGGCTACAAACCAGATGGTTCGGGTTGGCCTGCGGATGCGGTCATTTATGCCCTGAAAGACCATGCTGCTCTCGCCTGAACTCGTGGTGACTGGCATTAACCAGGGCCAGAACATGGGCTCCGTAACACCGTCTATCAGGCACGGTGGGCGCAGCGCGCGCGGCAAGGAACAACGGTGTGCCCGCGATTGCATCAAGCCAGGGTGGCATCGCTCCGCCAAACGATTTTCCGACGGGTGTGGCCGCGACGCTGGCCCTTGTTGAAGAATGGCGACTCGGGCGCACAGTTAACACAACCAACAGCGTCCTGAATATCAACATTCCCACATGCGCTACAGGCTTCTCTGTTCGCGGCACAGTGCAGACGGTGGTGTGCGACGGATTCTACGAACTATACTTGTTCAGGATTGCGCGTCGACTGCGCCCGCTAGCAGTGTCATTCATGACATTGATGCCTTTAATAAAGGCTTTATCGGCATTGCGGACGTAGGAGTGACCAAGCCGCCGAACTGGCCCTAGCGGCTGGTGGCAACGGGGCCGCTGGCGATGTTTATTTGGCGCCATAGCGGCTCCGCCATCGGCTCTTAACGCAGAATATTGTTTGTCCGGCGCCCTACCTAGTAGGGCGTTTTACTTTTTGCCCTCCACTAAATGCGCGATAAGTTGCGGTCGCTCCTGACTCCGCTGGACAGCACTTCAACCATGAATTATTATGGCATAATTAATGCCATATTTAGCCAGAAGCGTTACCCGCTCCTCCGTGTAACACAGATTGGCTGCACTCAATCGAAGGAAATGCACATGTCTGATACACCGGTATTTATGTTGGTAAACCTGTCAATTACGGACGTGGAGTCCTATCGGAAATATGAGAAGGGCTTTTTTGGTTTTTTGAAGAAATACGGCGGAGAGTTTCTTACCTATGACGACCAGCCGATTACCCTGGAAGGCAGCTCCCCGCGCCAGGGACGTATGATTATTTTCAAGTTTCCGTCTGAGCAGGCCGCCAAAGACTGGTACGCCGACGGCGATTACCAGGCTTTGAGTGAGCATCGCAGGGCCGGAACCAAACTGGAGTTCCTGACACTGGTACATGGGCTACCTGCACGCGGTTAGCCCACTGTACCCCAGGCCTGCGGCGCCACACCCACTTTTGCATCAGCGCCGGCAATCTCCCTGACCAGTTTGGGCACCAGGTAACCGGGCAGTCGGGCGGACAGTTCTGCTACGAGCTTACGGCCGGTGCTCTCCGGTACGTCAAAGTGCGCCGCGCCCTGCACCTTGTCCAGCAGGTGCAGGTAGTAGGGCAGCGTGCCCGTGGCAAACAAGCGCTGGCACAGCGCGAGCTGTGCCTCCAGACTATCGTTGATGCCGGCCAGCAGCACAGCTTGATTCAGGGTGGTGATGTCCCGGCGGCGCAGTGCCGTCAGCGCGGCCGCAACGGCGTCGTCGATTTCGTTGGCGTGATTGCAGTGGATCACCATGATCGTCTTTAGATCGGGATGCGTGATCGCGTCCAGCAGAGTGTCTGTGACCCGCGCGGGTATGACCACCGGCAGGCGACTGTGGATACGCAGGCGTTGCACATGCGCGATGGCGGCAATCTGTGCAACCAGTTGCTGCAACTGCTCATCGGTGGCGACCAGCGGGTCGCCGCCGCTCAGGATGACCTCCTCGATGGAACTATCGGCACGGATATAATCCAGTGCTTCACGCCACTGCTGGCGACTGTTCTGATTCTCGTTATAGGGAAAATGGCGCCTGAAACAGTAGCGGCAGTTCACCGCACAGCCGCCACTGACGATCAGCAATACCCGGCCGTGGTATTTATGCATGATGCCGCGTCGGGGATTGGTTGCGCCGCTCTCGCCCACCGGATCGTGAGAATATCCGGGCGCGTCAGCCATTTCCTGCGCGGAGGACAGCACCTGCAGCAACAGCGGGTCGCGCGCGTCACCTGTACGCATTCTCTGTACGAAACTGCGTGGCACCTTGAGGGGGAAATCCTCGCAAGCGCCGCTGGCGAGGCCCACATCGTCCGCGCTTAGCCCGAGTGTTTCCAGCAATTCACGCCGGGAGGTGATGACATTGCGCAGTTGGATCTGCCAGTCATCAGCGGATTGCGCAAGTCGATCTGCTAGTGGCACGGGGAACCCTCGGGGTAAACCAGTAAAGCGGAAGGCATTGTAGCAATGAATCGCAGGATCGTCTGATTCCATGGATAATCGGTATTGCAGCACCACCAGTCCGCTAATGCTTCACACCTTGCGAAGTAGAACTTGTCCAAACACCTTGAACAGCCCTTTGCTCTGCTGCGATACTCGCCGCTTTGGGTAACCTTAGTCCTCGCCAGAAGTGGCAATTTGACATGACTTACGGGGCCGCCACACCGGCCTGAGGAAGAAAAATGTTCAGTACTGATGAGTTGTGTAGCTTGCGCTGGGACCCGGTAAGCGAACGGGTCGAGGTTATCGACCAGACACTCCTGCCCCACGCCCTGCGCTGGTGTCACCTGGATTCCCTGGCGGCGTTCTGTCATGCCATCAGTACCATGCAGGTGCGCGGCGCGCCGCTGATCGGAATTACCGCGGCATTTGGGTTGGCGCATGCCCTGTCTGAGGATGCTTCCGCAGAAAATCTGGCGCGTGCCAGTGCGGCGCTGTTGGCTACGCGTCCCACGGCGGTGAATTTGCGCTGGGCCCTGGAGCAGATCACCACTGCGGTGCAGTCGCTGGAGCCGTCCGAGCGCGCCCGTGCTGCACTGGAGAAAGCCCGGGCCTTGCGGGAGGAGGATATCGCCAATTGTGAGCGTATCGGCGCCAACGGACTGCAATTGCTGCGTTCGCTGAAGAGAGGACTCCAGCCTGAATATCATGACGCACTGTAACGCCGGGTGGTTGGCGACCGTCCAGTGGGGTACGGCTCTGGCACCGATTTATAAGGCGCATGCCAGCGGCATTGCAGTACATGTCTGGGTATCCGAGACACGCCCGCGTAACCAGGGCACCAACCTTACAGCTTGGGAATTACAACGAGCGGGAGTCCCCTGCACCATTGTGACCGACAACAGCTGTGGCCAATTGATGCGCCAGGGCCGTGTGGACTGTGTGATTGTGGGTAGTGACCGCACCGCCGCCAACGGCGATGTGTGCAACAAGGTGGGTACCTATCTTAAGGCGCTGGCCGCCCGCGCCAATGGTATCCCGTTCTATGTGGCGCTGCCGGAGTCAACCATTGACTGGTCCTGCGCAAGTGGTGAACAGATTCCAATTGAGGAGCGGGATGAGTCAGAAGTGTTGAGTATAGCGGGGCTGGATGCCGCTGGTGATTTTCGTCAAGTGAACCTGGCGGGCGCGCATAGCCGCGCGTTAAACCCTGCCTTCGATGTCACCCCGGCAGCTTTGGTCGGGGCCCTGATCACTGAGCATGGAAACTTCGAGGCCAGTGAGCAGGGCTTGCAACGCCTGCGTACTGTTGCGGCGGGCGCTTGATAAAAAGTACAACGCGATAGGGCTTGCCAGCGCTCTAGTAGTAGTCCAGCTGCAAATCGTAGTCTCCCAATTCATCGCGTAAACGCTTTTCCTCGAGACGTTGCTCTGCCAAGCGGCGCTTTTGCACCAGGCGCTGCTTCTCGGAAGATAAAGGTACCAGGTCCTTTAGCATGTCTTCGGAAATGTCCCCAATCGCGGGCTCGAAGAGGTCGTCCAGGGTCTCTGCTGTAGACGGTTCCGGATTACGTTCCCCCATAAATCACCTCCAGATGACTTTATAAAAGCCAACTAAGCGGCACAGTGTTATTACTGGCCGATGGGGGCGAGTAAATCAAAGTTTGGTGAGTGGAACAATGAAATACTTTCGTCAGTTTTGCGCAAATTTTAGCTGCAATATGAACGGCGGCCCGCCGCCTTCCCTGGCTTTCCCTGTGCAGCAATCTACTTCCTTGTAGCTACCGTCCCTGTTATGGCGTAAGCACGTGCGGGCCGCCGCTTATAACTAACGCAAGTTTAGTGCCAGTTGCCGACGCTACTACCTATCTACTTTTGGGAGGCAATAGTTCATTGGTCGACTGTCCCTATGTGTCCGCGCGTGTCCAGACACATCGATGGAACACGGTAGCGCACGCAATACACTCTCCTATTCTTGCGCGAGCCCGCCTGGCTGGTTAGAGTGGCGCTTCTTCGACTCATGCCCTCACGCCGACAAGGACAGAACATGACGCTACTGCACACCCCGCTGGATGCATTGCACAGAGAACTGGGCGCGAAAATGGTCCCGTTTGCTGGTTACGACATGCCCGTGCAATACCCTGCGGGAATCATTAAAGAGCATTTACATACACGTGCAGCGGCCGGGCTGTTTGATGTTTCCCACATGGGGCAAGTTATTGTAGAGGGCGTCGGTAGTGCTGCCATGCTTGAATCCCTCGTGCCGGTGGACGTAGAGGGACTTGGCATCAATCGGCAAACGTACGCACTGTTTACCACCGATAAGGGTGGTGTAGCGGATGACTTGATCATCACCCGCTGGGACCAGGATCGCTTCTTTCTCGTGGTGAATGCGGGCTGTAAGGCGCAGGATATCGCACACCTGCGGGCACATCTGTCTGGACAAACGCTCACCGTGCTGGAGCAGCAGGCCCTGTTGGCACTGCAGGGCCCGGCCGCGCGTGAGGTGATGCGCACAGTGTGCCCTGCTGCGTCACTGCTGGTTTTTATGCAGGGCTGTCACGGCGTAATCGATGGCGTCGAGGTTTACATTACCTGTTCGGGCTACACCGGCGAGGACGGTTTTGAGATATCCGTGCCTGCCGCCGCAGCGGAAAGTCTGGCGCGTCGGCTGCTGGCTATCGAGCAGGTGCAGCCCATTGGCCTCGGCGCGCGCGATTCGCTGCGTCTGGAGGCTGGTTTATGTTTGTACGGACATGAATTGACGACCGCGATCGACCCGGTGCAGGCAGGCCTTTCATGGTCTATCAGCAAGTCGCGTCGAGCGGATGGTGCACGCGCTGGAGGTTTCCCGGGCGCGGCCGTGATCTTGCAGCGCATGACGGACAAGCCGCACCTCTGTCGGGTAGGTCTGAGGGTGGATGGCAAGCGACCGGTGCGCGAGGGTCAGCCCGTGCTGGATGAGTCTGGCCGACAAGTGGGAGAAATTTGCTCCGCCTGTTACGGCGCCAGTGTTGGCGGGCCCATCGCCATGGCCTATATCGCGCGCGAGTTGGGACAGCCCGGCACGAAGTTGCTGGTGACGGTGCGCGACAAGCAGGTGCCGGTCACGGTGACGTCTATGCCGTTCACTCCTCAGCATTACTTCCGGGGTTGAGCCGCGTCGCCAGTGCCAGTGAGCACAATACAGGGTCGTGTTGATGGGGTTTGGTAGAGCGGGAGTCGTCGTGAGTTTTTAGGCCGCCCAGGCGCGTTCTGCCCGAAACCGCTGTGAGAGGTAGTCCATCTGGTCTGCGAGGACACGGTCCTTGGCCAGAAAGTGCCACTCCCAGGAGTTGGGTTTGAAGGGCACCGCCAGCAGTGGCATATGTGCTTCCTCGGGTGTGCGGTTGTCTTTCTGCCAGTTACAGCGTTTACAGGCGGCCACGACGTTTTCCCAGCGGTCGGTGCCGCCTCTTGAAGTGGGTAGTAAGTGATCACGGGTCAGTTCGGCGCGTGTAAATTGTTGACCGCAGTACAGGCAGCGATGGTCATCTCTACGGAACAGAGTGCGGTTGCATAACGGTGGGGTAAAGCCCTGCACAATCTTACCCTGGATGGCGATGATGGGTTGCAAATCGACGCGGGAACGCAGGCCGTTGCGACGCTGAATGCCGCCGAAAATTGGGGGCAGGGTATCCCCGATGCCGTAAACAACATCTCCCTTGGCATAGGCTGTAACCGCCTCGTGCAGCGTTATCCAACCGCGGGGTTGGCCGGCGAGGTCGAGTCGCAGGATAGTTTGCATTGTCTCCCACCCACAAGCTTGGGCTAAAACTACTGCAAAACGGCGACAACTACAATCGTGAATATTGGCCGGGAGAGCGGAAACATCGCAAGAGGTTTAAATCCGATATTCCTTTTCGAATACTTCCACTGGGAGGGGTTTATCAAACACATATCCTTGCAGTATATCGCAGCGTAATTCCGCCAGGCGGTCCGCTATTGCGATAGTTTCCACGCCCTCTGCGACGACTTTCATAGAGAAGTTATGGGCCAGATCGATCACGGCCTTCACAATCGCGTGGTCTTTTTTTGACTCCATCATACGTTGCACGAAGCTCTGGTCGATTTTTATTTCGTCAACCGGAAGATCGCGAAAGTAAGCCAGGGAAGAAAAGCCCGTGCCAAAATCATCGATGGAAATCTTTACTCCGATAGTTCGCAAGCGGGCCAGTTGAGCGAGCATCCTGTCCTGATTGGCGACCATGATCTTTTCTGTCACCTCCAGATGTAGCCGGGCGGGTGAGACACCGAATATTTCCAGTGCATCGCTGACGACCGAAAGGATATCGTTCTCCAGCAGAAGTGAAGGACAGATGTTGACCGCAATGGAAAGTTGGTCGGGCCAATGTGTCAGACGACTAACTGCAGACTTGATTGCCCACCATGTCATGGGTTTTATGATCTCGTTCCTTTCAGCCAGATCGATAAATTTGTCCGGGGTGATTACGCCCTCGTCTTTGCTATGCCAGCGAATAAGAGCCTCGGCGCCAATCAGTGTGCGATAGCCAGCGTGCACCTTGGGTTGGTAATACAAGTGGAACTCACCCACCTCCAATGCGGTTTGCATTCTTTCCAGTAACTTGCCCTCCTCCCTAATACTCTTCGCTTTTTCTGGCGAGTACACCTTGAACAGATTAGCTGACAGTTTGGCCTGGTTGAGAGCGATACCGGCCTGCTGCATGGCCAGCCCCATGTCCGAATTATTGTCGTTGAGCTCGGTGAAACCAGCAGTCACGACCAATTGCATGGCTTTTCCAAGATGATAGTGGGGTTCTTTGAACACTCTGGCGAGCTTGGCTCCCGCCAGTTCAAGTTCACCCCGGCTAGTGATATCCCTGAGAATGACGCAGGCGCGATTATCTTTGAGAAAGCTCCACTCATCCTTGGTTCTTACCCATCCGTTCAGCCGATCGGAAAATGCACTATTCAAGGCCTGATTTATTGTTTGACTGCGGATGTCATCCGACTCTTCGTTAGCCAATTCCACCAGACCCAGAATGCTGTGGTTGGAAGCAGACATTAGATGAAAAACTCCTCGCCACTGATCCCGTAGGTGCCGGACAGCAGCTCCCTGGTAATCCAGCGCTCGCCTTCAGCAGCGATACTCTGGTTGGCCAGATCCACAACTCTTGCGGTCTCGAGGCGTTCTTTCTCGGCATTCAACACGATAACGAGCTCCGGTTTGAGCCTACGAGTGGTGTTCTGTGCGACCACGATGGCCACTTCGCCGGTATTCAATTCAACCATTGTGCCGGTTGGAAAAAGCCCGATAGCCTGTACGAACTGCTCGACCAGAACCTCCTGGAACTGTTGGCCCTTGCTATCCAGTAATTCCTGGGTGGCTTCATGGGAAGTACGCGCTGTCGCATAGGGGCGCGGCGTGATCATAGCATCGTAGGTATCCACCAATCCGGCGATACGTGCTAACAGCGGTATGGCGGCACCCTGAATGCCGCGTGGATAACCAGAGCCGTCCCATCGTTCATGGTGGTTTTCAATAATCCCAAGGACTTCAAAGTCGACATTTTTTGACCTGGAAACCAGCTCGGAGCCCATCGTGGGGTGCGCTCTAACAATCCGAAGTTGTTCCTTGGTAAGGTTCTCCGCCTGATCGAGCAGTTCCGGAGGCAGTTGGGTCATGCCGATGTCGCACATGGCGCAACCTACGGCCAGTTTCTCCAGTTCATGTCGATGCAGTCCAATATGTCGTCCAACGATTGCGGCCCATACGGCCATGGAAACACCGTGATGGTAGCGGTATTCGCCGCTCTCTTTCAGACGGAGCAACGCGGCAACCGCATCCTGGTTACGGAAGACGCCCTCGATCAGGGGGTTGATAGCCGTCTGCACGGCGCTGATGTCACTCTGGCTGCCGCTGCGAAGCGACTCGAAAATCCTGTCCAGAGTGTCGGCCGCACTGTCAAAAGAGACTTTGGTGCGCTTGAATTCCTCGTTCAGAGTGAGTCTTTGACGCGGTGTCGTAGTCATTGCCGCAACTGCTAGCTGTAGAGACTGTTTGACTCCGGTATATTCCGCATCGACATACACATGATCAACATAATTGGAAACGTATAGGATCTCATCGGAATCGTGCACCACGAAACCCTGGATTGCAAAGGGCGTTTCCAGCCACGGTCTGTCCAGCTCGGCGACGAACATGCCGGGTTCCAGATTCATGGCGGGGAGTTTTACCAGTCGCACAGCATACCTCACAAACGGTTTCTAGTTCTGTCAGGCTAGTAAGCTGGCCGATTAGTGTCGATGCAATGTAACGAGAAAGGAGAACTGGGTCACTTACAAAGTGGACTTTTCTGACTTTTTCCCTCGCAGAGGGCAGTTACTGGGCCACCCAGGCAGCTGATACCAGAGGCTTGCCCCCAAGCAGTACCTGTCCTGCAAATAGTTGTCCTGGCCTGATTTCGCCTACGCCTGCCGGGGTTCCAGTCATAATAATGTCGCCGTCCTCCAGCGTAATGAAGGTCGCCAGCTCTCTTATTATGGCGTCTGGTTTGTAGATCATTAAGTCGACGCCTGCGGCCTGTCGCAATGCACCGTCAACGTCCAGTCGTAGCGACAGATGCTTGATGTCCTTGGGCAGCGCCACAAATTCGCTGAACAACGCCGCACCGTCGAAGGCCTTGGCCCGTTCCCAGGGCAGACCTTTTTCTTTCAGGGTTGTTTGCAGTACGCGCTTGGTCAGGTCCAAACCAAAACCGACGGCCGCCAGTTTGCCGTGGTGAACAGTGAAGACGAGTTCTCCTTCATAGTGCAGGGTCTGGTCGTCAATGCGGGAGTGCAGTGTGTCCGTAATGGCAGAATTGGGCTTATTGAATACCACCATGCCGTCCGGCAGTTCGTTGCCCAGCTCCTGGATATGTGCCACGTAGTTGCGACCCACGCATACGATTTTGGAGGGGTAAACAGGTACTCCGATCACGTTTACGGCTTTCAAATCAAGCAGCGTCCAGGGGACGGCTTCGCTGCCGCTGTAAGCGCGACCTCACTCACTGACAATTGGCCGTCGTGGTCAGGTTGCATATGGACTTTTTCGCCTCGGAGAGTTTGATCTCGTATTTCTGGTTTACCGGCAGCGGGATGGTCAGGTCGTTCCACTGAATCGAATCGTCTGACGCGGTGTTACAGGAAAATGCCAGCGTATAATCGCCGGCGGGCAAATAGCCGAAAGTGTATTCCCAGATCTGGCCTGTTTGCTTGAGTGACGCAACGGCATAAGGCGCGAGTGCGTTGGCCGGAGGTGTCGATGCGCTGGCTGAGGTGAAGACATCGGTTAGGTTCTTTGCCGCGTCGATGCCTGTATAAATGTAGACTCTGTTGCCCGAGGTGGGTGTGGTTTTCTCATTGCAAGGCGATACCGTATCGAACAAGTCGCTGTTTATCTGGCCTGACAAGGTGGCACCGGTCAGATTGTTCTCAATGCGGATACCGGTTGTTCCCAACAGATACGTGTCACTCGTAGGTTGGGACAGCGCTTGCGCCAGGCTAAATTCCACGGTAAATGCCTGGTTGCCGGAGGCGAGTTTCATACCGGAAACACTCAATGTGTTGCCAGACACCGTAATGGGCTTCGAGACGTCATTGGCATCCTTCACATACGAACTCTCGATACCATCGGCGATTAGTTTTATGGAGACTTCGTAGGTGCCAGTTGCAAGTTCGAGACCTTTGATTACCTCCAGCTGTGTAATACCAGAATAATCCAACAGGTTTACCTTGAAGGTACCAACCACCGCGCCACCAATCGTAAAGTCATTAATCACGACATCGTCGGCACCGCTGCGTTTAAAGGTGATGGCGTCCACCTGGATAAAAACTTGCTTCAGGTCCTCCGGCAGGGAGTCGGACAACCCCAGTGTCAGCAATGCAGGGTCGCTCGGATTGCTATTGCCATCGTTATTGCAATCAAAGCCGCAACTGCAGCCACCTAAGCTGAAAAGAAAGAGCGCCAATAGCGCCGTCAAATGTAAGTTCAGTTTGCTACCCATGTATCAAGCCCACCTAATTATCTGGCCGCGTCGTTTTTCCAATGACTGGTTACCATTATGAGCGAATGCGGCAGTGAGTAGAAGCTGTCGATCGCACAGTTTTGTCTTCAGGCAAGCCGCCCGACGCCAGCCCATGAGGCCTTGCCTCCACAGTAGCCGTGTTGGACAACGTCCGTTTGGTTAAGCGGGTGAAATAGAGTGTTGGCTGCGCACCCCGAATGGCGATAATGGAGGCATTCGCTGAAGCGGCTCATCTCTACTGCCATCACCAGTAAAGGTACTCCAATGGGTGGCGGAAAAACGATCACCTATAAAGGACATACCGTTATTCATATGGCGATAAAATGGCCCAGGGTACGGCACAGGCCTGCGCGGAATTTACGGCCCACGATGCGCAAAACTAGTGTATTCCCGCAGCTGAACTGTCGTAAATCGCGGCAGCCCCGTTAAATAGGTTTGCAGATCATGTAATGCTGAATGCATTCCTCGGGATCATTCAGGGATTCAATCTCCCATCCCGTATTTTCGACCAACCTTATCGCATTTTTCCTCGAATAAAGTGCGCATTTGAGTGGTTGGGTGGGATAGAAATCTAAAAAATCAGGGGGGCCATCCGCCTTTGACGCTGCGACAAAGGCCTCCTTGTGTTGCTCAAGACGGTTGTCTTGTGCGTTCTCCCAGTCTTTATTGTACTTGTCAACGTGTCCATGACCGCCTTGTGTCAGCTCATTCACGAACAGACTGAAAATTATCCTGCCGCCAGGTTTGATGTAGCGCCGCAGCATCTGCAGCATTGTCACATAATCATGTGGGGCCAGATGGGTGAATACGGAGAACAGGCAAATAAAATCAAAGCTGTGTTCATCGAGGGGGAGCCTGGTGTTCGCCGACAGTGGCTCGCCTTCAGGGTTATACATTTCGTTATGCGTATTGTAAACATGGAAGCTAAAACGGGGGTCGGAAACGTTTGTATTTAGGAAATTGATCAGGTCCGGAAAAACATCGACGCCGACGTAGCGGCCAAGGGGTAAGTTCCGATCCAGAATTGCCTGTACCAACTTACAACCGCAGCCCATGTCCAACACACTGGAGTCGCCAAAATTGGCGATGCCGAAATTTCTACACATGAGCTGGATAAGTTCGACCCCCTGTGCGACAGACTTCTCCTCATTGTGCCTTTTATTCCCGCGCCGGAGCTCTTGCGGAACTTTAAAAACCAGATCAGACATGTCATCTCCTTCAAGTAGTAGACACAGAAGTCGCTTATGTTACTTCTGCGCCGCTCAATTAACACCTAGTTGTCGCCTTTAAAGCACCATAGGCTAGTGGAATGTTGCCCACCCCCATTCCGGCCTATGGACCTGATTGATAGGCGTTTGCATAGGCGATGCTGTCCGCATTGTCGATCAGCGTGCCATTTGCCAGTTCACTGGTGCGGGTACTGATTTCCAGCATGGCCGTCCCCAACTCATCGGAGGTAATTACGAGGGAGCCCGGGCGCAACAGTGCTTCGCCAATATAGTGAAGAACGTTTGCCTGTTCGGTTGTTGGCCGCACGAATGCGGACCGGTAGCTGAATGTACGCAGGTCGCTGCCTGTGGCCAGTATCGCCAGTTCATGTTCAGCCCTGCCTTTCTCACGTGCCCAGTGCTGTTCTCCGTTGGCATCTGTCCCCATACCGGTCACATAGTGAAATGACATAGGGCCAGATCTGCGGGCCGAGAGCCACGCTTTTACAAAAGCTACGGGAAAATCGACGTGTATCCGGGTGTAGGTGGCGTCATCAACATTGAGGGATGATGTTCCCAGCCCCCACATCACTGTGTTGACCTCTCCCAGGATGTCGGCCAGTGCGGAGTAGTCGGTAAAATCCTGGTGGAGCCGAATTTCGACCTTGCCCGAAGCGACGCCCGCTTCCATGCGGGGCGAAGAGCTTCGTGTGACGACATACACCTTCTGAACATTAGAATCTTCCATGGCAGCCTTGAGCAAGCCGTCTCCCACTGAACCGGTTGCGCCAAATACCATGACCACGGCATTGGCATTCTTGTCGCGTACAGGCGCAACCTCGGGTGTTATCTTTCCCAGGGTAAAAAATCCCCACAAGTCGAAGGCTACAACCATCAGCACAAAACCCAAGAGGCCCAATAGGGCAATTTTTTTGATGACGTTCATTTAATGTGTTCTCTCAGTAAACAGTAGTCATATTGGATGGGTTTGCAACGGTGAAATGCCGCATAAGAAATCGTTCCTGCCTTGCGCGTTACCGTGACAAACCAGGGGCCGCGCGTCCCGCTATCAGGGGCAGGTCCAGATACGTTTTTATGCCCGGCGCGGCGCGGCACACATAGGGAATAGCACTGACGCAGTGGTTGGCCGTGGCCACGATACCAGGATTGCGAATCAAGCCGGCGGCAACTGACTCCGGGTGCCAGCCGTGAAAGCTGACGTGGGAGGATGGATCCCCGCTGACTTCCACCTCAAAGCGCTCTCCCTGCGGCCCGAAATTCCAGGCCGGGTCCAGGTTCTTTTCGCCCATGAACCAATTGACGCGCACGGTAATGACTGGCTCGCCGCGCACGGTGTGCTGCCAGGTGAAACGTTGCGCAGCGACCAGGCCCTGCTGCGATGACCCCGATGGGCGACTCTATCGGCGCGGTGGCGACGGCAAATTCATGGGTACTGATTACCTTGGGATCAACAGCAAAGCCCAGTTCAGCGGCGACCATGTCCATCGACTGCTGGAACCCCTGCCCGAGAAAATGGACCATGGGGCTGGCCGCCGTTTCCTGTGGCGTCTTGCCGAACAGCATAATATCGCTGACCACATTGGGGGCGTTATAGGTTCTGATATCCGAGAATTCCTCTGCACGCACGTGTGTAATCGCACTGGACAACGCTGAAATCATCAGCGGAAACCGCTCTGTAATTCCTCCGGGATGAATGCCGGTGCCGTGCAGGGTGCTGTTGCCGGTCCTGCAGGCTTGTTCCAGCGCAGTGACATCCCGTTTGCCGGGATAGAACCAGTTCAGCGGGGTCACCACATTTTTTCCCGAGGCCAGCAGTCGTGCCACCAATGCCGGATCTGCCATGATGGGACTGTACAGAACACAATCTGCCGCCATCTCTACCAGCGCATCGACATCGCTGGAAGCGGTTACGCCCAGTGGCGCCATACCGCAGATATCCCCGACATCGCGCCCCGCCTTATCCTTGCTGTGCACCCAGCAACCGACCAGTTCGAGTTCCGGATGGGCCACAATGCCTTCAATGGCCGCTCTGCCCACACCACCGGTTGCCCACTGTATTACGCGCAAAGTCATGGCTGCTGTTTCCACTCATTGCCAAAGGCATCGGGCAGCGCGCGCCACGCGAGTGGTAAATCTGTTGACCAGTTGGGTTTGCGCGGCGGCATGTTGAACCCGGCCGGAGGTCGCCAGGCCATCGCCTTCATCGTTTCACCCACATAGGTCATGTTCAGGTAGTCGTGGCTGTAACAGAACAAACCATCCCTGGCGTAGTAGAGTATCGACAGCCCGGGCACAATCCACTGGCCGCCATCGGGCTTCTGCCCCAATACCTGGTCCCAGTGACTGACCAGTCGATGGCCATCCACCATGGTCCAGCGTTCCGGCGTTGACCAGCCGTGGCCGGTGAGCCCTGCCATTGAATCGAGAAAAAACTGTCGAATGATTTCCCTGCCTTCCTGACGACCCCAGGCGGGGTCGATATAGACGGCATCCTCGGTAAAGAAATCCGCCATCACCTCCCAGCCACATTCGCCGCTATCGACCTTATCGCGGGTAGCGACAAACCGGCGGTAGGTTTCCAGCGCTTCCTGTTCAATGTGTTGTTTCGTCTTCATGTGAGCTCCATCATCGAATTTGGAATTCAACATAGTGCATGTATTCGCTGCTGTCGATACCGGAACGGCTAAGCTGGAAGTTATTGCATTCAGGATAAGGCGGAAAAACGGCACCGCTGTGATGTGTGCTTGCCTTGCGCAGTGTGGCGCGCGTAGAGTTACATCGACTGAGATGCCAACGTTTTGGACAATGCGAGCGTATTCCCAATGATAGACCTGCATTACTGGCCCACACCCAATGGCAAGAAACTGACGATCCAGCTGGAAGAGTGTGGCATCGACTACACGGTCATTTACTGTGAGATCGGGAAAGGGGCCCAGTTTGAAGAAGAGTTCCTGCGCATCAGTCCCAACAACCGCATGCCTGCCATTGTGGATCATGACCCGATGGATAGTGGTGGCCCCCTGTCCGTGTTCGAGTCGGGTGCCTGCATGATGTACCTTGCACAAAAGACCAGCCAGTTTGGTGGCAGTAGTCTTCGGGAAAAGTGGGAAGTGTATCAGTGGGTGATGTGGCAAATGGCCAACCAGGGCCCCAAGACCGGGGAGAGAGGTCATTTTGCCCGGCTCAAGGACAGGCAGGGCGACCAGTCCTACGCGCTGCGCCGCTTCAATGACGAACTGCACAGGCTATACGGTGTGATGAACAACCGACTCTATGATCGTCGCTACCTGGCGGGTGACAACTACACCATTGCCGATATGGCCTGCTACCCCTGGAGCAGCGGGTGGGAAGCGCAGGGCATCGACATCGACGAGTTCAAATACGTCAAGCGCTGGCTGCATCAACTGAGTCAGCGTCCTGCGCTGCAAAAGGGCATGGCGGTGGGCAGTGATCTCACCCAGGATTATTCCAAACTCTCCGAAAAGGAGGTCAGCCATATCATCACTCTGCTGTACAATCAGCGCGCCCGGCCGGCGCCAGAGACGGGCGGCATACTGGACTGAGAACTTGCCCTCTCGCGCCAGAGTAGCTGCCTCGGAGTCACCTTTGGGGGTGCAGAAGTACCTGTTCAGGCGGTTGGTCGGTAGAGCCCTTTGCCGGTAATTTTGGGCAGGTCCAGTGCCGCTACCATGCCTGGCTGGTGTACAACCACCGCCGGTATCGCGTTCACGATAGCTGTTGCCGTCTGGATGACGCCTGCTACGGCGTGATCACCGTTGCGATCCTCCATGTCCATGGAGATCTCCATGCGCGGCTCGCCCTCGATAATGACGCGATACCCCTTGCCCTGTGGCCAGTGGGGTGCAATATCATCAGTAAGGCGAGTGACGTGCTCCAGTATGATGGCGTCGCGACCTTCGATAACACCGCGTACTTCAAAACGCATGGCGCCCGTGGTGCCCGCCTTAAACACCCCCATGCCATTGTGCACGTCTTTTGCGAGGGGCAGGCGCTCGTGTACTTCGTAGACCTTGTCCAGTGTAACGCCCAGACCGGCAGCGACAGAGCGCACGGCACCACCCCAGCCCAGCGCGAGCGCTCCCGGTGCGAACAGCATACAATCGTGGTCCACCGGGTAGCCAAAACCCATGACCTCGCGAATAGTGTGTTCCTGCTCATAGGTGGAGTAATTGATAACCTCGCGCATGCGCACGCTGCTCCAGTACTCCGAGAGTCCCGTAAATACCAGTGGCATCGTGTCATTGGCGAAACCCGGATCAATGCCATTGTTGAAGCAAGTGGCTTGACCCTCCTTGCACGCTGCCTTGAGGGGTTCGGCAAGGAAGGCGACATCCGGGTTGTCGGGATACTGCAGCATGAACAGTGAACTGGCCACCACATTGATGCCCAGGCGCAGACATCGTGCCTGGTCCTTGACCGCTTCCATCATGCGCGTCTCGGAGTGGGCGGTGTAAACGACACAGTCTGGTCGGGTAGCCAGAGCCGCCTCAATATCGTTGGTGGCCAGCACGCCCACAGGGTCTATGCCAACAAGCTCCCCCACGTCGCGTCCCGATTTATCACCCGAGCTGACAATGTGCGCGACAAGCTCCAGTTCCGGGTGGTTCAGTACTGCACGAACGGCGTAGCGTCCTACGTTCCCGGTACCCCACGTCACAACTTTATAGGTCATGCAAAAAGTCTCCTCTATTCTTCCTTTTGTCGCGCTGCTGCCAGCGTTTGTACAGCACGCATGCCACCTCTGGGCTGCACAAACAGGCCCTCTGCGCTGGCGGTCATGACGCCTTGCGCATACATCTCACCGCGCATAATGGTTTTGCGGCCTTCTATTTTCACCAGGGTTCCCTGCAACTTCAGTTCTGTATTGAGTGGCGTGCGCTGGTGGTAGTTCACGTGCAGGTAGCCGGTCATGCCTGGCTGGCCGCCAAGCATCTGCGCCATACCGAGGAACTGGTCGAAAATCGCGGCGACAATACCGCCATGCACACTGCCCGGGGGGCCTTCGTAGGCCCAGCCACACTGACAGGTGGCGAGAGCCAGTTCGCCCTCGATCCAGCTATTTACGGGTGGGGCAATTGGGTTGCTCCAGCCCGCCATGGGGTTCAGTTCATGACTGACCTGGCCGAAGCTGCCGTGCTTACCGCTTGCTGCCCAGTCGCTGCGCCCGAAAATTCGCGGTGATTGGCGAAACTCTGCGGCCGTCACCTCAAGCTGTTCTGCGATCGCATGCATCTTCTCGATGCTCGGCGAACTTGTTACCAGCACCTCAGTCAGTTGCTTGATCGCATCAGCGACGCGGCGTTTCGCGACCCACTCATCGTTGAATGGAGGGGTAATTTCTTCTACGGCAAAGGGATTGTCTGTGTGCATGCTGGGTCTGCTAATTGTTTCGGCGAGAATCACTGTAGTGTAACCCATCTGCGCTTCTGATTTACCCAGGTTATACGCAGATCAAGTTGCTTCGGATTATTTTTGCTGATGTAACGAGGTTTGACTGATCGATATCCATGCTGCATCCGTATTCTCTGGCACGAAGAGGAAGGTCGCTATGGTGCGGACGATAGTATTAGTAGTAATTGTTGGGGCGCTGATGGCCTGTTCCAACGTGCGGGTCACAGATTACGCCGATAAAAAGCCGCTTTTCGATGTTGAACAGTTTTTCAACGGTGATTTGACGGCCCATGGCGTGGTCAAGGACAGGGAAGGCAAAGTGATTCGCCATTTCAATGCCAATATTGCTGCCACCTGGGTCGATGGCGTAGGCACGCTGGTGGAGGACTTTGTGTTTGACGACGGTGAGGCCCAGCGCAGGATATGGACACTAAAGCCGGACGGTAAGGGGCGCTATACTGGCACAGCGGGGGATGTGGTCGGAATGGCAGCTTTGCAGCAGGCGGGCAACAGCCTTTTTCTTGATTACGTGTTGCGACTGCCCTACCAAGGTAGCGAGGTCGATGTGCATGTCGATGACAGGATGTACCTGGTATCTCCCGATATCCTGATCAACGAATCAAGCATGAGTAAATTCGGCTGGCGCGTGGGTAATCTGTTGCTGGTAATCGCTCGCCAGTCCAAAATCGAGGATTCAGGCAGATGAAAGAAGCAAGCGCACACAGCGCCGATGCGACAAAACCCTCACCACCCACAGGTAGCAACACACGGTTGCCCTGCCGCGGCTGTCGCAGCGATTGTAAACATTACTCCATCTGTGACGGACGGCCCTGGAGAACGCTGATACAAAAGACTGGACTCGGGAGCGACCGCGTTGAACAGTGAACGGCAGATGTTGCAGGCACACATGGCGGGACAGAACAGTTGGTGGGAGGTGTAGCATGTCCGAGTGGATTACCCTGGATGAAAGCATAGAGGTAAATCGACCGCTACGTGAGGTATTTGCCTATGTCTGCGGAATTCTCGCGCATAGAAGAGTGGGATCCTGCCGTCGCACGCGGCCACAAGCTGACGCCTGGCGCTCCGGCGAAGGGCAGTGAATATCGGATAGAAATGAAAGCCGGTTTCTCCCTGCACTACCGGATTATCGAGCTGGAGCCGCAGCGGCGCATGTTGATGGAGGTTGATTCACGGCTCTTCTCCGCGCGGGAAGAAATATTTTTTAGTGCCACCAAGTCCGGCGGCACAAAAGTACGTTATGTGGCAAAATTTAACTTTCCCCGTCCCCTGGCGACGGCTAACAAGCTCTATCCTGCGGTCATGGAGCGTGTCGGAAAAAGTACCATGAAGGGACTGCAGGAGGCGCTTGAAGATAACTTCCAGGCTCCTGGCCCGTCATCTGGCCTGGCCCTGGCAGATCGACTCATCCTCCCGGGTATTTGGCGCTTTACCCGACTGGGCTACAGTGCCTCGCGCCGCCACTGGAATCCACTCTCGGCCTACCTCGCCGGCCGTCATGCCCTGGTCACTGGAGCGACCTCGGGAGTTGGTCTTGCCGCTGCGCAGGCGCTCGCGGCGCTGGGTGCAAGTGTGGTGCTGGTAGCAAGGGATCAAAAGAAGGCCAATTCAATTGTGCGCACCATGCGCAAGGACAGCGGCAACCCGGACATCCAGGTGGAAATCTGCGATATGAGCGTGATGGCGGATGTCCATCAACTGGCGGACCGCCTGATTGCTGCGGGTAAACCGATCGATATTCTGGTGAATAATGCTGGCGCCCTGTTCAATCCGCGCCAACAGACAGCGGAAGGCCTGGAAAAGAGCTTCGCGTTATTGCTATTGGGTCCGTACATTCTCACCGAGCGACTACAGCCTTTACTCGCTGCAGCTGCAGGGGCGCGAGTGGTCAATGTTTCTTCCGGAGGTATGTACTCGCAGAAAATTCACGTCGACGACTTACAGAGCGAGAAGGGCAAGTATTCCGGCTCGGTGGCCTATGCGCGCGCCAAGCGCGGCTTGATGATCCTGACCGAAGTCTGGGCCGATAAATGGCAAAAAAGCGGTATAACCGTCAATGCCATGCATCCCGGTTGGGCCGACACGCCGGGCGTAGAGACATCATTACCTGGCTTTCATCGGCTCACGCGCAGATTGCTGCGCAGTCCACAGGAGGGCGCTGATACGGTGGTCTGGCTGGCGGCAGCGACCGAAGCGGCAAAGGTGACGGGCAAATTCTGGCTCGATCGCGAGCAGCATCCAAGCCACTTGTTCAAGCGCACCCGCGAAACGGCCGCAGAACGGTCGCAGCTGCTGCAGGAATTGCAGAGATTATTGGTAGCGACCAGCGGCAGGAAGATCAGGAATACGCGCAAAAGTCGTTAACAGTGCCACAACAGGTTGCGCGCTCAGCAGCGCTCGCATGTCGTCTCCTGTGGGGGGGAGGGAGTGTTGCAGAGACGATGCGAGCGCAGTTGCAAGTAATCTCTGGTAGTACGGTAAGCTGGCAATATAAAAAGGCAGGTGGGTGGCAATGGAATCCTGCTTGGCCAAAGTATCGACAAATCCACGTATGAAAGTTCTCGCCCTGGCCATCGCCGGGGAGTGTTCATCCAGCCCTGAGGCGTCCATTTCCCAGGTCATATCAGGTCGCAGGCGACAGCTCGCCACGAACTCCCCGACTTTACGCTGTCCCCACTCTTGCGGCGTTATCAGTGACAGGGACCAGCCCTGCTCACTGGCATAGAGGAAGTAGCTCTTTCCGACAACAGGCTTGAAGCGGAAATGGGCGGCTAGCACCAGTGAAGAAACGCAGTAATCGCGCAGGAAGCTCGCGGGAGATTTAGGACTCAGTGTACCAGGTTGCATCGTTGCCCAGTCGCGCAGCACGGGTACCATGCCCTTGCCCTGGGGATTGGGGTTTTTCTGCAACGGGCCGTCGGTACCAGTCATTGTCTACGCACAGGCGTGGTTACCCGTTGGCGCAAAGCCGACTAAGGCGTACCCACGTTTTTGAGAACGCTGGCGATGGCCTGTTGCATCACCGGGCTATCCGGCAAGGTGTTGCTGTCAAAATGCATTACAACTTTACCGGAACTGTCCACCAGGTATTTGTTGAAGTTCCAGCCAGGCGCTTGTGTCTGCTGGGCAAGTTCACGGAAGACGGGGTTAGCCTTCTCTCCGCGCACGTGAGTGGGGGCGACCATGGTGAAGGTCACACCGTAGTTGACGTAGCAAACTTCTGCCGCTTTTTCCTCGTCTTTTGCTTCCTGGCGAAAGTCGTCACTGGCGAAACCCACCACCTCCAGGCCCTGCTCATGATATTGCTTGTACAGCGTTTCGAGTTGTTTGAACTGGGGCGTGTAACCACAGTGACTGGCAGTATTGACGATCAGCACGGGCTTCCCGCCGCTGACCTGACAAAGATTCACCATGTCATTGGAATGTAGTTTTCGCAGGTCATGGTCCAGGTATGCAGGGCAGCTTGCAAAGACTGCTCCTGCACTCAACAGAACTGTGGCTACTACGGCTTTACCAATCACATTATCGCTCCCATTGAACATCCACTTCACGCATAGCCGGTGAGATGGAAACGGTGCCCGATGACGTTAGCCAGGTTAGGAAATCGAACTGGATGGGGTGCAGCGGTCATGTTTCGCGGCAGTATTTACATCCAACACATACCACAGGTAACACCGCGAGAAGATACCATTGAGCATCAGTGATACACAAAAGATGATGACAAACCATTCCACGAAAGTATTCATGCTGGGCTGCATCAGCGCCCATACGCCGAATAACAATCCGAAAGAAAACCGTACTATACGTTCTGCATTACCAATATTGCGCTCTATCATGGCCAGGCTCCTGCATCTGATGAAGTTGAATTGTCACTATATACGCCGGGATTGCTGGATTGGATGACATTGCCCGCCGATCAGTGGTACGTAAGTTGGTGAGCAGCAGTCAGGAGCGCTGGTTCTGCAATTTTCAGAGCTTATGTTTCAACTACGTCCAGATAGCAGTCCTGCGGATAGAAGTTTGACTCGGAGATATCGTGGTTGGGATACCAGACCTGGGCAAAGAACGGATTGTGCGCGGCTTCACTGTCGTAGTCCCAGCCCATTTTTTGCGGTGCGCAGTCAGGACACCAGTGACCACCCTTTAGAACAGTATTAGGCGTCATTTCAAACTGATGGCCGCGCCAGCACTGCCACTGCAATTTGTCCAAAAGTGCGCCGGGCACCATTGCGTCGGACAGGCAGCGACCGCCACGGAACGAGGCTGCCTTTTGCATCTGGGCGAGGTCGAGCTGTCCGTCGTCCAATTTTTCATCATAACCATGATCAAGGCGTTGGTAGTGATCGAAGGTGGGGCGGCGCACACTCTGCCAATCCAGGGGGATGCTTTCCCAACTCGCCCGGTCTTTAAAGAATGCCGAGATCCGACCTTGCAGCTGATGGTGCAGCCAGTACATGGTGCTGTCCGGTGTGTTAAAGGCCAGCGGCTTCATCAGGAAAAGGCGAATCAGTGCTTTGACCCAGCGGCGCGCCATGAGCCAGCGGATACCGGGTTTGGTGGGGAGCAAGACATACCAGGGCGAACCGTCCAGCACTGACTGCACATATTCGTCAATGCCCATGGTCTGGAAGTGGAGGTAATCGTTCAGCCTTGATGAATCTTCAAACCACTGGCAGTGGAAATTTCTCAGGGTAAACCAGTTGCGCTGGGTCAGTTGTTCTGGTCGCCCTAGCCCCAGGGCGGAAAACACGCGCTCCATCAGTTCCAGGAACGTGATACGCGCCGCCCGGCCGCCGCCGATGTTGTAGAAATTGCGCCAGAACGATTCCGGAACGCCGTCTTCACAGGCATTGGCCAACAGCAGACCGGAGTCGTGGGCGGTGCAGAATTCGATGCAGGTCTGCAACGGCTGGTGGTACATGATCGGATCCATCAGGGCGAGAGTGTCCGGTACCGCGATGAAAGTCTGGCGGCAACTGACCCAATATTTCAGGCCGGACTCTGCCACCAGTTGTTCCGCATCGATCTTGCTGCAGGCGTAGGCATCGTAAATGCTGGGCTTCATCGGGTCGCCGATACGCCCCACATGGATGGGATACAGCCGGTCGCCCGTCATTGCCACGGAGCCAATATTAACGAGCTTTATCCGGTCCGGATCGGGTTGCGCCTTGATCGCCCGGATGATGTTCTGTGTCGAACCGACATTAACCGCTCGAGCCCCTTTGGGATCGTGATCCGCCGCAGGGGCGATCATCGCGGCGGGGTGCAGGACAATATCAGCCCCGGTGACGCAGGCCAGTACATCGTCATAGCAGGTCAGGTCACCCCAGACGATACGCACACCGGACTGTTTTTCCAGGTCGCGCAACAAAAGTTTGTTTGCCGCCGATGGCCTGGCCAGGGTTACCAGGTCGAAGCGGTCGCGCCGCCGCAATAATTCATCCATGCCGGCGCCACCCATCGAGCCGGTAACCCCGGTGATAAAAACGGTTTTCTTGGTCACGAATCAGCCCCTCTCGCAGATGATCCCATTGTCCAAGTGTACGCCATCTCCGTCCGTGTCGGTGCTTCAATAATGTTCCCGATTGACGATACAATGACGCTTCGCGTTCCCTTCCCTGGATTTGTCTGGTCCCGCATTGGAGTCATAGCATGAAAATTATCGGTGGCTGTTACTGCAGGAAAATTCGCTATGAAGCCGAGGGCGAGCCCGTCATGCGTGGTCTCTGTCACTGTCGAGAGTGCCAGTACATTTCCGGTGGGGGCGCCAATGTCGCACTGGCGATGCCTCTCAGCGGTTTTCGCTATACATCGGGCGAACCTAAATCCTTTGAACGCAGTGATCTGGCAGCCCCGGTCAAGCGCCAGTTCTGTCCAGACTGTGGGACATCGCTGGTCAGCCTACCGCCTGGCCTGCCTGATCTGGTCATCCTGAAAGTGGGCACCATGGACGACCCGGCACAGTACGGTGCGCCGGACATGGCCTTTTACTGCATTGAAAAGCAAACATTTCATTACCTGCCGGAAGAGCTGCTTAAGTTCGACCGCTTTCCTGCCTAGCACCGGAGCAGCGGTATGAGCCACACTATAAACTTGGATTGGACCGGCGACCGTATTGCGGTACTGACCTTCTGTGACCCGTTGCGGGCCAACCAGCTCTGCTGGGCGGCGATCGATGCCATGGGAGAGCAGCTTACGCGTTGTCGGGAATCCGGGGCGAGAGTCGTGATCCTTGCATCAGGCCTTGCAGGGCACTGGCTGGAACACGCGTGGCTGCGTGATTTATCCAACGGTGTCGAAGGACTGGAGCAAACAGGAACCGGCGCCGGATGGTTCAGCGCACTGGCGGAACTGTCGCATGAGGATGTCATCAGTATTGCTGCGATTTCCGGCGATTGCTCCGGTGGCGGCGCCGAACTGGGCTGGGCCTGTGACCTGAGGATAGCGGAAACACAGGCCAGTTTTTCCCAGCCGGAAATCAACATCGGACTGACTACCGGCATTGGTGGCAGTAGTCGCCTGGCGCGATTGGCGGGGCGACCCACCGCCACCGAGATGGTGCTGACGGGCAGGCCCGTGGGCGCCCGGCGCCTCTATGAGTTGGGAGCAATCAATCGATTGGTGCCCACCGGGCAAGCACTGCAGGCGGCGCTTGAACTGGCAAAAGAGCTGGCAGAGAAATCGCCGGCGGCAAGCGCCGGTCTCAAACGTATTCTGGCAAATAATGACGATGCTCCACTGCGCGAGTCAATGCGGTACGAGCAGGAAGTCTTCCAGTCTGTTGTGGGTACGGATAGCGCCCGCGCCGGAATGCTGAAAATGCAGTCAGCCTATGACAGCGCCGCCAGCGGAAAACCTTAAGACCAGGCCTCAGGCGGTGCGTTTGTCGAAACGAATATGCAGCTCCTTAAGCCCGCGTAAAACGATATTGGGCCAATAACTCAGGTCGCTTTTTTCTTCTACCAGGCGGATATTGTCCAGGCGAGACAGCAGAGCTTCAAACGCCACGTTCATTTCCTTGCGCGCCAACATGGCCCCGGGGCAGAAGTGAATACCCTGGCCAAAGGCGATGTGATCATCGGCGTTGTCCCGATCTATATGAATATCATTGGGTTCATCGAAGAGCTGCCGGTCGCGGTTTGCCGCGTGGTAGCGCAACATCACCAGCGAATCCTTGGGAATTTTTACGCCGTGAAATTCACTGTCCTTTTTAACCACACGCCACATGCCGGCGCTGGGTGACTCCATACGCAGGATTTCTTCCACTGCGTTAGGAATTTTGCCGGGGTCATCCTGCAACGCCTTCATTTGCTGCGGATTTCTGATCAGGCTGACCATGCCGCCGGTAATGGCTGAGGTGGTGGTCTCATTGCCCGCTACCATGAGCTGCTGTAGAACACTTTGTAGCTCTTCCATATTGAGCGGGCGTACTTCCCCGTTGTCAGGGTCCTCAATTTCCGTTATCACCAGGTCCGAAATGATATCGTCGCAGGGCTTTTTTCTACGCTCGTCAATCATTTTTGCGAAGTAGAGTTGGAAGGCGACGATATTTTCTGCGTCCTCCACCTGCTCTTCGGGTGTGGCCATCTGGCTCAGGCGCCGTGCGAACGAGTCCGACCAGCGTTTAAAATCCTTCAGGTCTTTGCGTGGCACACCCAGTTGATCGGCGATGACGTATACGGGCAGCGGCGTAGTGAATTCACGGATGAAGTCACATTCTCCGCGTTCGATAAAGCTGTCAATCAATTCGTGGACGATGGTCTTCATGTACTCTTCCATCGCATTAACGCGGCTGGCGCTAAAAACCTTGTTGACCAGAGTGCGGTAGGTTTTGTGGCGCGGCGGATCGGCGGTAATCATGGTGTCCACTGGCTGCCAGGCTTTGGCGTAAATCGCGGTGACTTCGGGCGCAGGCTCCGGCCCCTTCAGCAGATGATTAAAGTTGTTGGAGTAGGTATCAGTATCTTTCAACAACTTTTTGACATCTGCGTGACGCGTCACCATAAAGATGTTGGTGCCAGGTAGTTGATAGACAGGCGCTTGCTCCTGAAGAGTCTGGTAAAAATCATAGGGACAATTCAGGACCTTCTCATCGAAAAAATCGAAATCTGCGGGACATTTCCTCATTTGCATTACCTTTTTTGCCGTGCTTCTATTACTACAGTTCGCCGTTGATGTATTTGTCGATAGTTTGGTGGAAATGCCGGATACGTATCTCGTGGTAGTTGGCCAGCACCAGTTCGCGCGACTTCACGTTGTGCATGCCTTTCTGGATCATCGGCATGTTAAACAGATCCTGGTCAAAGATGGTGCCTAGGCTGACGCCCAGTTCGGGTGCCTGTGAAAACAATTCGTTGTCGCCCAGACGTCGAACCGGTACATCCTTGGGTCTCGGCGCGCCGGTAGCCAACTGCTTGATGACAATCACCTCCATCAATGCCGTGGTGTGGTCGTCGCCATTGGGGCGAAAGCGATAGGTGATGTTGGGATGAAACCCCGCCCAGGGCGCAAAATTGGGGAAGACAGAGTAAAGGATGGAATCCATCCGTTCAGCGTTGGTGGCAAAGCTGGCCAGCTCCCGGTCGTGATTTTCGCTGAACGCTTCGGAGTTCAGTTGGCCGATGTATTCCCGCGCGGACATGCCGTCTGGCACTTTCGCGTGATTGGGCCTGGCGACCATCGCGGATACGCCAAGCATGGTATCGACCACGTCTTGATCAGTCACATCTTTGAGGTGAAAACTTGGTACACCCAATGCGGTAATGGTGCGGCTTATATGGTCACCCCAGACGTCATACTGGGAATCCGCATCCTCCGTGTAGGGCAGGATTTGCGGATGAGTCGCTACTGCATGGTAGGACTCGATAAAGGCTTCCCAGCCTACTTTCCAGTTACAGGGAATCACCTTCTCCACGTGTATCATTTTGTAGCCGTTTTCCGGCTTCCAGCGCTCGAAGTGGCTGGGCAGGACGCCGAGGTAGTCTTGCAGGGACGGCGCATCGAGATCCATATTGATGAATACCCAGCCACCCCACGTATCGACCTGCACTTCCGCCAGACCGAATTCTTCATCCTTGATGTGGGAGAAGTCCCATTTACACGGAGCCCATTTGAAGTCGCCCTCCAGGCTCCAGGTAAACGCGTGATACGGGCAGCGAAACTTTTCATATTTGCCGTTTTTATCGACCAGTTGTCGGCCGCGGTGCAGGCAGGCGTTGCGAAATGCCTTTAGCTTGCCGGCGGTGGTGCGGGTGACGATGATGGAGAAACGGGTGATGTCGTAAACCTGCGTGTCACCGGGTTCCCCGACTTCAGTTTCACGGCACACTGCCTGCCACGTGCGCTGCCACACATGCTTCACTTCCTGTTCGTGGAATTCGCGCGACAGGTAACGATCCACCGACAGATTTTCCGATCCCAGGTAGGGGTTGGTGTTGTCCCGCAAACAGTCGGGTACCGGGTTCACCTCCTTGTCCAGCAGGTCCTGGTAGGAGGGTCCCGGAGAGCGCGCCAGAATGTGGGCCGCGGATTTTTGGTGCATTTTCTCTGCCATGGGTGGCAACCTCCGGATTTAGCCTGTTAACCGTTGAGCTTTAGACCCTGCATCCAGTTGGCGTGAAAGCCGTTAGGCACGCGGCCGGGTATATGTATTTTTGCAATCGGTCCGGCGGCGATATTGCCGGCACTTAACACCGAGACAAAAGGGTCCTCGCCCGGGTTATAGACGTAACACATCACGTAGCCATCCTCTTCCCTGACGCTGTCGGGGTTCGGCACATAGACGGGCTCTCCGGCATTGGCATCCCTGCCATACTCCCACAGTTGGTGTTCGCCCGTTTCCATGGTGTAGCGCAAGTGTGCAGTTGTAGCCGTGCGCGTCAGCCCACTGGCGGTTGGACGCAGTAGCGAAGCCGTACTGGTAGGGTTTGCCACAGAGGCGCTCGTCCGAACGTGAGAACTCGCAGTAGATATCGCCAATTTTGTGATCGGTAACGGCCCTGGTAGCCAGATCCAGCGTCATGCGGTGCATATTGCGGGTCTGCTTTTCCAGGCCGGAGTTCATATTTTTGGCAAAGGGAATTTTTTCCATCCAGACATAGTCGATAATGAGTTTGCCATCGCGCTCAAAACCGTTGCAGAAGTGCCAGCTGAAAAACGCAGGTGTTTCAAACCACAGGATGTCACCACCGTTGCGTGGAATGGCAATGATTTTGGCGGGTGTTTGGGGCTCCCACAGGAAGGGGTCCTCGCCTTTCAGAGCCTTGTTGATATCGTGGTAGGCCGGGGGGTAGAAGATCACGACATAGTCGCCGCACAGTTGCAGGTCGTGAATGATCGCCTTTCTCGGCATGGGTACTTCGATGGCGCGCAGCGGCTTGCCCTGCTTGTCGATGATCTGCAGTGTGTAATAGGGTTGATCCCAGCGCTGCGTGCAGGTAATCAGTTCACCGGTGTCGGGACAGATTTTCGGGTGTGCAGTCAGCGCATCGCCCGGTTTCAGGTAGCCATCGTAGTCGTACGGCCCTACCGTCTCCAGGCCAGGGGCCATCAGATGGGGAAAGCCCCCCTCCCACAGCGAGTAGAGCTTGCCGCCGTGTTGCAATACGCTGGTGTTGGACGTGTTTTTGAGCGGGTTGGGCTCACCGCCGGCGTCCAGCACGTCCTGCGGCACAGGCACCAATTTGCCCGGGCTGCCGTAGATAGTGCGATTGAACTGGCGCTCGGTCTTGAGGTGGCTGGTTTGCACCCAGCGATTGCGGTAGTGCACCTTGCCCTGGTCAAAATACAGGGCGTGGATCATGCCGTCGCCGTCCAGGGGGTAGACATAGTGGATCGGCTCGTAGGCCGTGTTGGCGCCATTGCGCATAAAAGCACCGACCAGATTGGCGGGAATTTTACCCTCGATATGCAAGTCGGGTACGTCGAAATCGCGCTCTTCGTCAATCGGCGCATAGTTGCCCTGCAGGTAAGGAAAGCGGCTCAGGTCCATCACCATCTCCAATATTGTTGTATAAGCAATGAGGCCCGAATCATACGATCCGCTCCAAATTAAAAACAGGACTGACTGTTTTAAAGTGACAGATAAATGATCCAGATCAATATTTCCCACAGGGGGCTTATCCGAGGTGCGCCCGCTGGTGCGGAACTGTCGCCGGGAGATAGCCACGCGATGCCTGCGGTGTAATAATTTCTCGCACGAAAATAGGTAGTGGGAGATCGGTGGATGACAACGGGGCCGGACGATCAGGCAGTCCATTACAACGGGAGCCGACTGTGACAGGCGCCGCGTTCGACCCGGCTGCGCTGCGCAGTAAATATCGACTGGAGCGTGATAAACGCCTGCGCGCCGAAGGTAATGACCAGTATATTGAGGTCGCCCGGGGTTTTGCCCATTTCCTGGAAGACCCCTATGCGGAACCGGGCTTTACGCGTGCACCGCTTACCGACCAGGTTGAAGTCCTGGTGATCGGTGGGGGTTTCGGCGGGCTGCTGGCTGGTGCGCGCCTGCGGCAAGCCGGGGTTGACGACATTCGCATCATCGATCCTGCTGCCGACTTCGGTGGCACCTGGTACTGGAACCGCTATCCGGGCATCGCCTGCGATATCGAGTCCTACACCTATCTGCCGCTACTGGAGGAGCTGGGTTACATCCCTCGCGAAAAGTATGCCTTCGGTACAGAAATCCTGGAGCACAGCCGGGCCATCGCGCGCAAGTTTGACCTGTACCGTGATGTCTGTTTTCAGACCCGGGTGGAAACACTGCGCTGGGATGAGCAGGAGTCCTGCTGGATCGTGTCGACCAATCGCCAGGACCGTATGAAGGCGCGCTATCTGTGCCTCGCCACCGGTCCGCTCAACCGGCCCAAACTGCCCGGCATCCCCGGGATAGAGAATTTCCAGGGACACAGCTTCCACGCCAGCCGCTGGGATTATCGCTATACCGGTGGCGATGCCAGTGGTGGACTTACGGGGCTTGCGGACAAGCGCGTCGGTATCATTGGCACCGGTGCCACAGCGGTTCAGTGTGTGCCGCTGTTGGCTGAGTCGGCCAAGCACCTCTACGTGTTCCAGCGCACACCCTCCTCGATTGATGTGAAGAATAATCCTGCCACGGATCCAGTATGGGCGCGGCAGCTCCAGCCCGGCTGGCACCGACATCGCATGGACAATTTCAACGCGTTGGTTTCCGGTGTACCACAGCCAGAGGATCTTGTGGCTGACGGCTGGACTGACCTGATAGGAAAACTGCTGTTTGGCCTGCGACAGAATCCGGCAGGTGATATGTCTCCCGCCGGTATCGCGCGAGCGGTGGAGCTCGCCGACTTTGAGAAGATGGAAGAAATTCGCGCCAGGGTGGATGCCATCGTAAAGGATCCGCAGACGGCAGAGGCATTGAAGCCCTACTATCGGCAGTTCTGCAAGCGACCCTGTTTCCACAATGAATACCTGGACACGTTTAATCGATCCAACGTGACGCTGGTCGACACGCAGGGACGGGGCGTTGACGGCATCACTACAACCGGCGTCAAAGTACAGGACCGCGAGTACGAACTGGATTGCCTGATCTACGCCAGCGGGTTTGAGGTAGGCACCGATTACTCGCGTCGCGCAGGTATTCAGTTACTGGGTCGCGGCGGCACCAGCCTCACGCAAAAATGGGCAAGCGGTGTCCGAACACTGCACGGTATGCACGTTAACGGCTTCCCCAACTGCTTTATCATGAGCAATGCGCAGGCGGGGTTCACCGCGAACTATCCTCACCTGCTGGACGAGCAGGCCAAACACATTGCCTACATTATTGAAACGGCGACAGCAAAGGGATGCTCCCGGGTCGAGGTTACACAGCAGGGCGAAGCTGGTTGGGTGCAGCAGTGTATTGATCGCGCCCGCGATACCGGTGACTTTCTGGAAAACTGCACTCCCGGCTACTACAACAATGAGGGCAGGACAGGTGATCGAAGTGTGCAAAACGGTTTCTACGGTGGCGGCTCCATAGAATTCTTTCGCCTGCTTGGGGAATGGCGCGCGGCGGGTGGCCTGGAGGGGCTGGCGCTCAGCTAGGGCAACTGTGCGGAATGAATATAGCGTTATTGTGACACTATTTTATAGGCCGCTTCGCGCGCCCGGTTGATCCGCGCTCTGGATTCGATACTGGCATCGATGGTTACCGAGGGCAGGCGGAAACTGGTGTACATGACACGGCGCTCCCTGGCTGTGGGCGCCTGCGCCATATGGTGGGTGCAGCTCAGGTGCAGGGTGACATCACCGGTGCAGGTTGGCAAATCGATGACGGGGAGGCCATATTGCTCCGGCCTGCTCAGGAGTGCCGGCCACATCAGTGCGCGGTGGGAGCCGGCGATTACCCGCAGTTGTCCCGAGTCGGCACCCGCGCCGGTCACCGATATGCCAACGGTAAGGCTGCAGCATTCATAGCTGTGCCGACCCAGGCTGCAGTCCTTGTGCCAGGGCAGGTCGGAAATTCCCTGCACCACATCCAGTGGCTTGATCAGCGCCTCTATCGCATTTCCTTCCAGCCCACAGTGGACATGTCCGTCGCCGCTGATATCCCCGATTTTTTTAAAGCGGGGGTCATGCAGTATTGACCGGGTGGCGGCAGAGAATTGGTCGAAGCGTTGCAGGCGAACCAGGCGGCGTTCACCATTTTTTGTTGTGGCCCACCAGCTGCTGTCATCGCCTTCGTAATAGTTGCCATGGTATTTGTCGATATCCGCCGAGATGGCAGACATCTCGGCCTCGCTGAACACGCCGGCGATATGCATGAAGCCCGCTGTTTCCAGGAAATGCCGCATATTCTCCATGGGGTCTTCCAGGCTGAAGGAATGTGTGAGGTTCAGTGGCGCGCCGTGCCGGTCGCGGAAATCTGTTCCGCCCGGAACATGGATGGGACGTTGGTCGACGACCGCGCGGATTATCAACCACCAGTCCAGGAACGCGCCCAGTTCTCCCCGCAGAATGTGTAGGCTGCCGCTCACAAAAAAAGTCATGGGGGTATAGAGGTCGTTCACCAGGCCGGAGAATTCGCTGGCAGTGAGTTTGACTTGCAGGCCCGTTTTTCCCAGGCCTTGCTTTAACTGTATTCTGCCATCTGCTGTCGACAGGTGCCAGCAAACACTCTCGCATTCGATACTCATATCCTCGGGAGTATTGCCAGCTAGCCAGGGTTGGATGAAGGGAGTGGCGTTGTCTAAAAGAGCGGGAAAGGCGTTCGAAAAAAACTCCGTAATATTGATGTCTGTTACATCAGCATCACGGCGTGTACGGTAATCGACGGTCATGAGGCGTCCTGTTGGCGCTTGGGGTACTGCGAGGCAGTCGCAATATGCCAGCCTTCCATTTTCGTGCCAGGCAATCCACAACATTCTGGCGCTAGTATTGCTTACATTTTGCAGTGACGATACTCTTCAGGTAACAAAAGGCAATATCTGCGGTCAAAAAGGCTGTAACGGATGTGGTACAAAATTTTATGAAGCAAATGACGTTTGTTGTGCTGATTCTGTTGTTGAGCTTTGGGGTGCATGTACAAGCCCAATCCGGAACGGAACTTAAGGCTGTGACCACAGACGGCAGGCAGGTCCGGTTGAACAGTGACTATACTTGGGAGTTTATTGAATTCGTGGCGGGTGATCCAGCCAGCAGTGCGGTGCTGACAGTGACCCAGGTATGGGAAATGCAGGATGCTTGTAAATTGCAATTTCGTATGCAGAACAACCTGGGCTACAAAATACACGCCCTCGTGCCACGATTCTCCATTGTTAAAAGCGGAGATATCGTTTACGACAATCCGTCGATATCCTTTACTTCAATCATGCCGACCAAGAACAAGTATACGGAAATGCAGATCTCGGGGATCGGTTGCCATGATATATCACAGTTGAAGGTGATCGACGCCGCGCGTTGCAGGATGGGTGAGCTTGATCAGTGGAATGAAAAAGACGGTGAATGCCTCAGCCACATTTATGTCGAACCTAGCCAAGAGATCAACATTTCCAAATAACCTGTCCCGGACTGGTATCTGTCAGGAGCGCACTCCACGATGAAGTTTGTCTTATCCACCTCATTCAGCAGTGTGGCGCACCTTACACGATTGGCCCCCGTCGCGGACACTCATGGCTGGCATGCCATGTCTTTCTCGGACCATGTGGTGAATCCGCAAAGCATCACTACACCGTATCCCTATACGGCAGATGGCAGTCGCCGCTGGCCTCCTTACACGGACTGGCCCGATCCGTGGGTCATGATCGGCGCTCTGGCAACGATTACGGAAAAACTGCGCTTTACCAACAATATTTTTGTACTACCCATGCGCAATCCCTTCCTTGTGGCCAAGGCCATCAGTACCGCCGCCATCGTTTCCAATAATCGGGTCACCCCTGCTATTGGTGTGGGTTGGTCGGGCGACGAATTTGCCCTGATGAACACCGACTTCAAGACCCGGGGCAAGCGTACGGATGAGATGCTGGAAATCCTGCGCCTGCTGTGGACGGGTGACCTGGTGCAATACGCGGGAGAGCACTATAAGTTTGACAGCCTGGAAATGAATCCCGCACCGACGCAGTACATTCCGATCTGGATTGGCGGCATTTCGGAACCGGCCATGCGTCGCGCTGCCCGCCTCGGGGATGGATGGGTCACGGACCTGCAGACGACAGCGGAGATTATAGATTGCATTGACCGTATCAAGGTCTGGCGCAGGGAGTACGGGCGTGATCACTTGCCCTTTGATGTTATGGCGACGCCGTCGGATGCATGGAATGTCGAGGGCTATACGCGTCTGGCAGATGCCGGTGTGACACACATTTTGACCATGCCGTGGCCTTTCTATCATGGCGAGACGGACGACCTGGACAAGAAAATCGACAGCGTAAAACGCTACGCGGACGATATCATCAGCAAGTTTTCTTGAAGCAAGACAGCGCTAATGGTGCGGTAGGCCTGACTGGTGACTAAGCTACCAAGGCCTGCGACTCATTCAGTTTCCAGGATTGTAGCAGTGGCCTGGTGTCCCGGTCCCAGGGATGGAAGCCGTCGCGATAGTACTCTTTATAGGCGGGCCAGACCCGGCGCAGAATGCCTCCCTTGAAAAACAGGAACTTCCAGCCCTGAGACCACAGCCTGACACTCCACAGTTTTTTGTCTTTGCGCAACATGTGCATCAACCCGATCATGACATCCAGCATCAGGAAAAAAGTCGCATGGAGCATGCCCCGTTTCCGCATTCCCTCCGTTCCACCTACAGCTCGATAAACATCGAACGCCACCGCCTTGTGCTCCATTTCTTCGGCTGCATGCCACTGCCATAGCTCTTGCATGGCGGGATCGGCGGTATTGATCATGGGGTTGTCCGCACTGAGGGCGGATTCGGCCATGATCGCGGTGATATGTTCAAGTGCTGCTGTCGCCGCAAGACGCTCCAGTGGAGAGAGGAGCCTGGTGCCTCGCTGTATATTTTTCTCGAGTCGGCCCTCAAGAACATTCAGATCATACCCGCGCTGCTCGCACAGCGCCTGGTTGTAGCGCTGGTGTTCACGGCGGTGAAAGCCTTCCTGTCCGCAAAAACCGCGAATCTCTTCATTCAACTTAGGATCATCGATCTGGTCGGCAAAATAGCGCACGCTGTCGATAAAGAATTTTTCACCCAGCGGAAAGGTGATGGACATTGCGTTGAACCAGGCGGTTTTGAAGGGGTGGTTGTCAAACCAGTCGCGCTGCAGGGAGCGCGCGATATCGTATTCCCTGTTGCGCGGAAGCACCTGGACATCGGCGGGCGTAAACGAAACTTGAGACATGTTATGCAACTCCAGCGCAGGCTTTACTGGTTGAGTGTACAGCGGCGGCGAAGAACGGTATTGGTCAATTATGGCCAAATTCTGGTGCTTGCAGGGCCACGTTACTATTACCTCAACCCATGCCACCCCAGGCCCGCGGCATCTGCATATTCAGTCTTTCCAGTCCGCCGTTGACGCCGAGGATTTCGCCGGTGACATAGCTGGCGGCTGGCGTGCACAGGTACAGGGCGCCGAGGGCGATATCCTCGACTTCGCCCAGACGCGCCATCGGGGTCAGGTCAATCATGGTCTGCTCTATTTCGGGCGTGAGTACGGTATTGAGGGCGTCGGTTTTGGTGGAGCCCACTGCGATGGCGTTGACCCGCACTTTCGGGGCGAACTCCTGTGCCAGTTCCTGGGTCAGCAGGGACAGTGCACCCTTGGCGGTACCGTAGGCGGCAAAACACGGGGTGGGCTTGTGCCCGGCGATCGAGGAGATGTTGAGTATCGCTCCACCGCCGGCGGTCTCGACCATTATTGGCGCACAGATGCGTGACAGTTCAAACGCGGTACTCACGTTAAAGCGAAAGGCACCCTCGAATTCGCGCGCGGTGGTTTTGGAGACGGGTTTGGGCGGAAAGCCGCCGGCATTGTTGACCAGAATATCGATGCGCCCGAACTCCTGCAGCGCCCGATCAGCGAGGTGCTGCAACTGCGCAAAGTCCAGCACGTCGGTCGGCACCACCAGTGCGCGCCGTCCCAGCGCCCGGATGTCATGCGCCACGCGCTCAAGGTCGGCTGCGGTGCGCGCACCGATCACCACATCTGCCCCCGCCTCGGCGAATGCGCGGGCAATACCCGCACCGATACCCTTGCCGGCGCCGGTGACCACCGCCACTTTGCCATCCAGCCTGAATTTATCCAACAGTGACATGTGACTCTCCTTTTCCTTGATATTTGCGAACCGAATTGGTATGAGGTAGGGGTGATTATGACTGGTTTTTGCCCGGCGCCAAGTCTGATGTCTCAGGCACGCGATGGCAAGTTAGTTTCTTCCACTATGCGATGCAGTGCATCGCAACGGGAGTGCCCTATGGAGCTTTGCTTGACCTATGACATGCGCGCCCCTGCTTTCGGGGCGCAGCGCAACAGGCTGTTTGACTGCGCACTGGACCAGGTCAGTTGGGCCGATGCTCTGGGATTTGATGTGGTAGGTTTGGGTGAACATCACAGTGCAGAGGATGGCTACAATCCCTCGCCCCTGATTCTGGCCAGTGCCATGGCCGCGCGCAGCAGGCACATCAAGTTGCGCACTTCTGTATTACTGGCGCCGCTGTATGATCTGCCCAAATTGGCTGAGGATGCTGCGGTTACGCAGATTATCAGTAATGGCCGCCTGCTACTGGGCATTGGCGCCGGTTATCGCCCCGCAGAGTTTGAGACATTTGGCCGTCAGCTCGGAAACCGCTGGGCGGCGATGGGAGAAGCCTGTGCATTCCTGAAACGCGCGTGGAGTGGTGAGTCCTTCGAGTGGCAGGGGCGCACGGTGACCATTACGCCCCGGCCAGAGCCCTTTGCACCACCGCTGTTGCTCGGCGGCAGTTCACCCGCCGCGGCGCGTCGCGCCGCCCACATCGCCGACGGCTGGTTCCCGCCGCTGGATGCGCGTCTGTGGCAACCCTATCGGGAGGAGTGTATTGCGCTGGGGAAACAGGACCCGGGCGCCTACCCGCAGCAGGGTCCAATATTTCTGTGGGTTTCCAACGAGCCGGAACGCGCCTGGAACATGGTCATGCCACACGTGCTGCATCAGCTGAAGTCCTACAGTGAGTGGACCATCGAGGCATTCGGGAAACCCGCTGGCCCCTATGCGTTTGAGATGACCGAAGAAAATGTTCGGCGCAGCTCTGCCTACCGCGTGCTGACGCCGGAACAGACCGTGGCGCTGGCGGAGGAGCTCGGCCCACATTCTGTACTGTATCTCAACCCTTTGCTCGCCGGCATTGAACCCGTCGAATCGATGCGCATGCTGCGATTATTCGAAGATCAGGTGCTTCCTTATCTCTCTGTGCTGCGTAAATAGCAGAACAGACGACGCTTACTGCAAATTGCGGTTGATGAAATCCAGCAGTGGACCGATCACATGGTTGGTCTGGTCGTCGTCGGCGGTGACGATGTCCACGTGGCTGTAGCCTTCCGAGATGTGCACTTCAAAACCACCACTGACATCGCCAAAAGTCGGGAAGGCTTCGCTGGGGTTGACACGATCCAGCACGCTCGGTGTCACGCCGTCGCAACTGGGCGCCGCGCATGCCGCCATGGCGTCAGCGAATCCCAGCCATACAGCCGGAACCGGCGTAAGCCCGTTGCTGCCGCCAAAGGCAATGACCGGTATATCGACAGCAGCAGCCTGGGTGCGATTCTCGATATCGCTGCGGCCGCGACCCAAGGGCGGCGGTGCTGACAAGGGTGTTGTGTCCAGGCCTAGTCTGTTGGCAATGCCCCCGTCGAATCCTTCGGTAACGCCCAGGCCTGAATAGGGATAATACCAATCCAGAAAATTGGTCGCGCCACGATAAAACAGTGGCAGCATTCTGCCTTCGAGATCGGAAGACTCCACCTCCGTACCCCAGACGTGGATATCGGCGATCGACTGCGGTGCGGGGCCGTTATCCACCAGAGCGGCGGCTGGAAGAGTTTCGCCTTTGCTTAACCAGGTCGCCACGCCACCGACCAGTGGGCCTTCGAAGCCGACCGAGGTGGCCAGGAAGCTGGCACCGGAAAGGAGGCTGCCAAGCCATCATCATCCAGGAACTTGCCCAGTAGCGTGATGGAAGATGCCGGTGTATTGCCCACCAGCGGTATTAAAATATTCAGCTCCGGCACCTGGGCGATCACATTATTCCCCTCAATGCCATTCTGGTCCTGCTGCAGTATGGACGGCACCGTATCGTTGTTGTTGTGCGCGTCCAGCGTGTCGACCTCCGCAATCGCAAAGAGTTGTGGTGACAACAAACCCTTAACTTCCGAAAAGGCACCCACCGGTTCCACACAGGATGTATTGTTAAACGCAGCGCAGTCGGCAGCGGCGGTTTTAACGGAGCAGGCGGTATTGCCATCGATACAGCGCGGCGCCTGGTCGCGCACGGCGCCATAGAGACCGCCGTCAAACCGCGCTTCAATCAAATCCAGTGTCGCTTCATCCGGTGGAGTCGACGAAAGACTCGCGCCACCGCCTTCCAGCAGTATCAGGCCGCGCAGTTTCTGGTAACCCGGTTCGGGAGCGCCGCCCTGCCAGATTAAAATCCGTGGCGGCATAGCGTGCGGTGTAACCGGTGCCCGCGGAGTGGCCGCCGAGGAACACATTGCCATCGCGCGCACTGGCTCGAGCCGCTTCAACAACCGCGTCGATGTCCTGCGAGTGAACCAGCGTGGTCCACTGGGCCATAAAGGAGGTGTCGGTATTGCTGTTATAAAATACCGCGCGCCGGTTCGGGCCCTCGATCAACGCCGGGCTTAACTCCAGCCCCAGGGCGTCACCAAACAGGAAGTCCATTCCAACCAGTGGCTCCATAAGGTCTTCGGCGATGTCCAGGCCCACGGTATCTTCCAGATGATTGGAGCGACGATCGACGGCCCAGACCTCCAGCACCAGATTGGCCTGCTTAGCGGCGCGTCGCAGGAGGTTCTCCGCCAGGATGTAGAAGGTTGCTGCACCACCTTCAAATCCCGGAACAAGTACGATAATCGCATCGGGTTGTGCGCCGTCCCGGTCCGACAGAAAGTAGCGCGTATAAATGGCCCGGTTGAAGTTAATCTCCGCAGAGCCGAATTGACGCAGCATCTTTGCATTCTCTACCACCACGCCTGCTGTCCCCGGTGTAAAGGCCGGGGCGGCCTTGCTAGGTACAATGACGGTAGTTTGGGAGAATGTACTGCTGCTTGGTAGTGATGGGGTGTCACTATCATCGGAACATGCAACCGTAAGAGTGGCTGAGAGTAACAGGCCGAAAAGCTTGGCGAACTTGCACATAAGACCCCTGAATTTCATTTCTGACAGGAATGTTACAACCGATACCTTCGCTTTGGTACGGTTAACAGACTGTATACGCGCAATACTATGGGGTAGACTCGCGGCGATCAACGATTCTCGGCCAGTGCAGGTAATGACACAATGAAACGCAGACAATTTCTCGGCTACACCGGATTGGGTGCCCTGGGCGTCGCCACAGCGACCGTCATGGGTGGTTGTGCTGAAGAAGAGCCACCGGTGAAGTTCTGGCAGCAGGGAAATTTCAGGCCTGTGTCGGAAGAAGTCACCGCAACCAATCTCACCGTCGAGGGCAGTATTCCCCCTGAGCTGAACGGCCTGTACGTGCGCAATGGCACCAATTCCTCCACTGGTATCGCCGAACATTTTTTTGGCGGCGACGGGATGATGCACGGTGTACGCCTGGAGGGCGGGCAGGCCAAGTGGTATCGCAACCGCTACATCGATACACCTGTCTATCGCAAGGAAGTTGGCAAGTTCAGCGCGCCCAAGCCGGAGAACACTACCAGCGCGGTTTCCCTCCTGTACCATGGGGGTGAACTGATGTCGCTGGGGGAGTTCGGCTACCCTTACCTCATCAATCGCGACGATCTGTCAACCAAGGGCGTGTTCAATTACAACGGTAAGCTGACCGGCAATATGACGGCACACCCGCGAATTGATCCCGTCACCGGTGAGTTACTGTTTTTTGGTTACAACGTCGTCAGTCCGTACCTGACCTACATGCGAGCGGATGCTGCAGGCAACATGTTGCAGGTGGAGCCGATCGAGCTGACTGGCCCCAGCATGGTCCACGATTTCGCTGTTACCGATAATTACGTTGCGTTTATGGAAATGCCGGTGCGGTTTTCCTGGCTCTCGCTAATCTCCGGCAGCCCGCTGCCGTTCAAATGGGATAATGACGCGCCCAGCCGCGTTGGGGTCATGCCCCGCACCGGAACCAATGCCGATGTGAAATGGTTTGATGTTCCTGCCTGCTTTGTTTTCCACATCATGAATTCCTTTGAGCAGGGCGATGAAGTGGTTATAGACGCGGCGCGCTACGACAAGCTGTGGGTGAAAAATTCGAGCGATTTTTTCCACCCCGCGCACCTGTCGCGCTTTGCCATGAACATGAAGACCGGTAAGGCGTCGGTGCAACAGATACATGAACACTCCATGGAATTTCCACAGGTGAACCGCAGCTACTGGACCAAGGACTACCGCTACGGCTATAGCCTGGTGGTTGATGAAAAAAATGACGTCCCCGAGCGCATTGCGCAAGCAGAAGGCGGAATTCGAAAATATGACCTGAAAACGGGTGAAGTAGACAATTACCTGCCCGGCCCGGCGTTCACTCCGGCGGAAGCCATCTTTATACCCGCCCGCGAGTCAGGGGGTGCTGAAGACGAGGGTTATCTGGCCAGTTATGTCTATGACAAAAATAGCCAGACCAGCGCATTCTGCCTGTTCGATGCCACCAATGTCTCAGCCGGGCCGATAGCCAAGGTGCCGTTACCCGTGCGCGTGCCGGTGGGATTTCATGGTGTATGGGTGCCGGATTCAGCAATAGGCTGAGCCACGACCCATAATCCAGGGTAGATCGAGAAAGGTTTGTACTCCGGTTGGCGCCGCGCACACATAGGGCACCGAATTGACAGCGTGCATGGACGTTGTAGAGCCCGGATTGTCATTCCACTGTTGGCCGAACTCCAGATACATATTGGGCTGTCCCTTGATGCTGATTGAGTGATTGCCCCTTGGCCAACGGTTGCCAATGGAATCATGTACCCGCCATATGGTTTCGTGCACGATGCGCTTCCTGCCGTTAACCATGCCCGCCCATTCCCAGCGCTGCCCGGCGATGCTGCCTTTAGGAATTAATCCTGCTGCTATTTGAAACTCTCTGGGCGCGAGCACACGACTGAAGCGTGTATCGATACTATCCAATTTCAAGCCGATGCCGTCGGCCACCATCTGGATGCTTTCGCGAAACAGGCCGGTGAGCCAGGATGCATAGCGCGCCGACTGCTGTTTGAAGCGCGCCGGACTCAAGCCAAAACCCATGGTGTCGAAGATAATCTGTGGTGATGGATAGGTTTCGAAATTGGAGATTTCCTGGATCACCATCTGGTCGATGCGGCCGGACAGGGCGCTCATGGTCAGGGGCACCAGATCACCGAGCCAGCCGGGATTGGCCCCCGTTCCGTGAAAACTACTGCTGCCGCTGCGACAGGCCCGGGCTAACTGGTTCATTACGCGGGCACCGTACACTTTTGGATACATATAGCCCACTGTGCTGATAACATTTTTCCCCGAAGCGAGCAGGGCGCAGATTGTTTTCAGATCGGCCTCGGGATCTTCACCGTAAACCAGCGATGACAGCGGCGAGTGAATGACACAGTCGGCATCCATCGCCAGAATTTTTTCAACACTGTCTGTGGCCTTTACGCCTATCCTTTCAATTCCCGCGATTTCCCCGGCATCCCTGCCAACCTTGTCCTGGCTGTAAACAAATAGGCCCTTTAGTTTGAGATCAGCGCGCTGCGCTATCGCGACGATTGACTGAGCGCCCACATTGCCGCTGCCCCATTGAATAATGCGATATGCCATAGTCGTGCCTCTGGGGAAGATTCTGTAGCTTGCCATAGTGTCGATAAAAGATGCTATGGTTAGATCTTTGCGAGAAAGACTATCCGGCGGCGTCTATGCAGACCAATGGCAGAAAAGTAGCGGTGGTCACAGGCGGTGCCAGACGGATCGGCTGCGTTATCGCCCGGCACCTGCACAGTATTGGATTCGATATTGCGTTGCACTACCGCAGTTCTGTGGTCAGTGCGCAGGCACTGGCGGATGAACTGTGTGAGCGGCGCGCGAGCTCCTGCCGGTTGTTCAGGGCAGACCTTGAAGACCAGGGGCAAGTCGGCACATTGGCAGCAGAACTTCTAGCACACTATTCTTCCATCGACCTGCTGGTTAACAATGCTTCGGGTTTTGCGCCCACTCCCATTGAGAGCTGCACGCCCGCGCAATTCGATAGCCTGCTGGCGTCCAACCTGCGCGCCCCCTATTTTCTAGTTCAGGGTCTATTGCCCGCTTTGCGCGATGGCGGTGCCAGTATCGTCAATATCATTGATGTCCATGCGGATCGGCCGTTGCAGCACTTCAATGCTTATAGTGCGGCCAAAGCAGGATTGGCGTCACTCACCCGTAGTCTGGCGGTGGAATTGAGCCCTGACATACGGGTGAATGGTATTGCTCCAGGGGCAATCCTATGGCCGGAGGACAACGACTCCTATGACACGTCGGCCCGCGACAGGGTGTTGGCCAGTACACCGCTGCAACGTATGGGGGATCCGACCGACATTGCACGCGCGGTGGCTTTCCTCGCCTGCGATGCGCCATTCATCACCGGGCAGGTGATTGTGGTGGATGGCGGGAGGAGCCTGGTCAGTTAGAGTTAGAGCCGCCAAACAATTTCGACATTGCCGTTAGTTCTGCAGTACATGGTAGAAACTGTTTTTGTTGACCGGACAGTTCTTGCTGCTTCTTGACTCCCCGGCCAGCGGATCTTCAGCTTAAAAGGTCCTTTCTTATCCCCCAGGCCAAAATGGATCTTGTGGGTGTTCTGTCCCCTGCCAAAGTTGGAACCCAGTTCCCGGTATCCGAGAAGTCTCTCGTCCATGTCATAGAGTTCTATCTGGGCGCCGATTGCATCCCGGTTAGAGCTTGTGCCCTCAAGTTCCAGTAACACATAGCCACCTGGATTGCCAGTTGTATTCAGCCAAAACTCATAAGGTCCGACACTAACCGGAGGAAGGCCGTAGCCATTGGTATAAAAGATGTCGGGCAGTCCGTCATCATTAAAAAATCCATGCACAACGATGTCTGCACGGAACATGTTATCCTCCGGGTTCTCCAGTATCGTCTTGCTTGCTGAATTTCAAGTCCCCATGATTCAGCAGGATAAACGGGTTGCCATTTTCCTTGCCGTCATCCTGGGTTCTCAAGCCAACAATATCGATGAATCCGTCATTATTGAAATCCGCAGCCGTAAGAGAGGGGGTCCACTCGTGGTGTTTGAGATCTTCCAGCGCAGAAGTTTCCAGCCCTTTCCCTGCTGATTCAATCACTATGCGGTCTCGACTCTCTTTTGCCACAATAGTTTCGAATTGTTCGCTTTGCACTCGCTCAATACGCTCGGAGTAAATGACGCCATTTGAGCCTAACGGGCTCTTCTCATCATGCTTGCACAGAAGGTGCCACAAATTCTCTTCCTTCTCATACCAGATATAAATCCCCGGTCTCTCCATGTTCTCGGGTTTTCCCGTTGCCATGATCTGATCTATTTCTGCTTTGCGATGTGCCGGATTTTCTTTCGTTTGCGCCGATAAAAATATCGGTGGGATCTGTTCTGGGCTTACCCAAACTGGGGATATGTTCTCTAAAATTTATCTTTAAGCGGGGAGCCTCGGTTTGGAAGGATATACTGTCGACCTGGTCATTATCCTGGCGCTGCAAAGAAAAATGGATTTCCTGGGAATTACTGACAACGTTGTCTGAGTTGGTCTTCCCGTTGGCTCCACCCAGATAAAGATCTGGATAGCCGTCATTGTTGAGATCTGCAGAGACTCCCGAAATAACCCCCCCAATACCGTCCACTTCGGGTCCTGTCCAGCTCCGAGGGAATCGGGTGAATTGGCCGGAAACGTTTCTGTAGAGTAGGGCTTTCCCTTCTCCAATCCTTAAGAAGTCAACCAGCCCGTCCCGGTCGAAATCAAAAAACAAATCCTTGCCATCGGACGAAAATTCCTGATGTAGGGAAGAGCTTTCATCTGAATTGAATATAATTTTTGAGGGCGTGCTGTTATTGACCGCGTAGAGATTTTTTGAGCCCTGGCGAGCGCTGATGAAGTCCCGTCGAGTAGAGATCAACTTTATCCCCTTTCGGATTTGCAATGGGGAAAAGATGACGTGTTCGTCCGCTCGGATTGCTGATGTCCGAATCATTCGTAACATCGACAAACTCCAGTCTGTTCGTTTCAATCAGGAGGTTTTTGTAGACCTCATTGGGCGTCCCTGTGCCAATGCCATCGGCACCGCCGCCAGCCACGACGAAATCCTTGTCTCCATCATTGTCAAAGTCGACAAATGTGTAGCCATGTCGATCAGCGCGCTTCTTGAATGGAAGTGCGTCCGGTTGCGCTATGAATTGGAGATTCTTGTTGAGGTAGAGTGTAGGTATAGCGTCATGGTTTCCTACCAACAGGTCATCCACCCCGTCCTGGTCTATGTCGGCAACCACAATGGAAAAGGTGTCAGAATATTTGCCGAGTCCCACTTCCTTAGTTTTGTTTGTAAAACTTACGCTTGGCTGGCCGGCATCTTTGGTACATGCACTGATGCTCAAGAGCGTCAGAAATAGTACCGCGAGAATCCAACGACCAGTGTACTGTCCCGAGCGATGTTGATGCATTGATGCCTGCCTTCGAGTGTTGAGCTTCAGCGTGTGCCGTCATATCACTCTCGCGAACGTCAACTGACGTCCGCAAGAGTAGTCAGCTGGACCTACGGCGCGGGAGCGTTAATCAGCGCATCGTGATTTGCCAGTTTGCTGCCTAGCAATATGAACATCTCATCATCCGTTGAAGCCCCGGGCATGATGATGCAGGCATCGCACCAGCCATCCCCGGCGCCAGGTGATGAATCACAACTGGCGTTGTCAGTCTTGCCCTTACAACTGGCGCCAATTTTCCCGGCAACGCAGGCAGTAGGATTACAGGCTGACGCATTGGTTGGCCTTCTGGACAGGCGGGTTACGGTCTCGATGTTGGGCGACCCATCGCTGTTTACGCCATTATTGTAAGTGGCACACCACTCCATGGTGCGCTGTGCCGGGTCGCTGCTATTGAACACCAGCGCCGGCTCAAAGTGCTTGGTAGAGTGGCTCATCATAGGTGAAGGTTTCATAGATCTGCTCGCCACCCTTGATGGAGATGAAAAAGCGTTCGCCGCGTTTATGGGTGTGGGAAGTGAGGGAGAGCAACCGTCACCCTGATCGAAAACATAATCCCTGCACACGGTTTTCTTTTAAAGGGTGGGGTTCCGGCAGCGGCACAATATCTTGAGAGTGACGTCGACACGCTGTGCCTCGAAGCGCCGGTCATCGGCAAAATAGATATTGCGCCAGACGTGGTGAATCCCGTCCTTGGTCGTCAGGTTGAAGGCGTGGGAGTTCCATAGAAAATGCCATGGGCCGGGAAGCTCTGGTAGAAACCCTCTTTTTCAATACCGAATCCCAGCCCAAGTATGTCGCCTTTGCTGCCTGGGGCCGGGAGGCCCGTAGCCCCTACAGGCAATACTGTCCTTGATCTCGGAGCGGCACTGCCCTCCTGCGCCACAGGAGTTGCGATCAGTCGGTTCACACACCTGGCCCTCACTGGTCGCCGCCCACACAGGTCCACTGTCCGAAACTGGGATCGTGTATCTGGTCAACAGGTCGCCGCTGATTTGTAGAGCACGATTATGGTGCGTAAAGGCATCCTCGCGCAATTCCATTCCTTTCGCGTAGAAATTGTCGGCGTTGCGTCCAGATACTGCGCAGGGATCACATCGCGGAAATCTTCGTAAACTGCGAAGCAGATCTCCCGTTCCTTTTCTGCGGGAACGGCATGCGGGGGCATGACAAACTGTACGCCCTTGTCGGGCGCGGGTGGCGGCAGCGGAATCGTATTCACGGGCTCCGCCTCCGGCAGACAGACACCCAGCAGCCGTTCGATTTCGTCCTCGCCATTGCCCAGCGCATCACCTACAGATCCTTCCCGCGGTGCCCCGGCCTCTATCCACAGTCGTATGGCTTGCAGTTGACCCGCTGAAATAGCGGCCCCCGCACTGGGCATGGGGCTGCCGGCAATCGAGTAGCTGCCCGGGAAAGTTTTGGCGGACAGTTTCTGATACAGATAGCTGAGCGAGGGATTGCGCGGATCCACCAGCGCAGCGTCGAGCCCTGGGAAGCAACAGTCATCAGGCTGTCATAGGCGTTCAATGGTGTCAGGTCCAGCCCGCCCTGTTTGGCGGCACCGTGGCACAGCGAGTTGGCGCAGCCGGCCTGTTCAAAGACAACGGACTGGATGGCCTCAAAGGTGCTGTCAAAAGTCGGGCAGTAGGTCAGTTCCTGATCGCTGGGAATAAATGCGTCCAGGGAGTGAATCGTCCAGGTGTTGTTGCCGTGGTTGTGCAAATGCAATTCGATCGGATCACCGCGATGCACTGCAACCGGCAACACCAGATTTTCCTTGAGGATACCGCTGTCGCCTGGGGATATCGATGGTGGTTTCCCAGATGTGGATTCCCCCGACGGATACCGCGAGATGCGCCGTCGCCGGCGTATCGAAGCTCAGCTTGCTGTGGCTTATGACCAGTTCAAGATTGGTGCCGGCTTCCAGGTCAAGCAAGCCTGCTGGCTGATAGACAGGTAGTTACAGAACTCCGTACGCACTTCCACTGCGTCGTCCTCAACCAGCCAGCCCGTCTCGCGCGGACAATTCACCTCGGCCGGACGGTGATCGGGAAAGGCATCCCGGTTCTTGGGTTGCACATCCCAGGCCGCTGCTTCCACCAGCGGAATGCGCAGTGTTTCGGCAACATATTTGTAGGGCTGATTGGTCAGGTAGGCGATGAGCTTGGCGTATTCGGTGGCAGTGAGCTGCTGTGCATCTGCTGGAGGCATCGTGTGTGCTTCGAGCACAAATTGCATGGCCGACTTGAATGAAGTAACACGGTCTATTCCTTCCAACGAAAAGGGCGCCAACGGATTGTCGCCGCTGTTGTGACAGCCCAGGCACTTGGCCTGCATGATCGGCTCTATATCCTGTTGGAAAGACATCATCTGCCCATTTGATGTACCGCCCTGAGGGATCAGCTCGCTTCCACTTCCTGTTGAGCTCGAAGAACCGCCCCCACCGCCACAGGCGCTCACACAAAGGATCAGGAAGAGAAGCGATACACGGAAAAAAGCGGTGGACGAAAAGTTCATTGAGCACCTGCCTGGCAGTTTTAGTTTTATTGCACGCCGGATTTAAACCCTAGTTTATAGTGATACGATTCGCAGTCAACCAGTTTGCCCTTACTACAAATACAGACATAGCTCCTGTTGTTTTTATCGTCGTGCTCGGCAAGTTCTATATCTCCATCATTGCGTCGGGGCCTTCAGTAAGCGCTCTGCGCGGCTTTCCTCAAGGTAATCAACGGTCTTCCGCATCAGCTGCGTAACCGCGTCTGCAACCCACGCACTCCTCCCACAGCGTATCCTTGTCTATGGCGCCCCATATTTTTCTGTTGGAATGGGTTTACCGAAATTGAAAATGATAGGCGTCATGTTTGAGAGGGTGCAAATCCCAGCCTCACCTGCTAGCGTGTGACTTGATTCATGAGAAAGTCGAGATACCTGTGGATCCTGAAGTAATACCCAAGCTGCGCCGAGTGAGTGTGCCAAGACAATCGGGGACAGATGCGCTGGTATCTTCCCTGGCCGCACTGTTGGATCGCTCACTGATGCGGACAGTGACATTCGTAGTCGAAAAGCGAATCCTGCCGCGCGATGTTGATCTCGATATGTTGCGCGATAGTGTCCAGGAGATGTTGGATACAAAACTTATTAACAACCCCCATGAGTTCTTTCACTTTGTGCAGAAACTGGAGTCTGGGAATGCTTCCGGTCCTGCCGGGTTGCGCACCCGGGAACGACGCCGCATCAAAGGTGGAAAAATTTATCGTCGTCAGCTCAAGAGTGCTTATCGACACTACCCACACTTGTCGCTCCCCGATTCGGCGGCTGAAGAAAATGACGCAATACAGTTTGAGCACTGGATGCATGAACCCGGTGCTGAGATAGGCTCAGTCATTGTGCTTCACGGTTTTGCGATGGGTTGGCCGGTCATCGATGCAATGGCCATGTCGGCCAGCCAGTGGTTTGCACGCGGATTCAATGTCATTTTGCTTACCCTGCCCGATCATGGACCGCGACGGGCGCCGGGTACGCTATTTTCGGGGCAAAGTTTTACTGTGCCCCATGCCGTGCATCTGGCCACTGCGGTACGTCGCGCCATGCACGAGATCTTCGAGCTTAAGCGCTGGGTGCGCGGCCAGAGTGATCGGCCGGTAGGATTGGTCGGCATGAGTCTGGGCGGCTATCTGGCGAGTCTATGCGCCGGCTTGTCTGACGATTTCGATTTCCTGATTCCCCTGGTGCCGCCAGCTTGTATGGGTGATCTGGCCTGGCGTGTGTATCGGGATACCGGACACCACCGGGCGGGTCTGGACGCAACGCTCACCGAAGAAAATATGCGAGCTGCGTTCTACATCCATTCGCCGCTGGCCCATCCGCGCAAAATCGCCAAGGAACGTATTCTGATCGTGGCGGGCGCTGGTGACAGGATTGTACCCCCCGAGCATCCCTCAGCGTTGTGGGAGCACTGGGATCGACCGAAGATACACTGGTTCAGGGGTAGTCATCTATCACCTGTCGCCAGCAGTTCACTCATGCATGTTGTCACGCGGCACCTGCAGCAACTCGACATCCTCTAGCGGGAAATTTTCTTAACCTCCCCAAATCACGAGAGCAGCGCGCACCACCAGTGCGATCAACACCAGTGAAGAGAGAAAGAACAGCACAAAGCGCACTTCGATCTTGTTCCACAGGCTCTGCTGCAGCGTATGCACGACACGCAGCGCCACATACGTCCAGGCCAGGCTGAGATTCAGACCGTCACCAGCGCCCAGCATCGCCAGTGTCAGCGTCACCGCATAGAACAGTGTGGGCTGTTCCAGCAGGTGATTGTAGTTGTCCGCTTTCCAACGCACCCGGGGCGGCAGCTCTGACATCTGTTGGCCCTTGGGAAGATTCGGATCCAGCTTCATTCCCATTTTGCTGATCGCTGGAATTCGGGTGACATACATCCAGGCCCATACGACACAGGTCAGTAATAGCAGAGCGGTGACGGGGGCCAGAATTGCGGTGGATATAGGCATACTTTTCTCCCTTTTTTATTGCCGATGATGATAACTTAACACAGTAAGTGCCCTTAACGTCCAGAGGCGAAAAAATGACCTGGGAAAATCCGCTCACCGCGCACTGCTCCGGCTTCAGGACGATGCAGGACAATCTGTCCTACACCATCCCCGCGCCGGAGATCCGCGGGAAAATTCCGCAAGATCTCAAAGGCATTTTTTTTCGTATCGGTCCGGCGCGCAACGAACTCGCAGGTAAGCCGTTCGGCCACTGGTTTGATGGCGATGGGGGCGTGAGCAGCTTTCGCATTGAAGACGGCCAGGTACACTACCGCTGCAGTTTTGTAAAAACGCCGAAATACGTCGATGAAACAGTCGCCAATCGAGTGGTCTACCGCAGTTTCGGGCACAACGCGCCCGGCGGGGTTTTCAAGAATCTGCATATGCCAGCCAACTGCGCCAATACCAGCATTGTTTACCACGGCGGGAAACTACTGAGCTTGTTTGAGGGTGGTCGGCCGTGGCGGCTGGACCTGGACACCCTGGAGACGATTGGCGAGGAAGGGTTCGACGGGGTATTGAAGTCGCGCGACACATACAGCGCGCATGGCAAAGTCCACCCGCGCACGGGAGACTATATCAACTTCGGTATGGCCGCTGGTCTTATGGGCCCGAAGATGAACCTGTTTCGTGTATCGCCCGACGGGCGCATGGTGCAGCGTGGTGCCATCAAGGTGGATCGCATGGCCTTCTGCCATGACAACGCGATGACCGAGAACTATCTGGTCATTATGGTGATGCCGGTGTCGTTCAGGAGTCCGCTCAAAGTCATCATGGCGCGCGAGACCATCGCTCAAAATATGGATTACCAGCCTGAACTCGGCATGAAAGTGTACGTGGTGGCGCTGGATGATTTCAGCCTGGTGCGCACGTTCGAGGTCGATCCATTTACCTTTGCGCACTGTTCCAATTGCTGGGAAGAAAACGGCGAATTGTTTGTCGATGTGGTGGAACTGAATGCCGAGCAGGGTGAGCAGGGCAATGCACAGTACCGGGACATTTTTCACCAGCCCTTGCCGGCTGCGGGCAGAATGCAGCGCTATCGATTCAACATGATCACCGGCAAGGTGCAGGCTGAGGAGTTGCCCAATCAGCTGCCGTGTGAATTTCCCCAATGGGACTGGCGCAAAACGGGCCGCAAGTCTCGCTTCATTTACACGGCGGGCATTTGTCAGAATGAGACGCCCGGCTTTTACAATGCCCTGCAGCGCATCGATATTGCTACTGGCCAGATCAAAGTGTTTGATAGTGGCAAGGCGCGCTACGTATCAGAGGCCATTTTTGTACCGCGTACGCCTGACGCACCGGAAGCTGATGGCTATCTGCTCACCGCGGTGTATGATGCCAATACGGAGCTGTCAGAACTGCTTATCCTCGACGCGGAAACCCTGTCAGAGCCGATTGCCACGGTGCCACTGAAGAATCATATCCCGCACGGTTTTCACGGCGGCTGGACCAGTCTTTGATGAACAACCGTCAGTCAGCGAGTCAGGTCTGCGGTCGAAGGGGTTGCGATGTCTACACACTTTTCTTTTAATGGTGCAATTGCCAACCGGTTATTGCTGGTTCACGGGCTAGTGTTCTCGCTCTTCATCGCGGGATGCTCGGATGGTTCAGATGGAAATTCAGGGTCAACGACCTCCACAGCGCAGGACCGCGCCTACTACATATTGCCGCCGGGCAATTTTGGCGGTCTGCCTACCACTGCCAATTCGCTTGATCAACTGCCACTGTATGACGGACTGACACCCTTGCGTGGCAACGTGACTGATGCAGACATCGAGAGCCACTTCCTGCCCGAGAACTTCAAGCCGGTTGGAAAGACCATCGAGGAACCCACGGGCCGCCCCGGCACCACGATACTCTACGACGAATATGGTGTGGCCCATGTTACCGGTGAAACCAGGGAAGATATGGCTTTCGGTGCCGGCTGGGTAACGGCCCGTGACCGTGCGCTGCTGTTGGGCTTGGGTAGAGGCCCGGCCCGGGCAGCGGTGGCCGATGTGCCAGGCATCGACGCGTTCTCGCTCGTCACCAGCGGGCAGTCATTTGTGCCCAGTGCCGAGACCGAGCAGCTCGTGACGGATCAGGTCAAGTTGCTGATAGAGGTCTACGGCGACGAAGGCCGCCAAATCATTGCTGACGCGCAAGCCTATGCCGATGGCCTGAACGCCTACAAGGCGGTTAATGGCGGTGCGCCGGAAGTGCCGTATAACGTCAATGATGTCGTTGCCGTGACGGCTTTTATTGGTTCGATCTTTGGCGCCGGCGGCGGCAGTGAGGCATCGAATGCGGATTTTCTGTCGACGTTGATTGAGGGGCTTGGCGAGGGCCAGGGACGCCTGGCATGGGAAGACGCCATGTTGTTTGATGACCCGGAAGCACCGACCACGATCAAAACCCGCTTTGAATACCCCCCGCTGACCGGCGGCGAGGTCACGGGCTCAGTCGTTATCGACAAGGGCTCAATCGTTTCACTTGATCCTAGCGACCCGGACGTTGCAACGACGCTCGATAGTAAAGCGCAGTCTGTATTTGTTCCGGCGGCCGCTGCGCCGCCTGTGCGGCGCGCATCGAACTTCCTGATCGTGAATTCCCCACAATCAGTCAACGCCACCAACCTCGCCGTGATGGGCCCACAGCTCGGTTACTTCTATCCCGAGATTGTTATGCAGATACACCTCAGCGGGCCGGGCATCGAGGCGCAGGGCGCCGCGGTGCCAGGCCTGGCCATGTACCTGCTCATTGGGCGGACACAGGATTATGCCTGGAGCCTGACCTCGGCCAGCCATGACGTGCGCGACGTCTTCGCCGAAGCGCTGTGCAATCCCGATGGCTCTGCTCCCACCCGCGAGTCAACCCACTACCTGTTCGATGGCGCGTGCCGCCCGTTCGAAATCTTCAACGCCGGTACCCTTAATGGCGTTCCGATCCGCTACCCGGTATCGGTCCATGGACCAATGATCGGAACCGCAACCTCCAATGGCCAGCCCATTGCGCTCACGCGTAAACGTTCGACGTTTGGCCGCGATGGCTTGAACCTGGCCGGTCTCAAGGATATGACCGAGGGTGACGGTTCCACCCCGGAAAAATTCTGGGAGGCTGCCAACAAGTTCGGCTTTACGTTCAACTGGGGCTACATGTCGCGCACCAACGTGGCCTATTTCTCCTCCGGCTATCTCCCGGTACGCGCCGCCGGGCTGGACCGACGCCTGCCTACCTCGGGTACTGGCGACTATGAATGGCAAGGTTTCCTGGATTTGGCTGCACACCCCCACGCTGCAGAAGGACCTGCAGGGCGACTGCTCAACTGGAACAACCAGTCAGCACCGGGTTTCATGCACGGTGACGGCGAACCCTATGGCTCGGTGCACCGGGTCGAGTTGTTCGACAAGTTTCCCGAGAAGGTTGACCTGGCCGGCGTGGTCAGTGTGATGAACCGATCTGCCACCGAGGACGTACGTTCGCCGGCGTGGCCAGTGGTGAGCGAGGTACTGCATGGCGGTGCGGCGCCGAGCCCCCTGGCAGCGCAAGTCATCGACCTGCTCGATGCCTGGGTAGCCAACGATGCTCCCCGGCTTGATGCTGACGAGGACGGATTCTATGACGACGCCGGCGCGACCATCATGGATGCACTCTGGAAACCGCTGGCCGAAGAGGTGATGCGCCCGGTATTTGGCGACCTCACGGTAGCCCTCGATGGTATACGGAATCTTGACAGCAACCAAGGTTCAAGTCCGGATGGAGCAAGTCTGGTCGACAAGGACCTCCGTACTCTGCTCGGCAAAGCTGTGGCGGGGAAATTCAACCTCAGTTACTGCGGCAACGGCGATCTCGACAAATGCAGGGATTCGCTGTGGCAGGTGGTGGACGGAATCAGCCAGAAGCTCGCCGACGAGCGCGGTGGTGATCCAGGCACCTGGCTAGAAAAGCCGGCAGATCCCGTTTCACTCCCGGACTGATACCTGACACCTTCCGGCCCACCAATAGGCCCACGTTCCAGCAGGTGTTGGAGTTCGCTCCATAGGTTGAAGCTGTTGGGGACGAGTGACACTCGAGCACCCGGAAGCCACCATTAACTCCCGCCCAACCTATATTTGCGCCACCAGTGCCATATTCCAGGATCTCGTGAAATTGCTTGGGGATAAGCGCGAGACCTGGTGCAGTTGTCGAATCACCGCAAGGCGACAGAGGGACCCTCATACTTAGGGTTCTGACATTCGCGCCCATAAACTGCCCGTCCTGATGCCAGCCGTCACCTACTTCACGTGGGGCTACCACACGAATAACCCACTTTCTGGTGGCGATAACAGCGGGTTCTCCAAAATACTCAGCCAATAAATTTTTCGGGATCATCCTCCGATGCTGTTCCAGGACATGGAATGCTCACTATCTGCAGGTAACTGGAAAAGATGAAGACCAGTAGTAGCATTGAAAAGTGCGGGGCAGAGGCCGAGAATCGTCACAATATTCAGTCCGGATCCAGATGAAATCCCAATGATGGGTAAATGGAGATATATGGCGATTGGTAAGAAAAATACGTTGCATAGTCTTATGGTGGCATGCGGAATGGTTTCATTGAGTCTTGGGGCTTATGGCGACAGTTTCGATTTAAGGTGTTCAACTATGTGCATCCCTGACACTGGTAGCCAACCCTGTCGTAAGTTCCCGGGGAAGCGGCCTGACATAATGGATTACCACATCGACCCCAAAACGCAAACAGTGTCGAGCACAGGAAGCACGAATCCCATTAAATTTGTTCCGTATGAGTTCAGTCAGGTGCGGATAAACGATTTAACGGTATCGTTTGTGCAGATCGCTAAGGTTACTCATGATGCGCACGTGAACATCACCCGCGATACTGGAGCCATTTACATGGATTACATTGCCGAAGGCAAGACGGTCTACGCCTACGGGGGTACTTGCGCGCCTTACAGGATACCCAAGCCGAAGAATTCTCTCTAACGCTTCAAATCAGTAATTGGGGTTAGCTGTTGTCGGCCCCGTTCGAAGGACAGGATCACTTCTTTCCAAAGTTCCGCGTGGGCCTGCAAGCCGCGGTCCGAGAAGTGGCAGTAATCGAAGCGGTCTCTCATGTCAGAAAGAGAGTCAGTATCAGGGCCGGCATGAACTCCTGCAATGTGTTCTGGCAGAGCACGTTGGGCTGATCGTATGGCGTCGCTACCGAGACTGTCACAAATGCTGGCTACGGCAGGAAATACCGGCGCAGTGATGCCATAGTCGCGCAGGGCCTTCACCAGTGCCGTAAACATGTTGATGTAGTCGCTGCTTGAAGTGCCTGCCCGTGCATCGTCCTCACCCTGGTGCCAGAGTACATGGGTCGGTGCAATGCCGGCGAGTTGCAACTGCTGCGCGGCATACTGCACACGGGGGTGCAGCCTGCCGCCGGTAGTCCACTCGCGCAGAGAGGTGCCGCCGATACCGAAGGGAATGATCAACACGCGGTCGAAGGCTCCGCTCGCAACTAATTGGTCACCCAGTCGCCCCCAGACCGAACCACCGTCTCCATCCGCGCCGAACAATGGGTCTGCGCTGGGGTAGCATTTGCCATCATGTATGTTGAAGTTAAGAACGTTTTGCGTGGCGGTGTAACGCGTTTCACCGAAGTTGGCACTGTTGGATTGCCCGAAGGTGAACAGGATGGCATTGCGCGGATTCCTTGTGGTGAATGGACTGCAGGAAACGGCCAGCCGGTCGGCTTTTGATACGCCACAGCTTGTCACATCGTCAACATCACAGTAGGCGTGCCGCAGCGGCAAGACCATGGCCAACGCCCAGTCGCTAAAGGGTTTGACCAGGGCTGGTCGGTACTTCCCGACCACGGCTCCCATGCCAAATGCCATTAAAATGCACATAGCGAGGAGTGCTATGAGCAGCGTACTGAGCAGCAGGCGGGTGAGCCTATTCAGGGTAGGGCCTTGTGGCCCGTATGCACGGGCGGTCGCTTCTTCCACCAGGGCACGTATCGTTCCAGCTGTCCTGCCAGCTGTAACAGTAGGGCATCATTGCCGTAGGCGGCGGAAAACATCATCCCCATGGGCAGTCCGTCACTGCCGGAGCACAATGGCAGGGAGACGGATGGCTGTCCGGTCTGGTTATAGATTCCGGCATCACCCATAAAGCCGAATAACCTGCTGCCGTATTCATGCGGGGGAGCCCCACTGATATAGCCTACCGGGACCGGTGGGCTGGACAGGGTGGGTGCCAGCAGCACATCGTAATGCTGGTGAAATTGTCCCAGTATACGGCCGATGTGCTGGTTCATCCGTATCGCCGCAGCGTAGTCGGTGGCGCTGATGGAATTGCCAAGCGCGGTGGTAAGCCGGGTGCCATCTTCCATATCCAACTCATCCTCGGTGCAGCCGAGCTGTGTCGCATGTACGGCGTGCAGGAAAGTGCCGGCATAGTAGGGTGTGCTGTAGGCCTCGCCAGGTTCCGATCCGGCCGTGGCATCGAGCATCGCCGCACTGTCACGCACACTGCGACTGATGATGTGACTTGTGGATTGTCCCGCCCAGCCTTCCGCTTTGTCTGGCCCCCAGGGTATGCGACCGCGACTCGGCTTGAGGCCGACCAGGAAGCGGGTATGCGAATTGAGCCGCCGCCGTCCGAGGCGTGCGCGAGCTTCTTCGTAGAGTTTGTAGACGACAGCATTGATCTGCCCATTGACCCACTCAGTGCGGTCTATTGCTTCGTCCAGGAGGTCAGCCGCGCTGATTTCACCAGCGCGTACCAGTTGGGCCAGACCGAGGCCATCGTAATTATCGAATTCGGCGAATCCGGACATCGTGGATCTTCGCTATAAGATACGCTATCAATTGTCTTGAACGCCCACTGACGGATTCAACGCATTTACAGCGCCGAACGGTAGCGGTCGCGGCAACAGACTATTACAATCAGGCATCTTGCCATCTACTCAATCAATTCCGCAAAAACACGTATTCATCTGGATACTCAAGTATGGCTGCGCCCGGACCTGATATAAGTTTAGTAAAAAAAATATTTTTCTACGTCGTGATACTGTTATTCATGGCGGTTATATTAGAGCTTTTTGTATATGTTTTCCTTAAGGTAAAGCTTGATAACTATTCTTTTTCCTCCCTAATAGAAACTCGCAACAGGATTGCGGGGGACAATGTAGCGAATATTGTAACTGACCCATCATTGGTGGTTCTGCATCCTTATTTGGGCTATGTATACGACCCGACCCGAAATAGTAAAGGATTGACCTCGCATCATGGAGGGTTCTCCGTTTCTGATTATGGTTTTATTGATGACCACTCGCCTTTTTACAAAGCAAAAAAAGATTCAGTGGTTATCGGTATTTTCGGTGGGTCCGTGGCCTTCTTCTTTTCAGTTTTTGGAGTTGATTCTTTAGTTCAACAATTGGAATCTTCACCATTTTTTAAGGATAAAGATATTGAGATTGTCCGCCTTGCTCTGGGAGCATATAAACAGCCTCAGCAACTCCTGGCGCTCACATATCTTCTCTCGTTAGGCGCCCATTTTGATGTGGTCATCAATCTCGATGGGTTTAATGAAGTTGCGCTTCCATCAGCAGAAAATATTCCAAACAAAGTATCGCCCTTTTTTCCTGCTATTCTGGAGTGCGCTCTCAAATACAATAATGAGCAATCAAACAAAATCGTTAGTTGGGAAACTAAGTTATCTCAGGGAAACAAGAATCAGTTATGCCTCAATGGTTAACAACAGTGTGTTGCGTTTCAGCAACATAATGAACCTGATATGGCTGGTGATAGATAAATATCTAGCCACCACGATAAGTGTAATGCAAAGTGATTTGAGTTTATCTACAGCCGATCATCTAGACAATTACCAGCTGACAGGGCCGAAATATGCCTACGCAGATGATCTGAATATGTATCGTGATTTGGCAAGTCACTGGAGTCGGTCTTCACAACAGATGGCAAAACTTTGTGAGGCCAATCAGATTTTATATTGGCATTTTCTTCAGCCCAATCAGTATGTTCAGGGCTCAAAAGACTCTCAGTGAAGAAGAAACGAAAATTGCGTTTAACACTGAGTCGCCTTACAGAAATCCATGCCAAGCTCAAGGGTATCCGGCTCTTATTGAGGCGGGGTATGAGCTAGCCAACTCAAATTTTCAGTTTCATGATCTAACAATGATTTTCAAAGATCACCCCGAAAGTATTTATGTGGATGACTGTTGCCACTTGAATGATACAGGTAACAAAATTCTCGGAGATACTATTGGCAAGCTTATGGTAGAGGATATTGAAAAGCATGGTGGCGATCCAAAGGCTCGAGTAATTTGGTAGGGAAATTAGCTACTTGTGTCTTTTTGACGTTGTATCCGATCTAACATTTTTCTTGTTAGTGCTTTTCCTGGATGAGCACAACATGGTAGAAAGCCAATCAACTACGCGACTAAGCGCTATCCTCTGGCGTATGATCAGGTTTCTTTTTCAACCTTGGCCTGGCTCAGGGCTGACAGGTGATGCGGGCTTGATTACCGCTATGATCTGACGCCCAGCATACGGCAGCCGGTGGGCTACCACAGGCGGCAACAAACGGGTTTGGTGCAGCGGCAAACAGTCCTGCACTGGTGATCTCATAGGTGCCGCTCAGCCCACTCTGCATTGATACGACACAGCTGTTTTTTTCCTGCGGTAGCGCGATAAAAATATAATCAATCCGCTCGTCGACATTGAGAGCAGGATTTTCTGTGTCTGCAGGACTGCTTTCGCGCCCGGAAGTGCAGCCGACACCAGAGGCGCTATCGCACTCAGGTTGCCCCGCGCTCAGATGACTGTCCAGCCAACCGCGGTTCGTCATGGCCAGATACTCGGTGCTACCCGGTACAGAGTTGAAATCACCTGCAATAAGCGCCAGGTTATTTGTGCCTCTGGTCTGCTCAACGTAGAGCGCCAGTTGCTCCGCCTGGCAGGCACGCACGGTATCGTTGCTATTGCATTCCATGGGACAATAACCTGAAACACAGATGCTGGTTGCAAAATCGGAACCAGAGGCCAGGTGGGTGGTGTAGACATCTACCTTGCCGGATGGATGGTCAATGCGAGCGTGGAGAACATGTCGGGCGAAGACCAGTGATCCAGTAATTTCATTGTATAACGGGCCATACAATATCCGGGTGCCTGTCTGTAACACCGGGTAGCGGCTCAGGATGAGCTCCTCATCTGTCTCGGAAATAGCCACTGTGAGAAGAGGCTCGTAGACCAATTGGTAAGTGAACCCGCAGGCGGTCGCCAGGTTCGGCAATTCCGCTTCTATAAGCAATAGTATTGACTGCACTGGCTGGCCTTGCGCGGTAGGGGCGAATTCTCTGTTAATAACTTCTTGCAGGGTGACCAGATCGGGACACCCTTCTGCGATCAGATGTTTCCTTAGCAATGCAACGCGCTCGCTGACCCGGCACTGGTCGCCAACGGCCGGCGCGGGCGGATCGCAATCAAAACCGTGCAGCACATTGAGATTGGCGAGCGTCACCGTGGCGACTTCGGTGCTGTTGTCATGATTATCGCTGCCATCGCTACAGCCGCCCACGGCGATGAGCGCTGGCAGGAAAATCATGGCAAAGATGGAGCCGACTCGCATATGATATGCCCAAATCCGGCGCACGTTATAGTGTATTGTAGCCGGTGGAACTTGCTGCCAGTCTAACGGATAGATTGCGTTAGCGGCAATGTGGTTGCAGTGTGGTTAGCGATGGCATAGCTTATCAAATCAGGAATCTCCCTATTACGTTCTCTTCATTGCATGCGCGTCTGGTCGTTACCGCTTTGTCTGCTCTCTGGTCTCCTGGCTTTCTGGGTGCGAGCCGCACGATGAATCGTACCCTTATGAGCAAGCCGAAAAGCCAACCACGGCCCCGGATCAGGAATGGCGCTCCTACCTCGGCGATAAGGGTTTCAGCCACTACTCCCCGCTTGCCGAGATTGATGCCTCGAATGTAAGTCGATTACAGGAAGTCTGGCGTTACGATGCCGGGGGCGCGGCGGACAACGGTGCAACACAAATGCAGTGCAGTCCCATCGTGGTGAAGGGGATTCTCTATTGCACCTCGCCGCTACTTCACGTGTTTGCGCTGGATGCCGCGACAGGAGTGGAGTTGTGGCGTTTTGACCCGGCGGCTGACCTGGGCCTGTTGCCCAACCCCAATCGCGGTGTGGTGTACTGGGAGGAGGGGGATTCTGGTGAGCAACGCACCGCGCCGGACGAGAAGCAGCGCATCCTGTTCACGGCCGGTTCTTATCTCTATGCGATAAATGCGCGCACCGGAAAACGCATCACCTCATTTGGCGACGGTGGCAAAGTAGACCTGCACCAGGGCCTGCCAGAGCGCTTTGCAGATGAAGCCGTTATTGCCACAACGCCAGGCAGCGTTTACCAGAATCTGCTCATCATCGGGTCGCGGGTCAACGAGTTTAAAGGCGCCGCGCCCGGCCACATCAGGGCTTTTGATATTGTCACCGGCGAGCTGCGCTGGGTATTTCACACTATTCCGCAGGCGGGTGAATATGGCGCGCAAAGCTGGCCGGCGGAACGTCTGGAGACGGCGGGAGGCGCCAATTCCTGGGCCGGCATCGCCATTGACCAGGAGCGGGGCCTGGCGTTTGTGCCCACCGGATCACCGTCCTTCGACTTTTACGGTGATGACCGCCATGGCGATAACCTGTTTGCCAATTCACTGATTGCCCTGAATGCACAGACGGGTGAGCGCGTCTGGCATTACCAGTTTGTGCACCATGACCTGTGGGACAGGGATCTGCCCTCGCCGCCCAATCTCATCACGCTGGAGCGTGACGGCAAAATGATTCCTGCCGTGGCGCAGGCCACCAAGACGGGCCACTTGTTTGTGTTTAACCGGGAAACCGGAGAACCGTTGTTCCCCATGCAGGAGGTACCGGTGGTGGGCACAGGCGTGGCAGGGGAGCAGCCTGCTGCCAGCCAACCCTTGCCCCTCGCACCGCCACCTTTTACCGAGCAACAGTTCTTGCCTACCGATCGAAATCCGGCGATGGCCCAGGCAGTGCAGCAGCGCATCGCCGGGCTGGATCATGGCCACCCCTTTATGACGCCGAGCACGAAGGGCATGGTGTTGTACCCCGGCATGGACGGTGGTGCTGAATGGGGTGGCGCGGCCTACGACGAGAGTGAGCAGCGCCTGTATATCAACAGCAATGAAGTGCCTTACCTGTTGCAGTTGACGCCTGTACCCAAAGACATGGGACTCGGTCCACAGTTCGCCTATCTGGCGCTGTGCGCGGGCTGCCATGGCGCGGACATGCAAGGCGATGGCGTGTCCATTCCCCCATTACTGCATCTGTCTGACCGTCTGTCCCCGCTGGCTGCCTATGACATTGTCAGTCACGGTCGTGGGCGCATGCCCGCATTCGCACAAATACCCTGGTACGCGAAGGCCGCTATCCTGTGGCATGTCTATACGGGGGAGGCGACGCCCGATGCCAATCGCAGTGAAGAGGGCGCTACTGCTGCGGGCAGTGGCTATCTCAATGCGGGTTTTCAAAGGCTCATAGATATCGAAGGCCTGCCCGCATCCAAGCCGCCCTGGGGTACGCTGACCGCCATCGATCTCAAGCAGGCCAGCATTTTATGGCGCATTCCGCTAGGCGACTATCCACAATTGCTCGCACAGGGACAGACGGGGTACGGTTCGGAAAACTACGGCGGGCCTGTGGTGACAGCCGGCGATCTGCTGTTCATTGCCGCCACGCCGGACCAGTTGATCAAAGCGTATAACAAACACACCGGCGAGCTGCTGTGGCAGGCGCGCCTGCCGGCGGCTGGCTTCGCCACGCCGATGACCTACGCTGTAGACGGTCGGCAATATCTGGTGGTGGCAGCGGGCGGTGGCAAACTGGGCCAGGCCAGCGGCAGTACCTATGTTGCGTTTGCGCTTCCCGATTAGAGATGGCGCTGTTCCGTTTACGTTTGTAAGGTGGTCGGTATTGTCCCGGTTTTATTTCTTGCGGTTAGCGTGAAGTGATTCGAAATAACTTTTCAGGGTAGTGGTGCCACGCCTGGGGCCCACGCCATCAATTTCACCGGCGGTCACGATAAAATCGGCGAGGTCACCAAACTGCGTTGAAAGCATTCGGATAAACTTCACCAGCCCCCTGGCCAGCCACATCGGAATCACCGTGATCTTCGCCGGTTTGCCCACGACCTCGAAGGCCAGCACAGCGGCCTCGCGTTGCGTCATGATGTCAGGCCCTCCGGCTTCCACTTCCAACTCGTCACCCTCGGCGGTGTCGACGCAGACTTCCGCCAGATCACGTCCATGGATGGGATTCATTTTGTTATTGCCCTCGCCCACCAGGAAGGCTCGGCCCTTGCTGGCCATATCGTAGAGCGCGCCCATATCCGAAAAGTAACCGCAGGGCCTGACAATGCGGTATTCCAACCCTGATTCTTTGAGATCAGCAACGACTTTCTCATGAGCGCGGGTAATCGCCAGATGCATGATGTGTTCAGCACCTTGCATGGAGACGTACACGAAGCGACTGACGGATGAGCCACGGCACAGGTCGATCAGGTTGCGGTTGCACTGGTAATCCACTTGCTCAAAGGTCAGGCCGTCGCGCTGGCGTGAAATGCCGACCGATGAATAGACAATATCGATGCCATCCATAATGCCCGCCAGCGTCTCGGGTTTGGATATCTCACCGATAAAAATGTCATCAATGTCATCAGCTGCAAGCGCAGGGGCAGTGAACGGACCCGGTTCAAATAGTTTCTCTTTACTGCGGGACAGCACCCGCACCCAGTAGCCCCGTTCTTTAAACGCCTTTACCGCGTATTTGCCGAGGTAGCCGGTGGCCCCTGCAATCAATACCTTTTTTCGTTTCTGATCATTCATGGAAGTTCTCGTAATAGACCGGTGTGTTATGGGCGCGGAGCAATCGCGATACTACCCTGTAACGGTCAGGTAGGGTTCATGTTGAACATCCAAAGTCCAAGTTGGCCAACGTAGCTCGCGATTGGCGTGCCGGGAGCGATGTCAGCATCACCGCGACGAATCTCGCAGAATCCGTCGGTCGCGCGAATTTCAGTGATCCAGTCAGGGTTGCGCCCGGCGGCGATGACCAGCTGACATATCAGCAAGCTCATTGGTTTTTCGAACGGGCCACTTGGATTTGTTTCGATGGCTGCCGCCATTATTCTGGCGGCTTTGCCATTGGGGTCGGCTGTTATGGCGGTTATGTAGCCCCGCTCGTCCAGGTGGCTGCAAGACCAGTCTTCGATGACATACAATCCCCCGGGGCGGAGCTTGGGAAAGAGCATCTCGAAGGTTGCAGTTGTGGGAACCAGAAGATGGCTGGCGTCGTCTACGACGAGGTCCAGGGGTTCGTCATGAAATACGGCATCAACGAGCCTCGGCACTTCCACGCGATCAGACTGATCGACCCCCCAATGTATAGAGACCTTCGCATCGGGGTCGTGCCTGGCGAGAAACTTGGTAACGCTGGCCACGGGTTTGTTGGACAATTCGATGGCGAGCAGCGCCTCGGGTTGGAAAAGCTTGGTAAAGAATGACGTGCTGCCGCCCTGATCTATCCCCACTTCTACCATACGACAATGTTTGAATTCCTCAGCCAGCGCGAGGTAGCGATTAGTAAAGTTACGATTTTTTCTCAGGCAAACCCAGTCTTGATGAGTTGGGTTGCGATGGTGGGGGCGAAGTTCGAAGGTGGTGCCGTCGATGATCTCGATATCTGGTGAATTACTCATGCGAATTGGCAACCTCTATTTAGCGATATTGGAATGTATAGACGGCGTCCACTCTAATAGATCAAGCGCTGTCAGTCAGCAGAGCAGGTATCTTGTCGTATACTTGAAAACTGGTACATGGGCTTAACCAGGTTCAATCAAGCCGTGCTCCGCCGTCGACATTTATCGTCTGGCCTGTCACGTAGCTGGCATCGGATGAACACATAAATGACACCACTGAGGCCAGCTCTGCAACCTTGCCCTGGCGCCCCATGGGAATGAAGTTCTCCAGCTGTTGCCGGAACGAGCCGTCTGGAAGATGGTATTTCTGCGTGGCTCTGGCAATCGTGCCATCCATCATGTCGGTATCGTGGGAGCCGGGGCTCACACAGTTCACCCGTATACCGATGCCGGCCAGTTCCAGTGCGAGCTGCTGGGTGAAGCCGATTACGCCGAACTTCGATGCACAGTACGCGCCGTAGTCCTGCAGGCCGACCCGGCCAGCAAGCGAGGCAATCATCACAATCGCACCGCCGTTGCCACAATCGCGCATCAGGCGCCCGCCGTATTTTGTTACCAGGAACACGCCGTTGACGTTGACGTCCATAGTCTCGTACCACACATCTTCGTCAGTATCCAGGATGGCTGAGGATCCTGCATTGCTAGGGACCCCGGCATTGTTGACTATAATATCCAGCCGGCCGAATTGCGATTTTACCGCGTCAACCATCGCCACGACCTGCTCTTTCTTGGTGACATCGCAGTCCAGAGCGAGTGCCCTGTGGCCTTTCTGCCGGATTTCCTCGGCCAGCGATGCCACTCCCTGCCAACCCATCTCCTGTTCATGTGCAGGAAATGAGGTCGTTGCACGCGGTCGGCCACAGACAACAATGTCCGCCCCGTCGTCCGCCAGACGCAGTGCGATGGCGCGGCCGATGCCGCGAAAGCGCGCTGCGCCCGTGATCAACGCGACTTTTCCGGAGAGTCCTTTCAGGTCAGCCATGGTATTCAACTCGTGTTGCTGTGCTATTTCTGTGGGTTTTCCATTGATTCCAGCTTCCCCTGCCTGACGAATAGAAACAGAGGAAACGCAAAGGCATAGGCGACGCCAAACGCCAGGATGATGTATATCCAGAAGAAACGTAATCCCAATCGCTTTGACTCGAAGAAAATCCACAACAGTCCGGCGAGGCAGGCGATCGTCAGGTCCCAGCTCAGTGATTTGGATGCGGCATTGGTAGCCGCTGCCGCCATAAAGGCAGCGAAGTCAAAGCTGCCCCCGGATTCCTGCATATATTGGAGATTGTAATACCAGGTCATTACAACACCGGCCACAGCCAACACAAGGTACAGAATTCTTTGAATACTCATAGCGCTATCGTCCCGGGCAATTACTGATTATTTTTGTCAGTATACGATCAAACCTTCGTTATAAGAATACAGGGAGTGGCACGATGGATCTTGAGTTGAACGGAAAGCGCGTAATTATATCGGGAGCCAGTCGTGGTATCGGCCTGGCTATTGCGGAGAAATTTTTGGCGGAGGGCGCCTCGGTCGCGTTTTTTGCCCGCGGTCAGGATGGGGTGGATACGGCGCTCAAGGCTTTGAATAGGAAGGGCTTGGTCTATGGTTCGGCGGTCGATGCGGCAGACCATGATGCCGTTCGATCCTGGGTGGAATCGGCAGCGGGAAAGCTGGGTGGCATTGATATAGTCATCAACAATACGAGCGCCTCTGCCAGCGTGGAGTGGACGGTGGAAGCCTGGCGCCAGTGTTTTGAAGTGGACCTGATGGGCGCTGTTGTCATGAATGAGGCTGCTTTACCCTGTTTGGAAGATTCGGCAGCAGCGGCGATTTTGCAAATTGCCACGGTGACAGCATTTGAACATCACGACATGTCGGTCTGCCCCAGTTATGGAGCGATCAAGGCCGCGACGATCAATTACGCTGCGCAACTGGCGCAAAACTGGGGCGGCAAGGGAATACGTTCCAACAGTGTTTCTCCCGGTCCGGTCTATGTCGAGGGAGGGGCGTGGCAGTATATAAAGGAACATTACTTTGATCTTTATGAGCGGGACCGACTAGCACATCCAGGTAGTCGCCTGGGTAGCGCGGAAGAAGTCGCCAATGTTGCCGTGTTCGTTTGTAGTCCGGCGGCCAGTTGGATTAACGGGGAGAATGTCGTGGTCGACGGTGGATTTACCAAGAGTGTCGGCTTTTAGATACCTGGCAGGTTGGGCTTATGAAAGACGATCTCTTCCGAGTACGCGTAGTCGTTGCCGCCCACGCAGTGGCTCATCACGATATTGCAACCTGCCCTGACCGCGAGGGAATTGATATTCGCACGGGGCAAAATATGGATTTCCATGCTCGTACCTGCTTCCGGTGATGTCAGGTAGTCCTCTACGACAAAGCCCCCATACCCGGGGGCGGCCAGTGTCACATGCAGAAACGCATAACCACCGGGCCGCAAGTGGTCGAGTAAAGTATGCATCATGGCAGCGATCACCGGTGGCGTGTTGTGCTGCAGCGCGATGTACGAATACCCCAGATCAACCTGCGGTAGCCTGTCGAGATCAGCAGGCAACTGGATCGGCCACACTGCTATTTTTGATGCGCAATCGAACATCGCCGCGTTGCGCTGCAATTCCTGAAGGTGGGATCGCTAAAGTCGACGGCGTGTACCCTGCCAACGCGCGTGGCGAAGTTAATCGCCAGCCGTCCAACACCACTACCGAAGTCGATTCAGGTGATGTCGGCAACCGAACGGCCCGAATACCTTTCATAGAGACCAAGGACGCGGTTGGCGTAGCGCTTGCCTTTCGCCACGAACCGGGTCAGATCGTCGCCCGTCAGCTCCCGATTCCACTACTTTTGCGTGAGGACTGACCAGTACATCTCCTTCGGGTCCGATGCGGCGTTGCGCCAGTAGAACGATGTCTTTTCGAACAACTGGTCTACGACTACGGGAGGAACGAAAACCTCAGCATCTGGCAAGCTGCGGAACTCCGTCAGCTTCGGATTGAGCAATCGCTTCTTCTTTACACACTCAGGGGATTCAGCAAACTCGCGGATAATTTTGGCCACCGTTCCGCGGCCGGAGACAAGCCGTTCGATATAGTGCTCTAACCCTGTGCTATCGGGTTCACGACCGAGAACAGTCTGGTAGAGCAACGTTACGATGTCGCCGGCTTCAGTTTTATCGAACATGTGGGGACCTAAGGACGAAAACAATGAGTCGACGAGAGTCTATCTTTTGCCAATCGTCGTACACGAATAGGAAATATAGTAACGTGATTCAAAGAGTCTTTCCAACCATAGTCGCCACATACAGCGATTCTTATGTAGGCCGTTGTCCTACGCTCTTAAAGCTCATGCATTTTCTCTACTCAGGGTGTGCTTGCTGATAGCGGGCGGGCAAGATAGGAAATTGATGTGCTAAACTCAATGGCTCTCGTTACTGAAAGAGAGCAGGGTATTGATCTATAAATCTGGACATGAATATTTTTGAGCCTTTCAAAGTCCAATGGCTATTGTCCCAATTCGCCAGGTCACCATCTTCAGTAAAGAAATCACAAGACGACTCGCCACACTGGAGGCGGCGCTTGGAGACCACAATCACACTATCAAGTACGCCCGCTTCGGATAATGATGAGTTAATTTCATCGGTAATAGGGGGGTATTTGTCCACATTCAGCGCAAACGCATTGATATCAGCCGGGGAAACACCACGGGCATAAGCTCCAATTGCATCTGCGTGTAAATTTCCAAATCGGACCGCCCGATCCATAATAACAATTTTCACATTTTGGTTTTTGGACACTTTCTGAGCCAATTTGACGAATCTGCTGACAAACTTACTGGTTTCCGTCGACATATCTGCGGAATAGACGATGATGTCGGCTTCTTGCGCCTTGACTGACTTTATATATGTGTTGATATCCCGAGCACAGTTATAGCGACTTTTTGAATGCGCGTCTGCACTGAATTGACCATCACTACTTATTTGGTCCAGACAAGTGTCATCCAATTGAGTCAATGCAACCGCAAACCCGCGATTCACTAATGACTGATGCAAACCCATACCGACTGACAAGGCGTGACTATCTCCCACCACAAGGATTCTTCTATCGTCTACTTGGAAGGCTGCACCACCTAAATGTTTCATACCGTAATCCGTCGTTTCGATTCTCAGCCTGTCGAGGTCAAATATCTCGGCAATATCCTCTGAATTACCGAACCGCCAGTACCACCCGCCATTTGCCCAGGAGCTGGCCGATAGATAGGCCATAACCAAAGCAATTAACGAACAGGTGAGTGCAAATCTCGTCGAAGCCAATACCGCCTTAGGCCCAGGCTTGGCAAATCTGAATGGCCGCTCCACAAACCGGTACATCAATGTTGCGATAATAAACGACAAAATCGTGAGGCCAACAATCTGCAGTGGCCCAAGTTGATCGCTATCGGTGACGTAAACATAAAATACATAGATCGGCCAATGACACAGATATAGCGAATAGCTGATGAGCCCGGTGAACACCATGGCCTTGCTACGAAGTAGCGCGCCGATGCATTTGGAGGAGCCGCCAAATAGAGCCAGACTTGTACCCAGACAGGGAATGAGCGCGTTCGTACCCGGGAAGGGAGTTTGCCTGGTAAAAAACACTGCCGCGTAGCCAATCAGCAGCAAACCAATCACCAGGGCCAGTTCTCTTACCCAGGATCGCGCATTGATCCCAACCAGCCAAACCATCATCGCGCCCATACAAAACTCAACAATGCGAGAAGGCAATAGATAAAATGCACCGGATGGATCTGATTGCAGGAACCATTCGGCAAATGCCCAGCTGGCTACGCCCAATAGGAGGAAAATCAGTGGTGTTGTGATTCGAGAAAAACTTGCTTTCTGTAGCAATACAAGCGTCAACGGCCAGATGAAATAAAACTGCTCCTCAACACTCAGTGACCAGAGATGCAAAAGCGGCTTCACCTTCGCGTCCGCATCAAAATACCCGCTCTCGCTCCAGAAGAAAAAATTGGAGATTGAGAGAATCCCATGCAAGGCCGAACCACCCAAACGCTGCAAGTGTTGGGGAGAAAAAATGAAACAACCGACAGCGAAACTCACGAAGATCGTAAAAAGTAGCGCCGGCAGAAGGCGTCTTGCACGCCTCAAATAGAAGCCACCATAGGTAAAAGATTCATCACCTACAGCATCAAGGATCAATCGTGTAATCAAAAACCCACTGATAACAAAAAATACATCGACACCAATGAAGCCACCGCTAAAGGTTTCTACCCCAAAATGAAAGAATAGGACGCTTAGAACAGCTATTGCCCTGAGACCGTCAATATCAGGACGATATGTTTTTGGGTTTCCGGGTGTTAGTGTGACTGGTTTCAATCGTCTGCCCGTGAATTTACTTCTAAATGAACATAATCAGGGTTGGGGGCCGGAGCCAACTTCATGGGGGCGCAATATCTGAGTGTTCAAAAAATAGTCTTTCAAAACATCCGCTACAATTCGATGACCTGCATTATTCCAGTGCGCTTTATCTGCGGCTCTTGTTGTTATCCCCTTGCGTTCGGCAGAGCTAACGGCTTGTGAGATGCCATCAATAAAAACAATTCCGCTATTTTTCGATATTCTCTTAAGCTGCTCATAATACGGAGAGCGATGACTTTCAGCAAAGATATATACAGGCGTAGTTGCCGGAACACGCTTTCTGATTTTTTTAAGCAGTTGTTCCGTTACCTGAACTGACTCTTGGAAAAATGGGTAGGTCATGCCCTCTTTTACAATCAGCTTCTCAGAAGACTCTTCAGAAGACAGTATTGGCAGGGCGCGCTCTCAGCATATCTATTCTTGATAAGACTAAATACAAAAATCGGGAATAGCTCGCCGCAAAATTGCTTATCGCGGCGAACTTGGAAGGGGTTCGATACGTGATTTCATTCTCCCAAAAGTAAGGTCGACGCATTCTGTTATTGTTGCCAATGGCTCCCAGCTCGAGGTCATAGTGGTTATTGATAAAATCGTTGGAGCAAAACTGCAGGACTACGACATCAGGCTTTATGTCATCGATGATTTTTTCGAGCATCATATACTCTTGCAGAGTTCCATAGCCCTCCACGCCAATTGAAAAAACCTCGATGTCGAGTTCTTTTGCCAATATCCCATAATAGGTCTTGTCGTTAGATACATGCATGGCATGAGTAAAGGAATCGCCTAGAAACAGCACCTTTTTTCTACTGTCTGAATGCGGATTGCCGAAGGTTCTATAACCAGCACTATCGGTCTGGATGTTTACTGCATAGGGTTTCCCATCTGCATCCACCAGCTCCCCGCTATAGGAATAATTCGGAGTTGGCAGCCATCCAAGCTCTTTATCCAGAGTGATGACGCCCCTGACCTTTTGTGGGCCCACATAGCCTGAAAAATGGTCAAACACCCTGAACCCAATTTCTCCGACAACCGCCAGAAAAATAACAGCGATCAGGATCGAGATAATGCCCAAGAAAAGATCTTTCACGTTGCTGCACCGTAGGCGGTTAGAGTTTTTATAAGCATCCGATAAAATGTCCCTGAGCTACTATTTGCGAAAAATGTCAAACGTAATCTCAGACCATGTATGCCTGCCTGTTCGAGCGTACAGGATTCCTCCGGTGCAAGTCTATTGTCTCCCACGCCCCATCGTGGCAGCTGTATACTGATCAAGCGCAGCGGGACTTTGACTTGTCACAGTACTTCTGGGCCCTAAAGCCGAATCTGCGCGGCGATTCCGACTAAGGCAGGATTCGCTGGCTTGACACGGAGGGGCGGGCTAGACGAATGGCAGGGCCTCGTGCCGGAATATCTGTACGGAGCCGCCGATATCGAGCACCGGGCAGGTCGCGACCAGCGCCAAGAGGCCGTCGAATGAGGGAGTTCGCACGATAGTGTAGCCGGCGAATCGTGCCCCGTTCATCACCTGCGGGACATCCTTCATTTGCGACGTCAACTCGACCGGTTGCTGCAGAGCGTAGAGCATGGCGCCGACCGATGACTTCCTGAGCGGGGCTGACCAGCGGGTCAGCGCCAGGCCAAACGATTTCTCATCCTCCGCAGATAACGCTGTCTCCGGTAGGATATACGCTATCAGGAACTGGCTCTCCACCTCCCGCGCGCTATCTCGGTGTGCACTGGCGCCGGCCGCGGCGCGTTGATCCCAGGACGCTTCCACCACAGCCGCCCTAGCCTGCAGCTTCGCACTGTCGCCGCCCTGTCCCATGTCGCCAAGTTCTGCGGCGAAGTTGCGCAGGAACCCGGCGAAGGCCAGCGCCTGCTGCGGTCCGGGCTCGAACGCCTGCGCCCAGCGCACGGTCGCCGTGATCGCCGACTCGCGGTGTCCCGGAGTGGCCTTGCTGATCTTGTTCGTATATTGGTCTGTCTGCATGGGTGGCGTGAGCCGGAACTGGTGGTTGATCCAGGCAACTTCGGCGGCGCTCTGTTCCCGGACTTCACCCACGAGGTCCTCCGTGTAATAGATCTCGGACCGTCGGTCAGGGTACTGCTGGGCAAGATAATCGAAAATTCGCGTGGAAAACGCACCGCCGTGCAGCACGTTGACCTGTCTCAGCGCGTCGATTTCGCCAATGGTCAGGCTGCGGTTGACGGTAGCGGGCAGCCGGGAGGTGCCGGCGGTGTCCACTCCCACCGCGGCGGCGAAAGAAGTGAATACGTCGCATGCAGGATCATTGTAATTCAGCACCACAAACCGGTTGCGGAAGTACCGGGCATATTTCATCAGGACCTCGACGTACTTGTAGGTGTCGAGATCCTCCGGGTCGCTACCGAAAACATGGGTGGCGCTGCCGCTTTTCACATGCTGGGCATAGGTGGAATAGAGGTGCTCGTAAAAGCTGCGTACATAGGCGATGACCGTGACCTGGATGTTATGGCGCGCGAAGATTTCCTGTAGCACCTGGAGCCTGGGACGCGCGAGATTCTGCAGCAGCTCGCAACTTACGATGGCGCGCTCACAACCTGACACGAAATAGGACTCCGTGATCAGGCGTTCGGCCTCGGCGTAGTCGCCTTTTCTTAGCGCCACAAAGAGGACATAGCCGTTTCCCGATGAAACCTTGCCGAGCTTTGCCTCCGGCACCAGGTCGGCATAGCTGTAGCCCTGCCGCAGCAGTTCCGACGAGTTCAGGGAGAGCCAGGACTGCAGTGCCGACGAGCCGGTCTTGCCAAGGCCGATGTGAAGATACAGGTTTTTCATGGGCGCCGTGATTGTGGTGTCGTGTGGCGCCATTGTAGCAGGGGCTATATGCGGTGCGGCAAGTGGGGCCCTGGTTGGTGTTATCAGGAGTGGCGTAGTAGGGTACACTTAACATGCCGCCTCCCTTACTGCGGCCGCTAGAGCGCAATGACCAATAAAATGGAAATGTGGAATTGACTAAATCCAAACATCTTGTCATGGGTGTTATTTTTACTCTATTGACACAGGGCGTCATTGCATCGGATGTCTGGGCGAGTGACACGAAGGGCCCGCCTAACATTCTGATCATGGTCTCCGATGATCAGCGCTGGGACGAATTAGGCGTGGTGCAAGTAGAACAGGGGGAAAAGGCGCGTTTTCCATTTCTCCAGACGCCACGATTGGATGCCCTCGCGGCCGAGGGTATGCGCTTTCGCAATGCCTTCGTCACCACCTCGCTGTGCTCCCCCAGCCGGTCGGCAATACTGACGGGGCAGTACAATCACACCAATGGCATCATTGACAACTTTACACCATTCTCTCCTCGGCCAACCTGGGCTACAGCCCTGCAGGCGGCTGGCTATACCACCGCCTATGTTGGCAAATGGCACCACGGTGAAACACAGTGGGAGCGGCCAGGGTTTGACTATATAGCCACCTACCAGGGTCATGGACTCTACAACGACACGATTTTTAGAGTCAGTCATAAGTGGTTTGATACGAAAACGAAAGGTTACGTGGATGAACGCAGTGTCGATTTCGCCATTGAATTCCTTGAGGATCAACCGCGTGACAAACCCTTCGCCATGATGATTGGCTTCAAGGCGGTTCACGAACCCTTCACGCCAATGAAGGAGCATGCTCAAAACTATGCGTCTGAGACCATTAAGCCATCCAGAAATTGGAATGCGTTGCCACCATGGAGTGACTTGAAACAGCCAATGCCCTGGCGCCGTCCCCCTCCGGCGCCAGAATGTACACAAGGATATTCTTCGCACAGTTGATGGACTCGACAAGAATGTGGGGCGTCTGCTTGATGCATTGAGTGACCTGGATTTGGCTGAAAATACCCTGGTGATTTTTACCAGCGACAACGGCTATTACCTTGGTGAGCACAGACAGGGCGACAAGCGTTCCGCCTACGAGGAGAGTATGCGGGTGCCCATGATAGTGCGGCTTCCTGGTGTTGTTGAGCCCGGCACTGTTTCTGACGCCATGGTCTTGAATATTGACCTCGCGCCAACGATTCTGGATATGGCGCATCAGGAAGTGCCGGCGGCAATGCAGGGAATGAGCATGCGACCCTTGTTCGGCGAGGATCCAGTAGCCTGGCGAGAAGCGTTTCTGTATGAATATTGGCAGGAAAATACCTGGTGGGTTAAATCCGGACAGCCCCCGGGTGCCCACAATTCTGGCGGTACGCACACCTACCCACAAACTTATTACTTATCCGGATTTTGAAAAGTGGACGGAGTTGTTTGATCTCGAAGCCGATCCCGATGAGATGCGCAATCTGGTTGGATATAGGAATTCCATCAGCCGCCATATCGAGATGTGTAATTTGCTGCAGCAGATGCTTGCTGAGACCGACTATATTCGCCAAACCCTCTCCGGACACATGGTTAATCGGTTTAACGAATTCCTACGCCACCTACCAGGCGCATGCCAGGCAGCCTGCGATCATCTCGCCGTCCGCCGCTGTTGATGCCAAGTTGCTGATGGCGGCAAGATAAATCCACAGGTATCGAAATAGCCCGCAGAGAGGAGAGAGACACCATGGGTAGACTGGAGGGCAAGCGCATTGTGATTACAGGTTCATCCCGCAGCCTTGGCAGGCACTTCGCCCTGGCCTGCGCTGCCGAGGGCGCGTCCCTGATTATCAATGGCACCAATGAAGAAGCGCTGACGGCGGTAGTGAAGGAAGTTGCTGCACTCGGCGCCCCGGTGCACGCTGTGCCCGGCTCAGTCGCTGAGACCCGTGTATGCAACGCACTGGTTGATACCTGCGTCGACAAATTCGGCGGCATCGATGTGATGGTCAACAATGCGGGCATTGTGCGCGATCGCACCCTGCTGAAAATGAGTGATGAGGATTTTGATGAGGTCATCGCGGTGAATTTACGCGGCCCCTTCCTGTGTACGCGCCGCGCCGCGTTGGCCATGAGTGAGCAGGGCAGTGGCCACATCATACAGATCACCTCGGCATCCGGTCTGGTGGGAAATTTTGGCCAGACCAACTACGCAGCGGCCAAGGCCGGATTGATGGGCATGATGTACACCGCTACCAAGGAACTGGCACGCTACAATATCCGCTGTAATGCCATGTGGCCGGTGGCCCGCACGGATATGACCCAACCGCTGATCGACAAGTCGGGGAAAACGGCATCGGAACTGGGTTTTGGCGAGCCACAGGATGTGGCCAGAGGGCTGGTGTGGCTGGCCAGTGATGCGGCCAAAAAATTCAACGGCCAGTGTTTGACCTTCAATGGCCTCAAGACGGCACTGTGGCGTTCACCTTGCGAGGAGTATGTTAAACAGGAGCAGCGCCCCATCAGCATCGAGGAACTGGAAGGCTACTACGCCGAGCTTGCTCCCATTCCGATCTACAGCAGCCGCAACGGATAGCAGGCGGGAAGTCTACCAACCGGTGATCTGGTGCCCGGTTCTGCCCAGGCCGCAGTTACCATCCGCCTGTTGCAGGATAGACTCGGCAGCAGCAGCGTCTGCCACAGTCTGGAACTGTTCGAGGCCCGCCTGAAATTCGTTCTGGGCCGTGCGCTGGGACAACCCTCCTGACCTGATAACGTAGCTCCAGGCCAGCCAAAGATCCGTTCTGGACATGCCCTCCACCTGTCTGGACCCCAGGCCGCCCACTACAAAGCCTTTGCAGTATTCCGGTGGTTTTCCCACAGCCGGGTCCTGCCAGGGCCACTCAACTGCACTGGCACTGGCACTGGCCAGGCTCAGGATCAAAATAACAAGTGTTCTGGTCATACGGGTGCCTTATGGCAAGTCCAATTCAATTATTCGCGGTGCGCCCCGGTTACATCTGGCGCGTCTCCGACTTCACGGGGCATCTGTGCTTCAGAGTCTCCGACTTCACGGGGCATCTGTGCTTCGGAGTCTCCAACTTCACGGGGTGCGTCGTATCCAGGGTTTCCAACTGCACCGGGCGCTACGCCGTGTCCATTCCATCCAGTGCCCGCTGCCGCGCCAAATTCATCACCATCGTCGTAACCGTCATTATCGTTGTCGTGGATGATGACCGTATTGTTCTCTTGTACAGGTGCTGGCCCGGGTTCCAGCGTCTGGGGTTGCGACTCTTGCTGCTGTTCAGGTGGTGGGGCATCGATAACATTGGTTTCCGGCAAATTCACCACCTCCGCGTCCGCGTTGCCGGGGGAGTCGGTGAAGTCCGGGTTCCCCTGCGCATCTGTGGTTTCGTAGATTTGCGCCCAGGCGGGCTGTGCAGGGCCAGTGCCACCAGGCAGGTGGAAAAGGTTTTCAGGTATCTCATGGTCATCTCCTACGTAATAATGCACCTTGCTGATAGTAGTGTATTTTGCCTTGGGCGACAGGTGTGGGAATAACGACATTGGGGGAGCGACCGGTTCAATCAGCCGCTATCAGCATCGCGCAGACGCTGCTTGCGACTCTCCTCCTCGGCCAGAGCGGCCTTTATTTCCAGCATCACAGCGTCGACGTTTGCGGTATGGGTGTCTATCTCAAAATGTCCAGTCAGTTTCAGGTCCGGGTGCAGCACCCCCTCCTCGTACAATGCCCAGATCTCATGGGCATAGTGGCTGTCCAGCAATTCGGGTGCGAACAGTCCGTAGTAGTCAGTCATGTTCTTGACATCGCGCTCCAGCATGGCGCGGGCGTTATTGTTGGCCGCTGCGTCAACCGCCTGCGGCAAATCGATAATGACTGGCCCATTTTCATCCACCAATACATTGAATTCGGACAGGTCGCCGTGTACCAGGCCGGCATTGAGCATGCACATCACATAATGCATGACCTGGGCGTGGTCCTCCCTGGCCTGCTCCGCTGACATGGAAACTTCGTTCAGGCGCGGCGCTACATCGCCATTTTCGTCGGTGATCAGTTCCATTAATAGCACGCCGTCGAAGCAGCCGTAAGGCTCCGGCACGCGCACTCCGGCACGAGCGAGACGATAGAGCGCATCCACCTCGGCATTCTGCCAGGTATCCTCCTGCTGCTTGCGCCCGAATTTGGAGCCCTTCTCGATGGCTCTGGCGCGCCGGCGTGTTGCGCACCTTGCGGCCCTCGGTATATTGCGCCGCTTTTTTGAAGCTGCGTTTGAGGGCGTCCTTATAGATCTTGGCGCAGCGGATCTTGGAGCCGCAGCGCACTATATAGACGTCGGCTTCTTTGCCGCTCATCAGCGGGCGAATGACTTCATCGACTACGCCGTCATCGACCAGGGGTTGCAGGCGGCTGGGGATCTTCACTGACTTGTATTCCGAAAATCGTGGTTTGCTGGTTAATGGTCGGCGCCTTCAATTAGTTATTCGTATTTGTCACGGCACAGTTTGACACGTTTCGGGTGCGCTACGGTAGTTCGGGATCTGACCGTGCCCACTATCGCGTTCAGCAATAAAACCGGAATCTTGCGCGTGGTTTTGGCCTGGTACTCGTCATAGTGCGGGTAGGCCGCCACACCAGCCGCCCACAGTTTTGCCCGCTCCTGCTCATCCGTTACCTCGCGGGCACGCATATCGAACACCTCGGTCTTATCCCGTATCTGGATATCCGGGTGCGCCCTGAGGTTGTAGACCCAGACCGGATTGTTGGGCTGGCCGCCCATGGAGCCGATCAATACGTAGTTGCCATCGACTTCGACCCGCATCAGGGGGATTTTGCGGATCCCGCCGGTCTTGTTGCCCGTGTGGGTCACCAGAATGCAGGGCATGCCGTATCCAGCAGGGTGTTGCCCTGGGTGCCGCCGCTGCTTTCGTACAACTCAACTTGCTCACGCACCCAATCCAGTGCGGGGGGTATATAGTCAGCCATGGGAAATGCTCCTCGAAACGACAGTTTTGGTATAAACAGGAAATCTCCCGGTGGAGCCGGGAGATACTTAATTCTTTGCTGCTAGTCCATCGGGATGTACTATGCCTCAAAATAGCCCGCCAGACGCAAAAATCTTAACGTATCAAGCAGGAGTAATTCTGTGCAGGAAGCTAAACGAATTGCGCTTTTGATCGATTGCGACAATGTCAGCCACACCGCTATCGAAGGTGTGCTGGAAGAACTGGCGAAACACGGCACTGTCAATGTCCGCCACGCGCATGGCGACTGGAACAACCCGTCGTTGTCTGGCTGGGCCGGTAAATTGCACCCTCATGCGATCAGGCCCATGCAGCAGTTTGCCTATACCAAGGGCAAGAATGCGACCGATTCCGCTATGATCATTGATGCCATGGATCTGCTGTACAGTAATAACGTGGATGCCTTTGCGCTGATGACCAGCGACAGTGATTTCACCCCGCTGGTGCTCAGAATCCTTGAAAGCGGCTTCCCGGTCTATGGCTTTGGCGAGAAGAAAACACCACAACCGTTTGTCGACTCCTGCTCTCCCTTTATCTATATCGAGAATCTGGTAACCGAGTGGCGCGGACGAAACAGAGAGCGTCACGCCTCCGGCAAGAAAAACCAAGGCACAATTGCGGCAGGATGCATCCCTGGTGAAATTATTGAGAACCGCCGTGGAGCAAGCATCAGGCGATGATGGCTGGGCGCACATGGGTCAGGTGGCCAGTTATATCTCCAACAACAACAGCTCTTTCTCTTCGATCAATTACGGCTATCGGAAAATCAGTGATCTTATAAAAACCACCGAACTCTTTAAAATCGAAATGAGAAATGGCACTGCCATGTACATCAAGGATCCCCGCAATTAAACAACCCTCGGTTGGTCGCGGAGTTTATGCGTGGTATGCTGTCCGTCTCCAACCTTGGGAAGATAGGCCGTGGAAGCACTCCAGATTGATGAACCGCTCAATGTCTTTGGCGAAACCTTGTTGCCATGCAGTGAAGATCCTCTAACAGGATTCCTGCGCGACGGTTGTTGTAACACCAATGACCAGGATGTCGGGTCCCACACTGTGTGCATCCAGGTTACCGAGGAGTTCCTGCAATACTCGCGTTTTGCCGGCAACGATCTCAGCACACCCATGCCCGAATATGGGTTCCCCGGTCTTAAACCCGGTGACCGCTGGTGTTTGTGCGCCCCGCGCTGGCTGCAGGCCCATGAGCAAAAAATGGCACCGAAGGTATTCCTCACCCGTACCCATCAGCGCGCCCTTGATACCGTGCCGCTGGCAGTGTTGCGTCAATATGCGGCCGATCTGAACTGATCGCAAACCTACAATAATTTGTAAGAGGGAGAATCCATGCTGGCTACGCCCCTGCCAACGGTGGAACTGAATCCGGCGATTGCACCCGTCGCGGTGGTCATCTGGCTGCATGGCCTGGGTGCTGACGGACATGATTTTGAACCCATCGTGCCGCAGCTGCGGCTGCCCGCCGACCTGCCCGTGCGATTTGTTTTTCCCCATGCTCCCGAAATAGCGGTCACTGCCTTCGGCGGCCAGCGTGCGCGGGCATGGTTTGATTTCAATCCCGCCGGTGGCACCGATTTGCCCGGCCTGAAAAAATCGGCATCGCAGATTCGGGATCTGATCCAGAATGAAATCGATAACGGTATGCCGGCCGAACGCATTTTCCTGGCGGGCTTTTCGCAGGGCGGCGTGATGGCTTTTCATACCGGACTGTACTACCCGAAACGCCTGGCGGGGATACTCGCCCTATCTACTTTCCTGGCTGAGGGTGAAAAATTGGCTGCAGACAAGGCCGCAGCCAATGCGCAGATTCCTATTCTGATGTGTCACGGCCAGCAGGATAGCGTATTGCCGATGGCATTGGGCAAGTCATCGCTGGCGAATTTGCAGAGTGCAGGTTATGCAGTTGAGTGGCGCGAGTACCCGATGGCGCACGAGGTGTGTATGGAGGAAATACAGGAAATTAGCCGTTGGTTTCAAACGGTCCTTGGGTCAGGTAGCTAAGCACAAATGGGGAAGTAGTATGTTTTCATTAAAAAATATGGGCCTAGCCTTTGTGTTTCTATGGTTCATGGGTGGCGGAATTGCACATTTTATCATTCCTGATTTCTTCGTCGCCATCATGCCGCCCTACATTGGTTTTCACCGGGAGATCGTTTATATCAGTGGTGTTTTCGAGATACTGGGCGCCATTGGCATTCTCATTCCGGCGCTGCGGCAATGGGCCGGAAATGGTCTGCTGTTGCTTGTGGTGTGTGTATCGCCAGCCAATATCCACATGTGGTTGCACCCTGATCTTTTCCCCGATGTGTCCGAGGTATTCCTGAGCATTCGTTTGGTGGTGCAGGTGGCCTTACTGGCGTTGATCTGGTGGTGTACGCGCACGCCGGCGCGCAGTCACGGTGGACAGTTATAGGCGCTCAACCAAACTCTGCAGTAAATCTGCGGCCGGTATCTCGCGGCACCCCGTCGCGTTCTGGCCGCACCACAATGGCGTAAAATCGTGGCAGCCGATGGCTTCCGCTGCGGCTCGCAGTATCGAGACAGGTCCTGCTGCCGTTGGAAAGGCGGTTGCGCTTGCCGCCATGGGTCCTACTTCTCGTAGCAGTCGATTTACAATGCCGCGCGCTGGCCGCCCTGTGAAAACATTGGTCAAGGCAGTGTGTTGTGACGCCTTGCTCTTCAGCGCAGCTCTGTGCAGCACACTGGTTTTCGCTTCAGTACACAACAGAAAAGCCGTTCCCACCTGTACGCCCGCAGCACCCAGTGCTAGCGCGGCCGCGACGCCCGCTGGGCTGGCGATTCCGCCTGCTGCGATGACAGGTAAAGAGACTGCCGCGCAGATACGTGGAACGAGCGCGAGCGTGCCGGTTTGGGTGGTCATATCCTCCGTAAGAAAAGTACCGCGATGGCCGCCGGCTTCCAGTCCTTGGGCAATGATCGCATCGACTCCGCGCTCTGCCAGCCAGAGTGCTTCGTCTACCGTGGTGGCGCAGCCCAGTACCCGTGTGCCCCAACGCCTGATCCGATCTATCTGTCGGTTGTCGGGCAGTCCAAAGTGAAAACTCACTACCGCTGGCCTGAACTGCTCAAGCACCGTCATGGCGGCATCACCAAACGGCTCACGCTGATTCGCGCCGCTTACACTGGATGCATCGAGTCCCAATTCATCGAAGTACGCCGACAGACTGCGCTGCCAGTCCCGCTGCTGCTGCGCGCTCACCTGGGGTGATTCATGGCAGAAAAAATTTACATTGAAGGGCCTCTCCGTCATGGCAGTCAGTCGCTGCAGTTCGGCCTCCAGTGCGGCGGGATTCAGCATGGCGGCGGGCAGGGAACCCAGGCCGCCGGCATTCGATATTGCAGCAGCCAGCTCGGCGTCCTGCACGCCAGCCATCGGTGCCTGGATCACGGGCAGCGCAATACCCAGCAGTTGTTCAATTCCCGCTGCGCTGGATCGACTTATGCGCATGCGCTATTCCCATGACGCCTTCGCAGCGTTCTGTGCCGGGCAGACGACTTCTATATAGTGGCGGATTGCCGCCCAGGCCGCGCTCGCTTCCGGGACGCCGGCAGTGACCAGGCCATGCCAGCCCTGGATCATGCCCGGCCAGCTTTCCATCGTAACCTGCACTCCGCAGCGCAGGGCATTGGCGGCGAGCGTGATGGCGCCTTCGCGCACGGTATCGTACTGGCCGATCTGCAAGTACATGGGCGGCAGCCCGAGCAAATCGGCGTTCGCAGGCGATACGCATGGGTCGTCCAGTTCAAGTTGCCCGGACAGATACTCACGGCCCCGGTTGCGCACCCACTGTGGTGTCAGAAATGGGTCCCGAGCAGGCACGGGCTTTCCGGACACAGACAGGTCGAACCAGCCAGTCAGTGACACGAAACACGCAGGCATTGGCAGGCCCTCGTCGCGCAGTCGCACCAGTAGACCCACTCCCAGGCTGCCGCCACACGATTCTCCCATCACTACAATAGTTGCTGGCGGCACCCCGTGCTCAAGCAATCCACGGTAGGCATTGAAGCAGTCGTCGGGCGCTGCTGGATAGGGGTGCTCAGGCGCCAACCGGTAGTCGGGCATTACCACCCGGCAGCCGGTCTGGCGCGCAATGATTTCGGCGTAAAAATGGTATTCATCCAGGCCGGTCGAAACGAAGGCGCCACCGTGACAATGGAAGGCTGTCCACGTATTTGCGGCACCTTGCAGTTCGTAGTCGCCGCAACGAACACCACCATAATGTTTGACCTCAACACGAAAATCATCACAGGTTGGATGACCGTGAAACGGCGCAAACATGGCGCGCACCGCGGTGAAATCAGCTGCCGGATCGGCAAAATTCGTTGGTATCAATTCGATGATGGATTGCAGTTCTTTACTCACGGTCACGCGGTTTCCCCAAGCTTGCAGCGCGCCTCGAGCTTGCCATCTAGATTGTCATCGGCTGTTGATCTGCAGTGCTGCGCAGATCCGCCAGATCCAAAAGGACATCGATAAACGCCTTGACGGATGAAATGGGCGCCGACTCGGACATCGTATGGTAGCCCGAGGTGGGAATCTGTAATGTGGTGCCGTCTACAAGACCATTCGAAGCGCTGATGATGCGTCCCATTTCAGTGGAACCCAGGGAGCGGGGATCTTCACCCGCAGCGCGTAACGCCACGTTCATCGCTTCTACATAGGTATCCTTCATTTGGAAACAAATGCCACGGCTGTCGCACAGGTCTAACAATTTACGTGTTAAATCCGGATTGAATTCCGCGTTCGCATCCTTGTTTCTCAACACCAGCTGTTGTTGTGCCGCAGATTGAAAATCGGGATAGGGGCTGGTATCGACCACAATAAGTTGATTGGTGGTGTTGCCGAAACGGCGAAACCATTCAAGCAAGTAGCGCCAGCTCTTGCCTGCTTCCTCTTGCGAGGTGAAAAATACCGTACCCTGAAAGCCTAGTCCGAACAGGTAAACGAGGGCGGCCGTGGTCAATACATTGTCCAGCTGACCAACCAGCGCCTGATCGGTTACCTTTAACACATCGGCAAATGCGACGGGTGTACCCGCTACAAGGTGCTCCAGGCCTTTGACTTCAAAAATCAGGTTATTCCTGTATTCGCAGATGTAGGCGCGATTGATTACGCCACGGCCACAATACGCTCCCGACCATGGCTCATAGGCGTAAACGAACTCTGCGCCAAAGCGGTCCACGATTTTCTTCATCAACTGTTCGCCAACGGAATTTCCCAGAAGATCCGACCGCGCGCCTGCTACAAATGCGGCGTACTGGAACTCGTTTGGACCAGTGCAGATCAGTCCATGGCGGTCAACGTGCGCAGAGAGCATCAGGCTATTGGGTTTTTTGCCGTGCGCGACCAGTAGGCCCTCGTACCAGGTGACCTGTGCCCCGCGCTCCTCTAATTCGCGCTGCAGTACCCGGAAGAAACTGTGTTCAGAACCAACGACGCTGGGGTTGCGCATCAGCAGCGCGAGCAACTCGAGAAAGCCCTCGGGCAGGTGTGGTATCTGCGCGCCGTCGGTCTTTGGGACTCTCTCGACCGCCAATTTTTTGTAATCAGGTATCATTCTTGCGTCAATCCGATCAGGCAGCAAGGGACTCATGCTACACGAGGTGTTGATGGCCTATGCTTCGTTGCAGTATGCAGCTTCTACGGCCTAATTAGCACCTAATCCTATCTATCGCAATAGTTTTTTCCAAAGAGCACTTACGGTGGCGCGTCCGCACGGTCAGCAGGAAATTTTCCCTGACCTCTTTGCCAGCAAAACGAGAAAGTAATTGGTATCTTTTGCAGAGAATTATTTGCTTGCCTGCCTACTTGCGTTCGGCTACATTTTTGCTAAATCTGCCGTGTATGTGCGTTTGCTGCGATCTTGGCAGGAATGTGACTTTCAAAGGTAAATTTGGAGGAAAGTGACCGGTGTTAGCTCTGGATTGCAAAGTGGTCTGGTATGGGAAGTTGAAGATAGACGGCAAAGGAATCCCTGTTGTTTTTGACCCGTTGGTATCACCCAGTATAAAAGGTTGTATCTACCTTTATAATTCCGAGCGTGATGCCATCGTCCAATATGCCTGGAACATCGTTAAGGACCTGTTGGTCGATGTGGACAAAGTTGAGAAAGCTACAATAAAGAAAGCGATTGATGCCAAATGGAAGGCAGCCAGGAAGAAGTTCACTAAAGATCGGGTGTATCCCTTTACGTCGCAGCAGAAGGAGACGATCCCTGCGCCTCCACCCGAAATTGCTGCCAAGCGCTGGGATGCCAGCGATGACGACGACTTTGAATTGGAAGACCTGGGTTGATTCGTCAGCGGCTTATGCCTTCCATACACGTTTGTTCATTGTGCCAAACATCTGGGACAACTCCACGCGTACGGGTTGCACTTTAACGACGCAGTAGTCAGGACTGGTCGGGCCTGCTGGCCAGAATTGCGCCAGATCATAATCCATTACCTCCCAGATGCGGTCTTTGGTCGGCTGGTCGGTCAACACGCTGGCTTTGCCACGCACCAGCAGGTGGACAAAGTCATCCGGAGCGACCTGGAACTGAATATCAACGGCACTATTTTTCTGGATCTCGCGCGCCTTGGCCGTGTTTGGCCCGGTTGCTATCCAGAGAATGTCTCCCTCCCAGGTGGGATGCACCATCCTGACCCTGGCTTCGTTGTTCGCAACCGTGGCCAGCGCGCACCAGATTGCCTTTTTGGCAGCGGCTTCAACATCGCGAAAAAAAGCGTCTTTGTCTTGATCAGCTATGAGCATCATTTTGGTCCCCTTGCGAATTTATTGACTCATGTGATATTTTCAGGCGCGTGTCTTGAAACGAGCATCTCATCTATTTTTGATGTTTATATCAGCGCTCGTACCGGATAGCAACTTAACAATAAAATTCTACTGGAAGCGCATTACATATGTCCCGATGGGTTGGATTCTATTTGCGTGCGCTCGTGTTGGCTGCGACCCTGGCAAGCCAGGTTGCGTATAGCCAGGACGGTCAGGACGGCAAGCTGGAAGAAGTGATTGTCACCGCCGAGAAGCGGGAGACAACCATACAGGACACACCCATAGCAATAACTGCATTTACCGGGGAAGAGCTGGAGCGAGCCTTGATCAGCAAGCCTATGGATTTACAGTTCAGCGTCCCCAACATGCTGATGAGCAGAGACAACTTTGCCAGCGCCAGTGTCACATTGCGAGGCGTTGGAAACCTCGCCGTAGGATCAGCTGCCGACAGTGGCACTGGAAACCATTTCAATGGCATCTACCTGCAGAACGGCAGGATTTTTGAAATGGAGTTTTATGACGCGGAGCGCATCGAGGTATTGCGCGGTCCGCAGGGCACCCTGTATGGGCGCAACACGACAGCGGGTGTCATTAACTTCATTACGCGCAAACCCGAGGATGAGTTTGGCGGCAATGTGGTTGTAGAGGCCGGCAACTATGACTACGGTAAAGTGAAGGGCGCGCTTAACATTCCCTTGTCGGAAAATGTTGCCCAGCGTTTCGCCATATTTTATACGGAGCGTAGTGGCTTCGTTGACAATCGCTACAATGGCGATGACATCGATGGACGAAATATGTACTCCGGACGCTCGACAACGCGCTGGGCCAACGACGACACCGATGCCACCCTGACCGTAAACTACTTTAAAGAAGACGATGATCGTATGCGCGGTAGCAACCAGAGTTGCTTGCGCGATCCGGAAGGGATTATCGGTTGTCTGCCTACGGCGCTGGCGGATGATACGACCAACAGCGCGGCTACCGCCTCAGGATTCCTCCTGCAATCAATAGTAGAACCCCTTACCGGACTTACCTTCCCGGTTGACGACTTTATGAATTCGCCGCAGTCCAGCGATCCGCGAGAGCAGTGGATGGACTTTACGCCGCGCTATGAAGTTGACGATACGATAGTCGGGTTCGAACTCAATCACACTTTTGGCGACCTGACAGTGACCTCGCTCACCGGTTATCATAATGCGGATTTTGACGCCTCAAATGACTATGACTTCAACGTTGCGTCGGGGCTTTGGCCCGTAGAGGTAACAGTGCAGCGCGGGCCGGATGGTCCCATCACGGTTGATCGTTCTTACAATGTTGATCGCTCGACCTCTTCGCCGGAACAGTGGAGTGAGGAATTGCGCCTGGCGTCAGATTATGACGGGGATTGGAACTTTATGGTGGGAGGGTTCTATCTCACCTACGAAGCGAGTGGGGAATATACTGTCTATTCCTCGGCGGTCGAACTTGCCGGCGAGGTGCTGGGTATCGATCCTTCTCAGCGTGAATACAGCAACGAGGTGCAACCCTACCAACTCGACACCTATGCTGGATTCGGTGAGCTGTATTGGCAGGCCAGGCAAGATGTCGCTGTGACCTTTGGTTTGCGTTACACGCGCGAGGAGAAGAAATCGGAACAACGAACAGTGTATCTTGCGTTCCTGAGTGATCCCACCTCAGAAAACAATGGGTTCAGCGAATTTGGTGGCAAGTGGGATGAGCCTACGGGGAAGATCAATGTCAGCTGGGATACAACAGATAATGTGATGACGTATGTGACGCTATCGCGCAGCTACAAGAGCGGCGGTTTTAATCCGATATCCGCTGAGTCCCCCTTGCTCGACCCTGCCTTGGGTGGCAATCCTGATGTGGCCGAGTTTGAACCGGAGTACATCAACGCCTTCGAAACAGGGCTCAAGAGTCGACTATTCTCCGACACGGTACAGGCCAACATCACCTTTTTCTACTACGACTACGAAGGCTTGCAGGTGAGCAAAATCATTAACCAGACGTCGGTGAACGAAAATTTTGATGCGTCAATTCAGGGGTTCGAAGGGGAATTCATCTGGCTGCCGGATGATCGCTGGCGCCTGACAGCGAGTGTGGCCTGGCTCGACACTCAGATGGGAGAGGGCCAGAGTGTTGATCCTGCGAATATCAACCAGTTAGGCACGACCCAATATATCACCAACGGACCACTTAACAATTTTTACACCGGACCCGGATGCCCCAGCGGCACCCCGACGTGTGACGGCCTTCCCGTTAGCCTTGAAGGCAACGAGCTGCCCAATGCGCCCGAGTTCTCGATCAATTTTGGCGTGGGCTACACCTGGCCGCTGGAAAATGGTATGGAACTGGTCGCTGCTTCAAACTACTACTGGCAGGACGAATTTTATACCCGCGTATTCAATGCACCCAATGACAAGGTGGACAGCTGGGAAGTTTGGAACGCTACGTTCACGTTAAACAGCGCTGATCGAACCTGGTACGTTGGATTGTGGGGAATCAACCTCAACAATGATGACTTTGTCACCGGCCAGATATTGGGAGACCAAAATGTGGGCCTGGCCACCAACCAGTTTTTACTTGAACCGAGAACCTATGGCGTGACACTTGGCTATAACTTTTAGCACTCCTTCTCTGCCCGCTGAGGCATGATGTTTAGAATTTTCTTTCCGCCGGCAGGACTGGCATCCTCTGACAAGAAGTTGCTGCTTCTACTGGCAGCGGCTTTTTTTCTCGCGCAGTACGATATGTCAGTGCTCAGCCTTGCCCTGCCCGACATGCAGGCGAGTTTCAATATTGCAGAACAGGATTTGGGGAAGGTGATCGGCGCGGCCAGACTGGGCGCCCTTCCAGCAGTCCTGTTGGCGTTGTTATCGGATCGTATTGGTCGCCGTCGACTGCTTATGGTGACCTTGCTGGGACTGTCTATTGCCACCGGGGCTACGGGTTTTGCGCGAACCACTGAGGAATTTATCGCTATTCAGTTCTGCGCGCGCGCGTTTGCTACGGCAGAGGAAATTATTGCGCTTATCTATGTGCTGGAAATGTTGCCTGCTCTGCATCGTGGGTGGGGTGTCGGCTTTTTGGCGGCGATGGGTGGATTAGGTTCGGGTGCCGCCTCCCTGCTATACGCATTGGTGGGCTACTTACCGGGCGGCTGGCGGGCACTCTACGTTATCGCGGGGATTTCGATTCTCTATATCGTCTGGCTGCGTCGCCTGTTACCCGAATCGATACTCTTTGCTCGCTTCGTTCAGCGCGATCCCACGCACCGTTTCTGGCAACCGGTTCTCGAAATATATCGCTATCACATGCGCGAAATGGCGGCCATAGCTCTGATCGTCACCACCTTTATGTTTCAACTGTCCGCCACCATCACTTTTATGTCGAAGTATCTCCAGGAGACGCACCACTACGCACCACAGGAAGTCAGCTTTTTGTACATAGTGGCTGGCGCCATAGCACTTCTTGGCACGACGACGGCAGGGCGCCTTTCAGATTACATTGGACGTCGACCAACGTTGATTGCAGGGCTGTTAGTACATTGTGCGGCGACTATAGCGTTTTACAATACCAGTGGCTGGCTACTGCCTTTGGCGTGGATTGCATCGCTGTTCAGTTTTTTTGCTATTGAAGTCATGCTCAACGCGATTGGGGGAGAGCTATTTCCAACCAGCTGTCGTTCGACCGCCTCTACCCTGCGTGCGGTTTGTTCCATGTTTGCCGCGGTGGCTGGACTTGCAATAGAAGGTGTACTGTTCAATACGCTAGGCAGCCATGCTGCGGCGCTTTCGGTAATGTGCCTGAGTACGCTGCTTGCGATTCCCGTGGTTATACTGATGCTGCGGGAGACATCGCAGGCAGAGCTGAGCTAAAATTGATCAACTGTTTATCCGCCATAGTTTCGACCTTGTACGGACGCCTATAGAGATAACACTATGTCGACCCAGAGCAAGCCGCCAGTAACCGCCAGCGTCAAGAATCATTTTTCCTTTAAAAAAATCATGACCGGTTCCGACCTGTCCCGCAGGCGTTTACCGATAATGTGCGCTACCAGCGACAACCCGGGCCCGGTGGTCTGGCTGACAGCCTGTAGTCACGGTGATGAAGTCAGCGGTATTGTCGTTATCCAGGAAGTGTTCCGTAGTATTCGCAGGCACCTGATCCGCGGCTGCGTGCAAGCTTTTCCTCTAATGAACCCTTTGGGTTTTGAATCCGGACTGCGCCACATTACCTTAAGCGGGGAAGACCTCAATCGCTCCTTCCCGGGCAATGCTAATGGATCACTCGGGGAACGCATCGCGCATAAGATATTTGAAACCATTATCAGGACCGAGCCCGATCTTGTTGTCGATTTCCACAATGACTGGATTGAGTCGATCCCCTATGTGTTGGTGGATCATGATCCGGGCAAGCAGCACAACAGGGCATATCGCAAGGCGATTCATGCTGCGAAGCAGGCCGGCATGAGCATCATCGTAGACGAAGAGGAAGTGCACAAGAGCTTGTCATTCAATCTGCTGCTGCGCGATATACCCGCGCTCACTTTCGAATTGGGCAAACCCAACATAGTCAGTGAATCCTATGTGACTTACGGATTGGAAGCGATCTGGAATATCCTCGCCGACCTTGACATGATCGCGCCGCGTCAAAAACCGTTCAGGTATCCGTTGCCGTCCGGGTACGCACACGACAAACTGCTGCGCTACTCGGATAAGCCCTACGGCGCCAAAACAGGTATTATCCGGTTTCTGGCAGCGCCCGGAGATGTGGTCAAAACAGGGCAACCGCTGGCCAAGATCGTTAACGCGTTTGGCAGGAGCCAGGAAACCATGACGGCTATTGAAGACGGTATTGTGCTGGGCCATTCTGATTCATCCGTTGCATTTCCGGGAGTGCCCATCATGGCCTTCGGCATCGCCGAAAAACGCGATGTTCTTTCAAGGGACAAGTAGCCGAGGTAAATCGCAATGAACGAAAATGAAGTAAAGGAAGCTGTACTAGCAGCAGCGAAGGAGATGATTGCGTGTGGGTTAGTGGAGGGGACGGCAGGTAATGTGTCAGCCCGCTTACCCGATGGCAATGTGGTTTTGACGCCATCGTCATTAGACTACGAGACCATGACTCTGGCAGACCTGGTGGTGACGGATATCGATGGCAAAGTGCTCCAGGGTCATAGAACGCCGACATCTGAAAAGTCCCTCCATTTGGCCTGCTTGAAGAAGCATCAGGATATCGGTGCAGTCATGCACTGCCATGCCATGTTCGCCACCATGTTTGCTATCGTCCGCCAGCCGATACCCTGCGTGATCGAAGAGTTTGATGTCTATGTAGGCGGCGATGTACCGGTAGCAGACTATAGAATGACCGGCAGCGACGCACTCGCGGAGGAAGTTTCCAACCGTGTTGCGGACAAGGGCGCTGTTTTAATGGCCAATCATGGCCTGTTGTGTGTGGGTAAGAATCCGGCAGATGTACTTAAAGTGGCCAGGTTGGTTGAGCGTACGGCGCAGATTATCTGGGGTGCTCGAATGCTGGGTGACCTTGTGCCGTTGCCGAACGCAACACTGGAGCAATTTGCTCCCTTGTACAAATTGATGGGGCGTATCGCCTGAGAAAGTAGAGAGTATTGTCACTGGTATTCACAGAGGTGGGTAGCGATGCAAAAGGAGTATCTGTTTCAGTCTGCTTTTCTGGAAAAACACCATGAGCTACTGGGTTGGTTTACCTATCCCTGTTTTATGGTTGGATTTACGGCTCTCTATTTTTGGGGGTTGGAGAGGGGTATTGCCATGGAGACGTGGGTGGTCACTGTAACGGTGATTAATTTCTTTACGACCCTGCTTTTCGAGCAGATTCTGCCGAGGAACCGCCAGATGAACTACCTGCATGACGGCCAGTCACTCAATGATATTGGCCACGGCATGATGCAGGCTAGCAGCAGAGCGATTTTGCAATCTTCGATCATTCTAGTTTTCGCCTTCCTGAGTGAATGGCGTCTGCAGGCATTTGGTCAGCTATGGCCGAGCCACTGGAATTTTGTGGCACAGTTCTTGTTGGCCCTACTGATTGCAAGTTTGATGGATTATGTGGTGCATCGAAGTTTTCATACGTTCAATCGCATGTGGCACTTTCACGCGGTTCACCATGACACACCACAAATGCACATTATGAAATCTGCTCGTGTTCATTTTGGTGAAGAAGTCATCAACTCAGTGTTTAAGCCACTTCCACTGGTACTGCTTGGGGCGCCCACTGAAATAGTTGTTTTTCTCAATATGTGGACCGTATTCGATGGCAATATGGTGCACGCCAATATTCATCAACGTTTTCCCGCGTGGTTTCATTATGTGTTGGGCACCGTGCAGCTGCACAACCTCCATCATGCAAAAAATAGAAAGTATCAGGATTCAAATTACTCAGGTTCGGTTCCTTTATGGGACATAGTATTTGGAACCTACAATCATCCTGATCATTCGCAATTGGGTGATTTGGGATTGACGGACAGTCAGGATCAGGTGCCGAAAAACTTTATCCAGCAGGTACTATTTCCTTTTAAAGCGCAGTTTTCGGCCAGGCAGTAGTAATAAAATCATGGCTGGCGACATACGCACAATAGCCATATTGTCTGCGATGTCATCAGAATTAGAGCCCATAAGGCGCGTACTTGGACTGGGTGTTGAGCCGCAGGCAGGGTCCAGTTATACGCGCGGAGTATATAAGGGCGTAACGGTAATTACAGCGGTAACAAAAATGGGTCTGGCCGCGGCACAAAAGGCCACGGAGGATCTCTTCTCCAATTTCGGTGCTGATATCGATCATCTGTTTGTCGTGGGTATCGCAGGCACTTGTGACCCTGGCCTCAATGTAGGTGACGTACTTACACCAGAATTCGTAGTGGATGAGCGGGATGGGGTTGCCCGATATCCAGTTAATCTTAGCGCTTGCGCATCCTCAGGAGTCATCTACAGCACAGATCAGCTGTGTTACGACAAGGCGTTTGTTGCCATGCTGCGCAGCAAGAACGTGTCTCTGGTTGATATGGAGTCCGGTGCCATCGCCGCAGTGTGTGAACGCAATAACTGCCCGTTCACAATCATCAGGGCAGTTAGCGATAGAGTGGATAAGCACGCTGAAAACTTTGATGTTTTTCATCTGGCGAACGAAGATGGCTCACCCAGATACCTTGCGAGCATTCGATATATTTTGCGCAAGCCCTGGAAAATTGCCTATCTAATTTCGATGGGGTTGGGCGCGCAAAAAGCGATAAATGCGTCTTCTTCTGAGCTACTGAAAAACGTTGAATGCTTGTTGTCACATGAATAGACGTACTGGCCATCACCCCGGGTGTATTAGTCGCCTCCAGCTGCTACATTAACAACATTAACTCCGCTCTTTTACTGCCAACGTCCGTCAGGGGATGTTTTCGCAAATTAGCGACCTCATCTACGGTATAGGGCGGATAGTGTGTGGTCGATTCCGCCGGTCCAAATGTTGCCAGCATCCAGTTCAGCACAGCAGTAGTGTCCTGATCCGAGAGGGAAGACAGAGCTACCCCGGGCACCTGCACCAGGTACTCTCTGCCACCGGGAACGAGAGGATATTTCGCTACGCTATTATGCAAAGTGGGTATGCTGTTGGTCCCCCCGGCGCCGTCAGACAAATGGCAGCCCTGACACTCCATCATATACAGCACCTGCGGATCGCTTGCCAGTAAGTATGATGGCAGCAAACAGAGCAGCACGAAGACAGGCCATGGCGTTAATAGCCACCGCATACAGCCGAAGATTTTAGTCCGACCTCGCATCAAGCGTCATTAACGCCGATCACAACGCTGACCGTGCTGTTATAGACAACACCTGCCTGACCCATACACCAGTCGATGTCGTTGCTTTTACTTGGATAGTAGACCGGCTTGTCGCCCTCGTTGCGTTGGCAGAAGCAGCGTTGGCAGGTGGTTTTGCCGCAGCAGTCATTGTAAGAAACGATATAGTGCTTATTGTCCGCCGGGTTGAGGCAGGTGCCAATCCAGGATACGGGCGACATCTCGGTTCCCGGCGGACAGGAGTGCGCAGTGCCACCGCAGCAACTGGCAATGAAGCCATCAATGGCACAATAACGCCAGTAGTTGCAGTCGTAGATGTCACCCTGCGGCGTGTTGGGATCGGGTTCGCCCTGCACACCTTGTGGTGACGCATAGGCCCTGGCCATCGGCAGCAGCGGTAACGTAGTGGTTCCAACGAAAAGTAAGCCGAGCTTATTCAGAAAGCTGCGGCGCGACGTGTAGCGCGCTAACTGCCTGGTATGTTTTGAGAAAAAGCGATCGAGCCGACTGCCCTTTGGTACGACTGCTCGTTCGGGATCATAAACTGACTTATGCACTGGCAAGAAACTCCTGTAACGATGCAACACCTCGTTCGTGCGCCTCAAAAAGGCTTTCCAGATGCTCCCTGGAGTTAACCAGGCCCTTGGCGCGAATCACTCCCGCTTTATCGATCAGGGTAGCGAAGGGCAATTTCTCTACAACAAACGCGAGGCCCAGTCGCTGGGATATAACGTAGCGATTCTTGGCAAGATTATGCGCACCGATAAATTCCAGATGTTGCCGCTTGTCTTCGGACGTATCGCCATCGCTGGCCAGAATGACCTGCAATGGATGCATGCGCGCTTCAAACCTGGCTACCGAATTGACGATAGGCAGCAAGGTTTTACAAACGGGGCAGGAAGGGGAGACAAACAATAACAGGGTGCTGCTGGTACCGTCTCTAAGGCTAATCCGACTATCGTCAAAAGCGACCAGGTCAGTTACCGGTGCTTGTTCACCAACCTGCGGACCCTGGCCAGTCATGAGCGCCCCTGCGGGAAAGACCCGTTCATGCAACACGCCAATTTGCCGCATCAACGCGAAAACAACAAAACATAATACAACGACAACCAGCCAGAGGATGACGTGGGAGACCAGCAGGGCGCTCATCTCAGAGAACCCCGATTATCTTTGGTCTTGAGTGCGAAGTAATGTCTCTGCCGATGCTGATTGACAATGGCCTGCTCGCTACTGGCATAAATGAAAATGACTGCAATACTTGCGAGTAATACGGTGATGATATCCACAAGCGACAAACTGCGGGAAGTGATCGGCCATGCAGTAGCCAGCGCAAGTATCGCCAATACACAATTTCTGACTACCAGGGACCAGCTGATTCTTTGCGGAACTTCGGACGGGCCGCTACAACCGCAGTCCAGATCAGTTCTACCTCTAACCAGGTTGATGCTCATGGCTACGGCATACACTACCAACACCACGGCAGCGATAAATAGACGGATACAACCAGTTCTTGAATAACAAACTGAAGGCGAGGAACCCCTCAACCAGAATCAGAAAAAATGAAAAGGCGGCTATTAGAGCGTTGGGCACCAGTCGATAGGTACTGAGCTGCGTATTAAAGTGGTTAAAGTTTCGCAGCTTGTGCAATACAGCACGCGCAAAGATAAAAATCAGCAAGAAACGGATAATAAAACTGATCGTAATATCGATCAACATATCCTAGCGCCCCCAGTCTGGCAACTGTAGAACCAGATTGGAATAATTGCCGGTCGTGACGCGGTATTTGAACGTCATATCCGAAGCAGCATAGATTGCAACCATACCGCTGAACTGACCGCCGAGAATCAGGGTCGGGTTTTCATCCTGTGTGATCACTATGGCATCCGGTCTGGCATGCGGTTCCTGAAAGCTGAAACCGGTCAATACGTTATACAGCTCACTAAAGGGCCAGATCCAATCCGTACCAAATTCTGTGGGTACGCCCGAGAATGAAAAGCCGGGGCTGAGCAGTGTATGCTCGCTGATCTTTTTCTGCGTCGCCAGGTTGAACTTCCACAAGTGGGTGCCGCCGGTTTTGTGTGTGTCAGCCTCGCCCTGGTGCATCAAGACATAGGCCTCCTGACTGGGGTTATGAATGGCAAAAAATTGACGCCCACCAACCCGCCATTGCTCGTTGCGTTCAGCTTCAGAGATCAGTGACCAGGGTTTGGAAAACATGGCGGAGGGGTTACCCAGCTGTTCGTCAACATTGACGGAATAGAGATAGCCGTCAAAGGAGACGAAATACCATGTATCACCAACACGGATACCTTTCTCGGTCAGCGGATCTCTTTGCGGATCAAAGAACGATTCGGTTCGTTGTTTATCCAGCAGGCCCCCGTCTTCCTTAAGTGAAACAAATAACAGGGCGCCATCACCACAGAGCATCATGATACGTCGCTTGCCTGCCGCATAAGTCAGGGAACATCCGGGAGTCGCTATCTCCTCGACAAAACGTCGATTTTTAACGTCGACGATACTGATTGACTGTGCGGGGTTCATGTTGAACACGGCGAGAAATTGTTCATCATCCGTTAAGGTGGCATTGGCATTGGGCAGGGAGTTTTGGGCGCGTTTGGGGGGAATGATAACTTCGGTGGTGGGGCTTAATGTTTTACTGTCATAGAACGTCAACACGTCGGTGCGCTCACCGCGGCTGCCCCGGGAATAGTGGGTCTCTGGCACATAAAATTCGCGGGTGTTGTGCTGGGGAAATAACGGTACGGTGATGCCCCAGCCGCCATCGATACCGCCGAGCACGCGGTTAAGACTGAAATCTACCAGCGCTACGCGTTCCAGTACGGGATCACTGGCCCAAAACCAATTACTGGAGAAGGGCTCGGGCAATGACTCCACTTGCCCCAGTTTTTCAAACGGTAGGTCTGCCTTTGCGATAGTCGCCAATAGTAGTGCAAACGCCAGCAGAACTCGCATTAGCTCGTTCTCTATCAATCCAAAAATCGTTTGAGCCGTTGTTCGATACACTCGTTCTCTCGTCGTAGAGCCTCATTTTTTTGTAACAAATCAATCACCATCGCCACAGCAATCCAGTCGATTTCCAGATCGTAATGCAGTCGCACCGCCTTCTGTAGCCAGTGCACATTGGCGGCATCAAAAACCCAGTCTGCGATGTCGTTACCTGCAACAGGCTGGGCGATACCGTGATCGACTACCTCAACGATGAGTTGTTCGTTTAGCCACTCGTACTGACAGAGTTCGTGCAGTGAAATACTCAATACTATGTCCGTCATAACTAGTTACCCCACTGTGATCTGGGATCAAAATCGGTTTTTTGTGCCATTGATTGCCATAAGGCCTTCACCTCGTCATTGGCAGACGGCGGCATGACTACCTTTAGCAGCGCATACAAATCCCCGGGGCCAGCTTTGGTGGCCAGGCCCTTACCCTTGATCCGTAGTCTTTGTCCTGTCTGGCTGTTGGGCGCTATTGTCAAATGTATCTTGCCTGACAGTGTCGGCACAGTGACCTTCGCGCCTAACGCGGCTTCCCAGGGAGCCAGGGGCACGGTCACCACCAGGTTGTGCCCTTCGACGTCAAATAGTGGATGCGGTACGAGTCGGATATGCAGGTAAAGATCGCCATTGGGAGCATCACCCTGGCCAGAGCCGCCCTGGCCTTTAAGGCGGATTCTCTCACCGTCGACAACACCGAGCGGTATTTTGACCTTCAGGCTCTTCTTAACTTCAGTGACCTGACCGTTCTCATAAACGGGGATAATGTACTCCACGAGTTTTGACGTTTCTGATAGCGTTTCTTCCAGAAAAACCGGCATTTCGATCTGAGCATCCTGGCCTCTCAACCCTGAACGCTGATGACGGGGATCGCTGCCAGCACCGCTGAATATGGAGTTAAAAAAATCAGAAAAATCGCCATCGAAATGCGTGGCTCCTGCGCCGCCGAAACCACTGCTGCTGCGCCATCCTGGCGGCGGTTCAAAGCCACTATCCGCTCGCCCACGGTACTGGCGCAGTTCGTCGTACTCGGCCCTGCGCCCGGCATCCTTTAGAACCTCATAGGCTTCTGCTACCTCTTTGAATTTATCTTCCGCCCCCTTATCCGGATTCATATCCGGATGGTATTTGCGCGCTAACTTCCTGTAGGCGGTCTTAATGTCCTTGCTGTCTGAATCCGGTTGCACACCAAGAATCTGGTAGTAATCTTTAAATTCCATATAACGCTATCCAACCAATAACAATTAGACCGTGAAGGTACCCTACGGTACACTCTACCCGCTCTTTATTGTAGCAATTCCCCAAGCAAGTCCCAGCGCTTTCGGACATCAACAAAACCGAAGGGTTGATGGATGCGGAGTATTAAGCAAAGGATACCCCTATGACTGAAAAATGTCCCTTCCAGTTCGATCTTATGAATCCCATGACCTACCACGAAAGGATCCCCTTCGAGGCATTTGCCACATTGCGCCAGCAGTGCCCGGTGTCCTATCAGGCTGGGCCGGGGAAGCATGCGCGTGATTTTTGGGCCATTACCAGGCGCGCCGACCTCGACTTTGTTTCCAAGAATCCCGACAAGTTCTCCTCCAGTGCCAATCTTGCACACCCAAGCCCGGGTGGCGACGACCCCGAATCCCTTGAATTGATGCGGCAGCTGATTATCAATATGGACCCTCCGAACCATATCAAGTATCGGCGAGTGGTCCGCAATGCCTTTACCAGTAAAGCCGTTGATGCGCTTGAGCCACTGATGAGGGAATCTGCAAAGAATATCGTGGATAAGATTGCCGCCACTGGTGAGTGCGAATTCGTCTCCCAGGTTTCCGCGGAAATGCCGCTGTTTGTTATCTGCGCCCTGATGGAAATGCCGGCTGAGAAACGCCAGTCCTTTGCCAGTCTCGTCGATACCATGATAGGCATGGACGACCCAGAACTGAATGTGTCAAAGGAAGACGGGCAACTCGCGGCTGCGCAGATTTTCGAAATTGCCATGGAACTCGCCACGAGCCACAAGGCCGACCCCAAAGGGGGAACGGTAATCAGTGCCTTGCTCAATGGTATCGTTGAAGGTGAGTGCCTGAATGAATTTGAGTTCTGTACGTTCTTCCTGATTTTGATTGCCGGTGCGGTTGAAACAACCCGAACCGCCACCAGCCAGGGCATGCGCCTGTTGATAGCGCATCCTGAACAACACCAAATGCTGATAGACAATCCTTCGCTGATTCCGGATGCGGTGGAAGAGATTTTGCGCTTTTATCCGCCGTTTATTCATATGCAGCGTACGGCGATGGAAGATATCACAGTGGGTGGAATGGAAATAAAGCAGGGCGATCTGGTGAAATTGTTTTATCCGTCAGTCAATCATGAACCCGAGGTGTTTGGAGACTGACGCCGAAGTATTCGATATCACCCGCGCCCAACGGATGCCCGACTTGAAAAACCAGCACCGGACCTTCGGTGTGGGGCAGCACTTTTGTATTGGCTCCCACCTGGCCCGCAAAGAACTGTGCATCATGTTTGAAGAGATTATCCCGCGCCTGCGTAATCCTCGACTGGTAGGCGCCCCGCACAATCTTGTTTCCAACTTTATTCCTGGCATCAAAAAAATGAATATCGCCTTCGACCCGGAGAAATAGCTCGATAATCAATAACAAGAGAGGAAATGCATATGTTAAAAAAATTCATCTGGTGGACGGGTTTATCAGACTTTCTGGTCGGCGCAGGGACCTGGTTTGGTGCTGTCACCATTGCGATGGCCGCCGCACCGGTGAAGGGGCAGTTTGTCCCCTTGATAACGCTTGGCACTTTTTTGATGATGGCGGCCGCCCTGTTGATGTGGTCATCGCACGACATGCCCAATCGTGCGCCAGTCTTTTTCTGGCAGGGATTGGTGCGCTTATCCGCCGTATCGGCAGTAATCTATGCGGTTCCTCATCAACTCGCTGAAACCTGGGAATATGCGCTGCTGGCAATTGATGGACCTATTGGCCTGGTCTATGTCTTCGGTGCTATGAAAGTGACGGGCTGTTCCTTTGGGCAGTTGCTGCGTTGTAAGACGACTCCATAATTAGTTCGCCGTTCGATGTTGCCTCACTCAGTGGTATTTTCAACGAGCCAGAGAATCTTCTTATAGTCAAAGTTGGCTTTGATGGTGGGTTTTACTATTTCGAAATACGGCGATAGATCAAAGTCCCTGGGTGTGAAATGACTAAAGTGCTTCGACTCGAGTAACACGTCATCGCAATGTCCCGGAGTATCCCCTCGGCAAACCTGCACCTGTCGTGGAAGAATGGGGTACCTGACCGACAGGAAAGCCTGCGCGATTAGCGTCGAGCAGATGGCCCTGGTTGGATCTCCGCTGCCAAAGGCGATCAATCGTCGACGGAACTGTGATGGCACGGGTGGAGTGGGGATGAGGTAACGCATCAGGTCAAAAATATTCCGTGTGTCGTAAAGGTATCCCACGCGATCCAGAACATACTGAATGGTGTCGTGCCTGTCCTGCTCTGTAAGATTAACGGGGCGGCAAATGCGCAGGTTGTAGCCCACGTACTTCGTAAGTGGTGAACGGATGACGCCCGCAACCAGGTCTGCTTCAATCACATAGCCCTTGCCATCATCGCCGACTCCCGTATATATGCACACGTGGGACCAGGTGGATTGGGTGAGATACTTGATGGCGGTACTTACCCTGCTGTTGCCTTCAACCAGCAGCAGATCACCGGGCGCAAGAGTTTGATCCAGTTGTTCCTGACTGAGTACGGAAAATCGCTCATAGCTTGGACGAGGCCTGGTCAGGAACCTAGCCAGGTGCGAGCCTATTTGCTGCAGAACTATGTTCATGTCACCTGAAAAGCAATGTGGATGGCATATAAGCGAGATGCAGCAAGCATAGAGTGCCATGGTAAAAAAATCTATGGTGCAGACATGACATCGACTTTGGCTTGGTCCCCGCTGAGTTTACGCCTTTCAGACTCCATACAATCTAAAAAAGTCCCTTGAGGCAACACAGGATTGCGGTATATTTAGCGCTGAAGTTCAGTTTTCCTCCTCCTGAATAAGCTGTCGGAACCACGAAAAGAGATTATCGTTGATGAAGGCAGTGTCTAAGCTGTTACCGGGGCTATTGTTGTGTAACCCAGCTATATCGAGTGAACAGGCTGTCGAGCATCTGGACCTCACCCGGTCCTGGGTTGGCGCCGCTGCACTGATGATTTTTTTCGTAGCCTATACGCTTGTCATCCTCGAAGAAAAGCTGCACCTGCGAAAATCAAAACCAATGCTGCTGGCGGCCGGGCTGATCTGGGTTGGTATTGCGGTGGCTTACAACCAACACGGCTTCCCCGAAGCAGTGCGAGCCGGAATTCGCCATAATTTTATCGAATATGCAGAACTATTCTTCTTTTTGTTAGTGGCGATGACCTATATCAATTCGATGCTGGAACGCGGCGTATTTGAGGAACTGCGTTTATGGTTGTCTTCCAGAGGCTTCAGTTATCGTTCCCTGTTCTGGTTGACTGGCATACTGGCCTTCTTCATTTCATCGGTTGCCGACAATCATGACTACGGCACTGATATTTGGCGCGGTGGTGCTCGCTGTAGGGCAGGGACAGCCTCGCTTTGTGGCAATTTCCTGTATCAATGTTGTGGTGGCAGCTAACGCAGGAGGGGCTTTCTGTCCGTTTGGCGATGTCACCACACTGATGGTTTGGCAAAAGGGTATGGTGCAATTCTGGGAGTTTTTCCATCTCTTTGTCCCATCAGCAGTGAACTTTCTCGTCCCTGCCCTGATCATGCAATCTGCCTTGCCTGGCGGAAAACCGCCACCCGTTTTGGACAACAGTGTAAAAGGCCTCAAATACGGCGGGATTACGATAGTAGTATTATTCCTGCTTACCATTATTACCGCGGTATGTTTTCAAAACTTCCTGCATATACCCCCGGCCTTCGGCATGATGGCCGGCCTGGCCTACCTGAAATTCTACGGATATTTCCTGCGCAGAAAATCCATGGCCTGGACCCACATAAGTGAAAATCCCCCGGACGATGACACCGATAAAGCTTTGAATCCTGACGTAGACCCTTATGACTTTGATGTTTTCACGAAAATAGCTCAGGCAGAATGGGATACCCTGTTCTTTTTCTATGGCGTGATCCTCACCGTTGGTGGCCTGGGTTTTATCGGTTACCTGGGGATGCTCTCAGAAGTGCTATACGTGAACCTGGGGGCAACCAATGCCAATATACTGGTGGGCCTTGTGTCGGCGGTTGTTGACAATATTCCGGTGATGTTCGCGGTGCTGACCATGGAGCCGCAAATGTCCCATAGCGAATGGCTGTTGGTAACGTTGACCGCCGGTGTCGGCGGCAGCCTGCTCTCAATCGGTTCAGCGGCAGGCGTAGCGCTGATGGGACAGGCCCGGGGCCAGTATACGTTTTTTAGCCACCTGAAGTGGACTCCGGCCATCGCCCTGGGCTACGCGGCAAGTATCTGGGTACACCTGCTAATCAACGGGTGATGGTAATCGATCATTCTTCGGCTACACTGATTGTATGCCGTGTGGGATGCGGAGTACGTTCTTAAACTAAAACTGTCAGGAGATAGCAATAATGGCCACCAGAAAAGCAAGACCCAAAGCCAGGGCCGCTGGCAAGAGCACAACGAAGAAAAGGACTGCTGCCAGGAAAGGCGATGGCCTTAATCTTGGTAAGTACATGGAAGATATCAAAATCGGCAAGTATTCGTGGGATGATGTGCTCAAGAGCACCAGTAAGAATATGGACGCATTGGCCGACGCTAACCGTGCCATCATCCAGGGTTACACAGATATCGCTCGGCGCCAATATGAGATGCTCAAAAACTTACTGCGAGAGTTGCGTAAAGTCGCAGGCGATCGCGACGCGGTGGTCAAGGAGCTTAAACGGGTTATTGAGCGTGCCAGAAAGGATGTGCAGTCGCTACAAAGAATGGCCACCAAGACTAACAGCAAGGCCCAGCGTATAGTCAAAAAGCGTGCAGAAGCCAATATCTCTGCGTGGAAAAAGCTGGTGGCAGAGGCAAGAAAATCGGTAGGCGGAAAACTCCCCGCAATGGAGATGCCTGCAACCGTTAAGCAATCAGCGCCGAAGAAGAAAGCCGCCCCGAAAAAGAAAGTGGTCCCGAAGAAGAAAGCGGCACCAAAGAAGAAGGCCGCTCCAAAAAAACGGCCAGCGGCGCCTAAAAGAAAGAGCCGCTAATCCGTCAATCCAGGTGAGGACCCATCAGACAGCAGTTTATGGGTCTTCACCTAACAGTGATCAGGGTAGGTTGTCGCCATCATCCTGAATGTTATCTGTAATAGTCCCCAATTGACCTGACATGCTGTGTCAGGCTTGATACCCCCTTTTCTCGGTAGCGGTTATTCGTGGATTGCGAGGAGGGAATCCCGCTACTGCCTACAAAGCGAAAATCATCCAGTCCCTCATGGGAGGGGCCTTGCAGGAAGACAGCCCAATCATATTGTTGGCCAAACGCTCTTCTATACTTCAGCCTCTCATGACGAAGAACCGTGAATATTCAGGAATAGCAACAATGAAAACGATACTCACAGGAAAGATTATGGCTGTTGCAGTTGTATGCGACACCCAAAAATCGAGTGACTGGCGTCGGCTATAGACAGACCTCGCGGGCCTTGGTTATCGAGAATCGTTACCAGCGTTATGAGGTGCGATTTCAACCGGTCGACGACAATTATCTCTACTTTTCTACAGAAAACGCTGCCGAAACTGACTAAACGTTACTATATTGGTATCAAACAAGGGTGGCGTGTCCTGATGTTCAATACGGGCTGCGGTGCAACAGTCGTTTGCTATGCATTGATTGGGTTACTGTAAATTTGAATTAGCAACTTTTTGTAGGTAGGGAACAGGTTGTTTACTAGGCGGTAAATTCCCGGATAAAACTAGCCGGAGGGTACTTACCATGTTTGGCAGAAACGCACTCGTAGTTGATGACTCTTTAACAGCCAGGACCGTACTGAAGCATCAGTTGAATCGGTTTGATGTCGTTGTCGAATCAGCGTCCGATGGTAGTCATGCTCTGGAACTACTGAGAAGCCATACCCCTGATGTCATTTTCCTGGACCACATTATGCCTGGCCTTGATGGTTTCCAGGTTCTGCAGCTGCTCAAAAAAAACCAGTTCACCAAAGGTATCCCGGTGGTGATGTATACTTCACAAGCAGCGCCAGAGTACACCCGTCAAGCAAAGTCTCTTGGCGCTATAGCAGTGATATCTAAAAAGGTGACAGATGAGCAATTAATGGAGGCGCTGGATAAAGCCGAACTCTATCATCTGAGAGCAGTCAATGGGGACCAAACTACGGCCACTGGTGACAACGAGCAGTTAATCGAGGCGCTGGACAAGGCCGAACTCTACCATTTGAGAGCGGTCAATAGTGACCAAACTACGGCTACTGATTCCGATGAGCCCAAGAGTGGCGCACATGGCGGCGCACCTGCCAGGCAATTAACCGCTGCTCGACGGTCTCGCTCCAATCCGGTAGCGGCGCCGCGAGCAAGGCATGTCTTTGCTGTTGTCAATCAGCCAAGTGAAGCTTTGGGTTCAGAAGCCAATGTCGAGTCAGAGCAGGTTGGGGTTGCTCCAATACTGGGTAATTCTCAACAGTTACCGTCTCCTATGCGCGGCTGGTTGGTTGCGCTGCTGTTGGGCGTTCTTGTCTTTGCACAGCTTTACGGAATTATGCGTGATAGAGAACAGCAGCAGATCATCAGCGAACTGCGTCAGCAAATATTGCAGCAGGAGCAGCAATTACCCCGCATTGAAGCGCAGCTGGCATCTGAGCAGCGTCACCATGTTGAAGCGACCTGGCGGCAGGTAGAGTTTTTAATGGAAATTCTCGCGGATCACATACGACAACAGTGAAAGAACGAGTACAGGCAAATCAAGGGAAGTATAGGTCAAATACAGGGGGTGTCGTGATCAGATCATTTCTGGAGATTCCGTCGCTGAGCATGAACTAATCAAGGATAGGCTGTCCATCTGGCTTTTTGCAAAAACTCGGAAAAACACCACGCCGCCATCGTGCCTACTGCGGCCAGGAAATAACTGACGTCGGCTACTTTTCTACGATCGCTTCGAGCCGCAGTCCAAAATCAACCACCGAGGAGCCGTCAGCTTAGGATTGCTTTTTCCTATAGCGGACGGAGGTGATGCTGGAGCGGCTACTCCCGCTACCGCATAACTACGGTCGATAGCGTTTGAGCACCTGATCAGCTTTTTTGAAATAGCGCCTACAAAAACCAGCAGCCCTACCAGCGGCAGGTTGCTGCCTCAAAGGATTATTCCTGCGCGTCACCTGATCGGGGATCTGTGGGTCTGGTTCTGCCGGGCGTGAGCAAGGGAATAGACGGCGCTCACGTCAAATCAACTTGGCGGCGAAGGTCAAAGGGGGCACGCAACTGTCAGCAGAATGAAAAAAGGGTGTAAATACTGCTTGAAAAGGAAGACAGTATCTATACTCATAAGGGCATTTCGTGTTCAGGTTTGTAGAGCGCGCGAAGAAAAGTTCTGTTCCTATCCCACCGAACCTGCGCTTAGCGCTGGAGCGTCTGCAGCTATAGTCAGCGCTTCATTATCCAGATATCCGCCATACCCAACTTATCCTTGACGGTATCGGCCGCGATTTTCGCTTCATCCTGCGTTGAAAAACCAGTTACCTGAACTCGCCAATAGGGTGTGCCTTTCACCGAGACTTCCTGCAGTTCTGTGCTGATTCCCCTGGATTGAGCCGTATCTGAAAAGCTCACCGCGTAGGCTTTGTCCGGCGAGGAAATCAGGTTGATAGTCCAGGTTCGATTCTTAGACACGCCAGCTGCGTGTTGTTTACTAACTACACTAGCTTGGCGCTCCTTGGGTACGGCGCGCGATGTTTCGCGCTTGCCCTTTGGAGAATCCGTATCGAGTTTAGGGCCGGGACTGACTGCTACTGGAGCAAACTTAGTTTCAATAGTTGGCGTTTCTTTGGCAACTGTCAGCAGCTCAGTGGTCTTGAAAACAAGTTTCTGTGTTACAGGAACGACGGTACTTGTGGTCGCAAGGGGTGCCCTCTGGTGGGATTCTACACCGGCGGCCAAATCGCTTAGTATTTCCAAATCCTTGGTAATTTTGGAGATTCGTTCCTCCAGTCCGTCCGCGGCCAACTGTCTGGATTCTAAATCGGTGGTCAAACTATTCAATGTTTCCATATTTTCAGTAAGACCGGAGATTCGTGCATCCAACTTGTCTGTGGCCACCTGCCTGGATTCCAAATCGGTGGTCATGCTGCTCAGTTTTTCCAAATTTTCATTAAGGCTAGAAATTCGTTCTTCTACCTGATCAGTGGCTATCAGCTTGGACTCTAGGTCGGCGAGCAAGCCGCTCAATGTTTCCATATTTCCAGTAAGACGGGAGATTCGTTCTTCCAGTTTGTCGGCGGCGGGGCTTTCAAGTGCATTGAAATATCGAGAGTCTAGCGTGGCGGATTGGAAGATCGGGGTGCCGTCACGCTCCTGCCCAAATAAAACCCACCCAACCTGTGCCGTGACCATCGCAAAAACGAAGACTACAAAAAAAAGAGTCGTTTTAATATAACGATTTCTGGAGAGAAACCGCAAGTTCTTCAATTTTAAGGCGCGATCCATGCGGGCCTTTGTGGAGGCGCCATCCTCAACCCGCAAGTACTCTTGCTGTTCGCGAAAATCCGCCAATCTTTGATAACTCCGCCATGATAGAGATTTTTGAGAATCCTAGATCCGCAGAATGCGTGAAGAATACCGCAACGATCAAGAACATTTGCCCAAGCGTGGGAAACATGAATGCAGATTAGCGAGGAATTGTGAACCTACACACATTCGTTGATATGTTTGCTGCTGTTGGGAAGCGGTGTCTGGACAGTCTAGTTATTACCGCTTTGTGCTTAGGGTCGTCCGATTCGCCCAATTCGACTCACTCAAAAGGTCCGCTTTGGAGAAAGCAGGCGCGAGAGTCATGCCCAATCGTACACTGCCTGTCGGTTCGGGCATGAGCTATTATATGCTATCGATGGTCGGGTAACTCTTTTCCAGCCAGGTCTGCATACCCTGCGCCATTGCTATGGCGCGCGAAAAACCCATATCCCGCAGCGTGGCGGTTGCCAGTATGGAGATTTTCCCGAACTGGCAGTACACGACGATACGCGCCGTAGGATCGGGCAGTAACTCATCTACACGCAATTCCAGTTGCCCCCGCGGTATCAATAGTGCGCCTGATATGTGGCCGCGCTGAAAGCTGTCACGCTCGCGCACATCCAGCAGGGTTATTCCCGGGTCGTCACTTGCGATACGACGTAGAACTTCCTCCTGCGACATGAAGGAAATTCGCTGGGCAGCTTCGCTGATCATTTGTTCGACCGTTTTACAGCCAGTCAGGTTGGTGCGCAGTGCCTCCGACAGGTGTTCGGGCATGGTCAGGTTCAGTGATTCCATCATGTCGACGAATTTTACCCGGTCGTTCACCTGTAAACGTTTGTTGTTGTCCATTTCCTCGCCGATGGTGCTGAACTGCCGCTCACTATAGATATGCGCAGGGTGGATTTTGGTAGCCGGATCCAAGAGTAAGAGTTTGTGGAACAGGCTGTCGTACAGTTGCCCGGCGTTGCCTGACGGCAGATCTGTGCGTCCAGTTCCGCCAATCAACAGGGTGTCACCTGTAAATACCCGGTCCTCTACCCGGACGCAGATCGAGTCGGCGGTATGTCCAGGAGTGTGCAGAATACTAAGGGCCAGGTTGCCCACGTACACTATTTCCCCATCGTCCACGGCCATGCCGACATAGGGTGCGGGGCTGAGTCGGTGCATGATGACTGGTACATCCAACTCGGCTGCAAGTTCATCGGCGGCAGAGAAGTGGTCTGCATGGGTGTGGGTATCCAACAGGTAGCGAATGCGCAGTCCGTTCTGTGCGGCGAGACCAAGGTAGCGCTCGATTTCGTGTATATCCGGATCGATCACTATTGCCATGCAGGTTTCAGGGCAGCCTAGTAAATACGACTGGCAGCCTCGATTAGTTGCGACCTGGTGGAAGATCATTTTTCGCGCTCCCTCAAAATTTCGCTATAACGGTGCAAGTGTGCTGTTTGTTCTACTACCGGGTGACCGTATTGACTTTCTCTCGAGTTTCCAGAACTACCTCACGACCAACCCACTCCTCTATCTCCATTGAATCGAGGAGTTCTGATGCGCTTACGCGGGCATAACAGCGATGCTTATTGGGCAAGTCGCAAATCGCCAGTCCTGATCGTTCACCCTGCGAGTGCGTCACGCTGTAGGCGACAATGACTGCGGGCCCTGAGGCTTCTTCATCAATTATACGGTTGCTGGTTTGATCGACGGTCACCGTTGAAAAATTTTCCGCCGTCTGCTTCCCGGGAGGTGTAGCTGAATAGATACCAACAACATGATTGGTCATGTGCATACCCACTCCCGAGACCAGGCCAGTGGCCTGCGGGTTCGATCTGCACTTTTCTACCATGGCTGCCACCGAGTGGGTGCAGTAGTTGTTACCGGGTCCGCCAAAATAGGGGAGTCCTCCCGTGAGTGTTAGTGATCGTGAATCAGTGTCGTTAATCGCGAGTGCGTCCTTGGTAAAATTGACCGAGCTGGGAAAGCAGCTGTAAAGGTCGAGGTAATCCACGTCGCTGATAGAAATTTGCGCGCGTTCAAGGGCTGTATCACAGGCAGCCTGTAATGCAGGCGAATGCCACAGTATGTCTCGCTGCGCCATATGTACCGGGGCTTTTGTGAAGGCACTACTGTGGATATAGACACGCTTTTCTTGCGGCACACCCAGTTCGTCGGCCTGCTTGTGGCTCGTGACGATCAGCGCTGCAGCCATGTCTACATCCATCATAGCCATGCTGTACTTGCTAAAGGGGTAGGAAATGATTGGATTATCCAGAGTGATCTCTGCGATGTCCCGCGCCGTGCGCGGCTGCTGAAACCAGGCGTTGGGATTCTGCGCAGCAATAGAGCTCATTTGCGCCATCATATGTGCTTGTTGGTACCGATTTTCATCTAGCGACAGACCCAATCGCGCGCGCCGTGCTGAATCCAGCAATGCAAACGTCAGGTGCGCTGCGAATACGTTGTGCGCAATTTCGGAGGGGTGAAAGGGGTCATCGTAGGGAGGCGGTTTTCGCGTGGCGACTTGCGGCCACTCCAGCTGCCGGTTCGCCTTTTTTGCCCGCTTCTTCGTGGCAAGCGCCTCGGCGCCCACTATCAGGGCAACATCCAGCTTACCTTCGAGGATGTTCAGTGCCGCTTGTTGCAGAAAAAACTGCGGTGACGTGCCGCTCAAGCCAGAGATCTGCCGCCTGCCCGGCTTGAGGCGGAGTTTCTGTGCCAGTTGTTCCGCGGCATCATCATACTGCCAGGCGATACTGTATACGACATTCAATTCATCGATGCACGTGAGTACATTTTCTGCACCGCAATCTTTCGCTGCCGCATGGCAAATGGCTTCCCATTGCAATAGGGGTTCCGGTGCATCGCCATCGCTCGGCCGCCACGTTTTTTGCGCAACACCGATAATGCAAGGCGTGTTTTCAGCTACAGGAAACACAGCCGCCATCTATTTTGCCTGCCAGCGCGGCGCACGTTTCTCGGCGAAGGCTCTGGGGCCTTCCTGGGCATCTTCCGTTCGAAAAACAGTGGAGGAGATCTCACTTTCGATGCGGAAGGCCTCCTTCATATCAACGCGCAGGCCGCGCAGCACACTCTCCTTGGTGGCTTGCACAGCGAGTGGCGCATTGGCGGTGATGCGGCCAGCCCAGTGAAACGCTTTTTCCAGAAGCTGGTCTTCTTCGACGATCTCATTGAGTAATCCCAATTCGAATGCGCGCTGGGCAGAAAACCGTTCTGCCGTGAGCAGGAATTCCATCGCGGCGGGGAAGTTGAGTTGTCGCGGTAATCTTACTGTGGTACCACCGCCGGCGAACAAACCGCGTTTGGGTTCCATGACGCCGAAGCTGGCGTGTTCAGTCGCGATGCGAATATCAATGCCGCCCAGCATTTCCATGCCACCCGCGACACAGGGGCCGTTGATCGCAGCGATGATAGGCTTATAGATTTTTGCCTGACGCAAAACCGCGTCTACGGCGTCATGCACGCGACATCCGTCGACTTCATCGATATCACCGGCACTCAATTTTTTCTGCAACTCCGTAATCTGGGGAATAAATGTCTTGAGGTCGGCGCCCGACATAAAACAGCGTTCCACGCCGGTAATTATGGCTACCCAGGCATCATTGTCATCGTTGAAGGTTCGCCAGGCGGCAGCGAGGTCGCGAAAATGGAACATATCCATAGCATTTTTGGTTTCCGGCCGATCGATGGTGATCAGGACAATGTGCTCACCATTTTTTTTGTAGTGTATGGGCATGTAGATTTAAACTCCGCTGTTGTCTTTCTACTAAGATGAAGCTGGCTGGCTACTTTTGGCCGCGGCTTCCGTGAATGTATTGAGGATCAGTTTCTTTAACAGCCTGAGGTCGCTGTTCACGCGACGTTGCAGCTTGCTCACACGAAACAATTGCGCACTGCCGCTAATACTGGCAAATACGTAATGTAATAACTCGGCATGGGCATTTTCGGGCAGGCCGGTGCTTGCAAATATTTCCATCCACATGTCCCTGGCGCGTAAGCTGAATTTGGTCAGGGGAAAGTCGAGCCAGGTTGCATCGCCGGTTCTCTTTTCATGTTGCAGTCCGAATAATATCTGAATATTGGACTGGTAAGTCGGGGAGGCGCAGTGTTCCCACATGTGGTCAACAAAGCCATCGATACGCTCTTCGAGGCTACCATGTTTAAAGCTCGTATCATCGAGTCGCTGTGCCAGGTCGACGAAGCCGCAATCGATTACCGCCATCAACAATTCCGTTTTGCTCAGATAGTAGTGCTGTACCGCACCCACCGTGATGCCCGCCTCCCGGGCCACCCTCCGGAAGGTAGTATTGGCATACCCCAGTTTGTCTATACAGGTGACGGTGGCAGCAAGAATCTTGGCCTGGGTCTCAGCAGAACGTTCTGCCTGCGTTCGCCTGACTGCCTTTACCTTCCGAGGGTCCAGTCCCTGGATACTCGCTACATTATCGGAGTGACTCATACTGGTGCCTGAGGCTAAGAAACAATTATCCTAAATTACTCTTTATAAAACATATAGTTAGATACATTCTCAGGGTCTCGTTGTGCTGCCGGTAGGCAGTACACTAAAACCCAGAATAACAAACATTACAATAATACTTTATGTTGACCCTTAAAATCGATAGTGATTTAATCAACAGGGTCCAATGACCAAGGATCTCCTGTTGATTGTGCCCCGGCTACCTTGATGCAATTCCAGCTTGCGGATTTATACGAGATCTTGTGCGACGCCAATCCGGAGGCCGAAGCACTGATCGCGGCAGACCGGGTACTTACTCGAGGAGAATTGGATGCCAGGGCCAATCGGCTGGGCCATCACCTGCTGGCCCGGGGGATTCGCGCCGGGGATCACGTAGGTATCTATGCCTATAACCGCGCTGAGTGGATCGAGGCATTGCTGGCCTGTTGGAAAATCAGTGCGGTAGCCATCAATATAAATTTTCGTTACACCGCACATGAACTGCGTTACCTGTGGGCCAACTCCAATATCGCGGGCTTGATTTACGAGCGCCGCTTTGCCCCGCTGGTAACCCTATTGGCTGGCGAATTTCCCGAACTCTACCACTACCTTGTTCTGGATGATGATAGCGCGGTCGCAGATGCACCAGGTGAGCCCTATGAAGTGGCGCTGGCGGCACACAGCGCCGCACGATCCTTCCCCCCCGCAGCACAGATGACATTTACTTTGTCTACACCGGGGGGACCACCGGAATGCCCAAGGGTGTGCTGTGGCGACATGAGGATTTTTACTTCAATGTGATTACCTCCATCAATGAACCGCTTGCCACACCCGAAGAGATTGTCAGGTACAGCGACAATCCCAACGGGATGCGTAGCCTGACCTTGTCGCCCTTGATGCACGGAGGGGGGCAGTTCGCAGTGCTAATTTCAATTTTCAGTGGTGGGTGCGCCGCCATCCCTGTTTCAAAATCCCTGAACCCCGTTGAAGTACTGAACATTATCAGGAAACATGGCATAACGATGCTCAGTATTATAGGTGATGCTATGGCGCGACCGATTGCTGAAGCGAAAATAGATTCTGGTGTTGATACAGACTCCCTTGCCATTATCTCCTCGGGTGGCGCGATCATGACCGAGGCTGCACGCGCATTGTTGCTGCAGGCCTTTGGAAGCCACATCTATATCACTGGTGGTATTGGTGGATCGGAAATCGGTGCTGCAGCGATGGAGGGCGGTGTGTTTGACCCTTTAAGCGGGCCACGCTTTCGAGCGTTTAAGAATATGGTTGTGCTTGATGACAAGCTCGAACCCTTGTCACCCGGTACCGGTGCCATTGGTATGCTCGCTGTTACAGGCCACATCCCGCTAGGCTATTACAAAGATGTTGAGAAAACAGCAAGCACCTTTGTGACCGATGCCAGAGGACAGCGGTGGGCGCTGCCAGGCGATTATGCACGAGTCGAGGACGATGGCAGCTTTAGTTTGATTGGGCGTGGTTCCCAGTGTATTAATTCCGGTGGTGAAAAAATATTTGTCGAAGAAGTCGAGCGCGCTGTGGCCAGGCATCCTGCGATTCGCCTGTGTGCTGTGGTAGGAGTGGCGGACGAAAAGTGGCAGCAACGAGTGGCTGTCGTGGTTGAATTGCAACCTGGATCTCCCGATCTGAGCCTGAAAGAAATACAGGATACCTGTCGCCAATACATTGCCGGATACAAAATCCCGCGGGAATTGGTGATTACGACATTTAAGCTTACAGACAATGGGAAGATTGATTATGTGTGGGCAAGAACGTGGGCCGAGCAAGCCATTTTAACAGCGTAACAAATATTCGTAAGGACTTTCCGGTGGAAATGCTAGATAGCAGTCGTAACACTAGTGAACGCAAAGTGCATCCCTATCTTGACGTGTTTGATAAAGCCACATCACAGCTTATCGAGAGATTACCAATAGACGATGTGGCTGCAGTTGAAGCAGCCGTTGCACGGGCCAGGCATGCGCTGCCCGGCTGGTCGGCAATGAGTACAAAAGCGCGAGCGAAACTGATCAGAAGTGCGAGAAAGGAGCTGGTATCCGACAGGACGCGAATTATGGAAGCGCTGGCCAGAGAAACCGGAAAGGCACCCTTTGATGTCGTCGGTGAACTATTCTCGGTCTGCCAATCGTTGACCCACCTGGCGAAGAAGGCGCCGGGCTGGCTCAAACCTGAAAAGGCAAGTACCAGACCGCTATTCGGCAAGCAGGGCCGAATTTTTTACAAACCCCACGGCGTAGTAGGTGTAATCGCCCCCTGGAATGCTCCCTTGACTCTGGCGATAGGCGATGTGCTGCCCGCTCTTTTTGCCGGAAACACTGTCATCGTTAAACCTTCTGAAGTCACGCCGTTGGCGGTGAAGTTAACCGTTTCCGCTTTGAATCGTGTCTTGCCTGAAGGCGTGTTGCAGATATTGATTGGCGAAGGCGATACGGGTGCGGCGCTGGTGGAAAAAGTCGATATGATCGCAGTAACAGGATCCTGCAAAACCGGACGGCGAGTGATGGAAGCAGCGGGTCGCCGGCTAATACCTGTGTTGCTGGAACTGGGCGGGAAAGACCCGATGATTGTGCTTAAGGATGCAGATCTCGATAGAGCAGCAAACGCTGCGGCCTGGGGATCGTGTTTTATGACAGGCCAGGTGTGTATCTCGGTTGAGAGAATTTATGTTGAAAAGCAGGTTGCCAGGGAGTTTCAGGAAAAGCTGGTTAAGAAACTGCAGAGCCTTCGAACGGGTCCAACATTAAACAAGTCAGAGATGGACTTCGGCCCGTTCATCGGCCCAATGCAAGTTGGGATTGTTGAAACCTTGCTAACGGATGCGCTGGAGCGAGGTGCGACGGTATTGACTGGCGGTCGCCGATTGGAGGCAGAAGGAGGTGGCGTCTATTTTCAGCCCACGCTGATTACCGACGTTGACCACTCCATGAGAATCATGCGCGAGGAGCTCTTCGGTCCGGTAGTTGGGCTGATGGTAGTTGAGGACGAAGAGGAGGCTATTGCAAAAGCAAATGACAGTGAATTTGGACTGAATGCCAGCGTTTGGACCAAAAACCTTGCGCATGGTATTAAGCTGGCGCAGCGCATTGAAAGCGGCAATGTGTGTGTCAATGATTGCGTGCTGAATGCAGGTGTGCCTGCACTGCCATTTGGCGGCGCAAAGCAAAGTGGCGTGGGCAGCCGACACGGTGGCGCAGACGGCTTGCGACAATTCTGCCTAAAACAGTCAGTGATGATTGCCACTGGATCAAAGAAAAGTGAGATGACATGGTTTCCCTACAGGGCCAAGACAGCCAAGCAACTGGAGAGTCTGATGAAGCTGTTGTACGGACGATAGAGTATTGTCGGCCAGGCTAAAGATTGAAACCCGTGATGTGTAATCGAGGAGGTTCATGTGGTGTTTGCAAAAACACTTACGAGTGAGAAGAAGGAACTTCGCGATATACCGCATCTGGGCGGCCTGCCAATCATTGGTCATCCACAAAGGCTATATAACAATCCGGGACAGTATTTGTACGAAGGCTATACAAGACACGGTGATATTTTTCGGCTCAACCTGTTTGGCATGAAAATGGTATGTCTGATCGGCCCCGAGGCCAATCGCATGGTGATGACGACGGCTCGTGAGTGCTTTTCTCATGCACAAGGCTACAAGTTTGTGACACCGGTACTGGGAGAGGGTCTGCTGTTCCAGGATGGCGATGAGCACGCGCGCAATAGAAACCTAATGATGCCGGCGTTTAATGCCAATGGAGTCAGAGCCTATTTTGATGTTATGCATAACATCTCGAACCAGTATATTCAGCGCTGGGCAACGGAGGGGACTGCGTCGATGTATGAGCGTTTCCGCCAGCTTACGTTTGATGTGATGGGTCGACTAATTTTTGGTGTGGATGTTAACCAGGACAACAAGCGCCTTGGTGCGCTGAATGAGCAGTTGTCCCGCGGCGTTATTTCATTTCCCCGTTTGAATCTGCCATTTCTGCCTTATGGCAAGGGCTTGCAGGCCAGGGATGAAATCAGAAAATATCTGGCCGACGTCATCCGACAGCGTCGAGCGTCGCCAGTGACAGAAGATGCATTGGGCTTATTGATGACGGCGACCGATGATTCTGGAGAATCACTTACTGACGAGGAGCTCGTGAGTCAGATCATTATTCTCATGTTTGCCGGTCATGAAACGACAATGAGTATGCTGACTAGTGCGCTTGCTCTATTGAAAGAACATCCCGAAGTGCTGCGAAGAATTCGACATGAGCGCGATGACGTTGTGGGTGATAGTGAGCTAACGCCAGAGCATTTGAAAAAAATGGAGTACCTCGATTGTGCATTAAGGGAGGTAGAACGGGTTCGCCCGCCTATTCCCCTGACCATGCGAGGCGTCGTCCAGGAACTCGACTATCGAGGTTATCGTCTGCCGGTAGGCACGACCATTCTCATATCTTCTGCCGCTTCACACAGGCTGCCACGGTATTTTCATGATCCGGAAAAATTTGACCCGGATAGGTTTATGCCACCGCGCTCTGAGCACCGGGTAACACCTTATAGCCTGATCGGCTTCGGGGGCGGACAGCGGCTGTGTATCGGTCGCGCATTCTCCCTGATGGAGATGAAGGTTGTGTTGTGCCTGTTATTGAAGGACTTCGACTGGGAGTTGGATAATTCAACGCCAAAGCTCAAGTACTTGCCAACCGCCTATCCAGTTTGTGGGTTGCAGGGAAAAATTGTGCCAAGGCTCTGAAGAAAATAATGCATACGTTTGGCCGTAAAAATAAGAAGAGAGGGTATAACCAATGATAAATGCACTGATTGCACTGTTTCAATTCCGACCCTATGTGGTCGCACTTGTTGTTACGTTCATTATCGTAGCGACCGCAGAGCGTGGTTTTTTGCGCATGGTCATCTGGCTGGTGGTCGGAACGTTTCTCGGGTGGCTCAGTGAAGCCAGTAGTATCCGCACCAGCTTTCCCTTTGGTATGTATATCTATCATGCCGATCAGTTTCCGGCCGAGACATGGATTGCAGGGGTGCCATTATTTGCTTCCCTCAGTTTTGCTGCGCTGACGTATTTTGGTCATAGCCTGGCGTATACGCTGGTTTCGCCGCTGCGCAAGGGCGAGCATGGTATTGAGCGTAAAGAGAACTTGGTACTGCTGCAGTCATTCAAGTTGATGTTGTTAGCTGCGGTCTTAACGACATGGTCCGATGTGGTTATGGATCCGATTACGCATTTGGGCAAGTATTGGTGGTTGGGGAAAATCTATCACTACGACCCGGAAGGTTTTCATTTTGGTGTCCCGCTATCCAACTACCTGGGTTGGTTATTCACTTGCGGTACGATCGTGTTCGTTAATCAGCGAATTGATCGCAGCTTGACAAAATCAGGTTTTCCACAAAAGCCAGCGTTCAACTTGCCGCATCGCCCACTGTGGAGTCTTGGATACAATGTAGGCAATTACATTTTTATCATCACTATGAATATCATTTTGTTAAGAAATCCGAATGTCCCCGCCGAAGAACCGGTCGGTTGGATCATGGTGCATACACTCGTACTTATCGCGATATGGTTGACATTTTGTATTGTAATGATCAGGCGTGGCCTCAGGCAGGGCCGTGAATTTGAGCAATAATAAGATCATGCCTGAAATTCTTCTGATCACCGGTGCATCATCTGGCATTGGTTATCACACTGCGCAACTGGCTGCGAGCAGAGGACATCAGGTTATTGCCACGGCCATGACACCGGCACTGCTTAATGATGTACCAGACACAGCAGCACTAAAACTGGTTATCGATATTTGTGATGAAGAAAGTATTCTAAAAGCAGTGGAAGACGCCCAGAAATCCCTGGGTCCTGTCACCTGTTTGATCAATAACGCCGGGTATTGCCAGCCAGGGCCGATTGAATTGGTGGATGCTGAGCGGTTGCGACGTCAATTTGAGGTCAATGTGTTTGGCACCATGGCGATGACCCGCGCTATGTTGCCGCGCTTTCGTGCAGCCGGTGGTGGCAGGGTGATTACCCTGTCGAGCATGTTGGGCCTTGTGGCGATGCCCTATCAGGGGGTTTACTGTGCATCCAAATACGCTCTTGAGGCGCTGTCCGACGCCCTGCGTATTGAGGTAAGGCGTTTTGGTATTGATGTGGTCCTGATAGAGCCCGGATGGATTTCCACGGCTTTCCTGAAAACGGCCACATCATTGACACCTCGAGAGTGGCTCTCAGATGATGCGTATGGATTGCAGCTAACCAGATATTTTGAAGTGTCGGCTGCTGCTGAAGGGCTGACGCCTCGCGGCATGCATAAACTGATCGCTTCGCTGGCAGGTACCCCCGAAGATGTCGCAGTGACCGTGGTCAGGGCTCTCGAGGCGAAACGGCCTAATACTCGTTATACGGTGACAGCGCTGGCGAAGTGGCTGCCGCGTTTGGCCAGATGGATTCCTACAGGCATCTGGGATGATATACAGGCCAGGCAGGTGAATTCAGACTGATCTTTTGGCCAAGCGATGGCTCGTTCATTGTTTCAATCGTTTTCAAACTCACTCGCCATCCAGTGCATTGTCCTGCTCGAACTCCACCGTATCAGCAACACCATCTGCCTCCACCTGATCCTTGACCTTGACCAGGTCACCGACCTGCAACTGGCCGTAGAATATCTCCGAACTGATGGCGCTGTTGTTCTGGTCCTCAAACTCCGCGCCAATCGTGCCAAAGGTGATCCCCAGCAGCGTAATGTCTGCGCCGGAAGTGAAGCTGTCCACCTGCCCTTGCAGTCTGTTGTCGCCCTGGGCAACGCGGCGTATTTGAGTTGCCACCAGGGAATCGCCAACCTTTATCGCCTCCACCTCCAGGAAGTCACCGCTGGCGATGTTCCCGAAGGTCAGCGGATCCGCCTGATCAGTGTCATCGTCCAGCAGGGTGGTACTATCCACCTGTACGGTCACCGTACCGGTGAAAAATTGCAGCGTAACGGTGCCAGCCGGGGCATTCACCGACGCGACTTTCGCTTCCAGTTCCACCCGGCCGCGACGTGCCTTCACTTCTTTCGCAACCAGTATGCTGCCATTCCAGGTCCCCTCCACCTCGGCAATCACACTGTTTGCCAGCACCAGGCCCGCAGGTTCCAGGGAGGCGTTGGTCGCATCGACGGCCACACCATTGACTTCAAAGTGTCCCTGATCGACCAGATTGCTGATCGCGCCCTGTACACTGACCTCATCCCCGTCATCAAGACCGCTGGATGCATCGTCTTCCTGCTCGATCCGGTTTGCCACTATGGTGTTGCCACTCAGCGAACCGCGAACCTGAACCTGCATCCCTTCCGTGGGAGTGCCACCGGGAATGCCGGACAGATCCGCGCTGCCGAATTCGACCACGAAGGCATTCAAGTTGAAGGTGGTACCCGTGAGGCCGGACACCGTGCCTTTCAATTCCACTTCGTCCCCTGGAACAAAATTGGATTTCTTCTCAATGCGCGTGGCGCGCAGCTGACCGCCGTTCTCGACAAAGCCCGAGACTTCTACCAGATCGCCCACCGCCAAGGTATCAAAGCTGACGCCATCGAATACCGTACCCGTACGCTCGACAATAATTTCCACGCCAAGGACAGTGAGCAGCAGAGAGTCGCCGTCTTGTCCGGGCACGCGGGCAGACACCGGACCTTGCACGTCATCATCAAAGACCACCTGATCGGCCGTGCCGGTCTTGCCGTCCTCATTGACCGTGCCGCGGACGGTGACCACCATGCCGAGACGCAAATCGTCCTGTGTGGATGACTCACCATCCAGCGAAACGTCTGACTTATCGGTCTCAAACTCCACGCCATTGACAAAAATACTGCCGAAACCATTAATGGTGCCAGTGCTGGTCACCCCGGTACCACCAATGCCTCCTCCGCCACCACCTGTTGACGCGATGCTGCCACCACCACCGCCACCACATCCCGCAAGAGCGAGGACTGTAGCCAAAATGAAGGTAATCAATATCCTAGACAGGTTCATTGTTGGAATCCTTTGGGTTCAATTGTTCCGTGTAATATATTCCGACGGCCACATAGCCGATTTGATCTGAATCATCACGGTCTGCGTCAACTTCATGTGCGGACAACCAGGCGTGATATTCTTCCAGTAGCTCCTGGGATTTACGGTTCGACAGTTCCCGAAATATTTCCATCGCATCTGGCCTGACAGCGGTATTGGAAACCTTGCGTTGAAAAAAACGGTGTGGTGGTTCTACTTCCAGGTTGTGGCCAATGGTGCCAATCAGTTCCGCCGCATCGGTGCCCAGGATATTCAGCTTGTCGATGGGAGTCGACATGGGGATGTACGCACGCTCCTTCAGGATGATGTTACCGCCTTCAGCGATCACGTTCTGGCTGGTTTCCAGCACAGTCAACATGGCCACTGGTGGTATGTCACCACTGTACTTTTTAACGAGTGCGCTGAAGCTTAAGTCCGCTCCTTCAAATGGCAGAATTGCTGGGTCACCCTTCTCATCATGGAATTGGCTGTCATTCACCCAGCCACTGATTACACGGATGGCGCGGCTGTAGCGCTGTGCCGATTTTTCGTTACCAATGGGTGAGCTTTCACGCAAGGACTTGGTCTCCTTACGAGTCAGCCCTGTCAGTGCGGATACACTGGAGACCGTGGGACGTTTACCCGATTGCTGCAAATGGTCAAAGCCCTCTTCAACGAAGGCTTTGCGTGCGAGTTCCGCGAAAGTGCCATAGGCCATACCGTGTTTCAGGATCAGCCTGGCCAGTGGGCGCAGCAGCCGCAGTATTGCGCTGCTCAGCGCCTCTTGAAGATTATCTTTCATGGATGGGAAAATGATCCCAAAAAGGAGTTTTGTCAAGCTTTTCGGGACGTTGAGTTCGAAAAAGGGCGTTAATGTAACGAACCGTTCCCATCCGCGCCGCTGCGCGTATTCCCCATCCAGACAAGACCATGCTCCGGCCCATTGCATCGATGTAACTTGTTGGTATCAGTTAATGTTTTAGGTGAATTACCAATTTGCCCGACACAAGCGTCCAAACGCCCCAATCACTTCTGTGCTACGGAAGCGTACATGTGCCATCGCCACCATTACGAACATAATAGTCAACGGACAAATAGCCATTAGCGGCCGAGATAACATTCTGCCCAGGGCTCAGAAAGACAGGTGTGTGGGGATGGGTTGCACTTAGCTGTGTTAGCGCTACGCCATTTACGGAAACATTCAGCAGGTAATTGCCATTATCAAACAAGTTTACATAGGGTTGTACCAACCCTGTTTTTCCGTTCAATGCACAACCAGGCATCACAGTAGCGTATGACTTACCGCTGGCCGCGTACTCCAGCGTGCCGTCGGCGCTGAACGTATTGCCCGACGTATCCGGGAGATTGCACATCCCGGGTTGGACGGCAAACGCATAACTATCAGCCGTCTTTTTGTTCAGCGCCACAACTACCGTATTGGCGTTATCGGCGAGCCAGACTTTGGCAACTGGATCTACGGTCGTGACGGTTGCGACGAAAGCGCCGTTGAGTGACACGGAGGCGCGCGTATTGCTTTTAGGGTTAAAGAGCCCAGCATCCACTACCGGCGATAGCTCGCCCGTGGTTGGGTTAGCGGCACATTGCACCGCGCTGGATGCAAATGATTTACCGCTTTCTCCTACTTGCACGGTAGTAGCCGCCTGAGACGAAGTCCCCAGCGCCATAGCCGCCACAATCGCAGCGACTCCCGATGATAAGGTTTTTGTGGATTTCATAGTCTTCTCCTTTTCTTGATCACTCTGGTAGTAAGGGCGGCAGCATCATTCGCCAACGCCGCCCTCGACCACCTACTTGAATTTCTGGTTCAATTAAATGTGGCAGCCACACCCTGATTGCTCAGCATTGGCACCGTGCAGGTCAGCGCAGTTCCGCTGCAGGCACCGGACCAGCCCAGGAACAGATGCTTCTTGGCCGGCTTTGCCGTGAGGGTGACGGCCGATCCCACCGTGTAGGTGTGGCTGCACTGCTTGCCGCAGTTGATGCCCTTCGGACTGCTGGTCACCGTGCCCGAGCCACTGTGCGTGACGGACAAGGTATAGGTCTGCGTCGACGGGACGAATGTTGCTGTCACTGTATGGCCAGCATTCATCGTCGTGGTGCACAAACCCGTGCCACTACAATCACCGCTCCAACCGGTAAACACGCTACCGCTTTGTGCCGTGGCAGTCAGGCTCACAGCAGTACCAGCATCAAGATTCAGGGAACACACGGCACCGCAATTGATGCCATTGCCACTCACGGTGCCCGTGCCGCCACCTGACTTGGCTACCGACAAATTATACTGCTGCGTGAAGGTCGCGCCGACCGTGGAATCCTGCGTCAGTGAGAAGCTACAGCTGCCGGTTCCCGTGCAATAGCCGCCGGTCCAACCATTGAAAACGGCATCGGTGCCTGGTGCCGCGCTTAACACCACGGCGGTGCCGTCGTCGAGCATCACATTACAGGTGCCGATGTTCGCACTGCAGTCAATGCCATTACCCGATATGCCGCCAGGGCCGGTGGCGTCAACCGAAAGCTGATGCTGCGGCACAGCTGCACCCACAATATGGAGCGCGTACGCCTTGCTGGCGAAACCATCGCTATCATCGGTCGCTTCAACCGTGAAATTGAAGTCACCGCTTTGTGTCGGTGTACCCGACAGCACGCCGGACACGGGAAGCGAAAGCCCGTTTGGCAGCGCACCACCCGTGATATTAATCGTCTTGTAAGGCACATTGCCCCCGATCACGACGGTGCGGTCGACGTAGGGCGTACCCATTTCCCCATCCTGGAGGTGATCGATCAGGCCCAGGACAGCCGCGGCATCGAAGCCGACCATCTGGGCACCGATGTAGTTGCCGACCAGGATGCGCGTCGCGCAATTTACCAGATGCGACTCGCCGCTCGCTTCGGCGACGTCGACTGCGGTCATGGAACTCAGGCCATACAGCGTGCCGGGCTCCATTTCATCGCACATGGCCTCGCCGTTCTCCCCATCGATGCTGGTGGGAAGTCCGGGATCGCTATCGGCTGCGTATTCGTAGAACTCGTAACGGCGGGTGACGGTCTCATCACCTGCAGCGCCCATGTCGTCTGCAAGGCCCGCTAGTTCGTCTTTGGCGGGGTTAGCTCCGGTATTGGTCTGCAGCAGCTTCCATTCCGTTTCGACCTCGTCGGCTTCGCCGTTGCGCCAGTCCGGACCCGGGACAAGGTCGTCGGGAGACACGAGATCCCGCAGTTCGACCGGGTTTGCATTATGGGAGGTAGTCTTGATGACCTTCACCCAGGACGGTTCGCCAAACTGCTTGCCTGCGGGAATCGGCACCACGGGTGCGGGAATCACGGCAACCACCTGTGCATTAGCCCCGCCAGCCGGGGGCGTGTAGTTCCATGCCGGTGCAGCGACCTTGACCGGCGTTCCGAAGGTCGCCAGTGGTTGGCCGGGGCCACCATCTACCAGCCAGTTGTAGACGATATTCGTCGGGGCGGCGTTGTAGCCAACGCCGAAATGTTCGCAACCCTCGTTGACCGACGGGTCGGTACAGGTATGGCCCTGGGGCGGCGTGATCGTCGGTATCGCCGGATTGGTCAAGCTGGGCGCGTTGGTCACGTTGTTGTTGGCGCCCCAGTTCCCGCTCCCGTCCCGGGTGCTTTCGTAACGCACGAAAACCTTCGGATTCGCAGGATCGGTATTGTCCTCGCGGATCTTCGGCGTGCCGTAGTGGTTCCAGTCGAAGGTATAGCTGATGTCGGTGCTGTGAATGCCGTCGATCTCGATTTCGAAGCCATAACAAATCCCTCCGGTATCGTTGAGGGTGTCGAAGTTGCCCAGGTCGCCGATCACGGTGGTGGCATAGGCTCCTTGAACACCCAACATCAACAGGGGAAACGCTAATGGTAAACGGCGCAAACATTTCATAGTCATTACCTCGAATTACGGATTAATAGGTACCTATTCATTTACGGACAGTAGGGATATTATCGCAAATTACAATATATGGGATAAGTTTCCCAAAGTATCTTAAGATGGATTGACCTGAATCAAGTCAATGCTGCATTCCATCGCATCGATTTAGCTTGCTCGGTACCAGTTAAACTGAGGAGTAATTTGCCAGCTCGCCAGGTAGCTGTAAGCTATCTGACTGAATGTATTAGGAAATTATTGGTTTTCCAGCCACATGCTTCAGAAGATCTAGCGCCCCGCCAGCCATTCATTAATCTAGATATAACCGATTCAGAATAACCCTAATAAAAAAAAGTGATTGGCGCTCGACTTGTATTTGGTCTTACAATGGATTGGGCGTGAATTCCCAAATATGAAATCCCTACCGAGCCAGGATTAGGCGACTGTTGTAGAGGCCAGAGGGGTAAATAGCATGAACAACGTTAATGCCAAGGACGTCCGACCATGAACCCATTCAAGACTTTTCTCCTTATTTTTCTACTGCTGCTGGTCCAGGGCTGCCGCATTACGCAGGTGGTACCAGCGGGTGGGTCTGTAAGGTCCAGTTCTGGCTTGCATAACTGTCAGGCAGGCCACACCTGTGTTCTGGATATAAACGGTGTCCTGTTCAGCGATACCTTCACGGCTATACCTGCACCTGGTTATCGGTTTGTCGGCTGGCAGCAGGGCCAGGGGAGTTTGTGCGCAGGTAGTACCAATCCCTGCGCGCTAGTTAATGTCCCCTCATCATTTACAGCGCTGGTCGCAGATACCTATTTATTGCCGAAATTTGAAGTCGACGGAGCGTCAGTATCAATTAACTCCACCAGCGCTAGCGGCTTTTATTCCCAGGCGTATTCTCCGGTACCAGAACAGCCGAAAGTCCCAGGTACCAACTACTCCGTATTTGCAGTGAATGATCTGGGCATGCACTGTGTGGACCTGGATGGTCGCATCGCGAATATCCTGCCGCCGTTCCAGGTGCTGCTGGGCCAGGTGATACAAAAAGGCGTGAAACCCACCTTGAATCCCTCCGGGGTCAGCCTGTCCTACTCGGCAGCGTCCAACCCCCTCGACCCAGCGCTCATAAATGGCGCCGGCCGCAAGGGTGTCGCAGCCGATGGCACGCTTTACAAAACCAATTTCTGGCAGGGTATACCGCAGGGTTCCTATGACGCTTTCTATCCTCCTGTTGTTACGCCCTTGTCCGCTCCCCCGTTTCCGGTAACCGAAGATGTCGGCCTGCCAGTACCGAACGCCGAGTTGCTGTATCTCGGCGACAACGGCATTGTCGGGGATGGCGACGAGCGGCTGAGCGCGGTGCAGAATTCGATGCCCGGTGTCTCTAACCCAATGATTACAAACCAGCCACAACCCCTGCCGGAGCACTATCTTAACAAGCCGTTTTTTATCCACTTCCCTATTGGTTACGTTGCTAATGACGTGAACTGGTTCGAGGCGGCGGGTATTCCCATGTCTCCCTTCGATGACGCCGGCCGGCAAAATCCGTTCCCGCTGGTCAGGGTTGCAGCAAGCGTAGGAGGCAATGTGACGTCTACCTCTGACGTGGTAACGCCGGTATCCAGTGAGACCAGTTGTTCCAACTGCCACAGCAGTCCGCTGGATTTCCCAGGAGCAAGATCGACCGCTCCGACCGATAAACTGGTGGCCGCTGGTCTGCCGGTGGCGGATAAGACTTGGGATCCCAAGTTCGCGGACGGGTCGGTGCCTTCCGCGGTCAGCCTGGAATACGCCGCGGATATCAATATTTTGCGTTTGCATGATCTCAAGCACGGCGGCAGCTATGTGGATCCCGTCACCAATGGAAGCGGCGTGATACACCAGCCCAATGCCTGTAATCCGAAGCAGGGTAGCTATGGTTCTGCAAGTTGTCTGGTTGCCCGCGCAGTGGAGCAGCACAAGCCTGTCGTCTGCCAGGCCTGCCACTACACTCCGGCGCTGGACCTTGCGCAGGTAGGTCCGATGGCCGGCCCCCCTGGAAGTGACGCCAATGGTCGCAACCAGTTGGTGCATGAGAGCAATTCACGGGTAATGCACAATCATCACGGCAGTTTCACTGACCTGTTTCCCGCTATCCCGGCTCCTGTCCAGAACCCCTCCACCGGGGCCATCAGCAACCAGGCAGCAACGCACCGCAGCGCTGGAAAACAACTGCTACCAGTGCCATCCCGGCAAGGAAACCAAGTGCCTGCGTGGCGCCATGTTTAACGCCGGCATACTCTGTAGCGACTGCCATGGCACGATGGCCCAGGTCGGAGCGGACTTCTCTGCCGGCGTTTCGAAGGCCAATCCGGGTGGCTTTGTACTCAACCAGGGTAATTTTTACAACAGTAGTAGTAAACAGCCGCGTGTGCCCTGGGCCAACGAGCCCGGCTGCGGCTCCTGTCATTCGGGCAGTGCCAACAATAACCTTGCGCAACGACCCGGTGTGGTTGTTAACGTCAAGGACAGCCGCGGTGTGACCGACGGTATTCGTTTGCGTCAGGCCTTTGTCACTGGCGACCCGAAAGCCACTCCTATTGTGCCCAGTAATAAACTGTTTGCTGAGCCGGCCGTGCCTGCGGTTTTCAATGGGTTTGTTAACCCCGCTGCGGGCAACCCGAAGCTTGTATCGGGTCAGCACAGGCCACGGTGGCGTAATGTGTGAGGGTTGCCACGGAGCGACTCACGCTGAGTGGCCCGTCGCAAACAGCAATCCAACGACAATCTGTTGGCTAAACAGGTGCAGGGCCACACGGGTCCGATCATCGAATGCGGCGCCTGCCATACAACCAGCGGGCTGCCAGCCAATACGCTAAAAGGACCGCACAATATGCACCTGGTCAATGACCAGCGTTTCTGGAAAGAGGCACACAAGGATTTGGCCAAGGCTGAAAACAGCAAGACGGGGCGCGGCGAGTGTGGCAACTGCCACGGGGCCGACCACCGTGGTACAGTGCTGTCGCGCGCCGCAGTTGATCGCAGCTTCCTGGTAGAGGGAACACAGCGCAAGGTCAGCGCCGGTCAACCGGTAGGTTGTAATCTGTGCCACAGCCTGGAGAAGAGCTTCGGAAGCTAAAAGAAGTTATGCGTGGGTCTGTTTCATTACATTAGTACACAACGGAATTGTGCAGGATGAAAATACAACGGATGTTGGTCATCAAATTACACGCCATTTTGGCGTGTTTTTTTATGCCGATTGCGCTTCTCTATTTTGTCAGTGGCGCGCTCTACTCTCTTGATATCAAGGGCAGTGTAGACAAACAGATTTTTACTATCACACTTGAACGCCCCTTCGCGCCGGATCTTGCACAATTGTCTGAGTCCGTCAAAACAGCACTGGATCAGCACCAACTTTCCCTGCCGACAGGAGATCCTGCGATCACCAAAAAAAAGGGTTCCTACGAATATCGCTGGGGAGATTTGAAACGCCAGGTCGTGGTTCAGCCTACCGATAACCCGCTTCAGGTTGAGTTGCTTTATCGCCAGCGCAGCCCGCTGACACAGCTCATGCGAGTCCACAGAGCGGAGGCTGGTTCGCTGATCAGGACATTTTCACTGAGCATGGTTATCTCATTAGTATTTATCCTGGGTAGCGGCGTTTTTCTGGCAATGGGAATGCCCAAATTACGTCGAACAGCACTGCTCGCATTGGGAGCCGGCCTTATGGTTATACTTCGCCATCTTTGTTTAAGAAGCGAGCAGCATGTTGACGCTTGTGCCGTTGGGGTTTTCCTGTCATCCCCTTACCGTAGTGTGCTTTGCTTAACTGTTGATTCACATCAATAGTACGTTTGTACTCATTGGATACTATGAAAAAACGAGTTCGCATTTCGTTCGAGGTGTCATTGTGAAGATACTCAAGGTTCTGTCTGGCTTTGTGCCGCTTATAGTATCGATTTCCGCGAATGCACAGTGGGTGGCGCTCCCCGAACAGGCACCTGTCCCAGCAGACAACCCGCTAACTGCGGAAAAAATCGAACTTGGGAAAATGCTCTATTTCGACCCGCGCCTCTCCTCCAATGGAACGGTATCGTGCTTTACCTGCCACAATGTCATGGAAGGCGGTGATGATCATCGGCCAACGTCCATCGGCGTACACGGGCAGGCAGGTGGCCGCAATGCACCAACCGTCTGGAATGCGGCGTTCCTGTCTACCCAATTTTGGGATGGCAGGGCCGCAACACTGGAAGACCAGGCAAAAGGTCCCCCAGCCAATCCGATTGAGATGGGCATGGCCAATCTGGATGCGACCGTCGAAAGGATCAAGAATATTCCAGGCTATAAGAAATACTTTGAAAAAGCATTTGGCGGAACATCGGGCGTTACCATCGACAATGCGGCCAAGGCCATTGCCTCGTATGAGCGAACTTTGATTACACCCAATAGCGCCTATGACAAATATGTCAAAGGTGACAAGAAGGCAATGAACCCACAGCAAATTCGCGGGATGGAAACATTTGCCAGTACCGGCTGCATCGCGTGCCATAGCGGAGGCAATTTTTCTGGACCAGCGCTACCTTCTGGGACCGGCTTTTTCCAACGATTTCCGACTCACACTAACAACACCTATGTCACAAGTTACCAGCTCATGGATGACGTGGGGCGCATGACTGTGACGCATGATGAGAAAGACAAGAACCTGTGGCGTGTGCCTACGCTGAGAAACCTTGTGTATACCGCGCCCTACATGCACAACGGCATGGTCAAGACCATGGATGAGGCGGTGCGGGTAATGGCGAAGACACAGCTGGATAAGGAGCTGAGCCAGGATCAGGTCGGGGATATAGTGGCGTTTCTCGAGTCACTGACCGGAGAATTCCCGGAGCAAGCCATGCCCAGACTGCCGCCGACCCCGGGCAACTTGTTGGAGTAATGTTCGCGCCGGGAGTGAAGCTGTCCACCTGTACGGTCACCGTACAGGTGACAAATTGCAGGTGCGGTCAGTAGAGCCAGACCTGATCGTACTCTGTCTGTCAGGTCATGTATGAGCTATTGCACCTAGGACAAACGCCGCTTGAAATCCTCGTAGCCAAATTCGCGCACGATCTCTAGCTCGTCGGTTGCCGAGTTCCACAGGGCAATGGCGGGCAGTTTGGTGCCGTTGAACGTGCTAGTTTTGACCATGGTGTAATGCGCCATGTCACCGAACATGAGGCGCTGACCTATCTGCAATGGCGCAGCAAAGCTGTAGTCGCCCATCACATCGCCCGCCAGGCAGGTCAGACCGCCCAGACGGTAGGTGTGGTCAAGTACGCCGGGTTCTGCGCCATCCAGGATATCCGGGCGGTACGGCATTTCCAGCACATCCGGCATGTGGCAAGTCGCGGAGGAATCGAGAATAGCCTGGTTCAGGTGGTTCCACCCCAGGTCCAGTACCTCTGTGACCAGCACTCCGGTGCCAATGGCAATAGCTTCACCTGGCTCCAGATAAACCTGTACGCCATATCTGCTGGAGAAATCGCGGATACACGCGACCAGCTCGTCCATCTGGTAGCCAGGACGCGTGATGTGATGTCCGCCACCGAAGTTGATCCATTGCATACGCTCCAGCAGATGCCCGAACTTTTCTTCCACTGCCTGCAGCGTGCGTTGCAGCGGTGGAAAGTCCTGCTCGCACAAGGTGTGGAAGTGCAGCCCGCTGATATGCTCAAGGACGTTCTCATCCAACTGTGATAAAGGAATGCCCAGACGAGAGCCCGGGGCGCAGGGGTCGTAAATTGGAACGGCCCCTTCGGAGTGCTCGGGATTTATGCGCAAGCCGAACCTGAGCCCTGGTCTGCGGGCCAGGGCCGCCAGGGTAAGCGGACGAAAGCGCTGCCATTGGGCGCAGCTGTTGAACACGACATGATCGGCGATTTCGAGAATTTCGCGCAAATCGTTCTCGGTGTACGCGGCGCTGAAGACGTGCACTTCGCCGCCGTAACATTCACGGCCGAGGCGGGCCTCGTGCAGGCCACTGGCGCAGGTGCCGCTCAGGTAACTGGACACCAGGGGTGCCAGCCGCCACATGGAAAACGCCTTGAGTGCAGACAAGACGGTTGCTCCGCTAGCGTCAGCCAACGTGGCGAGGATTTCCAGATTGCGTTCTATCGCGACCTCGTCGACGACAAAGCAGGGCGATGGCAGGCGACCGAGATCCAGTTTGCGAAAGTCCGTGAATTGCATGCTCGGGCTCCCCGAAGGTATCAGCTGTGTATGACATCCAGCTTGAAACCCGGATCCAGTTCAATCACTTTCCAGGGCAGGCCGTACTGGTTCATGTCCTCCATGAAGGGATCGGGGTCGCACTGCTCGACGTTCCATACGCCGGGTTGGCGCCATTTGCCTTCAAGAATCATCTTGGCACCGATCACTGCCGGCACGCCTGTGGTGTAGGAAATGGCCTGTGACTGCACTTCCCGGTAACAGGCCTGATGGTCACAGATGTTATAGATGAACATCACCTTTTCCGCTCCGTCCTTGTTACCGCGCACAATGCAGCCGATGCAAGTTCGGCCTTTGGTGCGTGGGCCCAGGGTAGAAGGGTCGGGCAGCAGGTGCGCTAGGAACTGTATGGGTACAATGGACTGACCTTGATACTGGACGGGCTCAATCCCGGTCATGCCGACATTTTCCAGAACCTTCAGGTGGTTCAGGTAATTGTCGGAAAAGCTCATCCAGAACTGGGCGCGTTTCAGGCTGGGGAAATGCTTGCTCAGCGATTCCAACTCCTCGTGGTACATGCGGTAGATATTGAAAGTGCCTACTTCCTCCGGACAGGTATAGCGTGCCTTCCTTGACATGGCGGGAGTGGTAACGAACTGACCGTTTTCCCAGTGGCGACACTCGGCGCTGACTTCGCGAATATTGATTTCGGGATTGAAGTTGGTGGCGAACGGATAGCCGTGGTCACCGCCGTTAACATCGATGATATCCAGTTCATGGATCTCGTCGAAATAATGTTTGGCAAGGTAGGCGGTAAATATGTTGGTCGCTCCCGGGTCAAAGCCGCTGCCCAGCACGGCAGTCAACCCCGCATCGAGGAAGCGCTGCTGGTACGCCCACTGCCAGCGGTATTCGAATTTCGCAGTATCGAGAGGCTCATAGTTGGCCGTGTCCAGATAATGGACGCCTGCTTCGAGGCAGGCGTCCATGATGGTCAGGTCCTGGTACGGCAATGCCACGTTGATGACCAGCTCAGGTCGCTCGCGCTGCAGCAGGCTGACCAGTTCGGGAACATTGTCGGCATCCACCTGCGCGGTGCGGATAGGGCGGCTCAGTTGCGCGGCAATGGCCTTGCACTTGGACTCGGTGCGACTGGCCAGCACGATCTCAGTAAACACATCAGTTAACTGCGCGCATTTATGTGCAACAACACCACCAACACCACCTGCGCCGATAATCATCACCTTGGACATGGCTTTACTCCCGTTCAAAATCTGGTTTATTCATGCTCAAAATAGGTGTAGCCGTGCAGGCTGGCCTTGAACGCCTGCAAAATCACCTGCCGCTGGGCAATGGTGATTTTTCCGCTACGCACGGCTTCCTCGGCGATCAGGCGAAACTGCTCCTGCATCTGCTTGGGTTCGTACTCCACATAGCTGAGTACGTCGAAAATGCTGTCACCGTGGAATTCACGGACGAACTCGAAACTACCATCAGGGTTTACGGCCACGTTCACTACGTTGGTATCCCCGAACAGGTTGTGCAGGTCGCCAAGGGTTTCCTGATAGGCACCCACCAGAAAAACGCCCAGGTAGTAATCTTCATCCGGTTTCAGCGCGTGCAGGTTGAGCGTCCGACTGATCCCTTCCGGAGTGGAAAAACTGTCGATCTTGCCATCGCAGTCACAGGTCAAATCGGCCAAAACCGCCGAGCGGGTAGGCTCTTCCATGAGGCGATGAATCGGCATGATCGGAAAAACCTGGTCTATCGCCCACATGTCTGGAAGCGACTGGAACAGGCTGAAGTTGCCATAGTAGATGTCTGATAGTAACTCGGGCAGATTCTCCAGTTCCGGCGGGACTCTGTTCAGCCCCGGAAGAATTGCCGCGACACGCTGCAGTACAGCCAGGTAAATATTTTCCCCCAGCGCGCGCTCTCTCAACGTGGCCTGGCCATGGTGGAACTCCTCGCGCAATTCATCGCGATAGAACAGGGCATCGTTATAGCACTCCTGGAAATTGCGTCCGGAAACAATGTCGAGTACCGAGCGCAGGCTTACCAAATTTTCGCTGCAGTCATCTGGCAGGCATTCGGGAATAGGGCCGGGCTTGCTGTCGCGCACATCGAGGATGTTAAACAGCAGCATCGACGAATAGGCTACGGTAGCGCGACCCGACTCCGTGATAATGACCGGATGCTTGATATCCAGTGGGTCCAGGGTTTCACAAATGCTCTCGACTATATTCGAACAATACTCGTGCAACTGGTAGTTCATGCTGTGCGTGCTATTGGTCCGCGCGCCCTCGTAGTCGACTGCCAGGCCGCCGCCGAGATCGAGATAGCCCATTGGCGCGCCTTCCTGCACCAGCCCGGCGTAAAAACGGCAGGCATCCAATACTCCAGTGCGCACGTTGCGAATATTGGGAATTTGGGAGCCCAGATGACAGTGCAGTAACTGCAGGCAGTGCAGCATCCCCGCTTCGCGCAGTTCATCCACAATCGTGATGAGCGAATCCGTGGAGAGCCCGAAAATGGAGCGATCGCCACTGTCCTGGCTCCAGTAGCCATCAACCGCGACGCTGTTTTTGATGCGTACGCCGATCAGTGGTTCCACATTCATGATGCGGCTGCGCTCGATCACAAGAGGCAGTTCGGTCACAGATTCCAGCACGAAAAAACAGGAAATTCCCATCTGCCTCGCGTACAGCCCCAGGTCGATGAACTCGGCATCCTTATAGCCGTTGCAGATGATCAGGCTTTCGTGATCCCGTAGCTGCGACAGCGCGATGATCAGCTCCGCCTTGCTACCCGCTTCAAATCCGTGGTGGTAACGGCGTCCGTAGTCGGCAATTTCCTCGATAACGTGGCACTGTTGGTTGACCTTGATGGGGAAGACCCCACGGTAAATGTTCTGGTAACCGCCCTGTTCGATGGCCAGCGCAAAGGACTCGTTCAGCACCTTGATGCGGTGATCCAGCAGGTTCCTGATACGCAGCACCGCCGGCATGTGCAGCCCACGCGCACGCATGCCCAGTACAATATCCATGATGGATACCACGACCTGGTGATCGCCAAAATCGACATTGACCTGCGCTTCGCCCTGCTCGGAGACATCAAAGTATCCCGCACCCCATGAGTTGATACCGTACAGCTCTGCGCTGCGCTCGCTGCTCCAGCCATCGGGTGCATAGGTAATGGATGTGTTTTTGGACATCTGGTTAGGCATAATGTATTTCACTTCCTCTGCTAACTCTTTGTTGGCAAACACTCTGGATGATGCATGATACAAACAACTTGTGGCAGCTTTGTGTCAGATGTCGGCGATGCCAAGCCCGGTTTACGACGAATCAGACAAAGATATATTCTGCGGTCAGTGGTGCAGGGCTGGGTATCAGAAAACAGAAGGTTTTTATCGTGATTGACTGGGCGGCGATTTTATTCCTGCCGGACCAGAACGCAAGTATTTTTTGGCGCTGACACGCAGACATGATTGCAAGGCCCCGCCGTGTTAACGTCTCGCAGCGCCCGCGCCCGCCGACTACGCGGTAGCAGCCCGACTGATGGTTCGTTTTTGGATGTGATTTACTATCGAAAACTTACGATGGAGGGTTACATCGCAACAAAATTCTGATATAACTTAATAATATAGCGAAAGCAATAACAGGCTACCGAGTATGATCAGAGCAACTCTCTTCCTCGCGCTGCTACTTCTTCCCTGCTTGAATGTGAGCGCGTCAAACTTTCCTAGACCAGTCGCGCTGGAGCCTGCGGTTCAATTTTGGGTAAAGGTATATACCCGGGTCTCGACTAACCAGGGCTACCTGCATGACGACGAGAACTTGTCTGTTATCTACGACGTTGTGGAACTACCGCCTTATGTCAGCAGAGCAGACCGCGAAAACCTGGTTGCCGATGCCGCGGAGCGTGTGACCCGCGCACTGCGCAGCCTTGGCAACGGTAAGCGTAGCGATCTCAGCACTACCGAGGCAAAAGTGCTCGCCGCGTGGCCTGCGGAAACCGCTTCCCAAACTTTCGCGGAGGCAGCCCAACATGTTCGCTTCCAGCTAGGCCAATCGGACCGGTTCCGGGAGGGCCTCGTCCGTTCCGGACAATGGAAGCCGCATATTCGCCGTATCCTGGCCGATCTGGACCTGCCAAGGGAACTGGAGGTGCTCCCACATGTGGAGTCTTCCTTCAATCCCTCGGCCTATTCCAAGGTGGCGGCGGCCGGCTTGTGGCAATTCATGCCCGCCACAGCGCGCCAGTACATGCGCGTGGACCAAGTGGTGGACGAGCGCATGGATCCTTTCATTGCGACTGAAGGCGCGGCCAAACTGCTCAAGGCCAACTACAAAACCACGGGCACCTGGCCACTGGCGCTGACCAGTTATAATCACGGTGCGGGCGGCATGGTGCGTGCTACCGAAGCCCTGGGGACCAATGACATCGATGTTATCGTACAAAAATACAAGGGTGAGGCTTTCGGTTTTGCCTCGCGTAATTTTTATGCATCTTTCCTGGCGGCTCTGGAGATCGACAGCAATCCCGGGCGCTATTTCGGCAAGGTGAAAATGGATGCCCCGATCGCTTACGACGTGGTTGCTGTGCAGAAGTACGTCTCCGCCAAGGCTTTGGCCCGTGAGGCCGGTATCAGCATGGAAGAGCTGAAAATGCACAACCCGGCGCTGCTGGGACCGGTGTGGAGTGGCGATAAATACATTCCGCAGGGCTACCCGGTGCGAATACCCGAGTCGCAATTGAAGCGACCGCTGGAAAGCGCAGTCGCGGCGCTGTCCAGTGATGCTCATCTGAGTCATCAGAAGCCTGATCGGCTGCACCGCGTGGCTGCGGGTGATTCCCTGTCGACAATTGCACGGCGCTACAATACCACCGTGCCGCAGTTGATGGCTCTCAATGGCTTGCATAACCAGTCGCTCCGGGTCGGTAAATCCCTGATTTTGCCCGGCAATGCGCAGCGCGAAACCTTGTCTGCAGAGCAGGTCGCGAGCACTCGTGCACGCCTCGCCTCGCGTAAATCAAGCGAATATGTCATTCGTAGTGGAGATTCGCTGTGGAGTATTGCGCGGCGGTTCAAGGTTTCCCCGCAGCAGTTGCAGGCCTGGAATGACATTTCCAGCAAGGATTCCCTCAAACCAGGCCAGAAGCTGAAGGTCTCCAACGCCTAGGCCTTCCCAGGCTGTTTTTTCCCCGGCTTTTTGTGTGTCACCGTCAGCCAGTCCAGGCTGACGCCCGAGAGTGCACTGAATTTTGAAATTCTGTAGATAAGCTTCAGGCTGCCTGGACGCCGTCGCACCTTGGGTTCTTGCGCCCGTGGGATAAACCATGTGATGACCAGCACCCGCAGTGCCGCGCTGGTGACAAATACCAGAAATAGCGGGCTCGATGGTGCCAGCCAATCAGGCAGTAGCGTGACCAACTGGGGCGCATAGGCCGCCAGAAAACCACCGGTAAGCCCGCCCACGAACACGACACCGGCCGTGATACTCGCCTGCACGGCAGCATAGGCGGCAAATCCGGTGCGGTGGGGACGCAGGTCGTAGAGAAAATTCGAGGTACTCAGGCTAAAGCCGCTCCAGGCTGCGCCGGACGTTATCTGGACCAGCAGCAGGTAATAAAAATTGGGTGAAACCAGCCACAACAGCGGCAGGCACGGCAGTACTCCGCCGGTCAGCAGTATCACCACCCGGTTGCCATACCGATCGCTGAAGCGTCCCCAAAAGCCCAGCATCAGGAACTGCGTAACAATTGAGGCAGCGGCGTTAATGCTGTACTCCAGGTAGGTGAAGCCCAGTCCCTTGAGCATGTGGACCGCAAAAAAGGGCGCGGAAATAGCCACCACACCCATCATCCCCGAGAGGAAAAACGTGTAGTGACGAAAGCCCGGCTCGCGCAGGGCACTGACCAATTGGCCGAGGCTTTCCCGCAACACTCGGTGGCTCTGGTCCTGGCTAACAGGTTCCGGATCATGCATTTTCGACAGTAACGTAGACGAACACGCTCGCCCCAGCGCGGCAAAGGCAAACAGCAGCGCGAAGCCCAGCCCCGGACTTCCGCGTTGCGCACACAGGGTCAGCATGCCGCCCCCGGCAATGAATATGCAGCAGCGAGGACACCATGGTGAGACGGGTTCTCACCGCAAAAAAAGTGCCGCGGCGGCGGGCTGGCACGATGCTGCCCATCCAGGCGCGCCAGTGGGGCTGGATCAGGTTCAGGGCAGCGCTGTAAACAGAGGCCAGCACAATCAGCCACACGGTGGGTTGGTCTAAATCCTGTGTCGCGATCCAGCCGATGGCCGCCACTACCACGGCCTGAAATGCCGCCACCGCCACCACCAGATTTTTGCGCGGCAAGCGGGCGCCAATCCAGATGGACAGCAGTTGCATCCAGGCGCCAAACAATTGCGGCACCGCCGTCAGGGCACCCATCTGGGTTGCACTGGCCTGCAGGTGAATGGCAAACGCGTTGAAGAAATTATCCCCGGTAGCAGTCATCGCCGCCGAAGCGACTGCCTCCTGCTGGGATAGTCGCAGGGTGCGACGCAACCATGAACTGCGCGCACTGCGCTCGTTCATGGAGCCACTGTCGGGGTTGGGTGCGCGGTTGTTCACAACCCTCAGGAGTTAGCTTTTACTTTCTCGCGTAGCTCGGCAGCCTTGATGATCCTGTGCAGCATATCGGCATAGGACCAGCCGGCGAGTGCGGCCATTTTTGCCAGGTGTCCGTCCCAACACCAGCCGGGATTGGGATTGACTTCCAGCAACCGCGGTGTGCCGTCGCTGTCGAGGCGCCAGTCAAAGCGTGCGTAATCCCTGCACCCTAGCCGTTCAAACAATTTCTGGCAGCTCGCGTGCAGGAACTGCTCGGTAGCGCTATCCAACTGCGCAGGCACCGAGCGGATGTTGGCATAGGGCGAATCGGGGTCCCATTTGGCCTCATAACCACAGATGCGTGGCAAACCCTCCGGCAACAGTGAATAGTCTTCCTCGATGATCGGCAGAAACTCGTAAGTCCCCGGCGGATTGCCGATAATGCCGACGCTGATATCCGCCCCGGTCAGGTACTGCTCGATCAGGACGGGCTGTTCATAGCCAAACCGCTGCCGTATGGACAGCAGGGCATTCTCCAGTTGCCGGAAGTCTTCACACACATTGTCGGCGGTGATGCCAAAACTGGAGTCCCCCATATTCGGCTTGATAATGACCGGAAATGGAATAGCCACTTCAATGAAGGTAGTGTCATCGGGGTTTACCATGTAGGCCTCTGCCACCGGAATGCCCATCTCCGTGGCCATACCCCGCACCAGCGATTTGTCGTAGCAATAGCTGAGGCATTGCGGATTGCCACCGGTATAGGGCACCCCCATAATTTCCAGCAGCGCCGGTACGTGCAACTCGAACAGGGCGTCGTTGTTGAAGCCTTCATCGCAAATGTTCAGCGCCAGGTCAAAGTCCGACTTCCACTTGTAGCAGTCGGACATAAACTGATCGTGACTGTCAAAATAGGTAATGTCATAGCCGGGCAACGAGGCTAGGGCCTTTTTCATTTCGTTGATGGTGAACAGGTCATCATCATCCCAGGTCGAGCCCGGTTTAATCTTGTCGGACTTGCGCGGGTCACCCATTAATACGGCGATGCGAGCGACCTTCTTCGGCTGTTTGGCAGAGGCAGGCGCAACGGGCTTGTGTACACGTCCAACCAGAATATTGCGACGGGCCATCATGCCCAGATCCTGGTCGCGTGTAGAACTGGTATCCAGCGGCTCGCAAATCTCAACATCAGCAAAACCGTTGTCCTCCAGCAACTCCTTCAGTAGTTCCTTGCTGTAGAGTCGCTCAGCGTAGAACTGGTCGGCTACCACACCCTGCTTGACGTGGGTGATCACTTCCCGCGATACCAGCCGTTGGTTGTCACTGGAGATGGAGCGCTCACGGCAGACGAAATACGTCTTGTCTATCCACTCCCAACTGCGCGGCTCGAAGGTCGCACGCATGTGATCGCCATCCGTCACATCGACCAGCAACTTGCCATTCGGCTTCAATATGCGGAATATTTCCCCCAGCACCAGTTGGTCATCTTCCTGGCTTTCAAAATAACCGAAGCTGTTGCCGAGGATGGTGACAACATCAAACTGGTTGTGCTTGTAGGGCAGTTTGCGGGCATCGCCTTCCTTGAAGCTGGCGCTGAGCCCTTCTTTCTTAGCCTGTCCGCGCGCACGGCTGATCAGGTAATGTGAGCGGTCGAAGCCCTGTGCTCCCGAGAAACCACGGCGAGCGAACTCCAGGACATGCCGGCCCTGGCCGCAGCACAGGTCAAGCATGGACGCATTCTTATCCACCGCGAGGATTCTCTCGAAAATATCTACCTCGGCCTGTGTAATAGTGTTGTCATTAACGACGTCACCATCGGTGCGCAGGTAATTGGCATTGAACAGGTGTTTCCACCAGTCTGCCTTGACGTAACTTTCGAGGTTTTCAACCGGGCCGAGCACATCTGCGAGTTTGCTGTTGCGAACGTTGCGCTTGGTAGGTGGTTTGACCAACTTGTCTATAGACATAATTTCCCTTCTAACAACAAAGTAAATTTGCCTAACATGCGTTCTGACAGGATGCCACTGTTAGCGGACACACCACGCTGATCTCGTAGTTAGATCTTTCAGCGAGGACAGGGAGTTGCTCTCCGGCTCGCTTGGCTCCCAGCCCCGATTGGGGTATGAGTATGGGGTGCGATTTTTGGTGATATATTCCGGCTTGTCCAGTATAACTTTGAGTAAATATACACCGCCCGCTGGGAGGCTGACCGGCGCGTCTGCCCCCGGGGCTCAACCTTGCGAAAAAAGTGGCAGAATGAACGGCGACGAACCGCGCGACTTCCCCTACATTTCCACCAGTGAGCTGCGCGGCAACGCCCGGGCGGTGCGACCCAGGGATGCGGCAACCCTCCTCATCGTGCGCCGGGAGGGGCCGGAGCCGCGGGTCCTGATGGGCCGGCGGGCCGCCAGCCACACATTCATGCCCAACAAGTTTGTGTTCCCCGGCGGCAAGGTCGATCCGGCGGACAGCCGTATCGTGCCGCCGCACGATCTGCACCCGGACGTGATGCAGCGCCTGTGCGGTGGATGCTCACAAACCCGGGCGCGGGCGCTGGCCCTGGCCGCCATTCGCGAGACCTACGAGGAGACGGGGCTGATCATCGGGGAACCGGACACGCCGACACTGACGTCCCGCTCACCGCACTGGGCCGCGTTCCTGCGCCACGACATCAACCCGCGGCTGGATGTCCTGCACCTCATCGCGCGGGCGATCACGCCGCCCTATCGCAATCGCCGTTTCGACGCGCGCTTTTTCATGATTGATGCCCAGCACATCCAGGGCGAGGTACACGAGCGGCCGCAGGGCTCCGGTGAATTGCTCGACCTGCACTGGGTGGAACTGTCCAAGGCCCAGCACATGGACCAGCTCCCCCACATCACCCGGATGGTGCTGCAGGAGCTGGAGCGGCGCCTGCGCGACGGCGACGGCCCGGAGGTGTGCGGGCCCTTCATATATACCCGCTACGGGAAGACTGTTATCGAGCAGATCTGACGGGCCTTGAAGATGAACCTTGCGATAGTCCCAGTATGGGACTATTATGCGGTGCATGAGAGTTATCGCACTGTCGAAGCTAAAGGCATTTTGGAACGGTAAATCTGCTTACGCCGATGCCATTGAGCCGGCCCTTGCCTGGTACCGGCATGTGCTGAAAGCTGATTGGGCATCCCCGGCGGGCGTAAAGCAAGAGTTCAGGAATGCCAGTATTCTCAGAGATGGGCGAGTGGTGTTTAACATCGCCGGTAACAAATACCGTCTGGTGGTCTGGATCAACTATGCCTATCGCGTGGTGTATATCCGCTTTATTGGCACTCACGCCCAATATGACAAGATCGACGTGCACACTGTTTAGTATAGGAGGTAACTGCAATGGACATTAATCCAATTCGAACGAAGGCCGATTACCGTGCGGCGTTAAAGGAGATTGACAGCCTCATGGTGGCGGTGCCGAATACTCCCGAGGGAGATAAGCTGGATGTGTTGGTAACACTGGTGGAAGCCTATGAAGCCAAACATTATCCACTGGATCTACCCGATCCGGTGGAGGCCATAAAATTTGAAATGGAGCAGAAGGGTCTGACCGTAAAAGATCTTGAACCGATGATCGGCAAAAGCAATCGGGTATACGAAATTCTGAATCACAAGCGCTCATTGACGTTGAAGATGGTCTGGAAGTTGAACCAGCAACTGGGAATTCCAGCGGAGTCCCTGATAAAGCAGCAGTGAACTTCAATTGAGGATGGCCCGCCCGGCAGAATTCGAATCTGCGACCTCTGCCTCCGGAGGGCAGCGCTCTATCCAGCTGAGCTACGGGCGGTTGGGTCGCGCATAATAACGGTGTTGCCCGGATTGAGTCCATGCGCGCCAGGACTGGGCGCTGGCCGGGGCATGGCTTCTTCACGGCGGAAACGAGGCGAAAATAGCGGTGGCCGCCTCGTTGTATTTGTCCTGATCCTCTCGCTTATTCCCCTTGAGCGGCGACTGGGTCACGCCGCGCCATACCGATTTATCCAGCGTGCGGTCTATCATGTCCACGATGAAGGTACCCTGCGTGTAGCTGCGCACAGAGATATTCTGGCCCGGGACGCAACTCCAGCAATTGTAGCCACCGTAGAGTCCGTAAGCGCCCCCATAGCCCATGCCCAGAGAACCCCAGCTGTCCACGTCAGTCACTTGCTCGGTGACCAGATTCCAGCTCACCAGCAGGTCAGCCTGCGCCGCATCTGCCACCATTTCGAAACCGCGATTCGTCAGGGCGAAAGCCAGCGCCTCGTGTATGCGGTCGCGCTGCATGTCGCTCAGTTGCAGCGGGTTAACGCCGTAGACCTGACCGGTATCGCGTAGGAAGGCGATTTTCTTCACCGCCTTGAAATTGTAGTCGGTCTTGTAATCCACCACCGGTTGGGGCGGACCGCTGGCGCAGGCCGCCAACAGGACGGCGAGGCAAAGCAGGGCGAGGGTGTGCAGGGCTGCCCGCATTGGCGTTAACATAAGAACTTCCCTCAAGGGTGGGACCGCGTCGTCCCGGTCGTTGTTTGAGTGTAACCAATATTCAGACACCGGTGCAGCTCACTTTGTTCAATTAGTCGGGCGCGGACGCTGGATACCCCCAAGTTGCTCCATGTCGTGTGATGCGCTGATGAACTTTGCGAAGCGCTGGTCCCGGATGTCCATCCAACGGCGATAGTGCTGCGGCAGGGAGGTGGAGAGTTGCGCCTCCAGGTCGGCGATGGGGGCAAGCAGCTGTTGGTAGCCCCGGTCCACCCGCTGGGCGCGCGCCTGCAACAGCGCACCGCCGCCACCCCCGGCGACCTCACCCAGCAAAATTTCAAAGTCGCGATTATGCGCCTGGTAGTTTCCGCCCAGCCAGCGGCGGGTATGGTTGTTAATCGTGTCCAGGGCTGCGGCCGCGGCCCTGCGGCTGACGCGTGGATACCCTCCCGGGGCCGGGACGGTCAGCCAGAAGGCCTGGTACTCGTCGCTACCCAGTGTGGCATTGAAGATCAACGCCGGCAGTTGCTTCCGCCGCAGTTGCCACGCCCCCTCCAGCAGCGCAGCCAGCGCCGCGTTGTCGCTACCGCGCAGATGGGTGATACACGGCGGAGCGAGTCGCAGGTACTCCAGTTCCAGCAGCAGGCGTTGCGACGGCTTGGCGCGCCGGCCGAGGTTACTATTGCGTTTGATAATGTTGGCCTGCACCGCACAACCGCGCAGGGCCAGGAAGTCGAGTCCGTCGAGGTTGTCAGGGGGAATGTCCAGCAGCAGCTCGGCGGAGTGCGGTGGAGCGGGCACGGTGGTGAGCGTCATGGCAGGGGGAGCAGCGGGCGGGACCATGCCTGGTCTGGCCCGATACAGTGTAAACGGCGCGTCAGGCCCGGCGGGCTGACAACCTGCCAGCAGCGTTACAAGTGTGCAGCACAGGAGTCGCCATCCGGGGCGCGGTGTGCGTCGGGCGTTGCGCCAGAGCCGCATAATCTCAATCCTTCGAGGACGTGAGACGTTATAGCGCAACTGGCGTAGCGATGCGGCATCAGATGCGGCCCATCAGCACCGCAGTTTGGTGGGCAGCCTCCGGGATAGACGCGAGTCAGGCCACGTGGGCGGCTGCCCGCGCGTACCACGCTTTCAGGTGCGGGCAGTGTTCGGGGATGGATTCCTTGATCCAGGCCAGGAAATCGATCGTGACCAGCAGATCGATATCGGCCACGGTGAAGTTGTCGCCAGCCAGCCAGGTCGAGGTGGCCAGATGAGCGTCCAATTCGGGCAGGATGTGGTGTATCTGCAATAAGCCGCGCTCTGCCAATGCCGGTATCTGGGGTGTATCCAGCGGCCCGGGCAGCGCCCGGTTATGAAAGCTCTTGCCCCGGTTACGCAGTACGCTGGCGATGGCCATCATCAGGTCGTGAAACAGTTTGTGGCACCAGCTGATCACCTGCGCCCGCTCCACCGCGGTACTGCCCATGAGCGGTTTCTCAGGATGCAATTGCTCCAGATAGGTGTACATGCCAATAACTTCGGTCAGTACGGTGCCGTCGTCGAGCACCAGGGCGGGTACGGTGCACGCGGGGTTGACGGCACGGTACGCGTCGCTGAGTTGCTCGGCGACCCTCATGTCGACTGGGTGTGTCTCGATCTCGAGGCCCTTGAGTTTAAGAAACAGGTCGAGTCGCCGTGGATTGGGGGCCAGGTCGTAGGTGTACAGTTTCATGCGTGTCGGCTTCCTTATGGCTATGAATGTTCGCGCCGGGGCGTTCCGGGCCAGCCCTCTGGTCGAGGTCGCGCCAGTGTGTCGCGCTTTATCGAACTGGGCAATAGTTTCAATTGCTACGTTTTCCCTCCCTCCATAAGTGGCTATAATGCGCGCCTGTCCAAGAGAGGAATTCATTGTGATCAATCGTATAGCTTTCAGTTTTCTGGCGGCCCTGCTGGCCTGCAGTGCCTTCGCCGTAGAATTAACGGACGCCCAGCGCGCTGCCATTGCGGAGCGCATCAAGCCGGTTGGCACATCGTGTATGGCAGGTGACAGCACCTGTGGCGGGGCCGCTGCTGCAGTCGCGGGCGGCGCGCCGCGCACCGGTAAAGAGGTTTTCGACACAACCTGCATGGCCTGTCACAGTACCGGCGCGGCCGGTGCCCCCAAGTATGGCGATAAAGCAGCGTGGGCGCCGCGTATCGCCAAGGGCAACGACGCGCTTTACGCCAGTGGTATGAAGGGTGTTCCCGGGACTGGCATGGTGGCCAAGGGCGGCTGTGCGAGCTGTTCCGAGGAGGAGATTGACGCTGCGGTTGATTACATGGTGGCCGGCAGCAAGTAAGCGCCACACCACTGCCTGTTGCAGTTTGCGCCGCGGAAATTTACGGCTCAGGCAAACAGCCCTTTAAGTCCCGCCAGGGTTTCCTGTCCGCGCGCCTCATTGGCTTCCTGAGTGTCCTGGCCACCGCCCTGCCATTGCAGGTCGTCCTGCGGCAGTTCTGCGATAAAGCGGCTGGGCTCGCACCGGATAACCTCGCCGAACTGGCGTCGCTTCAGTGCCATGGTCATGCTCAGGGTCTGCTGCGCGCGTGTAATACCGACATAGGCCAGCCGCCGTTCTTCCTCAATGTTGTCTTCCTCGATACTCACTCTGTGGGGCAGTAACTTTTCTTCCATTCCGATGATATAAACGTGCGGGAATTCCAATCCCTTGGCGGCGTGCAGCGTCATCAGCTGCACACTTTCAGGGCCTTTCTCCTCCTCGTCCTGCTGTTCCAGCAGGTCGCGTAGCACCAGGCGGGCGATAGCATCATCCAATCCTACCTGTTCGTTGGACATGACCCGCTGCAGGGCATCAACCAGGAAATGTACATTGCCCATGCGCCGCTGCGCCACGTCATCGCTGGAGCTGAGCTGCGCTAGCCAGCCCTCGTAATCAATGTCGCGTAGCATCTGGCGCACACCGGCGACACTGTTGTCGCCGGCACAGCTGCGCCGCACGCCGTCCATCCAAGAGCGAAATTCACGCAGGCGCTTGAGTCCGGTTTCGGGCACCTGGCTTGCGTCAATACGGCCGCAGGCCTGGTGCAGGCTGCAATGATGGGCAATCGCGTAGTTGCCCAGTGCTTCCAGCGTCGAGGTGCCCAGCTTGCGCCGCGGTACATTGGCAATGCGCAGGAACGCGTTGTCGTCGTTCTCGTTCACGATCAGGCGCAGGTAGGCCATGATGTCCTTGACCTCGTTGCGGGCGAAGAACGAGGTGCCGCCGCTGAGGTGGTAGGGTATCTGCTGCTGTTGCAGCGCCAGCTCCACCAGTCGCGACTGGTGGTTGCCCCGGTACAGGATAGCGTAGTCGCCATACCGGGTGCGTTTGCGCAACTTGTGATCGAGAATTTCCGCCACTACCTGATCCGCCTCATGTTGCTCGTCGGTGCAGCGAATCACGCGCAGCGGATCGCCGAAGCCCAGCTCGCTCCACAGTTGTTTGTCGAACACGTGGGCATTGTTGGCAATCAGGGCGTTGGCGGCCTTGAGGATACGCGCGGTGGAGCGATAGTTTTGTTCCAGCTTGACCACCTTCAGGCCGGGAAAATCCTCCTGCAACTGCACCAGGTTCTCCGGCCGGGCACCGCGCCAGGCGTAGATCGACTGGTCGTCGTCGCCCACCACCGTGAGCCCGCCGCGCAGTCCGATCAGCTGCTTCACCAGCAGGTACTGGCTGGAGTTGGTGTCCTGGTATTCATCGACCAACAGGTGGTGGATCTGGTTTTGCCATTTTTCCAGAATGGCGGGGGAGTGCTCGAAGAGGATAGTGGGCAGCAGGATCAGGTCGTCAAAATCCAGGGCGTTGTAGGCTTTCAGGGCGCGCTTGTAGCGCAGGTAGGCCTGGGCGCAGAGGATGTCCGCCGGAGTGGTGGCAGTGGCCAGCGCCTGTTCCGGTAATACGCGGTCGTTTTTCCAGCGCGAGATGCGTTGCGCGATAATGACCGCCTGGTCGCCCTCGGCGCCGTGCTCCTGTATGAGCAGGTCGCGGATTAACGTGCGGGTATCCTCGCCGTCGAAGATGGAAAACCCCGATTTAAGGCCCAGCGCCTTGCGCTCGGTGCGGATGATCTTCAGCCCCAGCTGGTGAAAGGTGCTGACCGTGAGGCCTTCCGCCGCCGTGCCGCGCAGCAGCTTGCCCACCCGCTCTTTCATTTCCCGTGCGGCCTTGTTGGTGAAGGTCACCGCTGCGACGCGGCTGGCCTTGATGCCGCAGGTGTTGACCAGCCAGGCGATCTTCTCGGTGATGACGCTGGTCTTGCCGCTACCGGCCCCGGCCAGTACCAGCAGGGGTCCGTCGATATAGCGCACGGCCTCGCGTTGTCGGGGGTTGAGTTGGGTCACAGGTGCTCGGGTTGGGGGTCTGGCGACAGGGGCCGTAGTCTAGCAAAAACGAGAGCTGGCCAGCGCGCAGAATCGGGCTCGGATGAACTTTTTTTGGCGATAATCTGGCAGTAGTTCCGGGTTTTGGTATTGCTGCTCTGGAAGATAACGCAGATAACAAGTAGCGTAGGGAGTATTGGGACCATCATCAGAGGAAATTGACCGTGTTAAAAGCGTTTTCGTACAGCACCACCCTCACTCTCCTGTCACTTGGCCTGCTGGCCTGCGGTGGCGGTGGCGGGGGTGGCAGTTTCAATGGCAGTTCAACGGCGGCCCCGGGTACGGTGAGTTTCGCCTTATCAGACGCCCCGGTTGAGGGCTTGTCCGCAGTGGTCATCACCATTGATGCCATTGAACTAAGGCGCAAGGGTGGCAACGATTGCGATAATGATCCTGCCACTGATGACTGTGTGTATATTGATCAATTCACGGAAGACGGTAAGGATACCGATACCATTCAGGTTAACCTGCTGGACCTGCAGGCCGGTAACAACAAAATTATTGTCGAGGGTCTGGAACTGGAGCCCGGCGAATACGACCAGTTACGGCTGTCCGTTATTGATGAAGATACCAATTTCTCCTGGGTAAATGAAATAGATAATGGTGATGTGCGCAAGGAGTTAAAGGTACCCAGTGATGGATTGAAGCTCGGTGGCTTTACGGTAGAAACTGCGGGTGTGCAGGTCTTTGTGATTGAGTTTGACCTGCGCAAGGCCATGACCTATAACCCCGGCAGCAAGGATCGTTACATTCTCAAGCCGACCGGTGTCAGGGTCGTCGAAGTGGAAGCCGCGGCGAGTGTTGCCGGTACCGTGGACCCGGCACTGTTTAGTGGCAATAGCACGGCCCCCTGTACTACTAAGGCTGACGTCAACGATGGCAATGTGATTTACCTCTACCAGGGCCATGACCTGGACGAGAATAATCTGGCGGATAACTTTGACAGCACTGTGGATCCCGGTGCGCCTGCTACAGCCATTGCGCCCTATACCTCACAAAAGGTAGCCGCGGATGGCAGTTATGCGATCTCGTCCTTGCCTGCTGGAAACTATACCCTGGCCTTTAGCTGCCAGGCCGAAAATGATGATCCTGATGTGCTGGATGGCATTGTTATTCCGTCCCCGGCGACCGAAATTGTGGAGTTAAGCCTGGGTGAAGGCGAGCAGAAAACGTGTGATCTTCCTCTAGTAGGGGGTGCCTGCCCCCCTGTCGCCCCTTAAGCGCGCTCTCCCCGCATAGCGCTACCTGGCGCCCACTGCACACAAAAAAAAGCCCGTTAAGCAACGGGCTTTTTTAGTAGTGTGACCAAGCCTTACTAAGGCTGTACCAGACTCAGGTGCTTGAGCGCTTTTTGTTGCGCAGCGAGCGGCCCAGACCCAGCAACCCAAGCCCAACCAGGAACGCCGTGCCGGGTTCCGGTACGTCCGAAGGTGTCGGAGTCGGAGTCGGAGTCGGAGTCGGAGTCGGAGTCGGAGTCGGAGTCGGAGTCGGAGTCGGAGTCGGAGTCGGAGTCGGAGTCGGAGTCGGAGTCGGAGTCGGAGTCGGAGTCGGAGTCGGAGTCGTGAGTCGGAGTCACGGTGCCAAAGACTTGTCGCTGCCACCGCAAGTACCGTCAGGCAACAGATTGGTACCATCACATAATTGCTGTGCGCGAACGCCCATGATGCCCCAATCCGCGTCGGTGATTCCGGGAACAGCGTGTCGTTAAAGCTAAAGTAAAACGTCTGGATGCCGTCATAACCCTGGTTTGCCAGACTGAATACCATTTCCCATTCCCCATCCGGAGGGAGGATCGGGTTTAAGCCATTCAAGTTGCAGCCTGCGCCACAGGAGTTGCTCGTTGTGTCCGTGTCCCAAAGGGTGACCCCACCGGTCAGGGACGTTCGGGTCCCAGCTGACGTCGGTCAATGTCAGGGGAGAAGTAACATTATAGGCACCCAAATCAATAAATATGCCCAGACCTTCGGCGTTCCAGGGATTCACCGTGAATACGATATCCCATTGGATGTTGGTAAGGTCATGGGTCGCAGTGACAATGTAGTTGCCGCCCGGGTCGGGCGCATTAACGCTGGTCCAGGTGTCATACGTCACCATCGCCTGCGAGGCCATGGGCGATACCAGCAGGCTGGTGCCCAGTACTGATGCGATTGCCAGGGGCAATGCCTTCATCTTCATGTTTTTATTCATATGGACTAACTCCCTTAACGTCGTGCCTACAGTTGTATTTGATTCGTAGCAATGAAATAAAGCAAAATTGAGGCCAATACAGCTAACTCGTTGAAATAGAAGGGTAATAGAGTTTTTTTCAATTTTTTTGCGAGGATTCGACGGGGCGAGTGTAAGATTTCCTGACACTCAAATCGATGTTTTACGGTATTTTTTACATAAACCGCCTGTCGCATCCCCTGCCCCCCGACCAACCATTCCTGGCGCGCCAACATCCTCATGCCGGCATGTAGTGACAAAATATATTGGCAAACCGCTTGCCATCGAAGGCCTCCGGGCGGCCGTGCGTCAAGCGCGCACCCTCGTAGTACACCATCTCTCCAGGTTGCAGATACACCTGGTGAACCCGATAGTAATTGTCTTCAATTAACAGTGGCCATGGTGTGTTGGCTTTTTGGTCAACGTTGATAATGGCGCTGATGATATGCGTGTCCAGCCGGTCCCGGTGCGGTTTCAAAACGGCCCCGCGGTGATAGGTGCGAATACCGTAAACATACGTGGGCTTCAGGTTTACCCCACTCCATTTGCTCAATTCACCCTGCAGTGCAGTATGTATTTCAGCGCGCATGTCCTGCGGCAATTCCACCACCGTGCTGGCCTTCTGGCTGGGACCCTCACTGTAAATGTAGCCGCCGTCCACAATTTCATCGTGCGAGGACTGCAGGTTTTGCCGGTAAAACTGCGCGATTTTCTTGTATAACGCCGGGTCCAGGCGGGATTTTTTAAATCCTTTTTTGGTAAAGTTTGGAATAAATTCGTTAGGCTCTTTGGTGAACATCGCGCCAGAGCCGGTGGCGCGAAACCATTTGGTAATCACGCATTTGTACCCGCGTAACACAGGATGCGCCTGGTGAAGGGTATTGGGGTTCACCGCGCCTTGCTCAGTCAGGCTGTTCCAGATCACCGCGCGGCCGCGTTGCGGTGTTATTTTAATACCCAGTTTCAGAAACTCGGTCTCGCCGCCTTCTTCAACATCGTTCAAGTAGATAAAGAAGGTATAGGTGCGCTGCCCCCGGGCCGCCGCGTACAACTGGAACTGGTCTGCCTCAAAATAATCCGTGTGTGCTTTAAATTCCTGTCCCACTTCATAATACTGGCCCTGGATAACCTCGGAATACGAGGCATCGATGCCGATCATTTTGCAAATTCTGGCATCAATCTCCTGCATAAACGCATTGCCCAGATGGCCCAGATCGCAGGTTCTACTGGTACGGAAGCTGCCATCACTATCACTGTCGCTAGTGGTAGCAATTTCAGAGGGCCTTAAGCGGGATTCAATCAACACAGTCAGCTTTTCGCATTCCTGCTCATTGAGGAAATCATCCAGTAAATACATTTCGGCCAGATCGGTAGGCACTTTCTTTGCATTCGGCAAATAAATCTTGTCGCGGGCCAGCGCGACTTTTTGCGAAAATCCCGCGGTTTCCTGACTGGTATTCTGCTTTAGATGCGCTAAGGGATTAACAATGTGGGCAGGATCAACGACCGGCTCATAGTTCATTTGTGCCACTATCTGGTCGCGACTGAAACCCTCATCCAACAGTATTTTGAAAATACCGTCTTTATCGCAGCCGCGTTGAATATTGAGCGTGATCCAGTCCACCCAATCGTTCGTTATTGGTTTATCCATAGTCCAGTGTCTGTTCTTTAACACATGGCTAATACTAACACCCGGGAGGAAGATCTGTTACGTGGGCCCTGAACGCTGCAACAGTGGGTGCTGTTTTATCTATCGCGATAGCATCCGCCGAGTAAGCTGCCTCACCGGTGGGCACTCCGTTATAAAGGACCTTGGGGTTGGCAAAATAATCGATACGGGAGCAACCGCCGGGACAGTCATACGCCATAATCGTCCGAAACCGGCCAAGAGGATCCTGATAGCCATGCGCATAGGGATAGATTGTTACGTCACTGGTGTTTGCCAGGTCGTGGGCGGCGCCCTGGTTATGCCCAATTTCATGTGCGAATGAGTAGTAGCCAGTGGCGCAGCTGTGGTGCACGACACTGAAGGCGTTGGGTGCAAAGCTCGTCGACAGAGTGTTCATCAGATAAGCTATCCCACAAGCACCCCCGTCAGCTTCTATCAGGCTCACCAGGTCCGCGCCGTAGAAGTTTCGCACCGCGTGAATTTCATCCATAAAGCCATCGTTGTCTGTTCTTAGTCTGGTTAAGTCTGTGAGCATATCCCCGGATTCGATATAGTTGGCCCGATAAACGCCAACCAGGTTGAGTCGGGTTGCCATGTTGCTGTTGATATAGCCCTGGTTTGCTTCAGTGACGGCCAGAATCATGAGTGCGTCGTCGCCCTGATTGCCGTACAGCGCCTCCACCGCCGGTGTATACACGATCAGTAAATCTATGACAGAGCCGTTACTGTCACGCAGCAACGCTAGTACTGACAGTGGAACTGGGCGCGATCGAAGTCTTATCGGCGATTGGAATGGGGTCGTGTTCGGGTGCCGGTTCGGTGGTTTTCACCTCGCTCAGCACATGGTCGCCGTTGGCACGTGGTTCGAGTTTGAACAGTTTGCCGTGGCGGGTAAAAGTCCCTGCGACGGCATCGCCGCTGACGCCGATGACTACCGTGTTCCCTGGATCGTCACTGGCATGTCCTACCCAGGCAAAACGACCCTTGCCCAGGTCCTGCTGCGTGTCGCGGACCGCTTCATAGGAGATGTCACCTGGCAGGTTGAGGAACAACCGTCCACTGCGCAGCAGTTCATGATTGATTTTCACCGCGCGGGATTTACCCGCAATGGCCTGTTGCGGCAATGTGAGTGTGGCCTTTGCTGTATCCGGCAACTGCGAGAACAATCCGGGTGGCTCCGGTGTTTGCGCAGTAGCACTGAACGCTAGCAATGAAACGCAGCCAGCCAGCGCCAATAAAGCCGCCCTATGTCCCGAAAATCTGTACAAGCTCATGTACATGCTCCCGGGTTTCCGAAAACCCTTATCCTGCATATTTCATTCGATCGTCTTTTCGTAGCCATTCGATGAACTATCGAACTTTAGTTTAGATGCAGTCTCCCCCAGCATGCAAGAAATAACTATTAAATCGTAGGATAAATTATGAAATAACCAGAGGGTATGTCAAAGCCCCTATATCCCTCTGTAAACAATGACACCCGACATCTCCCGCTCGACCACAGAATAGTACAGGACGTATAGCACTGCATTTTAAAGGGTCTTTGAAAGGTACTGCCGGACCGGTCTTACTCAATGATCGTCAAGCTCCCGCCAGACCTTACTCCCGCCAATGTTGTTTATGACCCTTTATTCGTAGGTACACAGGTAGGCGGTCTCCTGGGTCACCTTGAGTTGGAACTTTTCATTGGCGGCCACAATGAAGTGGTCGCCTGCGCTATACGTTTTCCAGTCACTGCTACCGGGCAATTTCACCGTGAGAGCACCGCTGACGACTGTCATCGTTTCTTTCTGGCTGGTGCCGAACTCGAATTCACCGATGGCCATCACGCCGACGGTGGCGGGAAGTGTTGCTGTTTGAAAGGCGATGGAGGCCACCTTGCCCTCGAAGTACTGGTTAATCTTAAACATCTGTGTTCCTCAACGATCTGTAGAAGGTATAAAAAAAGGCTGGCATTGCTGCCAGCCTTTGTGCCGGTTATCTTCGGTCAGGCGTGTAGCACTGACCAGTGTCAGTTAGCGCACGCCTCCGCGAGCCATGCCTTCGGAGGTAAAGTAGTTATCGTTCTCGGTGACACCGTTCTTGAACTTCCCGGGAATCGGTTTGCCGCTCAGGTTGTAAATATTCTGCAACAGGTCATAGGCGCCGTAGGCCGAGCCAAAGCTCGCCTTGCGGTCATACAGATTGCCTCCGTAGAGATACTGCAAGCGCCACAGTTGATCCCGCCCGTCATACATTTCTCCGGCTACGGCTCCCCAGGTGTCCTCGTCGAGGTAGAAAGTACGTCGACTGTACAGGTGGCGACTGCCTTCCTTCAGGCGGGAGTCCACCACCCACACGCGGTGTTTTTCCCAGCGGATCTTGTCCGGGTTGAGAAACTTCTCGCCCAGCAAATCCTCGACCTTGGTCTGGAATATCATGTCGTAGTTCGAAGCGGGAACAATCATCTCTTTCTTGCCAACCAGCGTCCAGTTGAACCGCTCCGGTGAGCCGTTGTAGATGAACGCATCATCGTAGGTGGAGGTGCCCGCTACCCCCGGGTTGGGCGTATCGAACGACACCGCCGGCGCCAGGCGCACCCGACGCTGGCCAACCAGATATTGCCAGGCTTTGCGTCCCTTGCCCTTGGTGTAGTCGGCGCCCGGTTCATGGACCAGCAGAATCTCGCCAGCCCGGCGCGCTGGCGCTTCATAGTTTACGCGCAACTTGGTCCAGGGCGTCTCACCGACAATTTGATCGGGGTTTTGGAACATTGGGAGTACTGCGGTGGTGGTGCCGGTGGTGGCCAGAACGGGCTGCCCGTTGGTGCCGACATAGTAGACGTCGGTCTTCAATGTGGCGGGTTCACCGTAGCGAATCATGTGGTTCCATATTGCCTCCAGGCCCGATTGTGGAATCGGGAAGGGTACACCCGGCAGGTTGCCATCAATTTTTTGGCCGTCCTCGACCAGCGTGGCCCCGGTGGCATTCTTCAGTGAATTGGCATAAAACCAGTCTGGCCTGACCGTATCGCGGTGGGTGGGGTAGACGTGCATTTTGAACCCGTCAGCACCGTACTTTTCGAACATAGCCTGGGTGCCGACGGTGAGAAGGTCCTTATACTGTTGCCAGTTGCTGGCATCGATGGTGTACAGCGGTTTTTCGTTCGGGTAGGGGTTGACGTAGTTGTCCGAGCCCGGCACAAAGGCCGCTGGTACGGGCGTGCCTTTTGCGTCCCAGGGCGGAATACTGCCATCGGCGTTCCCCGCCATCTCGGCACCCATTGGGGTCAGTTCCTTGCCCAGTTTGGCCGCTTGATCCGGGGACACCCCCGCCAGGGCAGTCGCTGTTGCAAGTGAGGTAAGGCAGAGTGCTGCCAGGGTCGCTTTAATCTTCATTATTATGGCTCCAATTAGCTTTGCTAGAACTCAATGCAGAGAGTAGATCAGGCAGCGGGAAATATCTACCGCTTTTGCGCGGTGCTTACCCATGCAGTAAAAAAGGGTACGGTCAGGCCACCCGGGCGTCGGTGAGCTCGGGGTCAAAGGCGATACGCAACTCCTTCATGGCGTTGACGAAGAACGACCGGACAAACCTGGGCTTGCCCTCGAACCGAGGGTTGCGCAGGCGCGGGATGAGTTCTTCGAACATGATCCGCAATTCCAGCCGCGCCAAATGGGAGCCGATGCAGAAGTGCTGGCCGAACCCAAAGGAACGCAGCTGGTTGTAGAGGTCGGGCATGCGTTCGGCACGGGTCACGTCAAACACCATGGCGTCCTCGCCAAATACTAACTCGTCATGGTTGGCCGCGTGATAATGCAGGATGATCTTGTCCCCTTTCCTGATCTGCTGCCCGCCGATCTCAGTATCTTCCGTGGCGGTGCGGCGCATGGAAATGAAGGCGGTGTTATAGCGCAGGATTTCCTCACACGCATTGCCGATCTTGTCCGGATTATCCACCAGGTACTGTAGCTGGTCCGGGTGTTCCATCAGCAGGCGCATGCCCTGGGCGATAACGGTGCGGGTGGATTCGTTGCCGCCCACCAAAATCAGAATGAACATCCAGCCAAACATGTCCTCGGAGATAGGCGCACCGTCCAGTTCAGCGTCCAGTAAGGCGCCGGTGATATTGTCCATCGGCGATTCGCGGTGCTGGGCCGCCAGGTTCATGGCGTACTGGATGACTTCCATCGCAGCGATCTGTCCTTCCTCTTCGGAAATGGACATATCCGGGTCATCGGCGAAGATCATGGTATTGGTCCATTCGAAGAACTTCTTGCGGTCTTGCAGCGGCACGCCCAACAGCTCCAGGATGGCGATCAATGGCAGCTCTGCCGCTACTTCTTCCACAAACTCGCACGCGCCCTTGTGCGCCACCCCATCGACTATGCGGCGGGCGTGTTCGCGGAACTTGGGTGCATAGGATTCAACCCGCTTGGGAGTGAAGGCGTTGCGCACGATGCGGCGCACCTTCTGGTGCTTGGGCGGGTCCATGTTGATGATGGTGTGGCTGTGGATATTGTCCACAATTGCCTGGTCGTATTCCATGGGCCAGGCAGAACGTGCTGCGGACGAGAATAGCGTTGGATTCTTTGAGACATAATCCATCTCCGCTATCCGGGTCACGGCCCAGTAGGGTACTCCGGTAATGGGATCTTCCAGTTTAATGACGGGGCCCGCTGCGCGGATTTCCCGGAGTTTGTCATAGGGCATGCCCTCGGCGTAGGTAGCCGGATCAAGCAGGTTGGCGAAGGGGCATTGGCTCATGGTTTTCTCCGGTGATCACAGTGAGCTTCGCTAAGGAGAAACTACATGGGTAATAACACGTAGTTAGGAGAGCGAATACTGGGACATTCTCAGCGTAACTTTTGGCTGGTCGAGAAGATAGCTCGTTTTAATCTGAAGTGCCATTGCTGCGATAAGCCAGTGCTTCACTGATATGCGCCATGCCAATCGTTTCGCTGTCATCCAGGTCGGCGATGGTGCGCGCCACGCGGAGTGTGCGATGCAACCCCCTGCCGGAGAGGTGCATCTGTCTGGCCGCGGATTCCAGGCTTTTCTTTTCTCTATCGCCAAGTAAGCAAACATAGCCAACCTGTCAGGCGAGAGCTGAGCGTTAGCGACCGCCCTGGCGCTGTTCCTGGCGCTCGCGGCAGCGGCAGACCCTTTCCTGCACCACAGCGGAGTTCTCCCCGGTATATCGAGGTGTCAGCAAATCACCCGGAGGTATTCGACCGACCTGCACATGCAGGTCGATGCGGTCCAGCAGCGGGCCAGACACGCGCGCCCGGTAGCGTTGAATCTGGTCCGGTGTGCAGCGACAGGGGTGTTCCGGGTCGCCAAGGAAGCCGCAGGGGCAGGGGTTCATGGCTGCGACCAGCTGGAAGCGGGCCGGGTAAGTGATCCTGTGACTGGCGCGGGCGAGGGTGATCACACCGGATTCCATGGGTTCCCTGAGAACCTCCAGGCAGTGGCGGCTGAATTCCGGCAGTTCGTCGAGAAACAGTACGCCGCCGTGGGCCAGGGAAATCTCGCCCGGGCGCGGTTTGCTGCCACCGCCGACCAGGGCTGCGGCCGTGGCGCTGTGGTGGGGATTGCGGAAGGGCCGCTGAAAAACAAACTCGCTTTTTTCAGGGTGGTCGTGAATATCGCGCAAGGCCAGGCCGAGTAACATTTCTTCCGGGCCAGGTGGCGGCAATATGCCGGGCAAGCGGCTGGCCAGCAGGGTTTTGCCGGTCCCCGGTGGCCCCCACAGTAAAAGATTGTGACCACCGCTGGCGGCGATTTCCAGCGCGCGCCGCGCGCCCTCCTGCCCGACAACATCGCGCAAATCAGGATGGTTGCAGCCGGTGACGGTTGCTCCGGCCTGTGCGGGGGCGATGGTCTCACTGCCATTGAGGTGGGCGCATAGGGTGAGAATGTCGGGCGCGGCTATCACCTTGCTGCCAGGGACGCGGGCGGCAAGTGCGGCGCTTGCGGTGGCGACGACCAATTGGCGACCGGCGCTGGATGCCGCACCGGCAGCGGCAACCACGCCGTTAACTGGCCGCAGGCTGCCATCCAGGGCCAGTTCCCCCAAAAACTCGTGTTGGGCCAGATAGTCCTGCGGCACCTGTCCCGAGGCGCTGAGAATGCCCAGGGCGATTGGCAGGTCGAAGCGTCCTCCTTCCTTGGGAAGATCGGCCGGAGCGAGGTTTATGGTGATGCGACGATCGGGAAAGGTGAAATGGGAATTGAGAATGGCAGAGCGTACGCGGTCCTTGCTTTCCCGTACGGCGGTTTCCGGCAGGCCTACGATATGAAATGCAGGAAGCCCATTGGATAAATGGGTCTCCACCCGCACCAGGGGAGCTTCGATACCCGCCAGCGCCCTGCTATAAACTACCGACAGTTCCATGGCTCTTCCCTGAGCGTGTTTCGATTTCTTTTATGGTGTCGGGTGCACGCCTTTGGCGGTTCCCCGTCAGCCCTCTCTGGTCAGGGTCTCCAACTCCCTGGTCAATTCTTCCAGTGCCGCCTCCAGCGCCACCACCTTAGTGCGCGTGCGCTGGAGTATCTCGGTCTGGGCGTCAAACTCCTCGCGGCTCACCATGTCCAGGCGAGACAAGGCCGACTGCGCCAGTGAGCGCATGCTTTTGTCCACTTCGCCTTTAACGCCGCTGCCGCTGACCAATTCACTGACCTGCCGCAGTAAATCCCAGGGAGGAGGGGGTGATCGTAGTGCCATAGGACTCGCCGCTTTGTGCTGTTGTAGATACCGCCAAAGTCTAGAGTATTTCGCTGGGCGGGCACAGCGCATAACAGCGCACTATTTTGGTGCTATGCACCTTAATGAGCCATAAAAATGCGGCCTGATGTGACGCGGTAAACCGCTGACGAATCCATATGCTATTGAAATTTATAAAAAAAATATTAACTGGCATAGACCCTGCTAAACATACGTCGACAGCTTGGTAAAGCGCACGTAATGCGCCCGCAGCAAAAAATGACGCCTTATCAAAGTCTGTATTCTGATTATTAACTTTAGGAGTAATGAAACATGGTAAACAAAAAACTACTTACCGCTGCTGTAGCCACGGCCCTGTTGGCCGGTATCGGTGCAACATCCGTACAGGCAGCCGACATCACTGGCAATATCGCACTGACTTCGGACTACCGCTTCCGCGGTATCTCGCAGTCCAATGAAGACCCCGCTGTGCAGGGTGGATTTGATGCGGCCTTTGAGCCGGGTTTCTACATCGGCACCTGGGCCTCGTCTGTCGATTTCGGCGGTGACAATGACACTGGCAGTTTCGGCACCATAGAAATGGACCACTACGCCGGCTGGAAAGGCCCCATCGGCGACACCGACTTCGGTATCGATGTGGGCTACATCTACTACAACTACCCGGGAGACACCGTTGACCCCAAGGGCGACTATCAGGAGGTTTACGTCAAGGGGTCCTGGACGACCTTGGTCGTGGGTGTAATCTACTCGGACGACTACTACGCCAAGACGGGCGACTTCTGGTATTTGTCAGGTGACTACACTTACAAGTTCATGGATGACCTCGCACTGGGTCTCCATGCAGGTTACAACATGACAGACCAAACTGAGTATGACGTGAACGGTGATGTTACCGAAGGTGGTTTCCTGTCCTGTGACAAAGGCAGCGTCACGTCAAGCGGTGGATTGTCCTGCGATACAGATACCTACACCGACTACTCGATTTCCCTCACCTACACGGTCAAGGGCGTTGATCTTTCAGTAGCCTACGTAGGCACCGACCTGGATAAAGAAGACTACTTCGGCACCGACCTGGCCGATCCAGTAGCGGTGTTCACTATCAAGAAAGTGTTGTAAGAGACGCAAGTAGTAGCGAGTCGGCCAGGCGACTGGCCGGCTCCCAAACAGGAGAAATCTATGAAACTAATTACGGCCATAGTTAAGCCATTCAAACTGGACGACGTGCGCGAAGCGCTGTCTGAAATCGGCGTTCAGGGTATCACCGTGACCGAAGTCAAAGGCTTCGGACGCCAGAAGGGTCACACCGAGTTGTATCGCGGCGCGGAATACGTTGTCGATTTCCTGCCCAAGGTAAAGATCGAAGTTGCTGTCGCAGCGGCCTCGGTAGAACAGACAATCGAAGCCATTACCAAGGCTGCCAACACTGGCAAGATTGGTGACGGCAAGGTGTTTGTCACCGCCCTGGAGCAGGTGATCAGGATTCGTACCGGAGAAACGGGCGAGGACGCCATTTAAGTCAAGCGGCCTATCCATTTAGCTAAATCGACCTATAGAGCAGAGGTTAATGTGAAAAAATTATTAGTGATCCTAGGGTTTTGTAGTGTGCTGTTTGGCGCGTCGTTTAGCGCTTTGGCACAAGACTATGGCGTTGATTCAGCGACGGTTGCAGCGGCAGAAACTAGCACGGCTACAACAGAAGCTGCAGCACCTGCTGTGGCAGCACCAGCAGCGAGCAAGGGTGATGACGCATGGTTAATGACATCGTCTGCACTTGTCATTCTGATGTCGATTCCGGGTCTGGCATTGTTTTATGGCGGCCTGGTACGCAGGAAGAATGTGCTGTCCGTCTTGATGCAGGTCTTCTCGATATTTTCAATTATCAGCATCTTGTGGGTGGTGTATGGCTACAGCATTGCTTTTACAGAAGGAAATCCGTTTTTTGGATCTCTCTCTAAAGTTATGTTGGCAGGTGTAACACCTGATTCTCTTGTAGCGACCTGGAGTAAGGGTGTATTTATTCATGAGATGATTTATGTGGTTTTCCAGGGCGCTTTTGCTGCAATTACCTGCTGTTTCATCATTGGTTCTTTCGCAGAGCGTATGAAATTTTCCGCGGTACTGGCCTTTTCAGTGATCTGGTTTACCTTTGCATATACCCCAATTGCGCACATCGTATGGTATTGGGATGGCCCCAATGGTTACACCGATGCAGAAGCGGGTGTTGTTGCAACAGGCAAAGCGGGCTACATGTTTGCCAAAGGGGCGCTCGATTTTGCGGGTGGCACGGTGGTGCACATCAACGCCGCGGTCGCCGGATTGCTTGGCGCATACTTTGTGGGCAAACGTCGCGGCTATGGTAAGGAAGCCCTGGTTCCGCACAATTTGACCATGACCATGATAGGCGCTTCCTTGTTGTGGTTCGGCTGGTTTGGTTTTAACGCCGGTTCTGCATTGGAAGCCAACGGCATTGCTGGCCTGGCCTTCATCAATACCTGGTTGGCCACTGCGGCAGCGGCTGTATCGTGGATGTTTGCAGAGTGGATATTCAAGAAACATCCTTCTATGTTGGGCGCGGCATCTGGCGCTGTGTCAGGTCTGGTCGCCATTACGCCGGCGTGCGGGTTCGTCGGCGTCGGTGGTGCTCTGGTCATTGGCTTGCTCGCAGGTGTGGTTTGTTTGTGGGGTGTAACAGGCTTGAAGAAACTGCTTGGCGCTGATGACTCGCTGGATGTATTTGGTGTGCACGGTGTCGGCGGGATTCTCGGTGCAATGTTGACCGGTGTCTTTGCGGCCCCTGCCCTCGGCGGTACCAGCTGGTGGGATTATGTCGCCAATGCTCCCGGTGCCTACGACATGGCTGCGCAATTGAAAATCCAGGCGCAGGGCGTTCTCACCACCATCGTTATTTCCGGTGTGGTGGCGGCGGTTGCCTACAAGTTGATTGATCTGACTATCGGTCTGCGTGTGGATGAGGAAGAAGAAGTCATGGGTCTGGATGTAGGCTCACACGGCGAGCGAGCTTACAACGACTAACAACATCTTTGCGGGCGCGTCTAACGATGCGTTTTTTGGGGGGCCTTTCGGCCCCCTTTTTTTTGCAGATAATTGTCAGTTTCGCTAGCGGGAGTTACTGATACTGTCTATGGCAGCGGGCAGTTGCTGTAGATTGGTAATTTCGCTATCCGCTCGCTCGCCACCCGGCCACACTTTGTGGTGGGTGTTCATCCAGATAGTGTGCATGCCCATCTCGCGGGCACCCCGGATATCGTGATCCGGGTCGTCTCCCACGTGAACTATGCTTGCAGCCGGCACGCCCGCTTGTTTAAGTGCGGCCTGGAACATATCCGGATGGGGCTTGCTGACGCCTATGTCCTCGGCCAGGAACGCGAAGTCAAAATATTCGGCGGCGTCGGTCTTATAGATGTCCGCGTTGCCATTGGTCAGGGCACCCAGTGTGTAACGCTCTGCCAGCAGCTCCAGCACGCCGAGCGCCTCTTCATACAACACTACCTTCTGGCGTTCCAGCAGAAAAACCTCGAATGCCTGTTGCGCGCCACTGCGGGCCTCATCATCGGCATAACCTGCGGCAACTTGTAACTCGTACAGCGTCTGGATACGCATCTGGCTGACATGGTGCAGTAGCTGGGGGTGGCGCTTCCAGACAGACTTTTTAAACTCAAACAGCGCCGCGTGATCGAAGGCCTCCACAGCGCCCGGTCGATGCCGCACCAACCATTTGTGCTGGGCTGCTTCAGCCCGCAGGAGAACGGGCTCTACGTCCCATAATGTGTTGTCGAGGTCGAAGGTGATAACAGAGATCGCCACATCAATCCCCCGTGCGTCGTTTTGCCCTGGGATGTGCCGCATCGTAGACCTTGGCGAGGTGCTGGAAATCGAGATGGGTGTAAATCTGTGTGGTGGATATGTTTGCGTGTCCGAGCAGCTCCTGGACCGCTCGCAGATCGCCGCTTGATTCCAGCATGTGGCTGGCAAAGGAGTGACGCAACATATGGGGGTGCACGTCCTGGTGCATGCCGGATTTGCGACCCTGCACCTTCAGGCGTGCCTGGATATTGCGCACGCTGATGCGTCGGCCGCGATTGCTAGTGAATAGGGCGCCGCAGTCGGCAGCCTCCGCAGTGGCCGGGGGGCGCACTTCCAGCCAGCGTGCAATGGCCTGCAGCGCCACCGAACCCACTGGTACGGTGCGGGTTTTCCGGCCCTTGCCGGTCACCGTTAACAGCTTGGATTGGGGGTCTATGTCGTCCAATTCCACAGCCGCCAATTCCGCCAGGCGCAGCCCCGAGGAGTAAAACAATTCCGCCATGGCACTGTCGCGTCGGGCGATCACTGAGTCTGTGTCAAAGGACAGGTACTTGTCGACCTGGTCGGCGTCCAGAGTTTTCGGAAGTTTGCGGGGTTTGCGAGGGGCCTGCACACTGGCGGCCGGGTTGCGCAGTATGCCTCTGTCACGCCCCAGGAAATTGTAAAAGGAGCGGGCGGCGGACAGGCCGCGCTGAATGCTGCCACCGGCCAGGCCCTGGCGGTGCAGCTGGCTTGCCCAGGCGCGGATGTCTGCTTCTGCCAGTTTTTCGACGGCGCCCCGGCCGCTATTTGCGCAGAAGTGCTGCAAAGCGAGAAGGTCGCGCCGATAGTTGCTGATAGTGTGGGGCGAGAGCTGACGCACATCGCGCAAATATTCAATAAACCGCGAGGCGGATATGTCCAGTTCAGTGTGTAGCGTACCTGCAGTGTCCACTGAACCCTCAGTGGGTCGGGTAGTGCAGGCGCGACAACAGTTTCACAATAACGTCTGCAATATGTGAAAGGAACAATGTGCCCACCTTGCTGTTGTAATGGTTGGCATCAGAACTACCTACCGCGATCAGGCCCAACTGTTCACTATTGGCAAGCGGCATGATTGCGGCGGAGCCGACCTCGCTACCCTCAGGGAACAGGAACTTGAGTTCTTCCTTGCGCAGGGTGCCGCACACAGCCTTGTGTCCCCTGAACAAGGAGCCAATCTCTGTTTTCACCGTTTTCTGCGTTTCCATACGCCAGCCCTCATGGCTGCTATGGTCGCCAAACAAGATCATGCTGGCGTGTTCTACGCGAAAGTCAGTGGTCATGGACGCCATGAAGATGTTGTAAAGAGCCTCGGTGGAATCCGCTTCCAGCAACTTCAATACCAGGGCGCGGGTTTGCTCATACAGCATGTCGTTGTCCCGGGCATTGGCGGTGAGAGTTTTAAGTCGTTGGCGCATATCCATGTTGCGTTCGCGCATGACGCTCGCCTGTTTTTCGACCAGCGATATGGCGCTACCGGAAGCGTGGGAGACATGCAGGTAGTCCAGCATATCCGGGTTGCGCTGCAGGAAGTCGTCGTGGTTCTTCAGGTATTCACGCACGATCTCGTCGTTGAGTTCGGCATCCCTGGTGTGCTCGGCTGCGGCCTTGCTGGCGGCACCCCGCTTTTTGCTCACTGACATGATGTGTGGCTCTCCTTACTGTGGACGGGCCCCGTGTGCGGCGGGCCTCAGATTTTTATTGTGCCCTCGAATACTACTGCGGTGGGCCCCGTCATAATCACCGGCTGGCCTTCCCCTGCCCACGACACCGAAAGCTTACCCCCCGGCAGCGTGACTGTCACGGATTCACTCAACCAGCGGCGGGAAATACCATACACTACCGCGGCGCAAGCCCCCGTGCCGCAGGCCAGGGTTTCGCCAACGCCGCGTTCATAGACTCGCAGCTTGATTTCCGTGTTCGAAACGATTTGCATGAATCCGGCGTTAACGCGTTGCGGAAAGTCGGGATGTGACTCGATCAGAGGGCCCAGGTGTTCGACCTCTGCCCTACTTATATTATTGACTCGCAGCACCGCATGGGGGTTGCCCATAGACACAGCGCCGATCTCCAGCTCTCGGTCGCCAACCTGCAGCGGGTAGCTCTGCGCCCTGGCGTTTGCAGCAAAGGGTATCTTCCTGGGCTCGAACTCTGGCTCGCCCATATTCACTTCGACCTCATGGTTGGGGCGTACCCGCAGCTCGATAACCCCGGCCGATGTTTCCACGCTGATCACCCGCTTGGCGGTAAGCTTTTTCTCGCGCACGAAACGGGCGAAACAGCGGGCACCGTTGCCGCACTGTTCCACTTCCTTGCCGTCAGCGTTGTAAATGCGGTAGCGAAAATCAACGTGTGGATTTTGCGGCGCTTCCACTACCAATACCTGATCGCAACCCACGCCAAAGTGTCGGTCTGCCAGTTTGCGCACATCCTGGGAGCGAAGCTTGTAATGCTGGCTGATCAGGTCGATGACGACGAAGTCATTGCCAGTGCCATGCATTTTGGTGAACTGCAATTGCATTATGTCCTCGTCGCCCGCTCAAACACCTGCGCCCGGATCGGGCAGGCAGGACTCGCCGCGTATGAGATCGGCCAAAGATTCCCGCGGCCGCACCACATGCACGTCATTGCCATCCACCATGATTTCCGGCGCGCGGCCGCGACTGTTGTAATTCGAGCTCATGGTGAAACCGTAGGCGCCTGCGCCAAACATCGCCAGCAAATCCCCCTGACTGAGCGTGATTGTTCGCGCCTTACCCAGAAAATCGCCCGTTTCACAGACCGGCCCCACGACATCCCACTGCGCCAGTTGTCCGGCAGTCGATTGCTCCACTCTTTGGATATCCATCCAAGCCTGGTAAAGCGCAGGGCGAATCATGTCATTCATCGCCGCATCCACCAGCGCGAAGTGGTGTTCGGGAGTGGACTTCAGGTACTCCACCTGCATGACCAGTATCCCGGCATTGGCGGCAATGGAGCGTCCTGGCTCGAACAGCAATTGTACCTTGCGTTCGCCCAATACGCTGCGTATCGCGCCGATGTACTGGGCAATTGATGGCGGTTGTTCGTCGCGATAGTGCACGCCAAGGCCGCCACCCAGGTCAAGATGGCGAATAACAATACCCAGATGTGCCAGCGTATCCACCAGTTCCAGCAAGCGGTACAGGGCATCTATGAATGGGCTGAGTTCGGTTAGCTGCGAGCCGATGTGGCAGTCCAGGCCAACTACCTGCACGTTATCCAGTTGCGCGGCGCGCTGGTAAACGCGTAACGCCTCATCGATCGTCAACCCGAACTTGTTTTCGCGCAGACCAGTGGAAATGTACGGGTGGGTTTTGGCGTCGACATCAGGGTTCACTCTGACCGACACGGGCGCTATACAGCCAAGCCCGGCTGCGACTTTGTTCAACACTTCCAATTCTGCCGCCGATTCAAGGTTGAAGCAGTGAATGCCCAGTTCCAGGGCTCGCGCCATTTCCCCGGGCTTTTTACTGACCCCGGAAAACACGATCTTTGACGGCGCTCCGCCAGCGGCGACCACACGCTCCAGTTCGCCACCGGAGACAATGTCGAAACCCGCACCCAGCCTGGCCAGCACATTGAGCACTGCCAGATTGGAGTTGGCCTTTACCGCGTAGCAGATCAGGTGCTGGGTGCCATCAAGGGCCCGGCGGTATTCCATGAACGCAGCTTCCAGCGCGGCCCTGGAATAAATATAGCAGGGCGTTCCGTGCAGCGCTGCGATCGCGCTGACAGCAACGTTTTCCGCGTACAGGCTGTCCCCACGATAGGTGAAATGGTTCATCGGTCAGCCTCGCCTCACGAGTCTTTGGTCGGCTGCTCGGCACTTTCTGTGGGTGCGGCGGGCTGGGCCTGCGGCGTTGTTTCGGGCACTGGCTCGGGCGGCATGTACAGCGGCCCGGTCTGCCCGCACCCGCCAAGGCTGGTAAATGCGACGGCAATGAACAAGATTGTCACGGAGTAACGCATGATTCTGGTCCGGGCTGTGAATGCGCAAATTATACCGTTCGCTAGTAAGCTGCGCGAACAGCCCTTATTATTGAATTGTGCACACTTTGGTGGATCAAACCGCGTGATGACCGAATCCGAATTCAGTGAGTTGGTAGACCAAACCTTTGCGGCGCTGGAAGTCGCACTGGATCAGGTGGATGCGGATCTGGACTACGAGACATCCGGTGGCGTGCTTACCGTGGAATTCGACAATAACACGAAGTTGGTGTTCAGCCGGCAGCCTCCCACACGTCAGTTATGGCTCGCTGCGCGTTCAGGTGGATTTCACTTTGCCTACGATGAAGCGGCAGGCGACTGGCGCGGAACCCGTGACGGGCAGCTCTTTCGCCCTTTTGTTGTTGAGCAGATGCAGGACCAGGGGGGTGTTGCTTTTGTCTGGGGCTGAGTTTTTAACAGGGTCTTCGCGAATCAATCGAACCTGTGTTATGGCCGGGCTGCTGGCGAGCCTTGGTGCGCTGCCAGCGACGGCCAGCGAACCCCTGTATGTCAAGAACCTGAGTCCGGTGGCAGGCTTGCTGGGCCTGCCCTCCCAAAGGGATGCGTATACCACCCCCAGCGGTGCGGTAGCAGCGGCCCTGCATAGCAGTATCGCCAGTCAGTATGTGAATGAAAGCAATAACACTGAGTTTCTCAATCTGGACGGGGAGACCACGCGCGTTGCGCTGGAGCTGCGTTATGGGCTTGCGGAAAACTGGGATGTGCAGCTGGAAGTTCCCTGGCTGGACCAGAGTGGTGGGGATCTGGATGGGGCTATTGATGACTGGCACGATTTCTGGGGCATGTCGGACGGTGGTCGCTCGACTGTACCCAGGGACGTGCTGGACTATCGCTACTCCTCTCCGGAAGGTGGGTTTTCCCTACAGGATGATGCATCCGGACTCGGCGATGTCAGCCTGTCGCTGAGCCACGTGGCTTATCAGGATGACAGATCGGCGGTCAGTCTGGCACTGGGATACAAGTTCGGCACTGGCAACGAGGAGGAATTTTTGGGCAGTGGTGCGGATGACGTCTTTTTTGCCCTGCGTTTCTCCGGCGCACAACTGTCTGACCTGCCATTGAACTGGCATGGACAGGCAGGATACCTGCGGGCGGGAGACAGCGATCTGCTGGGCGATCTCCAGGAGCAGAATCTGTGGTTTGCGGGTCTGGCGCTGGACTGGCAGTTTGCGCAGCATTGGTCGTTGATTGCTCAGATCGACAGCCATGGCGCACCACTGCACAGTGATCTCACCGGTGTGGGCGACGATGCTGTTCTGGGTACACTGGGCACGCGCTGGTATTTCGCGCCGCAGTGGTCGGTGGATATCAGCGTCGTGGAGGATATTCGCGTAGAAACCGCACCGGATGTCACCTTTCAGGCCAGTCTGAATTACCGTCCCGCGTCCTGAACAGGGCCTGGGGAGGTGCCGCACCAGATTTCTCATTCTGGCTAACATCTGAATCAGGATCGACTATAGTTAATCTGACCACCTAAAAGGAAGCTCGGATCATGGATACCTCAAACCACACCCTACAGGCACTATTCAAACAGTTAGGTTTATCCAGTAACGACATAGCGATTGATAATTTTATCCACAATAACCATCTGCCCCTCGAAATTCCCCTGGAGAACGCAGCAATCTGGAGTGCAGGACAGGCTCAATTTATCCGTGAGTCCATAGCACTGGATGCCGACTGGGCAGAAGTAGTCGACCATTTGGATGCATTGCTGAGGCACTAGCACACTACCTGAATTACTGCTGCATACTGACGCCGGAGTATCCGTCTATCGAGCCGGTTGCTCGCAGTATTACCCGGGTCATGCTCAGGGTTGTTTGCACCGAGGTGGGCGATGCTGGGGCAACGCGGGGCAAGGCTTTATGACCAAAAGACAACGACTCCCGAAAGAGCCGCTGCGCTTGATGACTATCTGTCCTGTTGTTTAGGCTAACAGAGGGACTTGCTTGTCTCTTCGCCTGGCGACGACCACTAAACCCATCAAGGCTGAACCCAATAACCAGGCAGCTGCCGGAAGCGGCACCGCAGTCAGGTCATCAGAGATCAGGCTCCCTATCTTCTTCCCTTTGAAGTCCTCCCAACGAACTTTCAGATGGAACGTATCCAGAAGCGCGCCTGAGTCAAGCGCCAAACCGAGGACGATCGCGAGGTTGCCATCGGCCGAGGACGGCCTAGCGCCGAGATTCTCCGCAAAAGCACACCCACGCTTACTTGAACTCCCTGTTCCACTATCACATGCGACACCCTGTGCACTGAGCTCGTCATTGTTGGCGCCCCAATCGGTTAATGACACAGAGGTAATTTTAAAATTTCCTCCGAGATCTTTTATCCCGATACCTGCAAGGTAGCCATCCACCCCACCTGCAAAAGAGGCTCCACTGGTATTGGCTTTCAACGTAATCGTGCCCGTCTGCGAGCCTACGCCGGTCATGCTGGCCGCCCACGACACTCCATTTCCTACCAGCACTGTCGATGCATTGGCATACGAACCAACAAGCATTAACAAACCCATCAAAACTGTCTTTGTTTTCATCATAACCTCCATTTATATCCAGACATTACATAAACGTCTGACAGGGGACTTGTAACATATTTAAGTGACCGTTTGTTGAAGCCTTACGTCAAGTACACATTTTGATGATGGTTTTTGCGAGCCAGTTCCGCTTTTACAGATAACCACTTTTTGGTGGGGTAGTTTGACCCAAAATTAGCGTCGTTATTATGACCGCTCTTGGAAATAGCAGACCTGCAGGTGACCAAACTCAGAAGATGTTGGGTAGCTTGCACCCCAAAGCCGTTACCATCAATAAAGAATCGGTCGAGGCCACTCACCCCAGAGGCCCCAGTTCATCTCTGCGGTCTCTGTTTCCATCTGGGCATCTTCCACCGTATCACGTTGCTCATCCACAATAAGGTCGGGATGATAACCCGCCACGCTTAACGGTTGGGGAGTTTAGACAAAGAGCTATTGGGCAGGAATGGCAAGTTTGTGTGAAATTATAGCGAGAGTTGGAGTGGCGGTGCAGAAGTGTGCAGAATAGAACGGCTGCTGGAAGAGCCGCTGCACGGTATGTGGCTACGTTACTAGCTGGTTTAGGTGGACTGCTGTAGGGTCAGGTTAGCCGGTAACCGTTGGACCGTCTCCGCCCTGGTAATGCAGGGAACATCCGAAGAAGATTTGAGAGCGGTATTTATAGCCGCTAACTCAGTCAATTCTCTCGCCCTCCTATTATTCAATACGGCAGGCTTGTGTTCTTGATGACTGTGGGCCATGCCGCGTAGCGACATTGCAATAATTACGACGCACGGCAAGAGAATAAATGGCACTAGAAAAAACATCGCCAAATTAATAATCAGAGAAACCATTTGTCTGCCTCCTTATCTTCCCGGAGTTGATATGTTGTCACAGTTACTCCACGCGACCGCAATAAACTCACGGAACGCTACAGTAGTGTGAGCCTCATTAGGACGATCTGTAAATCAACTAAAGTTTATGTGACATGGTATTACTACGCTTTGATGCTCCCATATCGTAGTAAATGAACGGGTAATTGCAGGGGATGCGCAGAAGACAGCCACTTCCGAAAGAGTCGCTGCAGGCTGGCTACTTACTTGCAGGCTAAGGTTGTTGGCTGCAGGGTTAGGTTAAATGCTACCAAGTAGATTTTCCTGCCGCATCCTGGTGCCATCCAACGTGTTTGCGATGGTGTTTATGGTAGATTACGTCGCGCATTAACATTGCAAATACCATCATCCCCGGCAAGAGAACGAACAGCACCAGAAAGAACATTGCCAAATCAATAATAGAAGCCATTTGCCTGCCTCCTTATCTTCCCGGGGGAGATATGTTGTGACAGTTGCACCACGCGAGCCCGAGAAACTCATGGAACCCGCTGTCATTAATAACCCTATTCGCATTAGCTGTAAATGCACTAAAGTTTAGCTACAAAGGATTAGTGCGAATCTATTGATGCACATTAAAGGTGCCGCCAAATTAATTTTTCCAGGCCCACAAAAATCCATATGCATGATCAGACCACAACCGAGATCCCCATTTTTAGCTCAGCGATTCCCGGATTTCTGTAATGATAAGCAGACACCAAGAGTTTTCCCTGGCGCGGATGGATTCAACCTGCTGGCATATTTGGCGCCAAACTTGATGCACCAGTGCTGGATAGTCTCCGAGCTTATAAAGCTCGCCGGCGTAGCAACAGAGCCCTGGCCCGCTGCGCTGCGACCGCAACCTGTCCTGGTGCAGTGCCGCCGAGGTGATTCCTAGCCGCCACGGAACCCTCCAGCGTTAGCACTTTGTATACGTCCTCGCCGATTTGGCGGCAAAAACCTTGCAGTGTCGCCAGTTCCATTTCCGCCAGATCCTGGCCGCTCGCAATGCCGTGGGCTACTGCCTTGCCCACCACTTCATGCGCATCGCGAAAAGGCAGTCCCAGTCGCACCAGATAGTCCGCCAGATCAGTGGCGGTAGAAAAGCCGCGCCGGGCCGCGTCGCGCATGACCTCGGCTTTGGGCTTGATGGCCGGTACCATGTCGGCGAAGGCGCGTAGCGAATCGAACACGGTGTCGATGGTATCGAACAGGGGCTCTTTGTCTTCCTGATTGTCCTTGTTGTAAGCCAGCGGCTGACTCTTCATCAACGTCAGCAGTGCGACGAGGTGACCGTTGACGCGCCCCACTTTGCCGCGCACCAGTTCAGGTACATCCGGGTTCTTTTTCTGGGGCATGATGGAGGAGCCGGTACAGAAACGGTCCGGTAGCTCGATGAAATTGAATTGGGCGGAAGTCCACAGCACCATTTCTTCGGACATGCGCGACAGGTGGGTCATCAGTAGTGCCGCGAAGGCGCAAAACTCAATGGCAAAGTCGCGGTCGGAGACGGAGTCCAGTGAGTTTTCCGTTGGCTTGTCGAAACCCAGAGCGGCCGCCGTATGGGCGCGATCGATAGGGTAAGTGGTGCCGGCGAGTGCGGCCGCGCCTAACGGTGACTGGTTGAGGCGCGCCCGACAGTCGACCAGTCGACCGTAATCGCGCTCCAGCATTTCGTTCCACGCCAGTAGATGATGGCCAAAGACCACGGGCTGCGCAGTCTGCAAATGGGTGAAACCCGGCATAATGGTGTCGGTATGCGCCGCCGCCAGATCAATCGTGCCCTGCTGCAGTCGGGTGAGTTCGGCCGCGATGCGGTCGATGGCCGCGCGCAGGTACAGGCGAATGTCGGTGGCTACTTGGTCGTTGCGCGAGCGACCGGTGTGCAGTTTTTTGCCAGTGATGCCGATCAGCTCGGTCAGCCGGGCTTCGATATTCATGTGCACATCTTCCAGCTCGATTGACCACTGGAAGCTGCCCGCCGCAATTTCACGTTGCACCTGGGCCATGCCACTTTCGATTTCCTCGAGTTCCATTTGGCTGAGCACCCCCACGGCCCGCAGCATCCGGGCGTGCGCCAGCGAACCTGCAATATCTTCGGCGGCCATGCGCTGGTCGAATGCCACGGAGGCAGTGAAGCGCTGCACGAAGGCGTCCGTCCCTTCACTGAAACGACCGCCCCATAGTTTACTGGTGTCTTTCTCTTTACTCATAGTGCTGGAAATTCCGTAGTCGCCGCGTTTTTTAGCTTTTTCGCCAGATTTGTTGCGATGAGTATAGCAGTTACAGGCTTCTGGCGGCTCTAGCAGCCGGCGGAGAAATTCCGGGAGTGTCGCTGACTCGGTGCCCGACTGGTATCATTGCCAGCTTAAGTTTCTGGAATCCCGAGCATGTCGCGCACACTGATTATCGCCACCAGGGAAAGCCCCTTGGCCATGTGGCAGGCGGAATTTGTCCGTGCTGCCCTGATGCGGGCGCACCCCGATCTGGACGTGCAGTTGTTGGGCATGACCTCGCGCGGTGACGAGTTGCTGGACGTACCGCTGGCCAAGGTGGGCGGTAAGGGTCTGTTTGTAAAAGAGTTGGAGGCAGCCCTGCTTGATGGCAGCGCCGATATTGCGGTGCATTCCATGAAAGATGTGCCTATGGCGTTTCCAGCGGGCCTCGGCCTCGGTGTGATCTGTGCCAGGGAAGACCCATCAGATGCTTTCGTCAGCAATCGCTACCGGACGCTTGAAGCATTGCCTGTCGGCAGTGTGGTGGGCACGTCCAGCCTGCGCCGCGAATGTCAGTTGCGGTCGCGCCGTCCTGATCTCAACATCAAATTTCTGCGTGGCAACGTCAATACCCGGTTGCGCAAGCTCGACAAGGATGAGTACGACGCCATCATTTTAGCCAGCGCGGGATTAATGCGCCTCGGTTTGGCAGAGCGCATTACGCAGCGTATGGACTTTGACGACTCCCTGCCTGCAGGCGGGCAGGGCGCGGTGGGTATAGAACTGCGCAGCTCAGATGAGGCCGTGCGGACTCTGCTGCAACCGCTGCACGACGAACCGACTGCCCAAAGTGTTACTGCAGAGCGGGCTTTGAACCGACGCCTGGAGGGCGGCTGCCAGGTGCCTATCGCCTGTTATGCGGAGTTTGTGGACAGTGGAGAGCACTTGCTGTTGCGCGGTCTGGTCGGCAGGCCGGACGGTTCGCACATTTTGCGTGCACAAGCCACAGCGCCGGCGGTGGAGGCCGAGCAACTTGGTATTGCGGTGGCGGAGGATCTTTTGTCGCAGGGCGCCGCAGCCATTCTGGCGGAGGTCTATGGTGAGTGAGCGCCCTGCGGGCATGACCCGGGTGCTGGTGACGCGTCCCGCCGGGGAGGCCTCCGACATGCTGTGTGCAGCAATCAAAGCGGCAGGCTACGCGGCCTATAGCCAACCGTTGCTGGAATTGACTGCGCTGCCGCAGCTCCCTGCAAAGCAGTGCCAGCTGTTGCTGAATCTGGATCAGTACCAGCACGTGATTTTTATCAGTGCCAACGCGGTGCAATTTGGTATGGCGCTGATAGAGGATTGCTGGCCGCAGCTGCCGACCGGCCTCAATTGGTATGCCATTGGTGCTGCCACTGCTGCGGGGCTTGCGCGTTTTGGTGTTACGGCCATCACCCCCGGGAGTGCCATGAGCAGTGAGGGTTTACTGGCCGTTCCCCCGCTACAGAATGTACGCGACCAGCGGGTGCTGATTGTAAAAGGGGAGGGTGGTCGCAATACATTGAGCACAGAGCTCACTCGCCGCGGCGCTGTGGTCGATGAACTGCCCTGCTACCGCCGCAGCCTGCCCGAGTTACCAGCAGGAGAACTGGGTGCGAAGTTGTCCCGTTTGGGTATCGATGTGATTATGCTCAGTAGTGGTGAAGGCCTTGCCAACCTGCAGGTATTGCTTAGCCCGGCAGAAACCACTAAGTTAAAACACATAGCTTTGATCGTGCCGTCACAGCGGGTTGCCCATATTGCGCGTGAGACTGGATTTGAGCAGATCGTGACTGCTGAAAATGCCACGGATGTAGCCATGCTCCGCGCGCTGCAGGCATGGCGAACCGGCACTGGAGAATGACTCGTGAGCGAGCAGGAGCCAAAGCATAACAAGCAACCTGGAGAGGTGTCTGATAGCGTGGTATCTGCAGTAGATGAAGCGGTTGGCAAGCGCACCCTGGCTGCGCCTGGTAGTAAGCACGAGGCGGCGCCGCGCAAAGCATCCTCGGCGGTTGCGTGGCTGGCTTTGCTGTTGGTTATTGTGCTGACGGGTGCCGCCGCGTGGGTGATACGCGAAGGGCGCAACAGGGAGGCTGTCCTGGCGCAACGTGTCGCGGATCTGGAGACCACTACCCGGCAGAAGCAGTCCGATCTGGATGAGCTGAGTGATCGTTTGCAGCGGGAGTCGCGCTCTGGCCTTGGTGACCTTAAGGCGGCCCTGGAGAGTGACACATCCCGTCTTTCCCAAAGCCTAGAATCTGTAGAAAGGGTGCTGGCCGATCAGCAGAAGGAACTGGCGCGCTTCAGTGCCAGTGACCGCGATAGCTGGCTGCTGGCGGAAGCCGCACATCTGCTGCGCTTGGCCAGTCAGCGTTTGGTGATGGCGGGCGATCCTGTCGCCGCCCAGGCTCTGCTCAACAGTGCCGATGCCGTGTTGCGGGAACTGGATGACCCGGGTTTACACGCGGTGCGCGCCGCTATTGCGCTGGATATAGCAGCTTTACGCGCGGTGCCGCAGGTCGATGTAGAAGGCATCTACCTGCGCTTGGCCGCATTGCTTGAACAAGCGGATGGATTGGTCATTTTCCAACTGCCGGCGGCGGCAGCACATGCCGTGCCGGAAGTCGCCAACGATTGGCGGGGCCGCTTGCAGCAGGGCTATGCCGCGGCACTGCACAAGCTGTCCGATTACATTATTATTCGACGACGGGACGTACCCATGCAGGCCCTGATGGACCCACAATGGGAGGGCCTGGTCCGGCAGAACCTGCGCATGCTACTGGAGCAGGCCCAGATTGCAGCACTTTCAGGTAACCAGATTTTGTACGTTGCCAGCCTGGATCGGGCGCAGCAGTGGCTGGCACAGTTTCGGGACTCTGATGAAGTCACCGCACGCGCCATCGCTGCGGAGCTAACACAGCTTGCGGATCTTACTGTGAATGTAGCGCAGCCCGATATTTCCCGATCACTGCAGGCACTGGATGAGGCCACCCGGCTGCGCCTGCAAGCCGGCGGCGGTCAGTAGCTCATGCGCAAGCTATTTGCCATCACTCTCGTCGCGCTGCTTCTTGGTGTTGGTATTGTTGCCGTCATCGAGACCGATCCGGGCTACGTGCTGGTGTCCTATGCAAACTATACATTGGAGACCAGCCTGTGGGTGGGGCTGCTGCTACTCCTGCTATCAGTGCTGTCGATGTACCTGCTAGTGCAGCTGACCTACAGGATTGTCGGTGGGCGGCGGTCCCTGGTGTCCTGGCTGGGAACACGCAGGGCACGCAACGCTGTACGCTTGAGTACGCGCGGATTGATCAGCTTTACCGAAGGCAATTGGGAGACTGCGCGGCGCCAGTTATTGCGTGGGGCGCAGCACAACGAGGCCCCGTTGCTGAATTACCTGTTGGCCGCGCGTGCCAGTGCGCAACTGCATGACCCCGAAAAAGTTCACGAGTATTTACGCACCGCAGGGGACGCGGAACCCGGCGCCGCTGTGGCCGTGGAAGTGGCCCTGGCTGAGCTCAAGTTGCAGGCCGGAGAATATCAGCAGGCCGTGACAGCGCTGGATCAGGTCACCCGTAATGTCAGTCGTCACCCCTATGTCCTGAGTATACTGCGGCAGGCATACGAGGGCTTAAAAGACTGGGACAAGTTGCTGGAACTGTTACCCCAGCTGCAAAAACACAAGCTGCTCCCGCAGGATGAATTTGTGCAGCTGCAATACCAGATCCACCACAATCGCATAGCACAAGACAATTCCAATCCCCAGCAGCTGCGCGCAAGCTGGCAACAGGTGCCGAAGCATTTACAGCGCGATGCCTCCATGGTTGAGGCTTATGCGCGCAACCTTATTCATCTGGGCGACCAGGACGCAGCGGAAGATGTCCTCCTGCGCGCCCTGAAACAGGAGTGGAGTGCGAACCTGGTGCGCCAGTACGGTTATGTGCACAGCGTAAATGCTACCGGTCAATTGGCTCGGGCGGAAAGTTGGCTCCCGGCCCATCCTGAAGAACCGCAGCTATTGCTGTGCCTGGGCCGTTTGTCAGCACGTGAAAAACTGTGGGGCAAGGCGCGGGACTACTTTGAGAGCTGTTACCGGCTGGAGCACAGCGCCGAGGTCTGTGCTGAACTGGGTCGCCTGTTGATGGGTTTTGGCGAACCCCAGGTGGCGGCCGCCTACTTTCGTGAGGGATTATTGCTGCGCGAAGACTCGTTGCCAGAGTTGCCTATGCCGGATAAAATCGTTTCTGACAGCAGGATGCTGGCGCGCTACTGAACTATCTTTTAGCTGTATCGACTCGAATAACTTATTTCGGCGCACGCTAGAGCGTGATGCCAAGCTCTTCCCACAGCGTATCGATACGCTGTTTGACGGCTTCATCCATGGCGATGGGGCGGCCCCATTCGCGCTGGCTTTCCCCCGGCCACTTGTTGGTGGCATCAAAGCCGACTTTGGAACCCAGCCCAGACACCGGTGAGGCAAAGTCCAGATAGTCAATCGGGGTGTTCTCGATGAATACGCAGTCCCGCTGTGGATCCATGCGGGTGGTCATCGCCCAGATCACATCCTTCCAATCTCTGGCGTTCACATCCTCATCGGTAACAATGACAAACTTGGTATACATGAACTGGCGCAGGAAGGACCACACGCCGAGCATGACACGCTTGGCATGGCCCGGATACTCCTTGCGCATGGTGACCACGGCCAGACGGTAGGAGCAGCCCTCCGGCGGCAGGTAAAAATCCACGATCTCCGGGAACTGTTTTTGCAGTATCGGGATGAACACCTCATTGAGAGCCATACCCAGTATGGCCGGCTCGTCGGGTGGGCGCCCGGTATAAGTGCTGTGATAGATGGGTGACTCGCGGTGGGTTATGGCCTCCACGGTGAACACAGGAAAGCGTTCCACCTCGTTGTAGTAACCGGTGTGGTCACCGAAGGGACCTTCATCGGCCATCTCCCCCGGTTCAATATATCCTTCGAGGATGTATTCAGCAGTGGCAGGTACCTGCAGGCCGTGTTCGCGGCACAGCGCAGTGAAGCACTCTGCCAGTTCCGTCTTGCTGCCGCGCAGCAAGCCGGCGAAGGCGTATTCTGAAATGGAATCGGGAATGGGCGTTACCGCTGCCAGGGTCGTAGCCGGATCGGCGCCCAGTGCTACCGCAACGGGGTAGCGTTTGCCTGGGTGTAGTCGCTGCCACTCCCTGAAATCCAGCGCACCACCGCGGTGCGACAACCAGCGCATGATCAGTTTATTGCGCGCCAGTAACTGCAGGCGATAAATTCCCAGATTCTGCCTTTCCTTTTTGGGGCCGCGGGTAATAACCAACGGCCAGGTAATTAACGGCGCCGCATCCCCCGGCCAGCAGGTCTGGATGGGCAGTTGATTCAGGTCGACATCCGCGCCCTGCTTCGCGTGGTATTGGCAGGGGGGATTGCGCACTACTTTCGGTGCCATGTGCAGCACCTGTTTCAGCAGGGGTGCCTTGTCCCAGATATCGCGCAAGCCCTTGGGCGCGTCAGGCTGGCGCAGGTAGGCAAGTATTTCGCCGATCTCGCGCAAAGCAGAGAGGTCGCGTGCGCCCATGCCCAGAGCGACGCGTTGCGCCGTGCCAAACAGGTTGGCAAGCACAGGCGTGCTGTAACCTTTGGGATTTTCGAACAACAGGGCAGGCCCGCCAGCACGCAGTGAGCGGTCGGCGATTTCAGTCATTTCGAGTTTGGGATCGACCTCGGTCTGGATGCGCACCAGCTCGCCGCGCTGTTCCAGCGCGGCAATAAAATCCCTGAGGTCGGTGTATTTCACAATGGCTGTCTATCCTTCAGCGTTTAACGAGGGACAGTACACTTTGTAACAACGCGTGGCAACGCGCGGAATGATTCCCGCGTTATTTGCGCTTCATAGACTTGAAGAACTCGTCGTTGGTTTTGGTTTCCTTGAGCTTGTCTGACAGGAATTCAATGGCGGCCAGGTCTTCCATGCCGTGCAGCAGTTTGCGCAGAATCCACATGCGTTGTAATTCATCGTCGGCGGTGAGCAACTCTTCCCGACGTGTACCGGAGCGGCGAATATTGATAGCCGGGTAGATGCGCTTCTCGGCGATCTTGCGATCCAGGTGCAATTCCAGGTTGCCGGTGCCCTTGAACTCCTCGTAGATCACCTCGTCCATCTTGGAACCGGTGTCGACCAGAGCAGTGGCAATAATAGACAGGCTGCCGCCTTCCTCGATGTTACGGGCGGCGCCGAAGAAACGCTTGGGGCGCTCCAGCGCATGGGCGTCGACACCACCGGTCAGTACTTTGCCGGAGCTGGGAATCACCGTGTTGTAAGCGCGGGCCAGGCGGGTAATGGAATCCAGCAGGATGACCACATCCTTTTTATGCTCAACCAATCGCTTGGCCTTTTCGATCACCATGTCGGCAACCTGCACGTGGCGCGAGGGTGGTTCGTCAAAAGTGGAAGCTACCACCTCGGCGCCGCGAATGCCCACCGAGCGCTGCATTTCAGTCACTTCCTCAGGACGCTCATCAATTAACAGTACGATGATGTAGCATTCGGGGTTGTTAGTGATGATCGCCTGGGCGATATTTTGCATCATGATAGTTTTGCCCGCCTTGGGCGGTGCCACCAGTAATCCTCTCTGACCCTTGCCAATCGGTGCAACGAGGTCAATTATTCGGCCTGTCAGGTCCTCGGTGCTGCCGTTGCCTGTTTCCAGGGTCAGGCGCTGGTCCGGAAACAGGGGTGTGAGGTTTTCGAACAGGATTTTGTGCTTGGAACTTTCCGGTTTGTCGAGGTTGACCTCGTCTACCTTTAACAGGGCGAAGTAGCGCTCGCTGTCTTTCGGTGGGCGGATCTTGCCGGAAATGGTGTCACCGGTGCGTAGGTTAAAGCGACGAATCTGGCTGGGTGAGACGTAGATATCGTCAGGTCCCGCCAGATATGAACTGTCGGCAGAGCGCAGGAAGCCAAAGCCGTCCTGTAAGATCTCCAGCACACCGTCGCCATAGATGTCTTCGCCACTTTTTGCGTGGCGCTTCAGCACGGCGAAAATGATATCCTGCTTGCGCGAGCGGGCCATGTTATCCAGGCCCATCTCTTTGGCGATATCAATAAGTTCTTGTGTATTTTTGGTCTTTAAGTCAGTTAGATTCATAGGGAAAACAAGTGTGCACGAGTGATTAGGGGAAGGGCTAGCGTGAAACCGAAAGCTGGTTGGCGATGCCAACAAAAAGTAGCTTAAACGTGGGTTGCAGGGTTTTTGTTATGGCACAGGAATGTGCGATGGATTGGAATGTAGCACGGCCCGATAGGGCCGTCTACCGCTTTTTTCTGTCTACAAATAGATCCATCTGGCATGTCTGGAGCCCGGACTCGACATGTTCCCGAGCTTTTAGATCACTTCCTTGATGAAATCCGTCAGTTGCGTCTTGGACAGGGCGCCGACTTTGGTAGCCTCTGCGTTGCCGCCCTTGAACATAATGAGGGTCGGAATGCCGCGGATACCAAATTTCTGTGGAATCTCCGGATTGGCGTCCACATCGACCTTGCATACCTTCAATTTCCCGCTGTAATCGGCTGCTATTTCATCAAGCACCGGAGCGATCATCTTGCATGGACCGCACCATTCTGCCCAGAAGTCTACCAATACGGGGACATTGGAATTCAATACTTCTGCATCAAAAGTCGCATCGCTGACGTGTACGATCTGATCGCTCATGCTGTTCTCCGGTCAATCTGCGGTTGTTGTTTCCGCGTATTTTTAAAGGGAAGCAATCATACCACCTGATTATTAGTGTACAACTGTGGCGCTAGAGTTTTTTGACATGCTCATATAGCCGGTAGATATGGATCGAGCCCCGATAGCAGGTCGCACGAAAGTCAAATAAAGTAGAGTCTGAGCGTGCTAGGCTTGTCATAACGCAAAGCATAGTCTGCAGAGACTTGAATACAGTCGCTTCCACTCATTTCAGGGCATTACCTTGTACAGAAAACAAATCGTCGTGGTTACGCTTATCGGATTAGCTCTCGCCGCCTGGTTTTTTTTCGATCTGGGCAGCTTTTTGCAGCTTGAAACCCTGCAGCAACGCATTGGTGACCTGCGCGACTGGTACGCGAATAATCCGCTGCTGGCTGGGCTTATCTATTTCGCCGGCTACGTTGCGGTGACGGCTCTGTCGCTGCCCGGTGCGGCGGTGATGACATTGGCCGGAGGTGCCTTGTTCGGGTTCTGGTATGCGTTGTTGCTGGTGTCATTTGCCAGCAGTATCGGGGCCACCCTGGCCTTCCTTGTGTCACGTGTGCTGTTGCGAGACTGGGTACAGAAGCGTTTTGGGCGACACCTGGGTGCGGTAAATGCGGGGTTTGAAAAAGACGGTTCCTTCTATCTGTTCTCCCTGCGTCTGGTGCCGCTGTTCCCGTTTTTCCTGATCAACTTATTGATGGGCCTGCTGCCCATCCGCAGCTGGCCGTTTTACTGGGTGTCGCAGTTGGGCATGTTGCCCGGGACGGCGGTTTATATCAACGCGGGCAAACAGTTGGGTCAGTTGCAGTCTCTCTCCGGAATTATTTCTGCACCTCTATTGGGTTCCTTTGTCCTGCTGGCCATTTTCCCGTTCATAGCCCGCTGGCTATTGGCGTGGTTGCAACGCCGCCGCATTCTCTCACGCTACAGTAAGCCAAAGCGGTTCGACAATAACCTGATTGTCATTGGCGCCGGGTCAGCGGGCCTGGTCACTTCTCTCATTGCCGCGACTGTGCAGGCGAAAGTGACACTCATTGAGCGGCACAAGATGGGCGGCGACTGCCTGAATACCGGCTGTGTGCCAAGTAAAGCGCTGATCCGCTCGGCGCGTGTTGCGCAGTATGCACGCCGCGCAGAGGAGTTTGGCTTGGCTCCCATGCCGGTAGAGGTGAACTTCCCCAAAGTTATGCAGCGGGTGCAGGAAATCGTGAGGACGATTGAGCCGCACGACTCAGTGGAGCGATTTACCGGCTTGGGAGTGAACTGTGTGCACGGCGCTGCGCGTATTCTCTCACCCTGGGCAGTACAGGTTAACGGGCAGACACTGACGGCGCGTCATATTGTGATTGCCACGGGTGCCCGTCCGCGGATACCTGATATTCCGGGTCTTGCCACGCTTGATTACCTCACGTCTGATACCGTGTGGGAGATAAGGGAGTTGCCGCAACGCCTGCTAGTAGTGGGTGCTGGGCCTATCGGTTGTGAACTGGCGCAGGCGTTTGCGCGACTGGGCAGCAGTGTCACCCTGGTGACACACGCGGATCGAATACTTCCGAGGGAAGACCCGGAAGTTGCCGAACTGGTATGCGCTGCATTCCGGCGCCAGCGTATAGCAGTACACCTCAATTATGACCCGCTATTTTTCAGTGCGGATGACGGTGGGCAAGCTTGTGTATTCAATACCACGCGAGGACAGCGCAAATTGAGTTTTGACCGGGTACTCCTCGCTGTGGGCCGTAGCGCCAATGTTGAGGACATGGGCCTGGAAGAGTTGGGGATCGCGGTCGGCGCGGCCGGTACGATCGCGGTAGATGAGTATCTTTGCACTGCTATACCCACCATCTATGCCTGCGGCGATGTGGCCGGCCCCTATCTGTTTACCCATATGGCCAGTCACCAGGCCTGGTATGCGGCGGTGAACGCCCTGTTTGGACGTTTTCGCAGGTTCCGGGTCGACTACACTGTGGTGCCCTGGGCGACGTTTACTGACCCCGAGGTAGCCCGGGTGGGGCTTAATGAAGATGAGGCGCGGCAGCAGAATATCGCCTATGAGGTGACGCGCTACGAACTTGACGATCTGGATCGCGCCATTGCCGACGGCGAAGCGCATGGCTTTATCAAGGTGCTGACCGAGCCGGGCCGCGACCGTATTCTCGGTGCCACCATCGTGGGGTACCATGCCGCGGAGTTGATCAATGAGTTCGTGCTCGCCATGAAGCATGGGCTGGGGCTGGGTAAGATACTGGGCACAATTCATATCTACCCGACGCTGAGCGAGGGCAACAAATTTGTCGCTGGTAATTGGCGTAAGGCGCGCAAGCCCGAGGGTCTGCTGCGCTGGGTAGAGCGCTATCATCGGTGGAATCGAGGCTGAGCGTACAGTCCAATGGCGCGGCTGTGGTGAGGGGAGTTCATTGCCTGTGATCGGGTATGACATTATGGAGAAGGAGAATACAGATGAGCAAGGTTGCCGTAGTGCTGGCAGGGTGTGGTTTTTACGATGGCGCAGAGATCAATGAGGCGGTACTCACGCTGCTGTGCCTGGAGCAGCAGGGCGCGACCTATCAGTGTTTTGCGCCGAACGTGCAGCAGATGCATGTGATTAATCATCTCACCGGTCAGGTGATGGAAGGTGAATCGCGCAATGTGCTGGTGGAATCGGCGCGCATCGCGCGAGGCAAGATACAGGATGTCAGGGACGCCAGGGTCGATGAATTCGATGCGTTGATGGTGCCCGGTGGATTTGGTGCAGCCAAGAACCTGAGTAATTTTGCCGTGGCCGGCGCTGCGATGGTGGTGCAACCGGACTTTCTGACGGTAGCGCGCGCCTTTCATAAAAAAGGCAAACCGATCGGCCTGATATGTATCGCCCCGGTGATGGCTGCCGCCATCTGTGGTGAAGGTGTTCGCTGCACCATCGGCAATGATGCCGATACAGCGGCAGCAATTGAAGCCATGGGTGCAGAACACCTGCAGTGCCCGGTAGCTGAAGCGCGCGTTGATGCTGTGCGCAAGCTGGTCACGACACCGGCTTATATGCTGGCAGGGGGCGTATCCGACGCCTACAGCGGTATCAGCGAATGTGTGCGGGAGGTTCTGGCGCTGGCCTGAATTCATGAGCAGCCTATGGTATGTCTACGTACTGCGGTGTGCTGATGGCTCACTGTATACCGGCGTGGCCAGAGACCTGCAGCGGCGCCTGCTGCAACACAATGGTGAGTTGGCGGGCGGCTCCCGCTACACGCGGGGCCGCCGGCCTGTTGAATTATTGTGGTCTGACACCGAGCTGGACCGCAGCACTGCACAGCGGCGGGAGGCGGCGATTAAAAAATTAAGCCGCGACCAGAAATTGCGTTTGCTGCAACTGTGAGCTGGCCCTGAAATCTTTTCGAAACCTCTATTCGGCAAATCCACCTGCACGCAGCGATGGCAGTATCTCCTTGAACGGTGGTTCCGGCAGGGAGAGCAGTATTTTGTGTTGCTTGGCCTGAATGACCCAACAAACTGAGAAAACTGTTCACCCCATGACATACTGAATCTGTGCGTACGCGCTGGCTTGCAAATGTAAGAATAAACCCTCCTGTAGCGCGAGCGGGGTTTTTAATATCATAGACATTGGTATCTGTTGTAAGAATTCTGCAATAACCATCGCGACACTTCAGACATCGACAGCAAAGAGCGGTCGCATCGAGGAAGCACATTTTTCACGCAATATGGATAGTACTCACCCAATACCTCATTGATCCAGCCGTTGCCACTGGGCGTGGTGGCTTCACTGTATCGTCCGGTATTGTATACGTTTGAGGCATTATTGATTTGAGTTGATAAGATAAAATCAGCGATGCTAGCGATAGCCGGATTGAGGGATTTATTATCTGCAACAGCGGCATAATCGATCAGCGACATCAAAACCCAGCTTGTGCCAATAATCGTATTCTTGCGATAGTCATCGCTTACCGGGAGCCCCTCGGCTTTCACTTCTGCTAAAAATGCATTGGCAATTTTATTGGCACCTTGCAAATACTGCTTGTCTCCCGTGATCAGATAGAGTCTTGACAGTGCTGAGAGCACTTGTCCTGAATAGAGATGGGATTGTCTGGAGCTGTTTATCCAATGGTTATCTATATACATTGACTTGGTGGAAACCTGGCCGCCTAAGTCAATACGCGTCAAGAGCCAATCTCCAGCGCGCTTTGCAGCATCGAGATAGGATTGTATCATGATAGGTACGGTAGAGTTCAAGGAGAGTAAAGATAGTCTTTGAGGTGGTTCCTACCACAACTGTTTGGCTATGTTTTTCGGTGTCCAGCGAAAAGCTGTAGTAAAACCCGCCCAAATTTTCCCCTTCCTTGACTTGCATGGATAAAAGAAAATCTGCGATGGGCCTGAAGTATTGCTCCAACTGAAGTGATGGGTAGCTTCGCTGTAGTTTGATTAGAGTCAAGAGGCTGGATGCGCTATAGATAGTTCTGAGTCTAGGCTCTGCTACATCCGTTTTCGCGTCATAAAATTTGTAGAACCCATGAAACTTCGGATGCATGACCTTCAGTAGATAATCCGTACTATTCGTCAACTGTTGTTCGATATCGGAGGTAGTGACACTCCGTACGGCAACGCGATTGCCAACCATCTCCACGGCCTTACCTTCAAAGTCTATGAATGAAAATGTTCCATTGGGGTAATAGTCAAACGTGATCTTGATGCGGGTGCCATCGAGACTTGTGATGGGTGACGGTGCGCTCGCCAATGCCGATTGACAGGCACCGCTAAGCGCTTTGGCAAGACCTGCATCTCCTCCGTCTCCGGTAGCGACTAATCGACCCTGGTTGTAGTAATCAAGATGTACCTGCCAATGGGTTTGCTGAATCGAGGTATTCCATTGTGTATCCAAGCTATTTGGCAGGTTCAATGCCTCATGGGCAATAATTTTGTTGGAGATGGCTTTCACATAATCGAGTACCTCTTGTCGAAATTGCCTGTGCATCGGGTGCAACCGCAGTCTGATAGGGCGGATCTACGGGCGATGGCTCGACTATAGGCGATCACAGGCAGCGCCACGCCAGCCAGCCCGATCAGGGATGAAAGCCAGAAGACCAGGGTAATTTGTGGTACCTTGTTGAGATACATGCGAGTTGATTTCCCGGCCACAGTATTAATGCGACTTTTGCGCTGCGCGTTGTGGCAGCGCGATGACCAATATGACTATTGCCAATAGCAATACGCCGTTGCGGTATAGCGGCTGAATTCCAGGCCACCCTGGGCCGCGGGTTTGTCCAGAAAATCACCTACCACTGCGCCAAGCGGACGAGTCAGCACAAAGGCTGCCCAGAACAACAGGGTGTGTGATATGGCGGTGAAATAGTAAGCGCCGACAACCAGCAATAGCCCGCCACTAAAAATGTATGCGGCGCCGACATAGCCCAGGTCGGCTGTATCCGCTGTCCAGTCACCCAGTGCAGTGCCCAGTGTTTGGGAGAACATTATGGTCAGCCAGTAGAACGCTTCTGCCTTGCCCGAATGGACGGATCCAACATCGATGGAGCCAAGCGTTTTAAACCAGGCAAAAAGAGTGGCAATTAACAATAGTCCCGAGCAGGACCGAGCCCCCAGGGTAGCCAATGCCCAGTGAACGATCCGCAAAATCCGCCAGCGTGGTGCCAACGGTGGTGGATGCGATGATGGTTGCCCAATACAGGAAGGGGTGAAATTCCCTGGCGCGTATTTGCACTGCAACCGCGGCGACAAACAGTGCCATAAAGATCACCGTGCCAACCAGATACCCAAGGTCCATGGACATGGATACCGCGTCGCCACCGGTTTCTCCGAGAGTGGTAGCGAGAATCTTGATGATCCAGAAGCCAAGCGTTACTTCGGGGACTTTGCTCAATGCATGCTTTATGGCGGGCGTCATTTTGATCCAATGGAAGGTAGGCCGCTCTGCAGTCTATCGAACTTCTAAAGTGAACTAGTTATTGCTGCTCGACAGCACGCACACTGTATCAGTTACAGTGAGAGTTCCTCCAGCGTTTGCTGTTGTTCCAGCCAGATTTCGTCCAGATATGCCGCACGGACTTTCAATTCCCCTTCGCGTTTTAGTAGGCTGGCCAGGGTCTGCCGGTTAGCTTCGGTATACAGCTCGGTGTCTGCCAAGCTGCTCGCGCAGTTCCTGCAGGGCCAGCTCCACCGCGGCCATTTCGGCTTCGGTTTTATCCAGTTGCTTCTGCAGTGGGCGCAGCTTTTCACGCTGCTCTGCCGCCTGCTGGCGCTTTTCCTTGCGCGAGGTGTCGGTGACTGCGGCGTCGCGTTTTTCAGTTTGCCGATAGCTTGACAGAATCCAGCGCTCGTAGCCTTCCAGGTCATCGCGATATTCCTCAACGCGGCCATCGTGTACCAGCAGCAGTTCCTCAGCGGTATTGCGCAGCATGTGACGGTCGTGGCTGACCAGTACCAGTGCGCCATCATAGGCTTGCAGGGCGATTTCCATGGCGTGGCGCATGTCCAGGTCCAGATGGTTGGTGGGCTCATCCAGCACCAGTAGGTTTGGCTTCTGCCACACCACCATGGCCAGCGCCAGGCGCGCTTTTTCCCCGCCTGAAAATGGGGCGATGGCGGCCGTCGCGGCACTGCCTCGGAAATTGAAACCGCCCAGAAAATTGAGGATATCCTGTTCCCGCGCGGCGGGGCTGAGGCGTTGCAGGTGCAGAGCCGGGCTGGCCTGCATATCCAGTGCTTCCAGTTGCTGCTGGTCAAAATAGCCAATACTCAAATGCTCGCCGGTGGTGCGAGTGCCACCCAGAAGGGGCAGTTCCCCGATGAGGCTTTTCAGCAGGGTGGACTTGCCCGCGCCATTTCTGCCCAGCAGGCCGTAGCGGCTGCCAGGGCGTAATTGCAGGTTTACCCCGGAAAGTACTGCCGTACCGCCGTAGCCGAGAGTGGCCTCGTCCAGTCGTAGCAGCGGGTCGCTGCTTCTCGCGGGCGGCGGAAAACTGAAATCAAAGGGTGAGTCGGCGTGGGCCGGGGCCAAGGTTTGCATGCGCTCCAGTTCCTTCAGTCGGCTCTGTGCCTGCTTGGCCTTGGTGGCCTTGTAGCGAAAGCGGCGCACAAAATCATCGATTTCCGCGATGCGCCGTTGCTGCTTCTCATAGCCGGCTTGCTGGTTGGCCAGGCGCTCGGCGCGGTGCCGCTCGAACTCAGAGTAGTTACCTTTATAGGCGAACAGTTGTTGCTGCTCGATATGCAGGATGCGCTCGCAGGTGGCATCGATGAAATCACGGTCATGGGAAATCATCAACAGGGTGCCGGGGTACTGCTGTAGCCACTGTTGCAACCACAGCGTGGCATCCAGGTCCAGGTGATTGGTGGGTTCGTCCAGTAGCAGTATGTCCGAGGGCGTCATCAGCGCACGGGCCAGATTCAGGCGTATGCGCCATCCGCCGGAAAAATCGCTTACCGCCCGCCCGGCAGCATCCTCGGCGAATCCGAGGCCCTGTAGTAGGCGCTGTGCCCGGCGCTCGGCGCTGTAGCCGTCAATCTCCTCCAGTTGGATGTGCGTGCGAGCAGCTTTATCGAATGCGCCGGCAGCTTCCTGGGCCGCGACTTCATCCCGTAAGCGAGCTAACAGGGCGTCGCCTCGCCATACATACTCCGCAGCGGGTAGAGCGGTCGTATGTATTTCCTGCGCCATATGGGACATGCGCAGCGTGTTCATGCCTTCGATAGTGCCAGCGTCGGCGCCTAATTCACCCAGCAATAGCGAGAACAGGCTGGATTTGCCACAGCCATTGGCCCCAATCAGTGCCAGGCGCTGGCCGGGCTGTATGGTGACATTGGCATCCTGCAGCAGCAGTTTGCTGCCGCGGCGCAGAGCGATGTTGCGCAGTATGATCATGAGGTCGCGAATTCTACCCGCCGGGCGGGCCGTGGGCTAGTGTGCGCTGGCATCGCTGGTGTAAGGTTCAGCGTCAACTGACAGGCGCACCGGTTACACCATGAGCAATCCGTTTTGGGACTATTCGCTAGCTACCTACGCTCTGGACGGGGTGGCGACTGACTGTCTCGTGCTGCAGGACACCTGCGGTATGGATGTGAACCTGTTGCTGTACGCGGCGTGGCTGGCACACATGGACCACCGTCTGAGCGACCAGCATTTAGCGGCGGTTGAGGCGGAAATCCTTGACTGGCGGGAGAGGGTGGTAAAGCCATTGCGCGCCCTGCGCCTGCAATTACGGGATTACAGCGGGGTGGTGGGCATGTACGAGGAGATCAAAACCCTGGAGTTGCGCGCCGAACAACAGCAGCAGGATCTGATGTATGCCTGCTTCCAGCGGGCTGTAAGCCTAGCCCGGGCTCCACGGCCACTGCGGGAGAATCTGGTGCTGGTAGCGCAGTTTACCAGCCCGCAGGATGCGGGATGGGAACTTACTCTAGATCGTCTGGTCACACAGTTCCCGTTGTGAGGGAGGGCTAGCGCCGGGGCGGGGCGGGTAGTAAGATGGGCGCCCGCTGCGAATGCTTGCTTTCCTGCGGACTGGATGGTTGCCGGTGAATGGCTGGGGGTGATTAATCTGTGCCCTGAGCAAGACCTCGCTGTGACAGGAGTATCCGCAATTCTCACGATTTCATTGACCACTATTGACTATATATGGAACGAATTATGAAGAAGTATCTATTGCCGCTTGCCCTGGTCAGCGTTGTTGCCCTGCAAGCTTGTGACAAAGAAAAAACGCATGCTACCGCTGGTGAAGCAGCCAAGGTACCTTCTGGAGAGGCAGCCAAGGCATCGGCCAGTGGTGATCTGGCAACTACCGAGCAGCGTTTGAGCTACGGGATTGGCTTCAATCTTGGGCAGCGCATGAAGGCCGATAGTGTGCCGCTGGATGCGGCGGCCTTCAGTGCCGGGGTCTCCGATGTCATGACTGGCGCCAAGGCGCGTATGACCGAGGAAGAAATCGCTGCTGAAATGAAAACCTACCAGGAAAAAGCCGCCGCTGAGCATGAAGAGGCCCAGAAGAAACTGGGCGAGGCCAATGTGGCGGCATCCGCAGCATTTCTGGCTCAGAACAAAGCCAAGGAAGGAGTGGTGACGACTCCATCCGGTCTGCAGTACGAGGTTATTACTGCCGGTACCGGCGCCAAGCCTGGCCCGGAAGATACGGTGGAAGTGCACTATCGCGGCACCCTGGTGGATGGCACGGAGTTTGATTCGTCCTACAAGCGCGGTGAGACGGTGACTTTTGGAGTGGGTCAGGTCATTCCCGGCTGGACCGAGGCACTGCAACTGATGCCCAAGGGTTCCAAGTGGAAGTTGGTAATTCCGCCTGAACTTGCCTATGGTGCCGGTGGTGCCGGGCAGGTGATTGGACCGAACGCGGCGCTGGTCTTCGAGGTGGAACTGATTTCCATCCCCAGCCAGGACAAGCCGGCTGAAGCAGCAGCGAAGCCTGCTGCCAAGTAGGTTTAGGTAGACTGCGGCGCCTGATTTTTCATTAGGCGCCTGTGTCGATTGTGAAGGCCGGCGATGAGTCGGTCTTCCAGCACAAAGCGCGATTCCAGCACCTCCCCCAGGGCTGACAGGTCGCGCTTTAATTTTTCCGGCTGTCCCCGGGCGTTGCCGTATTTCTCCTCATACGCCAGGATAACCTCTGTGGTATCGCCTATGGCAGGTATCAGATTCTCGGCCAGCGCGCGACTGTCGTCACCAAAACTTTCTGCTTCATTGAGCAACTCGTGAAACACTTCGAAGTGGCCTGCCGAAACGTAGTCCACCAGTAATTCGCAAAGTGCTTTTTGGCGCGACATTAGCGCCTCGCGGTCCAGGCTGCTGTCCAGCGTAACGACAATCTCAGTGTACTTGCCCAGGACTGCTCGTCGTTCCTTGAGCCAGCGGGTTAGCAAATCCTCTACGGCCTGAAATTGCTGCTTCGCGTCACTTCTTTTGTTGGGCATGATCCACTCCCTGCTTTTACCGTTGCGTCATCGACGGGCGTTCTGCTACTGCTTTGGATAAGTACGCAAGGTTTGCCACAGGCAGACCAGAATCGCAGTGCAGAATAGTGCCAAGGTTTGTTCCGGGATGCTGAAGCCAAGAAAGGTCCACTCGATTTCCGCGCAATTGCCGTCACCCGCCAGGACGACGCGCAACGTGTCATGGAAAGGTAGATTCTCCAGCATGTAATCCAGGCTCGGACCGCAGGCCGGCACCTGATCTGCAGGCAGGTGTTGCAGCCAGACATGGCGGGCGGCCACCGCAGCTCCCCCCATGGCGGCCAGTCCACACAATGCCCCGTACACCCTGCGACCCCAGTTCCGTGGATTGTGCAGAGCGCCGATCAGGGCTATCAGGCCCCACAGCACCACAAACACCCGCTGGGTCATGCACAGTGGGCAGGCCTCCAGTCCAAGGTATTCCTGCAGATAGAGCCGCGCAAACAACATCGAGGTGATGGCTAGAAGTACGAGACCAACAAATACGAGGCGGGGAGAAAGGTTTTGCAGCATGCGTTTCTAAGTCCTTGCTATTGAACATGAACAATAGGGTTACGGAAGTACACTAGGGGCTTTTTACGGCCAGTGCAACGGTTGACCGCGCCAGGGCGATCACAATAATTCGACCCGCGCCCGACAGAAAGATTGCAACTGTGGGTAAAAGTTCAGGAAGGCCTCTTCCAAAGTGTCTCGTGCCGGGGACAGTTCCCGTTCTATGTCCAGAAATGGATTGTGGTGCTTGAAACGTTGACCGATCCGTATGGCGGTGGCCAGCACGGTCTCCCACTCCGCATAAAGGTTCAGCACATCGTACTCGATCAGGCGTGTCACCATCCTGCGAGCGCCCGCGCTCAGCATGAATTCATGGGCGGTCAGGGTGCGATAAACCCCATTATTGAAGTGTGGTAACGGGATGTCGGAAAAGATTGGCCAGTGCAGGCTCAGGTAGTGGTCAAAACTGAGATCAATAAGGATGCCCGCATAGCGCCGCAGCCGTGGGGGCAGGTCGCGGCGTAATTGTTGGATCAAGGGATGCCCGTCCGTATAAGCGTCTATGGCGCGGTGCAGTTTTATACCGCGTTCAAGATCTGGGGGCAGCACTCCACGCAACGGACCCTTGATGTAGTCCCCTTCCAGTCCCCCTGCGACCAGGCCCGCATCCGGCCAGGCCAGGTGAAAATGGGCCAGGAAGTTCACTGCCAGCGCTCTACAGGGTCTGGTATTGAGTGAAGAAATTGTGCAGGTATTGCTCGAAGCTGATGTCGTCAGATCGCTCGATCTCGCGCTGGGCCAGCAGTGATCTTCGAGACTCCTCATCAAAGGCGATCTGGACATCCGTTGCCAAGGCGCGCTCACGAAAGTACTGCGCCCACTGCTCGCTATAGGTCATGGACAGGCGAAAAAAGGACTGGTTGCGGTCGCGCATCTCGCGCAGCACACGGGCAGAGGGTGTTAACTCCGGATCCGCTACTTTGGCCAGTTGATTTTCCAAACTGGCGGTGTAGTCAGCAGACTCGTGCGCCGTATCCATCAACACGGCGATCGGGCGCATCTCGTTAAGCATTTCCCGAGCCCATTGTGCCATCGGAATATCAGCGCTGCCGTTGTTGAGCAACAGGCCCGGTAACCGGCCGGAATTGACCACGGCCTCCAGATTGGCAGCCTGCGCGACCTGCTCATCAGGCGCACAGGCCGGACTTTCTTCCAGCAGGCAATACAGCAGGAAGGTGTCCATGAAACGCATTTGCCCGGCATCCAGGCCGACAGGAGAGAACGGACTGATGTCCACGCAGCGCACTTCGATATATTCGATCCCGGCCCTGACCAGTGCGCACAGCGGGCTTTCTCCTGCATCGACTACGCGTTTGGGTCTTATCGGGCTGTAAAATTCGTTCTCGATTTGCAGCAGGCTGTCATTTAGCTGCTGGTAGTTACCGTCCTGGCCCGAGGGGATGCTCCGGTAGGCAGGGTGTGGTTGCAAAATGGCTTGGGACAGGGTTTTGACGTAACTGTCGAGGGAGTTGTAGCACACATTGAGGCATTTCTGGGCGTCGCTATTGTACCCCAGTCCGCCCATTCGAAGAGCCGTGCCATAGGGCAGATACAGGCTCTTGGCGTCTTCATCAAATGCTTGCAAGCCATGGTTGTCACGACCTCTGAGGAAGCTGGCACACACCGCAGGCGACGCGCCAAAGAGGTAGATCAGCAGCCAGGAGTAGCGACGGAAGTTGCGAATCAGTCCGAGGTAGCGCTCACTGATATAGTCTGCGCGCTTACCGGGTTGGCCGGCACTTGCCCACGCCTGGTCCCAGTACGTCTCGGGCATGGAAAAGTTGTAGTGGATTCCTGCGATGGCCTGCATCAGGCGCCCGTAGCGGTGACCCAGGCCGTAACGGTAAACCGTCTTCATACGGGCCACATTCGAGCTGCCGTACTGTGCTACCGGTATGCCCGCATCGCCGGCCATGATACAGGGCATGCTGGCCGACCACAGCATCTCGCCATTGAGGTGTTGGTAGGCGAAGCTGTGAATATTTTCCAGCGTTTGCAGGCAGTCTTCAATGCGGGTGCTGACCGGTGTAATGAACTCCAGCAGCGCTTCTGAATAGTCAGTGGTGATGGAAGAGTGAGTGAGGGCTGAGCCGAGGCCTATTGGATGCGGCGTCTGTGCCAGCTTGCCCTCTGCGGTTATGCGCAGGCTCTCTTTTTCAATACCGCGGTTGATGGCAGTGATCACCCCGCGTTCGCTCGGCTGTGCCAATGCCCGCAACTGCTTCTGCAAATGGGAAGACAATGGAAACTCCTTGTGATGAACAGGCTTGCCGGCTAGCCCACGGCCAGTAACAGGAAGACGTCTCCCGAAGCAGTACTCCTGAAACGCGCACAAGTGTAGCTGCCAATACCAGTGTAGTACAGTCGCGCTGCCTCAGGGCTCACCGTGATGTTTCAGGTAATCCTGTCCATGTATTTCTGCAGTAGCTGGCAGGCGAAATTGTTCTGTACCTCACTGTCCTGGCCGGTGGCCAGCATGATGCGCGACAGGATCAGGCCGTAGCGCATGCCAGCGAAAATCTGATAATAGTCGTAGTCCCGTGCGGAGAAGCCGGACGCTTGTTCCCAACGGGTAATGGTTTGCTCATAGGTGGGCAGGCCCTCCAGCCGCGGCATTCCCAGGCCTTCAGAGAAGGTGGCATCCAGATAGTTGAACCAGGCCAGGTCCTGCACCGGATTGCCCAGCACTGCCATCTCCCAGTCCAGCACGGCGGCGATACCGTCCAGCGATGGTTTGAAGATAATGTTGCCCAGGCGGGCATCACCCCAGCACAGTACGGTGGGCTCATCGGCTGGCTGGTTAGCCTGCAGCCAGTCCAGCGCCTGTTTGCAGATGGCGTGCTTGCCGCCCTCCAGCGCCCAGTCCAGATAGTTTTGCCAGTAGGCCAGTTGCTGCTGCAATGGGGTTTTTCCCGGCTCGTGGAGTCTCGTGAAACCGAGTTCCTGGTAGTCCAGTCGGTGGTAGCGCGCCATGGTGTCGATCGCCGCCTCCCACAGAACCTCGCGCTGCGGAACGCTGGTTTCATGCATCATCCAGCCATCCATATTGTAAGGTGGCATATCGGTGGGAATGCGACCCTCGGTGCGCTTCATAAGATAGAACTGTACGCCCAGCAGCGATTTGTCTTTTTCCAGCCCACGCAACTGCGGTACCGGTATATCACTATTGCGCCCGATAGCCTCCATGACCTCGTATTGCAGGCTCAGGTCGTAATTCGGGAATACCGGACGCTCGATGGACGGTTGCAGTCGTGCTACGACCGGTTCACTGCGTTGTTGCCCGTCCTCCTGCCAGTTCAGTTCAAACAGGAGAGTCACATTAGACATGCCAGTGGCCTCGGGAATGGAGAGCTCCGGGATGCTGACTGCGTGTCCGCGGTGCGCCGAAATCCAGGTTTCCAGCTTGTGCCGCGTGCCGTCGATGTCTTCAATGAGTGGTGTTGGGCGGGTGTTATCCACGATGTAGCTCCTAGCTTCTCGTTATTGAGAGCCGCATAGAATACTTGCGCTGATGCCCTCTGGCTACCGCTAGCGCAATAGTGAAGATATCTCGCAGGCGGCTCCCGGGAAAACGGAACCGCCGGAATCCGCGATTCGATGTCTTTCGAGACTTGTCCACTGGCGGCAAGCTGCTACAGTATGCGGCAATATAAAGGTGGAGACCGTCCAGTGAGAATTACCGAGTGGCTGAAAATCCTGTCTATGGAGAATGGCTCAGACTTATACCTGAGCACCGGCGCCCCACCGTGTGCCAAGTTTCAGGGCGAACTCAAGCCAATCTCCAGTGATATCCTGCAGCCTGGAGAAATCAAGGAAATTGCCTACGAAATCATGGATCCGACCCAGCGGGCAACGTTTGAGCATGAACTGGAAATGAATCTGGCCATGTCCATCTCAGGTTACGGTCGTTTCCGTGTCAATATTTTTCTACAGCGCAACGAAGTAGGCATCGTAGCGCGGAATATAGTTGCCGATATCCCGCGCTGGCAGGATCTGCGCCTCCCACCAATCCTCACTGAGGTGGTCATGCGCAAGCGCGGGTTACTGCTGTTTGTGGGGGCGACGGGTTCGGGTAAATCAACGTCGCTGGCTGCGCTGATCGACTATCGCAACAGCAATAGCAGCGGCCATATTGTGACCATCGAGGATCCTGTGGAGTATGTCCACAGCCACAAGAAGTCCATCGTCAACCAGCGTGAAGTGGGGGTGGATACGCGCAGTTGGCACAACGCTCTGAAAAACACGCTGCGCCAGGCGCCGGACGTGATTTTGATCGGTGAGATCCGTGACAGGGAAACCATGGAGCACGCCATTTCCTTTGCGGAGACCGGCCACCTGTGTATCTCCACGCTGCACGCGAATAACGCTAATCAGGCTCTCGACCGCATTATCAACTTCTTCCCGGAAGAGCGGCGACCACAGTTATTGATGGATTTGTCCATGAACCTGCAGTGTATTGTGTCGCAGCGACTCATTCCAACTGTGACAGGCAAGCGCTGTGCTGCCATTGAGGTGCTGTTAGGTACTCCTATGATTGCCGATCTCATCCTCAGGGGGGAATTGGATGGTATTAAGGAAATCATGCAGAAGTCAGAGCATGTGGGAATGAAGACTTTTGATACCGCGTTGTTTGAGCTGTATCAGGAAGGGCTGATTACCGAAGACGAGGCGTTGCGCAATGCCGACTCGCTGAATAACGTGAGGCTCAAGATCAAATTCGCTAAAGATGATGTTGAGTCGAGGAGTGGCGGATCCATGGGGCTCAGCCTGGAAAGTCTCCACGATGGCTGATTATGCGATACCCTCTTTGCGCAAGGTCGGCATTACCTGATCTATAAATAGTTCCAGGTTTTGCCATGCCAGATCCGGATGGATGCCACCGCACAGTGGGTGCAACATGATCGGCTGGGCGCTGACCATATCCCGTGCGGCGTCGATAAGCTCCTTGGGGCGATAGACCCTATAGGCACCGCTGGCGCGCAAGTCATCGCAATTGTCATAGTACTTGTAGGGGCTGAAAACCTGGGCCTGTTCTGCCCATATTGCGTACATATTCGTCTCGTGCTGTACATGTGGCGCTATCTTGTGCCAGTAAGCCTCGGGGTCCTCTGCGACGAAGGTCACCGTGGTGGGCGCTGCCGGCATTGGCCCTGGGTCGGGCTTGCCCAGCTTTTTCAGTTCTTCTCGATAGTACTCAAATATCTCAGGTCCCGAGGGAATAAAGAAGTCTGCCTCCCGAGCCGCGCGGGCCGCGGCGGGCCTGCTACTTCCTCCCATAAGGAGCATTGGCCTGGGTTGGCTAAACGGGGCCGGGGTGATGGTGATGGTGCGACCCTCGTAGTCAAATGTCACTCCACTCCAGGCGTGTTTAAGAAACGGACCAATTGCATCCATGTATTTTTTGCGTATGCTCAGGTCTTTGCCGACGGCGTTAAATTCTTCTTCGCGGTAGCCACCGCTGAGAATGGGAATAACGCGACCACGACTGATAATGTCCAACACCGTCAGGTCCTCGGCCAATTGCACCGGCTCGTGCAGTGGCGCAATGAGGGCCGAGATGAAGATACGCATGCGACTGGTGCGGGCGGCGATAGCGGCGGCGATCACCAGGGGCGAGGGGCAATAGCCGTCGGGTGAGCCGTGGTGCTCTGACAGGTGTACAGTGCCAATGCCTTTCTCATCCCCCCAAGCGCACATGTCAATCGCGGCCTCATAGAGATCTGCTTGGGATACCTTTGCGATTCCTGGTTGGCGCATATCAAAGCGCAACATCACGTCAGCCATGGATGTAACTCCTCATCAGAATTGGTCAGAGCCGGGTGGCAGGGGAATCTGAGCAACCATAAGGATTCAGCCTCGTCGCTATTGATCCAGATTTTTTCGAACCTTGGCGACTACATCTCGAAAGTTCGAGCTGGTTTCAAGAATTTCGACCAGACCATCGTCTATGAGTTTATGCAATTCCTGACTGCCAACCTGCCGCATCTTGACGCCGTTACGGTTCACAAAAATATAGTAACCATCCTCCGGGTCATGCACCGCCAGTCGTGCCATTAAAGGTGTTTCGCCGTCGTGGAACCCCAGCCAGGTGCCCATCGGCAGCATGATCTGTCGCTCTTGCGCTGGCTCCTGCTCAGTGAAATGGCCTTGACCTGCGTCGTTGTCGCGGGGTTGTTCAGAGAGAAAGCCTGGACCTCCCTCGCTGTTCTTTTCCTGGCTAGCGAGGTGGTCTGCTCTATTCTCGATATCGGTAGACTGCTGAGTGAGATAGCCGCCTCGAGCCTTGATTTCCTCGGCCTGTTCAATGAGAAAGCCGCCACTGTTCCAGGGTTTTTTGTCGACGGGGCGCTGTTTGCTGAGATCCCAGCTCTCTTTAGGCGCTACTATGTCGGATTCAAGCTCAGGCTGCTCTCGCGACGGATGCTGCGACTCATCCTGTGTGCATGTTTCTTGGGCCGCAGCAGGCTCAGGTTGCAATTCTGGCTCCAGTTCTTGCCCCAGTTCTTGCTCCAGTTCCGGCATTGACCATAAAGTCGACAATGGCTCTGGCTCTGGCTCTGGTTCAGGCTCCGGTTCATATCTTGGACTTGACGCAGGTTCCGCTTCCGACAGCGCGCTAACCAGGGCGTCCAGTATTTCAACAGAGTCGATGCCTACTGCGTAGGCCAGGCACAGGCTGAAACTCGCTCCGCTGTGCAGGGCTTTCACCTTACCCTCCTCCAGATAGCGGTTAAACTGTGCAAAACTGAGTTGCAGTACCTTTATTCCCGCCATATTGGTGAACAAAAGCTGTTGTGCTTGCGCTACTTTGAGCACCAGTTGCACGCGCAAAATTCCCTCGTCGCTGTCCACGCTGAACCACTGTCCTTCCTGCCAATTTTTCAATGTGTTCGGGTTTCGTTCCTCGCTCGAATTGATATGCTCGCCTTCTACTACGATCGGTGTTATGCGTTGTAATTCAAGCGGTTGCCGGCGCAGGATGCGTAGGTGGGCCCGTTCGACCAGCCCCATCGCCTCATTCACCGCTTCGGTGTCGTGGTGCAGGCTCAGCAGCCAGCGCCGCATCTCTTTCGGGAGCTGCGTAACGACCGCAAATATATGCTGGCGCCGCGCTTCTTGTGCTTCCTCTATACCTTGTAGTGAATCCAGTAGTGTCTCGGTAGTGGCAGACATCTCTTGCCACTGCGCGCAGTCTGGACCGAACTTCAGCAGGAGTAGTTGTGCACTGGTGTACCAGGGCCCTTTAACGAATTCGCCAATCTCCTCGGGTGCGGGATACTTCTCCAGTAGCGCGTTGATCATCCGCGCGGCCTCCAGCTTGGCGCCGGCAGTTTTCACTTTCCCTGTTTCGGATTCGACTACCCGTTGGACCATACGTTGGGTCCGTGCCTGATCGCGTTCCGCTGCAGCGGAAAACTCGGCGCTGATACCCGCCAGATTAGTTGAGTGGTTATCAAACCATCCCCGGGACTGCTCAACAGCACGGGTGACTTGCTGCTCCAGAATGGCCCCCACTCTATCCAGTCGCGATTGCCATCCAATAGCTCTGGCCTGGATATTATCCAGTAACTGATGGAGGGGATGTATTCCTGGTTGCATGAACCTGGGGTCCGTTATGGCAAGCGCAGCCGAAAGAGGCTTGAGACGGCGAACCTGAGCCGCGAGGCGACCTTCCAGTGGAAACTGCTTTTCCCAGAGCTCCAGAGCCTTGCCCAGCCAGCGCAGAATGGCGACTTGCTCCCTTGATGGCGTAGCGGGATCACCGATTGCTTCGGTCTGGCCCACGATGGCAACCCAGGGCGAAAGGTTGAAGTTGTCGATGCTCTTCAGGTACTCGAGCAACTCGTCAAGTTGCATGGGGTGCGGGTTGCTGCCGATGCCCGGCGGCTCGGCATAGCGGTCCAGCACCAGCTCAAGCAGCGAACAGGGGAATGGAACGTTTTCTGCCCCGAGTTTCAGTGGCTTAGTTTCCATATAATCATTGCGATGAGCCAGCCCCACAGCAGTGCCAGAACGATCAGGCGCCATTTAGCCGGTGGCGGTTGCTCCTTAAACGTCAAAGAATGCTCAACGATGTTGTGGGATCCGCAAGCAGGGCACTCGCCGAGTGGACCACTTTTTACTCCGCGGTAGCTGCAGTCTTTGCAGTGGTAGGCCATGGGGGTTATCGAGTGCTCTTCAGCAATTGGTCGACGATGCGTTCTAGTTGCTTAAGGTTATTGCATTCGGCGCTAAAATGACAGGCGCTTTGGTAGCGCAGCATTTCTGAATCGCCACTCCCCCAGGCTCTGCGTGATTCGGGGTTGAGCCAGATGACCTGTCGTGCCCGCTGGTAGATGCTTTGCAGAATATCCAGTCTCGGGTCGCCGTTATTGTTGCGAGCATCGCCGAGAATGATCACCGTGGTATTGCTGTTGATATCGTCCATGGCCAGTTTGGCGAAGTCCAGCAGGCTATTGCCGTAATCGGTGGCCCCGCCATATTTCCAATTGACCAATTCAATAGCCTTTTCGACAGGATAGTCATCAAAGTACGCACTAACTTCACCCAGGTGACTCGAAAAAGCGAAACTACGGACTTTTGGCAGTACATCCTGCAGGCTGTAAAGAAACAGTAGCAAAAACTTGGCGTAGGCGGCCACGGAGCCACTGACATCACATACCGCCAATATCTGGGGCTTCTCCTTCCGCACCTGTCGCCAATAGGTATTGAACATCACGCCGTCATTGGGGATGCCCTTGCGCAGGGTTTTCGCCATATCCAAACGACCGCGCTTAAGCAGCTTCCGTCTGCGCGAATGGCGGCTGACCAGTTTTTTCGCCATTTTGCGTATTAACTCCTGCACTTTGTGCAGGTAAATATGTTCAATATTGTTGAGGCGGGTTTTGCTCAGGATTTCGTCCATGAACTGCCGGGTTTTACCCTCGGCGTGCAACAGATACTCGCGCTCCACATAGTCGCGCACCTGCTCGCGCAGAATGTCGCGGTAGCGCTGCAGCACTGCTAGCGCGGGACTCTCTAATTGCTCCAGTGAAATCACCGCATTGCGGATCTGCTCCTCACCCATCGCGTCAAGAATCCGGCGTGTAAACTGGCCCTTCTGGGTAAACATCTGGATTTGCTGCAGGCCCACGCGCTCCGCCGCCTGATTCATGGCGAGGGTCAATTCGGTGCGCTGATTGTGGAGCAGGTTCTGCATCAGTGAAGTTTGTAACAGCGCTTGCAGGGCCGCGTTATTCTCTGCAGCCAGTTGTAGCGCGGTGACCTGCGTGGCGGTGAAATCTGCCGCCTGGCGAGCGGCATTGCTAGTCGGTGATGAAATCGCTTCCTCGTCGACGCTGGCTGGTCTGTCCGCAGTGGCAAAATCGGCGAGACCCTGTTGGAAGAAACGGTCGAAGCAGTGCATGAAAATCACTTCTTCTTCGGGTGTCTTGGCCAAAGTCATCGCGAGTCCGTCGCGCAGCAGGCTACGGTCGGCGTAACCGAGGGTGGCGGCAACGTCTACAGCATCCAGTGTCTCCGCTGGGGAAATCCGCACTTCGTGCGAACGCAAAACCTGAATGAAGTTGACCAGACTGGACTGCATGGATGCTATTACCTCGGCTTAGTATCGGCCAGGCGGTCTCTCACCAATGTGCGCAGTTCGGAATCCGCAGCGTCGATATCCTCTTCATACTTCAATAGTACGTTGAGTGTGCTGCGCACCAGTTCTTCCTCAAGCTCCCGTGCATGTAGCAGAAGTAGACTGCGCGCCCAATCGATGGTTTCGGAAATGGCGGGTGCTTTTTTCAGATCTAACTGGCGCAGGGAGTGCACAAAACCCACCAACTGGTGGCGTAGTTGTTCATCCACGTCCGGTACACGACTGCGAATAATCCGCTCTTCCAATTCCACCGTGGGAAAAGGGATATACAAATGCAGGCAGCGCCGCTTGAGGGCATCGGAAATATCCCGTGTATTGTTGCTGGTCAGGAATACCATGGGTGCGGTACGTGCCTTTACGGTGCCGATCTCAGGGATGGATACCTGGTAATCTGACAGAATCTCCAGTAATAGTGATTCAAATTCGTAATCGGATTTGTCGACTTCGTCGATCAGCAGAATTGCACCTTTCTCCTGCTGCATTGCCTTGAGCAGAGGGCGCGGTTCCAGAAACTCTTCTGAGTAGAAGATATCCCCGAATTGATGCAATTTGGCGACGGACTCCGCGAGGCCATGGGCGCCTTGTAGCAGGTCACCGAGCTTTTCCTTGAGCACCTGGGTATACAGTAACTGTTTGCCGTATTTCCATTCGTACAGCGCCTTGGCCTCGTCCAGGCCTTCGTAGCACTGCAGGCGAATCAGTGGAAGATCGAGCAATAGGGCAATTGTTTTTGCCAGCTCTGTCTTGCCGACTCCGGGAGGACCTTCGACCAGAACGGGTTTACGTAACTGGAATGCCAGGAAAACGGCGGTTGCAATCTTACGGCTGCAGATATAGCCGTGAGATTCGAAACCTTGTTCTATTTGCTCGACAGATGCGAGCTGCGGAAAGTGTTGTGTGTGCACCGGCTTACCTCAATCATGGAGGTGCCATTGTACGCGATACGTCCCGTGAGGAAACATGACTATCCGCCGGTTACATTCATAAAACGTACGATATCCGGGTTCGCGCTGAGGTTAAAGTGATGCCGTTCGGGTTTGATCGCCATCGCATCGACAATGGTTCTTTTGAGCTTGGCAAGTGTGTAGTCTGGCGCGCGCAGCACACCGCGCAGGTCCACTGAGTGCTCATTGCCCAGGCACAGCAGCAGGCGCCCCTCTGCTGTGACCCTGACTCGATTACACAAGTGGCAGAAGTTATGGCTGTGGGGCGAAATAAAACCAATCCGCGTTGGCCCAATTCCACTGCGGAAGTAGCGGGCGGGACCGGCGATATCGTTGGGGTCGTCAACGGGATCAAGCGTGTACTGGCGAGAAATGATAGCGCGCAACTCGTCACTGCTACAAAAACTCAGGGCGCGGTCATGTTCGTCAATGAGGCCAAGCGGCATTTCTTCGATAAAGGCGATATCAATTTCGCGCTGCTGTGCGAAATTTACCAAATCCAGCACTTCATCCTCGTTGCGACCTTTGAGAATGACGGCGTTGAGTCGTATTTTATCAAAATTCTCTGCGACTGCAGCGTCGATGCCGGCTATCACCTGATCCAGGTTACCGTGTCGTGTGAGTTGGCGAAATCTACGCGGTTGCAGGCTATCCAGGCTGATGTTAATGCGCTTTACACCAAGCTGTCGTAATGTTCCGGCGAGACGTTGTAGCTGGGAGCCGTTAGTGGTTAGCACCAATTGGTCGAGGCCGGGGAGTTGCCCCAGTGGCCCGATTAGCGACAGAATATTGTTGCGAATGAGTGGCTCGCCGCCGGTGAGGCGTATTTTGCCCACACCCAGTTCCACAAAGGCGCGAGCCACCTCGAGAATCTCTTCCAGTGTGAGAATGTGTTGCTTGGCCACGAAGGTCATGTCTTCGGCCATACAGTAGACACAGCGAAAATCGCAGCGATCCGTGACGGACAGGCGCACATAATCAACGCGGCGTTGAAAGCGGTCGATCAGCACATTGGGGAGCACATTCATAATGACGGGCAGTGTAGCGTTTCAGGGAGAGCTACTCCAGCGCGGAGTTTACACTCCCTGTGCAGTGGGACAGGATGGGACGCGAAGTCAAAAACAGAGGATACCGGGTTGTCAGCGATAAGTAAGTTTGCTCTTTGGATGGGCCCGGCGCTCGGGCTGCTCGCTGCGATAGCGTGCATGGCATCTGGCCATGACTTTGATATGGCGGTGGTGGCATTCGTCGCCGCGTTGTGTGTCATCTGGTGGGTGTTTGAGCCAATTCCTATACCAGTGACCTCACTGCTGCCCCTGGCGATATTGCCGCTGGCAGGCGTGCTAAGTCCAGAGGAGGTCGGTCAGGCCTATGGTTCGCCCCTGATACTGCTGTTACTGGGTGGCTTCCTGTTGTCCAAGGCGATGGAACACTCCGGAGCGCACCGTCGTTTGGCTATCGGGATGATGGGTGTGTTTGGGGTTAGCAGTGGCCGCCGACTGGTGATGGGATTTATGGCAGCGACGGCCATGTTGAGTATGTGGATATCCAACGCTGCCACAACACTGATGATGTTGCCCGTGGCGCTGGCCGTGTTGGATGCTGTCGACGATAAACCCGGGCTGGGCCCACCACTGCTGCTGGGCATTGCCTACGCAGCCAGTATCGGTGGACTGGGCACCCCCATCGGTACGCCGCCGAACCTGATTTTTATGCAGGTCTACGAGCAAACCACGGGTCAAACCATCAGCTTTACCGAATGGATGGGTTGGGCTGTCCCGGTTGTTGTGCTGATGGTGCCGATGACGGCCCTGATCCTGACGCGCGATCTGGGTGGTGCGCTGGACCTGCAACTGCCCGAGGCGGGTCCCTGGCGCACGCAGGAGCGTCGCGTGATGCTGGTGTTCGGCCTGACAGCCCTTGCCTGGGTTACTCGCAGCGAGCCTTTCGGCGGCTGGATGACCTGGCTGGACCTGCCCGGCGCAAACGATGCCTCCGTCGCGTTGTTGGCGGTGGTTGTTATGTTTCTTGTGCCCGACGGAAAGGGGCAGCGGCTGTTGAACTGGGAGCGCGCCAGTACCATTCCCTGGGGTGTTTTGTTGCTATTTTCGGGCGGTATTTGCCTTGCCCAGGGATTTGTCAGTTCGGGTTTGAGTGAGCTGATAGGTCAGTGGCTGGCACATATGACGCGTATGCCCTTGTTCGCGCTGCTCGTTATGATTTGCCTGGTGGTCACCTTCCTGACGGAAACGACATCCAACACCGCCACAGCCGCACTGCTTATGCCGGTGCTGGCAGCTGCGGCCCTGGCAGCGGGAATTGCTCCGGAATTGATGATGGTGCCAGCGGTGATGAGCGCCAGTTTTGCCTTCATGCTGCCGGTGGGAACCGCGCCGAACACGATCGTATTCGGCAGCGGGCTTATTACCACCGCCCGCATGGCGCGGGAGGGTTTCCTGATCAACCTGTTGGGTGTCGCCGTTATCAGCAGCGTGTGCTACATCGTGCTCAGGTGAGCAGGCGATCTGATAATTGATCGTCTAGAGCAGGGCCATATTGTTTCGGCAGAGCTTACGTCCACGCCGGGGCCGGCTTCCACATTGAGATGGGTAACAGTCCCGTCCTCGACGATCATGGCGAAACGCTGGCTGCGGGTGCCAAGCCCAAATCCGCTACCGTCCAGCACCAGCCCCAGGGCTTTGGTGAAATCGGCATTCCCGTCTGCCAGCATCAGCAATTCCTCGGCATTCTGGGCTTTTCCCCAGGCGCCCATGACAAAGGCATCATTGACCGCCATGCAGACAATGGTGTCGACGCCCTTGGCCTTGATCTTGTCTGCGTTGACCACATATCCGGGCAGGTGAGTCATACTGCAGCCCGGCGTGAATGCGCCGGGAACCGCAAACAGCACAACTTTCTTGCCGGTAAAAATATCGTTGGTAGTGATGTCGACGGGGCCCTTATCGCCCATGGTCTTCATTGTGCAAGCGGGGATTTTATCGCCAGTCTTGATGGTCATGTTACGCTCCTAGGTATTGGTGTTGGCTGAAGTGGAGGGGAATAATAGCAGATGCCCGGTGAAATACACTGCCCGTTGTATGCGGGTGCAGAAATTTCCTTTTACTCCAAAGACAGACGACGTTCCTATCTCTCTTGCAGTACTTGTGGCCTGGATTTCGGTTGCGGCAGGGGACCTGCCTTGGCACATATGTTGCGCGATGCGGAATTCAATGTCGCGCTCTACGACAGCTTCTTTGTCCCCGAGGAAGATGTGCTGGATGCGCGCTATGACTTTATTTGTGTCACGGAAGTAGTGGAGCACCTGTATCCTGCCGGGACGAGAACGGGAGCGATTATGGGCGCTGCTGCAGCCTGGTGGGCGCTGCAGCACGGTGCCAACCTTGAGATCATCGGCACGGATGTCATCCTGCTGCGACGTGAGCCCTAGCTTGCGTCCGCCAGCATATTGACGTAGATGGTTTCACAGTCGTGGTAGAAACTGAGTTCGTCATCGCCCAGATAGGGGGCGACCATGGCCAACAACTGCAACACACCTTGGTGAATGGTGACCTGGGGCGAGCGATTGTCATGCAGGAGGGTGTCATAGCTGAACCAGAAGGTCAGGTTCAGGGTCATATTATCGGCCAGCCCGAGTAACTGCTGGTCTCTTGCGTCGATAACTTCCTGTTGCAGTAATGCCTGGCAAATCGCATACAGGGCAGCACGCTTGAGCTGTATCAATCGCTTAAAGCCACGTTTAATGTCCGGATAGCGCTGCAGGAGATTGTCAAGATTGTGGTACAAAAATCGATATTGATACATCTCTTCCATTACCACATAAAGATAATACCAATTGTCTTCTACGCTGCCCCGATCAGGGCTCAGGGGCTGCTCTATTGGTGCCGTCAGGGTGTGGCTCATAGCTTGTTCGTACTGTTGGAACAACTCGGTAATGATCTGATCCTTGCCTTTAAAATGGTAATAGAGGTTACCGGGACTAATGTCCATTTCATTGGCAATGTCTATAGTCGTGGTATCTGGCTCGCCTTCCTCGTTAAATAGCGCCAGGCTAGTGTGGAGAATACGGTCCCTTGTTTTCATGAAATACGAATATCAGGCCTTTCGTTTGCTCGCGACTGGTTTAGCCCGGGTAGAGGATGCTTTGCCACCCGACTTCTTTTTCATCTCTGCATTACTTTTTCTGGCTTTACCACGCAGAGCAGCCGGTTCGACAACGGATTTCTTAGCTGTTTCGCGCATTTTTTTCCTGGATGTCCTGCCCACGCCCTGTTCTGCCAATGCTCTGCTGAGCTGGTCTACTTTCCGAGTGAGTTGATCGACTTTTTTGTGCAGTGCATTAAGGTCCTCAATGCGGGCCGGGCGTTGATTGTGAAAATTCTCGCGGACGCGGTTGATCCGCTCTTCCACCGAGTGTCGGGCGGCAATAGTGCTCTCTCTTGCGTCTTCTTCCAGTGCGGTTCCCGCCTTTACCAGATCACGAAATAATTTTGGCGGTTCCATCGCTTTTTCCAATCTGCCCTGTGCTTCCTCCACAGCCTTGCCATAGGCGCCTACACCAGCCAGCCATATATTCTTGGCGAACTCACTGGCTTTGTCAGTCACTTTGCTTTTCTCATCGCTCATGCTGTTTAACCTTCACAAACATTGGGTTCGGTTTCAAGATAACGCGTTTTATGCGCTTGTTAAAGCAGATTGGCGAACAAAAAAAGGGGCCACAGTGCGGCCCCGAAAAAATCCCTGACAGACAGGGACAAAAAGTCCTGGATGGATTCTGCCTAGGCAGCAGACTTGAAACGTACAGATTTTTTCAGCTCTGCAAAGCGTGCTTTGGCCTTCTTGAGTTGCTGTTCCAGTTTTTTTCGATCCGTCAGGCTGTTCAGCTCCAGCTTGGGCAGTTCGATATCCTGCATTGCACTTTTGGCATCTTTCTCAAGCTTCTCGCCGCGTTTTACGAGTTCTTTGTACATTTTGTCAGCTTGCTTGCGACGTTCTTCCAACTGCTTCGGCAGGCCGTTGATTTTTTCCTGTGCCTGGTCATAAACCTTGCCGTAAATGCCGAGGCCAGCCAGAAACACTGTGCGACCGGTCTCCTGCGCGCCAACGGTGAAGTCCGCTGCGAGTTTTTTGGGAGCGGCGCGTTTAGCGGCGGGTTTACGCTTGGCGATAGGCTTACGCTTCACGGCAGGCTTGCGTGTGGATTTGGTTTTAGCCTTAATTTTTTCGGCCATGATTCATCTCCTTGGAAACTGTAAATAAAAAGTGGGCTTTCCCACCAGCTCAGGGCAAGACTACGGAAAATAGTTAGAATAAACATACTAATAAAAGGTGATTTTTTTGTGGAGATATCGACGGTGGTGCAATGGCATGGGGTCTGGTGTGCGCATCACGGCTAATTTGTAGGCGCCAATGTAAAAAAGGCCCATTTTGTTGTGGGCCTTGTGCAACACTAGATCAGGATATCAGCCGGATTTGGGTCCGGCTGCAACGATGGCATCGGAGACATCGAATTTTTTGATGTTCTGCTCAAAGAGGGCAGCTAACTTGCGTGCCTGTTCGTTATAGACGCTTGCTTCTCCCCAGCCTGTACGCGGATCGACATAGCGAGCATCGACACCCGGAATTTCGATGGGGAAATTCAGGTTAAGGATGTCGAGGTGCGCGGTGGGGGCGCTAAGCAAAGCCCCGCTCTGACAGGCGTGAACCACTGCCCGGGTAACCGGGATAGGAAAGCGAGACCCTTTGCCCCCGGGACCACCTGAACCACCAATCCATCCAGTGTTGACCAGGTAGACCCGGCTGTTGAAATCCTCTATACGCTTCATGAGAAGTTCCGCGTAATCACCGGCTGGTCGTGGCATGAATGGTGCGCCAAAGCAGGTGGAAAAAGTGGGGTGGATGCCCGCTTCCGCTCCCAGTTCAGTCGAACCCACTCGAGCGGTATAGCCGCTGAGGAAATGAAATGCTGCTGCTTCCTTGGACAGGATGGAAACCGGGGGCAGGACGCCGGAGACATCACAGGTCAGAAAGATGACACACTTGGGTTCACCACCGCTATTGCTCCCGGTGCGTTTCTCTACATGTTCTAGCGGGTAACAGCAGCGGCCGTTTTCAGTAAGGCTGGTATCAGAATAATCGGCGTGCCGGGTATCGTCCAATACGACATTTTCGATGATGGCGCCAAAGCGGATGGCGTCCCAGATCACAGGCTCATTTTTCTGGCTCAGGTCAATCGTTTTGGCATAGCAGCCGCCTTCAAGATTGAAAACTGAGCCCTTGGCCCAGCCGTGCTCGTCATCGCCAATGAGGTAACGCTCCGGATCGGCGGAGAGTGTTGTCTTGCCAGTACCGGATAAACCGAAGAACAGGGTGGTAGAGCCATCGTCACCCACATTGGCACTGCAATGCATGGGCATGACGTCTTTTTCCGGTAACAGGAAATTTTGCACCGAGAACATGGATTTCTTCATTTCACCGGCATAGCGCATCCCTGCAAGTAATACCTTGCGCTGGCCGAAGTTGATAATAACGACACCATCTGAGTTGGTGCCATCGCGCCTGGGCACACACTCGAAACCGGGCACATTGAGGATATTCCATTCCGGTTTGCGAGCCGGATTGTAGGTCTTGGGGCGGATGAACATATTGCGGCCAAACAGCGACTGCCATGCGGTTTCTGTGGTGACTTTTACAGGCAGGTAGTGATCGCTGTGCTCGCCTACGTGCAGGTGCGTGATGAAGCGGTCACGTTCGGCCAGATGGGATTGCACCCGGTCCCAAAGGGCATCGAACTTGTCACTATCGAAGGGCCGGTTGACGCTGCCCCAATCTATGCTGTCCTCAGTGCTGGGTTCCTTGACGATGAAGCGGTCAGCCGGGGAGCGGCCCGTTCGGCTGCCCGTGGTTACCAGCAGGGCGCCCGTATCGGACAGTATTCCCTCGCCGCGTTTCAGCGCTTCTTCAATGAGTTTGGAAGGCGCCAGGTCGGAGTACTCCTGGGCGGTCTGAATATCTCGGGTCATTGTGCGTCCTGTCGTTTTAGAGCGCCGGCCCTGAGGAGGGCCTCTTGCGCCATTCTTCGGTCTTTAAGGGGGCATAATTATGTCAGAAACGTGGCCTTAAGCGAAATATATTGCTGCAAACATTCGGCGAATTCCGCCTAACTTGCTATCAGTGTAACGTTTTGGCCCCATCACCCGCTAAAATTCCCGCCAGATCGGCGTGGCTAAAGTTATAGTGCTGGTTGCAGAATTCACAGTCCATTGTGATGCTGCCCAGTTCCTGCAGTAACTCTTCCAATTCAGTCGGATGCAATGTGGCCAGGGCATTGCGAGTACGCTCACGGGAACAAGTGCAGTGAAAGCTAACCGGGGAAGGCTCGAAGAGGCGCACCGGGTCTTCGTGGTACAGGCGATGCAGTAGACGCTGGGCATCCAGTTCAAGCAACTCTACTTCTTTCACGGAGCCGGCCATTGAGCAGGCGTGGTCCCACTGTTGTAGTCGCTGGGCCTCATCCTCGGTGATTTGTGCAGGTAATTGTTGCAACAGCAGGCCGCCTGCCTGCTGCCCATCGGCCGCCAGCCAGATACGGGTTTTCAACTGCTCGGAGTGCTCAAAGTAGGCATCCAGGCTCTGGGCCAGGGAGCCCTGCCGCAGTGGCACGATACCCTGGTAGCGCTGACCGTTGGTGGGATCCACGGTGATTGCCAACTGCCCGTCGCCTAGCAACTGAGCGTTGCTGTTTGATGTGGCATGCTCCGCTCCACGGGCGATGCCACGCACCTGCAGGGAGTGGTCGCACTCCACCATCAGCAGAGGTATCTGGCCTTCTGACCTTACCTGCATAACCAACTTCCCCTCGAACTTGAGATTGGTGCTGAGCAGCACCGCAGCGGACAGGAATTCACCCAATAGGCGGCCCACGCCATAGGCGTACTGATGAATGGCAAGTATCTCTCGATAGGCCGCGTCCAGATGTACGCTTTCGCCACGAATATCTGCTTCCTCGAACAGGAAACGCCGGGCTCGGTCGCCGCTGACGGGCCGTGATGAGTGTGCAGCTTTGGGCATAATCGGGTGTCGTAGACTTCGAGTAAGCGGATCTTGGCCGGAGGTTTCCTGCCAGAACGAAAGTATACAGTGCCGCCATGGCCGCAGGGTTCAGTATTTGAGGCCAGTTGCGAAAAATTGCAACCCTGCGGCGATCTTGTTGCCATTAGCGGCTACAGTATGCGCTTTCTGCTAGAAGCAAGACCTCCCTTTTTCCGCTTGAGGAACCAGACAATGAGATTCAGTTATCAGATCGGCATGTGCGAGCCCGACCATTACCTCCCGTTGGCCCGGGCCGCAGAGCACGCGGGCTTCCATGGTATCGCAATACCCGACAGTATTTGTTATCCCCGAGAGGCCAGTTCCAAATACCCCTATAACAAGGATGGCAGCAGGGAGTTTCTGGAAAGCGTGCCGTTTATTGAAAGCCTCATCGCGGTTGCCGCGATGGCGGCCGTCACCGAAAACATCCGCTTTGCGACATTCGTCTATAAGCTTGCCGTGCGCCAGGCACCCGTGGTGGCCAAGCAGGTACAGGGCATTCAGGCGCTTTCCGGCAATCGCTTTGATTTCGGTATTGGCATCAGCCCCTGGGAGGAAGACTTTGCGGTCTGCGGTGTCCCTTGGGAAAAGCGCGGCAAGCGCTTTGATGAACAGATCGACATTTTGCGCGGGCTCGAGACAGGACAGTATTTCGGGTATGCGGGCGAAATGCACGCCATGCCGGCCAATAAAATGAACCCGGTGCCGACCAAACCGACCCCGCTGCTAATTGGTGGACACACAGAGCCCGCGTTAAAACGTGCCGCGCGGGTGGGTGATGGCTGGATGTGCGCTGGTGCGAACATTCAGGAATTGGAGGCCTATATTGGTCGTATAAACCAGTTGCGCAAGGAGTACGGTACCGCCGACAGGGCGTTCAGAGTGTTCACTACTGGGCAGAACGCGTTCACGCCTGAGGGCATTGCAAAGCTGGAAAGTATTGGCGTGTCCGATGTGATTATCGGGTTTCGCAATGTCTATGAAATGGACGCCGATAAGCCTCTGGACGAAAAAATCGCCATGCTGAACTGGTACGCACGGGAGTTTATTCATGGCTGAGTACACCGCCAATACTCCAGTGTTGGTCGGTGTTGCCGCAGTGCAGCAGAAAATTGACGATTATCAACAGGCGCAGGAACCGGTTGCCCTGATGGAACAGGCTTTGCGCGATGCCGCCGCCGATGCCGGTTGCATGGAAATTCTGGGCATGGCGGATGAAATACTGGTGCCCAAGAGCCTCTGGGGCTACAGCGACCCCGGACGTTTGTTGGCGGAGGCCTTCGGAGCGCGCTCCGCCACTACGCTCCTGGCGGAGTTCGGAATACTGCAACAGAGCCTGCTGACCCGCGCCTGCCAACGCATCACAGCGGGAGAGGCGCAGGTGGTGTTGGTCACGGGGGGGGAGGCCAGATACCGCTCGTTGTGCGCCGGCAAGCTCGGAGCGGAGGCGCTCGAAACGCGGCAAGTCGATGTAGAGCCGGACATCACATTACGTCCGCAGGACGAGATGTGGTCATCGGTGGAGTCGGCTAGCGGCCTGGGCATGCCTGTAGGGTACTACGCCATACTGGACAGCGCCCTGCGCTACAAGCAGGGCTTGGGTCTGGCGCAACATCGGGACCAGATGGCCACGATGTATGCGCGATTGAGTGAACTGGCGGCCGATAATCCGGACGCATGGTCCGACCAGGTATTCTCGGCAACCCATATTCGCGAGCATTCCGCTGCTAATCGTATGCTTGCGTTTCCCTATACCAAACTGCATAACAGCCAGTGGAATGTCGACCAGGCTGCCGGTCTCATACTGTGCTCTGCGCGAGTTGCAGAGAATTTAGGAATCGAGCGTCAAAAGTGGGTATTTCCCAGAGCATTCACCGAATCCAACTACATGTCAGTGGTTGCCAGTCGCAAGGACCTGGGTGGCAGCCCGGGCTTTCGTATCGCGGGTCAGGTTGCCATGCAGTTGGCGGGAGTCAAATTTAACGAAATTCGCTTGTGTGAACTGTATTCCTGTTTCCCTTATGCCGTGCGGGTACAGTTGCAGGAATTTGGGTTGGATTGGCTGCATAATGTCAGCGTCACCGGCGGGATGACCTTTGGCGGTGGCCCGTTAAATAACTTCGTGTTCCAGGCAACGGTGAGAATGGCCCAGTTGCTGCGCCAAAATCCGGGCGAAACCGGCCTGGTCACCGCTGTCAGCGGTCTCTTAACCAAGCAAGCCTGTGCGCTGTGGTCGTGCACTCCCGGAGCGGAGGGCTGGGCCTGTGCTGATGTCACCGAACAGGTTCGCCAGGTAAGCGAAGTATGCGATCTGGTTGCAAACTATTGTGGCAAGGGCTCGGTGTCAGGCTATACGGTGCTTTACCAGGGGTTGGACCCGTGGCGCGCAGTGGCGGTTTTCGACCTGCCCGATGGCCGTCGTACAGTGGCCTATAGCGAGGATGCACAGGTGATGGAACTGATGATGGCGCAGGAGTGCTGCGGCGCGACATATCAGGTGGCCGATGGCAAATTCCAATAATGCTAGGCACGACGGACCTCTCCGGGCGACCTCCCGGTCCATTTCTGATATGCCCGGCGGAAATTTGATGCGTCACTGAAGCCGACTATGTACGCGATGCTGGAGAGCGGCAGGCGTGTGTTTTGCAGGTAGCGAGTCGCGTGTTCGCCACGCACCTGATCCAGTAGTTTTTGAAACGACTGCTGCTCTTCATCTAATCTGCGCCGGTAGGTACGTGGGCTGAGATTGAGCATATTGGCAATCTGCGGCATCTGTGGATACTGGCCCTCGAGTTTGCGTAACAGGCGCAGCGTCTGTTCTGCCACTGAGTTTTCCTCTTCCAGGTCGGCCAGCAGGCGGGCACACTCCGCTTCGTAGAGATTGCGTAGGACCGGATTGGAGGACGGCAAGGGAGTGTTGAGCAAATCGCGGTGAAATAAAATACGGCCGCGCACACAGTTGAAATGGACATCCGCGCCAAATACCTCGTAATAGAGGGCTGAGTGCGCAGGCCGAGGGTAGGGCACTTCCATGCGCAGACACAAGCCGGGTGCATTTAATAGGCCGCGCAAGGTGTTGATGATGGCGCCGTACAGCAACTCGTACCCGAACTCAATCGACGCATCTCCAGGGTTGCTGGCCATCGTCAGGATGCATTGCTCGCCAATGGTCTCAAATTCAAGGTGTAGGCCCGACGCCAGCAGGTGATTGTATTTGAGGAACAAATCCATAGCCTGCGCCAGGTCAGTGCAGGTTATAAAGGCCTGACCCAGCACCGCATGAGCGCTTAAATTAAGCCGTAACCCTAGTTTGAGGCCCAGTGCCGGGTCACCAGTCAGCGCCTGGGCATTGGCAACGAGTTGGTTGAAATCTGCATCATTGATACGAGCGCCAATACTGGCAATTCCTGTATTGGCGATAGTTGTGCCGGCTAACAGTTGTTTGCGGTTGCAACCTCGTTGCTCCACCATATCGATAAGAATCAATATGTATTGCGCGGGTGTGCTGGTATTTGGCATGTGGACATTTGGCCACAAATGACCTCAATTTGACAAGACTTTACCTTGCTGAGCTTGCAGTCATCAAGCATAGTCGCTCAGTCATGCAAACAATGGAGTTATAGCCATGCGAGTTGAATGGACCGAAAAAACACCACGCAAGATCCAGCGCTATGCGGGCGCAGACTACCCCAGCGACAACCCTGATCTGGTGGATGTTCTGACCAGTGCCGATGTTGACCATGTCGCAGAAATTTTCCAGACGCCGTTGACCGGTTCATACAACTGGGACTACACCATACAGGACGACAGAATCAAGAAACTCTACGATCTGGGTAAGCAACTCAATTGGGACCCCGAGATGGATATCAACTGGGATCGTCCCTGGCCCGAAGAACAGCGGGCACCGGAGATGATGAATCTCCATGACTACGAGCCCTATCTGGCCATGGACGAGAAAACCAAGGACGAGTTTTGGTTACATATGAATGCCTGGAGCCTGTCCCAGTTCCTGCACGGCGAGCAGGGGGCTCTGTTGGTGGCGTCCCAACTGTGCTCCTGTGCGCCTACGTTTAACGCCAAACTCTATGCGGCTTCGCAAACCTTTGATGAGGCGCGCCATGTGGAGGTCTTCAATAAATACCTGCAACAGCGGATCGGGATGATGTACCCGATCAATACTCACTTGAAAAGTATTATTGACAAGATACTCACCGATGAAAGGTGGGATATGAAATTCATCGGTATGCAAATCGTGATTGAGGGCCTCGCGTTATCGGCCTTCGCCACGGCGCGTGAGACTACACCTGACCCGGTGCTCAAGGATGTGGTGTATCTGGTGACTAGGGACGAAGCGCGGCATGTGACATTTGGGGTCAACTACCTGGAAGAGTTCATCAAGACCATGTCCGATGAGGAGCGTGAAGAGCGCGCCCAATTTGCCTACGAAGCCTGCGCTATTAGTCGTGAACGCCTCGTGGCTACTGATGTATTCCGCCATTTTGGCTGGGATGTTGAAGAGGCCCGCAAGAAAGTGCTGGACGGATTTGTCATGTCTACCTTCCGTAATCTGTTATTCCAGCGAGTGATACCTAATCTCGGGCGTATCGGCCTGCTGACGGAAAAAGTGCGCCCCAAATTCGAAACACTGGGTATTCTGGACTATGAAAATCTGGCTACCGACGGTGACATTGACTGGTCAGTGTTGGAGCGGCCGCTGGATACCGAAGAAGCGCAGTCCTATGAACAGAGCATGCTGGCTGCGTTTGCTAGGAAGCATGAGGAAGAGACCAAGGCCAGCTCCGCGGCCTAAGTGAAAGAGGCCTTGGAATGTAATTTTCCATGAGTATGTTGCAGAAACCATTCTCCTCTTTGGGGTGTCAAGCGGAGAGTGGAAGAGATAGATATTAGAGACAAAAAAAGCCGGCATGGTAGCCGGCTTTTTCATATCTGGCAGATGCTTTTCGCTATGCGGAAAGAGCTTTAACCTGTGCGTTAAGGCGGCTCTTGTGGCGCGCTGCCTTGTTCTTGTGGATGATGCCCTTGTCGGCCATGCGGTCGATGACAGGGATAGCGCTGTCGTAAGCCGTTTTGGCTGCTGCAGGGTCGCCACTACCAACTGCGGCGTACACCTTTTTAATGACTGTGCGGACAAGAGACCGCAGGCTGGAGTTGTGCGCGCGACGCTTTTCCGCTTGGCGGGCGCGTTTCCTTGCTTGTGGTGAATTCGCCACGGTGTATACCTCGATAGGGGTCAAAAATCAGGAGGCGCGATTATTCACATTGCCTATCCGCTTGTCAACCTGCGTCTCACTGGTTTGACAGCTCTCGGCTGATGTATACTACTACCTGTTAGTTATTACGTGTCTTATCTTCCGACGGTGGCATTTTTACGAATGGATAGTCGAGGGTTACCTGCTGCACAGGCTCCTAGCACTTCGGATCGCATTCTTGATGCCGCAGAAGACCTTTTTGCTGAGAAGGGGTATAGCGCTACATCTCTGGGTGATGTCGCAGACCGTGTAGGTATTCGCTCTCCCAGCCTCTACAACCACTTCAAGAACAAGGAGGCCCTTTACGAAGCGGTGCTGGGCCGTCTCCTGGAGGACTTCTCCGCACCCCTGGCGGAGCTGGACAGCGGACCGGTGACCAACGAGCGGGTGTTTCGTTGGCTGGAGACCATAGTTCGTCAGCACCACGCCAACCCGAATCTTGCCAGACTATTGCAGCACGCGGCGCTCTCTGGTGGGCCCCATACCAACGAGTTGATCGATCGGTTGTTTCGACCGATGTTTCAACCGCGTGCCCAGATAGAGGGGGAAAAGTTCACGTTGTTCGAAAACACGGGACTGCAGCCTTGGGCGGTAATGGCGTTCAACAACCTGGTGATGTCCTATGTCACCATGGCACCGATGTACCGGGACTTGCTGGGTCAGGATCCATTCAGTGACACGGCGCTGGAGAATCAACTTAACCTGATTAAAATGCTGCTGCGAGCCGTTTTTGAGTATAAAGGCAATTAAACCCGGAACGGTTTCTGCTATGGGTAGCTCCCCGGTTGAGTCGCAGGAGGCTTGTCCCGGACCATGCTGATTGCAGATGCGGTACATATCTGGCGTGAGTCGGATGGTGATTATCATATAGAGTGGCGAGCAAGCCACCCCGATACGCGAGTGACGGTTGAGCCATTAGCGGCCAGTGGTGCGGTGGAGGCTCATTATGGTGACGATGCTGCACGAGTCCGTATGTCGGGTCTCGAACCAGCCAGTCGCCATTATTTTCGCCTCCGCGACCAGCACGGTACAGAAGTACTGGCCGCCGAGCGTAAACTGGGAATGCAGGGAACCCCGAATTTCCGGGATTTTGGTGGCTACCCCACGGTGAGCGGCCGTTGGGTGAAGTGGGGCTTCCTGTTCCGCTCGGGCCAACTTTCGAGCTTGAGTGATCAGGATGTAGAACTGCTGGCCAGCCTGGAACTTGATCTGGTCTGTGATTTCAGGCGACTGGAGGAGCAGAAAAGCGATCCCAGCAGGCTGCCCACAAACAATCCTCCCCGGATGGCCAGCCTGCCGATTATCCCCGGTAGCAATTCGAGATTTTTCGAACAAGCAGAAGGCCAAATGGGTGATCGGCAGGCTATGTTCGATTTCATGTTGCAAATCAACCAGGATTTTGTCGAAGCCCAGACAGAAGCCTATGCTCGCATGTTCAAAGAGATTCTGGAGGTGGATGACGCGCGCTTTCTGGTGCATTGTGCTGCCGGGAAGGATCGTACGGGATTTGCTGCTGCAATCATTCTGTTAGCATTGGGAGTTTCGCGTGAGGTGGTAATGCGCGATTACATGCTCACTGGACGATACTTCCACCCGTATCGTGAAATCGACCGGCTGCGGGAAAAGTATCAGATGCAGCAGATGGCTGAGCAGTCAATCCTGCCTATGCTGGAGGTCCATGAGGATTATCTGGCCCGCGCCTTACTCGCAATAGAACAACGTTTTCCGTCAGTAGAAGTCTATCTGGAAGAGGCGCTTGGGGTGGGCCCTGTCGAAGTGGCGCAACTACAGGCCAGCTATCTGGTCTGAGGGCTATGCTCGTCAATAATAACCGCGAGTTACTCGGGTGCTTTGCAGGCAGCCTTTGCTGCGTTGATCTGCTTCTTTTCGCAGTTCTTGCTGTTGGAGTCTCCCACGCACCAGTTGCCGCGGTTATCCCAGGCGGTCAGTTCAGCTTTCTTGCCGTTGGAACACTTTACAGTGTATTTCGCGTAGGCCGTGCCATCACCGGTTGTGGCATTGGCCTCGAATATGATGCTGGTGGGCTTGGCGGCAAAGCCGCTGGCTGAAAAGACTAACAGCACCGTCGTGGCTGCGAATTTTGATAAGTTCATTACAATTCCCTCACTGGTTCACTAATGGGCATTCGCACCGATCAAGGACTCATCGAAGATCGGGTACATAAGCCCCCTATTATAGGGGGCAAGTAATAGCGAAAGAGAGTTACTAAATTGTAACTATTTGGGTATTTTAGTAACAAACTTTCTGGCGAGGACAGGCAGTAATTTTTAACTAACTGATTTGTATAAAATATAATATTTCGACGAGGTTTCTCTGGGAAACATTACCGATTATTAATTTCCACGTTCGGTAACGTGAATGCTTTACAGCAGTTAAGCGCCGCCAGTTTTCTGCCTACAGGCCGATGCCTTCAAACGTCAGGGGGCACCTCGGTCGAGCTTGCCCGTATCTGTCGGATGACTACCGGGGCAAATTTGGGTATGGTGTGGCGCCTAAGAAAATTGGAATACCGGCTTGACCGACCCCTTTGCAGATATCCGGCCCTATCAGGACGATGAAGTGGCGGTTGTCCTGACACGATTACTCGACAGCACTGAATTTTTGGACTCGTTGGCGAGCTATCGTTTGGGTCGACTCGCCTCTCTTATGCCGGGTTTGGTGCGCGCATTAGTCCGTTACCTACTTGCTCGCGAAGTGCGTGGCGTGTCAGATGTACGTAGCATGCAACTCATTATCGAACGTTATATGACGAGTATGATTGAGCGTGCCACGGGTGGCTTCAGTGTTTCCGGACTGGAGCGCCTTAATCCTACACGCCCCTACCTCTTTATGAGCAATCACCGGGATATCGCGATGGACCCGGCCTTCACCAACTATGCGCTGCACCGTGGTGGCTACGAAACGGCGCGTATCGCCATCGGTGACAACTTGCTCACGAAGCCCTGGGTTTCTGATTTGATGAGGCTGAACAAGAGTTTTATTGTGAAGCGTTCAGTGAGTGGCCCTAGGGAACTGCTGGCAGCATCCAAAACCCTTGCCAACTACATTCAACACTCGCTCCTGACGGAAAATTCACCGGTCTGGATCGCTCAACGCGAAGGGCGCGCCAAGGACGGCGTTGATCGCACGGAGCCCGTCATTATAAAGATGCTCTCCATGAGCCGTGACAAGCACCACCAGGAATTCGGTGAGCATATCCAGAGTCTGGGTATTGTGCCGGTGGCAATTTCCTACGAGCTAGATCCCTGCGATGCAATGAAGGCGAAAGAGTTGTTTCAGAAAACGACCGAAGGCCGTTACGAAAAAGGCGAACAGGAGGATGTCGCCTCCATTGCGCGGGGCATTGCCGGTGAAAAAGGTCGGGTCCATGTATCCTTTGGGACTCCCTTGAGTGGCGGTTTGGACACTCCTGATGCGGTTGCCTCGGAGGTTGATAGGCAGGTCATCAGTCAGTATTGTCTGCACCCCACGAATCTTTATGCCTATCGACGCTTGTATGGTGAGGATGCTCCTGTACCGCAAGAGCTCTATCTGGAGGAAGGCGATTGCAGCGAAGCGGCGTTTGACGCTCGTATCGAGGCTATGCCGGATGAGCACCGTCCTTATGCCCTTGGTATATATGCTAATGCGGTGGTGAGTAAGCTGGCGCTGGTTGATTGTTCGCAGACCCCTTGCTGAGCGAGGACCTCAAGAACACCATCCGCAAGGCCTACAGCGCAATTGTGGAGTGCAAATCCCTCGCCCCGCGTTGGGGGCAGCGCCAGATGATCGCTGAGATTGCCAATACGTTATCGCGTATTCCTCAGGCCGGTGCGGATGGCTGCGGGCTGCCTGCAGTATGTGTGATTGAAGCCGGTACAGGTACAGGTAAGACAATAGCATACGCCGTCGCTGCAATTCCCATGGCTAAGGCGCTGGGCAAACGTTTGGTGGTTGCCACAGCCACGATTGCATTGCAGGAGCAGTTCGTTAATAAGGACTTGCCGGATATCCGGCAAAGTAGCGGCATGGATTTCAGTTTTGCGCTGGCAAAGGGACGACGACGTTATGTCTGTCTGTCCAAACTGGATCGCTTGATGGCAGAGAGTCAGGGCGCGTCATGTTTGATACCGCTCTATCCCGATGAGCTGGGAGCACCTTTGGAGACTGAGGCGCTGCCCATATACGACGCGATGCTCGATGCTCTCGGCCGCGGGCAGTGGGACGGTGACAGGGACAATTGGCCTGGCAGCGCTCCCGAGGAACTCTGGTATGGGGTGACTACTGATCATAGCCAATGCAGTGGCCGCCGCTGCCCAAACATCAGCCAGTGCAGCTTCTACCGAGCCAGGGACGAGTTGCAAAATGCAGACATTATCGTCACCAATCACGATCTAGTTCTGGCAGACCTCGCTCTCGGGGGCGGAGCCATTCTGTCGCCACCCGAGGACAGTATCTATGTGTTCGATGAGGGCCACCACTTGCCCGATAAAGCGCTGTCGCATTTTGCGAGTTTCTGCCGGTTGCATTCCACCATAGCCTGGTTGCAGGACAGCAAAAAGTTGCTGGCTCAGTCAGGGCCGGCACTGATTGCGATAGAAAGTGCACAACGATTGTTGCGGGACTTGCCTGCTCAAATGGAGGAAACCATTACCGCATTACAGGTGGCGGAACAGACCGTAACCGCTCTATTTGACGAAACTGATCTTGATGATAGACGGGACAATCAACAATTGCGTCTGGAACACGGCCGTGTGCCTGCTTCATTGCGCCCGGTCGCGGCAGCACTCACCGGGCAGTTCCAGAAATTAAGCAGCACGCTCTCCCGATTGGAGAACATGCTCGAAGAGGCTTTGGATGATGAATTCGCGGGGGTGGATAAATCGGATATAGAGACATGGCATATCAATGTCGGGGGTATGCTGGGGCGGGCAGAATCCGCGTTGGTGCTGTGGCAGGAGTATGCGGTGAGCGGGGAGGGTGAGATACCGCCCAAGGCGCGCTGGATTACGCTCATGAATAGTGCAGGACAGTTGGGCTTCGAGCTGCGCTGCAGCCCGGTGCTGGCAGCCGATATTCTGCAGGATTGTCTGTGGTCCAAGGCTGCCGGAGTGATTGTGACATCGGCGACCATCACTGCCCTCAACTCATTTGATCGCTTCAAATTACATTCAGGAGCACCACCTGAGGCCAACTACAAAGTTGTGGCCAGTCCCTTTAATTATGCTAACGCCACATTCACAGTACCTGCCATGGACTGTGATCCCAGTGACGCCCAAGCCCATACGGAGGCCCTGATTGAGCAGTTGCCATGTATTCTGGATCAAATGGAGGGCAGTTTGGTGTTGTTCTCCTCGCGCCGTCAAATGCAGGACGTTTACCACGGGGTCAGTGGTGCGTTCGGTGGCCGAATATTGATGCAGGGGGATTACAGCAAGCAGGACGTATTACGCAGGCATAAGGAGGCGATTGATAGCGGCGAGGGGAGTGTTATTTTTGGCTTGGCCAGTTTTGCTGAAGGGGTTGACCTGCCCGGAGACTACTGCCGGCATGTGGTAATTGCTAAGATTCCCTTTGCCGTGCCGGACAGTCCGTTGGAGGCGGCTCTGGCTGAGTGGGTGGACGCGCAGGGGCGCAATGCGTTTATGGAGATCAGCGTACCGGACGCAGCCTTGCGTCTGGTGCAGGCCAGCGGCAGGTTGTTGCGCACAGAGGAGGACAGTGGTCGAATCACCTTGATGGATCGGCGTATTCTGACAAAACGCTACGGTCGCGCTATTCTGGAATCACTGCCGCCGTTTCAGCTCCGGTTGGGGTAATGGGCAGCACTGCGGCGTGCCATAGCTGATGCCAGAAGTGCAGCAGCGGTTCATTCATGCCCAGCAACAGATCGCGTCTGCCAGCAGTCAGCCCCCGCTGACACTCCTCGGCAATTGGCAGGTCTTCTCGTTCGAATACATCACCGCCGAATTCATAGGCCTGTTGCGCCCGGTCAATATCGCAATTCTGGCCGCTAACACCGGCGTATATCACCCGCGACTCCCCGGGTCTTGCGCCGGGTTCGGCCCGGATCATCTGTGCTCCTAGCGCGTTAACAATAAACATGACTCCCGGATACAGGGTAAAAGTGCAGGAGCCCTGGATACTGTCCGGCCAGGCTTCTGCGTCGAGCTCGGCAAGGTTTGCAATCGATTTGAACGGGAAGGCCCAAAGGCTGTGGCGCCCAAAGGTGTCGACCACCGCATTGGGTGCCAGTATCTGGGCCACACTGTCCCGATGCAGGGTTTTGAAGTGGTAGCTCTCCAGACTGAGATCACTGATCAGTTTCCAGTTGGCGGCCACGTCAAACTGGCGCCGTTCCAGAGCCCTGTAACGTTGAAAGCCAAACCCGTTGAGGTGTTCACCTATCTCGATCAGGGCGTTGTCGACGGCGAGTTGCGCTACGTCAACACTGATGGCCACGACCACAACCCCGTAGTTCTCCGATACCGCAAGTGATGTGAGTGAGCAGGCTTCCCTGGGTGTACTAAAGCAGTCTTCTTCGGGTCGCCCACGCAATGATCCATTCATTGCATAGGCCCAGCCGTGAAATGGACAGACCAGCGAGCGGGCCTGCCCTGCACCGGTTGCCACTCGCGCGCCGCGGTGTGAGCAGGCGTTGATGAAGGCGCGTAGTTTTCCGGTCTCGTCCCGGGTTAGCAGTACCGGTATATCGAGCACCTGCAGGGCCAGAAAACTACCGGGCTCGGGTATCTCTCCGGAAAAGGCCACCGGTTGAGGCGTATTGATAAATAGTGTTTGTCGCTCGAGCGCCAGAGTGTCGGGGCAGTAAAATTCAGTGGCCGCAATACGGGCCTCATTCCCTGTCTTGTCTGTGGTGTTGTTGCGCAGATTTTCCAGCAGACGTCTGTTGATGTCGTTGGTGAACGCTCTATTCACGACGCATCCCTGTGTAGACGGTCAATAGAAGGAGATAATGGAGCGGGTGATGGGAATCGAACCCACGTATGCAGCTTGGGAAGCTGCCGTTCTGCCATTGAACTACACCCGCTTGATCACAATTGACGGCGGAAACTGGCCCCACGCCAAATTGAATGTCAGAATATCCGCATCAGCGCAGTGGGTCAAAGGCCGCACTGTCTGTTCGAGGGAGATTCGGATAATACTCAGCCCACACTAAAACGGTACCGAGAGCCACTGCCGGAGGACTGATTTTCTATTCCCCGGGCCTATCACATAAGCAGGGTGAGCATGTCATACCGAGGTAGCGGAAATACTAATCGATATCGAGGCACAACTGCGCCAGCTGGGTCAGTGGAATAGGGTGCAGCCCCCGGCTGACGCACTGTCCTCGGACCAGCCCTTTTGTGTGGACACGCTGACCTTTCCCCAGTGGCTGCAATTTGTTTTTTTGCCGACTATTCAAAACATGCTGCAGGAGGACCAGACCCTGCCTGGGCGCTGTGGGATCGCGCCGATGGCCGAGGAGTACTTCCGGGGCACCGGGCTCAGAAGCAGTGCACTGGTGGCGGCTCTGGTACGAATAGATGAACTGTTGTCCGAGGGTGTGCATAACCCTAACTAGCCGTTGCTTGCTCCGCATTACAATTTCCCCCCACCCCAGAGTTTAACCAAACCCGATTCTGTGGTATTTTCCTCATTAAACTTTAGCTTAGTCTCTAAACATAGGACGCTCTCCCCCCTATGAGATTCCATTCTTTTGTAAAAATATCTGCAGTGTCCCTATTGGCAGCGGCAGGATGTGGCGGCGGTGGCGGTGGCTCGTCGTCGCCAGTCGGCGCTAACGTCGTTTCTCAGGGGGCAGACTCCCCCCAAATTTCCTGGTATAGCGCAGCGCAGCCCCTGATACAGAGGTATTGTGTTGCCTGCCATATTGACGGTGGCCCTGCGCCATTCCCGCTGGAGACCTACGAGCAGGTGTATGGTAAACGCTCCGCACTGGCCTTTGTGCTGGAGGGCGACACAATGCCCCCCATAGGCTTTGCTGATCTGAAGCCGGCCGAGAGCGATATTCTGCTGCAATGGCTGGCGAATGGTGCCCCGCTGGGCGATGCGTCACAGGCCCCCTACAAGCAGATAGACGCTGGCTTCACCTACCATGCAGATATTCGCCCGATCATTGAAAAAAACTGCGTTACCTGCCATGTAGCCGGTGGAGTTGCTCCCTTCCCCTTGGATAGTTATGACAAAGTCAAAGCGGTAGCGGCGGCAGCTGCCTTTGCCGTGGAAAATGGGACCATGCCTCCCTGGCCACCGACCGAAGGCTATAGCCGATTTAAGCACGATCGTGCGCTGTCACCAGAGGATGAGTTTGCACTCACAAATTGGCTGGCCAGCGATCTGGCCGAAGGTAATCCAGCGGACTATGTTCCTCCCCAGAAAGAGGAAGTAGTAGGAAATATAGACTACAACCTGAAGGTATCTTTGCCGCAGGCCTACACCCCCGTAACGCGGCCTGACGATCAGCGCTGCTTCGCCATCGAGTGGCCGTTGGACAAGTTTGCTTATGTCAGAGGCGTCAAAGTCATTCCTGATCAACTCGCCGAAGTACACCATGTCATCGTCAATATCATTGAGCCGAAAGATGTAGGCCCCTATCTCCTCGCCGGTGGCCAGGACGGGCGACCGGGATTGCCACTGCGGCCTGTCCGGCGGATTGGCCGGCTCGCCGCTGCCTCGCCAGATTGGTGGTTGGGTCCCCGGTGCGGTTAGCGGGCCATTACCTGAAGGCACGGGATTGGGCATTGAGCCTGGTTCCCTGCTGGTAGTGCAAATGCATTACAACACGCTGGTTGCCCAGCCCACCCCAGACCAGACTGCTATACAGGTTGCTACCAGCGATACGGTTGACCGTCCGGCCAGTGGCTTCCTGTTCACGAATCCTAAGTTCTTGCAACCGGGAGGCATGCCGATTGCGGCAGGTGATCCGGACGCCCGACACCAGTTTGAAGTACAGGCGAGCTTTTTGCCGCTATTATTTGGTGCGCCAGCAAACGTCAAGTCCACCGATTCGTGGGCCATACACACCGGGTTTCTCCATATGCATACACTGGCGAAAACGGGACGCTTGACACTCATCCGGCCGGATGGCACCGAGCAGGTGATTGTTGATATTCGCGACTGGGACTTCAACTGGCAGAGTACTTATCTTCTGGAGCGGGAGATTTTGATCAAGCCTACCGATCGTCTTCGTCTGGAGTGTAGCTGGGATAATAGCGCGGCCAATCAGGCCATCGTCAACGGCGTGCAAAATACGCCCAAATATGTGGAATGGGGTGAAGGCACTGGCGATGAGATGTGCCTGACGAGTTTCTACATGACCAAGCCAAAGGTTGGTTATGACTACAGCTACTCCGCCAGCGTGCATATTGAAGCCCCTGCATACCGCCAGCGGTTCGCCCCCGGCGACCTCGTGCCTCTGGCTTTGCTGTTCAATAACTTCAGTCTGCACGAGCCGGGTGATGCGGGTGCTGCTACACCTGCGGGTGTTTACGACGGGCACTACAACGTTTATCTCGATACCGATGACGATGCAGCCGAGCACCTGACGGCGTGGGATGCAAAATACTTTTACCAGTTGCCTGACAACGTTCCGGCTGGACGCCACACACTGCGCGTCAGTTTGCGGGGTGCAGATAACCATGCACTGGGTATCGAAGAGTCTGTGGAATTTGAAGTGGGAGACAACCCTGCAAAAGAGTCATTGCAATTGATCGATGTGAATGCCTGGGCCATGCAGTCAGCGGCCGATGACAGCTTCAGCGCGCATCGTCCGGCGGAAGTGATCTGCCCCGATAACAGTTGGTACAACGAAGACGGCGCGCTCGAAGTGGAGACCGGCTTCTGTAATTATTTGTCCCTGGCTCAGCCCGCCAAGATAGCCCTGGCCAAAGGTGATTCCCTGCATCTGGTGCTGTGGCATGGCAGCCTGGCGTTTGCAACGTCGGCACAAGCCCATGTTGCGATTACGGTAGACGGTCGTACCGTATGGGAGGAAAACGTCAAGATACCCTCCGATGCGAATATCTATGATGTTCGCATACCCATCGACTTTGATGCGCCGGCTGGCAGCAAGGTGGAATACCACCTGCATAACCATGGTTACAATACGTGGACGCTGTTGCAGTTGGATGTCGAGCATTGATCGTCCTCAGGCAGTTCCTGTTTGGCCTGTGCCTGTGTCTGCCCCTTTGGGTGCAGGCTGCGGGGGTGGCCGTTGGGCAGGTTGCGCCTGCTGTTAGCCTGCCTGATTTGTCGGGAGCAGGTGAGACAAGTCTTGAGTCCTTGCGTGGCAAGGTAGTCTATGTGGACTTCTGGGCCTCGTGGTGCGGGCCCTGTCGGGTTTCTTTTCCCCAATTGGAACAGTTGCGCCAGGAGTTGGGGCCGAAGGGCTTTGAAGTTTTGGCGATTAATGTGGATGAAAATGAGGCCGATGCTCGGCAGTTTCTGGCCGATGTTCCGGTGAGCTACCCGGTTGTGCGCGATGGTAAGGGTATTACGCCACAAACCTTTGGCATTCTGGGCATGCCTACCGGTTACCTTATTGATAGGCAGGGTATAGTTCGCGAGATCCATCAGGGTTTTCGCAAGAGTGACGGGGAGAAGTTGCACACCGCTATTGTTGCACTACTGGGAGAATAATAATTTTGAAATATCTGACGGGTTTTCTTTTTGCAGTCATTCTTTGCGGTTGTGAGACAGTGCAGCCCTGGGAGCGTGGCATCCTGGCCAAAGACGAAATGCAGTGGCAACCCGATGTGATGGAAGCGCAACTGCGCAGCCAGATTTATGCCAGTAAGGAGGCGTCATCGGGTGGCTCAGGAGCTGCCGGCGGCGGTTGTGGGTGTAACTGATGGCCACACGGCAGCGTGATCGCAACCCGACGCTACTGGCGCTCACATCCAGTGCCCTGTTACTTCCTGCCTACCAAGGAGCGCTGGCTGATGTGCAGCCGGAGTTCACTGAGATGGGCATGCGCTACAGCAAATATAACGAGGACGATATCACTGCCAAGAAAGCCTTTGGGGGTGGTAGTGAGCGCTACGACGTTGACGTCGCACAGTTTCATTTGCTGGCTCCCGTTCAGGACGACTGGTCTTTCGCCCTGGATGTAGAGTGGGAGGACATGAGTGGCGCCTCACCCTGGTACGTTGGCCAGATTGGCAGTAACCCAGCCAAGGTAATTATGAGCGGTGCCAGTATCGAGGATACGCGCACTGAGGTGAGCGGCACCACCCGCTACTATTTTGATCGCGGCAATGTAGGCGTTAATTACACCCACTCTGACGAGGATGACTACGAATCGAATGCCGGCGGCGTGGATGGCGCGTTCAATAGCGAGGACGGGCTAACCACCTACAGTGGCGCGCTCAGCGCGTCGCATGACGATATTGATCCCACACAGGGATCAGTGCCAACCAACACGCTGCATGCCAGCAAGGATGTCACTTCTGCCTGGGTGGGCGTATCGCGCATTGTCAGCAAACGCGCATTGGTACGTTTTGGGCTCAGCTATACGTATCGTGACGGTTTTCTCACGGATCCTTACAAGTATCACGACCGGCGCCCGGATGAGCGTAAGGAATGGACAATCAGCTCCGGGTACAGGCATTTTTTCGAGGCACAAAACGCCGCCCTGAACGTCGATTACCGGTATTTTAATGATGACTGGGATGTGGCCTCACACACTATTGATGTCGCCTGGCAACAAAATCTCGGGCAGGACTTCAGGCTGACACCTTTCATACGCTACTACAGTCAGCACGAGGCGGAGTTTTTTAATAATGTAGCCAATACAGACGCCCGCTACTTTGCCGATGACTATCGTCTGGCAGCGTTCGGCGCCTTTTCCTACGGTTTGCGCCTGCAACGTGATTTTGGTAACTGGTCGGTCAACGCAGATGCAGAGCGCTATAGAACGGACGAGAGTTGGGGCGTTTACAGTGGTGAAGAGTCCCCGGGCCTGGTGGACTTCTGGCGCTACGGCATCGGGCTCAATTACATTTTCAAGTAGGCCCTGGCTTGCCGATGCAGCGCGTCGAGCATAGTTTCAAAGCCATGGGCGGTCCCTGCCACCTGCGTCTGGAATTGGATGACGCGGCGCACGCAGAGACTGCCGTTGCCGCTGCTGTAGCGGAGGTGCAGCGACTGGAGCGCAAGTACAGTCGCTACACTGAAGATTCACTCACCAGCCAAATCAATCGCGCCGCCGGTACCGGTAAGCCCGTGCCACTTGATAGTGAAACCGCTGGCCTGCTCAACTATGCCCATACACTGTGGTGTGAAAGTGACGGCCTGTTCGACCTCACCTCCGGCGTATTGCGTCGGGCCTGGGATTTCAAGTCGGGCCGTTGCCCCGAGCAGCGCGAGATAGATTCTCTTCTGCCCCTGGTAGGTTGGGAGCTGGTGCAGCGGGATCAGGACAGCGCGTATCTGCCTAGAGTTGGTATGGAACTGGATTTTGGCGGATGCGTGAAAGAGTACGCCGCCGACAGCGCCGCCATGCAACTGCGGCGTCATGGAGTAGTTTCCGCTCTGGTGGATTTGGCTGGCGATATGGTTGCTGTTGGGGTGCCAGCCGGATCCGCGGGCTGGCCAGTGGGCATTCGTCACCCTGCTGAAAAAGACCGTGCGGTGGCCCGGGTGCTCATGCCTGAGGGTGGCCTGGCCAGCAGTGGTGACTACGAGCGCTGCCTGGAGATTGACGGCAAACGCTACGGGCATATCCTGCATCCGCGCACGGGTTGGCCCGCGCAGGGTCTCGTTGCTGTCAGTGTGCTGGCGGCTCAGTGCCTGGTGGCGGGCAGTTCGGCGACGATCGCCATGTTGAAACCGGCTGATGAGGCGCTGGCGTGGTTGGAAAAACTGGGCCTGCCGTGGCTGGCGATCGATGCGGAGCTCTCCTGCCACGGTACGTTGGCCGCTTAAGTTTTAAATCCTTTCCACCAGGATTCCTGGTACCTCGGTAATGGCGTTCAGTACGTGACTCGCGCTGGTGAAATCGTGGCTCGCGGTAAAGTCGTTTTGTATGATCGCGCAGTCAATACCAGCGGCGATGGCCGACTGCAAGCCTCGCTGCGAGTCTTCCACCACCAGGCAATCCCTGGCATTGGCTCCAAATGTCTTGAGCGCGAGAAGATAGGGCTCCGGATCAGGCTTGGATGAAACATAGTCCTCACGGGTGAGGACAAAATCCATAAACCGCAGCAGCTGCCTGTTCTTATGGATCAACTCAAAGTGGGCGCGTGTTGAGGTCGTGACAATGGCCATTCTGTGGGTTTGGGCAAGTGCTTCCAGTACCTGCTCGACACCGGAAATTTCGATATTCTCGTGCGCCAGATACTGTTCATAGTAGACATCCCGTTGTCGTCTTTTTGTTATGATCGCATCGGAGTCTATGCCGGCGGACAGGGCGAGATCCCAGCTTGAATGGCCATGAACCATGCGTTGCAGGTAGCGCTGCTTCTCCAGCGTTACGCCCAGTTCGGCGAGCGCGCGCTGTGTCGCGGTGAAATACCAGAATTCAGTGTCGACGAGAACACCATCGTTGTCCCAGAGGATGTAGCGCTTCATGGAAGGTGTGACGCTGCTATGTGTAGTGAACCGCCAGCCATATTGTTTCTGTGTCGGGTGTGGTCCATGTCACCTTGTGTTTTGTGTGAGCGGGGATGGTTAGATGGCAGCCTTCAGTTAAATGTACCTCTTCACCGTTTTCGAAAGCAATTTTTGCTTCGCCTTTGAGTACTGCGACCCATTCGTTTTCCGTCTGGTCGTACCAGCCAGATGGCGGGGATGAATGTCCATGGGAGACGATTCGCTCTACTCTGACGTTATCTGCCCGTACCAGTTCGCTGAAGATCTCTGCACTGATCTTTTCAGGAATGGGTTCAAAAAGGTTGCCGATCCTGGTTGCCAATACATTTACCCCACTGTACGTAACGCCGCATTTTTTAGGACCCTCTATAAATCAACGGACCTGGTTCGTAGGACCGTCATCAACCTGATAGCTTGCGAACAGGTGCCGACGTACCTCATCGGTAACGGGTTCTTTGCCGAGCACGACTGGCCGGATTTTGTCCAGGTCAACAGCAAACCCGCGCTGTACGGCAGGTCGTGCAGAGACGCGATCGAGCCACGCGTCCAGATACGGATACGGAGCCTGATCAGGATAGCGAAATCCAAACATCCTGAACCATGGAAAGCAGGCAATATCAGCGATGGAGTACGCATCGAGTATGAAGCTGCGTCCTTCAAGGTGATGATTCAGCAACCGACGTAACCGCTCTGTTTCTTGTCTGTAACGTGCAATCGGATAGTCAAGCTGCTCCGGCGCGTACTGCACAAAATGATGGAGCTGCCCCATCATCGGGCCGACGTAGCTCATCTGCCAAAAAAGCCATTGCCGCCCCAGCGCCTGCTCGATTGGATCAGTGGGCCAGAGGCTGCCAGCTTTCTCCGCCAGGTACATGAGGATCGCTGCGGACTCCCACAGCACGATCCGCTGCCCGCCTGGGCCGTCCGAGTCAATGATGGCGGGTACTTTACGGTTCGGACAGATTTCTGCGTACTCTGGTAGGTTCTGATCGCCCGCAACAATATCAACGGGATGCACCTGGTAGGGCAATCCCAGTTCCTCCAGGGCAATGGAGACTTTTTGGCAGTTTGGGGTGGGGCAGTAATAGAGATCGATCATGCCTTCCAGTTACCTCCGGTGTTGCATTGATGATGTCTAACTCTTCATGCTGCAGCAAGCGCACGCATTCATTCGGCAACGTCGACGCTGGCGAGGGCAGCAGTGATGCTACTCATATCCCCGGGGCGCACCAGTCGCGCGATCTCATTGCCATCGCGCAGGAACACGAGCGTGGGCCAGAGCTTGACCTTGAAGGAGCGTCCTAGTGGGCGTCCGCTCGCATCGGCAATCTTGATATGTCGTACGCCCGGATGAGCGGCGAATGCGGATGCCAGAAGCGGTTGCGCCGCAAGACAGTGTCCGCATCTCGGGCTGCCGAATTCGAGCAGCGCTGGCCCGGCGAGCTGATCGACCTCGGCGCGTTCGGGTTCGTGAGTTGCATATCTTTCGCTGATTGCCATGTGAATGGAGGCCGCCTAACAGCGAATTACACGGAACATACCCGTTGAAAAACCAAATTCCGGCTTTTCAGCAGAAATTGAAGGATGTTTAAAAAGACTAATCATCAATTGGTCCCTCGGGCAGCTGGTGCCGTGTGAATCATTTTGGGTATCTGTGTGGTGTATGTGGGGAGATTCAAAGGTGCCCCTGTCAAAGATCAGGCGGAGCGGAAGGATCGGTATAACGGCTTTTGTATCGGAGCCCTGACCTCGCATTCAACAGCGGGCCAGGGTAGTCCTCTCCTAATGCAGTACGCGATCCGACTGAATCTCGGCCTGCAGTTCTTTCTTTTTGTCGGCAGCAGCCGCTGACTCCTGCTGGTGCATGTAGTTGCGCAGGCGTCCCACCACACTGGTCATCACATCAATGGTCTGGCTGATTTGATCCAGGGCCATCAGTATGGTCTCGTTGTCGGTCGGGCTCTTGTTGCTGTTCGCCATATGAGATTCCTCAGTTAGTGCGGACTAGTCCCAGTTCAGGGCGCCACCTGTCTGGTATTCGATCACCCGTGTCTCGAAGAAATTTTTCTCTTTGCGCAAATCCATGATTTCCGACATCCATGGGAAAGGGTTCTGAGCTCCCGCGTACTGCTCTGGCAGGCCCAATTGTGACAGGCGTCGGTTGGCGATGAAGTGCAGGTATTCCTCCATCATCGCTGCGTTCATGCCCAGCACGCCGCGCGGCATGGTGTCGCGTGCATATTCGATCTCCAGCTGGGTACCTTCCATGATCATCTGGATGGCTTCCTGTTGGAATGCCTGTGTCCACAGGTGAGGATTTTCCAGCTTGATCTGGTTGATCACGTCGATACCGAAGTTCAGGTGCATGGACTCATCGCGCAGTATGTACTGAAACTGTTCGGCCACGCCCGTCATCTTGTTGCGGCGGCCCATGGAGAGAATCTGGGTAAAGCCGCAGTAAAAGAAAATGCCTTCGGTCACGGCGTAGAAGCCGATCAGGTTGCGCAGCAAGGTCTGATCCGCCTCATGGGTGCCGGTTTTAAACGTGGGGTCGCTCAACTCATGCGTGTGGCTGATGCTCCACGCGGCTTTTTTAGCGACTGAAGGCACTTCACGGTACATGTTGAATACTTCACCTTCATCCATCCCCAGCGATTCGATGCAATACTGGTAAGCGTGGGTATGAATTGCTTCCTCGAAGGCCTGGCGCAGTATGTACTGGCGGCATTCGGGGTTGGTGATCAGTCTATAAATGGCCAGCACCAGATTGTTTGCCACCAGCGAATCAGCCGTGGAAAAATAACCCAGGTTGCGTTGGACGATGCGGCGTTCATCGGCGGTCAGGCCCTCCGGATCTTTCCAGGTGGCCACGTCGGCGGTCATGTTGATTTCCTGCGGCATCCAGTGATTGGCGCAACCGTCGATGTATTTCTGCCAGGCCCAGTCGTACTTGAAAGGTACCAGTTGGTTGAGGTCGGCGCGGCAGTTGATCATGGCCTTTTCGTCCACCGACACCCGTGCAGCACCCATTTCCAGCTCTGCCAGACCTGGCGCTACATCGATGTGATCCAGCGCGTCGGAGGCTCTGGCGGCAGGCTGAACTTCACCTTGCTCTGCACCCGGTTCAGGCAGGGCACGCTTTGAGAGCACCATGCCCGCTGCCGTAGCACCTGTAGGCGCTGCTTCTTCCTTGTGGTAATCGTCCCAGCTTAACATCTCTTTCATTTCCTGAATTTTTGATGAGGTCATCGTGTTATCGATTCTATTAATGCTTGCCTACTGACAGGCTTCGCACTCCGGATCGTCCAGCGAGCAGGCCATCGGCACCGGTGCCGGCCCCCCGGCTGCACCTTTTGAAACCGCGTTCAGCGTGCCGGTGTCGATGGTGGACTTCTCAGTCCCGGTGGCCGCCAGTGAGCGCAAGTAGTAGGTGGTCTTCAGACCGCTGAACCAAGCCATGCGATAAGTGATATCCAGCTTCTTGCCATTGGCGTTGTTGATGTACAGATTGAGCGATTGCGCCTGGTCTATCCATTTCTGGCGACGGCTGGCCGACTCAACCAGCCAGCGCGGCTCCACCTCAAAGGCGGTCGAATAAATGGCCTTCAGATCCGCAGGAATACGGTCGATGGCCTGTACGCTACCGTCGTAGTATTTCAAGTCGTTGACCATCACCTTATCCCACAAGCCGCGCTCTTTCAGGTCGCGCACCAGATAGGGGTTGACGACAGTGAACTCGCCGGAGAGATTCGATTTGACGTACAGGTTCTGGTAGGTCGGCTCGATGGATTGTGAGACCCCGGTAATGTTGGCGATCGTCGCGGTAGGGGCAATCGCCATCACGTTGGAATTGCGCATACCCTGCGCCTTGACGGTCGCGCGCAGCGAGGTCCAGTCGAGGCTCTGACTCTTATCGACGTTGATGTACTTTTCACCGCGTTCCGCTATCAGTCGGTCCAGCGAATCGAGCGGGAAGATACCCTGGCTCCAGAGGGAACCCTGATAACTCGAGTAGGCACCGCGCTCCGCTGCCAGCTCGCTGGACGCCTGGATAGCGTAGTAGCTGATGGCTTCCATGGAGTGATCGGCGAATTCCACGGCCGCATCAGAGCCGTAGGCCAGATGCTTTTTGTACAGCGCATCCTGGAAACCCATCAGGCCCAGGCCCACCGGACGATGGCGCATATTGGAGGCCTCGGCCTGCGGTACCGAGTAGTAGTTGATGTCGATCACGTTATCCAGCATGCGCACCGCGGTACGCACGGTTCGCTGCAATTTCTCCAGGTCGAGGCCGTTCTCATCAACGTGTTGGGGCAGGTTTACAGAACCCAGATTGCAAACGGCAATTTCATCCTTGTTGGTGTTGAGGGTGATTTCGGTGCACAGGTTGGAGGAGTGCACCACGCCCACATGTTGCTGTGGCGAGCGCAGGTTGCAGGGATCCTTGAAGGTCATCCAGGGGTGGCCGGTCTCGAACAGCATGCCCAGCATCTTGCGCCACAGGTTTTCTGCTTTGACGGTCTTGAACAGCTTGTGTTTGCCGCTGCGGGCCAGCTCCTCGTACTGGGTATAGCGTTCCTCGAAGGCTTTGCCATACAGATCGTGCAGGTCCGGGACATCGTTCGGAGAGAACAGCGTCCAGTCGCCCCCATCGAACACCCGTTTCATGAACAGGTCGGGTATCCAGTTGGCGGTATTCATGTCGTGGGTACGACGGCGATCGTCGCCGGTATTTTTGCGCAGCTCCACGAACTCTTCGATATCCAGGTGCCAGGTCTCCAGATAGGCGCACACAGCCCCTTTGCGCTTGCCGCCCTGGTTCACCGCTACCGCGGTGTCATTGACTACCTTGAGGAAGGGCACCACGCCCTGCGATTTGCCATTGGTACCCTTTGATGTAGGCACCCAATGCGCGCACCGGGGTCCAGTCGTTGCCCAGGCCACCGGCGAATTTGGACAGCATGGCATTGTCCCGAATGGCGCCGTAAATGCCGTACAGGTTGTCCGGCACCGTGGTCAGGTAGCAGGAGGATAACTGTGGGCGCAGGGTACCAGCGTTGAACAGGGTCGGCGTGGAACTCATGTAATCGAAGGAGGACAGCAGTTGGTAGAACTCGATGGCCCTGGCGTTCCTATCGCTCTCCTCGGCGGCCAGGCCCATGGCCACACGCATGAAGAATATCTGTGGCAGTTCGATGCGCGTGTTGTTGCTGTGGATAAAGTAGCGGTCGTACAAGGTCTGCAGGCCGAGGTAGGTAAATTGCAGGTCGCGTTCGGGCAGCAGCGCCTGGCCCAGTCTCTCCATGTCGTATTCTTGTAGCTTGGGTGCCAGTAATTCCAGTTCGACTCCTTTTGCTACATAGGCTGGAAGCGCTTTGGCGTACAAAGTGCTCATGTCGTGCTGGGTGGCACTGTTGGCTACACCCAGAAAGCTCAGGGCTTCGGCGCGCAGATTGTCACAGAGCAGGCGGGCGGCGACGAAAGTGTAGTTGGGCTCCTGCTCAATCATGGTGCGGGCGGTGATGACCAGGGACGTACTCAACTCATCCTGGCTAACACCGTCGTAGAGGTTCTTGAGGGCCTCATCCAGAATGTCGGTTTCGCTGACATCGGCCAGTTCGAAGCAGGCCTCGTTGACAATGGTGTGCAGGCGGTCGAGGTCCAGTGGCGCGCGACTGCCATCTGCCTGTACGACAGTGATATTGCCTGCAGCTGCCTGGGTGGCGGGGGACAGGGCCTGCTTGGCGGCGCGTTTGCGCGCCTGCTGCTCCCGGTAGATCACATAATCCCGGGCTATTTTGTGTTCTCCTGAGCGCATCAGGGACAGTTCCACCTGGTCCTGTATATCCTCGATGTGGATAGTCCCGCCGGAGGGCATGCGGCGCTTGAAAGTGGTCATTACCAGTTCGGTCAGTTTGGCCACCGTTTCATGGATACGGCTGGACGCTGCGGCTGTGCCGCCCTCCACTGCTAGAAATGCCTTGGTGATGGCCACCGATATCTTGCTGGCCTCAAAGGGGACTACGGTGCCGTTGCGCTTGATGACCCGCAATTGTCCGGGAGCGGTGGCGGCGATAGCGCCGCTGGCGGCGGATGACGGTCGTGGGGTAATCGCTTCGGCGGAAGTGCCGCCCTGGTTGGTCTCTGTCTGCATAGTTGCTCCGAAGTGCCGGCTTTTGGCTTTATTGGGTGACCGCTTGGCAAGGCTTCTATACCCGATGCACGACGCCCCGCAACGGGATAGCGTCCCTGCGGCGGTTGTCGGGAGGGGAATCCCCGTTTCAGCGGCTAATTTTCTGAATTTTTTTGTTCGTTTTTTTAGCCGCAATACCCAACATGTAGGGGTATATGCTTCACTCAAGTACAAGATAATGCGGCTCCAGGTGCAATGCAAGGGAATTAGCCTGGGTTTAATTTGTGGATAAGATGTTGATAGCTCGGTCGGTCTGCACCTACTAACCGTACAGGCCTTGATCTGCTTGTGTGGAGCTTACTGGGGTGGACTTTGGGCTCGAGAAAGTGGGTATATCAATTTAATTCTTATTAAAAATTTACACTCTATGCCCAATAATTATTTATGTAGTGAGGTGGCGGCCTGTCGCGACCACACCGCGTAGGCGACTGCCGGGTACATTGGTTCTCAGGCGCGCTTTGCCAGAAGCAGTGTTTCCATCAGGGCTTTTTGCGCATGCAGGCGGTTTTCCGCTTCATCCCAGATCACGGTGTCGGGCGCGTCCATCAGTTGCGCGCTAATCTCTTCCCCGCGGTGAGCGGGCAGGCAGTGCATATAGAGGGAGTCACTGGCAGTCACGCTCATCAATTCGCGGTTGACCTGGTAGGGGGCGAACAGTTGTGCTCGTTCCCGTTGCTCGCTTTCCTGGCCCATGGAGGCCCACACATCGGTCACCACCAGGTTGGCATCGCGTGCTGCGATGGCCGGATTGTGCTCAATTCTTACCCTGTCCCTGTTAGCGCTGAGCAGCGCGCTGTCAGGCTCAAACCCGGGCGGGCAGGCGACTCGCAGCTCAAAATCAAATTGGCGGGCGGCGTTGATGTAGGACTGGCACATGTTGTTGCCGTCCCCGACCCAGCACACACTTTTGCCAGCGATGCTGCCTCGGTGCTCGATCCAGGTCTGCATGTCAGCGAGTAGCTGGCAGGGATGGTAGTCGTCGGTCAGCGCATTGATTACCGGCACAGCGGAGTGCGCCGCGAAGCGCTGCACGATATCGTGGCCGAAGGTGCGGATCACCACGATGTCCACCATGGAGGAGATGACCCGCGCGCTGTCCTCCACCGGTTCACCGCGGCCCAGCTGGGTGTCCTGCGGAGACAGAAACATGGCGTGCCCGCCCAGGTGCGCCATGCCTGCTTCAAAGGAGACCCGCGTGCGCGTGGATGACTTGGCGAAGATCATCGCCAGCACGGCACCTGGGAAAGCACGCTGATCGGTGCCGGCGCGGTGTTCATGTTTCATTTCAATGGCGCGCTGGATGAGTTGCTGCAGCTCCACCGGGCTAAAATCCAGAAGCGTCAAAAAGTGCCGAGTATCCGACATGGTCAGTCCTGTCCTGTTACGCGTTGGGGTGGGCTTAGTCGAAATTGCGGATCAGTTCGGCGACGCCGCGGGCCAGATCGCAGGATTCCCGTTCGTTGATCACCAGTGGAGGCAGCAGGCGCACGGTGTTGCCTGCGGTGACATTGATCAGCAAGCCGGCATCCAGGCCGCGCTGCACAAGTTCCCCACAGTCCTTGTGTAACTCGATGCCCAGCATCAGCCCTTTGCCACGAATGTCGGTGATTTTGGCGGCGGCGGCGCTATCGGCGCGCAGGGTTTCGGTAATCAGCTGCCCCATGGCAGTCGCATTGGCGCATAAGCGGTCCTGCACAATGGTATTAACCACGGCCAGTCCTGCAGCGCATACCAGTGGATTGCCGCCGAAGGTGGAGCCATGCTGGCCAGCACCTAATACCTTTGCCGCTGCACCACGAGCCAGACAGGCGCCAATAGGTACACCATTACCAAGGCCTTTGGCCGTGGTAACTACATCGGGCGTAAGGTCGAGACCCTGATAGGCAAAATAGGTGCCGGTGCGGCCATTGCCGGTCTGTACTTCATCGAGCATAAATAACCAGCCCTGTTCAGTACAAATTTGCCGGGCGGCGTGCAGGTACTCTGGATCCAGCGGTTTGACGCCGCTTTCGCCCTGGATGGGTTCTGCAAGGAAAGCCACCACGTCGGGATTGTTGGCGGCGATCTGGCGCAAGGCTTCCACATCGTTGCGCGGTGCCCGGACGAAGCCCGTCACCAGAGGTTCAAAGCCTGCCTGTATCTTGCGGTTGCCGGTGGCGCTGAGAGTGGCCAGTGTACGGCCGTGGAAGGCTCCCTCAAGCACTATGATGGCCGGTTTCTTTATGCCCTGACCGTGCCCGTAAAGTCGCGCCAGTTTGATGGCCGCTTCATTGGCCTCGGCGCCGGAGTTGCCAAAGAAGCAGTTTTCCATGGCCGCTACTTGTGTCAGTGCCGTGCCAAGTTGCTCCTGTGCCTCGATGCGATAGAGATTGGAACTGTGTACCAGCTTGTCGGCCTGCTCTCTTATAGCGGCAGTCACCGCTGGGTGGGCGTGGCCCAGCCCGTTTACCGCAATGCCGGAAATACCGTCCAGGTAGCGCCGACCCTCGGTATCGTAGAGGTACACGCCCTCGCCGTGACTGAACGTCACTGGTAATCTGGCGTAAGTCTGCATCAGCGCCGACATGGTTCTGACCCTCCCAAAAACGCAAAAAGGCAGCGGGAGCTGCCTCGAAACGAACAACTATAGCGACATAGGGAAGGATTGGCAATCCACACTAACTGACAGGAGCAATTTAGCGTGATATTGGGTTAACATGGGCGTCTTGACGCATAACAGCCCTGCGGGCTACAACAAGACAGGACAAAACATGGATATTATCGAGACAATCAAGGAGCAGATCGGGAGCAACCTGATTCTGTTATACATGAAAGGATCCCCCAATCAGCCACAGTGCGGCTTTTCGGCGCGGACCGTGGAAGCGTTGATGGCTTGCGGTGAACGCTTTGCGTATGTGGACATTCTTACCAACCCAGAAATTCGCGCTACACTTCCCCAATACGCGAACTGGCCCACCTTCCCGCAATTATGGGTGGATGGTGAACTGATCGGCGGTTGTGACATTGTTACCGAGATGTACGAGAGCGGGGAGTTGCAGGCGCTCATCAAAGAAAAAGCTGCTGCCCAGGCGACCGGGTAGGGTTGTCGAGATCATAGTAGTTAGCTATTAAAACCATACATACATTTTAATAGGCTAAATTGAGTAGCCTGTGTAGTATCCCGCTCCGAGCGCGTCGCCTCATGGGGGGTGAAGCTAGAGGATGAACTGGTTAGGGAGATTAATACATGGGCATTTTAGTTGGTAAGCCGGCACCTGATTTTGACGTTGCGGCAGTACTCGGTACAGGACAGATTGTTGATTCCTACAAACGTTCCGAGGCCATGGCCGGTAAGTACGGCCTGGTGTTCTTTTATCCGTTGGATTTTACTTTTGTGTGTCCGTCAGAGCTGATTGCTCTGGATCATCGCATGGACAAATTTCGCGAGCTGGGTGTAGAGGTGGTGGCAGTGTCTATTGACTCTCAGTTTACGCACAATGCCTGGCGCAATACGGCGGTAAAGGATGGCGGTATCGGCGCGGTGACCTACACCATGGCCGCTGACATCAACCATGATATTTGTCGCGCCTACGATGTGGAAAGCGCTGGTGGTGTGGCTTTCCGTGGAGCCTTCCTGATTGACGCCAAGGGGCACGTGCGTTCCCAGTTGGTCAATGACCTGCCTCTGGGCCGCAATATCGATGAACTTATCCGCCTTGTCGAGGCACTGCAGTTCACTGACCAGCACGGTGAAGTGTGTCCGGCGGGCTGGAATAAAGGCGACAAGGGTATGAATGCGTCCCCCGCTGGTGTTGCGGCGTACCTGTCAGAGCATGCCGCAGCGCTTTAAGTCATAGCGCTGCCAGCAATAAAGGCGGGCCCTGTGCCCGCTTTATATTGTTTTTTCGGGTGTTGTCTGCAGATCTTGATACTGCCGTGGCCACTAGCTACCCGCTAGCAGCGCCCGCAACCGAAACTCTACCAACGGCAAGCGATCATTGCCGAAGTACATGTCGTCGCCGTTGATGAAAATCGTTGGCGAGCCAAAACCACCACGTGCGATAAGCTCGTCGGTGCTCTGGCGCAGCAAATCCTTGTAGCGCTGGTTGCTGATTGCAGTGAAAAATGCCTCCGTGTCCAGGCCTACCCGCCCGCAAATCATCGCGAGCACCTCATCGTTGTAGATATTCGGCGAGTCGCTATCCCAGTAGGTCTCGAAAACTGCCCGAGAGTAAGGGACCAGCAAGTGCTGCTCCTGCGCAAAAAAGGCGCCGCGCATTGCTTTTACGCTATTGATCGGATGACCCTGTGGCATGTCTGCGCGCACACCGCAGAGTCGAGCCCAGTCCTGCATATCTTTCACGTAGTAATGGAGTCGACGATTGTCAGCGCCGCCAGCGAACAGCGCCGCGCGGCTGGCGTAGAGCTCCTGGTTGACCGTATTAAACACGCCGCCCACCAGAATGGGGCGCCAACGTATGGGCAACGCCAACTGCTCCATGATGGGAATGATTCGCGTGAAAGCGAAGTACGTCCAGGGGCTCGAGCAATCATAAAAAAACTCTACATCGGGGGTCGCAACCATGTCCTGTCCTGTGACAATTACAGGCCCGAGCTTAGCACATCCTCCCCAGCGATCAGGTACAATCGTCTCTTTGCATTGTGCAGAGTTGGATAGTAATGAACGTTGATCAGTACATGCTCGAGCTGGGCATCGCCGCACGCGCAGCGTCGCGCGTCGTGGCCGCTGCGCCGACCGCAGTCCGCAATCATGCACTGCTGGCAGTCCATGATGCCCTTGATGGTGCGCGAACCCGCCTGGCTGAGGCCAACGACAAGGATCTGGAGCGGGGCCGTGCCAATGCCTTGGAGGCGCCGCTGATGGATCGCCTGAAATTGACCCCGGCGCACATTGACACGATGTTGGAAGGCTTGCGGCAGGTGGCGTCACTGCCGGACCCGGTGGGCAGTATCTCCGATATGAGAAGCATGCCCAGCGGCATCCAGGTGGGCCGCATGCGTGTGCCGCTTGGTGTGATCGGCATCATCTATGAGTCACGACCCAATGTGACCGTGGAAGCCGCCAGCCTGTGCTTGAAATCCGGCAACGCCACTATATTGCGCGGCGGCTCCGAAGCCCTTGCCTCCAATTGCGCGATTGCCGAATGTCTGCTTCAGGGATTGCAGGTTGCCGGATTGCCCGCGGCCGCAGTGCAGGTCGTGGCCACCGCAGATCGGGCAGCGGTGGGCCACCTCATTACTATGCCGCAGTACGTGGATGTCATCGTGCCCCGGGGTGGCAAGGGGCTGATCGAGCGCATTAGTAGAGATGCCAAAGTGCCAGTCATCAAGCACCTCGACGGTGTATGCCACGTATACATTGACGATGGTGCGGACGACGATATGGCAGTCACTATCGCCATCAATGCCAAGACGCAGCGCTATGGCACCTGCAATACCATGGAGACTTTGTTGGTGGCGGCATCGAAAGCGGGGCAGGTGTTACCGCGTCTTGCCCATGCTTATGCCGCAGCGGGAGTGGAGCTGCGTGGTTGTCTGCGGACATTACAGATATTGCCTGCGGCCAAGGCTGCCTGCGAGCAGGACTGGCACGAGGAATACCTCGCACCAGTGCTGGCGATTCGCGTGGTAGATGGTCTGGAGCAGGCCATCCAACACATCAATACCTACAGCTCCCAGCATACGGACAGCATTGTCACATGCGATCATGGACGGGCTATGCGCTTTTTGCGGGAAGTGGATTCCAGCTCAGTCATGGTGAATGCCTCTACCCGGTTGGCGGACGGTTTCGAATATGGCCTGGGTGCCGAGATCGGCATTTCCACCGACAAGCTGCACGCCCGCGGTCCGGTTGGGCTGGAAGGGCTGACCTCGCAGAAATTTGTGGTGCTCGGTGAGGGGCAGATTCGCACTTGATTGCGCCGCCCCCGCCTCGTGTTCCCCTGGTGGGCGTTTTCGGTGGCACCTTCAATCCCGTGCACTATGGGCACCTGCGCTCAGCACTGGAGCTGGTGGAGCGCCTGCAATTGGAGCAGTTGCGACTGATGCCCAGTGCGCAGCCGCCGCACCGGGACGTGCCGCAATGCAGTGCAGCGCACCGTGCAGCCATGATAGAACTGGCCGTCGCGGGCGAGCCTCGTCTAGCTTGTGACACCAGGGAACTGCACCGGGCAGGCAAGTCCTATACCATAGACAGCCTGATCGAATTGCGTAATGAATTGGGAACCAACACTGGTGTGTGCATGGTGCTGGGATGTGACGCGGTGCTGGATATCACCCGCTGGCATCGCTGGCAGGAACTATTGGACTGGGCCCACATTGTCGTTATAGCGCGCCCAGGTTGGGAGCTGCCCTTAACGGGCTCGGTAGCACAGTGGCTGCAAGAGCATCGTCTGCAGGATCCGAGCGCGCTGCGGCAGCGGCCCGCAGGGCGGATTGTGATCGAGGAGTTGCGCCCGCTGGCCATATCGTCCACCGAAATTCGCGATCTACTGGCTGCTGGTCGGTCAGCCCGCTATCTTATGCCACAGTCAGTATTGGATTATATTCAAACACACGAACTCTATCGGCAAATAACAGGACCATAGTCTATGAATGTCAAAGCAAATCAGTCCCATGGAATCTGAGCAGTTCACGCAGTTTGTCGTTGCCGCGCTGGACGATCTCAAGGCGGTCAATACCGTGACGCTGGATGTTAGCGGCCTGACGGATGTGATGGATTACCTGGTGATCACCAGTGGCACTTCCAATCGCCATGTGAAATCGCTGGCCAACCATGTTTCTGTTGAAGCCAAAAAGCAGGGCATACGTCCGCTGGGGATAGAGGGCGAGGACGCGGGAGAGTGGGTGCTGGTTGACTGCGGCGATGTGGTGGTGCATGTCATGTTGCCGGCGACTCGGGATTTCTACGATCTGGAACGCCTGTGGACCACACCTGAATCTCCCGGCTGATGCGCATCAGTATTATAGCCGTGGGCACCCGTATGCCCGCGTGGGTCAGCCAGGGCATTGCAGAATACAGTAAGCGACTGCCTCGCGAGTTGAGCCTCGTCTGGCGAGAGATTCCCCTGGCCAGGCGGAGCAAGGTCGCCTCCGCACAGCAATCGTGCGCAGTGGAGGGCGAACAAATACTAAAGGCCATTCCCACCGGGGAGCGAGTGATCGCCCTGGATGTGGCAGGTCAACGGCTGTCCACGGGTCAGTTGGCCCGCCACCTGCAAAGCTGGCAAATGTCGGGGGACTGCTACAGCCTCCTGATAGGTGGGCCCGATGGGCTATCCCCGGCCTGCCTGGCGCGAGCGGACCAGTGCTGGTCGCTCAGTGATTTGACCTTGCCACACCCGTTGGTACGCGTGCTGTTGGCAGAACAGTTGTATCGGGCTTGGACAATCACTGTCAACCACCCGTATCATCGCGCCTGATGATTACCGCCTTCAACGCAGCGCAGGTTCTGCAAGCCAAGTAGATGCTACCGCAATTCGATTTAAAGGATCCGCAGCTTGAGTCCCGTATCTATGGCATTCGCACTATTGTTGCGATCTGCCTGGTGGTGGCAGCGCTGGGTGCTGTTCTGATGCGCTATTACACGTTGCAAATCACTGAGTACGAAATCTACCGTACCCAGTCCGAGCGCAATCGGGTGCAGCTGCAACCGCTGCCGCCCACGCGCGGGCTTATCTACGACCGCAACGGCGTGCTGCTGGCGGACAATCAGCCCAGCTACATTCTTTCTGTGGTGCGCGAGCGCGTGGATGATTTGGATACAGCCCTGGCACAGTTGCGGGAACTGATACCGATTTCGGACATCGATTTAGAGAATTTCCACAAGAAAATCAAACGAAGCCGCCCGTATGAAGCGGTGCCGCTGCGCTTTCGGCTGACTGAAGAAGAGCGGGCCCGACTGGCAGTCAACCGTTTTCGGCTGCCGGGTGTGGATGTGGAAGCGCAATTTCTGCGGTACTACCCCTACGGTGAACTTTTCTCCCATGCCCTGGGTTATGTCGGACGTATCAACGAACAGGAAGCGCAAGAGCTCGATGAGACCGATTATCGCGGCACTTTCCACGTGGGCAAAGTGGGCGTGGAGAAGTATTACGAGGATATCCTGCACGGGGATGTAGGTTACCAGAATGTGGAGAGCAACGCCCACGGGCGGGTGCTGCGCGTGCTCGAGCGCTTTGCGCCAACGCCGGGCAAAAACCTTACCCTGTTTCTGGACTACCGTGTGCAGCGCGCAGCGTTCGATGCCCTGGGCGATCGGCGCGGGGCAGTGGTCGCCATTGATCCGCGCACTGGAGGGGTGCTGGCACTGGTATCTACGCCAGGCTTCGACACTAATCTGTTTGTTAACGGCATCAGCTCAGGTGATTACGCCGCATTGCGCGACTCGCTGGATGTTCCCCTGTTCAACCGGGCCATTCAGGGCTCCTATCCCCCCGGTTCCACAATCAAGCCTTTTATGGCGATGGCTGGATTGTTGTCGGGGCTGGTGACACCTGAATCTACCGTGCCGGATCCGGGCTGGTACAGCCTGCCAGGCGATTCCCGCCGCTACCGGGACTGGATTCTGCGCATAAGAGGCACCGGCCATGCCGCCCGAGTAAACATGAAATTGGCCATTTCCGAGTCCTGTGATGTCTACTTCTATGATTTGGCCCGTCGCCTGACCATCGACCGTATGGCCGAGTATTTACGTCCTTTTGGCTTTGGGGATCGCACCAACATTGATACCACCAATGAGCGCGCCGGTGTGTTGCCATCCACGCGCTGGAAGCGCGAGGCCATGGGCCAGTCCTGGTATCCTGGGGAGACCATCAGTGCCGGGATCGGTCAGGGTTATATGTTGGCTTCGCCCCTGCAATTGGCTGTTGCTACGAGCGTGATGGCAAGCAAAGGGCAGCGTAGGGTTCCGCGGTTGGTCATGGCGGTGAACGGGGAGCCGGTGCCGGTACCAGCATTGGAACCGCTGGTGGCTCCGGCTGAAGATTGGGATGCGGTGTACGACGGCATGCACGAGGTGGTGCATGGCCCGGGCGGCACGGCGAAAGCACTGGCTAAAGGCATCACCTATCAAATGGCGGGGAAAACGGGTACTGCCCAGGTCATTGGTATTGCCCAGAACTCCGTATATAACGAGAAAGATGTGGCGGTACGGCATCGACACCACGGCTTGTTCATAGCGTTTGCGCCCATTGAGGATCCAACCATTGCGGTGGCTATTATCGTGGAGAATGGTGGTGGCAGCGCCGCCGCAACGCCTATAGCGCGCGCGGTGATCGACACATGGCTGTCGGTGGAGCCTGGCTGATGGGCGACTACGTTCGACAGCTGCCGCACCACGGTTCCAGGGACATGGCCAGGCGTCCCAGTGCTGCCATGCGTTTTCATATCGATGTACCACTGTTGCTGCTGCTGATGCTGCTCACTGCCTACGGCCTGCTGGTGCTGTACAGTGCGTCGGGACAGAGTATGGAGGCGATTTTCCGGCAGGGACGCTATGTCGCACTGGCCTACGTGATTATGATTTTGGGTGCACAAATCAGCCTGCAGAGTTACGCGCGCTGGGCACCGTGGGTATATGTTGCGGGAGTAGCGATGCTGGCCGCCGTCATGTTGGTGGGGGTAGGTGCCAAGGGTGCCCAGCGCTGGTTGGAAATCGGGGGTTTTCGCTTCCAACCTGCGGAGATCATGAAACTGGCAGTGCCCATGGTGATCGCCTGGTTCCTCGCCGGGCGGGTGCTGCCCCCACGATTTTTCGCTGTTATGGGCGCGCTGCTGCTGCTTGGCCTGCCAGCCGGATTGATTGTGATACAACCGGACCTGGGCACGGCCCTGCTGATTGGTGCCAGTGGCTTGTTCGTGCTTTTCATGGCCGGGATTGGCTGGCGTTACATTTTTGGCGCAGTGGCGCTAGCGGCGGCATCGGCCTGGCCGATCTGGATGTATGGTCTGAAGGAATATCAGCAGCAGCGCATCCTCACCATGTTCAACCCGGAGAGCGACAAGCTGGGAGCGGGCTGGAATATTATTCAGTCCAAGACGGCCATAGGCTCGGGCGGTTGGCTGGGCAAGGGGTGGATGCAGAGTACCCAATCGCGGTTGGATTTCCTGCCGGAGAGCCATACCGATTTCATTATCGCTGTGTTGGCCGAGGAGCACGGCCTGCAGGGTATCATTCTGCTGATGAGCATCTACCTGCTTATCCTGTTGCGAGGCTTCTGGATCGGTGTCCACGCACAGACCAGTTTCGGTCGTATGATGGCAGGAAGCCTGACACTGACGTTTTTCGTGTATATCTTTGTTAATATGGGAATGGTCGCTGGCTTGTTGCCAGTGGTGGGTGTGCCGTTGCCGCTGGTGAGCGCAGGTGGTACCGCCGTGGTCACGTTGCTGGCGGGTTTTGGTATTCTCATGGCGATCAGTACCGAAAAGCGCGGGGTGACAACATGAGCGCTATACAATTTCGTCGCGCCGAATTCACACCATGCCAGAAGTGAACGAGTTTTAGCCTATGTCGGTACGCCTGAAAATAATTCTCGTTTTGTCCTGCCTGTGGACTGCTTTGTCCTGCTCAGCTGATAACTACGGGGGCAGTCCTGCCGCGCGCGTGGTGGTTGATGAACTGGTGGCGGAGAATGGCTTTGACCGGGAGGCATTGATGCAGGTGTTTGCCCAGGCTAAACGCAAGGACAGCATTCTGGAAGCGATTGCCCGCCCGGCAGAGAAAATCAAGCCCTGGTACGCGTATCGGAAAATCTTTCTCGACGAGGAGCGCGAAGAACAGGGGGTGGAGTTTTTTACCAAACATCGTGCGACACTGACCCGGGCGGAGCGCGAGTTTGGCGTTCCAGCCACAATTATTGTCGCCATAATCGGGGTGGAAACCCACTATGGACGCTCCGTGGGGAATTACCGGGTGCTCGATGCCCTATCGACTCTGGCGTTTGACTACCCCCCGCGCGCGCCATTTTTCACCAGCGAACTGAAGCATTACCTGATTCTCACCCGCGACCAGGGCATGGACCCGATGGACCTGATGGGGTCGTATGCGGGTGCCATGGGGTATGGCCAGTTCATGCCCAGCAGCTACCGCAGCTACGCCATCGACTTTGACCAAGACGGCAAGATTGATATCTGGGAAAATCCCGTGGATGCTATCGGCAGCATAGCCAATTATTTCAAGCAACACGGGTGGCGCCAGGGTGAGGTAGTGGTAGCTGCCGCCGATGCCGCTGAGAACACGCCGGACACAATTTTCGTCCAGTCCCGGGATGAGCTAAAACCCCAGCGCACCGTGGCACAGTTTGCTGCAGATGGTGTGGTAGCGAGAGTTAAACTGGACCCCAACGCACTGGCTATAGCAATGAAGTTCGAATTGACAAATGGTTATGAGTACTGGCTTGGCCTGCATAATTTCTATGTCATCACCCGCTACAACCAAAGTGCCATGTACGCTATGAGTGTGTATCAGCTCAGTCAACGATTGGCTGCCCGGGTGGCGCAGTGAGTGTTCCTTCCCCCACAGCGACTATCGTCGCGCTACTCCTGTTGCTTGGGGGGTGTGCCTCGCAGCCACCAGAATCGCGTGAAACCGCAGCCCATGATGCGGCCCCTGCTCCGAAATCACGTTACGCCGTCGCCCATGATTTCGCGCCCCTAAGGCCCATCAGCCCCGATGAGGTTTTCGATGCAGTACCGCGGCCCGACCCCCTGCTGGCCGTCGGGAACATGAGCCCTTATATTGTCGACGGCGTTACCTACGAAGTGCTGAAGGATTATCACAGCTACCGGGAGCAGGGTACCGCTTCCTGGTATGGAGAGAAATTCACCGGGCACGAAACATCCAACGGCGAGCTCTATGATGTCTATCAGGTCAGTGCCGCTCACAAGTCCTTGCCTATTCCATGTTACGCCCGTGTCACCAATCTTGAAAATGGAAAAAGCATAGTGGTGCGTGTCAATGACCGCGGTCCTTTTCACTCGGACCGCATTATGGATTTGTCCTATGCGGCTGCCGTCAAACTGGGCTATATGGAAAAGGGTACGGCGCGGGTGGAGGTCGAAGTGATTGATGTGGTCGGCGTCAAGGATAGTCGCGATGACGCCTACGGTATCTATCGGTTTCTCCAGTTGGGGGCCTTTGGTAAGGAAGCCACGGCCCGCACCCTGATGCAGGAATTGCAGGCTTTATTGCCGGCGCCAGTGTTTATCAGCCCGGTCGACACCGGTGGCACACGATTTTACAGGGTGCGGGTCGGCCCGGTAGATGACACGGACCAGCTGCTGGCGCTACAACAGCGACTGCAGGACAACGGGTATGATGCCGGGCAGCCACTGCCCTAGACCCGGAATAAGTGGGCAGGATGCTCGAGCCGCTGCCTGGGTGCTGGACTCCAGAAGGCACACGTATTCTTTCGCTCCAGCCGTCCATGCGGTACCATCCGCGTTCATCACACTCTTCCCACGGTTTCCTGACCTCATGATTCGATCAGCACTGGCGTTCTTCCTGGCAGTTTTCGTAATTGGTGTACAGGCAGAAAATGCTATTCCTGCACCACCCCAGCTGGCGGCGAAAGCGTATTTTTTGATGGATGCTACCAGCGGTACCGTGCTGGTGGAACACAATGCTGATGTGCCTCTGCCGCCGGCCAGCCTCACCAAAATGATGACCGCCTACGTGTTGGCCGAAGAAATCAAAGCCGGTCGAGTTAGCGAAGATGACATGGTGAAGATCAGTGAGAACGCCTATTCGCAGAATCCCCTATTCGCAGGCTCCTCGCTACTGTATATAGAGCCGGGTGTGGACGTGTCTATTGCGAATTTACAACGCGGCATCATTATTTCTTCCGGCAACGATTCTTCAGTAGCGGTGGCTGAGCATATCGCCGGCACCGAAGCAGCGTTTGCCGAAATGATGAACACCAATGCCAAGCGCCTGGGATTGGTGAATACCCACTACGTGAACTCCCACGGTCTGCCTGCTCCGACACACATGACCACTGCGCGGGATCTGGCCATATTGGCCAAGGCCATGATCAACGATCACCCCACGCAGTACGCGATCTACAAGGAGCGTGAGTTTACCTTTAACAATATCCGGCAATACAACCGCAATACGCTTCTCGCGGAAGACCCGAGCGTGGACGGCCTGAAAACCGGGCACACAGCGGAAGCCGGGTATTGCTTGGTGGCGTCTGCACTGCGCGGCGACATGCGCCTGATAGCGGTGGTAATGGGTACCGAAAGCACCAAGGCGCGAAAAAATGATGCGGCCGCGCTGTTCAACTACGGATTTAACTTCTACCAGACCAAAACCCTGTTCGAGCCCATGACGGAGTTGGCAAAACCGCGCATCTGGAAAGGGCAGCAGGATTATGTTCCAGTGGGGATATTGGAAAAAACTGCGTTGACACTGCAGCGGGGGAAGCATGAGAACCTGGTTACCACTGTGGCAGTAAACGAAGAACTGGTGGCACCAATTGCGGTCGGAGATCCGGTGGGAACTGTAACAGTGAGTCTGGACGACAAGACCGTATTGCAAACACCGGTGGTAGCGCTGGCGGCGGTGGAGCCGGGCGGTTTTTTTGCGCGCCTGTGGGATTCTATTCTGATGCTTATCGCCAGCCTGTTCGGGCCCTGATACCAGGCTCGCAGGCAGGCGCAGGAGTGCGGCGTTGTGGCAGAGCCTGAAACCCCCAAAATCGAGTTTCCCTGTGCTTACCCGATCAAGGTGCTGGGCCGCAGTAACGACGTCTTTGAAGCGACTATTCTGGCAGTGTTCGAGCGCCACGCGCCGGGTTTTGATCAGCAGACCATTGCGGCCAGGACCAGCAGCAAAGGCACTTTTACGGCCCTCACCATTACCATCACCGCTACTGGTCCTGATCAGTTGGAGGCTCTGCACCAGGATCTGCTGGCGACCGGGCACGTAACGATGGTGCTGTAACGGGTGCCCACGCCACCACTGGTTTTGCGCGAGTTGGGACTGGTTGACTACCAGACCACGCTGGCTGCCATGCGCCAACTCACTGATTCTCGCAATGCTGACTCACCTGACGAGCTGTGGTTGTTGCAGCATCCGCCGGTGTTCACACAGGGGCAGGCGGGCAAGGCCGAGCATGTACTGGCTCCCGGTGATATACCGGTTATTCAGGTGGATCGCGGCGGACAGGTCACTTACCACGGGCCGGGGCAATGGGTGCTCTATCTCATGGTGGATCTGCGCCGCCAGCAACTGGGCGTGCGCGACCTCGTCAATCTGATTGAGCGCAGTGTGGTGCAATTGCTTAAGGAGTACGCGATCTCTGCCGCCACAAAACCGGATGCACCGGGTGTCTATGTGGCGGGCGAAAAAATCGCTTCCCTGGGCCTACGGATTCGCCGGGGTTGCAGTTACCACGGCCTGGCCCTCAACGTGGATATGGATCTGGAGCCCTTCGGGCGCATTAACCCCTGTGGTTATGAGGGTTTGCAGGTTACGTCCATGGCAAGCTGTTGCCGGAGACTGCATTGCAAGTGGATTTGATCGGCGAGCGGTTGGTAGCTATCGTAGTGGGCAACTTATGTCACTGACTTGGCGAATAGGTTGCCAGTGGCGCACTGGCGTGTTCTCATAGGATCTGGCACGTTAATTTTATAGCGTCTGTGGTGGTAGTAATAATAGAAACCCAGACCAGCGACGGACAAACCGATGTTCAATTTACCGGATTTGCATAGATTCGGCGCCATTCTTGCGCTCGGTATTCTCCTCACGGCGTGCGGGGGATCCGGTTCATCCGGAGATTCTGAAGCCGGTTCTGTAGTATCTTCGCAGGCGGTCCAGCCACTTACTTACTACGCACACACTAAATCCATCATCGATTCCCGTTGTGTCACGTGCCACCACGTGGGCGGCCAGGGACCTTTCTCTCTCTCCGAGTACTCCGAAGTGGTGTCAAAACGATCCGCGATTGTATATGCGCTGGAATCCAAATCCATGCCGTCCCCGGGTTTTGCGCCGTTGTCAGACCCGGAGCGCGACTTGCTGATCCAGTGGCTGGAAGCGGGTGCAGCCCAAGGCAGCCCACAGGGTGATACCGACTCTACGCCCTATACGTACTATGGGCATGCCAAAGCGATTATTGAGGAGAAATGCGCCAATTGCCACAGACCTGGCGAGAATGCCCCGTTCAGTCTGACCGACTATGAAAGTGTCTATGCGGTGCGCGCCGCTATGGCCCACCAAGTCGCGTCGCATGCAATGCCCCCGTGGCCGCCGACGAACCATTATCTGCCCCTGCAAGATAACCGTTCACTTTCGGATGATCAAAAGTCGGTATTGAGTTCCTGGCTGGCAGGTGGCGCGCCCGCGGGTCGTCCTGATCAGTATGTTCCTGCAGGAAAAGAATCCATTCAGATTGAATACAATCTCACGCTTAAAATGAATGAGCCGTATATGCCCAGCGAGCGACCAGATGATTATCGGTGCGTGATGATCGACTGGCCGTTGGACCATACTGTCTTTGTGGACGCAGTCAATCTTGTCCCCGATGTTAGAGCGCAAGTGCACCATGCTTTTGCGGTGATTATAGACCCCAAGAATCTGGCTGCTTTTGAGGCCGCTGATGGAGCGGATGGCAAGCCCGGGTTTCCCTGCTGGGGTGCTCCTTCGCCAGAAGGTGCCCTGGTACCGCCGCGCACCCTGACAGTCTGGGCGCCAGGTATCACCGGAGGTTATTTGCCGAAAGGTACCGGTGTGCGCGTTGAACCCGGTTCTAAAATCGTGATGCAGATGCATTACAACACCAGCAATGCTGAACCGGTTGCGGATCAATCTGGCCTTGAAATACACCATGTCGAATCCGTAGAGCGTGAAGCGTTGACCCTGTTCTTCTTGAACTTTAAGTGGCCCTCTCCCGGGGGTATGCCAATCCCCGCCGGCGACCCCAGTGTTACTGTTCAGTACACCGACGATGTTGGCGGATCCATGGCCTTTGTCGGAGCGGGTAGAGTTGGTATAACAATCGACGAGCCCTTCGCATTGCACAGCGTGTATCTGCACCAGCACGTTTTGGGTAAATTCAATTCTCTGGAATTGATTCGCAAGGACGGTACTGAATTGATGCTGGTCGATATCCGAAACTGGGACTTTGATTGGCAGGATGAATATACGTTCGAGCACGAGATCATCGTGCAGCCCGGGGATCAATTTAGACTAACGTGTAACTGGGACAATTCCGCATCGAACCAGCAGTTTGTCAATGGGAAACAGCTACAACCCCAGTATGTTGAATTTGGGGAGGGAACTGTTGACGAAATGTGCGTGTCCTATTTTTATGTGACACGAATATTGGATGCGGACAAAGGCAAGCTTCAGGAATTTCCACCGACAGCCGCTTTTCGCCAACCTGAACATCTTCAGGTCTTTCATCCGGGGGACTATGTTCCTGTAGAGTTGTTGGTCAACGCCTTTACATTGCAGGAACCAGGTAGTAGCCACGCTGAGCACGGGCATGTGGGCGTGGCTGACAGTGTAGAGCATGATCATCCTACCGGGCACTACCACATTTATCTGGATACCGACGATGATAGTGCCGACGCTTCCGTTAGTTGGGATCTATCCACATTTTACAAGTTGTCGGAAGATATTAACCCAGGTCAACATACGTTGCGGGTAAGTCTGCGCCATGACAATGACGAATCGGTTGGTGTCGACGGTCGCGTTACCTTTGTCGTGAAGCCCGCTGGCGCAATAAATCAGGAGAGCAAGGTGGAATCGTTGATTGCTGCGTCGGACTGGCAATTCCAGAGCGCTGAGAATGATTCTTTTGCTGCTCACCGCCCTGACGCCATCACATGTCCGGATAATGCGTGGTATGAGGAAGACGGCGCACTAGAAGTGGAAACCGGTTATTGCAACTATTTGTCTTTGGCGCAACCCGGTAAGGCGGCTATTAATAAGGGCGACAACATTCACCTTGTGCTATGGCATGGGCAGCTGCGTTTTGATGAGCCCGCGAAGGCACATGTAGCTGTTTCTATCGGTGGTAGATTACTTTGGGACGACTTGATTGAAATACCCAGTGCCGCCGGAATCTATGATGTTACCATCCCCTCAACAGTCAATTTGGCAGTCGGCTCACCGGTGGAGTATCACCTTCACAATCATGGCTATAATACCTGGACGTTGTTAACGCTGGATGTACAACACTGAGGATGTCCCGGCAGTGCTTTCCCGTTCCTTCCGCAGGACCGCTGGCTGACAGGCAGCTCCTCAGCTACTACGCCGCTGCAAATGCAGTTAGCATGCAGTGAGACGTTATGCTTGGGCACTGTATTCTCCAGGTAATGCTCACAGTTCAATAAAACCGGATGCTTTAGGTTATAATCCCGCCCCTTTGATTTTTGCGCCCGCAACATGGCGTTAGAATTCTGTACCTGCGTGGAGATTTAGGGTGTTGGCCGACAGCAAGTTATCCTCTGAAATTGGCACAAGAAGAACGTTCGCCATTATTTCCCACCCGGATGCGGGCAAGACTACAATAACGGAAAAACTCCTGCTGCTGGGCAATGCTATCCAGGTGGCGGGGAGCGTCAAGGGCAAAAAGGGCCCACATGCCACCTCCGACTGGATGAGCATGGAGCAGGAACGCGGCATCTCCGTGACCTCTTCAGTGATGCAGTTTCCCTACCATGGGCGCACGGTTAACTTGCTTGACACGCCCGGGCATGAGGACTTTTCCGAGGATACCTACCGTACACTCACCGCAGTGGATTCCGCCCTGATGGTGATTGATGGTGCCAAGGGTGTTGAAGATCGCACCATAAAACTGATGAACGTGTGCCGCCTGCGCGACACCCCGATTTTCAGTTTCGTTAATAAAATGGACCGCGACATCCGTGACCCCATCGATTTATTGGATGAAATAGAAGCGGTATTGCAGATACGCGGTGCGCCAATCAATTGGCCCATCGGCATGGGTCCTGAGTTCAAGGGCGTGTACAACCTGTATACGGATACCATTCATCGGTATACCCCAGGGCAGGGCAGTGTGTTGCCGGATGATCTGCGCATAGTGGGGCTGGCAAGTAACGAAGCCCGCGCTCTGTTGGATGATGGGTATGAGCGGTTCTGTGAGGAAATCGAATTGGTGCGCGGCGCCAGCCACGTGTTCGACCTCGAGGCTTTTCTCGCAGGTCGCTTGAGTCCGGTTTTTTTTGGTACCGCCCTTGGCAACTTTGGGGTGCGGGAGATGCTGAATGACTTTGTGCAGTGGGCGCCCGCGCCGCTGGACAGGGATGCCACTGATCGCACTGTGGCGGCAACAGAGGACAAGTTCAGCGGCTTTGTCTTCAAGATCCAGGCCAATATGGATCCGCGCCATCGGGACCGCATTGCATTCCTGCGGATATGTTCCGGGCGCTACCTCAAGGGTATGAAAATGCAGCATGTGCGCATTGCCAAAGAGGTAAAAATTGCGGATGCAGTAACTTTCCAGGCGGGTGAGCGAGTGCTTGTGGAGGAGGCGGTGTCGGGAGACATTATCGGCCTGCACAACCATGGCACTATCCAGATCGGTGATACTTTTAGCGAGGGCGAGGCTTTGCAGTTTACCGGTATCCCGCATTTCGCCCCGGAACTGTTTCGCCGCATTCGCTTGACCGACCCGATGAAATCGAAACAGTTGCAGCGTGGCTTGCAGCAGCTCTCGGAGGAGGGTTCCACCCAGGTCTTTTCTCCGCTCAATTCCTCCGACCTGATCGTGGGAGCGGTGGGGCCCTTGCAATTCGAAGTGGTTGCCTATCGCCTCAAGGATGAGTACAAGGTGGAGGCGCGTTACGAACCGGTGAATGTCTACACCGCGCGCTGGATTACCTGTTCCGATGCGCGCAAATTGGACGATTTTCGCAAGAAAGCGGCAGAACACCTGTCACTGGATGGTGGCGGTCACCTCACCTATCTGGCACCGACGCGGGTTAATCTGGCGGTGATGGAGGAGCGGTGGCCCGAGCTTGAGTTCAGGGCCACGCGGGAACACTGAGGCGTCAGGCCAATAGTTTTTCGATGTCCTTGGCAATTGCCTTGGGCGTATCCTTCGGGGCGTAGCGCTTGACGACCTTGCCGGAGGGGTCGATCAGGAACTTGGTGAAGTTCCACTTGATTCCTTCACTGCCCAATACACCCGGGGCCGCTTTTTTGAGGTGCTTGAACAGAGGGTCGGCAGCGGCGCCATTCACTTCGATCTTGCCAAACATGGGAAAACTGACGCCGTAGTTGAGCTGGCAGAATTCCATGATCTCGTCGTTGCTACCCGGGTCCTGCTTGCCGAACTGGTTGCAGGGAAAGCCGAGAATTTCCAGTCCCTTAGCCTTGTACTGCTTGTATATCTCCTCCAGCCCCGCAAACTGCGGCGTGAAACCACACTTGGATGCGGTATTGACTACCAGCAGCACCTTGCCCTTGTAGTCCAGCAGGGATTTCTTTGTACCCGCAGGTGTTTGGCAGCTGAAATCGTATACGGTATTGGTCATCTTGGTTCCTCCGAAGCGGACTTATCAGGCCATCTGTGTCTGCTGGAAATGTACCTGCTCCATCAATAGGCTCAGGCGCTTGCGCTGCATTTTGAGAGAATATTCCAGCGTCTTCAACTTAGTCAGCAGTGCAGCGTTCTCCCATTTTTGCAGGAGGTGCTGCTTGCCTTCCTCCAGTGCGTCACTCAGTTGTTCCTTGGTGCGTTCATAGCGCTCTGCCTGCAATGCTGTCCATTGATTTACAGAGTCGGTGAACAGCTGATATTCGCGCTCAAGTAGGTGCAGCAGGGACTCGCTGTTTTGCGCTTCCTCCAGTTTATTGCGCGCTCGTGCGAAGGCAGTGTCCAGAATGGCGCGCTGGATCCTGAAGTTGGGGACACGGTTCAGGTTGCTCGCCAGGCCAAGGCGGTGGCACAGGGCAATCATCCACTTGGTCGGATCCCATTGCCACCAGCGGATACCGTTGCGATAGTCGGCCTGGAAGATGTGGTGATAGTTGTGGTACCCCTCGCCATAAGTGAGGAAGGCGAGAAAACCATTGTCGCGCGCGCTATTGGTTTCGGTGTACGGCCGACTCCCCCAAAAATGCGCCAGGGAATTAATGAAGAATGTCACGTGATGATTCACCACCAGGCGCAACAGCCCAACCAGCAACAATGTGCCGATGATGTCACCATGCCAGATGCCCAATAGCAGTGGCAGACCCAGGTTCATGAATAGGGTGAGCGGTACGTAATGCCTGGCCTGCCAGGTGACCACCGGGTCACGTAACAAGTCCTTGGCATTGCTGAAGTCCTGTACATTGTTATTGTACTCCCGCAGCATCCAGCCGATGTGGCTGAACCATAATCCACGTCCAGCAGAGTAGGGGTCGAGTACATTGTCATCCACGTGGCGATGATGCCTGCGGTGGTCTGAGGACCAGATCAGGATGCTGTTTTGCAGCGCACCCGCGCCCCAGAACGCGAAAAACCATTTGAGTGAGGGGCTGGCCTCATAGGCCTTGTGGGCCCACAGGCGATGGTAGCCTCCTGTGATGGACATGCCATTCAGGTAGAGGAAGGCCAGCGCCCATAGCCATTGGAACCCATCGTAGCCCCGATAAATACCCCATAGGGGCACCAGTAGCAGGGCTGCGATGGGGAAGCCAATAAAAATGACGACATTCACCAGATTCAGTGGCGGTTTTGTTTGCGTGTTGATCATGTGGGTAACTGGGTCTCGTATGGCAAGAACATTCTGCTAATGTTAACTTTTTTGGCAGCAAAAGTCTTGGCGCGCGTCAGAGCAGCCCGGTGTTAGAGTTTTTCGAGGTAGGACTGGTATTCGAGTGTGGTGATGCGTTTGCGGAACTCCTCGAGTTCTTGTTGCTTGGTGAGGGTATAAATTCGCTGTAACTCACTTCCAAGGCTATGGCGGATGAAGTCCGATTCGCTAAATAGTTTGACCGCGTCGGGCATGTAAACCGGCAACTTTCCTTTTTCCTGTGTGTAGCCATCACCGGTAATAGGGTCGCCTGGTGACAGGTTCTGCTCGATGCCATCGAGCATGGCGGCAAGCAACACCGCCAATAGCAGGTAAGGGTTTGCATCCGCACCGGCCACCCGGTGCTCCAGCCTGCGGGCAGCGTGGCTGCCGGCGGGCACGCGCACCGCTACGGTGCGATTTTCGTACCCCCAGCTGGGATAGGTGGGGGCGTGACAGCCCGGCTGGAAGCGCCGGTAACCGTTGTAGCTCGGAGAAAAAATCGCGACGGAGTCCGCCATATTTGCCAGGCAGCCACCAATGGCGTTGTGCAATAACGGCGAGCCCTTTTCAGTGCCGTCATCGAAGATGTTCACGCCGTTTTCATCCAGCACGCTGCAGTGCACATGCATTCCGTTGCCCGCTTCCTCTTCAAAGGGCTTGGGCATGAAGCTGGCTATGAGGTTGTGCTTGGCAGCCACGCCCTTGATCAGGCGTTTCATCATGAGAATCTGTTTTGCGGCCAGCACCGGGTTGTCCACGTGCTGCATGTTAATTTCGTACTGGGAAGGAGCGGACTCCTTGGCCACACCGTCGAAGGGGATATCCTGCAGTTCGCAGGCCAGACGCAGGTCTTCCAGCATTGCCTGGTGATGGTTGAGCACATCCAGGCCGTAGGTGTTGCCACCGATGGGCGAGCCGCCGACGGGGGCGGGACAGGTGTGCAGAGGAACCGAGTTGTCCCAGTGGACCAGGCTGAATTCCAGTTCGGCGGCGACTACCGGGCGCCAGCCTGCTTCCTGATAGCGGGTCAGTACCTGCTTCAGCACATGGCGTGGGTCGCCGCCATACGGTGAGCCATCTGCGTTGAACATGGAGAGCATGACCTGCCCGTGTTGGCCACCTGAGGACCAGGGTGTGGGCAACAGGGATCCCTCTACGGGATGACAGATACCGTCGGCGTCTCCACTGGCGAATACGAGTTGTTCCACATCGCGTCCCCAGATATCCAGGCTGAGCGCCGTTTTGGGGAGTTTCAACTCGCCATCGAAGATATTACCCAGTTTGTGGCGGGGGACCCACTTGCCTCGCATGACCCCATTGCAGTCGGGGAGCAGCGCTTCTATGGTTGTGATTTCGGGGTGAGCCCGCAGGAACCAATCGGCTTCAAGCGACATGCGTCCACCGTGCAGTGATCGGTAAGCGCGCACTATCCTCGGTTAAACCCGGTCGCTCAATGCCCTACATGGGGCAGGTTCAGCGGGGAGACATATAGATACTGAGCGGATCCTTGCCTGCCGCCTTACCCATGCAGGACATGGAATTCAGAAACAGGGAAAAAAGATCGGTTTGAGAGCTGACATCCAGTTTGCGATAGATGCTCTTGCGGTGCCGACGAACGGTTTCAACGGCAATGTCCAGGCGTTCAGCGGAGATGTCTGTGCCGTAGCCACGCAACATCAGTTCCAGAACATCCTTTTCACGGGGCGAGAGTAAAGATGCGCCAAACGTGCGAAAGGCGAGATCGATCTGGTGGTCGATGCCCGGTTGGATCAGATTGGTGGCCGCAAAATCACTGTACTCGGTGTGGCTCTTGAGAAGCTCGGATACTGGTTCTGCCAACAGATAGAGGGCTTCATATTCCTGATCGCTGAATGGGCCGCGCTCTGCAAGACGCATCATACTCAGGTTAATGACGTTGCCAGCCTGCAATTTGGCAAGGTATACCGCTTCGTCGCAGGTACCGGTGTCCGCGTAGTAATTGCGATAGTAATCAGAGTCGTGCAGTTTGCCCATGGTGACCCGCGACAGGCGGTAAATCTTGGAACGAGGCTGGTGCATGGAGGTTTGGTAGAACGGGTCCTCGCGGTAGGGCCCCTCCAGGTATCTATCGACCTGTGCGGAAATTGCATGTTTGGGTATGCCGTGATACAGGATTCGCGGTGGCAAGTCCTTGTGGTAGAGCCAGATCTGAGGGTAATCGATTTTTACCTGCCCGTTGACGGCCTCGACCAGGGTGGGGAAAAACTGCTCGGTGCCCAGGGCGGCGATAGCCCTTGAAATATCCCGATTCCATTTGCTCAGCTGATTTATGTCTGTCATGCGGCCTTAAGCTACTTATTGCCAGCGTTTTTCCTACATAGTGATCAGGCATCAAGGCATTGTCAAACGCGAGGACCAATTAATTGTCAGTGAGCTTCGAGCGGTTCACCTTGATGGCCTCGAAGCGCTATGCTTTACTGCCCGTCCGAGGGCTACCCGTACGTTGTCTAAAGTGGCGATCAACTCAGCGTTTTATCACGAAGCGGTGCCCCTGCAGTTTACTAGGGCCCTACTGGCGCAGGCACGAGCCCATAATCGGGACGTGGATGCCATTCTGCGTGCTGCCCGGTTTCCCTTCGACCCACTGCGCCAGGATGTACAGACGCTTGTCGTCTCTCGTGAGCAGTATTCCCGCTTGTGTCTGGAGTTAATCAGGGCACTCGGTGACGAATCGGGTGGTGTTATGCCCGATGCACAGACGCCGCCCGGAACCACCCGTCTTATAGCCCTGAGTATGATCAACAGCGCCACCCTGGGCGCGGCCATGCACCGCGCTATTGAGTTCAATGAGGTCTGCCGTCTACGTCACGGCGTCGATATCATCAACCGGCTTATTGTTGACGAGCAACGCAAGGAGGCCACTTTGACCTACCTTTCCGGGGATGATAATAGAGTGGATCAGCACGGCGTTCTATGTAATCTGGCCATGTGGCTGCGCTTCAGCGGCTGGCTGATCGACCAGTATATTGATGTAACCAGCGCCACCTGCGCCGGCCCCAGACCGAAATTCATGGCAGGTATTCGGCACTTCTTTCCTTGTCCGGTGGTGTATGGCGAGGCCGTTAACTCAGTCACTTTCAGCGCTCGACACCTGGATGCTGAACTGGTTCGCGATGAGGAGGACCTCGCGGAGTTTCTCAAACTTGCACCCTACTATATGGTCATTGAACCACGGTCCAGTACCCTGAGCATTACCCACCGGATTCGGGATATCCTCGGCGACGATTTTCGGCAGGAGATGCCCAGCTTTGAGGAATTGACGACTCTGCTGAATATGTCGGCCCGCACGCTACGCAGACGTCTGGAGAAAGAGGGTACTTCCTACCAGCGTATCAAGGATAACGCCCGACGCGACATGGCAATCTCGATGTTGAGTCGTGATCGCCTGACCGTCAGTGAGGTCGCAGAGCAAGTAGGTTTTTCCGACCCCAGCGCGTTTCATCGTTCGTTCAAGAAATGGACGGGGCAGTCGCCCGGTTCGTACCGCTAGATTCCCCGTCTGGCCCCGGTTTCGGCCTGAACTGTTACAGCTGGCACATTTGCGCCTGCAGAAAATCAAAAATGTTATCCTGCGCAATGAGTTGGGACTCTGCCCCGCATCGGCTCTTGTACTCGATGTTGCCGTCCGCCAGGGCACGATCACCAATTACGACGCGGTGGGGGATGCCTATGAGCTCCATGTCGGCAAATTTAACGCCTGGTCGTTCGTTGCGGTCATCCAGTAGCACTTCCACTCCGGCTGCCTGTAGTCGCTGGTACAGATCTTCGGCACAACGGGTTACATCTTCTGATTTGTGCATATTCAGTGGCACGATCGCCAGTTGGAAAGGCGCCATGGAAGCGGGCCAGATGATGCCGTTGTCGTCGTGGTTTTGCTCGATAGCAGCGGCCACGATACGGCTAACGCCGATACCATAGCAGCCCATTGTGACGGTGACGTTCTTGCCGTTCTCATTCAAAACTTTCGCATTCATGGCCTCACTGTACTTGGTGCCCAGCTGGAAAATATGCCCTACCTCGATGCCGCGCTTGATCTGTAAGTGGCCCCTGCCGTCAGGGCTCGGATCGCCGGTCACCACGTTGCGCAGGTCGGCGACCTGCCCAAGGGCGCAATCCCGATGCCAGTTGACCCCGGTGAGATGCGTATTGTCCATGTTGGCGCCGCAAGTAAAGTCTGCCAGTTGCGCGGCACTGCGATCAACAATCACTGGCAGGTCAAGGCCGACCGGGCCAAGTGAGCCAAAACCCGCTCGACAGGCGGCGCGCACCCGTTCCTCGCTTGCCATCTGTAGCGGGGCAGCAACGCCAGGCAGCTTCTCCGCTTTAATGGTGTTGAGCTGGTGGTCACCGCGCAATACCAGGGCAACCAGCGTGCCCTCTTCTGCGCCCTCGACCACCAGGGTCTTAACAATGCGAGTGGGGTCAATGGACAGGAATGTCGCCAGTTCTTCGATGGTCCTGACACCGGGGGTAGGGATTTTTTTTAGGCTGGCGGTTGGCGCCGGACGCTCCACCAGCGGCGTCAGGCCTTCCGCCATCTCAACATTCGCTGCATAGTCGCTGCCGTCGCTGAAGGCGATAGCATCCTCTCCCGAGCTTGCCAGTACGTGGAACTCGTGCGACGTGCTGCCACCTATACTCCCGGTATCGGCGATGACCGGACGAAATTCCAGGCCCAGGCGGGTGAAGATATTTGTGTATGCGTCAAACATCACTTGGTAGGTCTGCTCCAGGGATGCCTGGTCTATATGAAAGGAGTAGGCATCCTTCATCAAAAACTCCCGGGAGCGCATGATGCCGAAGCGGGGCCGGATCTCATCGCGCACCTTGGTCTGGATCTGATAGAGATTAAGCGGCAGCTGCTTATAACTCTTAACCTCATCGCGCACCAGGCTGGTGATCACCTCCTCGTGGGTCGGGCCGAGGCAAAAATCGCGCTGGTGGCGATCCTGAATGCGCAGTAATTCCGGACCATAGTGTTCCCAGCGGCCAGATTCCTGCCATAACTCGGCGGGTTGCACCACTGGCATGCTGACTTCCTGCGCACCGGATGCTTCCATTTCCTGGCGTACGATGGCCTCTACTTTGCGCAGCACACGCAAGCCTAGCGGCAGCCAGGTGTACAGTCCTGCTGCCAATTTGCGTATCAATCCTGCGCGGAGCATCAACTGGTGGCTGATGACCTCCGCATCGGCGGGAGTTTCTTTCTGGGTAACTAGCAGGAATTGACTGGTGCGCATGAATACGTCCGGTGAGTTGGGTTGCTTGAGGGCAACTAGTTTACGTGTGAACAACTTGAGCGTACAGGTTTGGCTTTCCGGTCGATTCGCACAGAGCGGAAGCCGGGTTTTCTATCGGTCGTGTGCAAGTCTGCGAGTGTTGTGTTCTAGTCGCCTACACGTCTGCGGAACTAAAAATACAGGGTATTTTTGGCGCAATCGTAAAAAACGCTTGTATTGCAGCGTTTCATGTTTTATACATTCACCTGCGGCTTAGGCCACAGGAGTTGTCGTAGATTTAAAAGACTCTTGGCTCGGGCTTGCAGCGGGTTCCAATTAAAATTTTTAGGGAAGGTTGAAAACAACATGGCAACTAAAAAAGCAGCTAAAAAAGCTCCAAAGAAAGCTCCTGCCAAGAAAAAGGCAGCCAAGAAAGCGGCACCGGTGAAGAAGTCAGGAGCGCCGATCACGCAAAAAATGACCAAGAGCCATATCGTTGCTCATCTGGCGGAGGGCACATCACTGACCAAGAAGGAGGTTAGTGCAGTCATCGATGGAATTGGCGAACTGATAGAGCGCAGCATCAAGAAGCGCGCAGTGGGCGAATTCACGCTGCCGGGTATCTTGAAAATCACGACGGTGGCTAAACCTGCCAAAAAGGCACGCAAGGGCATCAATCCATTTACCGGGTTAGAGCAAATGTTCAAAGCCAAGCCGGCGAGTATTGGTGTAAAGGTTCGTCCGCTGAAAAAGCTGAAAGAATCTGCCGCTTCCTAGGTGATGCCCGCGACCAGCTTGCCTCGGCAAGCTGGTCAAAGTACTCCTTCGCATAGCACCCGTCGGTGCGGGGTTGTTTTGCCCTTCTATTCCATCCCCTCTAAGCTTGGCCTACAGGCTTGCATGGGTTAAAATCCGCGCCTCTATTTTTTTACCTAAACTCGCGAATTAACCGTTGGTGGGACCATTTCATGCCGATTTATGAGTACCAGTGCCAGGCCTGTCACAAGCAGATTGAGGCATTGCAGAAGATGAATGACGCGCCACTGCTCGATTGCCCCCAGTGCGGTAAGCCAGCCCTAAAGAAGCAGGTCTCTGCAGCTGCTTTTCGCTTGAAGGGTGGCGGTTGGTACGAGACCGACTTCAAAACAGGCAACAAGAAGAACCTGGTAGGCGGCGGTGACAGTACCGGCAGTGACAAAAAGGCCGCCCCGTCCAGTACTAGTGAGAGCAAATCTGGGGAGAGCAAAGCAAGCGAAAGCAAAGCAAGCGATAGTAAGAAAAGCGAAAGCAAATCAGGCGATAGCAAGAAGACAGCCTAATCCCGGGCCCGTAGTGTAGTGGGCAGGGCCAGCCAATCCAGACGGAATCCAGACTATGCGCAGTCATTATTGTGGCGCTTTGAGTACAGCGAATACTGACGAAACGGTCATCATCTGCGGTTGGGTTGATCGCCGCCGGGATCACGGTGGTGTCATTTTCCTCGATCTGCGCGACCGACAGGGCATTGTGCAGGTGGTGTTTGACCCCGACACCGAAGAACACTTTCAGCGCGCCGATCGGGTGCGCAGCGAGTATGTCCTGAAGGTCACCGGCCGGGTCCGTGCGCGGTCTGCCGCTACGGTGAATGCGGCCATGGCAACGGGCGATATAGAAGTGCTGGGTAAAGAGCTGGAAATCCTTAACACTGCAGCGACGCCTCCCTTCCAGCTTGATGAGTACACCACTGTCGGCGAAGAGGTGCGCCTGCAGTACCGCTATATGGACCTGCGTCGCCAGGAAATGCAGGACCGCCTGATACTGCGTTCCAGAATCACCAGCGCGGTGCGTAACTTTCTGGATGGCGAAGGATTTCTGGATATTGAAACGCCGATTCTCACCCGGGCCACGCCCGAAGGCGCCCGTGATTACCTGGTGCCAAGCCGCACGCATCCGGGTAAGTTTTTTGCGCTCCCCCAGTCGCCCCAGTTATTCAAGCAACTGTTGATGGTGTCGGGCTTCGATCGCTACTACCAGATCGCCAAATGCTTTCGGGACGAAGACCTGCGCGCTGATCGGCAGCCGGAATTTACCCAGATCGATATCGAGACCTCCTTTCTCGACGAACTGGAGATCATGGCCATCACCGAGCGTATGATCTGCGGTTTGTTCAAGGCCGTGCTGGACGTGGACCTGCCGAAGTTCCCGCATATGAGCTATGCAGAAGCCATGGATCGCTATGGTTCGGACAAACCCGACCTGCGCATCCCACTGGAACTGGTCAGCGTGGACGACCTGATGCAGCAGGTGGAGTTTAAAGTCTTTCGCGGACCGGCGGATGACCCAGCAGGGAGGGTGGCTGCGCTGAAAGTGACTGGTGGAGGCGCCATCAGCCGCAAGGAAATCGACGACTACACGAAATACGTATCCATTTACGGTGCGCGCGGCCTCGCCTGGATCAAGGTGAATGACATTGCCGCAGGGGTGGAAGGTCTGCAATCCCCCATTCTGAAATTCATGCCCGAGACAATCGTTACACAGATGATGCAGCGCCTCGGTGCTGCCAATGGCGACATCATTTTCTTCGGCGCTGACCGCACGCGGGTGGTCAACGAGGCGCTGGGGGCGTTGCGGATCAAGGTGGCGGAAGACCTGGGCATGGTAGCGCCGGGCTGGGCTCCCCTGTGGGTGGTAGATTTCCCCATGTTTGAAGAAGATGCCAATGGCGCCTGGACACCACTGCATCATCCCTTTACCGCGCCCTCCTGTGACGCGCAGCAACTGGCGGCAAATCCTGGCAAGGCGCTGTCGCGCGCCTATGACATGGTATTGAATGGCTGTGAGCTGGGCGGTGGCAGTATCCGTATCCACCAGCGCGATATGCAGGAGACGGTGTTTCGCATACTGAATATCGATGCTGTTGATGCTGAGGAAAAATTTGGCTTTCTGCTCAATGCGTTACAGTATGGTGCTCCACCCCACGGTGGCCTGGCCTTTGGTCTGGATCGACTGGTGATGCTGATGACCGGTGCCCAGTCTATCCGCGACGTGATCGCTTTCCCCAAGACTCAGAGCGCGGCCTGTGTGATGACTAACGCGCCGAGTGATGTCAGTGACCAGCAGTTGCAGGAGCTGAATATCCGCCTGCGCCAGAACCGGGGGTCAGTTGAGAAGAGTGCTCCCAAACCTGCTGCGGAGTGAGCTGCAAAATCGCAACCCCCACCTACAGACCAGGCCCGTAAACTTGTCCATAATGGGAGCCTGACGCACCCGGCGGAAATTGGTATGTCGCTTATCCTGGGAATAGATCCCGGTTCACGCAAAACAGGCTTTGGCATCATCAATTTTGTGTCCGGGCGCAGTGAGTACGTAACCAGTGGCGTGATCCGTTTGCCCGAGGGCGAGTTACCTGAGCGCTTGCGGATGATTTTCGACAGCGTGACGGAACTGGTCCAATTGCACTGTCCCCAGGAACTGGCGGTGGAGCAGGTATTCATGGCGAAAAGCCCCGGATCCGCCCTTAAACTGGGGCAGGCGCGTGGCGCGGCCATTGTGGCCTGTGCCGTTCAGGATATGCCGGTGGCGGAGTACTCGGCGCGCCAGATCAAGCAGTCGGTCGTGGGGACCGGGGCCGCCGACAAGGCCCAGGTGCAGCACATGGTCAAGGTTCTGCTGAAGCTGTCCGCCATGCCCCAGGAAGATGCGGCAGATGCGCTGGCTGCGGCGTTGTGTCACGCACATACACAACACAGTATGATCAATATGGCCGGCGCCAAATCCGTGCGCCGCCGCCGACTACGCTAACAGGGCTCCCACTGGATGATTGGCAGAATCAGAGGTTATCTCGTTCACAAACAGGCCCCGATTATTCTGGTGGAGGTGGGTGGCGTCGGCTATGAACTGCATGTTCCGATGACTACGCTGTTTCGCTTGCCTGAGTTGGGCTCGGAAGTCTCTTTGGTAACGCATTTCGTGGTGCGTGAGGATGCCCAGTTGTTGTACGGCTTTATCGAAGAGGGCGATCGCAGCCTGTTTCGAGAGTTGATCAAGGTCAGCGGCGTAGGGCCCAAACTGGCCCTGACTATTCTGTCGGGTATGGATGCCCACAGCTTTGCACGCTGTGTCCAGCGTGACGATATCTCTTCCCTCGTTGCGCTGCCCGGCGTCGGCAAGAAGACCGCCGAGCGTTTACTGGTGGAGATGCGCGACAAGCTCAAAGACTGGTTGGTGCGGGCTGAGAGCGCGCAGGGCCAGGTAGATGGTGCGGTTGCACTCGCTCCGCTACCCGACATCGTGGCTGATGCGGAAGGCGCGCTCATTTCCCTTGGCTATAAACCGCAGGAGGCCAGTCGTATGGTGACGGCAGTCAACGACGACAGCGTGGTAGACAGCGAGGAACTGATACGCCGCGCCTTGAAATCCATGGTGAGAGCGTGAGGCCGTGCACATGATTGAGACCGACCGCCTGATCGCACCCCAGGCCAATGGCCCGCGCGAGGACATCATGGACCGGGCGATACGCCCCCGAACCCTGGATGAATACATTGGTCAGCAGGTGGTGAAGGAGCAGATGACTATTTTCCTGCAGGCTGCCAGGGGCCGCGGGGAACCTCTGGATCACACGCTGATATTCGGTCCGCCTGGACTGGGCAAAACCACCCTGGCCAGTATCATCGCCCACGAGATGGGCGTTTCCCTCAAGACTACCTCCGGCCCGGTATTGGAAAAGGCGGGTGATATCGCCGCGCTGATGACCAACCTGGAGCCCGGGGACGTGCTGTTTATTGATGAGATTCATCGCCTCAGCCCGTTGGTCGAAGAGATACTGTATCCGGCCATGGAGGATTATCAGCTCGATATCATGATAGGTGAGGGCCCGGGTGCTCGTTCCATCAAGCTGGACCTGCCACCTTTCACTCTCGTGGGCGCCACCACCCGGGCCGGCTTGTTGACCTCGCCTTTGCGGGACCGGTTCGGTATCGTACAGCGCCTCGAATTCTATGAGGTGGCGGATCTCGCCCACATTGTCGAGCGCTCGGCGCATATCTTGAAGATCGGCATCGATGCCCATGGCGCGGCGGAGATCGCGCGCCGCGCGCGCGGTACGCCGCGCATCGCGAACCGCCTGCTGCGCCGGGTGCGGGATTACGCTGAGGTCAAGGCAGACGGACACATCACCAGCCAGATCGCCGATCGTGCCCTGGACATGCTGAGTGTGGACCAGAAAGGTTTCGATCACCTCGACCGCAGGCTGCTGCTGGCCCTGATCGAAAAGTTCGATGGCGGTCCGGTGGGTGTGGACAGTCTGGCTGCCGCAATTTCCGAGGAGCGCGGCACTATCGAGGATGTACTGGAGCCCTACCTGATCCAGCAAGGCTACATGTTGCGTACACCCCGGGGAAGGATGGCCACGCGTAATGCGTACCTGCACTTTGGCCTGCCCGGGCCCGCGAGCTTGTCAGTTGGCACCAACCTGTCTCTGGATCTGGAAGAGGGTGGCCAGTCCTAGTGGTTGCGGGGGAATTTTCACACAGGATGCGGGTCTACATGGAAGACACTGACGCCGGTGGGATTGTATATTACGTCAATTATCTCAAGTTTATGGAGCGGGCGCGCACCGAATTCATGCGTTCACTCGGTTATGGCAAGAACTACATTTTCAATTCCGACCTGATGTTTGTGGTGCGGGACCTGACAGTAACCTATATGCTGCCCGCGCGACTGGATGATGAACTGGAGGCAACCGCCACGCTTGTGCAGTTGCGCGGTGCCGGCATGGTATTCCACCAGAGTGTGCGCCGCGGTGCAGAGCTGCTGGCGCGGGCGAAGGTAACCATCGCCTGCGTTGGCCGGGCCGGCGTCAAGCCGCGCCGGCTGCCGCCGGAGATGGTGACGTGTTTACGGGCGTTGGAACAAAAAGAAACATATGTCTGAGGGGGACGGGAGTTGGAACAACAATTAAGTTTGCTGGATCTGGTGTGGAATGCCACATTCACCGTGCAGTTTGTGATGACCATCCTGCTGCTGGCATCCATGTTCTCGTGGTACATGATCGTCAATCGCTTTATTTATTTTCGTAATGCCAATGATGAGATGTATCGATTTGAAGAGCGCTTCTGGTCGGGGATCGATTTGTCCCAACTCTATCGAGAGGGCAATGACAAGGCCGCCGATGGTCTCCCGATACTGGGTATGGAAAGCATTTTCCGCGCGGGCTTCAAGGAGTTTTCCCGCCTGGCCCAGCAGTCGGAGATGGATTCCGAGGCAGTGATCGAAGGCTCGCGCCGGGCGATGCGGGTTGCCGTCATGCGAGAGGAGGAGCGTCTGGAGCGCCACCTCGCGTTCCTGGCCTCGGTCGGCTCCACCAGTCCCTACATCGGTTTGTTTGGAACCGTGTGGGGGATCATGCATTCCTTTCGCGGCCTGGCGAATTCCACCCAGGCTACGCTGGCAACTGTCGCACCGGGTATATCAGAGGCGCTGGTAGCCACCGCAATGGGACTGTTCGCTGCCATTCCCGCCGTGTTGGCTTACAACCGCTTCGCCTCCAAGGTTGAGGTACTCAGTAACCGTTATGACACTTTCATGGACGAGTTCTCCGGCATTCTCTACCGGCAGGCCTTCGCCCTGCGCTCACGCGAGAAGAAGGCGGGGTAGGGCGAAGTGTCCAGGAATCGCACCAAGCGTAAACCCATGTCGGACATCAATGTCGTGCCCTACATTGATGTGATGCTGGTCCTCCTGATCATCTTTATGGTCACGGCGCCCATGTTGATGCAGGGGGTGAAGGTCGAACTGCCAAAAGCAAGTGCCGATCCGGTGGAAAAGCAGGACAGTGAACCGGTCATTGTGTCGGTCGACGCGGGCGGTCAGCTGTTCCTCAATCTCGGCCAGGAGGAGCAGATCCTGTCCCTGGCCACTATCAAGGACCGGGTCGCTGCCGTGCTGCGCCGCAGTCCCGACAAGCCGGTATTGATCTGGGGCGACCAGGCGGTACCTTACGGCGAAGTGGTAACAGTCATGGTTGCGCTGCAGGAGGCGGGTGCCCCTAGCGTTGGACTGGTCACTGAAAATCCCAGGTGAATACCTCTGTTTACGCCAAGCCTGTTATGCCGCGCATTGTCCTGCGGCCGGCCCTGGCCACGCTGTTCCTGCACGGCCTGTTACTCTATGTGTTGACGGCCAATTGGACCAATACCGAACGGGATATTATCCGGGTTAAGCCTGTGCCCAACCTGATCAACGCCCGCCTGGTGGATGTCAGTGAGCTAAAGGCCCAGCCGAAGCCCAAACAACCTGCGCCCAAGAAGCCTGAACCGAAGAAACCGGAGCCGAAGCCAGAACCGAAGCCAGAACCGAAAAAACCAGAGCCCAAGCCGGAGCCGAAACCAACGCCCAAGCCGGAGCCGAAACCAACGCCCAAGCCGGAGCCGAAACCAACGCCCAAGCCAGAGCCGAAACCAACGCCCAAGCCAGAGCCGAAACCGGACGCCAGCAGTAGTCGCGATGCATTGGCCAAAATAGCCCGCGACGAATTATCCACGGTAGTAGCGGGGCAAGAGCAGGCGACTGAAGCAACCGCAACAGCGGACGAAATGTCAGCCAGCTTTGTCGCCCTGATCCAGCAGACCGTAGTAAACTATTGGAGTCGTCCCCCGAGTGCGCGCAACGGTATGGAAGTCGAGCTGGCGATACAGCTGATTCCGACTGGTGAGGTGGTTAGCGTCACGGTGATCAGGAGCAGTGGCAATACCGCATTCGATCGCTCGGCGGTTAATGCAGTGCAGAAGGCCGGGGCCTTTCCTGAACTGCAAAAGCTGCCCAATGGGGAATTTGAAAAAACCTTCAGGCGTTTTCGCCTGTTATTCAAACCAGAGGATTTGCGTTACTGATGAAACGGCTACTAGGTGTTCTAATGGGTGTCGTCCTGATTGTAGGCTGTGTGAGTGCACGTGCCGAACTGACGATCGAAATTTCACAGGGTTCGGATAATCCCACCACTATTGCCGTGGTGCCCTTTGCCTGGCAGGGGGCTGGTGTAGCGCCCGAAGATCTTGCCGCTGTGGTCGATGGTGATCTGGCCCGCAGCGGCCAGTTTGACCCGATTTCGCGGACCGATATGTTGGGCAAACCCAGTACTGAGGCCGAGGTTTTTTACCGGGACTGGCGCTCCCTCAATGCAGAGTACGTGCTGATCGGGCGGGTTTCCATGGCGGGTCAGCTGCGGGTCGATTACGAACTTTTCGACGTGCTGCGCCAGACCAAGATACTGTCTGGGTATGAAGCCGGTGCGGTCAGCGACGCGCGTATGCTGGCCCACCGTGTCGCTGATGCGGTTTATGAAAAACTGACGGGTGTGCCTGGCGCTTTTGCCACACGGCTGTTGTACATCTCAGGTACCCGCGTGCCTGGCGGCAAGGACTATTCACGCTTGACCATGTCGGACTCTGATGGCGCGCGACCGATCGTACTGCTGGAAACAAAGGAGCCATTACTGGCACCCACCTGGTCACCGGACGGCAAGAATATCGCTTATGTGTCTTTCGAGAGTGGTCGGCCGGCTATTTACCGTCAGGAACTGGCCACCGGGCGGCGTCAGCAGCTGACCAACTTCCAGGGCATCAACAGTTCACCGGCTTGGTCGCCGGATGGCAAAACCATGGCGATGGTCTTGTCCAAGGATGGCAACCCGGATATTTACCTCATGGACCTTGCGACCAAGCAACTCAAGCGTATTATCAGCCACTATGCCATTGATACCGAGCCTGCCTGGATGCCCGATGGGCTATCCCTGCTATTTACCTCTGACCGGGGTGGTAAACCGCAGATTTACCGCTATACGCTGAGCTCTGGCAAAGTCGACCGGGTGACTTACGAGGGCACGTACAATGCTCGCGCGCGCGTATCGCAGGATGGTCGCAGTGTGGTCATGGTGCATCAGGCGGATGGTCGATTCCAGATTGCCCTGTTGGATCTGGTGACCAACCGTATGCAGATTCTGACCTCCACTGAATTGGATGAAAGTCCCAGTATCGCCCCTAATGGCGCTATGGTATTGTACGCCACCAAGTACGCAGACCGCGGCATTCTTGCTGCTGTGTCTGTGGATGGGGGCGCGAAATTCAGGCTGCCGGCCCGCGAGGGCGATGTGCGAGAGCCTGCGTGGTCACCGTATTTGAGCCGCTGAACGCAGCATAAATCTGTTTTTATTTAATCAAAAAATGAAGGAAGGACTAATGACTATGAAGCATCTACCTATCACCGGTAAGGTCATCGCACTATTGTTTTCGGCAGTCTTATTGGTTGCTTGTTCTGGTAGTGATACAAAAGAGCAGGACGAGGCGGCAGCTGCCGCTGCCGCAGCTGCTGCTGCCGCCAAATCAGCCCAGGGCGCTTCCTCCTCGGCGGAATTGGCCGCGCTCGAAGAAGCCGCTATGGCTGCCGGCAACGTATTTTACTTTGAATTTGACAGCTCCACGTTAACACCTGAAGCTGTTAACGCTGTCGATGCTCATATCGCAGTGCTGAAGCTCAACAACGAAAATGTGCGTCTGGAAGGTCATACTGATGAACGTGGCACTCGCGAGTACAACATAGCGCTGGGCGAGCGCCGGGCCAACTCGGTGCGTGATTACATGGTGGCCAATGGTATCTCCAGCTTTCGTATCGAGACCGTCAGTTATGGTGAGGAAAAACCCGTGGCCTATGGCTCCGGCGAATCCAACTGGGCGCAGAATCGTCGTGTAGAGCTCAAACCACAATAAGCTATGCATTCATCTGTAAGTAAAACGCTTGTGGCATGCGGGCTGGTCATATTGACCGGCCCGTTGTGCTTTATGACTTGGGCACAGACCTATGTGGACTTGGAAGCCGAGCGTGCAGCGGCGCAGGCTGCTGGGCGCAGTGCTGACAGTAGCAGACCCACGGCCAATACCAATGCGTCCGCCCCCCCCGCTGACCCCTATGGCGCGCGGCCGGCCCAGGCGTATCCCGCCACTAGCTACGGCGTAAACAATGCGCCGCCAGCTCCTGCAGCTGTCGAATCGGCCGCTGAATCTGCCCCGGTCCCAGCCACTGCTTCGGGCCCAACTGCTGCCTCGCCCTCGGTGGCCGGCAGTCAGATGGCGGGCTCGGACCAGGGCAGGTTATACCTCCAGATCCAGCAGTTGCAGCAAGAAGTCATGCGCCTCAATGGCAAGTTGGAAGAGCAGGCTTATGAGCTGACTACGCTCAAGGAACAGAGCCTGCAGCGTTATATAGACCTGGACAAACGGATCGGTGGCGCCACCGGCGCACCGTCATCAACTGCGCCGTTGGGCGGGCCGTCTGCTACCCAGACCTCCAAGCCGGTGGCCGGCACCCCTCCCGAAGCAATTAACGCTGCAGCTCCAGTAACCGCGCCGGCTGCTGCCAGTCGTTCGGCACCGGTGGCTGCACAGCCCGGTGAAGCGAACGCCTACAGCGCGGCCTATGCACTGGTGCAGGGCCGCAAGTTTGATCAGGCGATACCCGCGTTTCAGCAGTTCCTGCAGCGGTATCCCGATGGCGAGTATGCTGGCAACGCCCATTACTGGCTCGGTGAGCTGTATCTGGTAAAGGAGCCGCCGGATCTGGAGGCGTCGAGACAGTCCTTTGCGCTGTTGTTGAGCCAGTACCCGGATAACAGCAAGGCACCCGATGCGCTCTACAAACTCGGCAAAGTACAGTTCTTGAAGGGCAACCGCGAAAAGGCCAGGGAGTACCTGGATCAGGTGATCAAGCTGTACGGAAGCACCAACAATGCTTCTGTGAAATTGGCCAGGGATTTCATCGCCCAGAACTACTGATCTGTGGCCCCGTGACCAACCCCTCTAATTCCAGTGCGGCTGATTTATTCGATAAAGCGGGGCAGGCCCTACGCATCACGGAAATCTTCTATTCCCTGCAGGGCGAAGCGCGTACCGTGGGGCTGCCCACGGCGTTTGTGCGCCTTACCGGATGTCCGCTACGCTGTGTCTACTGTGATACCGAGTATGCCTTTAGCGGCGGTGAGATGCGCAGCATCGCACAGATCACCGACCAGGTTGCCGCCTATGCGCCGCGCTATGTGACTGTGACCGGCGGCGAGCCGCTGGCGCAACCCAATTGTTTGCCCCTCCTGGCGACACTGTGTGATGCCGGCTACGAGGTGTCACTGGAAACTGGCGGTGCCATCAGTATGGCGGGAGTGGATGCGCGGGTAGTGACGGTACTGGATTTGAAAACTCCCGCATCCGGTGAAATGCAGCGCAACGACTACAGCAATATTCCTCTGCTGCGAGATCACGATCAGGTCAAGTTTGTGATCTGTGATCGAGCGGACTACGAATGGGCCCGCTTCAAGTTGGATGAGTACAAGTTGCCGGAGCGGGTCGCCGATGTGCTGTTTTCTCCCAGCTTCGGCCAGCAGCAGGGCAGGCAATTGGCAGAATGGATACTGGCGGATAATTTGCCGGTCAGAATGCAATTGCAGTTGCACAAGCTGTTGTGGCGCGACGAACCGGGGCATTGATGGCTATGGCTGAGCAAAAGCGCGCCGTCATACTGGTCTCCGGTGGGCTTGATTCCACCACTGTACTGGCCATGGCCCGCGCGCAGGGCTATGCCTGCCATGCGCTCAGTTTCGATTACGGCCAGCGCCATCGTGGTGAGTTGCTGGCGGCCGCGCGCGTGTCGCGTATGCTAGGTGATGTGGAACACAAGGTGGTCAAGTTGAATCTGGACAGTATCGGTGGCTCGGCGCTTACCGATCTGTCTATCGCAGTGCCCGAGGAGGAAACCCAGGGTATCCCTGTGACCTATGTGCCCGCGCGCAATACCGTATTCCTGTCCATCGCGCTGGGTTGGGCTGAGGTGCTGGGTGCTCAGGATATCTTCATCGGCGTCAATGCGGTGGATTACTCGGGTTATCCGGACTGTCGGCCTGAGTATATAGCCGCATTTGAGTTCATGGCCAATCTTGCCACCCGGGCCGGGGTGGAAGGCCGAAAAATCACCATTCACACCCCGCTGATGAAACTGAGCAAGGGCGAGATTATCCGCGCCGGAGTTGCATTGGGCGTGGATTACGCCCTCACTGTTTCCTGCTATCAGCTGACGGAAGAGGGTCTGGCTTGCGGTAAATGTGACAGTTGCCGCCTGCGCTGCCAGGGCTTTGTGGATGCCGGGTTGGCGGACCCCACACACTACCTCCAATCCCCCGCAGTGCTATGATTAGCCTCCAAAAAGCGCTTGAGTTTTTATCCTTTTTCCGTACTATACCCACCTCCTTCCGGGGCCGTTAGCTCAGTTGGTAGAGCAGTTGGCTTTTAACCAATTGGTCGCTGGTTCGAATCCAGCACGGCCCACCAATTTCCATATACTCACCAAGCACTTAGAATCCCCTTCGTTGGGTTTTTTTGCCTTGTGCTATCGAATAGCAGAATCGCGCATTTTCTAGTGGCAAAGGGTGGTTAGGCTAGGACGTTGCCCTCAGTTTTGTCTTGAATCTATTTTACCGAGCAGACAAAACAAAACTGATGAAGCGGTTCCTCACGAGGGTGCGTCGATTTTACTTCCCACCCGGCTTCATCCAGAAGCGCAAGCATAAAATCGTAATCGTATTGCGCTACCATCAATGGTTGGTCTTTGATGACATCGATAAACTGTTCAACGTTTCTCTCAATATGCGCGGTGAATAACATTAACCCACCGGAATTCATGTAGTTCTTCAAGATTCTAAACAAAGCTATAGATTCTTCGGGGGCTTGATGAGTAATAACGGAAAACATCCAAATCAAATCGAATTTGCTGGTTTTATCGATCGGTAATGTAGCCTCGCCACTAAATGGCATCCCGTTTTCATTGTACAGTGTATTGACGACATCCCAGTGAGCGTAATGGAACCGCTCATCATAAGGCTCAACATTGGCTTTCAGGTAATCAATAACGGGTTTATAAACATCAATGCCAGTATAGCGTTTGATAGGAATTCTTTTATTGATGATTGTTGACGTGAATCTGGTACCACAACCAATGTCCAGCACACTTTTATCCGCCAACGAATCCAGGCCAGCAAATTTGATAGACTTCTCTATAAGAAGTTTGCCCGTCTTTACGACACCAATTTTTCGCACTCCAGGATGGTTTCTTGCGACTTTTCCGGGAACTTGAAGCTCTAACAGCATAATGAAATTCCTGTATGAACAATGCTGACTTTGAGGGAACAGTATAGACATCCTCCGGCAGAATCAATGACTACAATATGTGTAGCATGGCATCCTGTTGGTGCAACGTACTGTTAAAACCATGTATGATGTACAGTCTCGATGGCTTGTGTCGAGAACTACCTCGAGAAGGCCGCCGGTTGGAGCAGAAGTGCCACTGCGATATGGAAATGATGTGCCTATTGATGACAACTGCAGTGTGTGGATGTCTTCTATACCAGGATATAATGTTTGTCTTAATGGTCTGCTGCGCACTACAACCGTCGTATTGGCAAGGCTGTCTGTCTGAGTCCCTGATGCCATTTCCCCTAAATCACTATCTGCTTCCGGTTTGTTCGTGCGCTGGTTGCCGCTCCTCGCGTTTTGCGCGGTGATCGCGCACCACTTCTGGTTTGTGAATAGCCATGCGATCAACATCCCTTCCAGGATGATATTTATGATTTCCTGCAGTTTGTTAATTTGGTCGAAACTGCTGACAGTCCTGCAGGTGCGATTGAGGAATGGTTCAGGCAGTACAACGATCACCGTACCAACGCCTCGCGGTTACTAGTCTATGGTGCCTACCTGGTTCAGGGCGAGGTGAATTTCCGCACACTCACCTTCCTTGCCAATCTGGCGCTGCCGCTGATCCTGTTGTTGTTTTACTTGAGTGTCAGGGGCGAGGAGTATCGCTGGGTCTTCCTGTTGGTCTCGGCGCTGCTATTGCTAAACCTGAGGTCCTACACCATCGTCCTATGGAGCCAACCAGCCTTTGCCTACTACTGTGTTATTTTTTATGCATTTGCCTGCCTGTTCACCCTGCACAAAGTAACCTTGCCGAAGTTCGTGCTCGCAGCCGTATTGTGCACACTCGCCACATTTACGTATGCCTCAGGCCAGATCGTCTGGTTGCTGGGTCTTGCGAGCTTGCTTCATCAGTGCCTGGTGACCAGGCGCAGGTCATTGACTGTATCCCGCGATATGGCTGCTGGTCGCCATTGCCATGCTCTTGGTGTGGCGTCTAGGTTTCCTCGATCCCTTCCCGGCTGATATCTCCATCTCCGGGCAAGATCTGCGGGTGTTTCCAGACCTAGCTCATCGACCCGCCGCTTCACCAGGCGCTGGCGCGATACGCTGCCTGGTTTCTGGTTATCCTGGGCTGCGCGTTCATTGATTCCAGCACGCTGGTGGGCGGGAGCCGTCGGTTTTGTCATGCTCGCGGTCTTGTTGTTCGTCACAGTCAGGTTTTATAAGCATGAAGATATCCGGCTGGTGTTGTGCTGCTGGTTTGTCGTGGCCTCCGCTGCGGCGGTGAGCTTGGGCAGGGCGATGTTGTTGGCACCGGATTACTATCTTTCATCAGCGGTACAGCTTTTTCTCGGTTGTGCTGATGTGCACTTTGACCTTGCTGGTGCAGGTGAGGTTTAAGGTGTTCAGGACATCCGCAGTCTATCTGCGTCGTTCTGCTGGCAGGGATGTACTGGGTCTGGACCTACCGCCACTTTGAGAGTCCGTTGCAGGCCATACTGAACCAGCGATATAGCGAGTTTAACGAGGGGCAATTTCCGGTATTCGGCCGTCCGCGCGACGAGTCGACTGCAATCGTCAACGAGGCCATAGCAGCGGGGATTTACAACCCACCTTGCAAGCCATTTCCCGCGTGTGAAACGCCGCCGCGTGCGAATGACCTGTGAGCCAGCTATTCGTGGGAGTTCATGTGCTGTAAAGGCGTTTAGGCGGCCTTGCGCCCAACAATAACAAACTGTCCACCGAAGAAGCGCCATAATAGAGGCATGCGCAGATAAGTCTTTACCAGAAGCGGATGTTGGGGAAGTTTTGAGTCCGTGCTAAACGGTATGAATCGATCAACGACTTTGGTGACTTCAAATCCAGCTTTAACGAATGCCTCTCGACACGACACATGAGTCAGCGGCAAAACATGATCATAATAGTCCCAGTATTTGCCTGGCTCGCAACGCAGATTCGGCTGCATGGCCAGGTATATACCTCCAGGCTTGAGCACTCGCCTGGCCTCGGACAATACCTGATCCATCACCTCTTTACTGGGCAGGTGTTCAAAGAAATTACTGCTAAAACATACGTCAACAGAATCGTCTTCCAGCATGCCCAGATCCGTGGCGCTACCCAGGTGAAACTCAATCCCCTCGGGGAGGCAGGCTTCGGAATCCGGATTAAGGTCAACAGCAATTTTTCTGGCCGCACCAATGTGCCGGATAAACTCACCGTAGCCACTGGCAATCTCCAGCACAGTGGATGAATGGGCAACAAACTGCTGAAAGTAGTTCTCACACAGCACTTTCCAGACCAGATCCTTTTTTTCTCTCTTAACATCAGAGAACCTGATTTGGTACAGCTTCGCCAGATCTTCCATAAACCAGCTCTAGCCTCGCGTCCGGCCTTCGGGCAAATCATAACTGTCGGAAAATATCTCCTTACGAATTCGCCATATGTCCCTGATCGTTCCCATAATATTTTTGAAAGAAGTTGCAGATCCCTGCCCGAAATCTCTCGGGAAAGTTTGAATTCCAACTTCGCCCACAGGAAAGCCACGCAACATTGACTTGAGTGTCAGCTCCGCCCCGATGAACGGACTGTTCGAGGTCAGTTCCATGTCATCCACTACTGCGCGATGGATCAGCCTGATTCCGGTCGAAATATCCCGAAATGGGCTATTAAACAATACTCGCAGGACGGTATTGTAAATAAAGGAGATGAAAATTCTTTTTGTTGAATAGAGCTTCTTGTATCTAAAGGCGATGATTAGCATGTAATAATCCTTTACGGCCAGCATCTTCTTCAGATCAAAAACATCATATTCGTTATCGCCATCTATCATGCAAATTATGTCGTATTTGGAGGCGGCAATACCGGTTTTCATTGCGGCGCCATATCCCCTGTTTTCCGGATGATGTACCACAGAAATTGCTGCATGTTCCGCTGCCAGTTGGTCCGCTATAGCACCGGACGAATCAGGGGAGCCATCATTCACTATGATGACTTCATAGTTATCCGCAACTTCCTCCAGTAATTCAAGTGCCCGGTTGGCAACGATTCGAACGGTACTTTCATCGTTGTATACCGGGAAAAACAGGCTGATATTAGGTTTATTGTTAGTCATAGTGTCAGAACGAAAGCCGTTTAAATATCGCCCAGGGCAAAAACTGCACAACACGATAAAGGATATACCAAGGGCGTGGAAGAAACCGCCTGCCACTCGTAAACCGTCTTCTATAGACGATGTCGGCTACCCGCTCCGGAGAAGCCAACGGAAACAGCAAGTTTTGTGCAAAAGCCAGGTTTGTATCCAAATACCCAAGAACATAATACTGGCAGGAAAGCCCGCTGTTAGCCGCGTAATGGGCCAGGCTTTCGAAGTAGGATTCCAGCGCACTTTTGGCGGCGGCATAAGCCGCGTTTCTGCTCCTGCCCCTTGCTGTAGCGACACTGCCAAAGCCGACTATCACGCCGGAATTTTTCTCCAAAACATGGAAGATAATGATTCAGCAGTTGACACGGAGCAAGGTAGTTTATGCGCGAGATATACTCAAGTTTTTTATCGCTCAACCCGACAACATCATTATCGTCATTGATTCCAGCGGGCATTAGCAGGCCCTGCAGGGGAAGATGTCTCTCAAGTATTGAGTCTATGGCATCGAAAGGTAGAGGGCTGCAATTCAGATCCATTGCGACCGGGCTAACCTTTACTGCATATTTTATTGCGAGGTGGCTTGCCAAAGGACTGGTATCCCTGATGTCTCTGGACAGCAGCACCAATTCGCAGCCTGCTGCGGCAAACCTTTCCGCCAGGGCCCGACCCAGACCCGAAGAGGCGCCTACAATAATATAGGTCACGACAGGCCAAGCCTCTGGGACAGTTCTGACCGCATGGTTCTTTCTTTATCGTATGCAAACAGATCTTGTTTGAATTCGGCAAAGCTGGCGATACTCAACTCAGCAACCTCTCCTGGAATCCTTGAGTCTTTGGACAGATTAGGTTGCCCCCCCATATCCAGAATTAGCTGATCCAGTCGGTGCATAAACAAATCTGTCCTTGCATTGCGGTAACTATCCAGTGCAACGAGATAGCCGGTCCCCGACATACTAAGCGACTTTTGCACGCCTTTAAACCGCTTCAGGGATAACATCATCGTGGGAGCCCCTGTATCACAAACCAACTTATTCAAGGCGTCCGCACACTCACCTAATTTGTCTTCGCCCACCAGAAACTGCGTTTCTCTTAATCCAGGCCTACCGAAGAGCTTATGGAAATAGACGTTAGAAGCAAATGGGAATGATGCATCCATGACGCTCTATCACAGAAACGTGTCTTTTGTATCGACTGTGAAGCAACAAAGCTGAATTTGCGACACGAGCGGTAAAGCCATTCCACGCGGAGACAGGTAGTCTTGCCCGAGTGTTCGCCGTCATGGGGTGGAATTTCATCGGCTTTGGTTGCGCGCTGCCTCCCGTCCACTGCCCGATATACACAATGCCCCTGCCAAAATTCGATCCTGCAGTGGCATCGTGCCAACTATACGCAATATCAGCATCGCAGGAAGACAGTTCCCGCTCTGCCTCTTGCAGACTGCCTACCCTCTTTTGCGATAGTGCTATCCATGGCGCCGGCAGTTTAGCCAGCTGCAACGTCACATCGGTAATCACGCCGGTCAAACCGTATCCCCCACACGTCATGGCAAATAGTTCCGGGTTCTCTTCAGGCGAGCATGACTGGTAGCCCTTTTGGGGATGAAACACGGTAAGTTGCTTCACCCAATCTGAGAAGGTTCCATCCTTGTAGGGATTCTTGCCGTGCACGTCCGCTGCGACGCAGCCACCTACGGTAATCAACGGATACCCTGGCAACACTGGAAAATGAAGCTGTCGCGGTATTGCCCACTCCATTAAATCAATGAGACGTACGCCGACTTCCAATTTGAGTGTGAGCTTCTCAGCATTGAACTCCAGGAAGCGGTTAAAGCAAGTCATTTCCTGAACAAGTGAATTCTCCCCGAAACTCGCAGCTGAATAGGCGTATCCGCCACCGCGAGGAATTCGATGAGCCGTACTGTCAGGTGACTCCAGGTGAGAAAAGCGGTCCGGGCGCTGGTGCTTTGTAGAAAGACTGAGCGTGCCGTCAAAGGTAGTAAAACACGTCTCCCTGACCAATCCGTCGATCATTTTTCCGCCTCATTGTTCAGGCAAAAGATGCTTGGAGATAGCATAGCTGTATGACATTGCGCCCACTACAGTCGCGCTCCCCAGGAGTGCTACTTGCACAATCACGGAGGCCACCAGGGCGGCTGATGACGAGAATTCGAATAGCACAGCAGCGATATGAAATGCATACTGCAGTGTCCCGATACCGGCAGGAGCCGCCGGTATTGCTGCCGCGATGCCAGTTATGCCAATCAACAATATCGTCTGGTTAACATTCAACTGAACGTGCAGTGCCATCATGATTGACCAGATCGCCAGGCAATTGAGCATCCAGATTATCAGGGTGCTACCGAGCAACTTCAGGTAGCTTGAGGAATCTTCAAGGACATGCAATCCCTGCATCAGATTATGTACTTTGACACTCAACGCCCTCAGTCTAACATTGAGGTAGTTGTCTTTCCTCGCCACCAGGAAATACACGAGTATCACCAGTAAAGCGATAGGAGCTACCAGTATAGTCAGGCCCTTGGTGACTTTTTCCAGGGTGTCGAGATGCGTTGTGGTGACGAACAGCACGCCCCATGCCGTCATACCCAAGACCGCCACCATATCTAAAAGTCGTTCCAAAATGATGGATCCAAAAGTTGTAAGTCTTGAAACGTTTGCCAGTCTGCCCAGCAGGTCAGCCCGAAAGGCTTCCCCCAATTTTGCTGGCAACACATTGTTTGCCGCGTAGCCCGACATGAATGCGATAGCAATATAATGCTCGGCAATGGGTGGTTTCAGTTGCGACAAGAGGACTCGCCACCGCACCATGCGAAGGGCTAACTCAATCCAATACGAAAAGATGGCACAGAGAATCCATGCGTAAGTAATACCTTCAAGTTCGTACTTGACGTCGCTCCAGCTTACGTCTTTGACGCTGAGAAACAGTAGTGCAGCGCCTACCACCATTCCCAGAAAAAATCTGAAGTACTTACTTCTTAATATTGACCCCTCAGAACTGAGCACACATTTCCTTCTCTGCCTCTTGTTATCGTATTGCCAGGAACATCCACCGCAACGTCAACGACGTATATCGATCCGGCGCTTTTTTGAGACAGTCAGGAAGTCCTATAGCGGCATTTTAGTGTATTTTGCGATAAACAGCGAGCGATGGCATTGCACGGCGGGATTGGGTATTTTTTAATGGAACTACCCGCCTGGAAAAGCCAGAAGAAACGGCGCAAGGTACTAGCCAGACAATTTTCCTGTTGCCTCTTTGTGCCATCCGACATGTTTGAGGTTTTGGTAGATGATATCGCGCAACAACATTGCAAAAATCATCATTGTTGGTACCAGAAAGAACAGCACCAGTAAGAAAAATACCCATTCAATAATCAGAGAAACCATCCACCATCCTCCTACTATTCCTGGGGGCGATACACAGTGCGAGCGGTCCCGACTCTCTTGCAAAGCATCCTTACTGCTATAAATATTATGTAAAAAAAGACTTCTACACACTCGGTGATAGGCTGGCAAATTACCACTTCTTATCTGCCAGGCATTCGGTATTGAGGCACTGTGTTGGTTGATTCACGGGCGCAATTCTTCCGAAATCGGTCTATCCTTACGGCAGAGACAAAAGCACGGAGAAGAATAATGACAGAGTACGAACTGCTCGATCTGATGGGCACCTGGAAAGCTAATGCGGCGTTTGCGGTAATGTCGTCTGTTGCTGATCCTTGCCGCGTACCTCTTGATGGCCTATATCGCCGGGCGGGCTCTTCCCAGGGGGCAAGCCATCATCATCACTTGCCTGATGCTGTGGTTCAGCTTCATCATTATTGCTGCTATATATGACAGTCTGCAGACCCTGATAGAAATTCGTGAACTTGGATTATTCGGGTATAGCGTCATAAGACGGGCGATATTCTTCAAGTGGGTCATAACACTGGGCTGCGTGCTGGCTCCACTTGCCTGTATCAAGTTCATGTATCACGTGCGACACCCCACGCCGGATCGCCATAGGCAGAGGTGGTCGGAACCAGAGTCCTAATCTGCTCTTATTGTGAGTTATCTTGCCGGGAGGGTGGCTGGCTATTTTCGTTCAAACAAGGCAATAGCCTCGCTGTGTCCGGTGTGGGGAAACATATCCACTGCCGCTGCTCTGGTCAGGCGCAGCCCGCCGTTGTGCAGCAGCCGCGCATCCCGCACCAGGGTAGCGGGATGGCAGGAGACATAGACCAGTCGCTTTACCCTGGAGCGAACCAGTGCCTCGCATACCGTTTTCGCACCTGCGCGGGGCGGATCAACAATAGCAATGTCTGCCTTGGGCAGCACCATCTCGCCTGCGATAAGATTGAGCGTTTTTGCACTTATATTGCCTATCCCGTTGCGCTCTGCATTGGCGACAATGCGTCCAACCATGTCGCTGTCGCCTTCCAGCGCAAGGACGCTCTTAGCGCGGAGTGCCAATGGCAAGCTGAAGTTGCCGATCCCCGCAAACAGGTCGATAGCGTTTTCGTCGCTGTGTGGCTGCAGCCAGTCGAGTGACCGGGCAAGCAGTGCAGCGTTTGCCGCCCAGTTCGTTTGGGTAAAGTCGCCGGGCAGGTAGGCCAGCTCCAGTGTTCGCATCGAATCCTCGCCGTGTGCAGCGGGCGGGTCCAGCCTGAGGCACAGTTCACCCGCAGCGTGGATTTCCTGCCACTGTGCCGTATCCTCTGTGACACAGCCATCGTATTGCTCCGCGCTGCGCGGTATCCGATGAGGGATCAGGCGTACCCGCAACGCAATCACTGACCCGACCAGCACGGCCGCGCGCAGTGCAGACAAGACCCTTTCACCCGGCTGGGCGGCAAAGTAAAAGCACAGGCCGAGCTGGTTGTTGCTATCGGCATCGATCTCTATTTCGCGCAGGCCCTGCAAGTCGGGTGCGCTGAGCAACATGCCCGGTAACGCCTGCAACAGTGTGTTGACCGCCGCATTGGCGACCAGGCAGTGCTGCAAGCTCGCCGCCACGTGCGAGTGGCGCTGGCGCAGGCCGAGAGAATAGCTGCGGTCCGCATTGCGTGTTACCAGCAGGCGCAGCCGGTGACGAAAGCCCTCTGGCTGACTTGTTACCGGTGGGTCAAGGGTCAGGGTGGGCGCGATTGCGTGCAACATGGCCAACAGGCTGGTTTGCTTATGTTGCTGCTGCGCAGTCAGCGACCAGTGTTGCAAACTACAGCCGCCGCAGTGCTGGTAAACCGGACACGGCGGCTGAACGCGCTGCGCTGATGGCAGGGTGTCCTCTACCAGCTCGATCATGTCAGCCTCTTCATAGTCGCGCTTTACGGCCGTACACTGCGCCCGCACCTGTTCTCCTGCCAGGGCGCCGCTGACGAAGACAATTTTTCCATTGCGGCTGGCCACGCCACGGCCCTCCTGGCTCATCCGCTCTACCAGCAGCGTATCTTTGCCCCACAGGCTGACAGGGCGCGATTGTTGTGCGCCGTTACGGGAGTGCTTGCGCGATGCTGGCGGTCTGGCCACGAGTCGATATCCTGAAGGTGCATGTGGGGCGACTAATTATAGGGTATTGCCAAGCCAAAGAGCCTGTGCGTCTCAGGCACAGCGGTAATCTGCAGGTACAGTATAGAACCTGTGGCAGTCAGTGTGGCAGACTGCAGTGTAAGACTTGGGTCATATTTATCAGACGGCAGGAGGGTGGCAACCGTGGCAAAGTTAACTGATTATCGTGGACTGCGGGCCGTCGTCACCGGCGCGTCCAGCGGCATCGGGCGCTGTATCGCACTGCGGCTGGCCGCAGGTGGCGCCGATGTGGCGCTGGTTGCCCGCCGCGAAGAGCCCCTGCAGATACTCGCGGCGCAGATTGAGGCCCTGGGTGTCCGCGCGTTGATTGTGCCCTGTGACGTCAGCAACTTCACGCAGGCGAAATATGCCTGTGTGCGCATCCTCGAAGCCTTCACCCACGTTGATATTCTGTTTAACAATGCCGGTTACGGCCACCATCGGCGCTTCCTCGACTGGGATATCGAAGATCAGGAACTGATGATGCAAACCAACTACTTTGGCTCAGTGTACTTCACCAAGCTGTTGTTGCCGCAAATGGTGGCGCGCCGCAGCGGCTGGCTGGTCTTTATAGCATCGGTGGCGGGCAAGTTGGGTACGCCGGATGAAAGCGCCTACGCCGCCTCGAAATTTGCCACAGTCGGCATGGCCGAGGCCCTTTCGCTGGAAGTGGAAGATGACAATGTGCATGTGCTTACCGTGTGCCCGGGCGCGATTAACACCCCGTTCTTTGATGAGGAGGCGCTAAGTCGTATGCCACCGGTGTCTAAAAATCACATGGCGGACCCGGAAAAGCTGGTCGATGAAATTTTCAAGGCACTACGCAAGGCCCGGCATGAAATCACCTACCCGAAAGGCATTCGCGCCGGCTATATAGTGCGCGCACTGGCGCCGGAATTCATGCGCCGGCAAATGAAACGCGTGACGCTGGATGCCATGGACGATTAAGTCACCGGCAGGGAAGGGTCAGGCAAAACTGTTGAACAGCACCTTCACCGCGCAGCTCTTGCCCTGGTCGTAGCAGGTCATAAAGGCATCGCGGTAATCGCGCATCGCGTAGTGGTGCGTGATGATCGGGGTGACATCCAGGCCGCGCTGCTCGATGAACTCGAAATACCACTCCATGGCGTGTTTGCGCTGCCCCTCAAACTCCTCGATGCCGAAGCCGTTGGAGCCGAAGATACTGATCTCCTTGAAGTACAGCGGTGTCCACTCAAACGTTGTCGACGGTTCCACGCCAATGATCACCATGGCGCCCAAGGAGCGCGTCACGCGCAATCCCACTTCCATGGTCTCAGCAGAGGAGACGGTATCGTAGACCACGTCGACGCCGCCGTTGAGCATGGGCAGCCCTGCCCACGGTTCATTGAGGTCCGCGCTCGTTTCCGCAGCGATGGCGTGCACCAGCTGTTTGGTCGGATGATGCGGCAACACAACGTGCGCGCCCAACTTTTTGGCGAGCTGCGCCTGGTGGTCGAAGCGCGCTACCGCCAGGATTTTTACGGTCGGATGAATGGCGCGCAGGATAGCGATAGCCAGTAAGCCGAGCGTGCCACAGCCGTATACTAGCACTGTGCCGTGCTCTTGCGGCGGGGCTTTCAGAATGGCGTGAAAGGAGACAGAGAATGGATCGCCCAGCACCGCCGCCTCGTCGCTGATGGCATCTGGGATCGGAAACCATTGGGATTCGTGGCCCGGCACCTGCTCGGCAAAGCCACCGGTGGCCGATGCGCTGTTGCCGTGGTGTATGCCGCGCTCTATGTGGCCAGTGCCAAAATTGAGGCACTGCGCCAGTTTGCCCTGCTGGCAGAACGTACAGGACGGCAGTCCGCGTGTCACGCACGACAGCCACGGATTGAGCAGCACCCGCTCGCCAACGCGGCGGGTGCTGACCTTCTCGCCGATGCGCGTTACCTCTGCGACTACTTCGTGTCCCAACACTTGCGGCCAGGAGATCATCGAGGTCATGGGGTTGTCGATTCTGCCGTTCATGAACACCTGCTTGTAGTCGCTGCCGCACAGGCCGCACAGCAGGGTTTTGGCCACCAGCCAGTCTGGTGCAGGTAGCGTTGGTTCCGCGATGTCCCGTAACTGCATGGGCGACTGCCTGCCCACGAAGGCCTTGGGCGAAATGTACGACAGCAGCTTGGTGGCGACCAGTCGGAAGGCGTTGTTGGTGGTGATCAGGGCTTGCATAGTAGCTCCTACAGTTCGCGCACGCGGATATTGCGGTACCACACCGGGTCGCCGTGGTCCTGCAGTGCAATATAGCCCGCTGCAGATTTGCCGAAGCCTGGCATATCCGCAAACTTGCTGGCGGCGACCAACGTGTTCCACTCGTCGCTGCCGCGCTCAACACTCACTACCTTCACCCCGTTCAGCCAGTGCTCGATGTGGTTGTTCTTGACCCGGATCAGCACGTCGTTCCATTCGCCGGGGGGGCGCACGGTTTCCGGATCGGCGGCAAGCAGATCGTACAGCGCGCCGGCCCGGTGTGTCTTGAGCTTGCCGTCGGCGTGACCCTCGTTATCCAGCACCTGCATTTCAATGCCGGTGCGCCAGGCGGTATTTTCCGTCTCGTCTTTCACCAGATAGAAAATACCGCTGTTACCGCCCGGAGCAATCTTCCACTGCAGGCTGAGTTCGAAATCCTGGAACTTGTCGCGGTAATAGACCAGGTCGCCACCGGGACCGCCAAAAACGACGCTCTTGATGAGATCCCACATCGGGAAGGGACCCTGCTGCTGCAGCGCCAGCGCGCCGTCCTGTACCACCCACTTGTGCACGTTGTTTTCGTCCCCGCCGTAGTTGCGCCAGCCTGCGAGCGAGTGACCGTCGAACAGGTCGCGCCAGCCATCGTCGGCAGCCTGTGCCAGCGGCACCGATGGCGCGCCTTCCGGAATAGCGTTCAGCGTGTACCAGGCCTCGGCCGTCCATAGCGTGTTGCCGGTAGCGGAACGCAGCCGGTCAGCGAGGCGCAGGTAGACCACATATCCCGCCTTCAGTCCGGGAATGTGCAGACGCAGGCTGCGGCGGTCCGCCGCGACATCCACGCGGGACACCGCCAGCACGGTCTCATCGTACTTGGGCCCGCCGTACTGCTCATTGGGGTGGTAGAACCACTGCTTCACCAATACGTCGGCGGGTGACAGCGTAAGTCCTGCGGCCAGCGGTTGGGTCAGTTCGATGACGAAACCGTCGTCCTGCGCCTTCACGGCCAGCATCTCGAAGGCCTCATTGCCGACCCAGCTCATGCGCTCCAGTCCGTACCACGGTTTGCCGTACTCTCCCCAGTTGGGCGGATTGCCCAGCTCGCCGAGGTAAATGGCACCGTCGGGGCCGCGTACCAGGCGGTTGACCGCCCCCTGAAAACCGGCGCTGAAGTGAAAGACGGCGCCCTGCTGGCGGCCTGCCACTTCCTCCAGGAATACGCGTTTCACGCCACCGTTGTACACATCGCCGTGGATCATCTGTCCGGCATAGGGCCCCTCGGTCAGCAGCAGCGGCTGCGACGGCGAGTTGCCCACTTCATCCTGCGGCAACCACACGACGGGCGGAATTTCCTGTCGGGTCATCACACCCTCATCCGGCACCGCCCGCGAGCCATAGAATCCACCCTCTTCTATATGGATGAGTTTGCTGGAGGGCAGCCAGTCGCCCTGGTTGTCCGTGACGTAGATATCACCATCGGGCCCGGTGGCGATACCGTTGGGAACGCGAAAGCCGGAGGCGTAGGTCTCCAATTCGCCTGTGCTGTGCAGGCGCAGGAGTTTGCCCTGGGTGGGCAGTTGCTGCGGACAACTGGCGCCGCCGGGCAGGATGCAGATCGCCAACAGAAAGTAGAAGTCGTCGTCCTTGTGCAGCAGGCCAAAGGCGAAGGAGTGGAAGTTGGTGCTGGTTGGCCAATCGTAATTGACCGCGCGGTAGCGGTCGATCACTTCGTCGCCGTCGGTGTCGATCAGTTCGGTCAATTCCTGCTTTTGCAGCACGAAGATCCGCTTGTCTACGATACTCAGGCCGAGGGGTTCATGCAGTCCCTCGGCGATCCGCTGTACCCGCTGCTCGGGCGCGGCGTTGGGGTCTACCAGGAAGACCGCGCCGTCCTGGTCCCAGCTGGCAATGACCAGCTTGCCGTCGTCGCGAAACGCCATGCCGCCCACTTTGGGCTCAAAGCCAGATGGTGCGAGGTTGTCCAGCCTAAAGGACGGGTGCAGTGAAGTGAGTCGCGGCAGGATGTCGTAATCGAGGGTCGCCACAAAAGGCTGACCGTTGGCGTCACGCGGTGTATTGAGGTTGGCCTCCTGCACATCCAGACTGAGGATGTAGGCCACCGCTGCGGTGGCCTGCTGTTCGGAGAGTTGCGGGTGCGCCGGCATCGGCACCGGCCCCCAGGTGCCGACGCTGCCCTTGAGGACACTGTGTGTCAGCGCGGCGACCACCTCCGCCTGTTGTTCACCCCTGAACTTTCCGGCAATCTGCGCAAAGGCGGGTCCGGTCACCTTGTGATCTTTGGCATGACAACTCAGGCAGTCGCTGTTGGCAATCACCGACTCGCCCTGACCCTCATTGTTCGTCCACCTTGACGCGGGTGCGCTTGCTCGCCTCGTGCACTGCAATAGCGGTGGTGCCCGCCAGTGGTATCTGCAGCGTGCCCTCGGCGAGGTGACGCTCACCGTCACCGCCACGAAAGCCGGCTTTAACCGCCGTCAATGCATCCACGCGCTGGAAGTTGCGGACGAAGTAGCGCGCACCGTTTTGTTCGATCACGTCCGGCTGTTCCGTCAGTTCCAAACGGTAGTCGCCCGCCGTCAGCGCAAAGCGCATGGCCGCTGTTTTCCTGTCTGCGCCGTATTCATGCCCGAGGTAGTGCACGGTCGCCGGCAGTTCTGCACCGTCCGCTTCGATAAACCATTGCGTGCCCTGCGTGTTGCGCAGGTACCAGGCGCCCTGGCTGAGCGGTTGCGGGCCGTGCCGGTAATCGTAGACCGCGCCCTCAAACAATATGCTGCCCTCCCAGACCTGGTAGAGCGATTGTTGCTGCGTGTCGTAAGCCGCCCAGAGTCCGGGCGCCAGCGCAAACTCCAGCATGCGCGGGAGCCCATCGAGATTACCGCGCAACACCCAGGGGGCATGGCCCCGGCCTGCGACCTGCTCTCTCCCATAGGCGGGATCGGCCGCTGCGGAGGTGTCCACGCCATAGAGCTCGTTCCTGATCGTGGCAACGACAGCGTCCAGACCATCGCGCTCACCCAGCTCTACCAGAAACTTGAGGTCAGCTTGGGAGACCATGCCCTGTTGCATGGCAACTGCGACCGCCAGAACCAGCAGCACAACCAGGACAAGGGGTAGCAAGAGGAGGGTAACGATTATTTTTTTCATAGCCGCATTCTACGTAAATGCAGCGATTTTTATAAGACTACTGCCCTGAAATACTGTTTGGCCGGTTTTGGTATGCTAACCTGATAGCCCGTGGGTGGCAGTCGGTGCATTGCTTGCCACCCTGCGAGCCCCACCATCCATCCAGCTGCGGGAGAGCAGTGCATGACCATAAAGGCAATTGATCCCTGGGTTAACGTAAGCATGGGCGCTATGGTGGATACGCCCTTTATGCAGAAAGTCAAAGAGGAATACTTCAAGGCCGGCGACGATTTTTTCAAGAACATCGAGGCGGATGAACTGATCGCGCGTATGGACGCTATCGGTGTTGAAAAATCCTTCCTGAGTGTCGATCCCTACCGTCCGGACCAGCGTGTACTGGACTTCACCACGCAATACCCCAGGCGTTTTTACCTCGCTGCTTCACCCCGGTTGCAAAAAGGCATGAAGGCGCTGTGGGCGCTGGAGGAGCTGGCGCGTGACTATCCGGTGATCATGGCCAGGGTGACGCCGTTTGAGCTGGACCTGCCACCCAGTGATCCCATCTATTACCCGCTGTACGCCAAGTGCATCGAGATGGATATTCCCGTGGGCGTCAATACCGGTCTGCCGGGGCCGCCGGTGCCTGGTGAATGCCAGCATCCCATGTACCTGGATCGGGTGTGCCTGCATTTTCCCGAGTTGAAACTGATCATGCAGCACGGCGCCGACCCGTGGTGGGAGATAGCGATTCGACTGATGATCAAGTACCGCAACCTGTACATGATGACGTCCGCGTACTCACCGAAATACCTGCCGCAATCGCTCCTGCACTATATGAATACGCGGGGCAAGCACAAGATCATGTTCGCCTCGGACCATCCTGTGCTCAGTATGGACCGCTGCCTGGCCGAAGCACAGACGCTCGACCTGCGCCCCGGCATCCTGGAGAAGTACCTGTACGACAATGCCCACGCGGTACTGTTCGGGCAGCGCAATCCGCGCTATGGGGAATTTAAATGAGCTGCAACCTGTCGGACCTGATATGCGGCGTCAGGTCTGCTGCCTCCTTTCCCGGAAGCAAATCCTTTAGGGTAGATGAATCGGGCAAATTGGATGACTCTAAACAAGTACCAGGAGTCCCCTGAGGAAGAGCAGCGAATCTAATACTTGTGTTTAGAATTTTTTAATAGGAGTCTGAATATCGTCTGCATCATGGCAAAACATATGATTCCTGCGCTTATCCAGAAAAGTATTCCCATGGTCATTATTTGGTTGCCTCCAAAGGCTTGAAACTGATCAAGAGCCAAACAGCACAGCCCAAGGTGATTCTCAACATTATTCCCCGCAAAAAAGCGTCGTCCTTTTTGCTCTTCATATGCAGGGCTTCACGGCATGAGGTGACAGCCCCATAACCACGCACGCCAATCTGTTTGTTCAGTGTGCCCAAGTTTCACGATCAGCGTAGTTTCTTGCTTTCGAGTTGCGAACTGGGTATCAGGTAGGGTGGTTTCCCGCCTTGGATATGTGAACCAGGTTCCAGTGAGGCGCGTACTTTTATTAGAAGTGTTCCATTGAATCCAGACCAGCGAGTCGCAGCGGGCTCAGTCCCGTGCGGGCGGTTGGTACCAGATGGGGGAGGTGTAGGCCCGTTCCTGCAGGCTGGCAGGCCAGCGGGAGGGCGTCTGCCCACCCAGCGCGACAGCGTCGTAGAGTGAGTGGCGCGGCGTCGGAATTTGCAGCACCCGCGCGTAGTAGAAAGCGGATTGTGACGGATCAAATGCGGGGTCCTGCCAGAGTGCCTGCAGCGTCGGGGCACCAATAGAATTCTGGTAGCTGGCGGTGGCGGTATCTACCGTGTTACCCACCGCGGGCAGGGCACCGTCCGCAGCGGGTGTGCGCGCGTCTGACCACGCCACGTCGAAAATCCGTTCATGGCTTGCGCCCTGTGCGTCCACCCAGCCCTTGATAATCTGGATGCGATCGAGGTTGGCGCCTTTTGGATCTTTCATCGCGCTGACCGCAAAGCCGGGTGCCTGGCCTGCGCGAGTTGGTGCAGGAAGGTCTGCGCCCATCGGTACGGAGGTCTGCGGTTCCCCCGCGGGATACCAGCCGCCATCAAAACGCACCACCATGCGCGGTCCGGTGGTGGCGTAAACCTCGCGTCGCTCGAACGCCTGCAGAATGGCTGCGCGCGTATTGTCCTGCGCCCACACGGCCGCCATGCCGGAGGCGGAAAAGTCCCAGCCGGTGGGGCTGCCTTCATCACCCATGGGCAACGCTTTGTTGTTGGGAATGGAGTCCTTCGGCTCCTCGCCCTGGAAGTTTTTCTCCTGCGGGGAGGATAGGCCGGTGTGCGCGTCGGTGGAGCCGATGAGGCCGAACTGGTAAGGGTTAATGCCGTACTCCTGGCCAATGCGCAGTCCGCGCTTTAATGCCGAGCGGACAAAATCCCCTTCGCTCGCTACGTAGGGCGCGGGGGTGGACTGGATATAAAAAGTATAGCGCTCGAAATCGGCGAACGTATCCTCGGGTGACAGTGTGGGGTAGGTCTCGGAGTCGCCCTTGGTTTGCGTTGCCTCCACTACCGGCTCCCACTTGCGCCGCAGCGTAAGATATTCCGGCGTAAAGCGTTCGCCGCGCAGTGTTTCAAGGGGAAACATAAAGCCCTTGGAGATGTTTGAGTTGTGGGGTATCGCAACGAAATGGGCGCCGGTCGCTGCGCTGGTCTGCTCCAGCCACTGCCACAGGTCTTCGGGATAGGGGCTGTCGTCCCGGGTAAAGGGAACATAGGTGGCGGCGGCGTTCGCGTTGCCGTCAGTGAAAATGATGCGGTGCAGGTTGGCGCCACCGGGGGCGGATGTCCACTCCCAGCCGATGATGGCGGAAAACTCTCCAGGCCGGTTGTAAGCGTCTGCCGTCTGCGCTTCCTCGCGCCAGGCAGAGGCGACAATCTGCGCCTGTCCTGGCAGGGTCCACATTTGTTTCGGAGGCCAGTTTCGCCGCAGCTTCCCGGGGATCCATGGGCGTGGCGCTGAACGATTTGAAAAAGTGCATGCCGTGGCCGTAGGTGAGGGCGTAGTCGAACATCTTTTCTGCACCCCATGCAATCAGCTTGTCGACCGGGCCCATGCCAGTCGTGTCGATGCCGTACTTATGGACCTGGCGGATACCCCCGAGAAACTCGGCGTGGTCTGATACCACCAGAAAATCCAGCGGGGTCTCGATCTGCACCCGGGCGTGATGAAAGGGATGGATGACGGGTTGCCCCTGCGCGTAGCGGTAGGCGGTTTCCGGGTCCACGGTAAAGTTGCCATCGAGGTAGGCATCGGCCGAGTAGGACGTGTGCAGGTGGGTATCGCCCCACAGCAATTGCTTCTGTGCCGCCGCCACCGGCGCCAGCAGTGCCAAAAGGGCGCTGCAGATGACGGCGATACGTGTGGCTCCGGTAGACATGGGGGCATGCTCGCTATAATCTGACATCTTGTCAAATTCTATGCTGAGCGTTGCGGCGTCAGGGTCAGACAGAAAGTCATGGCACTGCGTTGCGGGCGGGCAGGAGGGCGAACACGATGGATTTCCGTGCGAAAGTGGCCGTTGTGACCGGGGCTTCTTCGGGCATAGGACGGGTAACCGCCCTGACCCTGGCACGGGCGGGTGCCACGGTGGTGGCCACGGCACGCCGGGAAAGCCTGTTGCAGGAAGTCAGTGCGGCCTGTTGCGAGTACACACCGGACAGTTGCCATATCGCGGGCGACCTGGGCGACAAGGCCTTCGCCGAGAGGCTGGTAGAGGAGACCGTCGAGCGCTTCGGGCGCATCGATATCCTGGTGAACAATGCCGCCGTCCCCATGCATCGCCCCATTTATGAGATATCCGCCGCAGAAGCTGAAGACGTGATGCGTATCAATTTCCTGTCCTGCCTATGGACCAGCTTTGCCGCCATCCCCCATATGCTGATGCAGGGCGAGGCCAGTGAGGAGGGCGGTGTGATCGTTAATGTGTCTTCCTTTGCCGCTACGGTGGCCCCCACCTATGAAAGTATTTATGCGGCGTCCAAGGGTGCGATGAATGGCTTTACCCGCGGCCTGTGGAACGACCTGGCGGGCTCGGGGATTCACTGTGTGCTGGTAATCCCCGGTCCGATCGATACCGAGATATGGGACAAGTTTGAGGACGAAAACGCCTACGGCGGAACCAAGTATCCGGCGCAACTGGTGGCGGACGAGATACTATTGGCTATTGCGAAGCGGCGTTTTGAAGTCACCGTACCGCGTAGGAATCCGCAGTTGGTCACGGCCCGTTTGCTGGCCACACTTATTCCCGCGCTGATCCGCAAGGGCGTCGCCAGGATGAGCCCGGTGGCACCGCAGGTGGTGCGCGATGCTCGCGCCCGGGCCCGCGCGGGGCGACGCATGGGAGAGCACACATGACAGACAAGATCCAACCCTACTCACAAAAACAGGAAAAATTCGGCAGCTGGATTATCAGCAAGGTCGGGCGCTGGCAGACGACGGTCTACGAACTCACCGGCGGCCGCCTGTGGAACACCTTCCTTGGCGGCCCTGTTGCCATCCTCACCACCGTTGGACGCAAATCCGGCGCGGTGCGCAAAGTTCCCCTGTTATTCCTGAAGCATGGCGACAATGTGGTGATGACCGCATCCAAAGGTGGTATGTCCACCTTGCCTGTTTGGTATCACAACGTGGTGGCCGCTGACACCGTCGATATTCAGATTGGCAGTGACAAGAAAACCTATCGCATGCGCGAGGCCAATGAGCAGGAAGAGACAACGCTATGGCCGCTGCTGGAAGCGATGTATCCAGACTACAGGGAGTATCGGGCCCGCACCGAGGGCGTGCGCAAAATTCCGGTGCTGATTTTTTCACCGGCCTGAACGAATTCAGTTTTTCCCAAGTTGGAAAAGGACCGCGTAGTGGAACTCAAGCCGGGCAGGTATCGACACTATAAAGGCGGCGAGTACGAGGTCCAGGGTATTGCTACACATTCCGAGACCGGTGAACCGCTAGTGGTCTACACACCGCTGTATGGAGACGGCGGGCTGTGGGTGCGGCCCCTGTCTATGTTCCTCGAAACAGTTGCGCAGGGTGGTAAGGAACAGCCCAGGTTTAGTTACATCGGGCCGCGTTGACACACGCAAAAAATGCTGCGGTTGTCAGGATTTTCGATATTCCATCATGACCTGGCCGCGTGGATGGTTCCAGTTGCCGATGTAATGCGCCGTAAAGCCGTTCGCTACACCAAAATCCTTCATTTCTGATTTCGTGTAGGCAAAATAGCCGTGATCGTGGGGCTTGCTGGCATTTTTCCTAGGTGTCTCCACTTCAAAATAGGTAGCGAAGAACACGCCGTCATCGGCGAGCCAGGGTAGGAGATTTTCAAAACAAAGCTCAATCAAAGCGGGAGGCAAATGACTAAACAGGGATTGCGCAATGGCGAAATCCGCCTTCTGTCCGATTTTACTAAATTGAAAGGCGTCAGAAATTACGATACGAGGGCGTTTGGCTGCTCTTATATCTTTATCCAGCTCGTTTTCAAATCCGGCCGCGACCAGACCGCTTTCTTTTTCGATGCCTAAATAGTGTTCCGGCTGCAGATAGGGGATTGCCTTCACGCCCAAACGCAATGAGCCGCACGCGATATCGAGCAGGTAGCTCTCGGGTTTCAATCCCTTTGCCACAAGAAAATCAAATTGGAGTTTTCCAATCTCCTCCCATTGGCCGCCGATGTAATCGCGATGCCCCCTTTTCTCAATGCCCTTGTCCCCTTCAGGATCCAGGAATGCCAGGGGATTTACTTTCCTGACACCTCTAATGAAAAACTCCTTTAACGACATCAAAAAATTCTCTTTGGAAGGATATTGCAGATCACTATACTCAAAAGTATCGATAGGTGACATCGAGTCCGTAGCTGCGCCCGTCGCCCCAGATGATCGCACGACTGGCCTGGGGGAGATTGTCCAGGACGAAGGCCTCGTAATTGTTATCTGCCAGGTTCTTACCCCATAAAGCCACTTCCCAGTGTCCGCCCAGGCCTGGTATTTCGGTCAAGGCCACACGGGCGTTGATCAGGTCGTAGGCGTTGCGATAGGTAGTATCGCTATCCGGATCCCGTTTGCCCACATAGTTATAGCTGGCGTTGGCGTTCACTACGCCGATGTTGGTTGCCGGGAAGGTGTAACCGGCAACGAAACTGTAACTCTGCTTCGGAGCATTGCCAAAGGAAAATTCCTCCAGCTCACCCGTGAACGGGTTGTTCACCGGGTCCAGTTGGCTGTCGAGATACGCGTAACTCGCCTGCAACAGCAAGCCGGTCGCAGGCATCGCCATCAGCTCCACCTCGATACCGGACATCTCGCCATTGTCGATGTTGAAGACTCGCGTGCTGGAGATGGTGCCCGGTATCTGAAAATTGAACTGATAATCCTCAAACTTTTGGTAGAAAACATCGGCGCTGAGGCGCACCTTGCGATCCAGCCCTTCCCCCTTGACGCCCAATTCCCAGGCGTTGAGCTTTTCTTCCTTAAAGCCATTGCTGAAACCTTCTGGCTCCGAGTCCCTGATGTTATAGCCGCCACTCTTGTACGCCCCGGCGTATTTCCCGTAAACGTTCAGGTTGTCCTGCAATTCGTACTCGGTGATAAAGGTATAGGAGGTATCGTCAAAATCATGATCGGGTTTTGCACTGAAAGTTGAGAGTTGTTGAAGGTCACTTACCGAAGTATCCCTATCCAGTACAGTCCAGTCGGTCACCTGGCGTTCGGCCTTGCGCGAGTCCCACGACAGACGACCTCCCAGAGTGAGATGTAAACGCTGTTCAAGAACATCCGGCGTCCAGGTGAACTGGGTGAAGACCGCCACCGCGTCGTTTTCAATTTTGTTGTATTCCGAGCTCAGGTTATAAATGGTGCCACCGCCGAAGAAGGGATAGACATCGAAAATATGATGCAGGGGCTCGGCGTCCTCCTCGGCTTGTTCCCAGAAATAGTACAGACCCCCCAGGTATTCGATTGAATCGTTGAGATTGCCCAGCAGCTGAAACTCCTGCGAGAACTGCTTCTGCTGCAGGTCGGGCCGCACCGCAGGCAGATCCATCCTGGCGGCACCGGCATTGGCGCCGATCACCGCCGAATTATAATCGATGCGAAACTGCTCGGTGGCGCCGCTGGCAAAATCAATATAGGCCTTGTCCTGTAACTCGCGCCAGGCGGTGATGGAATTCAAGGTCATCTTGTCGTTGATCGTCCACGCGGCGTTCAGAGTATGGCCATCGATGTTGGTGTCGGTCGGTAGCAGCGGAACAGAGGTGGCCATTTCGCTGAAGCGGTTGCTGCCGTAGTTGACATAGCCATTGTCTACTACGATGTTGCCGACGATAGCGAGCAGACTGTCGCCTTCCTTGAATGGTGGTCGGGGAATCACCGCCTGGGCAGTGTAGTTGTAGTATTTGATTTTGGAGTTGTCGTAGCCATAGTCCAGCGTGAGTGTATCGCTGAGCTCTGCGCGCATATCCAGCCTGAAGCCGTTCGATTCCCGGTCGCCAAAACTGCCGCCCGGGCCGTTGTTTTTGGTGAAGCCGTCGACATCTTCATAAAAATAGGCAAGTTTGGCCGCATATTTTTCTGCGAAGGGCAGGTTCACTGAGGTTTTACTGCTGAACAGGTCACGGTTGCCTGTGCTCAGGGTCTGGTCGAAGGCCAGGTCATCGAGATCGGGTTTTCGGGTAATCAGCTTGATGGCACCACCGGTGGTGTTGCGCCCGTATAATGTGCCCTGCGGGCCGCGCAATACCTCAATGCGTTCCAGGTCGGCCACATCAAACGTCAGGCCGGCCGAGCGCGCGATGTAGGCTCCATTGAGATAAACACCGACTGCGGGATCTTGGGTGATCTGGGTATCCGACAGGCCCACACCGCGAATGAAAAGACGCAGGGTCTGGTTATTGGCGGGAAAGTTATCAATGTTTAAATTCGGAATCAGCCCGTTGAGGTTAGAAATGCTGCCGATGCGCTGCTTTTCCAGTTGCTCGGCATTCAGGGTGAAAAGTGAAATCGGGGTGGACATGGCCGATTCTTCGCGATGCTGGGCAGTCACTACGACCTCTTCCAACTGGCTTTCGCGGTCCTGCGCCATGACTTGTGGTGCCAAGGGCATCAGTGCAACAATCAGGGCGCCTAATTGCCAACGCATACGGTTCTCCGACTATTTTAATTATTGCAGTGATTATCAATAGTATTTGACGGTTTATCAAATAGAAATTGCAGATGACGCACGCTCAATGGACAAGCCGCTACGGCTCCACCGCAATGGTGACAGGCGCATCCTCAGGTATCGGTGAGCAATTTGCCTGTCAGTTGGCGGAAAAAGGTTTTGACCTGTTGCTCACGGCACGGCGTGAATCACTGTTGCTGGCCCTGCAAGAGAAACTGGAGCGTGAGTACGGCATCAGCGTAACGAGTTTTGTGTGCGATCTTTGCGATCTGCAACAGGTTGATGCTTTGAGCGCGCATGCGCAATCCATGGATGTTGGCCTGGTCATCAGTAACGCCGGATACGGCGTGGCCAAGGGCGCTTTTCTTGCGGTTGCGCAAGATGAACTGGAAGCCATGTACCGTGCCAACAGCCTGGCTCCGGCCCGGATCGCACACGCCCTGCTGCCGGCTATGCTTGCGAAAAAACGCGGTGGCTTTATTTTCACCGGCTCAATGGAGGGCGATGCGGTGTTTCCCTGGTCCGCGGCCTACGCCGCTTCGAAAGCTTTCTTGCACAGCCTGGTGTTGGCGCTGTGGTATGAAGTGAAGGGCAGTGGGGTCGATGTCCTGTTATTGGCGCCGGGTTCCACCGATACCAATGCACCGCTCAGGCAGGGTATCAGTCGTGATCAGTTGGTAGGGAAGATGAGTCCCGCCGCAGTAGCGCAGCAGGCGCTGCAACATCTTGGCAAGCAACCGCATTTCATGCCGGGTATGCATAACCGTCTCTTTATTGGCCTGCTCCGATTGCTACCACAAAAGCTTGCCATCGCCATGGCGGGCTATGGTATGAAGCGGGCGCTGGAGAAATCCACTTTTAATTGAAGCCGTGCGGGCTGCCTTTTAAGCCGTGCGGCGCGCGGTTTCCTTGGCCCAGGGATAATCCGCCTTGCCTGCCGGGGAGCGCTTGATCTGTGCCAGGCAAACCACGGCGCGGGGGATCTTGTAGCTCGCCAGTTTGCCGCGGCAAAACTCCCTTAGTTTTTCCAGTTCCAGCGGGGTGCCACTGCGGGTCTGGCACACTGCCACGACCTGTTCCCCAAAGCGCTCGTCTTCCAAACCTACGACCACTGCATCGAGTACATCCGGGTGTTCCTTGAGCACGGACTCCACTTCTTCCGGGAAAACCTTCTCGCCGCCGGAGTTGATGCTGACGGAACCGCGTCCCAACAGCAGGATACGCCCATCTTCCTCCACAGTGGCGAGATCGCCAGGGATCGCCCAGCGCTCGCCGTCGACCTCGATGAAGGTGTTGGCTGATTTTTCCGGGGCGTTGTAATAACCGATGGGCACGTGGCCGCGGCGGGCAATACGGCCAATCACGCCAGAGCCGGGTGCGATTTTGCGGTTGTTGTCATCCAGCACGATAGTGGAATCGTTGACCATGAACTTCGCTTCCCGCTCGCCCCCTTCCCCGGCGCTGATCTTGTTGCCCATCACGCCGGTTTCCGAGGAGCCTAGGCCGTCGACAATGAAGCAGTTGGGCAACAGGGCGATCAGGCGCGCCTTCGTGGCCGGGGAGAACAGCGCGCCACCCGACGCGATGGCCAGCAGGCTGGCCGCCTGCCAACGCCCGGGAGAGGCCGCCAGCGTGTCGGCCAGGGGAGTGGCCATGGCATCGCCCACCACGATCAGCAGGTTGACCGCTTCATCGTCAACGCTTTGCCAGATCGCCGCAGGATCGAAGTGACCCCCGGCCGGGATCACGATCTTGCCGCCGGCGAACAGCAGGCTCAGGGCAGCCCACTGGGCGGCCGCATGCATGAAGGGTGGCGCTGGCAGGGCGGCGGGGGCCATGTCACCGATGCGTCCCGTCAACTCTGCGGGTTCCTTTATAGGGCCGCGGCTCTGGTCCAGGTCGCCACCCCCCATGGCCCCGAAAAAAATGTCCCGGTGATGCCACATCACGCCTTTGGGCATGCCCGTGGTCCCGCCGGTATAGACGATGTAGAGATCGTCCGAATCGCGAGGCGCAAAGTCGCGCAGGTCCGAACTTTGCGCCAGCGCCTGTTCGTAATCGTGAAAACCGGGATCGATAGCCGCACCGGAAGCATCCGCCACGCAAAAGACGTGCCGCAATTTACCGACGCGGTCCAGCACATCGGCCACACCCGGCGCAAAGGCCTGATGGGTAACGACGGCCACGAGATCAGCGTCCGTGTACAGGTACTGCAGTTCCCCTGCCACATAGTGGTAGTTGATGTTGATCGGCACTGCGCGCAGTTTGTACGCCGCCAGCATGCCTTCCAGGTATTCACTGCCGTTGTACAACTGCAGTCCGATATGGTCGCCACGGCCAATGCCGAGGGCGCTCCAGCAGTTGGCCAGGCGAGTTGCGCGCTGGTCCAGTTCCCTGAAGCTCAACTGGCGCTGTAGTGAAACGATTGCGGTACGCTCGGGTACGGTATCGGCAACGGATTCGAACAGGTCTGCGAGATTGAAAGTCAGTGTCGATGCCATTGCCCTGCGATACTCCATGGGTAAGTGATGAATAATGGGACTCGTGCGCGCAGGACAACACCCTCAGGTCAACTGATGTCCCACTATGGCAAATGTGGTCCGGGGCCACCCGGAATGCAACCCGATTCCACGGTTCTATTGATGCAAATCATTACCCGGCGAGCAGGCGTTGATCCAGACTGTTGATATGTATCAGGCGTCCGCGGCGTGATTCCGCGGGTGAGTGTCGGTTGGAAAAAACGAAGGAAGGCTTTATGGCTGCGGTGAGACAGTTGGGTAAGCAGGACATCCTGTTCGTGGCCGGGGAGACAGACACCATCTACCACCACACGGTGGGGCTGGTTATCCTGGACACCAGCGCCTGCCCCCGCTTCAGTTTTGACTACCTCAGGAAAAAAGTGATCGAGCGTATCCGCGAAGTGCCGCACTTTCGCTGGAAATTGCACGAAGTGCCAATGGGTCTGGATTTGCCCTACTGGGTAGAGGACGAAAATTTCCGCTATGAAAACCATTTCAAGCGTATCGCCGTGCCCTCGCCGGGCGACCGCGAAGCGCTGTCCGAGCTGGTCGCCCACCTGTACAGCCGTCATCTCGACCGCAGCAAACCGCTGTGGGAATTCTGGTTTATCGAGGGTCTCGAGGGCGGCAAGTACGCGATCGTGCAGAAATTACACCACTGCATGATGGATGGACAGGGCGCCAGCAAACTCGGAGAACTGCTGTGCGACTTTGCGCCCAATGCCAAAGCACGGCCGGTGGATGCCAGCATCAGCGGCGCCAAGGCGGGAGGTGTGCCGGACCGCTGGCATTTGTCCTCGGCAACCGCGTTGCATCTGGCCGGTTTCCCATGGGCGGCCTACCGCGGAATAGCGGACGTGGTCCGCCCGAAGATACTCGAACAATTCAAGAGGAGCGCGGACCGCAGTCCCGCCAAACCGGAAACGCCGCTGACCTGCCTGAACGGCGACATCGGCCGTGAGCGTGGCTTTATCTTTGGCTCCCTGTCGCTGGATGACATCAAGACTGTCAGGAAGGCCTTTGATGTCTCCGTCAACGATGTGCTGCTGGCACTGGTGTCCACTACGCTGCGTCACTACCTGCTGGCCCGTGACGAACTGCCCCAGTTGTCACTGCGCACCGCAATGCCTATTTCGCTGCGTGGCGATGGCGACGAGGAGATCAGCAACCGGGTTACCCAGGCGTCCGTTACCCTCGCCACGGATGTGGCAGACCCGGTAGCGCGCTTGCGGGCGATCAGCGCCGATTGCGCCCAGGTTAAACAGCAAGTCCGCGGAGGCGGCAAAGGGTTTATCGAGCTGATGCAGATCATGCCGCCGCTGCTGGTGTCCGCCATGATGGCCGCGACCACACCCGAGCAGACGACGCAGATGCTCGGGTTAAACCTGATTGTGTCCAATGTGCACGGCAGCGACAAGCCCATGTACATCGCCGGTGCGCGCCTGGAAACCATGTACCCGATGTCCATCATCACGCCGGGTATCGGTATCAATTTTACCTGCGTCAGCTATGTGGACCAGGTGGATGTGGGCGTGACTATCGCGCCGCAGTTGGTGCCCGACCCGTGGACGATCATCGACGGTCTGGACAGCGCCCTGCGCGAATACCTGCGGCTGGCGAAAAAGGCCGCGCGGCGGCCTGCTAAAAAATCTGCGCGGCGGCCCGCGAAAAAAGCGGCCAGCAGGCGGAAATCGAGGTAGACCATGAGTCTTCCCGGGAGGATATGTGCAAACCCTTAGCGCGCCGGCGACGTTCCGGCAGTCAGGTGGTGGAGTATCGCGAGTCAGCGGCGTGTTTGTGGAACTGCCAGGTCTGGGCAGTTGTTTTTACCGGCAGCATCTAAACCCCGGAAAGCCGACCCTGCTGCTGGTGCATGGCATGGTGGTGTCGTCGGGCCTGAACTGGTTCCGCCTGTTCCCCGCATTGTCCCGGCATTTCAACATCATTGCCCCGGATGTGCGCGGCCACGGTCGTAGCGCGCGCGGTCGCGAGCGTTTCACTTTTGAGCGGGCAGCCGACGACATGGCGGCCCTGATAGAGGCGGTCGGCTGTGGTCCGGTGATCGCAGTCGGCTACTCCATGGGCGGCGCGATCGTGCAGTACCTTTCTCACCGCCACCCCCAGCATGTTGCGGGACTGGTGCTGGCCGCCACCAACTACAGGGCGCGGGTTGCGCGCCATGAGGAACTGGTAGTGTTGCCGCTGTTCGCTGTTTTGCTGGGGTTGGGAAATACCGTCGAACTGATCAGTCACCTGCCCAGGGGCCTGTTGAAGCGCTTCCTGCCGCGCATGGCGGACCAGTTGCATGAGGAGGAAGCCCGCTGGGCCCTGGATGAACTGCGCCGCGCCAGTTTGCGCATGATTGTGGAGTCCGGGCGCGAAATGGCAATGCACGACGCCAGTGCATGGCTGCACGAAATTGCTGTGCCCACCGCTATCTTGTGTACCGAGCGCGACCGCGCCATTCCGCCCCGACACCAGCGGGAAATGGCCGAGCTGATCCCCGGCAGCGAATTGTTTTTGTACGACGACGGCCACGTGGCCTGCCTGGATCCGGCCTTCGGAGAGGAACTGGCCCGTGTTTGCCTGAGCGTATCGCGGAGGATCGCCTCCCGTCGCAAACGCAATGCATAGACTCAGCGGACAGGACGCCAGTTTCCTCTACACCGAGACACCGACGGTGTTGATGCACACCATCAAGGTGCAAATCTTCGAATCGCAATATAGCGAGGCGGATTACGGTATCCTGCGCGAGCGCCTCGAAGCCGCGCTGGATGTGGTTCCCATGCTGCGCCAGCGGGTGCTGTTCGTGCCCTTCAACCTGCACCATCCGGTGATGGTGGATGACCCCGATTTCGACCTGGACTCCCACATTTATCGCGCTGCATTGCCCGCGCCGGGGGGCATGCGCGAACTGCACGACATGATTTCGCAGATCATGTGCCACCGCCTCGACCGGTCCCGGCCGCTGTGGGAGTTGTGGATGCTGACCGGGCTGGAAAACGGCCGCGTGGCAATCGTGCACAAGGTTCACCACTGCCTCGCTGACGGCGCCGCGACGGTGCGCTACCTTAGCCGGGTGTTCGAGCAACAGGCCAGCCTGCAGGCGCCCCTCGCGGTGCGCACACCGTGGCGGCCCGAACCCCTGCCCAGCGCGGGACTCCTGGTGTGGGATGCGCTGCGCGACCAGGTCAACATCGATATCCGGCAGTTTCCCGCGTTTGTCTCGACCCTGTGGCATGCGGGCGCGAGACTGTTCGCTTTCCATCGCGACGTGGGTTCTCCGTCGCTGCAACGGCTGGCGCATCCGCCGCCGCGCACGCGACTCAACCACGCCCTGTCACCCCGTCGCAGCTTTACGACCCGACAGATTCCGGTGCCGGAGGCGAAAGTGGTGGCCCGCGCCTTGGGCGGTACCATCAACGACCTGATCCTTGCGCTGGCGGCCACCGCTATCCGGGATTACCTGTTGTTGCACAATGATCTGCCCGCCGAGCCACTGTGCACGGCCATCCCAGTGTCGGCGGACGAGCCCGGCTCCGCGCGCGAATCGGGCAATCGCACCACCTATTTGCCGACCTGCCTGTGGACCAATATCGCTGATCCCGTGGAGCGCTTTCACGCGATACAGCGCGCGACGAAAGTCGCTAAGCAGGAACTGGACCTGCTGGGCAAGGATACCTTTATCGAATTAATGCATTTCCTGCCGCCGTTTTTCTCACTGTGGAAAACCAGCCTCAGGCAGTACCTGCGCAAGGCGGAGCGGGCGGATTACAGACCGCTCACCAATGTCATTATCTCCAACGTGCCCGGTCCCGCAGAGCGGCTCTCGGGCAATTACGGCACGCTGGTGGACCTGTATTCCATGGGCCCGCTGGTGGAGGGCTGCGGCCTCAATATCACCGTGTGGAGTTATGCGGGCAACCTGAATTTTTCCCTGATGGGATGCAAGAGGGCGGTGCCCGATATCGAGCGGCTCGCTGACGGCCTGCTTGCCGCCATGGCCGACCTGCGCAAATTGTGCGATGAAAAAGAGGGGGGACAATGAAAAGCCACAGTTACCTGCAGCGCTTCGGCGCGGTGGAACTGGCCGTGCGCAGCCAGGGCAAGGGCATTCCCTTTGTCTGGGGACACAGCCTGATGGGCAGCATGCGGGTTGAGGACCTGGCCGGCTTGTGGGACTGGGGCGTCGTGGAGCGCTTCGCGGAGGTTGTGCGCTACGATGCCCGCGGCCACGGCAATTCCGACGGCAGCTATGACGCCAGGGATTATTGCTGGGACAGGATGGCTGCCGATATGCTCGCGGTCGGCACCTCTGTCGCCGCGACCGGCGGCTTTGCGCGCTGCCTGCTGGGTGGCATATCAATGGGCGCCGCCACCGCCCTCGAGGCTGCGGTGCAACAACCGGAACAGGTCGCGGGACTGGTGCTCGTCCTGCCGCCTACCGCGTGGGATACACGGCCCAGGCAGTCCGCGATTTACCGCCGCCTGGCCCGGGTCTCGGGGCTTTTTGGCGCGGCCCCCTATCGCCTGCTGGACCTGCTGCCCATCCCCATGCGCGAAGACGGGCGCAGCCAACTGGCCTTGCATACGATGAAGGGATTGGCGACGGCAAATCCGTTGCATGTGCAGGCCGCCCTCGGCGGCGCCGCTCGCTCCGATATGCCGGATCAGGCGCTACTGCGCCAGTTGCAGGTACCGGCGCTGATTCTGGCCTGGGAGGATGATGCCGCCCACCCGGTGTCCACGGCCACAGAACTGGCTGACATACTGCCGGATGTGCACGGTCTGGTGATCTGCCAACCCGACGATGTCAGTGAGTGGGAGTCGGCGCTGGTGGAATTTGTAAAGCGCATTGCCGCGACAACATCAGTTACCCGTCGTCCCGCCCGCAAAAAGCGCGTTGTTGGCAAACACAAGCGCAGCAAGACGGCAGCCTGAGCTTCCCCTAGAGTTTAGCGGAGGCCAGATGTCTCTGCTCGGTCGGAACAGACTACAGTAGGTATGTACACAAATTCCCGAGGTAATCGCGCAGTCGCAGAGCGCATGGGCTAGAGTGGGCGTTTCGCCGCCACTGCAGTATGGCCAAGATGAAGACCGGTTCATTTGAACAAGAAATATTTATTGAAGCAGAAGCGGCGATCATTATGGACGCCATTTCTGATTACAGTCAGCAGCAGCTTTTCCATCCGTTTATTGTTAAGGTAGTCCAAGCGACCACTGTCCCCGACCGGTATACTAAAGCGCTATGTTATTACCGATCGACTGTGCTGGGGCCCGGTTAGAATCAACATTAACTACCGCGCTGATATTCTCAGCGTAACAGCAGATACCGTGCATACCGAGGTGCATCAATTTCCCGGTATCTATATATCGCTGATCAGTACTGTTGAGCGTGCTAAAAACGGTGCCACATTGCGCGAGATGTTCACCCTGAAAGCGCCTGATATCCTGTTTAACTACGCATTCAGGCAGGCGGAAATGGCACACGCAGAAACACTGGATCGCCTTAAGAGGTATATAGAAGGAGTCACGAAGCGCTGAGCCGGCTCTGGTTGCGCACAACCGATGGTCCTTGTCGCGATGGGGCAGCTGGTCAGGAAAGTGATCCGTCCATGCCGTGTGCGCGTATTGTATCCTGATGAGTATAAAGAGGAGGAATCCCCAGGGCTTTCTCGCTTTGAAAGTACCCATCCAGGCCCCTATAGCCCGCAGCGTTGTGCTGCGGGCTTTTTTATTATGGGCTAGGCTTGTGAGAGCGGGTCGAACCAGGCCACTACTGCAGGAGATCAGAGTTTATGGCCGTCACATTGAAAGGCCCGTGGGATAAGGTCCGTATCGATACCTTTTTGCAAGACAGCACATTCCCCCTGCGCCTGGCCTGCGTGGGCGAGGATGGTTTTCCGCGCGTGGTCTCGGTCTGGTATGGCTATGACGGACAATGCCTGCGCTGTGTATCACACCGCTCCTCGCAGCTGGTCAGCCTGCTGCAGCGCTGCGACCGTGTCGGTTTTGAACTGGCACCGAATGAGCCGCCTTATCACGGGGTAAGAGGACAAGGCATTGCGACCCTGGACTCCGACGCCGACGGCGTGGTGCTGAGCGAGATGCTGCAGCGCTACCTCGGCGGGACAGAGTCAAAGCTGGGCAACTGGCTGCTGTCGCGGGCCGAGGATGAAGTCCTGATCACCATCGAACCGTTGCGGCTGTTCAGCTGGGATTACCGCGAGCGTATGGCGACGAGCTGATAGTCTGACGGAGTTGTTCGACGACCAGCGTGAGTAGCGGTGTGGCCTGTGAGTGGAGCCTGAGCGCTGCCAGTTCATCAGCGCGGGTGACGCCGGGGTTGATAATCGCAATGGGCTTGCCCAACTGGCTGGCTCGCCGGCAGAAACGGTAGCCCGAAAAAACCATCAGCGAACTGCCTATCGCGAGCAGGGCGTCGGCCTGTTCCAGCGCGTCAAGGCAGGTATTCACTCTCTCTGTGGGCACTGTACCACCGAAAAAGACCACCTCGGGCATCAGGTCACCGGCGCACAGGTGACACTGCGGCAGCACCAACTGGAGAAGCATCTCGTCGGGAACATCCATATCGCCATCGGGTCGTGGGGTTTGTTGGGGTGGGCAGGGCCACTGATTCTCGCACTCCAGCATGTCCTGGATGCTGTCTCTGCTGTGCATGGTCGCACACTCGAGGCAGCGCACACGGTCAACCCGGCCGTGCAGATCGACGACATTGCGGCTACCTGCACGCTGGTGCAGTCTATCCACGTTCTGGGTTATCAGCAGTGTGATATGTCCCTGTTGTTCCAGTTGTGCCAGGGCAAGATGCGCCGGATTGGGCAGCGCGTCGCGTATCACCGGCCAGCCATGCCGGGAGCGCGCCCAGTAGCGGCGGCGGGTATGCACGTCCTTCAGAAACGCCTGCTCCTGGATAGGCGCGCGATACAGCCAGTTGCCGTGCTGGTCCCGGTAGGTCGGTATACCGGATGCGCAGCTGATGCCTGCCCCGGTAAGCACCACCAGTCTGGGATGATCGGCGAGGAAGTCCGTCAGGCTGCGAATGTCATGTTGCAGTGTGTTCACAGCGTTAGTATACGGTGCGGTGCTGTGATCAGATGATGCGGCGAGATTTTGATCCATTGCGCCTTGCTGGCGTACATTAACATACGTTTTGTTACAGGGTTGCTTATGCGCGTATTGCTTACAGGTGGCACCGGTTTCATCGGCACAGCGCTTACTGAGGCACTGCTGGAATGCGGTAGCGACGTGATTATTCTCAGCCGGCAGGTACAGGTCGAGCGGCCTCGCTGCCGCTTTGTTCGCTCCCTTGACGAGATTGCGGCGACCGAGCAGCTCGATGCCGTGATCAATCTGGCAGGCGCTTCCCTGGCCGCTCGTCGCTGGACTGCAACGTACAAGCGCGAGATCGTCGCCAGTCGCATGGATACTACCCGCCAGGTTCTCGATTTGTTGGCGCGGCTCCATCGTCCACCCGCTGTCCTGCTCAGTGCCAGTGCCATCGGTTATTACGGACATCACGGTGACGAGTACCTGACGGAATCCTCTGCAGTCACGCCCGGATTTGCGCAGACACTTTGCAGTGACTGGGAGTCATTGGCGCTGCAGGCGCAGCAGTTAGGCGTGCGGGTTTGCCTGTTGCGCCTGGGTGTGGTGCTGGACAACGGTGGTGGCGCACTGGTGGAGATGGCAAAGTCTTTTCGCTTCGGTGTCGCCAGTTGGCTGGGCTCTGGACGACAGTGGCTGAGCTGGGTACACCGCCAGGATGTCATCCGCGCAATTCAGTTCCTGCTGGGGCGAGACGACCTGCAGGGGCCTTTCAATATTACCAGTCCCGAGCCGGTGACCGGACGCGATTTCGCCAGGGCCTTGCAGACGCATCATCGCACGTTTATTCGAGCGGGCGTGCCAGCCCCGCTGATGCGCTTGCTGGTCGGTGAGATGGCGGAGGAATTGCTTCTGGATGGCCAGCGTGTGCTGCCTGAGCGGTTGTGCGCCGCGGGGTTTGATTTTACCTATCCCGACATTGAGTCTGCGCTGACGGCGATCTACGCCTAAGAATGAAGGAGGCAGTCAAACGCCACAACGCTGAGTCGGAAAATGGGCTATATGCCGTTCTCAATCGTCATGCTGACGATTTTTACTAACGCGATGCTACCGCCAATCAGCAGGCTTATATGCCACGCAGCGAGCCACCTTTCATGTCGTTTGATCAGGGCCTGCTTCGCGGCCTGCTTGGCAGCCTCGTTTTCAGCCAACAGCTGCCGGCGGGTTTCCCGGACCCGTTCACGCTCTGCAATACGGTGCCGCTCAATCTCCGCAGCCATACGGTTACGTTCTTCTTCTGTATGGAAGTCGAGCGGCTCGCGCTCGAAAGTGTCGGAGAGCTCCCCTGCTCTTGAGTGTGCCTTGTTCCGTTCATATTGATAGGGGTCTTTCAAGCTACAGCCTCCGGCAAATTCAGGTTGTTGCCAGTGTAGTTCCTGTCGTTGTGCTCAGTGGGCCTGACAGACCACGCCAGTACCAACCATATCGTTATGGTCGTGGCCATTCAAGCGATAGTCAGAGTCTGCAGCATTCACATATCCTAGACCCCATTTCTTTTGTAACCTGTGCAAATAGGAAGGAGGGGTTATGGGAAGAATCATTGCAGCAGTTGTTCTGATGGTGCTATTCAACGCGCAGTCGTGGGCTGGTTTCGTCTCCGGCAGTGACCTCCTGGAGCAATGTAAATTGTCAGAGGGTCCCTTTTTGCAGGGGGAGTGTTACGGCTATATCGCTGGAGTGGCCGACATAGTGGGCAACTTTAAAGAAGCAGGTTGGCGAGAGAAAGATTACTGTTGGCCATCGGGAGAAAGTGGGGTGACCCTGGGGCAGGTCAAACTGGAGGTGGTAAATTACCTGGAAAAACATCCAGATGATCTACACAGGAGTGCATCCGGCCTGGTCTATCTGGCTTTCGTCGAGGCATACCCCTGCAAGTAAGCTCTGAGCCAGTCTAAAAAGACGATCTCCACCATTCATACCACGTTGCGCACGCGCAACTCATCGGGATAGGGGTTGAGGAATACCTGCCCGTCGATGTACGCATTGGGATGGTTTGCAAAGTAATGCTTGAGCATAGTGACCGGCACGATAAGAGGAATTTTCCCTGTCCGGTAGTCCTCTATCAGCAGGCTCAGGCGCTGGCGTTGCTCTGCGCTGATCTGCCGCTTCAGGTAGCCTGCGAGATGGAACAACACATTGCTGTGGCTGCGCCGGGTAGCGCGCCGGGCGAGGGCGGCCATCAGGGTGCTGATGAATGTAGCGGCCAGCTCATCCAGGGGTTGTCGGTTGGCGTTGGCCAGCATGCGCCCCAGCAATTGATAGGCGGGTACATGATGGGCCATCACCAGGTATTTATAGCGCGTGTAGAAGTCGATCAGGCGGTGGGCCGTTAGCTCCTGCCGGGTCAGTGTTTTCCAGTCGTGGTAGGCGCAGGCGCGGGTCACGAAACTCTCGCGCAGGCCCGGGTCGTTGAGACGGCCGTCATCTTCAAGGGGTAACAGGGGGTCCGCGTTAGTCAGCGCTGCCGCGAAGATGCCGTTCTGGTCGGAGGCGAGGTGCTGGCCTGCCTGCGAGTAGCGTTTGACCCGCCCGTATCCGCAGCTGGGGCTGCCCGTGACCAGGATGTAGCCACACAACAGCGGTGCCTGCTCAAGAACCTGCTGCGCATACGCTCGAATCTGGTCGGTGTAGTCGTGGCTGTGTGTCTTCACGTCGACGATGCGTACCGCCTGCTCGCTGCCCACCAGGCGAATGGGTGGTCGCGGTACGCCCAGGCCAATGCCCATCTCCGGACAGAAGGCCTGGGTTTGAAACTGCGCGCAGATGTCGCGCACGTATGCATTGGGTTTCTTGGTATCGCCGTTGTAGCGCACCGCATTCCCTGCCAGGCAGGAGCCGATGCCTAACAGCGGTTTCTGTGTCCCTAAATTCTCTGTTGTCGTCATTCTCGAACTCCAGTGACGTCACAAAACGTTACGTCTAACGATTGTTATACGCAACCTGGACGGGATCTTCCCTTCTTTTTCCGAAAAGTTTCCTCGGGGCGGATACACCGAGGATTCCGATGCGGTTTAATTTCAGGCAGTTGGCTTGAATAATGCTTTTTTTTCTGCCACGCTGGTTCGGCAGCACCAAAAATAGAATTACACCAGGAATCCCGCCATGCAACGCCTGTTTGCTTTCCTCCTGCTCCTGATTCTGCAAACACAGGTAAGCCCCGCGTATGCCGCAAAAACCACTGCCGATGGTGCGGGCTTTTTTTATGGGAATGTGTCCGCCGCTGGCAACCCCGTTAAAGGGGCCATGGTGACATTTTTTCACGGTGAGCCCATTCATTCGGTGAGCGTATTTGCTGACGAACAGGGGCGGTTCCTCTCTCCTGGATTACCCTGGGCCGAAGGTTACAAAATCCGAGTGCGCCGGGCGGGCTGGAAGGATGTCGTCCTGGAAAACCAGAGCCCGGCAGCGGATGGCCGCTGGCTTGCAGTCGACATGGTGCGTATCAGTCATCCGGAAGAAATGATTCAGCAGCTGCCCAGCAACTACTGGATGAACCTGGTGCTGGAAGAGTTTGATAACCGCGACCAGTTGCTGGAGTTCAAAATGCAGTGCACCTTCTGCCATCAGCAGGGTTCCCCGCTGACCTCCAGGCGCCAGTTTACGCGTGAGCAGTGGGTAGACACCATCCATGCCATGGGACGCCGCGGCGCCATTATCAGCAACAGCCTGCGCGAGGTGTTACCCGATCATTACCTGGCCGCTTATGACCAGGCCAATGTGCTGAAAAAACTACCGGCCTACGACGGTGAGAACGGGCCACTGCCGGTGCCTTCGGCTGTAGTGCGCAAGGCAGTGATTGAGGAGTGGGACCTGGGAGGTCCCTACTCGGGGCAGCACGACCTGATGGTATACCATCCGGATGGTTCTATCTGGACCGTGGATGGCCCCATGGACACCCTGCATGTGATCCGCTTCGACCAGAATCCCGACGGTGATCGCAAAAGCTACCTTATTCCCCGCGGTGACCACAAGCCGGGCGGCGTGTACTGGAAGATGGAGAAAGGGAAGAACAAGGGCAAGGGACCGGACTCCTACCTTGGCCCGCACTCGCTGCAAACCGCCCCCGACGGGATCATCTGGTTGACGTTGGCGTCCGGTAACCAACTTGCGGGTTTCAATCCGGCCACGGAAACCTGGGATATGGTCGACCTCAAGGAGGGCATCAATCCGCACACGCTGCGGTTCGATAAGAAAGGGCGTCTGTGGTACACCATCACCGCGACCAATCACGTGGGCATGTTTGATCCCAAAACCCGCGAACAAAAATTTATCAGGCTGGAGTTTCCCGACATCAAGACGCGATTGATCACCTGGTTTACGCCCTTCTTCATCGAGCATGCGGACCTGTTAAAACTGGAAGATCGCTCGGCGGATATGGATGGCGTCACCATGCCCATGCCCTATGGCATCGACATCAGTCCCATCGATGGCAGCGTGTGGTTCAGCCAGCTGAATATGAGCCATATCGGCCGTATTGATCCCGAGACGTTGGAAGTCACGTCTATCCCGACACCCTTTGTCACCCCGCGCCGACTGCGTTTCGACTCGAAGGGCAATTTGTGGGTGCCCAGTTATGCCGAGGGCACCATCAACCGCTTTGATACCAACACTATGGAGTGGAAGGAAAGCTATGTGATTCCGGTGGAGCCCCTTGGCAGCGAGGTTCCCTATGCGGTTTTTATCGATCCGAAAACCGATCATGTCTGGATCACCGGCACCCAGAGTGATTCCCTGATCCGCTTCGAGCCCCAGAACAAAAACTGGACGATTTACCCATTGCCCACCATGGTGACGTACACCCGGGAAATAGATATGGACGATCAGGGTAATGTCTGGACGTCCAATTCCAATGGCCCGGCCTGGCATGTGGAGGGTGGGATACCGAAAGTGACGCAGCTCAGTCCTACGGGCGCACCGGACATAGAGGCATCCGGTCTGTTCAACGGCACCGGCCCGGCGAAAGCGGGTGCGGCAGTGGCGCAGCCTGGCGCACATTAGCCCGGTGCTGAATGATTAGGTGCATGAAAAAACTGCTGTGTATTGCCGTGTGGGTGTGCGTAACACCGGGCGCACTGGCACAGGACAACACCGGCGGCTGGCCGGTGTGGGGCGGTGATGCCGGGGGCACGCGCTTTTCGCCGCTGCGGCAAATCACCAAAGAAAATGTCGACCAACTCGAGGTCGCCTGGGAGTACCACACGGGTGATTCTTCCGAACTGAAACCCGGCATGCCGCCAAGCTCCTTCCTCGCCACGCCGGTCCTCCATAACAACACGCTGTATTTCTGCTCGGGCCTGAGCCGCGCCTTTGCAGTCGATGCCGAAACCGGACAGGAGCGCTGGGTGTTCGACAGTAAGCCCAATATAGGAAGTGGTTCCTGGACTACCAAATGCCGTGGCGTGGCTCTGTGGCAGGACCACAATGCAATGGCCGGTAGTGATACTCGCGGCGGCGACCGGGCACCCTGCCAGACGCGGGTTTTCATGGGCACGCTCGATGGGCGGCTGATGGCGATTGACGCCGCTACCGGAAAAGCTTGCGTGGACTTTGGTGTGCACGGCGCAGTCGATCTCAGCGCAGGCATGGGCAAAGTTCTCAACAATGAAATGGCCATGACCTCGCCGCCGCTGGTGATCAACGACCTCGTGGTCCAGGGAGCAATGGTAATGGACAACCAGCGCGTCGATTCCCCGGGCGGCGTTATTCGCGCATGGGACGCGCGTACCGGTGAACTGCGCTGGGCGTTTGATCCGGTGCCACCGGGGTCACCCTCGCCCCAGGCCATAGGTGCACCTGCGGGGCAGCGCTATCACACCGGGACTCCCAACTCCTGGAGTATTTCTTCCGCCGATCCCGCACGCAACCTGATTTTTGTCCCCTTTGGCAGTCCGGGACCGGACTTTGTCGGCGGCCAGCGCAAACAACACGGTTTTGACCTTGCGTACTACGCCAACTCGGTGGTGGCACTCGATGCGCTGACTGGCAAGGTGGTGTGGCATTTCCAGGTCGTGCACCAGGATCTGTGGGACTATGATATAGCGTCCCAGCCGGTGCTGATCGATATCGAGAAGGACGGCAAGAAAATCCCCGCGCTCGTGCAGGCCACCAAGATAGGGCACCTGTTTATCCTGAATCGCGAGACGGGCGAGCCGCTTTATCCGGTCGAGGAGCGGCCGGTGCCGCAGACACAGGTGCCGGGGGAATACACGTCAGCGACACAACCTTTTCCGACCTTTCCGCAGCCGGTGCACCCGTACGGTGTCAGTCCTGATGATGCCTGGGGCTTCACGTTTTACGATCGACAGGGCTGCAGGCAGAAGATAGAAGCGGCGGACAATAGAGGTATCTTCACACCGCCGGCACTGAACAAGCACAGTATCCAGTATCCCGGTGTTGCCGGCGGACAAAACTGGGGCGGGCTGGCTTACGACAGCAACCACAATTTACTCATCATGCCGCAGAATTATGTGGTGTCCTACAACATGCTGGTGCCGCGAGAGCAAGTGCCCCTGGCCACCCTGAGCGCTAAGCATGCCGATTACTCACCCAATTTTGGCGCTCCCTATGTCGTCAAACATGAGATTCTGCTCTCGCCCTTCGGGGTGCCCTGTATCGCGCCGCCCTGGGGTAGCCTGCTGGCAGTCAGCCTGGATACGGGGAAAAAAACCTGGGAAGTGCCGTTCGGTACGCCCCGGGACATGGTGTCGGTAATGTCCTGGTTTCCCTTTTTTCCCACCATGGGTTTACCCAGTGCAGGTGGTCCCATTGTGACCGACAGTGGATTGGTGTTTATCGGTGCTGCCATGGATGATTATATCCGCGCCTTTGATGCGCAAGGCGGCGCACAATTGTGGCGTCACAGATTACCTGCCGGCGGGCAGGCCACGCCGATGACCTATGAGGGGCAAAACAGCGGCCGGCAATTCGTGGTGATCGCCGCCGGTGGACATTCCACCATGCGCACCAAGTTAGGTGATACCTTGATGGCATTCAGTCTCAAGGACATTGCACAGTGACCCATTTCACACAGCCCTCGACCCCTGAAGAACTCATGTCCCTCGGCCCGATTGATCCGGTCGAAAACCCCTATGGCATTTTCAAGACCCTGCGCGATACCTGTCCGGTAGGCAAGTTCGGGCGTAATTACTACATATCGTCTTTCGAACTCGCCCAACAGGCGTTGCTGGATGATGTAACGTTTTCCAGTAAATCCAACAGCCCGGACTATCCGGGCATTGGCATGGTGTTCGGGCAGACCATTGTCGGTATGAACGGCAAGGAGCACCTGAAGCACAGGAACCTGATAACGCCTGCACTGCGGCCCAAGGCCATGGGCTCCGAGTTCAGGCAGATGGCGCGCAACACCGCAGACCGCTTGATCGATAAATTTGCACAGTCCGGGCGCGCCAACCTGGTGCCTGATTTTACTTTCCTGTATCCGCTGTCCGTCTTTGTGCAGATCCTGGGTTTGCCGCAGGAGGATGCCGGCGACTTTCACCGTTGGGGCATTGATCTTACGCATGTTGCCGCAGACCCGGCGCGTGGCTTGCGCGGCTCCGCCTGCCTGGCGCAATACCTCGAGCCCGTGGTCAAGGAAAAACGCGACAATCCCACCGGTGACCTGATCTGCAAGTTGATTGAAGCGGAGGTCATGGGCGAGAAAATGACGGATGCGGAAATCATCAGCTTTCTGCGCCTGCTCATCACCGGTGGCGCGGACACCACCTACCACTTGCTGGGCAATGTGCTGCATACACTACTCAACGATGCGGCGTTACTGGAGATGGTCTGTGCTGATCGCAGCAAGTTGGAACCCTTGCTCTGGGAATCCCTGCGCTGGGAATCGCCCGTGCAATTTGTGTCGCGCCAGACGGACCGGGAGACAGAGATCGGCGGCGTCACCATTCCGGATGACGCGCCGGTCCTGATATTGCTGGGTTCTGCCAACCGCGATGAGCGGGTTTTTCCACGGCCCGAGGTGTTCGACATTGATCGTGACAGGGAAAAATCCCTGGCCTTTGGCTACGGCCGGCATTATTGTGCCGGTGCCGATTTTGGCCTGACCGAGGCCCTCATCGGGCTTAACGCGCTGCTGGATCGGCTGCACGACCTGCGCTTTGATCCGGCTGCGGATGCGGTCAGCAAGATACGCGGTGTGGCCTTTCGCGGGCCTTCGCACCTGAAGGTGTTGTTCAATACCTGATAAGACTGTATTCCTGATAAGGAAGAACCATGGAGCAACTCGAACAATTCCGGGAAGATGTCAGGGCCTGGCTGGAGGAAAATTGTCCGGCGAGCATGCGCACCCCGCTTACCACAGACGAGGATGTGTGTTGGGGTGGGCGCAAATTTTCCTACCAGAGTGCACAGCAGAAACTGTGGCTGGACCGTATGGCAGCGCAGGGCTGGACGGTGCCAGAGTGGCCAAGAAATTACGGTGGTGCGGGCTTAAGTCGCCCGCAGAGTAAAGTCCTGCAGCAGGAAATGGCGCGCCTTGGCTGTCGGGCGCCACTGACCAGCCTTGGTGTCATTATGCTGGCCCCGGCCTTATTCAAGTTTGCCAGCGAGGCGCAGAAACTCGAACACCTGCCGCGCATTGCACGCGGTGAGATCCGCTGGTGCCAGGGTTACAGTGAGCCGGGTGCCGGTTCAGATCTTGCGAGTTTGCAAACCTCGGCGCTGGACAAGGGTGACCACTACCTCGTCAACGGCTCTAAAATCTGGACGTCCTACGCCAATATGGCTGACTGGATATTTTGCCTCGTGCGCACGGATGCAAAAGCACCGAAACGCGACGGTATCAGTTTTTTGTTGTTCGATATGGCGTCTGAGGGTGTGAGTACCTCGCCCATCCAGTTGCTCAGCGGCGCCTCGCCCTTCTGCCAGACGTTTTTTGACAATGTGAAGGTACCCAAGGCAAACCTGGTCGGCGAATTGAACAAGGGCTGGACGGTCGCCAAGTACCTGCTACAACACGAACGCAATATGGCAGGTTCGATGGGCCGCAGTAGCGCGGGTAAGAAGAAGTCTATCGAGCAGCTCGCCCTGGACACGCTGGGCGCGAAGGACGGGAAGCTCTCGGATGCGGTGCTGCGCCAGAAACTGGCCCGTTGCCAGATTCGCGAGCAGGCTTTTACCCTGACCATGCAACGGGTGGGCGACGAGATGAAGGCCGGTGCTGACCCGGGGCCTGCATCCTCGCTATTGAAATACTATGGCTCGGAGCTCAACAAGGAGCGCCAGGAGCTGATCATTGCCATCGGCGGGATGGACAGCCTCGGCTGGGAAGGGGAGGTGTTCGAGGAGGGTCGCGTGGCGCGCAGTTGGCTGCGCAGTAAAGCCAACTCCATCGAGGGCGGCACCTCGGAGATTCAGTTGAATATTATTGCCAAGCGCGTGCTGGGTTTGCCCTCCAACATCTGACATGAACCAAGGTACAGCGGTATGCCACTGGTATTGAACGAAGAACAAGCATTGCTCAAGAGTACGGCGGAGGATTTCTTCCGGCGCAAGGCCCCGGTCAGCGCACTGCGGGCGCTGCGCGATGAAAAAAATGACGACGGTTTCAGCCGGCAGCTGTGGCAGGAGATGGTCGCGATGGGCTGGCCCGGCGCCTTTCTTCCGGAACAGTATGGCGGCCTCGGTTGCGGCTTCATCGAACTGGGCGTGGTACTGCAGGCCAGCGGCAGGACGCTGGCCGCCAGTCCCCTATTCTCCAGCGTAGTGCTCGCGGCCAGTGGCATCCTGTTGGGTGGCACCGAACAACAAAAGTCCGCGCTGTTACCGCGCATCGCCAGCGGCGAGCTGCTGGTGTCGCTTGCGCTGGAAGAAGGACCGCACCATAACCCGAGTACCATTGCCACGACGGCCGTACCGCACCAGGACGGCTATGTTATCAATGGCTGTAAGGTGCATGTCATCGACGGCCATGTCGCCGACCAGTTTATCGTGGTCGCACGTACCAGCGCAGAGCGTGGTGATGAGCATGGAATATCCCTGTTTATGGTGAACCGTGCCCAGCGCGGTGTATCGGTCGCGCGCCGGGTGATGGTCGACAGCCGCAACATGGCAGAAGTTCGCTTGCAGGATGTTGAGGTGTCCACGCTCGACCTGCTCGGCGAATTGCACCTGGGATATGGTCTGCTCACCGGGATTCTGGACCGCGGCAATATCGCACTGGCGGCAGAAATGCTCGGCTCGTTGCAGGCGGCCTTTGAGCGCACCCTGGATTACCTCAAGCAGCGCAAGCAGTTTGGCGAAGTGATCGGTAGCTTTCAGGCGTTGCAACACAGGGCAGCGAAAATGTTCTGCGAAATCGAGTTGTCAAAGTCTGTGGTACTGAAGGCGCTGCAGGCAATAGATGAAGACGCCGCTAACATTTCTCTCATGGCCAGCCTTGCCAAGGTGCAGGTGGCAGAGACCTTTAGACTGGTCAGTGACGAAGCGATACAGATGTTTGGCGGTATCGGCATGACCGACGCGGAGGATATCGGTTTTTACCTCAAGCGCGCCCGCGTTGCCCAGCAGACGCTGGGGGATGAGCACTACCATGTGCAGCGCTATGCCACGTTGCGAGGCTACTAGCGGTTTTTTTGTATAGTTTACGTCCGGTGTGCACCCGTGCCACAATCCTCAACCAGGCTATTCTTTGAAACCGGCGCAAAACCCAGGCAGGGAGAAAAAACCATGAACGATCCCGTAGTGCAAATCCCGAGCAAGGACGACCAGAATCTGGCTATGCTGTCACACCTGCTGGGTATAGTGTCCGGCTTTCTCGGTGCCTTGATTATCTGGCTGATAAAGAAGGACCAGTCGGCATTCATCGACGAGCAGGCAAGAGAGGCACTGAATTTCCAGATCACCATCATGATCGGATACGTGGTTGCTTATATCCTTACGTTCATTCTGATAGGCGTATTACTGATACCGGTGTTGGTGGTTGTCAACCTGGTGTTCTGCATCCTCGCTGCCGTCGCGGTGTCCAAGGGCGAACATTACAAGTATCCGTTTGCACTGCGTTTGCTGAATTAACGGATACAGAGCTGCTAAATTACACCCCCAGTATTTTTCCTTCCAACCTTTACAGGACTTTGTACCAATGAGTGAACTAATTTACCTGAGCTCCAAGCCGATGTTTGTCCATCACCTGAAAAACCTTTCGGCTATTCTGAAGACGGCCGCTCGCGATGCCAAAGCCAGGGGTATTGACCCGGCGGTGATCCTGAATGCACGCCTGGCGCCAGACATGTTCACCCTGATGCGACAGGTGCAAATAGTCACTGATCATGCGAAGGGTTGTTGTTCGCGGCTGGCGGGCGTTGATACTCCGTCGTTTGCGGATAATGAGACGACGTTCGCCGAGCTGGAGGCGCGCATTCAACGCACGCTGAGTTTCCTTGGTGGGCTGAAGGCGTCACAGTTTGCCGGCAGTGAGAGCAGGGAGATTGTGATGCAGTTGCCCATCGGCACACTCAGCTTCAACGGCCTGGATTTCTTGAATGGCTGGTCGCTGCCGAATTTCTATTTCCACTATGCGACGGCCTACAACATTCTGCGCCACAACGGGGTCGGGGTTGGCAAGCGTGATTTTCTGGGCGTGGTGCCCGGGATGAAGGCGAAGGGCAAGATCGCAAAAATGATGGCCGCCAAGCCAGCCGCGAAGGCAAAGAAGAAGCGTTGAAGGGTGTCAGCACGTAGCTAATCGTAAAAATTCTCACTCTTCAATAAGCTGCGTGTCCGCCTCTCCTGCGAGAACATTTTTCATAATCTTACCCGCCGCGTTGCGGGGCAGTGGTGTGTGGCGTACCTCCCACTGGCTGGGCACTTTGAACGCAGCGAGGCGCTCAGCGCAAAAAGTGTGCAGGAGTGTGGTATTGGGGCTATATCCTTCTGCCACAACGATGATGGCCTTCACTTCCTGTCCCATATCGGGGTGCGGCACGCCGATCACCGCGGCCTCGATGATCTCGGGGTGCAGTTCGAGGCAGTGCTCAATTTCGACCGGGTGAATATTTTCGGCGTTGCGCAGGATCAGATCGCGGGCGCGGGAATTGATGTACAGAAACTCGCCTTCAAAATGACCGACATCGCCGGTGCGCAGCCAGCGACCGGGCGCGATGGCCTTTGCTGTCGCCTCCGGGTTGCGCCAGTAACCGAGCATCACACAGCTGCCGCGAATACAGATTTCTCCCTGCGCGCCGTTGGGCAGCGGCTGGTTGTTCTCGTCGCGGATGCTCATCTCAATGCCGGGGAACACCCGCCCCACGGAATTGGGATGCCTCTCCAATAGTTCGCCCCAGTTGTGTGTGCCCACGCCGGCCGATTCGGTCAGGCCGTAGCCCAGCGCCATGCGCCCGCCGGTGCCCGTGAAGCTGCGGGTCATGCGCTGTTGTGTGGCCGCGCTGGTGGGCGCGCCGCCGGAGCCCAGTCGGGTAACACTGGACACGTCGTATTTCTCAAAATCTGGATGATCCAGTACACGCGCTGCCATACTGCCCAGTGAAGGCCAGGTGGTGACGTGCTCCGCCTCGATCAGCTGCAGGATTTTTTCAGGCTCGAAGCGACCCAGCGTCCACACCGTTTTCATACCCACGGCCAGACTGGTAATTACCCCGGTAAACAGCCCGGAGAGGTGAAACAACGGTGCGGAAAAAAGCCCGCAGTTGGGCAGGGAGCTGCCCGCCAGCGGGTTTCCCCGACTCGGCTTCCATCATCATCATTCGAAAGCCGCTGAAGATGGCGGAGGCCAGGAACGTGATCAGTGCGCGGTGACTGATCAATGCACCCTTGGCGCGCCCGGTGGTGCCGCTGGTGTAGAGAATCAGGGCCGGGTCATCCTCCGCTATCTGGCAGTCGGGCAGGGTGGGTGCATGACCGGCGCCTGCATCCCAGCCCTGCTCCAGCGTGGCGAAGTCATCCTCAATGCACAGCACGGGAAACGGCAACTCGCGTCCTGCGATGCGCGCCAGCCGCTTGCGATCGCCGAGCAGCAGACGCGGCTCGGCATCGTCCAGCGCATGCAGGATTTCATCACGGCTCCACCAGCCGTTGAGTCCGGTACAGATCGCGCCGATGCTCACCGTGGCCCAGAAGGTGATAATCCACTGCGGGTGGTTGTCCGCCAGAATCGCAACACGATCGCCGGGGTTCACGCCGTATGTGTGGCGCAGGTTATGGGCTACCGCGCTGACCCGGGCCAGGTGCTCGCGGAAGGTGATGCGCTGCCCCTCACAGATGATGTATTCGTTATCCCCGTGGTTGGCGGAGTTCTGTACGATCTCGCGCAACGAACGGTTGCGGTTCTTGAACACCTTGATCCGCTCGCCGAGTACCTCTTCGATGTCTATTTCAAAGGCGCCGCCGGGGCCGATCAGTTCCGCCTCGATCTCTGCCACCGATTTCACGTCATGTTCTCCATGTCCAAATTGTCCATCCAGTCAGCTCCCCGGCAGTGCGTCGGGGTCGCCGGGTGCCTGTATAAGTTCGAGTCGCAGGCCGTCCGGGTCAGTGACGAACACGGCTTTGCTACCCCATGTGGCATTGTCGACGCGGGTTTCAGTAAGGTTCGCACCGCCGCCATGCTCGATGGCCGCGATCACGGAATCGATATCTGCCACGCGCAGGGAAAGATGGGTAAACCCCAATGTATTCATCGGTCGGGGAGTATCGCTACTCAAGTGCCCGGCGACGGGATAATAAAGAAGTTCGATACGGGTGCCGTCGCGTTGCAGATACACCGCCTGTAGTTCGCCTCCTGCTATATTGAGCAGGCGCTCTGCCTCCGGCCCCTTCACCTGCAAGCGCGACAGCTCTGCAAAACCCAGGATGTCGCGGTAAAAGTGCACCGAGTGTTCCAGGTCTGAAACGCAGATACCGATGTGCGAGAGTCGTTGCACCGTCATGTTAATGCATCTCTTTGCGCGGAGTGGAAAAACGGGTCAGGCTACGATATCACCCAATTTGCGGAAGTAATCGACGGCGTCGGCTGGCAGTACCGGTGGCTCTTTACCCACGGCGTAGCAACCGAGGATGACTTCGGCGCTGCGTTCGATGATCTCGACCATGTCCGCCGCCCGGCGCAGGTTACGGCCTGCAACAATGATACCGTGATTGATCATCAGCACCGCCCATTCATCCTCCATCGCAGCGGCGACGGCCTCGGCCAGTTCCGGTGTGCCGGGCATCAGGAACGGCACACGGGGGATATTGCCGAAAAAGGCCGCCTCGGTAGAAATGGGCAGGAACGGCAACCCGCAATTGGCCAGGATCGTCGCATTGGGTGCATGGGCGTGGATCACCGCGTTGGCCTGCGGCTTTTTCGCCAGTATCTGCGTATGCATACACCACTCGCTGGAGGGTGAGCGTGCGCCGGGGACCACGTTCTCCCCGTCGAGATTGATGCGCACCATCAACTCCGGTTTAAGGTCGCCCTTGAACAATCGGCTGGGGGTAATCCACACTTCATCGTCAGTGTCCGGCACGCGTACGCTGATATTGCCGCCGGTGGCGGTGATGACCTGCGCCTCAAAGAGCTCCTGCATGATCGCCACCAGGTCCTCGCGCACATCATTCAGGCCGATGCTCTGCGGTGCGGCTACCGCAGTGCCCGGACGCGGCACTGCGCTGAGGTCGCCGGGATCACCGACCTTGGCCCTGGCGGCAGAGTAGATGCGCTCCATATCGGCCTGGATATGTGTCAGCGTCATGGCCTTGGCTGCATCGCCCATGAAGGAGAGCTCGCCGTTCATGGCGCACTCCATGGTGTCGATGGTGCCGGTAAACATGCCGTCAAGAATCTCCCCGCGCATCTGCAACTGCACTTCCGCCGCACTGTCCGGTTGTCCCAGGGCACTGATAACCCGGCCCTGTTTCAGTGCGAGGTGAAAATCCAGGCCCAGGTCGTGGGCAGTAAAATGCAATGTAATGTCCTGGTCGGCGCTAAAGGCATTGAGCGCAGGGTCTGCCGCCATGCCCGCACAGAATTTTTCCAGGATGGATGTCATCTTCTCGATGATGGCAGCGGGCGCTGCCACCGCCGCGACGGGTGCCGCTTCCTGCTTGTTTGATTTCGCGGCTTTGGCATCGCGCTGCAGGTCGGTAACGGCGGGGCCACTTTTCTTGCTGAGCCTGGCCAGTTCTGCCTCATCGGGCTGGGGCTTGGGTCCGTGCCAGTCAAACGTCGCCAGCGTTTGCGGATTGAGCACGCAGCGCGGGGTCTGTCCGCCCAGCAGTTGCAGCAGGGCGGCAGACACACTTTCTCCCTGGTGGTCGGCGACCTCGACGGTATTGCCGGCGGAATGCGGCGTACAAATAACAGCGGGATGCCTGACCAGTGGATGATCAAAGCCGGGCGGTTCCACCGCAAATGTATCCAGCCCTGCGCCGGCCAGCGCGCCGCACTCCAGCGCGTCGACCAGCGCCTGTTCATCGATCAGGGCAGCGCGCGCGGTATTGATAAAGAAGGCCCCCGGTTTCATTTTGGCGAATTCATCCGCGCCGATCATGCCAGTGGTCTCGGGCGTGACGGCGGCGTGCAGGCTGACAAAATCACTGCGTCGCAGCAGCGTATCCAGGTCGGTCAGTCGACACCCCGCCAGCGCCGCCTGTTCGGGGGTGACGAACGGGTCAGCCACCAGGATCTCTGCTTCAAAACCGGCGAGACGCTTGGCGACCGCGCGACCCACGGCGCCCAGTCCCACCAGACCGATGGTTTTGCGCCACAACTCCCGGCCCTGCAACTGGCTGAACGCCTGTCCCATCTTGCTCATATTGCCGGCGGTGCATTCTTCCTGGCGCAGGAACTGCGATGCTGCAGGCAGTTTACGCGCGAGGTTGATCATGAAGGCAACGGCGAGATCGGCCACTGCCACTGCGTTGCGGCCGGGCGCAAAGAGCACCGGAATACCAAAAGCGGTACAGGCCTCCACGTCGACGTTGACCGCATCGCCGCGACACGCCGCCACCACGCGTAAATCCGGCAACTGGCGCAGCGCGTTGGCGTCCACCACATCCACCTCGGTGATAAAAATCTGCTTTCCCTGCAGGGCTTTCACCAGGTCCACTCCGGTGAGCAGGCGCTTGACCTCACGAAAGCTGGCGTACTGCACGTCCATGTGGGTGCGCAGCCTGTCCAGGGATCCCGCGTCGAACGAGGCGGAAACCAGCGCGTGCAGGCCGGTCGGCGCGGCTGCGGCTGACAATGCATGCTCGGGTTCCTTTAGCACCCTGGGCAACAGGTGGTCGACGGCAATCGGCACAGTAGAGATTTCCGCCTGCTCGCGAAATCGCGACCATGTCGCGTAGAGTTGCCCATTCACCATGGCGTGTTCCTGTTGCGCACTGAAGCGCGTGCGCACATGGCACAGGGCCTGGCAGGCGCTGGCGAAGTCCGGGATAGTCACCGGTAGCCACCCCGGCACAGATCGGCGGCACCCAGCGCCGAGGTCTCGTGCGTCAGCGGTACCACCACTTCCCGCGCGGTGATATTCGCCAGCAGTTGGCCAAAGACAGCGCTGCGTGACATTCCGCCGCACAGCGTGATGGATGCCGGGTTGGTGCCCGGCACGTCGGGTGTAAGAACAGCATCCAGTTGCTCGAGGTTGGCGCGCACGGCGCAGGCGCAGCCTTCCACCAGGGCGCGCACCAGGTGGCGACGCGGCGCCGCATCCTCCGTGCAGCCCATGTGGCTCAGGGTGAGGTGTCCCATTGGCATGGATGGAGCCCGCATATTCATCACTTCAGCTCCCACCGTGGAGAGCATGCCCGCAGCACCGGGCTCCGACAGCGCGGCTTCCGCCAACAACCGCAGTTCAGGCTCGGGAGCCTCGGGAAACAGCATCCTGGCCATCAGGCTCAGCGAATAGCCCATGCCACCACCGTTGCTTTCCAGCACCCAGCGCCCGGGTACGATGTGATAGCTGCCCAGGGATTTACCGCTGGGATCATAGGCGGGTTGTTCCAGCACCACCTGCACGGGCGCTGTAGTGCCGGCAACCACGGCAACGTCGCCGGGCTCGATCACCCCGCCACCGAGCAGGCTGCATTGGGTATCCGCGCCGCCCATTGCGATGACTATACCGGGTGTCATTCCCAGGTGTGCGGCGGCGTCAGCGGATAATGTGCCAACAGCGCAGCCGGCGTCGATCAATGGGGGAAAGATCGCCCGCGGCAGGCCCAGTTCATCAATACGCTGCCAGCACCAGTCCTTCTGCGTGAGATGGAACAGGCCGGTGGCGCTGGCCAGTGTCGCGTCGATGGCGCGCACGCCGCTCAAGCGCCAGGTAAGCCACTCGCCCATGCCGAATACCGTATGCACCCGGCTAAAATTTTCCGGCTGTTGATTCTTCAGCCACAACAAGCGCGCGGACGCGTGCAGCGGCAGCGGCCAGGAGCCAGTTTCCTGCAGCAATTGTTGGCCCATTTTTTCGGCAATGTCGAAGTACTCTCCGGCAGCGCGGGCGTCCCGGTTGTCGACGGCCAGCAGGCTTTCACCATCGGCAGTGAGAATGACGGTGCTGAACCGCATGGCCGAAACAGCGATAGCCGCCACCGCGGAGGATGCGATGTGCGCTTGTTGCAGGGCGTCGCGACAGGCTTTGCCGACAACCTCCCACACCAGCTCAAGGTCGATATCGTAACCGGTGCCGAAGGTGCCCGGCGCAGCGGCGAATTGCCAGCTGCCACTGGCGCTGACCAGCGCCCCGGACGCGCGATTTACCAGCAGGCAGCGCGCACCGCTGCCGCCGAGGTCTATCCCCATTAACCATGGTTTGTCCATCAGCTGAATCCTTGATAACTCTGTATACGACAAGCGCGGCACGCTCGCGAGTGGACGCAAGTTTATCATCAGGCACCCGTCTTATAAACATGGCGAGCCCCGGAAAGTTCGGTTATACTTTTTTCACAATAATCCAGTGTTTTCCGCTATCTGGTTGAGTGTACTGCAGCGGATATGAGGCTGTTTCTATGAGCGAGCGCATTCCTCTTCCCATGCCGTTCGGTTGGTTCAGGATGACCGAGTCAAAGGATCTGGCGGCAGGAGAGGTGAAGACTGTCCAGTACCTCGGCCAGGAATTTGTCGTGTTCCGCGGTGCGGATGGCCAGGCCAGTGTCATGGACCCTTATTGTCCGCATCTTGGCGCGCACCTCGGCTACGGTGGCACCGTGGAAGGCAACGACATCCGCTGCCCCTTTCACCACTGGAAGTTTGACGGCAGCGGGCAATGTGTTGAGGTGCCTTACGCCAAGCGCATACCCGCCAAGGCCCAGATCAAGTCCTATCCCACCTGTGAAAAGAACGGCATTGTGTTCATGTGGCACCATCCCCATGGCGACGCACCGAAGTGGGAAGTTCCCGAAGTGCCCGAATGGTGCACTGACGGCTGGATGGAGCCGATCTATCACACCGCACGCGTGCGCAGTCACCCGCAGGAAATGGCGGAAAACGTGGTGGACTCCGCGCATTTCAAGTTTGTGCATGGCACGCCCGATATCCCCGAGAAAACCTTTACCTTCGACGGCCACATCATGCGCGCGTTTCAGGGGCTGACCTTTACGACACCGACAGGTGAATTGAAAGGCAGTGTGGACATTGAGTCACACGGTGGCAGTGTCGGCATCACCCGCTTCACGGGTATTGGCGAGACCCTGATTATCGTCACCGGCACGCCGGTGGATAACGAATACCATGAGACGGTAATGCGTTTCAGTTTTAAAATCATGGATGGCAATCTCAAAGCCACACAGGGTTTGGCAAAAGCCTTTATCGGCGAGGTGACCCGGCAGCATGGCCAGGACGTGCCCATCTGGGAGCACAAGAAATTTCATGAGCATCCGGTACTGTGTGACGGCGACGGCCCCATTCACCAGATCAGAAAGTACTACCAGCAGTTTTATGCTGTACCTGCTTGAACGTCCCTAGCGGTGCAGCGCTCGCATGAGTAATGACCCATTTATAGTGATTACCGCCGATACCCATGCCGGCGCGTCGATTGAAGCCTATCGCGAGTATCTGGATCCGCAATACCGCGCAGGACTTTGACGCCTGGCGGGGCAGTTACAAAAACCCTGCCAAGAAGCACGTCGGTAGCAAGAAAAACAAGAACTGGGATTCCGCAGGAACGCCTGTCCGATCTGCTCGGTGATGGCGTGGTGGGCGAGGTGATCTTTCCCAACACCGTGCCGCCGTTCTATGACGCGGCGTTTCATATCTCGCCGCCGCCCGCGCCGCAGCAATACAAACACCAGCTCGCCGGCATTCGCGCGCACAATCGCTGGCTGGCGGAATTTTGTGCCGAGCAGCCCACGCGACGCGCGGGCATCGGCCTGATCCACCTGAACAACATCGACGATGCGATAGAGGATGTGCAGTGGATTGCAAAAAACAATTTGCGCGGGGGTGTGTTGCTGCCCCTGCCATCGCCCTCGGAAGTGCATCTGCAGCCGTTGAACCACCCGGATTACGACCGCCTGTGGGCGGCCATCCAGGATTGCGACCTGGTCATCAACCAGCATTCGGGGCAGGGCTCGCCAAGTTACGGGGCAGGCCCAGGGTTCCAAGGCCCTGTGGGCGATGGAGATGTCGTTCTTCATCCAGCGCGGTTACACCCATCTCATTATGGGCGGCGTCTTTGAGCGCTTCCCGAAACTGCGCTATATCCTCACCGAATCCGGCTGCGCCTGGGCGCCGCGACTGATGCAGCAGATGGACGCGATGTACATGGCCTGGAAAGCGGGCTACATCGGCGAGATCGACACCTCCAAAGACCCGGCGCTAAAGGAGCCACCCAGTTTTTACGCCCGGCGCAATTGTTGGTACGGCGCCAGCTTTCCCTCCGTCGCGGATATCAACGGCCGCGATGCGGTGGGCGTTGACCGGGTGCTGTGGGGCAACGACTACCCGCACTATGAAGGTTGCTACCCGTACTCCAGGGAGAACATGCGTTTCGCGTTTTCCGACATCGACGAAAAGGAAGTGCGCATGATGTTGGGCGAGAACGCCGCGAAGCTCTACAATTTCGATCTCGCGGCGCTCAAGGCGCTTGGCGCAGGAAGTCAACATCAGGCCGCAGGATGTGGCCGTGCCGCTGACCGAAATTCCCGCCGACTCCACCTGTATTACTTTTCAGCGGGCCCGTGCCAAAGAAATGATGGGCACAAAATAGGGCAGGGTGATCTCCTCGGTCATTTTCCTGAAGGCGACTCAACCGGCAGATCAACAACTACTTCTCAACAGGGCACTCCAGCACATTTGATAACATGTGCCAGCCCTCTTCCAATTCTATCACCGCGACGATATAGGGCACCTCGAACTGCGGACGCGGTGCGCGGTGTACCACGGAAAACGAATACACCTTGCCGCGCCCGGAGCTCTCCACCCACTCCAGCTGGTTGATTGACACGACGTGCAACAGGGCTGCGGGATAAAAATATAGGTTGCGCACTGCGTGCAGCGCTGCACCTTGAGTTTTCCTTCGCGGCAGGCGTCCCAGTGTGGCCTGGACAGCGCGGTGGGTTGGGGCAGTGGAATCATGTTATGGCGTGGGCTGTCGCTCATGATTCGGCTCTCTGGGTACCCAGCAGGAGTACATCGGTGAACAGTGCGCCTGACCCGCCATTGCTGGTCAGCGCAACCCTCGCATTGTCTACCGTCAGTTCTGGTGGATATTCACCACGCAACTGCTGCACGGCGCTGATCGGCTTTTGAATCAGCTGTGCCAGGCCGGCGTGGCTGAATGACATGAGTCCGCCGTTGGTGACGGCGGGAAATTTTCCGTCCATGCGCAGGTGTCCATCCATGACGAAAGCGCCGCCCTCGCCGAGACCGCAAAATCCGAATACTTCCAGTTGCCGAATAATTTCAAAAGAAAACGGATCGTAGATTTCCAGTACATCCACATCGTATGGCGTAAGACCCGCCTGGCTGAACGCCTGCTGCGCTGCGCGTCTGCCGACCTGGCCGTACTTGTCCCACACGGGCGCTGCAACATAGGCCATGCCCTGCTTGTCCGTGCCGCCGCCCAACAGATAGATCGGCTGCACATCCAGGTCCCGTGCGCGCTCCGCTGAGGTCAGCACCAGTCCGGCCCCGCCCTCGGAGGTCATCGCGCAATCCAGCAGATGGAAGGGCTCCGCTACCATGCGTGAATTCAACACATCGGCCGGCGTCACAAACTTCCCGAAATGACAGGCCTGCGGATGGCGTGCGCCATTGTTGCGTATGGTTGCTGCAATCTCGGCAAACTGCTCTTCACTGGTACCGTACAGGTGCATGTGGCGGCGCGCCATCAGCGCAAATTCCGCCGGGGTGAACAGACCCCAGCATTCCACGAATTCATTGCCCGGCCGCGTCCACGGTGCTGTTTTCTGCTGGTCGCGGTGGGCTGCTACCTGTGCGGTTGCGATAACGGCGGTCTCGCACAGCCCGGCGCTGATGGCGAGTGCGGCTTCTATGACGGCTGGAATGCCGATATCGCTGCCGGTCCAGCTGGGCTGTGCACCGAACAACATGACGGCCTGGCGTGAGTGGAAACGCCGCGTCGAGGATGTCACGTTAAAACCATCGACATCGGCCAGCGTCATGGTGGCGGAGGCGAGCGCACCGTGCACCGCGTCCAGCAGCACGTCGATCTCGTCCAACTCGAGCCGTTTTGCCTGCTGCGTGTTATAGGCGCCAACGACAACGACATCGTGCAGTGGCGATCGGCTCGCCCGCTTTGTCATGTCCCGATTCCGTACAGCGCAGCGGCATTGTTATACAGGACGTTATCGCGCTGGGCGTCACTCATACCCTCGGTGACATCAGCCATGACCTGGCGCGAGTGGGGGTAGGTGCCGTCGCTGTGCGGAAAGTCGGTGGCCCACATGACGCGATCCAGATTGAGGCCGTCCTTCACCTGCTTCACACTGTAATCATCCTGGAAGGTGACAAAAATATTGTTATCGAAGTAGGTACTTGGCATCTGTTGCAGGGTTTCTGCGCGCAAGTGAAAACGGTGTCGCTCGTACGCGTGGTCCATCCGAAACTTGAAATGCGGCACCCAGCCCGCATCGGATTCGACACACACCACATTGAGTTTGGGATGGCGGTCAAAGACGCCGCCCAGGATCATCATCATGATGATATTTTGCAAGCCGCGCACGGTGACGATCTGGTGCACCAGTCGCGAGCCGCGCACACGCTCCAGTATGCCGTCTTTTGTCGTCAGGATATGAAAGCTGACGGGCATACTGAGCTCCACGCAGAGACGCCAGAATTCGTCATAGCAGACATGATCGTAATCCTCGACAGCGGGATCGCCCGGCAACATCACGCCGCGAAAGCCCTGCGCGTGGGCAGTGCGCAATTCGTCCACGGACTCGGAGGGTGTGCGCATGGAAATAATCGGTATGCCGATCAGGCGCTGTGGAGCCACGTCACAAAACGCGCCCAACCAACGGTTGTACGCGGCAAAGCACGCCTTTTTGTAATGGATGTCCGGGTGATTGCACAGCACCATGCCCAGGCTCGGGTATAACACCTCGGCGGTAATGCCCTCTTCATCCTGGATAGCCAGGCGCGCTTTGGGGTCGTGCCCCGCCGGGTGCAGGTCATGCCAGTGGACGGGGTCAGAAAATTGCTCGGGGCACGTCCTGCTGTACAGATAATCCCCATGGGCACCTTGACGCCCAGATCGGCAATCTCAAGTATGGCACCACGCTTCTCGTCATAGATCGCGCGCGGCCTGCGGTCGGCAAACTCCGGATCGATATCCCTGAAACAGTCCTCGGTTTCCGAGATATGGGAGTCCGCCGAGATGGCCGCTCTTGGTGGCTGTGCTGCTGTACTGGTCATTGCTGTCTCCGCCGGTCGCCGGGATTCCCTGCCTCTGGCACTCGCTATGGCTGGCGCAACGGGCTTCCTCTTCTGTGTCAAAACAATGTAGAGTATTCACTGCTAAAGGTAGCACAACCAGAGGCAGGGCAATGATCGACAAGAGCGATTTGTTCCACGATTTTCGTAGCATTGACTATCCGGTTATTGATGCCGATGCCCACGTGCAGGAGCCGGTCGACCTGTGGACCAATAACGCTCCCGCCTCGTTGCAGGGCAGGGTGCCCACGGGTCAAGCATACGGAGCAGGGCGATTTCTGGCTGTTCGATGAGAACAAGCCACCCGAGGCCGTGAGCTTTACAGTTTCGGCCGGCAAGAGTTACCTCGACTACTATCCCACCGGTGGCAGTTACGCCACCATGCGCCCCGGCATGTGGCAAACCCAGGCGCGCCTTGCCGATATGGCGATCGATGGGATTTATGCGCAGGTGCTTTACCCCTCGGTCACGCTCAAGGGTGCTGGCACCTATTCCGACGACCGCGAGTTACAACTGTACTGCGTGCGCCGCTACAACGAATGGCTGGTGCAGGACTTTTGCCATAACACACAGGGCCGACTGATCGCGCAGGCGATCATCCCGACCACCGGTATTGGCGACGCGCTCGCAGAACTGGACTGGGCAATCGAGAGCGGTCACAAGGGCGCTGTGATTTCCCGTATGCCCAGTGGCAAGTATGAATTCAGCGAGGAGGATGAGCCCTTCTTTGCCCGCTGTTGCGAGGCAGACATGCCGGTAGTCATCCACATCGGCAGTTTCCTGCGCAGCAAGGGTGGCGGCGGTGGTGGAAAACCGCCTGACTTCAGGAACCTCGCCTTTCTGGGAGCAGCGGGAGCGATCAAGGCGGGTTCGCATACCATACCCGTGGTCAGCGATCTGATGTTCTCCGGTATGTTCAGGAAATTTCCCGATCTGAAAATTGTACTGGTCGAAGCGAACATCGGCTGGATCCCCACCTTGCTGGAGCAGTGTGACGATATGTTTTATCGCTATCGCTTTTTTACCGAGGCGAGCGGCAAAATGGCCATGCCCAGCGAAGTCTTTCACCGGCATTTCTGGGCCACCTTCCTGATCGATTCGGTCGGTATGGATTTACGGCACCGGCTCAATACCAGCCATATCATGTGGTCAACAGACTACCCCCATACCGCGAGTAACTGGCCCAACTCGCGACAGGTTATCGACAAGCAGTTTCACGGGCTGCCCCATGCACAGGTGAAGCAATTCCTGCACTCCAACTGCAAGAAACTGTACAACCTGAACCACATTCCTGACTCGCTTCAGGCCATCTCAGGGTAATCAATAGTCGGGACGAATCCTGCCAATGCTGCATGGCCTGAACGACCTTCGTGTCATAGATTTCTCGGACAACATAGCCGGTAGCTACGCCACCAAGTTACTGGCGGATGCTGGCGCCGAGGTCATCAAGATCGAGCCGGCTACGGGTGACCCGATGCGACGCTGGTCCGGGCAGCGCCAGCGCTCGGACCGCGCACAGAGTGATAGCGATAGTGCCCTGTTTCAGTTTCTCAACACCTCCAAGAAATCGGTGATCGGCAAGTTCGGTGATGAGCATGTCAGCGAACTTATGAGCACAGCGGATATCGTTGTGAATACCTTCGCGCCAGGCGTCATCAACACGGACCTGTTTTGCCAACAGTTTGCGCACGTAGTGCTGCTCTCCATCACACCCTTCGGCCACACCGGCCCGTACCGCGACCGCGCCGCCACGGAATTTATCTTGCAGGCTGAATCGGGCTCGCTGTCGGGGCGGGGCCTGCTGGAACAGCCGCCGGTTATGGCAGGGGGGCGCATCACCGAATGGGTAGGCGGCACCTACGCCGCGGTGGCAGCGCTTGCCGCGTGCCGCAAGGCCCGCGACTGTGGCGTTGGTGACCATATTGATTTTTCCCTGCTTGAAGTAATGAACATTGCCGGCACCAACTACGTTGATCTTATGGCCAGCCTTGCGGGGAGACCTGAGATATCTGCCCCGGTGCGTACCGTGGAGATCCCATCCATAGAACCCACCAGTGATGGCTGGGTGGGGTTTACCACCAATTCCTTCCAGCAGTACACCGACTTTCTGGTACTGATTGGTCGTACCGATCTCATCGAAGACAAGGAGCTTGCCAGCGCCTACGGGCGCGCGGCGCGCATGGAGGAGTGGAATGCGATCGTACGCCAGTGGACCCGGCAGCGGACCACCGCCGAGGTGGTGGAAGCGGCGGCCCTGCTACGCATACCTGTCGCACCCGTCAATAATGGCAAGACGGTACTGGAGCATGAGCACTTTCAGGCCAGGGGTGTGTTTGTAAAAAATCCCGGCGGCGATTTTTTACAACCCAGGCCGCCGTATCTGGTGAACGGGCAGTCGCCGGGCGTCTTGCAGGCGGCGCCATCGATTGGTCAGCACAATCACTCCATCGCGATAAAGCCGCCGCGGATATCCCCGCAACAATCACCAACAGAGAGTCGACCGCTTGCGGGTCTGCGCGTACTGGATGCGACCGCATGGTGGGCCGGGCCCTCCGCTACCCAGATGCTCGCGCACCTCGGGGCCGAAGTGATTCACCTCGAAGCCATCCAGCGCATGGATGGTATGCGCATGCTGGGTGGTCGGTTCATGCGCAAGCCCCAATGGTGGGAATACAGTGGTATGTACCTCGGCGCTAACACTAACAAGCTGGGCCTGACGCTGGATCTGGACCAGGCGGCGGGTGTCACCGTTGCCAAAGACCTGATCGCACAGTGTGACGTTTTTGTCGAAAACTATTCACCGCGCGTCATGGAGAAATTTGGGCTGGAGTGGGATGTGGTCCACGCACTCAATCCACGCACTATTATGGTACGGATGCCGGCGTTTGGACTGAGCGGCCCCTGGAAGAATCATGTGGGTTTCGCGCAAACCATGGAGCAGATCACCGGCATGGCCTGGATCACCGGCTTTGCAGACGACCAACCGAGAATCCAGCGCGGCCCCTGCGACCCGCTGGCAGGCATGCACGCCGCTTTCGCCACACTGGTGGCACTGGCAGAGCGGGACAGGACCGGCGCGGGCAGCTTCATCGAGTGCCCGATGGTGGAAGGCGCGCTCAATGCGTCGGCGGAACAAATTATCGAATACAGCGCCTATGGCAATATTATGCAGCGCGCCGGTAATCGCTGCTCCCGTGCCGCGCCACAGGGTCTTTATCCGTGCCAGGGCCACCGGCCTGAAGCAGAGCAGTGGCTGGCGTTGTCCATCGAAACCGATGCACAATGGCGCGATCTGAAAAATTGTCTTGGCAACCCGGTCGCGCTGGAAGACAGGATGTTTCAAACGCATGACGGACGCTGGCAGCACCATGATCAGCTCGATGCGCTGTTGGTCGAACTGCTCGGCAGCCACAGCCTGGCAGGCCATACTGGACAGTTTGGTGCAATGCCGGGTGCCCGCTGGCAATGTCTGGCCCGGCACCCAAACCAGTCAGCATCCACAATTGCTCGCGCGGAATTTTTATGAAGAGCTTGTGCACCCGGTGGTGGGTACGCATAGCCTTGTCACCACGCCTTTTTTGTCCAGGCATACTCAGCGCTGGCTGAATTTGCCAGCACCGTTTCTGGGGCAGCATAACCACAGGATACTCAGCTCTGTGCTAGGCTATAGCGACGAAAAAATCAAAGAACTGGAAGCACTGGAAGTAATCGGCACAACACCCAAAGGAGTACACCAATGACGCAACCTTTTCCGGATAACATGTTTTTGAAAGGCCCAACTGCCCCCTCGGGCATTGAGTGTGATGCGCCCGACCTGATTATCGAGGGTGAACTGCCCGCTGATTTGCAGGGAGTGTACTTCCGCAATGGCCCCGACCCGCTGTATCCGCCCAGGGACGGCGAGGAGTACCACTGGTTTCACGGCGACGGCATGATCCAGCGCTTCGAATTCAGCGATGGCCGCGTGTCCTGGAAAAACCGCTGGGTGCGCACGGAAAAATATGAGCTGGAGCGCGCTGCGGGAAAATCGCTGTTCGGGGTACTGGGCAACCCGATGACGGCCGATCCATCGGTCGCCGGAAAACACTACAACACGGCCAATACGCACGTGGTGTGGCACGGCAATCGACTCATGGCGCTGATGGAGGGCACCATCGCTGTTGAGCTCGAACCGAAAACGCTGGCCACGGTAGGAAATTTCAATTACGACGGCAAGATCAACGGCCCCATCACGGCACACCCCAAGTTTGATCACAGCAGCGGTGAAATGGTGTTCTTCGGGAACCAGGCCAAGGGTCCCTTTAGCGCATTCCTGCGCATGAATGTGGCGGACAAGCACGGCAACCTGATCAAGGACGAAATGATCGAAGCACCCTTTCCCTTCGTTTGCCCACGATTTTTTTGTGACTGAAAAATACGTGGTATTTCCTGTGTATCCGCTGGTGTTCAATCTGGAGCGCGCCATCAGCAGTGGTATACCCATGGCCTGGGAACCGGAGCGCGGCACGCATTTTGGCGTGATGCCGCGCACTGGCACCGCCGCCGATGTGACATGGCACAGCATGGACCCGCGCTGGAGTTTCCATATGGTGAATGCGTGGGATGAGGGCGATACCATCAAGGTCGATGTTTGCGCCTCGAATGCCACCAGCTTCGCCCCCAAGCTCAATGGCACAATGGCGAGCGCAGACGAGGGCCTCACGCCAACGCTGCGCCGCTGGACTATCGATGTCGGCGGCGAGTACCAATACCGTCGGCGAAGAAATGCTGGATGACATGGCCTGCGAATTTCCGCGCACCGACGACCGCTTCATGACGCGTAACCATCGCCATGCCTATCTGGTGGGCGGGCACGATGCGCAGCTTAAGTTCACTCGCCTGGTGCATTACGACATGGCAACCGGTGCCCGCAAAACCTGGGGTGAGGATCAGTACCTGCTGGGCGAGCCGGTGTTTGCGCCACGCTCGGGCGCGGTGGGGGAAGGGGATGGCTACATTTTGATACTGGCCTATGACCAGTCAACGGCGCTCAGTCAGTTATTGATTTTTGCGGCGGCGGATATTGAACAGGGGCCGGTGGCCCGGGCCATGCTGCCGCTGCGTATTCCCTCTGGTTTCCACGGCACCTGGGTAGGTGCCTGAATCAGTCGCCTGACTTACTGCGCGCCGAAACGATAAATCAGGTCGATGCCGTAGGTGCGCGGCAGCGCATAGCCTACGGTGGTGGTGCGCGCCACACCCACTACAGGCACTCCGCCCAGGCTGTGGTCATCAATGTCGGTGAGGTTTTTGCACCAGGCCACCACGGTAGTGCGCTCATCCGGGAGATCCCAGGTGATGCGGGCATCGTAGAACGTTTCTGCAGGGTTGGTGATGTCATCCGCGACATAGAAGCTGTCCCGATCGAAGCCGCCGTAGGTTTCATCGCTGTAGCGCACCAGGAAATTCGGCGTGATCGTGCCCATCGTCGCCGGTCTGGATGTTGTAGTCGACTGAGAGATAGGCGGTCCACTCCGGCGCGCGTGGCATCGGCTCATCGGATCGATCTATCACCACCTGGCCGTCGCCATTGGGGTCGGGAACCTCGGACAGGCATTCCTTGAACTCGGCATCCAGATAGGCAACGCTGCCCATGAAGCGCAGGTTATCCGTTGGCAGCACAGTAAATTCGATTTCCACGCCCTTCATTTCCGCTTTGCCGGCATTTTCGATCGCCGGCAGGGGAATGCCGAAATTGGGATCGGGCTTGGTCGTGGTCAGCTGGATATCGGTGTAATCCTCGTAGAAAATGGCGACGTTGGTGCGCAGCATTCTATCCAGGGCGTCGATCTTGAAACCCCATTCCCACATATCGACATACTCTGGCTTGAAGTTTTCCAGATCGATGATGTTGTCGCCATCGAAGTCGCCGTTGCCCACGGCAACGCCGCCAGAGCGGAAGCCGGTGCTGTAGGTCAGGTAGGTCATCGCATCGTCCATGTGCAATGTTTCCAGCACGGCGTCGGTGGCCAGGTACTTGATGCTCGCCATCGGGCTCACGTCGTCATCGTTGCGACTATCGCTTGACTCACCAAAGGCGCCGACTGTCGAAGGGCGCGCCACCGGCCCCGTCCGGATCGAAACCGTACAGCCACGATGTCACCGGCGTGCCGCCCGGCTGCGAGAAGGGGTGCAGGATATTGGCGGCGTAGATAGTGTCCAGCGTACCCAGGTAATCACCGTTGCCGATACTGGGCAGATAGACCCTGGCCTCGCGGTAATTGGTTTTGCGCTCCTCCCAGGTATAGCGCAGGCCCAGGGTCAGGATGAGGTCTTCCCTGAGGTTGTAGTCGGCCTGGCCAAATGCGGCATAGGCGGTGTTTTCGGTTTCGCGTTCGGTCAGGTTGGAGCGCGCCAGCATGATGCTGTTGGGCGGTGTGGTTCGTGTCTCCACGTAGCCGGCGAAGTCCTGCAACCAGTCATCATTGGTTTCTTCATAGAAGGCATAGGTGCCCAGGGTGTATTTGAGGCGCTCATCGAGGGCGTTACCGATGAACTGGAACTCCTGTGAGTACTGGTCGGTATCGTTATGTTCGGGTGCGAGGCGGCCGATGATGACCGCGTCCATGCCATCAAGGTCCTCGTCAGCTTGCTGCTGCGTATTGCGGTAGGCGCTGATGCTCTTGAACTGCAGTGCGTCGTTGATCTCCCAGCTGACGGTGTTGGACGCCATGCTGGTGTCCACCTTGTACACGCCCTGGTAAAAAATATCGGAGCGGGTGTTCTGCTCGCCCTGGAACTTGTCAATCGGCAGGTCCTGGCCGCTGCGGTTGCAATACTCCTCGACGGAGATTGGCGATAAGGCATTGTAGATACCTTCGAGCGAGCCCTGGTTGGGATACCCCGCAGCGGTCAGTTCATCGCCCAGCCACTTGCACTTCTGGCCGATGGGCTTCTGGTCAATCTTCGTGTGGTTCAAGTTCAAATCCACGATCAGCGCGTCGGTGGGTAGCCAGCGCAGCTGGCCGACAATCATGTTCCTGTCCTCATCGCTGTACTGGGTGCCATCGAGATCATTCTCGATATAGCCGTCACGATTGATGGTGGCCAGCGACAGCCGTGACAGTAGTGTGTCTTCAATCAGCGGGACGTCGACGGCGAGGGACGCATCCTTGCGATCAAGGTTGCCATAGGTGCCCTTGGCGGTGCCGCCGAATTCCGTCGAGGGTTTGATGGAGGTATACAAAATGGCGCCGCCGGTGGTGTTCTTGCCGAACAGCGTGCCCTGCGGGCCGCGCAGCACCTGGATGCTGTCGATTTCCACGGCATCGAGCAAGGCCCCCGAGGCGCGGCCGATATAGACCTCGTCAAGATAGATCCCGACGCCGGAGTCCGTCGTGACCTGGGTTTCGCGCTGGCCGACGCCGCGTATATAGGCGTTGCCATCCCCTTTTACCCCGTTGCCGCCGCCACCCAGATTCAGCCCGGGCACCAGACCCTCAAAATCCCGCATGTTCTTGATGCCAAGGGCTTCCATGGTCTCGGTGGTGAACGCAGTCACCGCCACCGGGACTACCTGCAGCGACTCCTCGCGCTTCCTCGCGGTCACCACGACTTCCTCCAGGGCCAGGTCTTCCGCCAAGGCGGTTAACGGCAGTGGCAGGTTGACGATAGTGAGTGCCAGCAGGGCAGGCAGATATTTCAGACGGGGCATGTGGATTCTCCATCGCTCATTATTGTTGTGGAGCGTGTGCCGATCAAGCATATTGAGACTGCTCGCAAGCGTCCAGTGCTAGCAGTTTTCGGAAGCTATCATGCGATGAGAAGTGTAAACCGGTTTAGATCGAAGATTTTTCTTAATTACTGCCTGAAAAAGTCGTATTAAATGCAGGCTCTATTTTGAAATTGTTGCGTCTTTTTCGAACGTGTTGACTATAAGCGATGCAACCTTCTCATATCCCTTCTTCGTTGGATGAAAATCCGGCAAAAAAGATCGGGGCAATTCCTGCTTACGGGGCAGTCCCCTAAGACCTCCGCGGCTATGTCAATAAACCTCACTTGGGGGTTACTGTCCTTATAGTTGCGTATTTCAGTGTTTGCAGACGGATAATAACTGCCTGACGCGGCATAGTTCAATAAATAGAAAATGGCACCAGTGTTGTCCACTTTTTGTTGTATGGCCGCGAAATTCTTATGAAAATATTGGAATCCGCGTTCTTATTTTGAATCAACGGAATCTTGTTGGGAGTCTCTAGGTCTTTGCTTGTGTTAGCTCCAGGGGGCCAATCTAAACCTTTAGATACATCGACATTAGCCTCCTTGAACGCTAACATTTTTTGTACTCTTTCTTCGAGACGATCCGACCACTTCAGAAGCGCTCTATTTTGCACTGGGGTATCGCCCGGCACCATTGCTTCATCGTTGGTGCCGACGAGTGCGTTATCGGCAGTCGTTGTTCCCTGTTTGGTCATATACAACAATTTATATAATCGAGAGTAACGACGAAGCATTGTTAAAGGATCCCAAAAATCTAAGTGGCCAACGGTCTCCGAGCTGGCTTCAACGTACTCCGATGCGGTGAATATATCATTAATCCCAACGGTCAATAGCACGACATCAGGCTTGAACTTTTTGATGACTTCGTCGATGGATTTCGCTACCAGGAAACTGTTGGTACCGGGAATCCCAGATTGAGCACCTCTATTAGATGGCTTGGATGACGGTCATTCTATAATTTTTCGAGTTGCGATAGATAGGATTCGTCTTCGTTTAGATAAATACCGAAGGTATTCGAGTCTCCCAGCGCCAATACGTGAGTATTCTCAGTAGACCAGCCAGTCGGCATGTCTCTGACAGTAGCGGCAACGATTAGCGCCCCCAATTGCAGAAACAACTCTATCCCCACCAAAATAACAAACGGAAGCAATATTATTTTTAACATTTTACTGGGAGTTACAGTCATTTAGTTTCCCCGGGCGAGATAGGAACGAATATTGGACCAATCTGGACGACGAAGGCCAACGATCTCTTTAGTTAAAAGAGCCTTAGACGCAGAAAATCTAAGATGAAATAGAGGAAGAATGGAGTTTTCAAATTTTACTATGCGACTGCCCGAGTTATCTCAGACAGGTCTACATCCCTGGATTTTGAAAAACGTTGGCAAAGTCTCCGGAATGTGTTGACCAAAAACAAATGCAGTGGCTAACTAGGGTCAGAAATACAATCCCTTTTCAATATAGTCTGATTTGTCATGCGGGTCCCACCTGGCTTGCCAGAGAATACAAGCTTAATGACACTAGCGCCTGGGAAAAAAATTGTTTGGGGCGCTGGTTTAATTGCCGTGCTCGCTACGCTATTTGTCTTGATATCACCCTACATTTCGCTTGAATATCTCGAGTCACAGCGCAGTGCATACCTTCAGTATTATCAAAGCAATTCGCTTGTTGTCCTGCTGCTTTTTATAGCAACGGCATCGCTGATTATCGGAGCAGCTTTTCCCGCCACAGGTGCGTTTGCGCTGCTTAGTGGAGCACTTTTTGGTCTCACAGTTGGGTTGGTTGCAATGTCTATTGCGACTACCATTGGGTCAACAATAGTCTTTCTCTGGTCTCGGTATCTCTTTCGGGATTGGTTGCAAAACCGTTTTCAAAAACAGTTTTCTGTGATCAATGATGGAATTGCCGAAGAGGGCGGGTACTATTTGTTTAGCCTTCGTTTGCTAATGATTTTCCCTTCATTTCTTATAAATATAATCTGCGGATTGACTAATATGAAAATGTCGATTTATCTCATCGTGACATTTTTTAGCCAAACTATTGTTATTGCAGTCTGGATCTATGCTGGAGCTACATTGGCGAGCTTTGATACTTTAGGTGAAATATTTACGTTTAAAACGTTTTTTGTATTTACATTAGTAGGGCTCGCTCCTCTAATCTGTCATCGAATTTTACTTTGGGCGCGTGGGCGAAAATCCTACCAAATAGCCAAAAATCAAAAAGATTTCGTTTTATGAAAGTAATCGCACGTCTTTGGTTAGGTTGCAATAAATCTACTTATGGGTATGGGGCGCTACTACTACATTTCGGATTTTCCTGTCTGGCGGATCAAATAGTCTACGCAGCACTATCAATTTCAAAAATCTGAAAAAAGTTGAGGCTGTTTGGTATTGTTTCCTACCAAATTGGCTTCGATTAAAATAGTTTACCGGAATTTCGATCACCCGCTGGTGCTGGTTGAGTAACGCAATCATCATTTCAACTGAAAATTCAGGCCCATCACTTCTCAAATTATCCTTGATCGATTCGAAAGAAGTTCTCCAAATTGCTCTAAAGGTGCAGCCTACATCCGTAAATCTGGCTCCTCGATTCCACCAAAGAACTTCCACCACTCGCCCAAGAAACGCATTTGCGAAACGAACAAGTCCTCGCATGGTTGAGCCTTGTTCAATTAATTGCCGTGTTGTTCTAGTGCCGATAACCATGTCACTTTCGGGAATATAGGTTAATAGCTTATCGACATCTCTGCTCAAAAAGGAATAATCCGCTTCGGTCAGAATTATTATATCTTCAGATGCCAGCTCCATTGCAAATTGAATTTTTCTCCATATAGGACCAATAAATTTGGATATACTATCGCCTTTGCACCGCAGTTGCTCACTAAGTCTGCTATCGTATTTCTATCAGGCAGTACAACACTTATAGTTTCAAAAATGTTTAGTTCTGCATAACGTTGAATAGTGAAATCGATATTGTTTTCTTGACCATCGGAGTAAATAATAAGGCCCAGAGTACTGTTTGCAAAAACCCGCTTACGCTCGTGGTACTTGGCGAGATACAAAGAGTCGCGATCGTTTATGTTGACATACGTTCCATTGATCTGAAAGTAACCCAATAGATTTTCTGATTGGTGAATTTGATTCAGAGTACTTACAAAATCGACGAATCCATTGTGATTTATTTCGAAAGCAGATTCGAGGTAGTCAAATATAGTATCTTTACAAAGAAATGTCCCGATGCCCATAATTTTACTGGAAACAATTTTGGGTTTTTCCTGCAAGCAAACAATTTTTTTCTCGGAATCTAAACAGATAGCATAATTTCGCTGAATGAGCGCGTTGTCATCAACGGGCAATCCGCAGCAGGTTACCAGGAAATCCTGATATGGATGCTGAAGAAGTTCAATGTGGTTTGAGTTTATATAGCATTCATCACATAGCATTATGCAAAAATAGGTAGATGAAATTTTTTTCTTTGCGAGAAAAATCGACCATGCCAGCCCTCTGTCTAGCTCTTCGTTTTCGACATATTCGATTTCAACACCAAATCTTTGGCCACTTCCGAAATATTCTTTTATCGAGTCGCCTAGATAACCAACGACTATAACTATCCGGTTGATCGATAATTGATCGCGCATGATCTCTATAATACGCTGGATATTCGGAGTGCCATTGATATCTAGGGAACCTCTGATTAACCGCTCGATTCTTACTTCAACCCGAGTTCGCCCCCGCAAAACCTAAATTCTGGCAATGAATCAGTCCGTAGTGTTCGTTTCTTCTCCTGAATTCCGCCATTTCGCAAATTCAGGCGCACTCACCCTACGCCAGCAGATATTTCTGGCTGCGCAACAGATTGGACAGCCCCGTCAACATGTACAGCCGATTGGTGTTTTTCTCCAGTCCCCGGGAACGCACCTTACTATAACCAAACATCCGTTTGATGTAGAAGAATTGCTCTACCTTGGCGCGCACGCTGGCCTTGATCCGCTCCGCCTGAACAAGCTCATTGCCCGCCTCCAGTAGTCGACGGTGCCGAGGACGCAAGGCTATCAACCAGTCCGTCTCGCGGTCCTCATGTTCCCTGCGCTTGTCGATACCAACATACCCCGCGTCGCCCCAACTTCCGCTCCTCCCCGTGCAGCAATTTGTCCGCCACAGTGATGTCCTGCTCGTTGGCCGACGTGGTTTCAACGCTGTGGATCAGCCCCAGGCCATCGTCCACTCCGATATGCATCTTCATGCCGAAATGCTATTCATTGCCCTTCTTGACCTGGTGCATCGCCGGATCTCGTTCGCCTTCCCGGTTCTTTGTCGAGGTGGGCGCGGCAATAATGGTGGCGTCAACAATAGTGCCCTCGCGCAGCATCAGGCCGTTGTCATGCAGGTGCGCATTGATCTCCTTGAACAGCTTTTTACCCAACCCATGACGCTCCAGCAGGTGCCGGAAGTTCGGGATGGTGGTCTCATCCGGCACACGGTCCAGGCTGATTCCTGCAAATCGGCGCATCGACTCCACTTCGTACAGGGCGTCCTCCATGCCGGGATCGCTCAGGTTGTAGAACAGTTGCAGACAGTGCACCCTGAGCATGGTCGACAGCGGGTAGGGCGGTCTTCCTCCCTGGTTACCCGACTTCACATAATACCGGGCAATCTTTTTTTCCAGCCGCGCCCAGGGCATTAACTCATCCATCTTCTCCAGAAACTTCTCCCGACGAGTTTTACGCTTCTTTTTGGCATATTCCGCTTCGGCAAAGGTCAGCCGGCTCATATCATTCTATCTCTGGATCAGGTTCCGCTAAGTATGCCAGACTACTGGAGTTTTTCAGAGCTTCCCTAAAACGAGTCAGTCCTGCTCACAACTTGTTTTTAACGAGGCCGCTACCGGGGTGCAAATGTCCAGTCTTGCCAATGCATCGCCAAGTCAAGAAATTGACTCCGGCTTTATACCATTGATCTGGGCGCAGCGGGATCCCTATTGCGCCCATTGCCAGCCTTTAATCCAACACTGGGAGTTTCCGGCGCAAACCGCCCGGATGTGGTCGCTGGACCTGGCTGGGAATTCATCAGGAAGAGCGGCCTATCTGGAGCTGGTAGTGACCGCCGAGCAGGATTCTATTGTGCAAGTTCACTATGGAGACAGCTATATTTCTATGAACGTGAGGGCAACCGATCAACCGCAAGCGTATGTGGTGCGACTAAGCGTGTTGCACTCCTGGTGGCGTGATTCCATGCAGGAAATAAAGATTAGCAGCGATCAACCCATCGTACTGAATTCGGCAGACCTGCGAGAGGGCGATTAGGAAGGCAGCGATTGCTGAGTAGAGCCGATTGCCGCGCCAGGTAACTATTTCAGTTCTCTGATCGTTACCGCTTCAATGGATTTTATAGTTGGAATGTTTGTGGGAGGATCCACAAGATGCGCATCAACGGCAAATCCATGCAGTGTGCTGTGAATCATGGTTGGGTCGATGTTGATCGGCGTTAATCCAACTCCGCCTTCAAAGCTGACTTGTTTACCATCGACCCACACTGTTACTTTTCCTGGCTCTTCTGCTCTAAGCTCTATTTCTCTGGGTGTTCCAGTGACATGTTTATCAGGCAATCGTGCATAAGCGACTACCTCGAAATTCTCTACGGGAGCAGCGATATAGCCAGCAAAAATTACCGGAACACCATACAGTTGTGATGTCCATGCGCCAAAGCCGTATCTGGGATTGCCCGGAGTAATATAAAGAAGTGGTGTGCCTTCAACATGTGATATCGGGGGCTCATGATCAACTCCCCAGTTCCCGCTCCAAATCACTTTAACCGATACAGTCGTGGTTCCTGTTTCAATATATGCACAGCCGATTCCAGGGAAGAGCCTTCCATTCGTTGGAGGGTGACCACTGGGAGGAGTGGTATCGTAAACGCCTGGTCTGGTAAATGGGTCAGGTACAACTACTCCACCATCGTGAATTCCCAATGGCTCGAAGGCAGCTGGTTTTTGTGTATGGCAGTCTCAGCCAGTCACTGCCAAGATTTTCGGAGTCGTTGCGCTCGAATTCATCGGTGAATGAGAATCGATGTTTGGGATTCAGGCACGGTGGGGCAGTGTCAAAATTGAGTCTCTCTGCTTCAGGAATAACTAGTTTCTGACCGTTTCGGCAAACTTCAATTTTATTGGGGTTAGGACCTATTTGGGCAAGACTGTTGCCTCGTCGGCCTTGGCGCCCGCCGAAAAACCTGTCGCCAATGTCCAGAGGCATACAAAAGCAGTTATCAATGACAGAATTCGCTTGCCTTTTCTGAGAATCCTTTTGACCTGTCGACTGGCAATAGCTTCACACTAATCCTGTTGGGTACAATTTTTTCTCTGCTCAAGGCTAATGTAGCATCAGTACGTTTGCAAGATTGATCGAGTAATTGAGGTATCACTGGAATCCAGTTTCTAGAGATCCACTCCACTAATCTTAATCAATGTGATGTTAGCTTTTCGATTCTCACGGGTCCGATCAACCCGGATGGCCGCAACGGCGCATCGGCGCGGTAGGTAGGCGTGCTCGTGGAGGTAAACGCGGCTACCCCTGGTTGCTGGTCGCCAATCAGGCGGTTCACCCAAAGGTTCGTGACTTTCACTTCGAGTGTGTTTCGTCCCGGATGCAGTGAGCCTGTAACGTCCGCTTTGTAGGGTGGTTTCCATAGAACCCCGAGCGATTGTCCGTTGACACTTAACTGCGCTAATTCACGCACGTCACCCAGGTCCAATATCAGCCTGTCTCCGGATTCAAACCAGTTTTCAGGTGCGACAAGGTCTCGAATATAAGTCGCAGTTCCGGAAAAATACCGGATGCTTCTATCTTGTTCCTCACTCCATGAGCCCGGCTCCAGTAATTTGGACAAGCCTGGTGAACTTCCCTGTGCCGGAAAGGATACTCGCCAACTGCCATCGAGCGTAGCTATAACTGCCTTCTCCGGTTCCTTGATTTCCCGAGCACGTTCATTGGTGGCTTCGCGAAAAACTACAAATACTGACTCGAATGGCTCCAGGACTAATGGGACCATCGTACGGTCATTTTCTATTCGGAATGATGTCTTTTCTGTTTCGCCGGTGTCCGGATGCCACAACTCAGCCTGCTTGCCATTTACCCGGAATATTGCTGCAACAGATTCTGTCCGGTCTGACCTGTTGCTAACGAAGTAGATGTGTCCATTGGGAATCCGCCGATGCTGGAACAACAGTTCCGTATGCGAGTCTGCGTTGACATACTCAAAGTCTTTCGGAGCATTCAATTTTGCCAGTGCTACGCCGGCATCCGGCCCAGGGAAAACCCGGCCCAGTTTTGAAGCTTCTCATTTCTGTTGTTTGTATGTCATCTGTCCCCCAGATATCGTCTGCAACCCTGCGAAATTCGGCAGCGTCATCCGTCAGGCTCGGTGAGACGTGCGGCTTGGCTCCGACGATGACGCCACCAGCTTCAACCAGGGCCCGTAATTTTTTCAGTACAGGGAGTGTCATTCTTGCACTGCTCCCCCCAGATAGAGTAAGCGGTAGTGCATGCCGGATGGCGTCACCAGGCCACCATCTTCAACAGAAAGATGATTCAGGATGCCGTCGGCATTGATGAAATCAAAACTGTATCCTTGCAGGAATACCCGGCGGTGAGGACGTTCCAAACAGCGCGGTAAGGGGCGCCTCCTCTCCGTAAAAATAGGCAATGTCTGCCACGTACTGACCTTGCTGAAGTAGATAAGAGCAGCGGGACAGGTAGTCAATCCAACCTTTTGCCTGCTCAGCCCAGGTTTCATGGCGATTGAAGTACTGGCCAAAAATAGACAATGAAAATCCAGGCACCATGTCGTTAAGTGGTTGATGAACAGAGGTATGGATAATAGGACGATTCACTCCCAGTGCAAATTCAAGGTCGGCTATAGGTTTGAGGTCACGGGGCGACGATGCCCACGGCGCGAGAGCGGAGGTCAGCGATTCCGCACCGACCAAATTTTGTCCATAGATATGCGCGACTGATGCAGCGCCCAGAATATCAGCGATATAGCCAGGTCGGGCCCGCTTCGGGGGAGAATGTCCACATGGCGGCTGTGGGCACGTCCGTGTAACGTCGAAAATCCATGTCATCACCAAGCGAATATCGGTAAGACTCCAGTGCCTCACCGTATAGCGTTAAACCCCGACCACGAACTGTATCTGCTATCTGTTTGTAATGGTTTTCCAGCATGAGGTCGATAATTGTTTTGCGAAAATCCCAGAGAAATTTGTCACTCTGCTCGGCGCTCTCTATTACGATACCTGTAAGGCTCGGCAGCCATGGACGAGGGTCGTAGCCGCGTAGCCGTTCGAATTGCTTGAGAATATCGTCTGTCCAGTTTTGGACGCCCACTTCGAGGCTATCAGTCATAAACGCATTTAGCCCTCGTTTCCCGATAAGAGAAGGCCCAACAATATTGGTGTATTTTTCCAGGTAGGCGTTGAGGTATTCCGCGACATACTGCTGGTTTAGTTTGTCAACTTCGAGACCGGTTCCTTCGCGAGACGCAGCATGGTTCATGCTGCCAGTGAGAGAGTAACCCATTCGCAGCACAACCCAGTCCCCAGGTGGTGCCTGCCATTGAAGTGTCCCGTCGGCAGCATAAGTCCGGTGATATCGATGACGTCACCTTTCGGCACAACTAGTTGTCGTGGCACGGGCGGAGTGGCTATTGCATAATAGTCAGAAGCCATCTCGAAGCCGGCCTTTTGTTCGAATTGATTCACTCGAGCCCCCTGCCGTAATAGCAGATCGTGAACCACAAGAGGTGGTGGTGCCATACCCAGGCTGAACATTTTCTCCGAGAGCTCCCGCGACACACCTGGAGCGGCAGTTGCCGAAAACACCTCAGCTGGCGATTTCGGGCTGTGTAATGAAAAGCGGAAAAATCGGGCTTTCACAGGTTCAATTGCGACAGTAGCCTGAGAAGTGCCCCCGATGTAAAAATTCCAGATGGAGTTTATACTTCTTTCCATCGTCGCTTACCGCCAGATTTACGACCGATCCTGGTGGACTGACTGATACTGTTATCGACCGAACTTCCAGCGGCGTGCCATACTCCATCTGATCCATGGTGGTTTACCGTTTATCGTTGCCGGTAACATTAGTTCGGTAGCGGAGTTGCCATCAGTAAGCGCTCCTGCTTCAACTAGATTGGTATTGGATGTCACTCGCGGAGACAGGCGGCACTGGGTCTTGCGTGGGTTCTCGATATGCTATGACGGCAGTGTCTTTATTGTATTCAGGAAGCGGCCGGGTTGAGTCCCACGCCACCAGTCCCCCACCTTTCGCACGGAAATATTCTGAAATGGACCGGTTGCGATTGGCAAGGCCGGGAGTTTACCCTTGAACAGCGCGCCGCCTTTCACGGCAGTTTCGGACCAAACAAGCTTCTTCATAGCCTGTTCCGGTTTTACCCAGGGGCCACCCGTTATGCTCCACCCAGGAGATGAAAAAATGCCAAACTCCAGATCCAGCTTCGCTGCCATGTCAACACTAAAGCGGAAGGCTTCTTTCCACTGCGGGGTCATGTAACCCAGTCGATTTTTCACCAGTTGAGGTGTGTTCAGGCCGGCGTCAACCTGATGCAGCCCTCCAATGCCTACCCGTTTCATCCACAGTAGATCTGCCTCAATGCCTTCTTCTGTAACGTTGCCATCCATCCAGTGCCACCACACCCTTGGTTTCGCTGAGTTTGGTGGAGACATGAACTGCTGTTCCAGGTCATCGCCCCATACCCATTTTGGTGTGCAGGCCAGAGCGATCAATGCGAAAATCACGATGATTGTGTGCCAAAAGCTGTAGGGTCTGCTTTTGTATACTGTCACTAATGGATGCTCACAGAGACTGTATCCCCTAAAAAGTACTATGTATGTTTGAACTCAAGGAAAAAAACCCACGTTTATAGTATGGATAACGCGTCTCGGGCAATTTGTCCTAGTATATTTGTGACCATCGCGGCACATCCTTTTAGTAAATGAGTTTAACTATTTGTGGAAATGTCACAGAATATAACATTTACTGATGCTCAATGCGCGCCCGAAATGCCCATTCTCCATCGATCTCAGGCAAATTCAATAAGAGGACATGAAATTGAGTGAGAAAAATTTACTCCCACTGAGACCCACTACGAAAATGTTGGTCGAACTCAACGCAGGCGGAGTCCGGTTGTCAACCGCTACGCTGCTCCGCCGATTCTCTTGTCGTTCTCTAATCTTCTGATGATCAGCGAACTCCAGGCCAACGATGTTGTGAATGTAGAGGAGGCAGCGGACCGCGTCTCTGCTCGAACTGGAGTGGCACCAGAAGGCGTCAAGCAGTTTGTGCGTCAAATGATTACGTCAGGTCGTTTGCGGCGCCGGGACAATGTCGGTACCCGTCGTGGAGGTGCCAATGTCTTCGGTATCTGCCAATACCGGCGTCACCCGGCCAAACAATAGTGTGATTGCGCTGAAATTACCTTTGCCCTTGCGCCTGTGTCATGGCAAGTATCAGCTGATAGACCATGATGGTTACCTGCTAATCGAATTAAGCGCAGCGGAGTTGATCGCCGTTAGTCAGTTTGTTCGTCCAATTGATTTTGCTACGGGGTTTAGCGAGCAGCAACGACTGCTCGCTGATGAGGCGGTAACAGAGGCCCGTCTCGAATGAGGTTTTGGATACTCTGGCAAGTTCCCGCTTGCTGTCATACATCGAGAAAGGTGCGCAGACCAGAGTGGAGGCGCCTGCACAATTAAGCCGTACCCAGTCAAATAAGGAGAACTTCGCGCGTCAGGCAGCGGAACAGGATGCAAAGGAGACCTTGCGACAGCAGCAAACCGGTGTGTACAGACCCAAGGTTATACCCGTATGGTTTGATGAGGGGATTCCCGCAGCCCTGGGGGTAATATTCGCCTACGCCAAGGTTTATGGCGACAGTTGCCTGGATAAATTCTATGACTTCCGCAAGGACTGGGTCTGGGATGACGATCGTCTCGAGGGCTTTACTGCCAGGCCTGCTATATACCTGTGTTCAAATTACCTGTGGTCTCACGAGAAAAGCATTGCCGTATCCGCAACCGTGAAGCGGCTGAGCCCCAACAGCATCACGATACACGGCGGGCCGGATACGCCAAAGTACCCTGAAGATGCGAAGGCGTACTTTGCTGAATTTCCTCACGTAGACATTATCATTCGAGGGGAGGGAGAGGCTTCCGCGGCAGAGACACTGGACAAATTGCGCGGCGTCATCGGTCAGGAAAATCCTGATCTATCTGTATTGGCAGATGTTGCCGGTATCAGTTATCGCCACCGTGGCGAAATCATCAGGAATCCCGATCGTCCACGAATAGAGGACCTGGACACCATACCCTCGCCCTACCTGATGGGCCTGTTTGACGCCTATAAGGGTACCCCGCGCTTGCACGTCACTTTGGAAACCAACCGCGGCTGTCCGTACGGCTGTACGTTTTGTGATTGGGGCAGCGCCACTACCAGCAAGATCCGCAAATTTGATCTCGACAGAATATTTGGCGAGTTGGAATGGTGTTCCACGGCGAAGGTGCAATCGGTTTCTGTTGCCGACGCCAACTTTGGCGTGTTTGAGCGGGATGTCTCTATCGCCGAACGGGTCGGGGAGCTGAAAAAAGCCACGGGATATCCGGAGGCCTTTGGTGGCAGTTACGCGAAGAACTCGACCAAGTATCTGCAGAAAATCATCAAAGTCATGGCCGAGGCTGACATTCTGACCCAGGGTGTACTGTCCCTGCAGACCATGGATGACAATACTCTCAGTGTCATCAAGCGCTCGAATATTAAAGTTGAGAAGTACGACGCACTGGCCAATGAAATGCGTAGAGCTAACCTGCAGTTGACGGTTGAGCTGATGATGGGCTTACCCGGCGCGACGTTGAACTCGTTTATTGAAGACCTGCAGCAATGTATCGACAGGGATATACAGGCAAGGATTAATCACACCACGATGCTGGTCAATAGCCCGATGAATAACCCGGAGTACCGGGCCGAACATCAGATTGAGACAGGTACCGCGCTGGGCCCGGGTAAGATGCCAGTGCTTGTGTCCACTAAAACGTATACCAGGGACGATCTCGCTGCCATGCTGAATATTCGTCAGTTGTACTTGCTGTTGGATAATTTTGGCGTGCTGCGCTTATGTGCACGCTTTGTGCGCCAGCAGACCGGTATGACGGAAATGAATTTCTACCAGAAGCTTTTGCTGTGTACGGGCCAGCCAGCGCAGGAAGGGCAATGGCCATTACTGAATACGCTGGTGAATTACGGGCAGTTTCTTATGGCGCCGATTTACAGTTGGGCGCTGGTGCTTGATGAATTACGCCGGTTTCTCATTCAGGAGTGCGGTGTCCCCAACGACAGTGCGCTCGATACGATCCTACTGGCGCAACATGCGTTATTGCCGGCGCATGGTCGGGTTTATCCCTTTTCTGTTGAATTGCAACATGACGTCGTTGCCTGGCACTCTCAGATGCTGGCAGCCAAAGCTGCGGGTCATTGGCGTGACTGGCAGATGGTTGTTCCTCCCTTGATCAACTTTGCCTCAAGTCGTCTTGAGGTCAATGATGAAGGTGGATCAGTGGCAAATACGTTGGGCTGCGATATCGAAATGACGTCCAACGGCGTTAACTGGGACATGGATTCCGGGATTGGTAGAGCCAGAGTGGATCAGGAGTTCAACCCCGCCTGGCAGTCGGAAGATCTTATTCTGGTAGGTTAGGGCGGTTATAGGTACTGGCCATGCACTACCGTAGACTTGGCAAAACCGAACTCTCAGTATCTGTCATAGGAATTGGTGCCTGGCAGTTTGCTGGTGTTTGGGCCAAGCACTTTGAGCAGCCGGAAGTTGATAGCATTCTGTCCCGTGCCCGGGAGCTGGGCATCAATTTCATCGATACAGCTGAGTGTTATGGTCACCACCACCTGTCGGAAAAATTCATTGGCAACAGTATCGCGGGGCAGCGGGACCAGTGGATTGTCGCCACCAAGTTCGGCCACAACCATGCCAATGATCTGGCAGACGGTAACTACCGTCCAGATCAGGTGCTGATTCAGTTGGAGGAATCGCTACGGGCGTTACAGACCGACTATATCGATATCTACCAACTGCATTCAGCTGCCAATACGCTTTTTGACAATGATGAACTGTGGACCATGTTGAACAAACAGGTACAAGCGGGCAAGGTGCGCTTTCTGGGCAACTCGATAGGTCTTCCCCATTTGCAGTATCAGGCGGCAAGATCCAGGGAGTTTGGCATTAGTGTTATTCAAACGACGTACAACGCGGTACAGACAAAAGCAGAACAAGCGCTGTTCCCGGTTGCTGAGGAGCAGGATCTGGGTGTGATTGCCCGTACGCCGCTGGCGAGTGGTTTCTTGACTGGCAAATATCAACCGGGCCATGTATTCCCTGGTAGACGATGTGCGCTCCATGCGCCCGCAACAGGGCATCGACCGGGAAATCAATGCAGCGCTCAGAGTGTTGCAGGAGAAGCCGGCGGATATAGAACGCTGCCACCTGGGCCAATGCCTGGTGCCTGAAGCAGTCTCGAGTTGCTACTGTTATTCCCGGTATTAAATCCTTGGCGCAACTGGAAGTTAATGCCCTTGCCGGCAGCGTAACGTTGTAGTCGCTAAGCATGTTAACTCTTGCTAGAACTTCCAGCGCAGATTAAGCCCAATCGTGCGCGGCTTGTTGACGGTCACCCGTTGTGGCGTACCCCAGCGATTGTTGAAAAATTGCTCGGCCACCTCATCAGTAATATTACTCACGTAGAAGGTGGCGCTCCACTTCTCGGCATCCAGTCCCATGCGCAGGCTGCCCAGATCATAGGAGGGCTGGTCGGTGGTGCCCTGGGCGAATATGAGGGATTCAGTGCCGCTGAGTGAATTCACGGAATCGCCCACGTAGGCCCACTCCAGGAGCACAAAAGGTTCCGCGTCCAGCAGCGACCGCTGGAAGGTGTACTGCACCGAGATACTGCCTTTCTCCTGCGGCGTGATGGGCAGTTGGGTGCCCTTTTCCACGTCTGCTATCAGCGGTGTCCCCGCCGGGGCCGTAGATCGTGTTGTCCTCGGAAATCTCCGCATTGATCACTCCCATATTGGCGCTGATGTCCCAGCCTGCCGCTGGAAGCCAGGTGACTTCGGCTTTCGAAACCGTCAATCTCGGCCTGCGAGAAATTTATGATGCCCGTGGAGAAGACCGTGGGGTCGTACACCTGGATCTGGATGTCGTTCCACTGCATGTGGTAGGCCACGGCATTGAAGCGCAGGCTGCTGTCAAACCACTCGCTCTTCAGGCCCAGTTCGTAGTTCTTCAGCTTGTCCGGGTCGTAATCATCCGGCAGCACAGAATTGGCGCGCAGCGCATTGGCGCCGCCGGCGCGAAAACCCTCGGAATAGGTGGCATAGGTCATGACATCGTCATTGATCTGGTAGGTCACATTGAGTTTCGGTACCCAGTCGTCCTGGCTGTAATGTTTAACCTCGTTGTTAAAGAGGTAATCAGTTGCGACATTGACCTTGTTTCCTTGCAACAGATTGCCCTGTTGGATACCGAGATCCTGATCCTGATTAAACCAGCGGGCACCGCCGGTGAAGCTCAGTTTGTCGGTTGCCGCAAAGGTCACCTCACCGAACACTGCCGTCTGCTGTATCTCCAGATCGTAGGCACTGAAGAAAAAATTATCTGAACCCGTGTTGTGGAAGGTGGCGTAATTCGGGTTGTAATCGGGGTTGTTCGCATGGTCGTTGAGGTAGGTGTAACCCTGGTTGGCGTAATACGCTGTATCGCTGAAGTCGCGAACGGTGGAGGTATTGAATTGTTTGCGATCAAGCTTGCCGTAGAAAAAGCCCGCCACGCCGCTCCAGCGGCTGGCATTGTCGTCCGGGGTGGTCATGCGACCCTCGACCGTCCAGCGCTCATCGTTCTGGTCCTGGATCACGTAGCCGCGAGGGACACCCGTGAAGTCGTAGATGGCGTAATCGACCGGGTTGAACTCCTGATCCAGGCCGTGCAGGTAGTTGGTGGCATCGGCCTCGTAAGTCAGGTCACGACTGAAATAGCTGCCGGTCAGTACGGTGTCGGCAAAACCCAGGTTGCCTTCCAGGCCGAGGCTGAGCTGATACCAGTTATCCTTCAGGTTCTCGTTTTCGAAACGTCCCTGTTCCAAATCACCGAGGCCCAGGTCGACGTCGCCGAAGCCGTCCACGTCGGTGTTTTGCATAATACCGGCGACATCCACTGTCCAGTCGTCGTTAACCAGCCAGCGCACAGCGGCACGCCCGCCGACGGTTTTGGTTGAGTTGACGTCGTCGTCAACATTGTTGGCATTGTCAAAGGGTTCGCCGACGGGCAGGTAACCCGACGCAATGCGGGCGTCCACCCACTTGTCCGGCTGGCTGGTCACCAGCACGTTATCAATATAGCCGGCCTCGTGACTTTCAAAGCCGACCAGGCGGATCGCCAGCTTATCCTGGAGCAGCGGAATATTGATCATGCCGGACACATCCTTGTCCGTGTCGTTGCTGTGCTCGACATAGGCCATGTCGCCCTCAATCCAGCCGTCCATCTCGCCCGGGTCGGCCTTGTTGGTAATGATGCGCAGGGTGCCGGACTGGGAGGCGTCACCGAACAGCGTGCCCTGGGGTCCGCTCAGGGCCTCGACGCGCTCGATGTCGATCAGGCGCGGGTCCGGGTTGAGACCGGCCTGGGTGATCGGTGCTTCGTCCAGATACACACTGGCAGAGGGATTGGTGCCAAATTGAATGCCGGCGGCGGCCACGCCGCGAAACACAATCGAGGTGCCGGCGGGTTCACGCCGCGCAAAGGCCAGGCTGGGAATACTGTTGGCGTAGTCGTCCAGCACTGCGAAACCCTGGCGCTCGATATCGGCGGTATTGAAGGCGGTGATGGCCTGGGGCAAATCCTGCAGGTTGGCCTTGCGCTTGGTGGCGGTCACGATGATCTCTTCCAGCGCCTGGTCCACGGCGTAGGCCGCAGGCGCGGTGCCAAGTACGGCGGACACCATGATTGCCAGCGTTTTTTTCCTGACGGGAATGCACGGGCTGGTCGCAAGCGGCGACGGGTTGTACCTGCTCTTCATGGCCGTTGCCTTGCGCGACATTTTCTTATGGGCAAATCCTAATGTAATAGAGCGCAATTGCAAGGTTTAACATAGAGATCGCGGTAAAAATCTTCATCGACGAGTTGGGCACGCTGGTTGACGGGGTCACAGTGGCCACCTAATCTGGCGCACGATTCCCCTGTGCTGATGGACGAGCAACCCTTCACATGGATATCGGCGTTCCACTGCGCGAACTTGGCGCGTACGACATCGGCGCACTGCGCGAAGCCATTATGTCGCAGGGCGATGAGGCGTGGCTGGACAATACCTTCCGCCAGCAGGAGTACGACGTGCACCAGATGACGCACTCCCTCGTGATGATTTTCACTGACGGCGCTGGCTGGCCTGCGCTCGAAATACAGCGGCAGGCGGGTTGGGACCTGCTCGCGGCATCGGCCATGCCCCTCATGCACCAGATCCTGGCCGACCACTACCCGCTGGGCGGCACTATCATTCGTGCCATGGCCGCGCGCTTGCAGGCCGGCGGCGTCATCAAGACCCACCGGGACACGCATCCTTCATTTCACTACGGTCACCGTATCCATGTGCCGATTGTCACCAACCCGAGGGTTCGCTTTATGATTGATGGTCGGCCCTATAAGATGGAGGTGGGCAAGGTGTACGAGATCAATAACCAGCTGCCGCACAGTGTGATGAACAAAGGTGCGGCAGCACGCATCAACTTTATCTTTGATTATGTGCCGCCCCAGCACCTGGGCCGGGAGGTCGGCAACGCGTGACCACACTGATTGCGACCTCGGTTGTAAGGGGCAGCCATCAGGGCGAGAGTCACGGCGGTGTCTACCTGGTGGATTTCAGCCGCCAGCAGGTCAATCAGGTTATCGATTGGAATACGGCAGATATCGATTGGCAGGGTCGTGGTTGGGACCGGGGTCTGCGCGGCATTGCCTTCGACGGTGAGCGGGTGTTCATCGCCGCCAGTAATGAGTTGTTCGTCTACACGCCGGATTTCGCTCTGCTGGCGTCCTACCGCAATCCGTATCTGCGGCACTGCCATGAGATCGCGGTCTACCAGCGTCGTCTGTACCTGACCTCTACCGGCTTCGACTCTGTGCTGGGCTTCGATCTGGACGCCAACCGTTTTTGTTTCGGCCTGCATATTGTCGCCGTCGGCAGCCGCTTCCAGGGCAGCCCCTTCGACCCGCAGCGCGACAACGGGCCAGCTCCCGGCAACCTGCTGCACCTCAACAATGTGCATTGCGATGCCACCGGGCTGTATCTCAGCGGCCTGAAGACCGGCGCCCTGGTGCGGTTTGACGGGCGCACCCTGAAGCGCGCGGCGACGGTGCCCCGGGGGTTGCACAACGCCCGGCCCTTTGGCACCGGCGTGCTGTTCAACGATACGGCGGCAGACAGGGTACGCCTGGTACTGCCGGACAAGGAAATCAGTTTTGCGGTGCCCGGCGTTGATGCAGCCGACCTGACCCATACCGACCTGGATGATTCGCGCATCGCCCGTGCCGGGTTCGCTCGCGGCCTGTGTGTGATCGACGACACGCTGGTGGCGGCGGGCTCATCACCCTCGACCATTGCCCTGCATGACCTGGCGCGAGCCAGCACGCGCAGTGTGGTTACGTTGAGCCACGACATCCGCAACGCCATCCACGGCCTGGAGGTGTGGCCGTTCGCCCCAGTCTAGGTTTTCGCGTCCAGCACCGGCGCCAGTATGTCCTGCAGTTCCCCGACAGTGGGACGCGTAGTGGCGCCAGAATCCCACGCTCGAAGTATAGATGGGCTGGCGCACCTGTTCGGAGCTGGCGGTGCGCACGGCGCGCTCGGTCGCGTGAAAGTGCAGGCAGCTATCTTCCCAGGGCAGCTCCAGAAAATCGAGAATGCGCCGCACCTGGGTTTCAAGGTCCGCCACGGTATCTTCATACTGCACGCGCAGCACCTTGCCCGGCAGCACCTCGTCCCAGTGCTGCATCATGCGCAGGTACTGCAGGTAGTACTCGCCGATGTCGTTCTGGTCGTAGCTGAAGGTCTGGCCCCTGGCGTACAGTTGCCGCAGGTTGCCGACACAGGCGTCCAGCGGGTGGCGGCGGGCATCGATGATTTTCGCATTGGGTAAAATGCTGTGGATGAAGCCCACGCTGGGGAAGTTGTTGGGCATCTTGTCGATGAAATGTGCAGTGCCCTCCACGCGGTGCCTGGCGGCCATCTCCAGGTAGTCCTGGCCGAGGCGCTGAAAATGCCGCGGCTGCAGTTCTGCCAGTACCTGCGGATAGCGCATGGCATCGGCGCGGTTGTGGTTCAGTGATTTGGTGAGGCGGCCGATGTAGGACAACTCACTGGTGCCCTCAACCTGGCTGTGGCTGGCGATGATCTGCTCCACTAGCGTGGAACCGGAGCGCGGCAGGCCCAGCACGAAAATCGGCGCGGGGTCCGGGTCGCCGTGGCCTGCGGTGGCCGCAAAAAAATCGGCGTTGAAAAACGCGATCAATTCGTCGTTGATCGTCTCTGTCTGCACCGGGTCATAGCTGACCAGCATGCGCTGTGTGGCATTGCCCTGCTCGTAGTAGCGCCAGGCCTGCGCGAAATCCTTGCGGTCTTCAAAGGCCTTGGCCAGCGCGAACAGGAAATTCACGCGGGAGGTGTCGTTGAGTTTTTCGTTCTCCAACTGCCGCTGCATCTGTTCGATTTCGCTGTCAGCGAAGCGGTAGGTCTTGAGGTTGGCGAGACTGTAGTACGCCTCCCCGAAGTCCGGCTCCAGTGCCAGGCAGCGCTGGTAGGCGGCGATACCTTCCTGCTGGTCGCCCAGGGTTTTGAGCATATGTCCCAGGCCCAGCCAGGCGCCGGCGTGTTTCGGGTGCCAGTTCCAGGCAGCGGCGGTAGGCGGCGGCGGCTTCCTCGTTCAGCGCCGCTGGCGCCAACACTCCGGCCAGGCGGTAGTGGGCCTTGGGGTTGTCGGGCAGCAGGGCGAGCAGTTCGCGATACACCGCGATAGCGTCTTCAGGGCGTTCCAGTTCCTTGAGCACCCGTCCCAGTTCGAACATGGCTGGCGTGTGGTCCGGGGCACACGCCAGTGCCTGGCGCAGCAGGTGCTCCGCGTCGTCCAGGTCGCCAGAGGCGGCGGCGATCAGGCCCAGCATGCGCAGGGCGTCGACATGCCGGGGATTGTTCTGCAACACCTGGCGGCACAGCTGCTCCGCGTCCTGCAGGCGACCGGCTTTGTGGTGTTCCGCCGCCAGGGCCATCATGCGCCGCGTCGGGCGACAGGGCGAAGCAGCGCTCGAAGGAGGCGTCTGCTTCCTGCCCCCGCCCCAACAGGGCCAGGGCTTTACCCAGCTGGAAGTGGGCTTCCTCCAGCTGTGGGTCCAGGCGCACGGCCTTTTCCAGCAGCGGCAGCGCCTGCTCTGCCTTGTGTTGCTGCACCAGCAGCGTGCCCAGGTCCTCGTAGGGTTTGGCGAACGTGGGCGCCAGCTCAATGACCCTGCTGAGAATTTTTTCCGCCTCGTCAAAGCGGCGCAGGTCGCCCAGCGCGGCGCCTAACAAGCCCAGGATATTGATGTCATCGGGATAGCGTGCGAGCAGTGCGTGGCAACTTGCGATCGCCTGCTGCGTCTGGCGCGACTGCAGTTGTGCCAGGATGTCGTCGAACAGGCGGCGCGGAGCGCGGGAGTGTTGCATGCTGCCTCGTGCAGGGTAGCGACCGGGGGTTGTTATGGTAGGGCGAAACTGTGCCCCGCTCCAGCGCAACTCGGTTCAGCGCGCCGACGCCAGAGTGCGCTGCTGGCGCACCATGATCCAGCCGGCGATCACCACGCCCACCGATACCGCCGCGATCACCAGTGTGGTCAGCGCGTTGATCTCCGGGGTCACGCCGAGTTTGACCTTGGAAAATATCACCATGGGCAGCGTACTGGCCCCGGCGCCGGAGGTGAAGCTGGCGATCACCAGGTCGTCCAGCGACAGGGTGAAGGCCAGCAGCCAGCCGGAGGCCATAGCGGGCGCGATCAGGGGCAGGGTGATATCGCAGGCGACAGTGAAAGGTCTACCGCCCAGGTCCATGGCCGCTTCTTCCAGGGATTGGTCCATGTTGGCCAGGCGCGCCTGTACGATCACGGCGACATAGGCCATGGAGAAGGTGATGTGGGCGATGGTAATGGTGTTGGCGCCGCGACTGCCGGGCCAGCCGGTCAGTTCCTGCAGGCTTACAAACAACAGCAGCAGCGACAGGCCGGTGATTACTTCCGGCATGACCAGCGGTGCCGCGATCATGCCGGTGAGCAGGGCGCGTCCGCGAAAACGCCCCATGCGATTTAATGCCAGCCCCGCCAGGGTGCCCAGTAGCGTGGCACAGGTCGCGCTGACCAGTGCGATTTCCAGGCTGAGCAGGGCGGCATCGAGGATTTGTTGATTGTCCAGCAAGGCGCTGTACCAGCGGGTGGAAAATCCACCCCACACGGTTGCCAGGCGGGAATCGTTGAAGGAGTAGGCCATCAACACGGCGACGGGAAGGTACAGAAAGGCGAAACCAAAACTAAGCACGGAGTACAGGAAAGTCGATGGCCGTCTCAAATTTCAGCCTCCTGCTGCAGATGCTGAAACAGCATGATCGGCAGTAACAGGATCAGCAGGAGAATGATAGCCACGGCGCAGGCCAGTGGCCAGTCGCGGTTGACGAAAAACTCGTCGTACAGGGTGCGCCCGATCATCAGCGAATCCAAGCCCCCGAGCAATTCCGGGATGACGTATTCGCCCAACGCTGGAATGAATACCAGCAGCGATCCGGCAATAATACCGGGCATGGCCAGAGGTAGAGTGACATCGTAAAACACCCGCAGCGGTTTTGCCCCCAGATCCGCAGCAGCCTCATGCACCTCCGGGTCAAGCTTCTCCAGGCTGGCGTAGAGCGGCAGGATCATGAAGGGCAGGTAACTGTAAACAATCCCCAGGTACACAGCGCCGTTGGTGTAGAGCATGGTCAGCGGTTCGTGAATCAGTCCCAGGGACAGTAGCAGGTGGTTAATGAGTCCATGCTGGCCCAGCATCACCATCAGCGCGTAGATGCGCAGCAGGAAGGACGTCCAGAAGGGCAGCACCACCAGCAATAACAACAGGTTGCGCCAGGGTTGCGGTGTGCGTGCGATGGCGTAGGCCATGGGAAAGCCCAGCAGCAGGCACAGTGCGGTAGAGACCAGGGCGATCTTGATGGAACGCAGGTAACTGACGATGTACAGATTGTCTTCCACCAGGAAACGGTAGTTGTCCAGGGTGGCCAATACCCTGTGTCCAGCGCTCGCGGTCCAGTCGAAGAATGAGGTAAATGGGGGCTGCGCCACGATCGGATCGGCGAAGCTGATCTTTAATACGATGACAAATGGCGCCAGAAAGAAGAGTAACAACCAGGCGTAGGGGGCGCCAATGACAATCCTCCGCCACAGGCGGTCGCTCCTGCCCGGATGGACGATACCGTTCACCCGGTGAGTACCACGCTGCAGTCGGATGCCCAGCTCAGGTAGACTTCGTCGTCCCACTCGAGCAGTAAGTGCGCCGAGCGCAGCGAGTTTTGTGCGCTCACCTGGATCATCCTGCCATTCTTGGCGCGTACCCGATAAATTGAGCGATTGCCCTTGTAGGCAAGATCCTCCACCACGCCCCTGGTGACGGTGCGCCCGTCAGGGTCGGGACGCTCGGTGCTGATCAGCAATTTTTCCGGTCGAACACCGATCATGCAGTGGCTGCCGACATCCAGCTGCCCGTCGTAGCGGGTGCATATTTGCGTGTCGTCGCCGGCGAGTACCACCGTCAACTGGCCCGCGGTGCAGCTTTGTACCGTCGCGTCGAAAGTATTGATGCTGCCAAAAAAGTTGGCGACAAACTGATTGCGGGGAAATTCGTAGACTTCACTGGGAGTGCCAATTTGCACGAAATCGCCTGCATCCATCACCGCAATGCGGCTGGCCAGGGTCATCGCCTCCTCCTGATCGTGGGTGACCACCACGAAGGTAATACCCAGCTTGTCTTGCAGATTCATCAGCTCGAACTGGGTCTGCTCGCGTAGTTTTTTATCAAGAGCTGCCAGCGGTTCGTCCAGTAGCAGCACTTTGGGCTGTTTTATCAAGGCGCGGGCCAGGGCAACACGCTGCCTCTGGCCTCCGCTGAGCTGGTGCGGTTTACGCTTGGCCAACGGCGTCAGCTGCACCAGTTCCAGCATATGGGCTACGCGCTCCTTGATCTCCCGCGCGGGTAACTTTTCCTTGCGCAGGCCATAGGCGATGTTTTGCTTCACATTCATGTGCGGGAACACCGCGTAAGACTGAAACATCATGTTGACCGGGCGGGCGTAGGGCGGCAGGTCGGTCACGTCCACGCCGTCGATGCGGATGCGCCCGGCGGAGGGCTGCTCGAATCCCGCCAGCATGCGCAGTAGTGTGGTCTTGCCGCAGCCGGAACCACCCAGGATGGTGAACAGTTCACGCCGATAAATTTTGAGGTCAACATTGTCTACCGCGATGAAGTCCCCGAACCGTTTGCTCAGTGCCTCGATTTCGATAAGGGGCCGCTGCCCTGCGTCTTGCCAGGGCGTGTTGGCCAGGTTGGCGCCGTTGGTATCCGCTGGGCTCATAGTCCGCTCTTGATTTTGATCCAGGTACGGGAGCGCAGTCGCTCCAGCTTGGGCGACAGTATTTTCGAGGCGTGCAGCCGCTGCCGTGTTTCCGCGTCCGGGTAGATGGCGAGATCGCTGGTGATACTTGTATCGACCAGCGCCGTGGCGCTGCGATTGGCATTGGCGTAACTGGTGAAGTTGGTGGCCCTTGCGATGACGTCCGGTCGCAGCATGAAATCCAGGAAGAGGTAGGCGTTATCCGGATGCGGCGCATCCGCCGGGATGTACATCAAGTCGTACCAGTCGATACTGCCTTCACTCGGAATGCTGTACTCCAAATCTATGTCAAGGCCCGCCTCCCTGGCCCGCGTGGACGCCACTGAGTAGTCACCGGACCAGCTCATGGCGACACACACTTCCTCGCTGGGCAGATCCAGCAGCGCCTTGGTGGAACTGAAGTATTTGATATAGGGGCGCACCGACTTGAGTAGCTGTTCCACGTCCCGCAGTTGCTCCGGATCGACAGAGTTGGCCGGGTAACCCAGGTAGATCATGGCCATGGGAATAACAGAAGTGGGATCGTCGAGCAGGCTGACCCCGCAGTCGGCAAGACGCGACACGATGGCCGGATCGAAGATCATGGCGGCGCTGCCCAGCGGCGCATCGGGCATACGCGCCAGCACGAGGTCCCGGTTATAAGTGAAGCCGGTAGTGCCCCACATGTAGGGCACGCCGGCGAGTTCGGCACCGAAGTCCGAGGTGATCTTGTCTACCAGGGCATGGTCGATGTGGTGCCAGTTGCGCAGTCGCGCGGTGTCAACGATTTGGTACACGCCGACCGGGATGAGCCGGGCGGAGAATGAGCTGGCGTGGATGACCACGTCGTAGCCGGTGTGTCCTGTCAGCAGCTTGGTGTCCACCATCTCGCTCGAGTCGTAGACATCGTAATTCACTTTGATACCGTATTCGCGCTCAAACTCATCCAGCAATGCGGGATCGATATAGTCTGCCCAGTTGTAGATATTAAGGGTGGATGGCGGTCCGGCCGGAGCACCAGTGCTGAAAAGAAGTAAAAACAGGGCGAGCAATGTCCACAGGGGCATTCCAGTCTGTCCGGGCCGTGTCCCGAATTGGCGCTCATGGTGGCATCGATAAGCAGGCACCTGCGCTGCGCCTGGATGGCCCGGTGTGTGCCTTATTGTCGATCTCCCCTGCGTGGAAACCTGTGTGCCCCTGTCCGGGGTCGTGCTTGGAATGGTCTTGCTTAGCTGGCATTATATCCAGATTAAAATTTTTGGATAGAAATACGGGAAGGTAGCCCGCCGCTATTCTAATGAACTCCCCGCAAGCGCATTGCTCGTCCTATTATGCGGCAACGTGCAACGAACCCACCACGTATCCAGCCCTGCGCACGGACGTGCGTTGCGACGTTTGTGTGGTGGGTGCCGGATTTACCGGTATTGCCACCGCCCTGACCCTGGCGGAGCGCGGTTACAGCGTGACGGTGTTGGAGCAGAACAGGGTGGGCTGGGGAGCCACCGGTCGCAGTGGCGGGCAGATGATCGGCGGAATTCCCGGCGAGGCCCGTCTGGAACAACACTGGGGCGTTACCCACGCCGATACCTTGTTCGAATTGGGCTATCGTGGGCACGATATCATTGCCCGGCGCGTGCAGCAGTACGCGATTGATTGCGACCTGAAATACGGCTATATCGATGTCGCGCTCAAGCCGCGCCAGCTGGAACAGCAGAAACAGTGGCATGCGGCGCTTTGCGCCCGGGGCATGGAGGGCCAGGTGCGCTTGGTGTCAGGCGCAGAGTTGCCTGAACTACTCGGCACGGAGAAATACCTCGGCGGCCTGCTCAATAACCGTAACGGCCATTTGCATCCACTCAACCTGTGCCTGGGAGAGGCGCGGGCCGCCGCGGGACTGGGTGTCTCCATTTACGAGGGCAGCGAGGTCACCGGCATCGAGCACGGCCTCCGGCCTGTCGTCACGACCCCCGGGGGCACTGTGCGGGCGGATTTTGTGGTGCTGGCCGGGAATGCTTACCAGCACCTGGAGCCCACTGCGCTGTCGGGTCTGGTGTTCCCCGCCGGCAGTTTTATCGTGGCCACGGAACCGCTGACGCCAGCGGAGGTGGCCCAAATCAACCCGCTGGACCTGGCGATCTGTGACCAGAACCAGGTGGTTGATTACTTCCGGCTATCTGCAGACCGCAGATTGCTGTTTGGCGGGCGCTGTAACTACTCGGGTCGCGAGCCGCGCAGCATCGAGCGTGCTATGGCTCCGCGCCTGCGTCGAATCTACCCGCAGCTGGCACACAAGCGCCTGGATTACGCCTGGGGCGGTAAGGTTGGCATTGTGGTGAACCGGGTACCGCTGCTGGGCCGGATTGGTGCGAATGTCTTCTATGCACTGGGCTACAGCGGCCACGGCGTCAGCCTGACCCACGCATGCGGTGAGATTATGGCGGATGCCGTGGCTGGTACGTTTGAACGCATGGATGTGTTCGCCAACGTACCACACCGCAGAATACCTTTCGGCCAGACGTTTGGTAGCCATATGGTGGCGCTGGGCATGCTCTATTTTCGCTTGCGCGATATGTTTTGAGTCAAAGACCTCCGCGCACCGTAATAGTGCAACTCCGCACCAGTGTGATGCGCACATCCGTTTTTACAAGGCTTGTGAGCCCCAAAAATACCATTCAGACTATGGTACGGATATTGCTGATATTCGGCGATAGAAACCAGGCAGAAGATAACTCCAGGACGTATGAATCAGTATCTTCCCCAAGACGTTCCCACGCTACCCATCAAGTCGTCTATCCAGTCCTACCTGGAAGAACTGCACCGACAATTCGCTACGCTTTTTGCGGGTGAGGTTGCCAGCTATATCCCGGAGCTTACCCGGGCTGATCCGGCCTGGTTTGGGATCGCACTGGTGACGGTGGACGGCCATGTCTACCAGGTTGGCGACAGTTTACAAAGTTTTACCATTCAGTCCGTTTCCAAGGCGATTACCTATGGCCTCGCGCTTGAGGATAAAGGCGTGGATGCAGTACTTGCCAAAGTTGGTGTGGAGCCCTCCGGAGAGGCATTCAATTCCATCAGTTTGGACAAGGAAACCGGTCGTCCGTTAAATCCGATGATTAATGCCGGAGCCATTGCTACCACCGGCCTGATTAATGGCGGCGATGGTGAGGAAAAGCTCGGGCGTATTCTAAGGCGCTTTGAAGATTACGTCGGACATCCGGTCACGATAGACAAAGAGGTTTATGTATCGGAGCGCGATACGGGGCATCGCAACCGGGCGATTGCGCACTTATTGCGTAATGCCGATATCATTGAAGGCGTGCCTGAGGATGTTGTTGACCTCTATTTTCGCCAGTGTTCAATCAATGTGACCGCGCAGGATCTCGCGTTGATGGGCGCGTGCCTGGCCAATAACGGCGTGAATCCGATTACCTCAGTGGTCGCCCTGAAAAACCAGTACGTCGAGAAAGTGCTCAGCGTGATGACCACCTGCGGCATGTATGACTATTCCGGCAGTTGGGTGTATAGCGTCGGTATGCCAGCCAAAAGCGGTGTGGGCGGCGGCATTATGGCGGTGCTGCCAGGCCAGTTCGGTCTGGGTGTATTTTCGCCCTTGCTGGACCCCAAGGGCAATAGCGTTCGTGGCTTGCGCGTTTGTGAGGCCTTGTCGCGGGATTTCGGTCTGCATTTGTTGAAAGTGGCGCGCGCCACGTCCACCTCTGTGGTACGGGTATTTTATGATGGATCATCGATTCATTCGCGGCGCCGACGATACGTCGAGCAGCGTCATTTCCTGGAGCGCGAAGGTCATCGTATTCAGGTCTATGAGCTGCAGGGCGAACTGATGTTTGCGTCCACCGACGCGTTAATTCGGGACATTGGCAATAGCTGGGACAAGACGGACTTTCTGATACTGGATTTCCATCGCGTTGTCGATGTCGACTCCGCATCGACTCGTCTGCTGGCCAGCCTGCTGTCAACCAATATGACCGGTGGCAAGAGTGTGCTGTTTACCGGCACTGAAGACAAATACCAATTCCGGCGCGCACTGAGAAAAATGGTGGTTGAGGGGCAGAACGAGCTGACGCACCGCTTTGCCGAGGCCGATCGCGCGCTGGAGTGGTGTGAGGAGCAATTGCTGCAGCATCAGATATTGGAGCCGGACAGTCCTGCCAGACCGTCTCTGGAGCGGCAGGATCTCTGTCATCAGTTTTTGGAGGCCGATTTTGAATATATACAGCGCGTTGGTGTCAGCAGGTGTTATGCCGATGACGAGATAATTTTTCAGACCGGTGCCGCTGGTGATTCCCTATTCTTCCTGTTTAGCGGGCTCGTCGATATGATTGTCAACACAAAGAGTGGCGAGGAACTGCGACTCATCACACTGTGCGCTGACATGTCTTTTGGTGAGTTTTCACTGGTGAGTGGAGAGGCTCGCTCCGCGACTGCACGAGCGGTAGGCGAAGTGCGTTGCCTTGAGTTGCCATTTGCAGCACTTGATATTGGCATCAAGCACAAGCTGACCTGCAATTTGGCGAGCGAGCTTTCGCGCCGCCTGAATGAGGAAACGCGGGCACTTCGCATCACAGGCTGATCGTCGAGCTCACCGAGCCAGCAAACCATCGCGAAGCGTCTGCGCCTGTTGCTTGATACGACGGATGTTATCCGGTCCCATACGCAGCAGTTGCTTTTGCACGTCGGGTAAGCTCTCCAGCGCAGGTGTTGCATAGACGTACATCACCGCTTTGGGTTTGAGCGCAATGGGCTCTCCTATCTCCGGTGTTGCCAGTACCAGATCCAGTATACGGATGATGGCGTTGTCGAAATCGTCCGGATTGAGTCCGAGATAACCGTAGACCTGTTCATACACTGGACGCAGCATGTGAAACGTGTTCACCAGAACACCAACGTCAAGCTTTGCCACGGCGTCTGTGAACCCATCATAGCGCAGATAACTGGTGGTGCTCATATAGATGCCATCATCCTCTGTCACTATGCTGAAGGCCTCGCTGAAGGGACGGGCCGGCAAAAATTTGCGCAGAATAACGCCGTGACTCAGGCCGTCGATCAGCGCCGCGCTCACTTCCAGGGGTTGCTGATCGCTCAGCATGTTGAGAAGAATAGTTTTCGCTCCCGCCGCGACCAGTTGCTGACGCAACAGTTCATCACCCTCCTGCGGGGTAAGCGGTGTCGTCCTGGCCGGCTCGGCATCCGCTACCCCCGCGGTGGCACCGGGTGCGACCACGGTGACTGGCTCCGCACGTTGTGGAATATCCGGTGTCGCGGGCGACCCGGGCAGCACGGGCTGGGGCGCGACGACGGTGACGGGTGGTACTTCAATAGCAGTCGCCGCCGGCTTTTGCTGCTGGGTCCAAAACCAGAAAATCAGCAGCCCGGCGATGAGGGCCACTGCAAGCAACAACTCGACGACTGGAACCCTGTCGCGCCGCGTGTCCAGGCGTACATATTCTTCTGGGTCTGCTCTCATTTACTGTCTTCCTCTAATTGGTACATTCGTCCTGCGACCGCACAGACAGGCACTCGATTTTTGTAGGACAGGATACGCTGCACAGAGTTCGTCGGCCAGTCACTGGCTGCCGTCACAAGTCGGTTGAATTTTTATAGCTATTGGTTGGGGGCTAAAGGCTTTAAGGGAGATTCTGATAGCTATTACTGGTCGATTCCTGCGTACTCAGGCCCACCTATTGGGGTGGCGGGAGGATGAAACCGGGCACGACTCAGGGCAAAGCCGTGTATGTCAAATCTGGTTGGGCAGCAGTCTAACCGTTGGACGCATCTTTATGTAGAGCACCTTCAAGTGTGGCAACCAGGCTAATTTTTTGTCGCATCATGGTGCTTTTCAGAGTCTTGCGGCGCGCCTCTTCCACCAGTACGTTAGCCGAACTGAAGAGCTCATCCAGCGCCTTTCCGGTATCAGTATTGCACCCGAAGGACTGCCTGCCCTCCTGTACCAGTGCCATGACCAGCAACAATTCACGCTGGTCCAGGTGGAAGCTGGCGCCCTGGGCGTCGTGTTCAATAATGTTCATCAGGTCTATCTCCTCTTGGCTGAAGCCATTTTGCGACCAGTGCAAATACGTCATCGTCCAGGTGTATCGAAAGACAACGGGAACCGGTCTATAGAGTTTTTAACAGTGGCAGGAACAAAAACAAAACAAAAACTGCAGAAAAGTACAGATAATCGGGAAAGGTAGATTACCCGGTATTGTGGGCCATGGTGCGTTGACGTATCGCATCAGTGGAACTTTGACACTATTATGGCCACTGGCCAGCAGGATTACCGGAGGGACCGTGGAACGACAGCGCCAGGCAGAACCGCAACCAATGCCACTACAGGTCGATATCGTCTCGGATGTGGTGTGCCCCTGGTGCATCATCGGCTACAAGCAGTTAATGAAAGCACTGGCGGCGCTGCCCGGACAATTCGATGTCAAGATCCGCTGGCACCCTTTTGAGCTGAACCCCCGTATGTCCCAGGAAGGGCAGGATTTGCGTGAGCACCTGGCGCAGAAGTATGGCGCATCCCCCGACCAGAGCCAGGCCGCCAGGGCGCGCCTGTCGGAGTTGGGGGAAGCATTGGGATTTACCTTCGATTACTTCGAGGGGATGCGCATGGTCAATACCTTTCGCGCCCACCAACTGCTGCACTGGGCCGGCGAGCAGGGTCGGCAGACTGAGCTGAAGCTTGCTTTGTTTGAGGCTTTCTTCAGTCGCCGCGAAGACGTGAATGACGCTGCGGTGCTGGTTGCAGCGGCAGAACGGGCAGGTCTGGACAGCGCGCAGGCGAACGTGGTCCTGTCTGACGCGCGTTATGCCAGCGTGGTGCGGCAGGAGCAACAGCAGTGGCTGGACCGGGAGGTCCACGCGGTCCCCACGTTCGTTTTCCAGCAGCAGTACATCGTGCCGGGCGCGCAGGATGCGGAGGCTTTTATGCGCCTGTTACAAAAGATTCAAGCCAGAGGCGACCGGCTTGCCACCTGAGAGCCTTCCCATTTTTTACAGTAATAACTTTGGGTATCCAGTATGAGTGACACCAGCATCCTGTTTCGTCCCTTTTCGCTCGGTTCCATGACACTGCCCAATCGCATTGTCATGGCCCCGATGACGCGCAACCAGTCACCGGGTAACGTTCCCAATGACGCGGTGGTGGAGTACTACCGGCGGCGTGCGGCGGGCGGCACCGGCCTGATCATTACGGAGGGCACCTGCATCGATCACATCGCGGCCAGTGGCTATCCCGACGTGCCGTATTTCCATGGCGCGGCGGCCCTGGCTGGATGGCAGCGCGTGGTAGATGCAGTCCACAGCGAGGGTGGCAAAATCGCGCCCCAGTTATGGCATGTGGGCGCCATGCGCAAGGCGGGTACACCGCCGGAGGGCGAGGTCGACGGTTACAGTCCCAGCGGGATGAATACCCCCGGCAAGGTCGCCCGGCATGTGATGACGCGATCCGACATCCGTGACGTGGTGGACGCTTTCGCGCGCGGCGCGGCCAGCGCGGTGGCGCTGGGCTTCGATGCGCTGGAAATTCACGGCGCACACGGTTACCTCATCGACCAGTTTTTCTGGTCCGGTACCAATATCAGGGAGGATGAATACGGCGGTTCCATGGACAACCGGGGCCGCTTCGCACGAGAAATCATCGCGGCTGTACGTCGTGAGGTGGGAGATGAATTTCCGCTTATCCTGCGCTTTTCGCAGTGGAAGCAGCAGGATTTTGCGGCGCGTCTGGCCACGACGCCGGAAGAGTTGCAGCAGTTCCTGCTGCCCCTGAGCGGCGCCGGTGTGGATATCTTCCACTGTTCGACGCGTCGTTTCTGGGAGCCAGAGTTTGCGGGCAGCGACCTCAACCTCGCAGGCTGGACGAAAAAAATTACCGGCAAACCGACCATCACCGTGGGCAGTGTGGGTCTGGACGCGGATTTTATTCCTCTGCCGGGTGAAGTGACCTTCCGCGAGGCCGCACCCGCCTCTCTGGACAGGTTGCTGGAGCGGATGGCGCGGGAGGAGTTTGACCTGGTGGCGGTGGGCAGGGCGATGATCGCCAACCCTGACTGGGCCAATCGGGTGCGCAGGGGAGAGTCGAGCGAGCTGCGCTCCTTTACCAAAGAACAGCTGTTCGATCTAGTGTAATGCGGGTGTAAAAAGATGAGTATCGCAGCAGCCGACCACATTGCGATTCAGCGCCTGATGTATCGCTATGCCAGTTGCGCTGATCGCAAGGATTACGCGGGGTTTGCCGAGGTGTTCTGCGCAGATGCCGTGTTCGATTTCTCGGGCAGGGTGGTCACGTCCCTGGCGGCCATACAGGACATGATGCATGCCCTGGAGAAATACTCCGCTACCCTGCACCAGGTGCACAATACGCTGTATGAGGTGGAAGGGGATATTGCCACGGGGGAGACCTACTGCCTCGCTTCGCACCTTATTGAGGACAAGGGCGATACACTCAAGATCGACATGGGAATTGTTTATGAGGATCGGTTGCGACGCTGCGCGCAGGGCTGGCGTATAGAGCTGCGCACGTTCAATCTGCTCTGGTCCCAGACCACTGTAGTTGACTCTAAATAGGCGCTTTGGGGTTAGCGGCCACCGTTGGGGTGTGGTTTACACCCTTGCGGATGCCTGCCTGACTTTGCCCGGTAATTTACATTGTGGGTCGTGGGCCTTAGAGTTGCACAACTTTAAAATAAGCAGTGTTGTTATGCCTGGATTCCTATGACCAACCCAAGTAACCGTTTATCGACCGTGTCGATTACTCTGCTTGTGCTACTCGGTGGGTGTACCTCTATCCCCGCACCTGAACAGGCACAGGATCCGCGGCTGGACCAGCTGCTCGCGGGTATGGATCAGTCTTTGGCTAACCAGGCGGCAGTCAGCACGCAATTACAGGAACAACAACGCCGCCTGGATCAGCAGCAGCAGCAACTGGAATCATTGTCCCAGGGTCCTGGAAAGAAGGCCCCCGAAACACTCCCTGTTGTCAGCAATTGCCCGAAGCCTGTGGCCTGTCCGTCACCCGAAAAAGCATCCAACAAGATGGTAGTGGGGCAACTGGAGCAAGTCTGGTTGTCCGGCCCGGAGTTAGCCCTGACGGCCAGAATTGACACCGGCGCAGAGACTTCTTCCTTGGATGCTCGCAATATAGAACTGTTTGAACGCGATGGTCGGCGCTGGGTGCGTTTTGAGATAATCAATCCTGCAACCGGTAAAGCCGAGTCGCTGGAGCGAAGGCTCCAGCGCACTGTGGGAATTCACCAATCCGGCATCACTGAAACGAAGCGGCGCCCGGTGGTAAAGATGGGCATTGTTCTCGGTCGTAGCAATCAGGCTGCGCAGTTCAGCCTCAGTGACCGGAGTCATCTGGGGTATCAAGTCCTGATAGGTCGCAATATTCTTAAGGATGTCATGGTGGTGGATGTCAGCAAGAAAAATATTGCACCGTATGTGCTCCCTGAGAAGTCGCCGGATAGCGCAGGAGTCGCGCGGTGAACCAGAAGCGGACATTTTTCACGATACTTGTGCTACTGGCGTCTAGCGGGATTCTGATTGCTGTCCTTCGGCACATGACAACAGGCACTCCGTTTTTGCCAGGCAAGGAAAAATCCGTGTGGTTGGTTGAAGCCAGGGTCGATTTTGAGGCTACGGGCGGCCCGGTGAGCGCCAGTCTCAGTCTGCCCGATGTGCAACTTCCCGGCTTTGAACTGTTTGAGGAACAGGCCGCTTCACCTGGATATGGCTTCGCCATTCTGACCGAGAGAGGTAACAGGCGCGCGGAGTGGACCAAGCGTGAGGCCCAGGGCGACCAGTCACTTTACTACAGTGCGAAGTTAGTCGAATCCGGCAGTGACAGTTCCAGTAATGCTGACCAGACGGGCCGCGAGGAGCACCCGGCTGACTGGGAGGAAGCGCAGGAACTGGCGGCGCAGGAGGTGCTCGACCGGGCACGGGAGAAATCCAGCTCCGCCCAGAGCATGACACGGGAATTGATCAGTTTACTTAACAGCCCCGCGTCACAGAACACAGCCCTGCTGCGTTCGGAGAATACAGACCAGGCGACATTATTGATGCAATTGCTCGATCGCGCTGACATTGCGTCCCGCTCGGTGATGGGGCTCTATCTTGAGGATGCCCGGCGCAGGCAGACCCTGACGCCCATGGTCGAGATCTATACCGGGGATGAGTGGCTGTTGGTCAATCCCCAGACGGGGGAGGTTGGTGTGCCGCCCAATTTGCTGCTGTGGCACCGCGGCGGTATTTCTGTATTGGATGTCGCCGGTGGCACGAAATCCCGGGTACATTTTTCGATGATCCGGCAGACGGTCCCTGCCATGCAGTTGGCCCAGGTCAAGAACAGCGAGAGTCTATTTGCTAGGCTGGGTGTGCAGCGCTTGCCAATTGAGGAGCAGAGCATGTTCAAATTGCTGCTGCTGTTACCACTAGGCGCCGCAGTGGTCGTGTTTATGCGGGTAATGATTGGCTTGAAGACCTCGGGCACTTTCATGCCGGTTTTGATCGCGCTGGCCTTCCTGCAGACATCGCTGGTGGCCGGCCTGATCAGCTTTGTCCTGATAGTGGCTATCGGGTTGGCGCTGCGCAGTTACCTGTCCCGACTCAATCTTCTGTTGGTGTCTCGTATTGCCACCCTGATCGTGATGGTGATATTCCTTATTTCCGCCTTCAGCATCATTGGCTACCAGTTGGGCTACAGTACGGGTATGACCATCACCTTCTTCCCCATGATTATTATCGCCTGGACCATTGAGCGCATGTCTATTCTGTGGGAGGAAGATGGTCCCACCGAGGTAATGAAGCAAGGTGGTGGCAGTTTGCTGGTGGCCGTCCTCGCATACCTGCTTATGCAGACGCCGTTGCTTGCGCACCTCACGTTCAACTTCCCGGAGCTTAATCTGGTGTTGTTGGCCCTTATTCTGGCAATGGGTCAGTACACCGGCTACAAACTGTCCGAACTGCGGCGCTTTCGGGCGATGGATGAACTCTGATGAGCAAGATGTGGGTTTCGCCAAAGCGCTTGCGGGAATTTGGCATGTTGGGCATGAATTGCCGCAACGTGGATTTCATCAATCGCTATAACGAACGCAGGCTCTATCCACTGGTCGACAACAAGTTGAAAACCAAACTGCTGGCGCAGGAGTATGACGTACCCACACCGGGCCTGAAGTTTGTGGTGCGCGAACAACACGAGATCAGCCATATTGAGCGCGAGTTGGCGGATCTGGAAAGTTTCGCACTGAAGCCGGCCAAGGGCTCGGGAGGAAAAGGGATACTGGTGGTGACCGGCCGCAAGGGGGACCAGTTCGTCAGGAGCTCGGGCGCGCTGCTAAGCATTGCCGATATTCGGCGCCACATGAGTAATATTCTCGCGGGCTTGTACTCCCTGGCCGGCTCTTCCGATGTGGCGATCATTGAAGACCTCATTGCATTTGACGATTGTTTCGCCGGCTACTCGCATGAAGGTGTGCCCGACATCCGCATTATTGTTTTTCGCGGTTATCCGGTTATGGCCATGTTGCGTCTGGCCACCCATGCCTCCGATGGCAAGGCCAATCTGCACCAGGGCGCGGTTGGCGTGGGTCTGGCGCTGGACACCGGGCGCTGCCTGAAAGCCGCGCAGTTTGGTCGCCCGATCAAGTTGCACCCGGACACGGGTCGAGCTCTCAGTGACATCCAGATTTCCGGCTGGCGGGATATCCTGTTGTTGGCAGCGCAGTGCTACGACATGACCGGCCTGGGCTATATTGGCACTGATATCGTGTTGGATAAGTTCGCAGGTCCGCAACTGCTGGAGCTGAATGCGCGACCCGGCCTGGCAATCCAGGTTACTAATGGCCGCGGCCTACTACCCCGCTTGCGCCACATCGAAGGTATGACCCGCAACCGACGCTTTCGCACCGAGCAGCGTGTGGACTACGTGATGCGGCAATTCGCCGAAGTTGACTCTGCGCCACAGAGCGTGGATGTAGAGTAAGTATGGCGCGATCCGATAATCCGAGGCAGTCAGTAACCGTGCCCGGAGGATTGCACGAGGCGTACTTTTCGATTGCTGCCGACAGCGGCGAAATCCTTGAGTGTAATCAGGCAGCCGCCAGCCTGCTCGGTGTGGCGTCATCCGCGCTGCGTGGCGAATTGTGGACGCGGGCGATAGCCTGTGATGCTGTTTCAGGTAGTGTATTGATGCACGCGGTGCAGGCGGGCCGGCGCGTTGCGCTACCGCCGTTTATCATACGCAGGCTGGACCATACCGAAATTGTGGTAGGTGGTATGTTGTTACCCTCGCCATTGGAGCCATCGTTCAGCCTGTTGTTGTGGCGCCTGCTGGAAGAACAGCAACTGAGTGTGTCGGGCGCGATTACCCCTTCCGGTACATTGGCCGTTTTGGGCGTGGACCAGCTGCGTTATGACGCGCAATGGGGCGTTGCGGAAACTGCGCGGCTGATGAACGAAATTCGCGGCAGCCTGCTGGAAATCGTGCGCACGGCCGATACCGTGGCAGCGCCAGCAGTGGCATCAATTCTCATTGTGCTGCGTGATGTGGATATCGATGGCGCGCAGGATATCTGTCGTGCGTTGCTGTCACACTTGCATCGGATACATACCATTCCAGGAACCGTCACCGCCAATGTCCGGATCTGTGTCGGCCTCGCGCACAGGTCACCCGGAGTAAGTGCGTTGTCGACGTTGCTAGCGGCGAACAGCGCACTTTTGCAAGCACAGTGCAGCGGCGCTAAGGAGTCGATTCGTGCGGCTACCGATGATGACTACAAGCTGGTGACAGGGAGGATGATAAGTAGCGCCGGAGTGTTCAGCGAGGAATTGATTGCACCCTCATTCGTTCCGATAGTGGAGGAGTGTGGCGAAGAAGACCCCGACTTCGAAAAAGACTGCACCGCCGCCGGTAGCGCCCATTGAAAAAAATATTGAAGGCTATGTAGTCGACAATATGGAGGGCGCCGTTGACCAGGCTATTTTCCTGGCCAAACTGGATATACCGGTGGCAATTATCGGGGCCGCCGGTACAGGCAAAATGTATGTCGCGCGGATCATTCACGAGGAATCCGGCGCGGCGATTGACCTGCTTGTGCCCATTGACTGTCGGGAGTTTCGCAGTCGCAGTGTGGCGAATACCCGCATAGCGCGCGAGCTTGCCCAGGGCGAGGGCAAAACCCTGGTGTTCAAGTCGCCGCATCTGATGCACGGCGAGGTGCAGCTGAAACTGGCCCGCCAGATCAGTTCGCGCACGCTGGCGGATGTGAGTCCACCCCGCTATTTGCCGCGGATCAAGTTGATTGCACTGTTTCCGGAAAAGCTGGAAGTACTGATCAGGCGAGGTGAACTGACCGAGCCCCTGGCCAGTGCCTTTGCTGGTTACCCGATCCATGTGCCGCCCATCAAGGATCGCAAGCAGGCAGTATTGCGCTGGGCACATAAAATTCTTGGTCAGGAGGGCGTGATTCGCGACCGGGACATGAAGGGTTTTACCCCGGATGCAGAGCAGGCCATGCTGCTCTATGACTGGCCGGGCAATATCAGTGAAATGCGCCAGTGTATTTATGATGCCCTGGAAAAAACCGATAAGGACTGGCTGACGCCCGTGGATCTGGGTTTATTCAAAGGCATCAATCCGGATGGGCTGCCCTACCTGCCGGAGCCAAAGCCATTTCTGGCGGCAGTACAGGCGGATGATGCTGAAGCCGATACTTACGTTCCCTCTGCGCTGGAGGGGCTGGATGTTGCCCTCGGCGAGGCTGTGCACAATTTGTTGGCATTGAATATCATCAAACCCCTCGGTGCCTGGATGGAAGATGAGCTGGTGTTGGCTGCGCTGGACAGGTATCGCGGCGACCTGCGCCAGACGGGCGACTTTCTGCACACCAAGCCGCGCAATATCAGCCGCTGGCTACCAAAAATTGAGTTGCGGGAAGATGAGCGCAATGGCAGCGCACTTTGGCAAAAACCCCGTCGCCTGTTGCGCGAATGGGTCAGGGAGTCTCCGCAGTCAGCTGACTCTCCCCTGTTGTTGATGGCGGACAAACTACTGGTTCACGTGAATGAGCAGGCCGAGGCGCTGAGTTCTGCTACCCGAGCGAGTATTATGGGCGTATCGACGCCCACGTACCTTAAGCGCATGCGGGAAATCGGCGACAGTAAAAGGGGGTTGTAAGCATGTCGATAAAGACCACAAGTGGCCGTTCGAAGGTTCGGGTTTCAGGCGCTGCACTGCGGCCCACGAAAACCGTGGAGGATTACGCCCGTGCGTTCGAGCAGACCATGGATAGGGAGTTGCCGGTCAGCCTCGGTTTCTCCGCCCGCCTGAATATGCTGTGGGACCTCGCGGGCGCAGCGCCCCCCCAGACCGAGGGACGCGTTATCAGTGTGCTGGGAATCAACCGCGACTGGCGCGAATCAGATGTTCGCAAATGGCTGCAAAAAGATGTGCTGCCACCGCGTCTCGACCTGCATAACATGGTGAAGTTTCTGGTGGCGCAGCTGGACCATGGGCAGGATGTCCGCCGCTGGGAGGCCTTTCTCATTTACGGCTCGCCTATGGTGTCATCGCCGGTCAACCAGACTCTGTATCGGGAGGACCAGACGCGTCGTGAAATTGCCTCCACCATCTTTGCCCAGATCACGGACGAGTACGGAATACCACCTTCTGCCTACGAGGCCGACCAGGTATTTCAGCGCTGCCTGACGCTGATGCACAAGTTCAATATCTATGAGCTGCGCGATTTTCAGTCCGGCCACCTGGAACCTTTCAAGAACTATATGTTCCCAGGTGCGTAGTGTACCGGCAAATGTCGGACTGGTGCTCGCTGGCCCCGCCAGGGATGCTGCAGTCGCTACCCTCGCGCAAGCGGGGTACGAGGTGCACGTCGCCGCGAATATTTCACGCGTGCGCTCGTTGATTGCGCGCAATACGGTGGACGCGTGGATCTTTGATGCCAGAGCCGACGACGTTCTGGAGCTGCTGTTGACCACTGATTGCTTTCTCCTGCCGGCTGACAATATTCCCGACACTTCCGATAGAAGGTCGTTTTCGCATTGGGTCGAGGGCTTGCTGACGCAGCTGCAGGTGGCATTGTCGGGCAGCGCCACACAGGATGGCCCAAGGCAGCGGGATCGATGGCACGAAGTGCAAGGCGTTTGGCTGTTGGCCGGCTCCGCAGGCGCCACTGGTGCCATCCAGACGTTTCTCAATGCATTCAGGCAGCCACCGCCAGTGGCCTTTGTCTATGCCCAGCATCTGGATCCCGCTCAGCAGCATCAGCTACAGCGCTTTACGGTGCAGAACAGACAGTTTTCCCTGTCTATCGGCGGGAGTGTGCAAACACTGGCGTCGGCCCGGTTGGTCATGATCTCGCCGCGCTACACGGTGGCCATTAATGAATTCGGCCAGGTGACGACCACCCGCCAGGTGTGGAGCGGGCAGCACACTCCGGATATCAACGAGCTGCTGGTGATCCTGAGCGCCGCAAAACTGCCTGCCGTGGGCGTCATCATCTTCAGCGGCATGGGCAATGACGGTGCAGCGTCCCTGCACATCTTTGAAGCCGCGGGCGGTCGCATCTGGGCCCAATCCCCCGCCAGCGCTGTCTGCCCGGCGATGCCACAGGCTGCCCTCGACACCGGTCTGGTGCAGCGATCCGGTGATCCAGCGGAGCTCGCGCTGGCGCTGGAGGCACTGTACCGTCCCTGAGCTCGGGGTAAAAATTGCCTGAAAAACCCCAAGTCAAGCCTTCTTTCATAAAGTGCAAGTCCTTCGCTGAAATATTGTAGTTTTCAAATAAAACTTTATATATCAATAACATATATTGTTATCTTGGGACCCTCACGCCTTTTCAATGGGTGTAAAAAGTGGAGTTTATCGAGAAATCTCCAGTTTTCCCTTGCTGGTACCGGCCTGCATGGAAATACTGCAGTCACATAACCCACTGGCATAACTGAAAAGGACGTGAGGAAAAAAATGACCAACGGAACTGAACAACTGGATATCAGCGGCATAAAAATCGCCGTCGTGGATGATGCCAAAACCATTCGTATGATGATGTCCCACACATTGCGCAGCATGGGCTGTGAAGTGGAGTGTGCGGAGGATGGCTATAAGGCGCTGGGCATGTTGCGCCGCTTCAAGCCTGACCTGATATTCCTGGACATCACCATGCCCGAACTGGACGGCTACCAGACCTGCACCCTGATTCGCAATGCTGAGGATACGCGGCGCACACCCGTGGTGATGCTCTCGTCCTCTGACGGCATTTTTGACATCGCCAAGGGTCAGGCTCGGGGGGCCACAGCCCACGTCACAAAAATCCCGCCGGAAAGCGTACTGCGCGAATTGATCTACAACCATACGCAGCGGAAGGCGGCGGCGTAGCCATGAGTATTTCAGCCTTACAGTCCCTGGAACTGATGGAGCGCCTGCACGCCTACGACAGCGTGGCGCCTCCCGCCCTGGCGGCGCCGCGGTTGAATTGGGTGGGAACCGCTCTGGGAGTTGCCGGTGTGCCGCTACTGATCGGGGAGGGTGAACTGGAAGAGATCATTGAAACACCCGCAGTAACGACGATACCCGGTACCAAGGCATGGGTGCTTGGTGTGGCGGCTTTTAAAGGTGGTTTGCTCCCCATCTTCAGTGGGGATGTGCTGTTTCGAAAGCGACCCTATATCGGTCGAGTGCGGGATTACTGCATGGTGATACGCCGACCAGGTATGCATTTCGGGCTCACTATCAGTCATGTGCAGCGGGATCTGCGTTTTCCGATCGAGGAACGTGTCATGGATCACCCGGTCGATCCTGACTTCGCCGAATACACGCTGGGTGGGTTTATGTACAAGGGTGATTTTTTGGCGGTTCTTGATATTAACAGGGTAGTGGCGGATGAAGAGTTGTCCAATGCGTCGGCTGCCAGAATTTCTTCAATCAAGGGGAAAAAGCAATGAGTAAGACAATGAAAATAGATGTTTCCAATCTCTGGGTAATTGGCATTGGCCTGGGAGTCCTCGGCTGCGTGGCTGGTGTGGCATACGCGATCTTTACGACTCAGTTGGAGGCCGGCACGCTCGTAGCCATGTTTGGTGCTCCGGGTGTGCTGGCGGCAGCCCTGTTAGCGTATCGGGGTCAACGCCGTCGTGTGGAGTACACGGAACAGGGAGTTGCCGAGATCAATAGCGCCCTGGTGAAAATCGCCGAGGGTGACCTCACTGTGCGGGTGCCGGAGGAGAATTCTGTAACCCGGGATATTGCCCGGGAAATCAATGCTTCTACCCAGCGTCAGCGTGAGTTGATTCGCAACATCAAGACGCCGTTCAAGGTCTCAACTGAGGGCATCACCAAGATAGGCGTGATTGCTGAGGGCCAGGTTGAGAAAGGTCGGGAATTGACCCGCTCTGTTGTTGAGTCGACCACGGCGGCCACCGAAATGGTGCGCACCAGTGAAGAGATCAAGAAGTCGACCGCTGAGGCGGCCAGAACCTCGGAACGCAACAGGCAACGTGTTGCGCAGGGCTATGAGCTCACCAAGGATATGTCCAAAGCCTCGGCTGATGTGCGTGAATCCGTACAGGAGACTTCCAAATCCGCGAAGCGCCAGGGCGAACTGATTCAATCAGTGACAGCTGCAGCGGAATACATCCAGGCACTCAACACCAAAATCTCGGTTGTTGCGATCAACACCCGTATCGAGGCAGAGAAAGCCGGTGAACACGGCCGACCCTTTATGGGGATTGCCGAGGCCATTGGCGATCTCATGCGTGAAGCCGAGGAAGAAGGCCGCAAGATTATCTCTCAGGTGCGGATGCTGCAAAACCTATCAGCCGATAACCTGTCCAGTATGGAGAACACGGTGGGTACCGTGGTGACGATTCTTGAGTACATCGACCGGCTGGACAGTTCGCTGGAGGAAATCAACGCAGGTTCCTCTGCGATCACCAAGATCATTACGTCCGTGGACGACGCTGCTGGCCAGTCCGCTACCACTGCGCGACACATGAACAGTTCTATGGATGCGATCCGTGAGCGCAATCTTGATATCAGTGAGTACAGTGAGTCAACCCTGGTCGGCGTAAGCAGCCTGAAGACTTCTATGCGCGACGTGGCTGACAGCCTCAGTCAGTTCAAGATTGAGGAGGTCAGCGAAGCTGAGCGCACTATGGCTGCTATCGACGAACTGAAGAAAATGCAGAGCGCGAGGAAAGTCTACCGCGAGGACGAGATGAAGGCTCTGGAAGAAACTCAATTCTCGCGGGCATCTGTGTGAATTCTGCTGTCGCCAGCAGAGCGCCTGAGCTCAAGAGCGAGCAGCTCGTTATGCTGATGCAGAAGCTGCACACTCATGCGGGAATCAGTATTGATAGCACAAAGAATGTGATCGCCGGTTGTATCCAGGTGCGAATGAAGTATCTGGGTATTAATCAGGTAGCGAGCTATCTGGAAATATTTGATGACAGCATTAATGCAAGGGCGGAGTGGCTGGCCCTGATTGACTTGCTAACGGTGAAGGAGACGCGCTTCTTTCGTCAACCGGAAGCTTATGAGTGTTTGGCGGCGTACGTGGATTCGCTCCTTACCACGGGCCCGGCACCGAGCGAACTCGCGTTCTGGAGTGCCGGATGTTCCCTTGGGCAAGAGTTGTACTCCATGGCAATGGTGGTGGAAAGCGTGGTTTCCCGGCACAAGCCCTGGTTGCAATGGCATGGAATCGGTACAGATATCAGCTTCAACGCCATTCATCATGCCCAGCAGGCGATATACCCGGAAGCGGCGATGAATTCGATTCCGTTGATGTTTCGGGACAGCTATATGGATGAAAAACTCGGTGCAAGGCGCAAGGTAACGGATAACATTCGGGCCAGGACACATTTTTTCCACAGTAACCTGCTGCATGTGGATGGCGCGCCGTTTGCCGATTTCAATATCATTTTTTGCCAGAACGTCCTGATTTATTTCGAGCGTGAACGACAGCGCTGGATTATTGATCAGCTCGTGAATCGGCTCAGGGTTGGGGGCTTGCTGATCCTTGGCGCAGGAGAGGACGTCTCCTGGTTGAATCAGAGCGTACGTCGGCTGCAGTGGCCGGGTGTATGTGCCTATACGAAAACTGGAGGTTGAGCGAGTGAACAAGAAACCGGATATCGTTTCTCTAAAATGGGTGATCGGGCTGATAAATGCTCAGGCGGACGCTGCTGAGGTAGCTCTGGTTGAGTACGGTAACGATACTGCTCAGAAGCAGGCGCTACTGCGCTGCATGTGGTCGGTACACCAGATCACCTCCACGCTGCGAGCGTTGGGTATGAGAAAGGCAGAGATGCTGACCCTGGAGATGGAGCGTAGCCTCAATTTTTTATACAAGGATAAAGTGGTCGGTGAGCGCCGTAAGCTTGCCATGGGTGGCCTGATGCAGGGTCTGAAGATTATTCCCGCCTATCTGGAACATACCCAGAACCTGCGTGTGGATACCGGTCGCGGTCTGGAGCAGTTCGTTAACGACCTGCGGCGTTGGGTGGGCGAGAGACCACGTCCCCGTGCCTTCTTTTTCTATATTGAAATTGCAGCAGATGCTGGTATCAGCAGCAATGCCACACCGGCCTCTGATGATGAGATCCGCAGTCGGACCAATGTCATGCTTGCTCTGTATCTGGAAATGGCGAAGCAGGCGCTGCGCAGACGGAATGTCAGCGAGAGCATGAAAACCGTGGCGCGTATTGCCAGAAAAATGCAGACGCTGTATGCCGGAACGCAGCCAGAGCGCTTCTGGTTCACTATGATCGGCTTGTGCGAGGGGATTGCTGGCGGCCTGATAGTGCCGGATGAGTGTATAGCTCAGATATTCAAGTCAGGTGCCTTCGCAATAAAATTCGCAAGAGAAAATGGCAGTCGGATCGATGACTCGATCGACTACGATAGTTACGTGCAGCAAATGCTGTACTACATCGCTTCATGCAAATCCAAGCCTGTGCATATCGCCGGTATACGCAATGCATTTGGTATAGATGAAAGCACCATTAGCGAAGCGAGTCAGGGTCTGGTGCATAGCGACGCCATTGTTATTGCTCTCAATGGAGCCTTGCAACAGTTGAATGGCGCAGTGGCCTATTTGACGACGAACGATCTGGCCAAAGTCACCAGGCTGAAGCCTGAAGATCAGGATACCACCGTGCTGGATGCTATCGAGGCGGCCGAGTGTCGTCTGATTGCCGCCGGACAGTTATCGCACGCGGATTCCCTGAAGAAGGTGCAGCATCAGCTCAGATCATTCTTTAGTGGCAAGACGGGCATCGATGGGCAAGGTTTCGCTGACTCTATCAGCGCCATCACGCGCGGCATAACCGACGTCAAACTGGATTTGGAGCACAAGCTACAGTACGGCTTGAACAGTTCCTACGCTGGCAAGGATTTCGAACTGCGTGAAAGCGTAGCGACTGCGACGTTCAAGCAGATGGGACTGGTGGAAAACTACCTGCACCAGATTTTGCGTCGCAAGGCACTCAAGAGTGCGCTGGACAAGAAGCCATTCGATGCTGCTAGTGTGCTGCGTTTGACCACGGCGCTGCAACGCCATCTCAACAAGACCGACCAGGGTCATGAGGAGCTGCGCCAGGCTGTCAAAGATGCCGATAAAGGAGATCCGGATCTGGATCTTCTGTATGGACTTGCTATGCAGTACCTGGATCAATTGGAGTCCATCCCTGATCGCAAGGCGATCGGTAACTCCCTGCAACTGCTTGAGGAAATTGCAGGAGCACTGAATTTCGCGCACATGGAGCGCGAGGGAGCGGTTATTGAGCGGTGTCTCAAATGGCTATCTGCCGCGAGCGACGCTGGTAGCGTACATGAGGATGATGCATTCCGATGTTTCGCTGACGCGTTTGCGCAGATTGAAATGCATTTACAGCGCTCTATTCTTGACCCGCTGGATGATACTTCTCATATCATTGCTCGTGCCGAGCAGCGCGCTGCAGAGCTGGAAAAATGGAGTAGCAGCCTGTCTCCTGGGCGCAAGACTGTGGAAGTTGTTACTTCTGGCAGTGCGCCACAAATGCAGGCAGCTGTCCTCGTGCAGGACGCCGATATACCGCTGGAGTTCCGCGATGTATTTATCGAGGAGTCTGAAGAGATGGCGGCTGAACTTGGCAAGCTGACCACAGACTGGCTGCAGGATCCGAAGAATAATGATGTGTTGCGCGATATTCGCCGCCACTTCCATACCTTCAAGGGCAATGGCCGTGCTGTCGGCGCCAACATCCTTGGAGAACTGGGCTGGGCCGCCCAGGATATGCTGGATCGGTCGCTTGATGGCGATCTGGCACCGGGGACCGGTGTGCAGACGCTGGTTAATGAAGTGGTAAGCGCCCTGCCTGACCTGGTTCGTTCTTACAGTGACTCAACAGGACCGGACGTCGGGCGTATTCGTGAGCTGACCAATGCGTGTTTTGCGCTGGCAGCGTCCGGTGACGGGGATGAAGACGGCAAATTACCAGAGATCACAGACGTGATCGGCTTAACGGGCGGATTGGCGGATAAGCTGACTGTCACTAAAACTCTGACTCATTGATCTGGCAACGTACGCGTCGGCTGCATAGGGAGAATTATTGTGTATACAGAAAATGATCTGGGCAAGCTTAGACTCAACGGAATGATTGATTCTGAAGAGGACAATCAGGAGAAGAGCTTGCGATGGCTTCTGGAAATGGATCTCTCCGAGCCTGAGGAGAAACTGTTTACGGTTGCTGTTAGCGAGTACAGCGATAGGGGTTTATCAGCCTACGAAGCAGAAGTGGCGGCGCGACCACTGGTCAGGGGCCATGCTAACAGCGATGACCTTGCCACCTATATTGGTGAGGAGATCATCATCTCATCCGAGAATGCATTGGGTGACATCTATTCGCGCAAAGATGAGTCTGCTGCAGAGCAATCAAAAATAGTCGAACGTGACGAGGTCATGGCGATCGACTTTTCACGCGGACGCGATGACTACGCCCAACATGTAGCATCAGTTGTGGCTGAGGGGGCAGATATTCTGGGCCTGGCAAGCGACGATGACATCGGAGAGACATATTTGGCCGTCAAACGCGTCAAACCAATTTTGGTGAATGGGACGGCTAACGATGCCGCTACTGTGCAATCCGCACAGGTAGCAGGCCAGACTGACCAGTCAGAGGAGCCGGTGTTGGAGCTGGATAGCGGCGAGATTCCAGAGTCAGGGTCGGTCGCAGTGACATTCGATCATACGATGCTGGCTTCCATCAACTTGACTGGAGCTCCTGTGCTAACTCAGGTTGCGAATCCTGGAACTGAAGCAGGCGCGAATGATAGCGGGATTAGTGATGTCTCTGGTCATGCCAGCGTGATGGAATATGTCGCGAGCATTCCCCAGCCGGTCGACGAAGAGGGGTTCGACACTTATCTACTCGCCGGGGAGCACCTTCTCAATAGCAATTTCGATCCGGAGGATCTGATCGTTCAGCGTGTCGAGGGGGTTATTGCAGTTGATCCATCGACTGATATCTCAATTGATTACCACGAAGATTTTTGCACCATGGATGGCTTCTCGCAGAATTCAGCTTCTGCCATCGCAGGCGTTATCACTCCGGTAATGGAGGAGATATCCGGTGCAGTGCGGGCGCGTTTGACAGCGCTTGGTTTGGAAGCGGACGCTGTCACAGTCGATGTGAGGCTCGGCTCGGACGAGGAATCTATCAAGCAGTGCTACGCCCAGGGCTATGAGCCGGTTTATGCGATCTGTTGCGAAATGCCTCAGCCCCTTTTGTCTATTGGCCAAGCCGCACGCGATGCAATCTATGTAAGACTACTGAATCCGAGTACTGATGAAAACTGGAACCATCTGTTCAGTGAAGATTTTGTTGCCTTCGGAAATGCCGAACAGGAGTTCGAAAGTCATCCTGCCCCCATTGACGAAAATGAACAGCAGGCCAACGGTATTGCGGACCAGCTGGATGATCCTGCCACTGATTGGGCTCAGGGCGAGGGCTTTGGGGAGGATATCTTCGGTGCCGATTTTGCAAATGACTTTACCGCTGAATTGCTGCTCAGCGAAAGCGTTGTACCCCTGGATATTGAGGCTGCATTTTCCAATTTGTCGCGGCCAGAAGACGGTATTGATGAAATCTGCGGGGTGGATTTTAATGCATTTGAAGACAAGGAAAAGCATCAGCAGAGCCCCGAGTACCAGATGCAAAATCCAGGCGCAGAGCAATCCAAATTGGAGTCCAAATATGCTGTGCAACAGCAGCATGAAGTAGCTAAAAATTCCGATATCGTAGAAGAGAACGATCTGGCTGCTTTCGACGGCACCTGCATTGAGGGTGTTATACCTGATTACATCGACTTCAATTATGCCAGCCAGAGTAACGCAGAGATCTTTACGGATTTCCTGGATGCCTTTATTGAAGAGGGCACTGCCGAGGTCGAGAAGCTTGAAAATCAAGTGGGTGAATGGGAGAAGAATTTTGCGAGTGAACCGCTACTAGCCAATGTCTCGCGCACACTTCACACGATCAAGGGCATAGCCAAGGGTGTCGGTTTGCAGCGCCTTGGTACATTGGTGCACAATTTTGAAACCTTGCTCGACAAAATGCCAAAACCCAATGTCGGAGCAGAGCTGAGCTATTTTCGTATCGTGAATGCATGGCTCGACGCATTGGTGCGTGGAGTTGAATATGTAGTAGATAATCGAGCGGATGTGTCCAGTGAACTTCCCGGGCAGCGAATCGAGGCAGCCGTTCAGCGCGAGACTCAAAGCGTGGTCTCCTCGCAAGCTGATGTTGTTGAGCCAGAGATCAGCCTCCCCAGAACTGTACCAGGCGAGCAGAAATCAACAGTGGCTTCGGCTCTGGAGAAGAAGCGCGATCAGCAATTGGCGGACGAGGGAGCGAAGGTGCTGGCAGCGCAGCAGTCGGTGCGTATTACCTCCGAGAAATTGGATCACCTATTGAACCTGACCAGCCAGGCGCAACAGCTCGGCGTGCGAGCGTCACAGAATACAACACGCAGCAAGCGATCCTCAGCAGAATTGCAGGCACGTCTATCATCTGTAAGAACCCATATCAGGAAGATCGCGGACAGGGCCTTGCTGAATGTCAATGTACGCGCGGGTAGTGCAACGCCTGACATGGACGCATTGGAAATGGATCAGTACTCGGAATTGCAGGAAGCAGCAAGTATTCTGCGAGAGGGCGTGGAGGATCTGGCGGACCTGGTGGATGTAGTGAGCCGTCAGAATATGCAGATTGAGGCACTGCTGAAGCAGCAGTCCTCAGTGATTTCAGGCATCTCCTCGTCTATTCAGGGTGCGAGAGTGGTGCCCGTATCACGTTTGATGCCCGGCTTGCGCCGTCTTGTGCGTACTGTGAGCACAGATCTCGGCAAGGTGGTTTCTTTTAACGTGTTGAATGAAACGGGCGCGCTTGACAGGGATCATTACGCCCGGCTCCAGGTCGTTCTGGAGCATATGGTTAGAAATGCACTGGATCATGGTATCGAGTCACCTGAGCAGCGCGTCGCGATGGGTAAGACGACCGGTGGTCGCATCACCATCGACGTGCGCAAGTCAGGCGGAGATTACCTGATCAGGTTGTCCGACGACGGTAGGGGCATTGATCCAGACGCCATTCGCGAGGCTGCCTATGAGAAGGGTCTGGATGTCGATGTCGACGCGCTCAGTGACGAGGAAGCCATCAGGTTGATATTCCACAAGGGATTCTCCACGGCCAGCACCTTGAGCGAGATTTCTGGACGTGGTGTCGGTATGGATATCGTGCTGACAGAGCTGCAGCAGATCGGTGGCGATGTCCAGATTCAATCGGCAGTTGGCCTGGGGACCGCTTTTGAGGTGCGTATTCCCAGTAATGTCTCGGTTAATGGCGCGCTGCTTGTTGGTGCTGCTGGTCAATCCTACGCCATTCCGCTGAACGGGTTGATTGCTGTAGAGCAAGTCCCTGTCGACGAGTTCTTTGCTGCCGTGGATGAGCACACCACACTATCCTTATCTGGTATCGAGTGTGAGCCGGCTTATCTGGCAACCCTGTGCCAGGGTCTGGGTTTGCCTGACCGCAGTGCGTGGAATAAATATGTTCCGGTTATTATTGCGGGTTCTGCAAATCGCTATATGGCTATCGCCATTGATAACCTGCAAGAGGCACTGGAACTGGTGGTTCGTTCACTGGGCTCGCAGTTCTCGACGGTGCCGGGAGTGGCCGGAGCGGCGACAACAGCGGAAGGTGAGGCTATTGTTGCCCTGGATCTTAATGTGCTGGTGGGAAGTGCTGACGCCGACGGTATTGCGCCTACGGCGGCCAGCCAATCCAAATCCACAACGCTACTGGCATTGGTGGTAGACGATTCCAGAACCCAGAGAATGGTCGCTACGAGCCAGTTGGATACCGTTGGCGTCGAGACCGTCACGGCAGAAAACGGTCTGGTGGCGATAGACTTGCTCAATTCGACCCACAGATTACCTGATGTCATTTTGCTGGATGTGGAGATGCCGGTTAAGGATGGCATTCAAACTCTGCGCGAGATTCGCAAGTCACGCCGCTACGGCCATCTGCCGGTCATCATGGTCACTTCCCGCACTGGGGCAAAGCACCGGGCGCTGGCCAACGAAGCTGGTTGCAACGCCTATATGGGCAAACCCTTTAATTTCCCGGCATTGATCAGGCAGATCAATGAACTGACCGGGCATGACTTACAGCTTTCCTGAGGATCGAAGATGACTGATAACACAAAGCGGTGGTGCGTGCTGATTCCGTGTTCCAAAACTGAAACATGGGCCGTCCCACAAAATTGCCTGGCTGAAATCGTGACGCTACAAACCGACGCAGTGCTGCCGCCGGATGAGGTGACCTGGCGTGGCCGTACTGTGTCTGTGCTGGATTTTGGTAGTGACGACGGTTCCCACTGGCGAGAGCCGCACCGCAGTGCTGGTCTGGTGGCGATCTTTCTTGGACTCAGGGGTGAAGGGTGCGAGTACTGGGGGGTAGCCGTGCGCGGTGAAGGCCTGAGAGTCGTGAGCCTGTTGCCTGAGGAGATGGAGGACGTGCCGGAGCAGGTGAGCCAGCATGCCACTGCCGCCTTCAATTTTAATGGCGTGCTGTGTCAGGTGCCAGATTTGGACAGTTTTCAAAAGAAGTTAGCCCTTAGTCAGCAAGTTGCGTGATGCACTATGGAGATAGAACCGTTGCATTTAGATGAGATTGTAAACTGGATTGACGGGGCATTCGGTGAGGTGTCACCCAGCCCCCACCACGCGGACATCGAAACCCTGAGGGGAATATTCGGCGATCACGGTTACCAGCGTTATCTGCAGGACCAGGTCAATCGCCAGATTATCCGGGATTACCTGACCAATGCCGTGGTATTGGGAGTGATTACTGCAGGCGGTCTGGCGGCGTTTGCCTCTCAGGTCGTCTCCGAGGATGGTCGTGCAACCCTCGCCCTGTATATGCTGATGAGCTCCGTCGAGGAAGCAAAGGACCTTCCCGCTATAAATGGCGACATCGAGGTGCTAAAACAGCTAAAGCCTGCACCGGGGGCTCATCCCCATATCAAGCTGGTGCCCAACTAGTTCTCCTTAGGCTTAATACCCTTCGACAATTCAGCCGGCTACCCCAATACCGGGCTCGGCCACCGTTGATACCACGTCAGAAGAGGTCGATAAATTATTAAAAAATGGCATAAAAATGGAATAAAGCCCTATATTGATTAAAAATAATAAAAATATGGCGTTAAAATAGCCTAATATTTAAAATAAATAAAAATATGGCAATTTACTTATTGTCGCCATGCCCCACCCGACTTATAACTTGGCTGTCGCCGCGCAATTAGCAGCGAACTGGGGAGGTGGTTGCAGGTCCGTCCAGACGAACCCGAGCAACCCCCCGCCAGCGGAACTAACCAGGGTGAAACATAAGATTAGTGGGGTAGGCAGCAATGTTGACAATAACACCGACGGCAGCAATGGACAGAGTCCCGCAGGATGGGCCTGAAGTTTTTGCAGTAATCGGCGGCATGAAGGTATTCCTTCCCGCCGACGCCAGATATGTGATGCAGGACAGGCGCGGACTCTGGTATTACAGTTCGCGCAAGCCGCGTCCGAAGGAAGGGGACTGGACGCCGAACAAGACCAGCATCGCGTGTCGTACGGAACTGGGCTATGTGCGTGCGCTGAAAACCAACACTGAGCAGGAGTGGTTGGATACCTGTCAAAGAACGGTTCGAATGGTGCGGTCAAGTAAAGATGGTGGCCGTCGTCCTGCTGAGGATTGAGACACACAATCTGGCGCCAGACAGCACTCCCCTTACCCGTTCAGCGGGGCACTGACCGGGACGGGGACGGCGCGTAGAGCCGTTAACTTTGGTAGACTGGTGCCAATCCCTGTGGCACCCACCAAAGCATGATGCAATCCACTGTCGAAGCAACGCCGATCTCGCCCGCAGACGTTGCACGCCTGATGCGTCTGGCGACTTACGCCTCGATCTCTGTTGCGATCACGCTGGTGCTTGCCAAAACGGTCGCCTGGGCAATCACCGACTCGGTGAGCCTGCTCGCCACCCTCATCGACTCCACTCTTGATGCATTTGCATCACTCATCAATCTGGTTGCGGTGCGACATGCAATCACTCCCGCCGATAAAGAACACCGCTTCGGCCACGGCAAGGCAGAAGCGCTGGCAGGCTTGGGTCAGGCGGCATTCATTGCGGGTTCAGCGGGCTTTCTGCTCTTGGAATCCGGTCGACGCTTACTCCATCCCGTACCACTTCAGTCCTTTGGTCCGGGTTTGGTAGTGATGCTGTTGTCTATCGTTGCGACGCTGGCGCTGATGACATTTCAGCGTTATGTGATTCGCAAGACCAACTCCACCGCGATCAAGGCGGATGCACTGCATTACCGCACAGACCTGTTGGTCAACGGCAGCGTGATCGTTGCCCTGCTGCTGTCGGTGCAGGGCTGGGCAGGTTTTGACCCTGTGTTTGCTATTGGTATAGCGGTGTATATTTTGTACAGCGCCTGGGAAATTGTGCGGCAATCCCTGGACGATCTCATGGACCGCGAGTTGCCTACCACCGAGCGCGAAGCCATCAAGCGTATTGCCATCGCTCACGCAGGCGTGCGCGGCTTGCACGACTTGCGTTCCAGGCGTTCCGGCATTGCCACTTTTCTGCAGTTGCATCTGGAGGTCGATGACGATCTCACCTTGTTGCAGGCTCATGAAATCTCGGATGATGTAGAGTTGAAATTACAGCAGTCCTATCCCTCTGCTGAGATCATCATTCATATCGATCCGGTCTCGGTGGTGCCGCATGAACCGGTGCCAGTGTTTCTCCAGAAGTAGCTGCTACCGGTACCTTGGCGCGTTACGAAAAATCGAATTTCCGTAATTAATACACACCCATATCGTGCGGGAATTTCATATATTGAGCACAAGGGAGCCGTCCCGAGCGGCGCTCTCGCCATTGCTTGACTATTAAAATAAAGGGAGCAATACCATGACACAGACATTTATCCGCAAGAATTTGCCGCTGGCAGTGCTGGTGGCCTCCGGTCTGGCTGCCAGCAATGCGATGGCGCAGTTGGAAGAGGTGATAGTCACGGCGCAGAAACGCGTCCAGTCGTTGCAGGATGTGCCGATTGCCATCAGTGCTTACGATACTGAGCAGATACAGTCCATGGGGCTGATTGATGCCAAGGACATCGGCATGGCCTCGCCCTACCTGCAAATGCCCGCGTATCCGTTTTCCAGCAACAACCTGGCGGTATTTATTCGCGGTATTGGTAATGCGGACTCCATCGTCATTACCAAGGATCCCACGGTTGGCCTGTATTATGACGGCGTCTATGCGGCACGTTCAACCGGGATGCTAAATGACCTGGCTGATCTGGAACGGGTCGAGATACTGCGCGGGCCACAGGGTACCTTGTACGGTCGCAACACCACTGCGGGTGCGATCAACTTCATCAATGCCAAACCCACCGGGGAATTCGGCTTCAAACAGTCGGTTAGCGTGGGTAATTACGATAGCTGGCGCTCAGTCAGCCATTTGAACCTGCCCGACGCATCCGGTTTCAAGGCCAAGCTGACGGCCGCTTTCTCCGACCGTGACGGCTGGGTGCAAAATGAGGGTCCCAATGAAGTGCCCGGCTACGACTACAACGACTACTACAAGCAGGAAAATCAAGGCTATCGTGGTGCGCTGCGCTTTGACGGTGTCGAGAAACTGCTGGTGGATTACAGCTATGACTACTCGGATGTCACCTCCACGCCCGGCTATTTCCAGTATGGCGGCCCGACCGGTGGCCTGACGGCAGCTTTCGTTCCCATCACCAATAGTTTCACCGACCGCCTGAAAAATACCCGCACACCCACCGGGGGTGAGCAGTTTGCGTATTACCTGCCGGATTCCAAAACCAAGGTGAAGGGGAACAACCTGACGGCGAGTTATGAACTCAACGACCAGATGACAATCAAGTCCATTACCGGCTATCGCGAGATTGACGATGATGTTTCCCAGAATTTTTCCCAGTCTTTTGGCGATGCGGGACCGTTTGAGACGAATACCAAAACCGACCAGGATCAGTTTTCACAGGAACTGCAGTTGCTGGGCAGTGCCGACCGGCTGAAGTACGTCGGCGGGCTTTACTATTTTAATGAGAACGGTGACCAGACCGAAAGGCAGTACCTGGATCGCGTCTTGGTCGATAAACAGGGAATTTACGCGCTCGACTTTTCGACGGGATCTGGAGTGCCGTGCTCCGATGGCACCAAGCCGGGTCCGATTTGCACGGATTTTGCCACCGCTTTTCCAGCTTACCTGGGTGAATACGCGGTGAATACCGATGTGGAATCCTGGGCGGGATACGGCCAGGCGACCTATACGCCCGCTATACTCAATGACCAGTTGGACCTGACGCTGGGCCTGCGCTACACCGATGATGACCGCAGTGCGGGTCGTACTAGTGATGGCTGGTACACCGGCTATGCACCGGGCAAGACCGACGCCCAGAAAGATAAAGTCGATTACACCGCGATTGCAGACTATAACTGGACCGATGATTTCTCTACCTACCTCAAGGTCGCCACGGGCTTTCGCTCCGGTGGCTCCAGTCGTAACGGCCTGGATTTCAACAAGCCCTTTGACAGTGAAGAGCTGACGTCCTATGAACTGGGCTGGAAGTCAGAGCTGCTGCAGCAGCGTCTGCGCATCAATGGTGCCGCGTACTATATGCAAAACACCGATATTATTCTCGATTACCTGCCTGATCCAGTGTACCACCCGTCAGCTGTGGAATCGTTCAATTCGGGTGATGCCGATGTGTATGGTCTGGAACTCGATGTACAGGCAGCCATTACTGATGAGTTCCTGGTCGGCGTGAGTTTCTCCAACCTCAATTACGATTTCAGTAATGTCGACTTTCCGGATGGCACGGACCACACGGATACCACGGAGCTGGTCTGGGCCCCGAAATATGCCTATTCGCTGACCGCCGACTATAACCTGCCGGTCAGTGTCGGGGAGGTCAGGTTCCACATGGATTACGCCTGGCAGGATGACCAGTTTGCCCTGGCCAACACCGATGCTGGTAAAGTTGAGGTGGCTGACTACGGCCTGTTGAATGCCCGTGTCGCCCTAGCGGACGTTAAAATGGTCGGCCATAACTGGCAGTTCGCCGTGTGGGGTAAAAACCTTACTGACGAAGACTCGGCCAATTACCAGATCGGCTCTACGGCCTCGACCTATCTGGCTCCGCTGATGTACGGCGCTGAAATCATCTTCGAGTTCTAGTCGTTGCGGCGTACCTAGCGCACCAGTCATAAAAGGGGTTGCCGGTAGGCAGCCCTTTTTTTTGCGAACCGGTAATGCGCAACAGGGCGCGTCTCGCCGCTAGATACTTGAACACCCTTAAAACCTGCTGTATGTTCGAGTCCGGTTTTCGGAGGTCATCCCATGAGCAACCTTGAACAGTTTCGCCAGGAGACGCGAACTTGGCTGGAGGAGAATTGTCCCCAATCCATGCGCACGCCGGTAAAAGGTTTTGATGATTTTTACAGCGGTGGCCGTAAGCCCGAGATCGCCCATCCTGACCAGAAGGTCTGGTGTGACCGCATGGCGGCCCGGGGCTGGACTGTCCCCCATTGGCCCGCGGAGTACGGCGGCGGTGGTCTCGACAATGAGCAGGTCAAGATCCTTGGCCAGGAGATGGCCAGGATAGGCGCACGCCGGCCGCTGGACAGTTTCGGAATCTCCATGCTCGGACCGGCCCTGCTGCATTTCGGGTCCGAGGAGCAAAAGCGCGAGCACCTGCCTAAAATCGTACGCGGTGAAATTCGCTGGTGCCAGGGTTACTCTGAGCCCAATGCCGGTTCTGACCTGGCCAGCCTGGCCACCAAAGCAGAGGATAGAGGCGATCACTATGTGATCAACGGCCAAAAAATCTGGACCTCCTACGCCGACAAGTCTGACTGGATTTTTTGCCTGGTACGCACGGACAATTCAGGCAGCAAGCACGAGGGTATCAGTTTTGTGCTGTTCGATATGGATCAGCCCGGCGTTACCGTCCGCCCCATCAAACTGATCAGTGGCAGTTCGCCCTTCTGCGAAACGTTTTTTGATAATGCCATCGCTGACAAAAAGAACCTGGTGGGCGAGGCGGGTAAAGGTTGGACCATCGCCAAGTATCTGCTGACCCATGAGCGAGAAATGATTTCTGGCTTCGGTGCGGCGCCGAAGAAATCCGTTGGGCAACTGGCGATGGAGACGATGGGTGCCGATGCATCCGGTCGCCTCGCCAACTCCGTCTTGCGCCAGAACATTGCTCAGTACCAGCTCGACACCCTGGTGTTTGGTGCGACCATGGCCCGGGTCGGGGACGAGGCCAAGGCCGGGCAGGGTCTCGGTGCGGCATCCTCCATATTCAAGTACTACGGCACGGAATTGAACAAGCGGCGCAACGAGCTCAACCTGGCGGTGGGTGGAGAAGCTGCCCTGGGCTGGGCGGGGCCGGAGTATCAGGGCGGCGCGGTCAGTCGCGACTGGCTGCGTTCCAAGGGCAACTCGATCGAGGGTGGCACCTCGGAGGTGCAGTTGAACATCATCGCCAAGCGTGTACTGGGACTTCCCGACGCGTAGCCACAAACAGGAGTAGCGCAGTATGGCATTGGTGTTAAGTGAAGAGCAGCTAATGCTCAAGGATTCCGCCGCCGGTTTTCTCACGCAGAAGGCTACAGTGGCGCACCTGCGCGCACTGCGCGACAGTGGCAGTAAGCGCGGCTTCAGCGACGAGGTATGGAGCGATATGGCGCAGATGGGCTGGGCCGGCATAGCTATACCGGAAGCCTTTGGCGGTCTGGGTTACGGCTATACCGGTCTGGGCCTGCTGCTGGAACAGGCGGGACGCAATCTGAGCGCCAGCCCCCTGCAATCTACCGTGCTGGTGTCTGCTACGGTCATTGGTGAACTAGGCAGCGCACAGCAGAAGGAACAGTTGTTGGGCGCAATCGCGGCTGGCGAGAAGCTGGTTAGCCTGGCGTTGCAGGAAGGACCGCACCACGCGCCGTTGCACACTGGCATGAGTGCGGCTGCAGAGGGCGACCACTACCTTCTCAACGGTACGAAAGTACTGGTACTGGATGCCAGCACGGCGCACACTTTCATCGTTGTCGCGCGCACCGGCGGTGAGTCCGGTGACGAGCAGGGATTGAGCGCATTCCTGGTAGATGCTGCAACTCCCGGACTGACGATAGAGCCGCGCAGCCTGGTGGATTCGCGCAACGTGGGCGCTTTGGTGCTAAAGGATTGTCGCGTTCCTGCAGGCAATCTGCTGGGGGTGCCGGACACAGCCTGGAGCGGCCTCAGCCGTGCGCTGGATATTGCCAACATCGGTCTGGCCGCGGAATTGCTCGGCCTGTCGATGGAAGTGTTCGAGCGCACGGTCGCCTATCTTAAGGAGCGCAAGCAGTTTGGCCGCGTGATTGGCTCCTTCCAGGGTTTGCAGCACCGCGCGGCAGAGCTGTTTGCCGAGCTGGAGCTGGCGCGTTCAATTGTGTTGCAGGCCTTGCACACGATTGATAACGGCGAGCGGGAGCTGTCACTGATGGCCAGCGCAGCCAAGGCCAAGCTGTGTGAAGTGGCCCAGCGCGCAACCAATGAGGCGATCCAGATGCACGGCGGGATGGGCATGACCGACGATTGCGAGATCGGTTTTTTTATCAAGCGTGCGCGGGTCGTCCAGCATACGTTCGGAGACTATAACTATCATCTGGACCGCTTTGCCCTGCTCAGCGGTTTTTAATCATTTAAGTGAGATGGAACGAATACAATAATGAACCCGGAACTGACACGGTTTGATGAGGTCGTTGCGAGCCTCACCGCGCAGGGGCAACCCTTTGAAGTCAACTCAGTGCAGTTGGAGGGTGTCGAGTACCTGAATTTTGCCACGCTGCCCGCCAATCTGGGGCAGTACTTCCTGGTCATGTTGCAGCACGCGCAGAAAGATTTTGCCGTCTACCTGGACGAGCGCTACACCTTCGCCCAGGGCTACCAGCACAGCTGCGAATTCGGCGCCGCCCTGGTGCAGCGTTATGGCCTGGCCAAGGGTGATCGTGTAGCCATTCTCAGCCGCAATAATCCGCAGTGGATGATGGCATTTATCGGCATCACCGCTGTCGGCGGTGTGGCCGTACCGATGAACGCCTGGTGGACCACTGAGGAACTGGATTACGGCTTTGCCGACAGCGGTGCCAGGATCGTGGTGGCCGACCGTGCCAGGGTGGAGCGATTGGTGCCGATTATCAAAAAACACGGCCTGCGGATTATCTCCATCGACGACTGCAGCGGTCTCGGAGTAGAGCACATACCCTTTGCTGAATTGTTGCAGGAATTTGCCGGTGCCGGCATGCCCGAGGTGCAAGTGAGCCTTGATGACCACGCCACCATTATGTACACCTCCGGTTCCACCGGCCATCCCAAGGGCGCGCTATCATCGCATCGTGGCGTTTTATCCGCGCTCTACAGCTGGATGTGTCTTGGCGTAGCCACCAAGATAGTGGGTACGCAGGAGACCAGGGAGGCGGGTCTTCCGCCTGCCGCGCTGGTGACTATCCCGCTGTTTCACTGCACTGGCAGTCACTCGGCGTTCATGCTCTCGCTGGTGGTGGGTCGCAAGATGGTGATCATGCACAAGTGGGATGCACAGGAGGCCCTGCGCTTGATTGAGCAGGAACGTATTACGTGGTTCAACGGCGTGCCCACCATGTCGGCGGAACTGCAGGCGGCGGCAGAAACCACCAGCCGGGATGTTTCCTCCCTGACCGAAATCATGGCCGGTGGTGCGGCGCGCCCGCCCGACCAGGTGAAAAAAATCAGTGGCACGTTCAAGAAGTCCGCGCCGGGTATCGGCTATGGCCTCACCGAAACCAACGCGTTGGGCACGGTGAATGCCGGTGCCTTCTATATCGCCAGACCTGACAGTGCCGGTCGTGCGGTGCCCGCGGTCACGCAATTCCGCGTGGTGGGGGAGGACGGTAGCGAATTGCTAGCGGGTGCACGCGGCGAGCTGTGTATCAAGTCACCAGCCAATATTCTGGGTTACTGGAACAAACCGGAAGCAACCGCGGAAGCGTTTGTTGACGGCTGGTTTCACACCGGCGATATCGCCTACCTCGATGCGGAGGGCTTCCTCTACATTGTCGATCGCATCAAGGACATCATTATTCGCGGCGGCGAGAATATCAGCTGTCTGGAAGTCGAGGCGGCTATCTATGCTCACCCGGGTGTTCATGAGGCCGCAGTGTTCGGACTGCCTGATGCACGTCTTGGAGAGATCGTCGGCGCTGCCGTGGTGTTGCGAGGCGGCGTGGTGCTGACAGCAGATGAATTGTGCGCCTACCTGGCCAAGCACCTGGCGTCCTTCAAAATCCCGACCCGCATCTGGTTCCGCACCGAGCAGCTTCCGCGCATCGCCTCCGGCAAAATATTCAAGCGGCAGATTAAAGCAGAATACGCTGCCGAATTGGCCGCCTCCTGAGCGGCCGGTTCCAGGCAGGTTTCATCCACACGAACGAAGGCAGAACAAGGAGCACGACAATGGATTTGGGAATCAGCGCCAATGTGGCACCGCTGCTGGCAGAGGTAAAACGTTTCATAGAGGAAGAAATCCATCCGGTAGAGTACGACTACTATGCCGATATCGCAGTCGGTGACCGCTGGCAGTTCACCCAGCGGCAGACGGACATCCGCGAGGGACTCAAAGCCAAGGCCCGCGCCAAGGGGCTGTGGAATTTCTTTCTCACCGATGGTGACGCAGGCTCTGGCCTGAATACGGTGGAGTACGCGTATCTTGCCGAGGAAATGGGCAAGTCGCATATGGCGGCGGAAGTGTTTAACTGCTCGGCGCCCGATACCGGCAACATGGAAGTGCTGCACAAGTACGGCACCGAGGCACAGAAAAAGCAGTGGCTGGAGCCACTACTGAACGGGGAAATCCGTTCAGCCTTTGCCATGACCGAGCCGGGGGTAGCTTCCTCCGATGCTACCAACATCTGCACTACAGCGGTGCTTGATGGCAATGAATGGGTGATCAACGGCGAGAAGCACTATATATCCGGCGCCGGCGATCCGCGCTGTAAGATCATGATCGTCATGGTCAAAACCGAACCCGACGCGCCCAAACACCTGCAGCAGTCGCAAATCCTGGTGCCCATCAATACGCCCGGCTTCGAGAACATCCGCCCGATGCATGTGTTTTCCATGGATGATGCGCCCCACGGCCACATGCACCAGAAGTTCACCAACGTGCGCGTGCCAAAGGAAAATATTCTCCTGGGTTCCGGTCGCGGCTTTGAAATTTCTCAGGGTCGTCTTGGGCCGGGGCGCATCCATCACTGTATGCGTGCCATCGGCGCTGCGGAGAAAGCGCTAGAACTGATGTGTAATCGCTCCATTTCGCGCATCGCGTTTGGCAAACCGTTGGCGCGACTGGGCGGCAATATCGATATTATTGCCAATGCGCGCATGGATATTGAACAGGCGCGCCTGCTCACCCTGAAGACGGCATGGATGATGGACAATGTCGATGCCAAGGAAGCGCGGGTGTGGATATCCATGATCAAGACCGCTGTGCCCAACATCTCCATTCGTATCGTGGACGAGGCCATCCAGATGTTCGGCGCCCTGGGCGTATCGCAGGATACACCGTTGGCGAATATGTACATGGCCCAGCGCACACTGCGCCTGGCGGATGGCCCCGATGCGGTGCATCGCATGGTGGTGGGACGCAATGAACTGAAAAGGTACGTGCCGCAGATGAGCGCCACCAACGCGACTTTCCGCGACGGCTGAGCGGTGCAATTGCCGCCCGATGGGTCGCAGTATCTGCCAGCGTCCGGCGCGCACACTTTTTTTTGCCTATCCTCTTCCCACTATGGGCCTGCCTGCTGTAGCTTCGTGGTAATAACTATAATCACGGTGCTGCAGCATGACGGTTCCATACAAGAATTACACCCCAATCCTTGTGGTCCTGGGCCTGTGGTTGCAGGGGCCTGCCGCCGGTGCCAGTAATGCGCTGGAGGAAGTCATTGTCACGGCCACCAAGCGGGAATCAGCGCTGCTGGAAACCCCGGCGTCGATCAGCGCCTTTGACAGTGCCACGCTCGATCAACTGGGTATTCGCAACAGTCAGGATCTGGTAGCACATACACCCTCGCTCTCTATTACGGCGTTCACCGTGAGTATTCGCGGCGTGGGACGACCGAACCTGGCCGTGGGCTCAGAGCCGGGCATCGGCATTTACTGGGATGGGGTCTACAACACCGAAAACACCGTGTTCAACCTTTCGGAGTACATGGATATAGCACGTATCGAGGTGCTGCGGGGGCCGCAGGGCACTCTGTACGGACGCAATTCGGTGGGTGGGGCTGTCAGTTTCATCAGCAAGCGGCCGGGTGACGAGTGGGGCGGTAATGTGACGACCCAACTGACCAATTACGATGGTGTTTTGTTGCAGGGGTTGACCAGTGGTCCGGTCACCGACAAAACCAGCGTATTGCTTGGCGCGTCCTACAAACGGCACGACGGGTACCAGGAAAATACCTACAATGGCAAGGACTACGATCAGGACGATACGCCCTATGGCACGTTCAGCGTGGAACACCAGACCACCGAACGCTGGAACACGGTGCTCAAGATGCTGGGCGCAGACCGCAAGTACCGGCAGAGCAACAACGGTTATATCCTCGAGCCATTTTCACGGGAGCTGAACCAGATTGTGTACAGCCAGGATTCCGGCGCGCCGATTAGTGTGCCCGGTATGTTTCCCGCGCAGAATTTCGTCAATATGCGCCAGGGCCTGGCGGTGGAGAATCCTGCGCTGCGCGATGAAGATAAGGTCAGACAGGATGTTGATCCCGAGCTGAAGAATCGCCTCTGGTCGGCATTCGTGAACAGTGAATACAGCGCCGACACGTATACACTCAAGTACACCGGCGGTTATCAACGGTACTGGTTTGACACCGTCGCTGACGCCGATGCCAGCGTAGCGGCGGATTCGGGGGTGGACTGGACCAAGATCATCAACTTTACCGGTACACCCGTTTCCGATGCCACAGGATTTACCGTAACGCCGGCCGACATGACCTATATGGTCAACCAAGAGGCCAGCTTTGATTCGCATGAGCTGCAGTACTCCTCGGAATGGGAGAGCGATTACTCGCTTCTGGCGGGGCTCTACTACTATCACAGCGATGAAGAGCAGGTGGTGAGTTTTGACGAGTGGAATGATGAGTTGATGCAAACGTATGCCTACTTTGGCGGTTTATTAGGTAAACCTGTAAGCGACGACAATTCCCTGTATCGTGGCGATGCGCACGTCGATACGACCTCCTATGCGTCCTACGGGCAGTTGAAGTGGGACTGGACGGACGAAACCGCCCTCACGGCCGGCTTGCGCTATTCCGTTGATGATAAAAAAGGTGGTGACAATACCTTCGTGCAGTTCGTCGGCGACGTCGACGACCCCACGGTATTCAGAACACAGGACGATTCGTGGGACAAGTGGACCTGGCGGCTGGGTGTTGACCATTTTCTCGCGCCGGAGCACTTTCTGTATGGTTTTATCGCCACGGGCTATCGCTCCGGTGGCTTTAACTTCCAGAAGCCCACCGCCAGCCCGCTGGTTGATGTGGTGAAACCGGAGGAAATCCTGTCCTACGAAGTCGGTTACAAGGGCAGGATGCTGGACAATCGCCTGAGCCTGGCGTCGTCGGTCTACTATTATGACTACACGGATTTACAGGTGATCAAGCAGGATGTGGTCGAGGGCATTGCCCTGAACACCTTTGTGAATGCCAAGGACGCCCGTGCCATGGGTCTGGAAATGGAAGCGCAGGCGCTGCCCATTGACGAGGTGATGCTGAGTGCGACCTATTCCTACAATAATACCGAGTTCAAAACCTTCGCCAGCAAGGATGCCAATGCCTGCACCCTGGGACCTTATGCCGTGGGTGATACCCAGAACCCCTTGTGTACAGATGAACAGGATCTGCAGGGCAATGAATTCGCACTCACCCCGGAAAACAAAGTGTCCCTGAACGCCACGTATTTCTGGGCCATGTTCGAGCTGGACTGGTCGGTGACCGGCAGTTATTACTACCAGGGCAACCAATGGATGACGCCGTTCAATGACCCGCTGTACGACAAGGTCGGCAGTTGGGACCGCTGGGACGCGCGCATGACTGCGGCTGACAAGGAGAAAGTTTGGGAAGTCACCGCCTTCGTTAACAACATCACCAATGATCGGGAAATTGTCACTCGCGGTCGCCCCAGTACGGTCACCCAGAATGCGCAAACCGGCCTGACCGACCCGCGTATCTATGGGCTACGCCTGGATTACAATTTCTGACTCTGACCGCCGCACACACGGGCTTTCGCACCACCGAGTTGTTCGGGCACCGCACAACCGAGCATGATTGACACGCCCGTTCCGATCTATACACGCAGCGAGCGCAATGGCCAGCTCTCGTTCACGACCAAGCTCTATCAGGGCATTGGCGCGATCCCGGATGTGGTCAAAAACTGGTCCTTCAACACCTTCGCGTTGCTGTACTACAACCAGATACTTGGGGTTGACGCGGCCCTGGTCTCTCTCGCGCTCGCACTCGCGCTGGTGTTCGATGCAGTCTCGGATCCGCTAGTAGCATCGATTTCCGACAATGCGAGGTCACGCTGGGGGCGTCGGCATCCGTTGATGCTCTTCTCGTCCGTACCTCTGGGCGCTGCGTTGTTCGCGGTGTTCACACCTCCAAGCGGGCTCTCGGGCGACGAACTATTTGCCTGGTTATTGTGCTTCGCAATACTGACGCGCGGCCTGATGACGTTCTACTTCGTGCCGTGGGCGGCGATCGCGGCAGAGCTCTCTGACGACTACCACGAACGCACTTCTGTGATGTCCTATCGCTTTGCAGTCGGCTGGACGGTCGGCGTCGGACTCCCGCTCTACATCTATACTGTGGTGATGCCTGGTACCGCCGAGTTTCCTGTTGGCCAGTTGAATCCTGCCGGCTATCCCAAGATGGCCTTCATCGTTGCCTGCCTGATGAGTGGCGGCGCCCTCGCGACGACGCTGCTCACCTGGCGCGAGATCCCGTATTTGCGCCAGCATGCCGGGCGAGACCGCAAAATTCAGCTTTGCACGCACCGTACGCGACGTGCTTCAGGCGTTGCAGAATCGCCAGTTCGCATTGGTGTTCATCATGGTCCTGATGTATTCCGCGATCGCGGGCACCACCGCGAATATCAGCATCTACATGACAACCTACTTCTGGGGCCTTACCACCGCAGACCTTCGCTGGTTTACCCTGTCGGCCGTCGGGGCGTTGATCGCCTTTCCTTTGGTGGCTGGACTGCAACATCGCTGGGACAAGAAGAACATCCTGCTCGTGTGTTATATCGTGAGCGTCGCTGACGGCATCATCCTGGTAAACCTGCGCTTCCTCGATGTGCTGCCTCAGAACGGTGACCCGATGCTCCTCGTGATTCTCGTGGCGATGGGCGTATTTGCGGCCAGTCTCGCAGTGATTCAGGGAATCATCGGCGCCTCGATTGTTGCCGATCTGCTGGATGACCAGGAGTTGCAAACCGGACTCCGGCAGGAGGCGATGTTCAGCGCCGCATTGTCGTTTTCGGGAAAGGCGGTGTCGGGGGTCGGTACGGTGGTCGGGGGTCTGATCATTACGCTCATTGACTTTCCGACCGGCGCCGCCCCCGCTGAAGTGCCGGCTAATGCGATACTGAAGCTGGGTATCGTCGTCGGCGTCGTGGTGCCGCTGCTTTATTTCATTCCAATCTCCCTGCTCACCCGCTACAAGATTACGCGCGAACGCCACAGCGAAATTGCACGGGCTCTGGCTGCATTGCACAAGGGAAAGTCCGCATGAAATCCTGGCAGCGATATACACTCTGCATTGCATTGGGCCTGCTTGTCGGCGCCGCCTTTGCGGTGCACCAGGTGCGCGGCGGACTGGCTGCCGCGACCATCACCAACGGCGCCTGGACCACAGGCAAATCGTTCGGTACCGCTGCAGCCGACACACTGACTCGCGCCAGAGTTGCTTTGGGTGGCTTGCTTGCGCTGCCCGCGAAAGAGGCGATGTACTTCACCGCGCGTGTCGACGATGACGGCAAGGCGCTCGATGGACGCTGCACCTACCTCGTTAGTGGCGGCAAGCTGGAGGGCAGATGGTGGAGTGTGACCCTGTATGAAGGCGCGGGCTGGCTGGTGAAAAACGCGGCCAATCGCTGGTCGATCCCGGCGCACGTCGCGAACCAGCAGGAGAATGGCACATGGTCCTTTCTGGTGTCACCCGATGAGCAACCCGGTGCCTGGCTGCCCACTGGCGGTGCCCCGGCATTTGACCTGACGTTGCGACTCTATCATCCGTCGGTGGCAATGCTGGCCGCTCCGGAAAATGCCCTGTTGCCAACCATCCAGCGGCAGGGGTGTAAATCATGAGGCGCTGGTTACTACCACTACTGTTGGCGGTACTTACGGCGTTCGCAACCTATCAGGCGACCCTGCTGGCCACGCCCTACGCCCTGATGCGGGTGGCGATGAAGAAAATCGATGGGCGCATGGAAGTCAACAGCTTTGGTTTTGGCCAGCTGGCGACGGCTGACAATCAGCCTGTTGTACGGCCAAGTCCGGATCTGGCGTATTCCGGCTGTGTCTTTGACGTGTCACAAGGCCCGGTGCTCCTGGATATTGCGCCCGTGCCGGACCACTACTGGTCAGTCAGCATTTTCGATGCGCGGACCGATGTAGCGGCCGTGCGCAGTGATCGCGATACCGGCGGCCAGCCCGCCCGACTCGCGTTGCTGAAATCCGGCCAGCAAGCGCCCCAGGGCTATGAGCCGGTCATGCTGCAACACAATCAGGGCATCGCGCTGGTGCGTATCCTGCTCGCCAATGCTGACGAGTTTCCGGCGATAGACGCGATTCGCCGAAAATCGACCTGCAGGCAGGGCTGACCATCGGAATGAACGAGTCCGATGTGACCCACATCAGCGCGGTCTATCAGGACTCGCCGACGGCCATGGGGGCACCGGGAGCCGCGCCAGAAAATACTTGAATGGCCTATTGACATACTGTATGTTCAAACCCCGTTTTTAGGCGGACATTTGCACCCTGCTTTCCCTGAATCCCGGCGTCTGGCACTGGATTGCCAGCCCTCTTTTTTGTGCCTGATCGCGGATGCGGTGAAATGTTGCAGCTCGACTACACTTGAGAGCTTCCGCGGAAGCACAACCAATGAGGAATACACCATGGCAATACAAGTCGTACCCAAAGATAAGATGGTGGATGCCATCGGCACCAAGTTTGAACCAGGCCCATGGATTGAAGTGACCCAGGACCGCATCAACACTTTCGCCGACTGCACCGAGGACCACCAGTTTATACACGTGGATACGGAAGCGGCGAAAAACACACCTTTCGGCGGCACCATCGCCCACGGCTTTCTCACCCTGTCCCTGCTGTCCAAACTGGCCGAGGGTAATGGCATTGTCCCCGAAAACATCGTCATGGGCCTGAATTATGGCTTCGACAAGGTGCGTTTCCTGACTCCGGTGCGCGCCGGCAAGCGCGTCCGTGCGCACGCGGAAATCGCCGACGTCAGCCGTAAGGACGACAACCGCTTTCTGATCAAGCAGGCTATCTCCGTGGAAATAGAGGGCGAAGAAAAACCTGCTCTGATAGCGGAATGGTTGACCATGGTGGTCACCGCCTGAGCAGGTGGCAGACTTTATTCTTATTACGTTAGAGGATTTTACCAATGTCTATTCGTTATGACGGCAAAGTGGCGATTGTTACCGGTGCTGGTGGCGGTTTGGGTCGCTGCCATGCTATCGAACTGGCCAAGCGCGGTGCCAAAGTGGTGATCAATGATCTGGGCGGCGGCGTCGATGGTTCCGGTGGTTCATCCGATGCGGCGCGCGCCGTAGTCGCTGAAATCGAGGCCCTCGGTGGTGAAGCCATCGCCAACGGCGCCAATGTCGCCAAGTACAACGAAGTGGAAGCCATGGTCAAGCAGGCCATGGACAAGTGGGGCCGGGTCGATATCCTGGTCAACAACGCCGGCATCCTGCGTGACAAGAGCTTCACCAAGGGCACCCTGGAAGATTTCAAGCTGGTGCTGGACGTGCACCTGATGGGCAGTGTCAATTGCACCAAGGCCTGCTGGGATATCATGCGCGAGCAGGCCTATGGCCGTATAGTGGTGACCACCTCCTCGTCCGGCTTGTACGGTAACTTCGGCCAGGCCAATTACGGCAGTGCCAAGATGGGTGTGATCGGCCTGATGAATACCCTGGCGCAGGAGGGCGCAAAGTACAATATCCGCATCAATGCACTGGCCCCCACGGCGGCCACCCGTATGACCGAGGGTCTCATTCCGGCGGAGGCGCTGGCCCTGCTGACCCCCGAAACTGTGACGCCCGCAGTGCTATATATGGTGAGCGAGGACGCACCCACCCGGACTATCATCGCCGCCGGCGCCGGTAGCTTCGCGGTCGCCAGGATTGTGGAGTCGGCCGGCAAGTGGTTGCCGCCCGCGGAGCAGACGCCGGAAGGCATCGCCGCACACTGGGACGAGATTGCGTCAACCGTCGGTGAGAATCAGCCACAGGCCGGTTTCGAGCAGACCGTGAAGATGACCGGCCACGCGATGGCAGGCCTGGGCCTCAACAAGTAGGCATCGAATCAGCGGGCGCCTGGGGCGCCCCCTAACGGAGAGCACCAACATGAGAGAAGCAGTTATTGTAGCCACGGCCCGTACCCCGATCGGCAAGGCCTTTCGCGGCGGTTTTAACAACCTCGGGGGTGCCACTCTGGGCGCCGCCTCGGTGGCGGAAGCCGTCAAGCGCGCCGGTATCGATCCGGCCCGTGTTGAGGATGTGATTATGGGCAGTGCCCTGCAGCAGGGCGCCACCGGCTCCAACGTGGCGCGGCAGATTGCGCTGCGCGCCGGTCTGCCCGTGACTACCTCCGGCATGACCATCGATCGGCAGTGTTCCTCCGGCCTGATGGCCGTGGCAACTGCCGCCAAGCAGATCGTGCACGACGGTATGAGCTGTGTGGTCGGCGGTGGTCTGGAGTCCATCTCGCTGGTGCAGAATGAACACATGAACCTGCACCGCATGGTCGACGAGGAATTGATGGCAATCGAGCCAAACATGTTCGTGGGGATGCTGCAGACGGCGGAAATCGTGGCCAAGCGCTATAACATTTCTCGCGACGCGATGGACGAGTACGGCCTGCAATCCCAGCAGCGTACGGCCGCCGCCTATGCCGCAGGCAAGTACGCCGACGAACTGGTGTCCGTCACCTGCAAGCGCACGGTATGGGACAAGGCAACGGGTGAGGCGTCCCTCGCTGAAGCTACAGTGAGCGCTGACGAAGGTCTGCGTGCCACCACTGCCGAGGGGCTGGCAGGTCTCAAGACCGTGGTAGAGGGCGGCACCATTACTGCGGGCAATGCTTCACAGTTGTCCGACGGATCTTCCGCCCAATTGCTGATGGATTCGAAATTGGCCGAGAAAGAGGGTCTCCCGATTCTGGGTATTTACCGCGGTATGGCCGTTGCTGGTTGCGCGCCTGATGTGATGGGTATCGGTCCGGTCTTCGCCGTGCCCAAGCTGCTCAAGCAAGCCGGCCTGAAGGTCAGCGACATTGGCCTGTGGGAATTGAATGAAGCCTTTGCTGTGCAGGTGATTTACTGCCGCGACCAGCTGGGCATCGACAACGACAAACTCAACGTCAATGGCGGCGCTATTTCTATTGGGCACCCCTACGGTATGAGCGGCTCGCGCATGATCGGCCACGCGCTGATTGAGGGCAAGCGCCGCGGCGTCAAGTACGTCGTCATCACCATGTGTGTGGGTGGTGGTATGGGTGCAGCAGGACTGTTCGAGGTGGCCTGACACGCGTTCGATCAAAGCGGCGCCTGCGGGCGCCGTTCTTGTTTTGGACCAAAATTTTATTTTCGATTAGCCGAGGCAAAAAAATGAAAGCAGTGGTATGCAAGGAACACGGTCTGCCGGATAAGCTCGAGTTGGTCACAGACTGGCCGGAACCCACGGTGGGTGAACACGATGTACTGATTGACGTGAAGGCCGCCGGCCTGAATTTCCCCGACGTGTTGATGATTCAGGGCAAATACCAGATGCAGCCCGAGATGCCGTTCATTCCCGGTGGTGAGTGTGCCGGAGTAGTGGCAGCAGTGGGCGCGAAGGTCAGTCGCTTCAAGGTGGGCGACAAGGTGCTGTCTGCGGGCGGCTCCGGCGCGTTCTGCCAGAGAATTGCTGTGCATGAACTCGGCGCCTACCCAATGCCAGACGGGCTCAGCTTTGAGCAGGCCGCGGGTGTCAGCATCACCTATTTCACGTCCTATTACGCGCTCAAGCAACGCGCCAATTTGCAGCCGGGTGAAACCCTGTTGGTGCTGGGCGCCGCCGGCGGCGTTGGCACCAGCGCTATCGAACTGGGCAAGCACATGGGCGCGAAGGTTATTGCCGCGGCCAGCACCGACGAAAAATTGGCCCTGTGCAAGAAGCTGGGCGCTGACGAGGTGATTAACTACAGCAAGGTCAGCCTGAAAGACGCGATCAAGGACTTGACCGGTGGCAAGGGTGTGGATGTGGTCTACGACCCGGTCGGTGGTGATTATGCCGAACCGGCGATTCGCGGTATGGCGTGGAATGGTCGCTATCTGGTGATTGGTTTCGCCAGTGGTCCCATCCCCAAAATTGCGCTGAACCTGACGCTGCTCAAGGGCTGCGCTCTGGTGGGCGTATTCTGGGGGCGCTTTACCATGGAGGAGCCGCAGGTCAACCTCAAGAACATTGAAGCGCTGTGGGAGCTTTTTGCCAGTGGCAAAATCAGCCCGGTGGTGACGGATGTTTTCCCGCTTGAGCAGTATGCAGCAGCCTTCAACTGTATGATGGAACGGCGCGCCCGCGGCAAAGTCATTATCACGATGTAGGTACAGGGGATGCAAAGTTTCGAATTTAATACAGTGGCGCGAATCATCGTTGGTGTGGGCAGCGCGCTCGATCTGGCGAGCCAGTGCCGTCACCTTGGTGTGCAGCGACCCCTGCTGGTGACTGATCCCGGTTTGATGGCAATCGGACTGGTGCCGCCGGTGCTGGCGGCGCTGGTAAAGGCTGGCCTCACACCATTGGTGTTTGACCAGGTGCGCGAAGACCCGCCGGAGGCTACCGTGCTGGCGGCGGTCGCATTGGCGCGCAGCGGTAATGTCGATGGCGTTATTGCGGTCGGCGGCGGCAGTTCCATGGATGTGGCCAAAGTGGTCGCCGTGTTGCTCGGCGGGCAGCAGGCGCTGGCCGACATGTACGGTGTGGGCAAAGTCACCGGCGGCAGATTGCCTCTGGTGCTGGTGCCGACTACGGCCGGCACCGGGTCCGAGGTCACTCCCGTGGCGATCATCACCACGGGAGAAACCACCAAAGCTGGCGTGTCCTCGCCGGTATTGTTGCCGGATGTGGCGGTGCTGGATGCAGCACTCACCCTCGGTTTGCCGCCCGCCGTCACTGCCATGACTGGCGTCGATGCCATGGTACATGCGATCGAGGCCTACACCTCACGGCACAAGAAAAATCCACTCTCGGATAATTTGGCGCTGCAGGCACTGCATCTGTTGTCGCGCAATATTCGCACCGCCGTGCAAGAGGGCTCTAATCAGCAGGCGCGAGAAAATATGCTGCTGGGTGCCTGTCTGGCCGGACAGGCGTTTGCCAATGCGCCCGTCGCAGCGGTACACGCGCTGGCCTATCCGCTGGGTGGCCATTACCATATTCCGCATGGCTTGAGTAATTCGCTGGTGTTGCCCTCCGTGCTGGAGTTCAACGCACCCGAGGCCAACGTACTGTATGCCGAATTGGCGGACGTGGTGATCGGCGCGCCGGTGGCCGGTGGTGCGGAAGCGAAAACCGCCGCACTGATTGCGGCGCTGCGCCAGTTGATTGAGGATGTCGCGCTGCCGGCGACGCTGCAACAGGCGGGGGTGCAGGAGCGTGACCTGGAAATGCTGGCGGCTGACGCCATGCTGCAACAGCGCTTGTTAGTGAACAATCCGCGCGAAGTCAGCTACGATGACGCCCTGGCGATTTATCAGGCCGCCTACGGAGCAGTCGCATGAGCAAGGCAGCACCGCCCACCAGAGCGGATTACAAAGTGTTTTATCCGATCTCCACGCGCTGGTCGGACAATGATATTTACGGTCATGTGAACAACGTGACCTATTACTCCTATTTTGATACTGCCGCCAACCGCTACCTGATCGAGGAGGGCGGGCTGGATATCAGTGACGGCACGATTGTCGGTTACGTGGTGAGTTCCGGTTGCGAATACCATGCGCCCATTACTTATCCCGAAGCAGTAGAAGCAGGTGTGCGTGTGGATCACCTGGGCAACAGCTCGGTACAGTACGGCATCGCAATATTCCGGGAAGGCGAGCAGCTGGCTGCCGCTCACGGACACTTTGTACACGTGTTCGTGGAGCGTGCAGTTAATCGTTCTGTTCCAATTCCACACAACTTGCGGGCAGCGCTGGAGCGGCTGCAGGTTTAATCAGGGGTTTGGCTGGTGCGCTTTTAGTCAGGATACCAGGGCGGGTCAGACACGCTATAAAGTTCATTGGCTAGAAAGTTAGCTGAGTCATTCCGTTGCGATAAGATGTTGTTAACGCATACATGACCGTGGCGCAAGAACCGGATGAAGGCCTTGAGACCCAGCCAATAACGGACAGGGACCCGGTAAGACAGGGAGCCGTCCATGACCTTGCAAGTAGTATCCATGCCTTTTGTCAGGATTTCTTACGCGCGTCAGAACTTCTTACACCACAAACGGGTAGCGCGTCCGCCATGTTTTACTAACAAATTGATAATATTAGTATTTTACGAGTAGGCACAAATATTGCTGATACTTATATGGCAAGCTACATATAGCTTGTGGTGGTAACGAAATGGAGATTGAGATGAAAACAAAGATGGTTTTGATGGGTTTGCTAATGCTTGTTGGTTCGTATGCCAGTGCATCGACAGTGCTGGTAGGAAATGGAGTTTCGTGGGCGGCCAGCATGACCGGCGTAGGCTCGCAGACGGGCACGATTACGTTGAAAGCCAATACCAGTGGAGCCTCTTTTGCAGGTGGGGTGGATGGCTACCTTGCAGGTATCGGGATAAAAGATCTCGGAGGAAATTTTAAAATTACCTCTGTGTCATTAACCGATTGGGGCGCCAACAATGACGAGCTCAGTGCACAGGGTGTCGCTTGTGATAGTGGAACAGGGAGTTCAAGTAAACGTGGGTGTGCTTTTGCGGAGAATCTCGGCGCTAGGCCGTCCTCGGCCGACGGCAACCTCGCGATCGTCCTCGGTTTGGCGCTTGACTCAGGCGCGCTTCTGGATACGTTCCATCTGAAAGTTCGTTGGGAGGACTTCAAAGGGAAGAAGATAGGTAGCCTCATCTCTGATGACCTGACTGCGGTGCCGCTTCCGGCAGCTGCCTGGTTATTTGGTTCGGCCTTGGTGGGTTTAACGGCCGTGGCCAGGCGAAGAGATAAGAAAGCTCCTCTCGTAGCGTAATATACGTCCTGGGCTATATAAGAGCCTCGCTGTGCGGGGCTTTTTTGTTGACGACTGGAATTGGTATGCATGCCACGACCGCGAGCATGTCAGCCCACTACGATGATTTTGTAAATGGCCTCCACCTAAATTTTATAGCGTCTAATAGGCCGCTATTTCCGATCTCAAATTTTATGAGGGTTAAACCCGTCAAGCAATTGGTAGCAACGAAGTAATAGCGGCGAGAGGCGCTTCTCGGGGCCGGAGTAGGCGGCAGTATAGCCAAGCGCTCGAAGTTTATCGGCAGTTATGGACTCGATCTTTTCCTGCATCTTATGACTTATTTTATTCAGGTATTTATCTGTGTTCTCTGCAACAATGGTACGCATTTTTTTAGTATCGCCCAAGTTCTCCGGGATATGTAGTCAGTGTGAGCATGGATGGCACAAATGTAATATCGAGAAACTGACAAATAATTTGTAAGGGTGGGTCAGGGTCTTGAATTAGATCCTCATAGCGTATCAATAGGTGTTTTTTCTGAGGCGTTCGCCATGCTGCATTGCCGTAACGATACCGTCAGACCAGGACTGGGCCGAACGCAACATATTTTTCCCCCAAGCACGATTAGACGAAAGGCAATAGTCTCGCACATCCCGCACAATATGTATGAAGCGAGCGGAAGTAAAGAGCTCTTTCAGCAAGGGCATGTGTACAAGAGAGGCCCAGTTAGCATGCCAATAGGGGATGAAATGTGTTTCAACTTGAGAGATAGAGATGGACGGGTGCTAATTCAACAGGGTCCTTAGTAATTTGGTTCCAGAACGAGGCATCACAAGCAGAAATAGCGGTCCACTAGATTTCTCAGTACTCACTTAAACGCATCCCTCGCTTAAAACTTCAATGAGATTACTTAAAAAATATTCTGTGGAATAGCCACGCACAACGTCGGCGAACTTATTTAATACCACTAAGTTACGTTATCTAGGATGAAAATAAAGCATCGTAAGCCGCCAACAATTTGGGCACCTCATATTTCCACTCCAACTCCTGAACCACTCTATTTCGACCAAAGTCGCCCATTTTTTTCCTTTTTACAGGGTCGTCCAAAAGCGAGATAATCTTTTTCGCCAGGTCGATTTCATCATTCTTTCTGGCATAGAGTGAGGCTCTTCCAGCTGAAAACCGTCCCTCGGTTAAATCGAACTGTACGATTGGTTTTGCGAGCGCCATATACTCCATAATTTTGTTCATGGTGGACTTGTCGTTCATCTCATTGGCGACGTCCGGATTTATGCAAACATCGGCCGTGCAGAGCATTTCCAGTAATTCCCGGTCCGGCACCCGATCAGTGAAGGTGACGTAATCCGAGATACCAAGTTCAATTGCGTAGCGCTGGAGTTCCTTGAGTTGGGTGCCTCCGCCCACCAGACCGAAGTGCACATCTGTTCGGTGCAAGTTGTAAATAATGTAACTGGCAGCGCGCAAGAGGTACTCTATACCCTCTTGCTTTCCCATTACTCCGACATAGCCAACTAGGTATTGGCGGCCATGCTTCAAACTCGGTACGGGATCAACTATTTCTAGGCGATCCAGTTGCGGTCCACTGCGCACCACGTACACGTTTTCAGGAGCCATGCCGCCGCGATCGATGGCGATGCGTTTATAGGATTCGTTGGTTGCGATAGACACGCTGGCCATTTTAAAGGTAAGCCATTCGCACCAGATCATCAGCTTCCAGAGTATATCCCGGCGACCAAACTTCGCCTCATAGAGCTCGGGATTGATGTCATGATGGTCAAACAAAAACTTTTTTCCAAACAGCCGAAAAACCGCACCGACAATAAAAATGAGATCTGGTGGATTGCAAGCATGAATGGCGTCAAAACCTCTGGTGAACAGCACTTTGAAGGAGAGATATATCTCCCAAAAAAGAGCCGAGCTATACTCCAGCAAATAGCCCAACGCGTTTTCTGCTTCTACTGGTAGATGGTGACGGTAGATATGTATGCCGTCCACGATTTCATATTTTTTCGTGTAACCCTTGCCCGTGGGGCAAATTATCGACACCTCGTAACCGTGCTGCTGCAGCGTGGTTGCCTCCTGCCATACCCTTCGGTCAAAAGGAGAAGGCAGGTTTTCCACGATAAAAAGTACTCGCCTGGGTCTACCAGCAGATCCCATCATATCGACCCTCAATACTGCGGTGATTGCCAATTCTTACAAGGTCCACGATAAGCTGATTGTCTTTCGTTCTTGAAAGCATATTTCGAAACTTCTCGGTACCGCTTCCTTTTACAATGGCTTCGCCGTGCGCCAAGGCATCCTCGAGAGTGGCCACCATCAGTTGAGAGATGTGCGGAATTACATTGAGGATATAGTCTTTATTGGCACCGGTGAGGCTGGCCATGATCACGTTTTTGTCGTAAAGGCGTAGATCATAGCTTTTGCCAATCAGGCGTTCAATCACTTTAACCAACGGGCTTTCTCGAAGATCATCTGTACCCGCCTTGAAACTGAATCCCAGCACCGATATCTTCTTGTTGCCCTTTGACAGAATCATAGACAGGCCACGCTTTACCTGCTTCTGGTTGGCTGCCAGGATATTGCCAATGATCGGCATCTCCAGATCCAAAGACCTTGCCATGTGGTCAAGTGCTCGAACATCATTCGGCAAACAAGAACCCCCAAACGCAAAGCCAGGCATCATATAAGCGGGGGACAGATTAAGCTTTCTATCCTGGCAAAAGATATTCATTACGCTGTGCCCAACCAATTGATTTGCAGAGATTGCCAATTTCATTGGCAAAGCTTACCTTTAGCGCATGCCAGACATTGTCCGTATATTTCACCGATTTCTGCCGTCGATATGTCGGTTCGAATCAATGGAGCGGACAAGTTTTTATACAGATCTACAAGCAGGTCGCCGCTTCGCCTGTCCACTTCACCAATTACTGTTTTGGGTGGATTCCTATAGTCGCTAATCGCGGCACCTTCTCTCAAGAATTCCTGGTTAGTGCATAAACCGAAGTGCTCACCTGCGACCTTTCCTGAGTTCATTTCCAAGGTTGGAATTACTACGTTTTGCATGGTACCTAGTAACATAGTACTTTTACGTGAAAGCTGTCTTTTCCCCCTATCGCCTTGCCGATTTCCTCGCATACCATCTCAACATACAGCAGATCCAGACTGCCATTCTCCTGGCTGGGCGTCCCAACACAAATAAAGGAGATATCAATTGCATCAACTGCACTGGAGGCATCTGACCTCGCCGATATCAAACCGGATTTTACCCCGGTTGCCAATAAGGGTCCGAGGTCCTTTTCAACGATGACGCTTTTCCTGCATTGATTAGGTCAACCTTTGACTGATTTGGGTCAACTCCGACGATTGAGTGGCCATCACTGGCCAGACAGGTAGCGGAGACGACTCCCTCGTACCCCATACCAAATATACTGATTTTCACGAAGGCTTAGCTACCGATTTTAAGTATCCCGGTCTGACTATAGGAACGACTAATCGACCCGTTTCCTCAGACTGGCGGGAGGTTCAGCCCGGATATTGAAATTGCGCACTGTATACTTTTTTTATGCCAATCCCTCGCGCACCTACGATCTAGGAAGCCAACAGGCTAATTCACCGAAGAAGGATAATACCATGAAGATAGTGATCCATTCAGTGGTGCTCGAGTGCCGGAGTGGCCCCATCACGAGCAGGAAATCCATTTCTGCGCTGACATTGTTTTTCTTGCCGAATCGGCAGATATGAGGCGCCCGTAATTCAGCGCCCTACTCATTCCCGGTCCTGTGTATTCTGATATGTGTGTGCAGATGGCAGGAATCTTCAATTACACGCTTTCCAGCGTATCTAGGGCATGGGACTTTCGTGTCAAAACACCTGAAAATCCACCCAAGTGGTGGGTTTTCCTGACCCCAGATAATTTCAGCCCGCCATGAAAGATCCGACATTGTCATGTGTACAAATACGTCCCTGACGCGAATCTGAATACCCCGTTCTTCGTGCACCACGACAAAGTCTTCACTACAATACCAATGAATCTCCACTGTGTCTTGTTTTATGCCTGTGAGTACGTGCTGGCCCGCGGTGGGAAGGCGAGGGAGCGGCTAACTATTGCGTCTACATTCGCACTGTTCTTGACGGCATGCCATCTGTAGTCACCGTGAATAATAAAGCAAGTTTTTTGGGGCGGTTGAATGATTTTATTTGGTTTAATGTCACCATCGAAGTTTAAGATAATGGATCAATAATGTTGCCCAATTTTTTTGTCGTAGGGGCGCAAAAAAGTGGAACCACGTCTTTGCACGAATATTTGCGTGCGCATCCACAAATCTATTTGCCGGAACAAAAAGAAACCAAGTTTTTTGTAAACGATAAAATATTCGCCAAAGGGATGGAGTATTATGAGAGACAATTTTTCGGGGATTGGAGCGGTGAACCAGTAGTAGGCGAAGTGGATCCAGATTATATGTACTTTGAGCATGGCTTAACTCGAATTGTGGAAAACTTGGATTTAGTGAGCCTAAAATTTATTTTTCTGCTTCGTAACCCTATCGATAGAGCATTTTCACATTATCTCATGACTTACCGACGGGGCCTGGAGAGTTTGTCATTTGAAGACGCACTTGAAGCTGAGCCTGATCGGATTAGCCAAAGTTGGTCCAATCGGATGCACTACAGTTACTTCGATCGCGGGTTATATGCCAAGCAGTTACACCATTTTATGAAAGTGGTAAAACCATCCAATATGCATTTCATTTTGTCGGATAGGCTTGCAAGTAATCCAGAGGATGAGCTAGCTCGCTGCTTGGATTTTCTTGAACTCAATGCCGACCCTGCAACGGTTTCGCAGCACCAACAAGTTCACCAAGCCACCGTACCAAAGAGTACGGGCTTATTGCGCTGGATTATTAAGGAGGGCTGGCATAAGAACATTGTAAGAAAATTATTACCCAATAAAGAGTTTAGACTGGGTCTAAGAGCGCGTTTACTGTCTTGGAATGAAAGATCTGGTAGCAATTTAGAGGTATCACCCAGATTGCGGAAGGAATTGCTGCGAAGGTACACCGAGGACATTGTCGAGCTACAAAAACTAACCAATTTGAATCTTGAGCACTGGCTAAATGAAGGTGCAAAGTAGGGCGTGAATTTTGCAGCCTGCACTATACTCGAAGCCAGTGCCTTCCCCGCACTAGGGATTAATCTGATAGGAGCTATATGGGCAGCTTAAAGAAGCAAGCTGTAACTGGCGTGCTGTGGGCCTCTATAGAGACTATGGGGGTAAGATTGATTACTCTTGCCAGCTTCCTAGTTATGGCCAGGATTCTGGCAAAGGAAGATTTTGGCTTGCTGGCAATGGCGGCTGTCTATGTCTCCTTTCTTGAGCTTGTCGTGAGGGTGGGGATTACTGAAGTCCTCGTTCAGCGTGATGAATTATCGGAGTTGCACAAGGATACTGCCTATTGGGCGACTGCAGTACTTGGCATAGTTGCTATTTTGTTTTCAATTGTAGTCGCACCTATTGCAGCTGCTTGGAGCGGTGAATCAGATTTAGAAGCGATCATTTATTGGCTTTCTATCGGGCTTATTCCAGTTTCTTTGTCTAGAGTCCAAGAGGGCCTGTTACTACGCGATTTGCAATTCCGTAGTTTGGCTATTCGCAAATTTATTTGCACCACAAGTGGCGTAGCTGTTGGTATTACGATGGCGCTACAGGGATATGGAGTTTGGAGCCTTGTGGTACAGCAGTTGGTCGAACGTTTTATCGAACTTGCTACCCTCCTTTGGGTTACGCGCTGGTATCCCAGCCTTAGGTTTTCCTGGTCAGCTTTTTCTGAATTGTGGACATACAGTTCTCGCATCTTGTTTATCAATATACTCAACTTCGCCTCATCCAATATAGACCGCCTTTTGATTGGTCAATTTTTCGGTATTACAGCACTCGGGGTCTATGTTGTCGGCAGGCGTATCGTCGACGTGATCATCGACATTGTTAGAGTAGTAATAGGGAGAGTCGCGCTGTCATTTTTTTCCCGTTTGCAGCTTGATGTAGAACGCTTGTTCGAGGGAAGTTTCGTGGTGGATAGATTAGTTACGCTATTCGGACTACCGGTTATGGGGTTGTTCCTGGTCTACGGCGGCGAGATCACCACTGCGGTGTTTGGTGAGAAATGGCGAGATGCAGGTATAGTTTGCCAGATTGTCGCTATGGGTGGAATAATTCGCATATGCATTCTTTTTGCCCAGCCCTTGTTGAAATCGACAGGGCATCCAGGAAGCCTGGTGACTGCTAATTTGGCCATGATCTCCACAAGCATCCTTCTTAGCTCGGCGCTGGCGAGCTTTGGGCTGAATGCTTTTATTGCTGGCTGGGTTTCTGGTTACATAGCATTTGCGTGCCTGATGTTCTACTCACTTCGCAAATTACTACACTATCCGATAGCGAGGGTTTTGAGGCAATATATCGGCCCTTTTCTGGCGCTCACATGTACCTGGATTTTCACGATGGCTATAGATCCGATTACTGCTGAATACCTGAAAAATCCACTTGGACTCATGCTGCTTCGTTCAATATTGTTTATCTTTTTCTACAGCATTTTTGTTCTATTGCTAAATTTTGAAGCGGTTAAACAAACGTACCTGGATGTTAATGTGCTGTTTCACCCGAAAAAGAAAGCGTAGTAGTACGAGCTGATGTATCGATTGTTTCGCCAGCTGGAACCACTGAACTTCAGACACTGACGAACAGGTAGCCAATTTATGAAGCTCGTGAATGATCCAGGTTTTTTACCGCAGATAGTATTAGCCGGTGCACCTAAATGCGGCACGACTTCGATATTCAGTTACTTGAAGGACCACCCCGAGATATGTGCATCATCAGTAAAGGAAACCTATTACCTGATTGACAAGGGTTATCCATTATATCGAGAAAATGCAAATGTATTGCAGGCTTCTGCTGTCAATCTTGTATATTCTTACAAAAGCAGCCGAATTTAGGTCAAGGAGATGTATGGTGAAAGTTCTGTATGGCTATATGAGCGAGTATTGAGGTTAGTATGGCATTTGCTTATTTCTTTATTGTTTATTCCGGGTCTGTTTGGTTTTGGAGAGGTCGCCAGGTAAAAGCGGGAAATACATAGAAAACTATTGGCATGAATGTACTCCATGTATGTTGGGATCTTGGGCAAGGTGGCATCCAGCGTTATCTGATCGACCTTTTGACTGCCCATAAAAAAACGTTTAGAAATAGTCTTATGGTTCTCAGTAGTCCTGGCGCTCTTTCTGCGGAGGCCGCTGAGCTATGCAATAGGGTAGACTATATCGGAATGAAGAATGGCTTATATATTTGCGCTTTTGTTCCAATACTTAAGGTGCTTAGAACAGGCGATCATGACATTATTCATTCCCATTCCAATAACATTCTATTTAATATCGCGCTGCAATTTCAATCTAAACCCGTTATATATACAGAACACGGCGGTAGTTTTTTGAACAAAGAACTGGGATCCTTACTCCTATATAAATATTTAGACTCTAACATCCATCGATTCGTTGCGATTTCACAATACATGGCGAATTTAATGTGCCAGCGAAATTCTGCGATTGGCGACCGCATATGTGTAATACATAACGGAGTCGACTACGACTACATTGCATATTCCGGATTGCGTGAAGAAGTCCAATTGGCTCGATATGACTTGCCGGAGGGGATCAAAGTAGGTTTCATAGGAAGATTGACCCTCGACAAGGGTATTGACCTTTTCATTGAGTCAGCCAAAAGGATTAATCTATCTAATCCCACAGTAAATTTTATAGTTATTGGTGATGGGCCGGCTAGAGAAGATATGCAAGCTTTGGTCCGTGAGTACAATATGGAGCAGAGAGTATTTTTCCTGGGTTATCGCAAGGATGCCAGGGAGCTTATCGGTGCGCTGGATATCTGCTTATTTACGTCTCGGTATGATGCATTTGGATTGGTTCTCATTGAATCTTTGGCATCGAGTGTGCCTGTAGTCGCGATGGCAGAAAACTCTGCAGTGCCTGAGATTTTGAGGGATGGAATAGATGGACTGATCGTTGAAGGGTTGAGTCCGGACAACGCTGCTGCATGTGTCAATCAACTACTGTCTGACCCCGTGTTGAGAAAGAAAATGGGTGAGGCCGGCAAGGGACGTGTGAAGAGAGAGTTTACCATTGAGAACAATGCTCAGAGGGTTGCTCAAGAATACTTTAAATTGATAGCCGACCGAACCGGGGGTTAACCTGGTGAAATACGAAAGGAAAAGTAGAAGAAGCATCGGTAGAATAGTATTTTCTGGGTTAATTTTGGAGCGACTCTTATGTTACGTGAGTAGTATAAAGCGTATCTGAAGTATTAATTGGATTATAAAGATGAAGGTTTTTTCGAGCTTTATAATTGTCAGGAAAATTTTATTGGAATATATGGTATCTGGCTTGATGGATATACTTGATAGCTATCTCGATTAGCTGAACTGGGATGTTAATCTGCCGTATTGGGTGAACTTTTTTCAAAGAGGGACAACTTATTGTGCAGGTGCTATCAATCGGGCCTGGTTTGGCTGTAAAAGGTGGTGTTTCGGCTGTTGAACGCCTCATAATAAATTCCAGTGATGTGATTGGTGTCTCTATTACGCACTTGAGTAGTTATGAAGACGGAAATATATTTGTGCGGCTTACGGCTTTTATCAAGTGTATTTGTGGTATCCCCAGAGTTATATTTTTAAATAAGGTTTCGATAGCACATATCCATTTCTCGCATTACGGTAGCACTCTCAGAAAGATAATTCTGCTACATCTTTTGCGTATCTTCCGCTTGCCGATTATTGTGCATTCCCATGGCTCAAATTTTCATGAGTTCTTTGAGCGATTACCCAATATCGGGAAAAAAATTGTCATTTACTCGCTCTCTCAAGCGACATGTGTAATAGTACTATCAGAAAGCTGGAGGGTGTTTTTTATAAATGAACTCCATTTGTGTTCTTCGCGCGTCGTTGTATTGAAAAATCCCGTTGAGCCTATCCCCAGTCCCATTGTAAGAAATGAAATTGGAACCCGGTTTCTGTTTCTCGGGCGTTTAGAAAAACGTAAGGGCATCTATGATATCCTGGAAGCACTTGCTGTCATTCACGATAGAAAGCTGCCTGGAAAGATCAACTTTGTTGCGGCTGGAGACGGTGATCTTAAAGCTATCGAAAAAATTATTACTGAAAGAAAATTAGCTTCAATAGTAACTCTGCTGGGATGGGTTGATCGCGATAGAGTTGTTGAACTGTTGCAGTCGTCGGATGTGCTATTGCTTCCTTCCTACAATGAGGGATTACCGATGGCACTTCTCGAAGCGATGGGGTGTGGAGTTACCATTATCACGTCGCCGGTTGGGGGGATACCTGAAATCGTAAAAGACGGTGAAAACGGCTTGCTAGTTGAACCAGGTAACGTAGGCGAGTTGGTGGAGGCCCTAATTAGAAGTGAGGATAAGGGATTGCGGAAACGTATGGGTACTAACGCCAAGCTTTCCGTGCAGGGGTACTCACTGGATGCATACTGCAATGCTTTATCTTCAATTTATTCATCAGTCTACAATCAATCTCGCGGAATAAACACCTGAGTAGTCAGATTAGATCGAGTATTACTACTATAGTTTCAAGAGCCGATTAAATTGTTAAAACCAATTCATTTGGGGAATAGATGTTGAATTTCTCATTAGTCGCAGAGGGTCTGCCGGTAGATGTGCGGAATATTTGGCGTCATTCATAAAGAAGACACGGTTCGAACGTCCTATTCGGATATTGAGCGGGCACTAGATTCGCTTAAACATCGTGGACCAGACAGCTGGGGTATAAAAGGTATCCAAGTTGGATCACATATTAAAGGCTACCTCGCACATAATCGATTGTCGATTATAGACCTTGATGGCGGTAAGCAGCCTATGGAGGACAAAAACGCTGGTCTGATATTAAGTTACAATGGTGAGATCTATAATTACAAACAACTGAGGGAAGAATTGATAAAGGACGGCTTTTGTTTTCGAGAGAAATCTGACACTGAAGTGGTGCTAAGAGCTTATCAACGGTGGGGTAAAGACTGTGTTAAGCATTTTAGAGGTATGTTCGCGTTCGCCGTTTGGGATGCGATAAATGAAGAGCTTTTCGTTGCACGTGACCATTTTGGGGAAAAGCCACTATTCTATGTACAAAAAAATAGCTCTCTGTACATTTCATCAGAGATTAAGGCGCTTTTGTCAATCCCGACACTTTCATTTTCACTGGACTATAGTGTAATTCAAAATTACCTGGTGTATCGCTACGTACCAGGCCCTGATACCCTGATCCGAGAGATCAAAAAACTACCGCCGGGATCAAAACTGGTGTGGAAAAAAGGCGTAGCAAACGTATCATCATACTTTACTCCGCCAGATGCAGATGCAGATCCAAAGCTACAAAAGTTTGATAATAAAAATGTTGTATCTGATTTTTGGGACACCCTTGATGAGGCTGTTCGGCTACGTATGCAGTCGGATGTTCCATTCGGGGCCTTTTTGTCAGGCGGGATAGATTCATCCGCTCTGGTCGCGTTGATGAGTCGCCATACACAGCAAAAAGTCAAGACATTTTCAGTTGGATTTGAGGAGAGTGAGTATAGTGAGCTGAAGTATGCCAGAGATGTATCTACCTATTTCTCTACAGATCACCATGAACTTATTGTGTCCCACGAGGACCTTATTGGCTTGTTACCTGAGGTGGTACGACATCGTGATGCTCCGGTTTCAGAGCCATCGGACATCGCCATATACTTGCTGGCTAAGGAAGCGAAAAAAACTGTAAAAATGGTTCTTACCGGTGAAGGGAGCGATGAAGTGCTTGGGGGATATCCTAAGCATCTATATGAGCGATTCGCGCACCCCTACAGAATGATTCCCAAGGTAGTTCGACATCGATTGATTGAGCCTATTGTGTATAGCCTTCCGTACAAGTACCGCCGAGCGAAGACAGCAATCAGGAGTCTTGGTATTGACGATTACAACGAGAGAATGCCGAGTTGGTTTGGGGCAATGAATTTGAGTCAAGCACAGAAAATCCTGAATCTGAGAGAGCAGCGTTGGCTACCTAGTCTTTCCCGGTCTGCTAGTGGCAGTGCTCTAAGAAATATTTTGCTTTTTGATCAGGAAAGTTGGTTACCCGATAATCTATTGGAGCGAGGTGATCGAATGACAATGGCCGCCTCAATTGAAGCTCGTATGCCTTTCATGGACACAGAGGTTGCAGCGTTCGCGGCTTCTTTACCAGACAACTGTCGCATACGAGGTAGTGACACCAAGTGGATACTCAGAGAAGCCGTAAAAAATGTACTACCCAAAAATATTCTGGAGCGGCCAAAGGTCGGATTTAGAATTCCTGTTAATGAATGGTTCAAAAATGGTATGAGATCACAGCTTGTCGACAGTATTTTGGGCTCGAGCTCACTGTCTATGCATCTTTACAATGCTAATGTCCTGCGTAAGGTAGTCAATGAGCATTTGGATGGAAAGCAAAACCATGAAAAACTCCTATGGACGATACTCAATTTGGAGATCTGGATGAAAGAATATACGGGTCGGGTGTCGATGTAGATGTGTGTGACGTCAGCCTAGTTGGTGCCAAATGCCTCGTTTCACTAAGAGACACTTCTGCTACTTTTAAGCACTTAGAGAAAAGGAGGGCTTTCACGTCGTAGTCGCAAGAAGCACCATGCTTCCTGGTTCAATGGCTGAGGTTGTTATTCCGGTTCTGGAGCACTGGGAACGAACTCATACAGTTCTACTAAAAATACGCGCATGCCTGTTATACAGTTCACATCTCCAAAGTAAGAAGCAACCCTGCCTGATATCCAGTTCACATATCCAAAGCAAGAAACAAAGCTGATCGTGAAATTCAGGCATAGTGTAAACGTGGATTGGCGTGTGTATTAATGAGGCTATCGCTTAATGTTCCGCAGTCCTGAATATCGAAGGGAGAAAGGGCAACGCTTTTAGTGGGAATAACATTGATTATCACTATGAGCTTTGCTGTTTGGCTCTTGACCAGTTTCAAGCCATTGGAGGCAACCAAATAATGACGATGGGAATACTTTTCTGGATATGCGCAGGGGTCGTATGTTTTGCCAGGATACCAAGTTGAATCTGTCTTCCTATTACATGAAGCCTGATTTCGCTTTTGGTGGTTCATGCTTACCTAAAGATGTCCGCGCACTGAATTACAGAGCCCGTTCACTGGACCTCGATGTTCCAATTATCGGTAATATTCTTGAGAATAATCGCCTGCAGGTCCAGCTAGGTATCGACATGGTACTGGATCAGGGAAACAAGAAGATTTCTGTATTGGGCTTCAGTTTTAAGGCAGGCACGGACGATTTAAGGGAGAGCCCGCTGGTTGAGCTCATTGAGCGTCTTATCGGGAAGGGCTACGACCTCAGGCGCTATGACGAAAATGTTAACCTGGCAAAACTTACGGGGGCCAATAAAGACTATATTCTTAACGCTGTCCCGCATATTTCAGAGCTTATGGTCGATGACTTGAGATCCGCGATTGAGCATGCAGAGACTATTGTTATAGGAAATGCCGGGAAAGAATTTGTCGATATCATGAAGCTTACGGACTCTGATCAAATAGTTGTTGATTTGGTTAGAGTGGTGAGTGCCGGAGTTGAAGAAGAGCGATATCACGGAATTTGCTGGGAGCGTGCAGTCGTACATCAATCGAAAACCGGTAAGTGCAATGTGTAATGAGGAACTTGCTTATGCTTGTGGCGATGAACGCAAAGTAAGAAAATTGAAAAAAAATGACCGCATGATAACGGTATCCAGGTTCGACAGCATATCTTCTGACGTGGTCGATCTTGCAAATCAGTTCAGTCGTGAGGCGCTTCCAGGTTTTTCTGAACTTGCTGAACTTGCCCAGATAACTGCTGTAGACCTGCGAGTTATCTGTTTGGAAGAAAATAATGCGTGCTGTGCTATTTCTTGCTGCTATGTCGAAGATACTCGTATTGGAGGCATATCCGTGCGCGCCTATAGGGACTTTGGGCACGACTTTTTTGACTACTGTGCGCTTCATTGTAAGCCGGGTTACCGAGAGCGATTGGTTGCTGAAATTTATGCCGATGCCAAAGAAGCTGGTGCAGACTGCGTGTTTCTCAAAGGTGTTCTCCTTGAAGATGATTTCAGGGTGCCTAAGCTGGCGTTGTATTCATTTCCGACCCGAATTTTTCGTAAGTCCATCAGCGACAACAGCTTTGCCGCATTACTAAGAAAGAAAAGTGTTAAACGGCACGTTAATAGCTGCAAGCGAGAGTATGAGTACACTTGCGAGCACTTTTCCGGCGAAGAGATTAGCGTATCTGATCTTGAACAGATGAGTACGATGCATATAGAAACTCGCAGATATCACGATACTGTGAGCGCATTCGAGTGTTCTTCCGGAGTCCAAATAAAAAAGTATATGGCGTCGCGTCAGAATAGGATACTCACTAAGATATCCACTCAGACTGAAGTGATCGCATTTCACTACGGTCTGATTTGCGGCGACACTATGATTTGGCACACACCGGTTATCAATATTAAGTTCCTTGAGTCTTCACCTTTGGAGGTCCTGTTGTTCGAGACTCTTTCTTTTTGCGAGAAAGAGGGAATAGAGGTTTTCGATCTGGGAGAGGGAGACGAGCCATATAAGGAAAGATTTTCGAACGATCAGCGCTCGGTTTTTGATTTAATGTTGCCTGTAACCATGACGGGTAGAGCCGCCAAGTCTATGAAAGACATGGAGTACAAATTTCATTTGCGTGAAAAAGCCAAGGAGGTCGGCAATTTTTTTCTGTCTGGTAAAGAAGCCTTTGCTACTGGTGTGTTCAAGCCAAAGGGTTATAAATGGTCGCCAGACACAAGGTCTGAAAGTGGGTCGAATAACCTTCTGTTGCTAGAAAACTTTGCTTCTCTTGTTGATTTCGCCAGGTGCTCTGGACTTCGTTTGAACCGCCGCTACTACGACAACTTAAGTGCTGGTCTGGCTTTCTGCGCCCTAAAGGCGAAGGATGACGATTGGTATTCTCATTGCTGGCTCAGTAGGTCTGATACTTTGTACATCCCTGAGACCAGAGCGTCGATAGATGTCGCCTTTGATGTTTCCATTTTTGGCTTTGGTTCAACGTCGCGACGGCAGGCGTGTGACATTGAATCTCTGGCACGTCAGGTTGCTGTCAAGCTGGAAAGCGCGAACATTGCTGCTTATGTGTTGAGTCCCGACAAGGCGCTAAGTAAGCAAATTTCTGAAGCCGGTTTTACCAGGATAGGGAAGTGATCCTGTGCACATAGAAAGGCTGGTTAAATCGACGTAACGACCTGTTTTATATTTTTGTAAATGGGTCGATAACATGCTGCCAATATTGCGTTTTATAGCCTCTTCGATTCAAATTAGTGTGGCCAAAGCCCGCTGGCTCAAGTCAATGACGGTATGGATAGAAGGTCTCGAAAGATAGACTGTTTTTTCTTAGCCAGGGATCCTATCCCTCCAAAACCGACCAGGCCTAGAATGAGTAACGGAGGTAAAAGAGAGTACCATGTTAGCCTGATAAGCCTCTCATACCACCAGAGACCTTTAGCGCCGTAGAGTTCCTCTATGTAAGTCCTACTGCTACGATACCCATAGACGGCTTTAACGTTATTAACCTTCCTGAAGCTTCCGCCCCCCTCGTGAAAGATAGGTGCGGTATCAAGGCAAAGTACACGATAGCCTTTTTGCCAAGCATGCCTGCAAAGGAGAGTGTCCTCGAAATACATGAAGATTCTCTCGTCTAAAATGTTTGCGCCTCTCATGAGTTCTCTTCTTACAAATAGATAGGCACCACTGGCCCAATCAACTTCGTGTCCAGTGATCCCTTGTACAGTTGTTACCTCGCATCGTTTACTCCCTCTCGAACCCTTGCCGATTTTGTAAATCAAGTTTATTGAAAAATCTCGCAGTAATTCGAAGAAGGAAGGAAAGCCGAAGCAAGATTCAACATGGCGATGGCCAGTTGACAGCATCTCCCCGGCGACAATACCCACAGTTTCATCTTGCTCCAGAACATCAAGGAGGTCTTTGAAACTATTGTCCAAAAATCGCGCGTCGCTATTGAAAAGTAACAAGTACTTTCCAGACGCTTCGGCAGCGGCCATGTTGACCGCGTTCGCGAAGCCAATATTCTCGTCGTTTTTAATAAACTTGACTTGCGAGAACTGTTGCGGAACTTTCTGCATAGTGCCATCTGTGGAGGCGTTGTCTACCACGATCGTCTCAAACCGAAGAGGGGCTGCAAGGTGCTCATAAATAGACGTGAGGCATTCCGAAAGCATCTCTTGGGTATTCCAGCTGACAATCAAAATACTAAAATCTAGCGATTGTGAATTCATGCTATTTCCTTTGAGAGATTCGTTGTTGCCGCCAAGCAAAAAATGCGTGAGGGTTGGTGAGAATGTGATTTACCTCGAAGCACCGGAGAGCTTTCAGGGTCAATCAGGGCGTTCGTGCTGATCGTTGGTCTGAGCCAGCCAGTGTTCTAGTTTCAAGCCGGTCAATTCCTGCAGAGACAGGATGTCACTTCGATACTTGCTCATCAACTCTGCTCTAAGTGCTGAGGGCATACTGAGATCAGTGCCTGGCCTCTCGTTCCAGGAAAGGATCTTGGCTCTTAGTCCCAATCTGAATTCTTCATTGGGTAGCAAGAAGCGGATGAGCTGCTTGTGCCAGCCATCGTTAATGATCCATTGGAGAAAAGTAGTGTTTCTTGGGACTGTGGCTCGATGAAACTTTTGATCGACAATGGCGCTATTTTCAGTGGGCTGAACTTCAAGGAACTCCAGACACTTAGCGACCTCTTGCTCAGGTTGGCTCGCCAAATCCTCCGAAAGGAGGAAAAGCATCCTCTTAGGGTCCATTAACTCCATAAACCGCTCTACCTGCGCCGTGTATAAGCCTCGGTCGTAGTAGCTATAGTGCATCCTGCCATAATTGTCTTGTCGCAACCAGCTTGGCTCTGCGACCAAAGCTTCCTCGAAGGTAAGGTCTTCCAGCCCACGTCGGAACGTCATTAGGTAATGTGAAAAAGCTCGATCAACCGGGTTTCTTGGAACGAAGATCACCTTTAGCTGATTCAGGTCCAGATTTTCGCTGATCCTGGGTAAGCATCTTTTGAAGTACATGTAGTCGGGATCGATTTCGCCAACTGCCAACTGGCCATTCCAGTCGCCAAAAAACTCTTCTTCATAGTAGCCAATGCCGTTGGCGTAGATTTCATCCCTGAGAAAGAACTTGGTCTCTTTTTGATCGGGAAGATATACGTTGTCGTGTGCTCGAAGATATTCGTGCAAAGAGGTGGAGACACTTTTTTGAGCGCCGGCAACAAGAAAATTCGGTAACAAGAGTATATCCCGAATGTGAGTGCACTAAATTCAAGCGTGGTATGTACTGACTGCTGTCGGCAAGACAATGCTATTTTAGGTTAGCAATTATATCAACTATTTCAAGAGATGTGAGCGAAGAAATATCGTGCTGTATCTTCTGATTTTTTCCCTTTTAAAGAACAAATACGGTTCTCTTCCGTAATAGCGGCTCCACCAGGATGGGGAAAGTAGCATGCGAGAGTGCTTGTAAATTTTCTTGTGGTTATACGCCAGTGGTTCCAGGTTTGCTTGGCCAGTCAATTTGCTGCGAAGCTCCGGGTACATGCCGTCAATAAACAGGGCTGATCTGTCTTTGGTCAGGCTCAAAATGTTGAGGAAACCCTTCTCTGCATCACTTTCGGTCATATGGCAGAAAACGTTCTGCGCAAAGACAATGTCAGATTTTGGAAACTTATCAGAAAGAGTGTCGTTAAGAATATCACTGCGTGTGAATGTGACACACTTTTGAATGAGCGGTTTTACATGGTACTTGTTTCCGACTCTGTCAAAAGTATCATCCAAAAATTGCTTCGGAACTGCCTGATCCTGTGTAATTTCCTTCAGGCTGTAAATACCTCTCTGGGCTTCTTCCACTTTCTCTTGATGAAGGTCTGAACAGTGAACGGTCAGTGACAGTTTTGGAAAGTGATTTAGGAGTACGGAGGCAATAGTATAGGCTTCGGCACCATTGGAGCCTGCAAAAACGCATATAACCAGAGCATTTGAATCTGTCTGTGACATTAGATGCGTATACACTGGCCCTATCAGTGCCTGCAGTTGACCTGGTGAACGATAAAATGCCGTATGGGTGTGGTGATCGTCTCTTGTTGCAGAAGCACGTATCTTTTGGTGCTTGTACTTCCCGTAAGGGTAAAGCAGGAGGTCGTAAACAATGTCCCGTTTTATGAATCTAAGCGTCTTACGTGCCGAGCTAGATCGGTCAGGATTTACGAGTAAACCAGGATAAATATCGTCTTCGCTTTCGGACTCTGACATAAGTTTCTATTCCGTGAAGTACTTTGCTTTGGCTTGCGCAATATCGGTGCTGTTTCTGACCTATAAAGTGCGGTGACTACGAGCCTAGAGTCTTAAGTTTGTTTTTAATGTACTGGCCATAGTGCATGAAAAATGGCTTGAGGTCGTCTCTGGCATAAGTAGCGTGAATACGTTTACCCCGAATCGACGCCAGCCACTCACGGTAGGTCAATTTGCCTGCAGCCCGCAGCTCTCTTGCAGCGACAAAATCTTGCTTCAGGCGAAGCCAAACCACATCGTCCGCCCAATCGTGAAACGCAGGTCCGGAGATGCCTGCAGCTTCACAGAAACCTATATACGGTAGATCAACGCCGCAACCGACGCAAATCCCCGTAGTATTTACAGGCCGTGTGTTGATTTCAATTAATTTGTATAGATCAGTTTTCTCATCATATTTGAATTCGATACCAACTATGCCAAAACATCCAGCAGCCAATACCAGACGTTTCGCCTGCTCTTCTACGATCTGGTTATGGCAAGAAACGGTTGCGGTACAGTATCCATAGTCAATTGGATGCTGTCTCAGTTTTCTGCGAGTACAGTATGCTGAAAGCTCACCACTCTTTCCGCAGTGACCAATGACAGTAAGTAGGTTACTGTCGCTGCCACCTATAACCTCCTGAACCATCAATCGCTTGTCCATCTCCGCGATGCGGATGTATTCCTGTATTAGCTCTTCGGCGTTTTCTACGGTAAACGCTTTTTTATCTTGTGCAACGGATGCGTATTCTACGCGACGCCAAGTCTGCGCCACGATTGGCTTGATGATATATGGGAAGTTTTTCAGTTCGTAAGCGAAGCTTTTGACGTCATCCAGGGAGTCGGGGAAATAGGTTTCAGGAATCGGGACGTCCACAGACTTTGCCAACTCGTATTGCTTGTACTTATCACGGATCTTCTCCATTGATGTCTGACTAGGGTTCAGTATTTCGTAGACGTTTGAAAGCTGATGTTGATGATCAGCAATAAATAGAGAGCAATCGTCCGACGCCGGAATTAGAACTCTCTTTCCTGGATATTTCGATTCAAGTGACTGCAAATATTTTAGTAGCTCGTCCTCTGAAGAATACTGATTAGGGCAGATTTCGATAGCAGAAACGTATTTTGAGTACAGGCTGGTGTCGAGATGGTTAGGGTGTAATCTAATCACTTTAACCCCCCTGCGGCCCAAGGAGCGAGTGATGGCTAATGCGATTATGCTATGGGCAATATCATTTTGACTGCGGTTTATGTTTGGCTCATGAGTCATCACCAGAGCAGTGGTTTGTTGCATAGATCACCTGGTTAGTTTCTAATTTATTGAGTCTCGGCGTAAGCTTTGCCTGTCATAATTACGCGTGCTGTTCTTTTTATGCTGGCACTTTTCATTTCAAGCGCCCCGAGTTTACTAGTCTCCAGTTCAGCGCTTACTTCCAACGACCCTTCCGGATGCCCAATTCTAAGTCTCGGGCTGCCAGTTGTTGTAGACGTCATCCTATTTACCAGAGTATTTTCAATCGCAGAGGCCATGCAGCAGCAAATAGCGCCGGATACGGCGTATGCATGATGAGCGCCTTGTGGGTTGATAATCCGAGCGTGAATATCGATAAAATCACTGTCTAAAGTTTGTTCTTCTTTGCTTTCTGGCTCGGAGATTAATGCTACCTTTACTTGTCCCGGGTGGATCGACAGGTTGGAGTTAACTTGATTGATTTCATCACACACGTGTTTTCTGATTTCTTCGACGCTTGCTCGTAGTTGTATATTGCAATTCAGCTCTTCTGGGCTTTCAAGACCAGTTAGTGCGAATGAATCTGCACGAATAAAGGTATAAATAGCTCCTGCCTCAACTACGGAGTACTCAATATTCACGCCGTCAATTTGAATATGGCCTACTGGTTGATCGCAAGGGAGCGTCTTCGATGTGATTGAACCGCTTGATGAAAAGAAAACCAGGTCGACCTCGGTCGTTTTTCCTGAAATACCGCCAGCAAAGTCAACATAGTCTGCATGAATTACGCTCGATGTGTTGGTATTGAATATTCGAATAATGGATTCGTGTTTAGAGCTATCTAGCAAATTCAAATGATGGGCGGCTAGACCTACCCCCGACGCAAGGTTGCCGCACATGATTCCATAGTTTATTTCTGAGCTTCCAAGCCTGACCTCTCCCGAAAGGTATGTTACATCACAATCTTTGCGGGTACTGGGTGCAAGTATTGCTACTTTACTGGTAAGGGGATCGCCCCCTCCGAGCCCGTTGATTTGTCTTGCGTCGGGAGACCCAAAGAGCATTGAAATGACCTTATCTCGTTCTCCAATATCCGCGGGCAAATCATCTCCTCGGATGTAAACACCCTTCGACGTTCCCCCTCGTACTAATACGCACGGTATTTCCACTTTCAAGCTCCTGGTTCAAGGCTGTCAGTCTTGTCTTCCTATAGTGGCGGATGCGTGCTCTATGAGCGCCATGTTTGGAGATGATGTAGCAACGAAAATATGAGCCAATAATGTTGGCCCTGTTGATTATAATGGTCTATCTGTGAAAATTGTTTCAATTTTCTGTGGGTAGCCTGAGGAAAGTGTGAGCAGCTTCACATATAGGTGATTATGAAATCCTCGAGAAGCGATTGTTCCATAGAGCTGGCCCCATATGATCTGACGACGTACAGTAGATGAATATTCGATATCACCTGACTAACAAAGATATACTACTGCTAAACTCTACTGAATATGTAGCGCTGCCACGTAGTGTGTAAGCAGGGGTTTTTTTCTCCAGCGAAGGTGAATACCAACCAAGAGCAGGATTTTCTTGCCCCTTAATAATATTCATCTCCCATTGCTTATCTGGTACAAAAATAAGACGTCTACTGCTGTGTGGATGAGAAATAATCCAGTTATCTGATTCGTTTTCGCCAAAAATCTCAATTTCCGGTGAAAAATGGAAATAAATATCTGCCTTAACATTCTTACCGCCAGTCAAACTATCAACTATCTTGATCTCATTCGTTCCAGAATTAATAGTTATTGTGCGTTGATGAACAATTCCTAAGTGCTGATACCCATCATGCCTTCCTATGGCGATCTGCTCTTGTCCTTGTTCTCTTACAGACAGCAAACTAGCATGTGCTTTGTGTGTCCATATGAAGGGGCCGGCAATTGTTGACTGATCTGTATCATTAACGACAAGAGTATTATGTGCGGTTGACCCACGAAAATAATTCCGCCATTTTTTATTACTGTGGTAAACATACGTTCCAGGGTCAATAAGCCACCACTCACCATCAACTGCCAAGCAAAAGTTCAGTGCATCTGCATGTCCATGAGCTGCTATGCTGAGATACCCCAAATCGCCAGCATCCATCACTAAATGAAAATTTTTGTTACCAAGGATTGCATACCCCCCTTCGTTATAAGCCACAGGATAGTTACGTTGCCATTTTACATCGAGCTCTTTGAAAGACTGCTCTGAAATAGCTTGATACCAAAACGCTTTTTGTGAATGCATTTCCTCACTCAATCCGAATATAATGTCAGTTGTATTTATCATTTCTAGATAGGGTTTATCCGGCCAGCAGGGGTCGAAGCGAGACACAAATCCATCATCAGCATCACCCACTTGTGGTGGTTCTCCTCCCAATGGAGAGACATCCTTTAAAAAATTGGCCATTTTGGGAATTCTTTTTTTAAAGTCCACCGAGAATTCGTCGTTTGAGCGTGATGCAACCTGTTGAGCAAATAAGAAGTACTCCAAAACCCACATATGGTAGTAAAAAGCTTGCTCTTTATTCACGCCGTCAATATAAACTTGTTTAGTAGCCTCGGATTCGAGTTCTTTTTTTGCGAACCGGGCCCAATGCTTGCCTTCTTTTCCAAGATTAAAGACATTACAGGCAACCCAAAGCCCCGTCAGCTCACCAAGCAAATGATTGTTTGCCGATGAATGAAGTGATAGAAAGCTTTTAATGAAATAGCAATGTTGATATATCGATACACCCAGTTTATCTGTGTCAAGATATGAGTCGAAAAGCCCTTTTCCTCCATCTTTCAATAAAATAAGACTATGGACTATCGACCAGGAAATCATTCTTATCGAAGCCTCCAAAGAAGTACACCAATGAATACCCATGCCATATGGATTATCTTTAATCCAGCTTTGTATCTGTTCAACGATATTGTCCTTGTATTGGTTATCACCACTTATAACATATGCGACTGCTAATGGAACAAGATGTTGATGACGGCCTAACTCCCAAGTAAATTTGACATTCCCAACCAGATCGTCATCTCTATAATTTAAAGTCTTACCGAAAGAAAGCGGAGATTCAATACCAGTAACAGGATCTCGATGCCAATTAACTGGCATACCAACAGACAGATTTTCGTGCCCAAAAAAATTAATTTTTCCTTCAAGATATTGTTGTAACTGCATAGTATCTAGCTGAAAGTTCCTTTTCCATTCGGTAATTAATGTAGCATCTTGCCCAAACAAGCCAATCAATGAATCGGTTTTCACATTCGGGGATGGTTGCCATCCTCTGGAAATTCGAACCTTTTCGATTTCATTCAAGCAATATCTCCAGATCCTGAACAGAATCTCTCCAATCGTCATCACACGCAAACGATTCAATTTCCAAGCAAGACTACTCATATAGAAACACCATATTCTTTAGGCCAAAGCTCAAGGTTAAGATTCAGATCACTACTGAAATTGAACCGCCCCGGGTACTCCGGAGACTCTTTTGTTTGAGTCATGCAATAATGGCCGACTCCTCCAGTTGGCGATAATACGCCATTTCAAACTCCGCCGGTGGAATGTTGCCAATCGGCTCCAGTAACCGACGGTGGTTGAACTAGTCAACCCATTCCAGGGTTGCGTATTCAACATCCTCAACAGTTCGCCAGGGACCGCGCTTGTGGATGATTTCGGTCTTGTACAGCCCGTTAATCGTCTTCAGCCAGGACGTTGTCATAGGAATCACCGATGCTGCCTACCGATGATTTCACGCCTGCCTCAGCCACTAACAGCTGATTGGGACGATCGGTAACAAACTGGCCTTGTCCGGCAAACGATTGAGGTCGGCCTCCCGAGCCTTGTGCTCATAGTAGGTGACGGGGCAATCGGCAAGTTTGCGCAGATCGGCTCGACCCCATTCTCGGCCCTGTGGTCGTTGATAAACGACACCATGACTTCCGTCGGCGGTCGAGCTCCGCCTGGGCAAAATACGGCGAAGCCTTGCGCAGAATCTCGTTGGCCCACTTTAGCTCACGTTTCTCTCGCTCAAGCGTGTTGATTCGTTCGCGCTCTGAGCTGGTCGTCCCGCCTCGAATGCCTTGATTTCGCTCTGCCCGACGTACCCATTTACGCAAGGTCTCCAGTGTGCAGCCAATCATGGTTAATTTCCCGCTTACAAGTCACTTACGTGCTTTCACGCGCAGCACGCAACCTGCGTCATAGGTTGACGACATCTTATCTCATTGAAATATATGGAAATTACCGCAGAGCCCCAGGAAATGTCGCCAATACCCGACAAATATCCCGCCAATTGACCAAATTGAGTCGAAATTTAACAGAAAAGTATTTCTATCTATTTGTATTTATTGACATATACCGCTTCTGGCACATTTCTAGCGGGATACTTGCTGAAGGCAATGCCCAGTAGGTTGGACACCTAATTCAAAGCCCAAGGCATTCCTGCAGTATTTTCTGGAGATTTCTCCAGAAATATATATACGGAATGTTTTTTCTAATAGATTATTCCATTTGGGAATGTTCATGTGGCGTTACATTTTGTCCAGAACAGTTCTTTTTGCATGGGGCTTAACGATCGGTAAATGCCGATTGCTAACTTAAATAAATAAACGATTGCAAAGGCAATTGAAGGGGTCATGAAAATGTCAATTAATACATCAAGGGAACAACCACTAGCCGGAAGGTACATTTTAAACATGTTAAACGGAGCACTAGTCAATTCAGTCGCGGGGTGGTTGCGCCCATTCCGTGTCATCACAACCCTCGGGGCGGTAGCCGCTTTTTCAACCATTGCCTTACATACACCTGGTGCCGCGGCCGCACTGGATCAAGAGCACAATTTTGAATCCGGTTTTACCATGGCATGCAGTGGAAACTGCCCAACTGTGACTACAAAGTATGCAAGGGAAGGCAAGTATTCCATGGAGTCTTATGTCAATCGTCTGACTAGTACGAATTCATTCCGTACCGAAGCGGTCCTAAAGACTAACCCCAAAATGGAGTTCAACAAGGATTACTGGTATGGATTCAGTATCTACCTGCCTTATGGCTGGGAAGTTCCAGACAAATTTGAGGTACTGGCACAATTTCATCATACCCCGGACGCTGGGGCGGGGGGATCCCCCCCTTTGGAATTTATTCAGGCAGCGGGGTTGGAAAGTTTCTAGTACAAATCATCTAGGTCAGAAGAAAGAATGGCTTCTGAATAGCGTCTATGAAGATGTAGGCAAATGGACAGACTGGGTGATTCACTTCAAGCCCTCATATGGATCACAAGGCGTGCTGGAAGTTTGGAAAGATGGCCTTCTTGTAGCAACACGATATGGCTCCAATACTTTTCAGAACATTGTAGGGCCTTACTTCAAAATGGGTGTGTATCTGGGTTGGAAGGATCGCAATTGTTGCAACGACAAATCGCCTGAGAAGCGTGTATACCACGATGCGCTCCGGATTGCCTCCGGTCCCACTGCCACATATTCAGACGTGGCTCCTAGAAATGCCGCCACCACTCCTACGCCTGGATCTACGCCTGAACCTGTTCCTGCACCCACGCCTGCACCTACGCCTGATACCAACAGACAATGTCGGCCCGACGCTTCAAATTTTAGCCCCGACGAGTAACACCGTGTCGGCCACCAGGTGAATGTCTCAGTCAATGCGCAAGATGCAACTGGTGTCCGCGTGGTTAAAATTTATGAAAACACGGCTAACGCCTGGTTGGCCCAAGATAATGTGGCCCCTTATAACTTAAACGTGGACTTGGCGCGATATGCGGGGAAAACCGTCACTTTGAGAGTAATTTCTTTTGATACGACAGCTGCGAATAACGGAAGAGGCAATCGAACTGAAGTACCATTGATTTTAAATGTGAAAGCGGTTCAATAATAATAAGCTTTTCACGTCAAATTTGAAGATGTGAGGGTTGCCCAGGAGCAATAAAAGGTAACCCTCACAATTCGTAGTAACAAGCCGATCAAGTAAAGGGTCGTAGCCTTTTCTCCGCTAGGCGGGTGTGCCCATGAAGGAGATTTGCAGGAAGTAAGTATGGCATCTCAGACGCTACCTTTTTTATACCTGGCGCAAGAAGTTTGGTGGACTCCTTGGGCATACGACGGCTAAGGCAGCTTCAAGAAGAGAATGGCAGCCGGATCCGGATACACGCACTGCTCAGACGAGAAGGTTATGAGGCCAACCATAAGCGTGTTTATCGGTTGTACCGAGAAGCTGGGATTCTGTAGCGAATAAATCGGTTACGTTTTTCGGGAAGGCTAACGGCGTGAAAAACACCAAGTCGATCCGGGCGCTCTTTGCATTCCCCGGCTTTTACGCATCATCAAAACTTTAAGGCCCCCAGCATTGCAGGGGATATTTACATTAAGCCCGCTCATTCAGAGTTTGAGCTGGAATAGTTTCTGGGAGTCACGTCTGAATACTTAGCATCGGGGCCGGACGCAATCCGGAGCGCATCGTGGTACACACGCTTCTCAGGCGATTTGTCGTTGCAACAATTGCGATCCTTCCAATCCAGATACACACCCATTTTGAAGTAAGGCCCTACTCTGTTCTGAAAAGTATTGGAGCCAGATCTTGTTGCTACAAGAAGGCCATCTTTCCAAACTTCCAGCACGCCTTGTGATCCATATGAGGGCTTGAAGTGAATCACCCAGTCTGTCCATTTGCCTACATCTTCATGATACACTATTCAGAATCCAGTCTTTCTTCTCACCTAGATGATTTCTACTAGTGATTTTCCAACTCCCACTGCCTGTATAAATTGCGAAGGGGGGGGATAACCCCGCCCCTGCGTCCGGGGTATGATGAAATTGTGCCAGTACCTCAAATTTGTCTGGAACTTCCCAGCCATAAGGCAGGTAGATACTGAATCCATACCAGTAATCCTTGTTGAACTCCATTTTTGGGTTAGTCTTTAGGTCCGCTTCGGTACGGAATGAGTTCGTGCTAGTCAGACGATTGACATAAGACTCCATGGAATACTTGCCTTCCCTTGCATACTTTGTAGTCACTGTTGGGCAGTTTCCACTGCATGCCAGGGTAAGCTGCCCGGATTCAAAATTGTGCTCTTGATCCAAGCCGGCCGAGATGCAGGGTGCAGTCAGGGTGATGGTGCAAAATGCTGTTGCTAGGCCCATGGTTTTTATGCCACGGAAAGACTGCGAGCGTTCGAATATGGACTCGACTAAACTCGATAGGATGTTTTTTGAAGATATCAAAATGCATCGACCGATTGGCGGTCTACCCTCTGATTCATCGATGGACTGTTTCACTAATAGTTGGCCTCTATCGGTTGGTTCTCAACAAAAAGCAGCCCTGACAATAATGGCACTATACCCTTTAAGCATTTTCTCATCTAGAAATAAGATCGCCTCTATCCTGAGAGTATCAATCGCTGTTTGGGGCTCATTGCCTAATACAAAAGGGAGATCCCCCGGCTCTGCCGGCGCACAGTCAGGATACAGCGCTGTCTCTGATAGGTTCTGGTGGCTCGCAGGCTTTACAGATGGGCCACCGATATACGCGCCAACCGCCGGTACTGCATTTGACCAAAGCGCCGGTAAGGACGTTCACACAGCTTCTTGAGGACAGCGCCGCTGGGCTGTGAGTCCACTTAGGCGACTGTCCAGAATTTGTGGTCCACCTCACATTTCATATTGGAGAAGACTGGATTTTAATTGCCGCCAAGCCCGATAATATGTTATTCAGTAAGATACTCTGGCGTGTTCTGGAGACTGTATTTGAATGCCTAGTACGAGGGGATGTGTCATAAAAAAATATCTGATAAAAATGGTTTTTTCTATCGCCTATTACTCTGGAATAATAAAACTGTTCTATTTGTTTAACAGCAGGCCAATTGTCATCACCTACCATAACATTATTGATGACGAACTCTATGATAACGCATGTCATCTTTCTCTTACTCATAAAGCTTCAGTTTTTGACAACCAAATTGCACTTCTTAAAAGAAACTTTTCAATAGGAATGGGGCTCGAGCCTGGCCACATTCTGATTACTTTTGATGATGGCTATAAAAACAATATTGAAGTTGCCCTGCCAATAATGGAAAGGCATGCTGTGTGTGCTACATTTTTTATTCCCGCCTGCTATTTTGAGTCTTCCGAAATGCTATGGGTGGATAAGATTCTTTTATGGGTATCTCACGTGCCTAGTGGCACTTATCAAATTGTGAGTGAATTAATTACTATCGATAATAGAGCCAGTAGAGAGAAGGCGTTTGAGACGGTGTGGGCGGGGCTAGTAAACGACTACTCGACTAAGCAGCAAATACTGGAAGATATGGAAAAGGCATTTTGCTTTTCCAGGTTAGAAATTGAAGAGGCCTTTTTTAAACAGAGATTTGAACCTCTAAATAGGGAAGACATAGACCATTTGATCAAGACTGGTAATCGAGTGGCCTGTCACTCCTACGGTCATGAGATCTTATCAAAATTGTCCAATTTTGACCTCGATTTGGACTTCAAAAAATGTGCAGATTACAAATCATTGTATAACTCCGATTGGTATGGCTACCCTTTTGGAAGAAACGATGAAGTAAGCGATAGAGTGGTCAAAAAGTGTATTGCGTCGGCTTATTCAAGGGCGTTTCTCAACGTAGCTGGTAATAGCAGTGATCCGTTTCTCATGCCGCGTTTGAATATGCCTGATACTGATGATGAAATTTTGATTCATGCGAGGCTTAGTGGGTTTGAGGCACTGTTTCGGAGGTTGGCTGCAGCCAACTTCTCGAATCAATATGACATTTGAGGAACGCTAGGCGGCATTGCGGGCAGCTTGGAATTTGCTGAAAGATGATGGTTTTATGTGTATAACGGATACTCCCAATCGACTGTGGTTTTACGATAGCCACACCTCCTGGATGCCATTTTTTAATTGGCTACCAGATGATTTGGCACTGGAATATTCAGCCTATAGTCCGCGAGCGCCATTTAACCAGGAGTTCCACGATAGTGAACCGGATACCGTGTTAAGCTTTTTACGCAATGGCAGAGGCATGAGTTTTCATGAATTGGATCTTGCTTTGAAAAAGGATTGCCACAACTCTGTGGTCAGCGACTTGAGCAGTTATCTTGCATGGCGCAATCCGGCAATTCTAGCAAAAAGAATACTTTCTGGAGATGGTCGCCGCGAGCGCTTATTGAATTCCTACGCACCGAAGCGCCATAGGGCATTTTTTAGAGAAAACTTGAATTTAATATTCCGGAAATACTAGGTGGAGCGCGCTCAATATCTATATAACGGGTTAAATGTCGATGCTAATTGTAGATTGCTATTTAAATTTGCACATATACGGTGGATACCCTCCAACTGATTGTTCCCGTATAAATATTCACATATAATGAGGCCCGAAAAATAGCTCACAGCACAATAAAGCGCGGACTACAGATTTAATATCAGAAACACTGATAGCCTTCTGTTGATTGGTATTCCCATAGACAGCTTGTGCTCAGACCCAGAAGGAGCATTATTTGCATACTGCCTGGTTATCAAAAGGAGTGTGATGTCTACACCTTTTCTCTTCGAGACAAGAGTCGACTACTGACTGCTTCAAGCCATCAGAAATGTTCTAAAAAAATGGCACACTGTAGGCCACTTTGTCAGTTTGCTCGTCACAGGGTTGAAATTCAAATATGGAGTCTAGATAATAGCATTAGAATAGCTCGCCGCTTGATTCAAATCGCCAAACATCAGATTTGACAATAACTATCTTCACTATGGGAGTATTCAATAACGGAACTCCCAGACCATATAAAGAGAATATATTTTGAGATATGCATATCTACTCATCATAATTGCGCTTGCTAACGATTTATTCTCGTTAGTGCCGTGGGCGCATATCCACGGTGTATTTAATGTAGCGGATGTTGGCATTTTATTGGTCATGATAGGCGTTGCAATTATTTTTATCCGAACCAAAAATCTGCAAATAGTGGCAAACATGTACACTATTCTGCTTATGCTGCTATTTTTACTAGTAGCAATTCAAGCCTCATTGGCATCCTTTAACTATGGTCAATCAATTATTAACGGATTGATCGGTCTGAGAGACTATACATACTACTTATCATTCTTTTTATTTCTGTTTCTTTTAGATGATACAAATAAGATTAGAAAGTTTCTCGATCTACTTAGTTATTGTGCCCTGATACTCATAGTTCTCTCGATAATAAATTACGCCATATCCAATCCCCTCTTCTACAACCAATGGGCCGGAGGCCACGGAGTCAGAAGCGGAATCACTCGCGCCTTTATTCCAGCAATGGACATTCTCACCGTATCACTTCTCTGGCAATACAGTAAATGGATTGAAAAATCCAAAGATGGGCGCTACGCAGGATTACTTACGGGAGTCATATACAGTGCGCACGTTTTTCGACAGTCCAGAGGTCGATTGTTAAGCGTAACAGCTGTAATGGTTGGAATTCTTATACTCAAGGCACGAGTGAAGATGTTACTTTTTGTTATTTTCATCGGGTTGATAGCAATAGTAGTGATCAATACATACATGGAGGAAAATATCCTGCTAAGCGCTTTTACCTCCAGCGCAGAAGATGTAGCAGAAGGATCTGGAACCTGGGAACCTCGCGAAATTATGCTAGAGCAAGATCTGGAGACATTTTTTAAGTATCCTTGGTTTGGTGGAGGCACTGCGTCGCTAAGGCAGGAGCCAGGCACAGCATTTGATACGGCTGAGTTTGAGTCGCTCGCAGCAGTCGACGATTTGGGCTATACTAGGTGGTTGAAAAGCTTTGGTCTAGCAGGCGTTTTTTGGCTGCTGGCTTTGTGCTATTTTTTCTTTACTCGAGTCCGAAGGGCGGATCGGCTAGTACAAAGTAAGGATCGAGATATTGTGCTTCTTGTGTCCAGTTACTTCGCGTACGTTTTAATATCCTTTATAACACTGAATCATTTCATGCTGTCTGCACGATTCCTGATCGTGGTGCTGTGTGCTGCGATACTGATTCGAATTAATTGGGATGGCACTAATAAGCAATCAACTATACCCGCAATAGCTGAATAGAACGAAGAGATAGCTTCCAATTTCATAGGTAGACCGGCTACCGGCCAATTTCGTTCTACGTAACCGTCCAGCTATGCCTCAAAAGTGGGTTTGGGGTACTGCGACTACCGAGAAATCTTTATCTCTGAAGATAAAGTTATACATATTAATCAGTACTATCACGCATCAATAGCGGGTTGCTTTACAGGCCTGCAAAAAAATTGATTGGGGACCGATTTTAGTGAAAGTAGACGAGCTTAATAGGCAGGAATCTGAAAAACCTTGATAAGAAGCGACTGGCAGAGAAAACCGGTGCGGCTGAGGTACTGCAGAAGTCCCTGAACAAGACCAAGAGCGAGAATGCGGAATTGCTGAAGAAGGTCGCTGAGCTGGAAGCCAGGGTACTACCCTGCTTTGAAGCTATGCTCAGGGCTACAGTAGAATTCAAACAATCAGCCCTAATAGAGCCTCCAGGCATCGGCTGCTAGCAAAGAATTGAAGTAGCCTTGCAGAATAACCCACAGCACCAGTCGCGAGCGCAAATTGGCCTTGATGAGGTAAGTCCCTGCCTTCGGCTGTACTCCCCTAATCGGTGCCTGGCTAAATTGTACATCGGTGACGCCTCCACAGACCTCACCAAGACCCGGCAGCGATACTTTCAATATGCCCTCAGGATAGACTCCCAGGGGCACGGCAAAAATTCCATAAACATGGTGTCGACCTTTCCAGGGTTCGACTACAATTTGAGTCGGGGTGAAAGTCTCAGCGGCTCGCGACATGAGATGATATTCCCAGGTTGAACAAAGGGCTTTAGATTCGGCAAACTCATTAACTTCATGGTACCCAACCCAACAAAAAATTAGGAGGAACATGATTCCAGACCCTAGAATGACGCGCTTGAGATGAAAAATCATAGGCACCCTTACTCTTACCGCCACGCAGTATCCTTATACCGCTTGTTGATTGCCGCTTAATATTGACCCAGGGTTTTCATCCAATTCTGACCCGGGTTATGGGTGCCCAGTATACCTAGGCGTCTGTGGATAAGTCTGCTGTCTGGTTCGTGTTTTCTCCCTCTTTTGATTTCGATGTGGTGGTCTTTCGTCGTTTGCTGTTGCTGCTGGCAAGGCTGTTGCGGAAGCGCCAGACCTTAAATTGAATGTGAATTACGGTTTGAGCAAAATTTGTGAAGGAACATTTACACTTTCACCTGATTGCAGAACGGATGATAAGCCGGAGATACTGATATGGGGAGATTCATTTGCCATGCATCTAGTACAGGGATTCATGGCTTCAAAACCCGACGCAAAAATCATTCAGATGACAAAATTCTATTGTGGACCGTTTTTTGATGTTGCGCCGGTTGTTGAACCAAAATATCCGGTAAGTTGGGGGCAAGATTGCCTGAACTTTAATGCTAAAGTCCGCGGATGGCTTAAAGAGAACAAGACAGTAAAACATGCAATTTTGTCATCAAATTTTTATCAATATTTGTCAAGAAATAGCAATTTACTATTACGCAGTGGTGAGGTTTTGCCAGCAGATGCACAATTAGTCGTCAAGGAACTTGAGAAAACGCTTAACGAATTAAAGTCCTTGGGAATAACTCCCATAGTATTTTCACCGCCGCCAGCAAATGGGTTAGACCTTGGAGAATGCTTAGCAAAGGCAGAATGGCGTGGATTGAATTTAGAAAATTGTGATTTCGCAGTAAGTCAAATTTCTCAACACCGCTTAGTTGTTCATGATTTTCTACAAATAGTAGCGAAAAAAATTCAGTTATTTTTCTTGATGATCTAATGTGCAGTGACGTTAGTTGTAGAACGCATTTTGATAATGTTTTTTTATTTCGAGATTCAGGGCACTTGTCAAACGAAGGATCAGCAGCACTTGGTAAGAAGTTTGATTTTTACAGGATCAGTGTTGAGCAATAATTTAAAGTAACTTTGATTAACTCGCATAAGCGTTCATAATACCATCGCGAGGTGCTGCATATCGAAATTGATAGGTCGATCACCTCAGATCGCTTGGTGCGTGTGGTCGATCCGCTCAGGGCTGAGCACGGCCGGTCCGAGGTTCGCGCCCGGCTTTCAGCGAGTAAAGCGCGGTGCTTTGACCAACTGGCTTTTCATGTAGCTTCTCGCTCGTTTTGATCCATACAATGCCTTGTAGGCGACGAGACGCGGCCAGTTACCGATCCGTTTCGGAATAATTTGGAATTGGGATATCTCATAGGACGAACTGGCCCAGCGGTCCTTATAGCTTTCGTTACCGCTAAGCAGGTCGAGCCGTAGCGTGTTTCCCCGGGTGGCTCCTGCCCAGTGCTTTAAGGTATCGACGAGCAGCCAGCGACCGGGAGAACAGTTCGCATGGCGCCCTGCATATGCCGTCAAGTAATAAAAGTAAGTGTCTTCCGCAAAGTAACCGAAGGTAAACGCCATCAATGGGCCGTCTTTTCGCTCCCGGAGCATGGACAGACAGATTGGAGCTCCAGCTGCAATTTGTTGCTCCAGAAAGCTTTGGAATGAGCGGTCGGCGAAAATGGAATTACCTTTCTTACGATACTGATTTTCCAGATGAAGCGAAGCCACCGCTTCTATAAAGGAGAGCTCGATGTCGCGGCCGCCGTAATGCTCGACGACGTGGTCGGGAACCGCGGCCTGTATCTGTTTGGTGGCGGATCGGTAGTCTTTGCGCTGGCGCCGAGAAAGAGATGCCAGAAAATTGTCGTGCGACTGAATGGTAAAGTCCACGGTCGGGCACAGGCTCCGGAAGTAGCTCTGGACGTATGCGCGCTCAGCCACGCGAGGATCACGAAGGGCCTTGGCCAAAAGTGAATGTTCGGCTACTTTGGCGAAGGTGATGTTGACCCGGATTTCTCCTGCCAGTCTGATGAGTTCCAGGATTAGTGAGACGGCGGCTTCGATGTCCACCGCCGCGATATCCTGATAATCTAGATGTGGTTCGGTGGCGACGCCCAATGTCCGGCCCTTCTGGAACATCGGCAACAGGGCTAGCAGTTCATTATCCCGGCGCAGCTCGAATACCGTCGGTTCGAGGTCCGAAAACTCCAACAGCCAAGGAATCCAGGTACTGGGGGCGCAGAATGGTGCCGCCAAACGGCATCTCCCGGCGAACCTGGTCCATTCGCCGCGGCTCTCTTCGATTTGATCGGCTCGGGAAATACGATTTATAACTAGTGACATAAATTAAAAGGAACCGCTATTTCGCATTTAAATTTTAAGGCTCATCTGATTAATTCAGCGTTTATGGAAAGACTTTTCAAATTGTGAAGACTCGGTCTGTCAGTGCTGTGTTTTCTAGGGAAGCTCTGAAAAACCCCAGTAGTCTGGCATACTTTGTGGAACCTGATCCAGAGATAGAATGATATGAGCCAGCTGACCTTTGCCGAAGCGGAATATGCCAATATGGTAAAGAGTAGACCGGCGGCGCGTAATTTGGTGTGATCTACTGCCGGTTGATCACGTGATGTGATCCGGCGTATTGCCAGGCGTAATCCGAACACCAGGGCCTGCAATTGCAGGGCATCCAGCTCCACCGCAGTGCCCGTGCGCAGAGCGCTCCAGATAAAATTCCCCTGGTGCAGTCGCCGGGCGGCAAGCCAGATCCCAAACCCATCACATACCAGCACCTTCATCCGATTGGCGCGCTTGTTGGCAAAGACATAGGCGCAGTGGTGGCGCGCTTCGCCGAAGCTGTTGATCACTCGCGCCAGCGCCGTCTCAGGGCCTTCCCGCATATCGAGGGGCTCGCGTGCGAGCCAGACTTCATCGATACGAATCACTGCATGAGGGCCTTGAGCCATGCGACTGAACAGTCGATCTCGCGCAGAGGCCAGTCCACTGTGATCGTACCGTGCCTACTATCCAGTCGAATGCTGACAGTAGAGCACACTCGCGCTACGCTGTCGCCGGGTTCACCCATGGAGGGCAGGGGTAGTCGCACAAAGTCTCCGGCACTTGCACTAGCCAGTGAACGTCGCCATGTGTGCACCTGGTTGAGGTTAAGGCCGTGGCGCAGCGCCACTTCGGCGATGGAGGTATTGGGTTGCCGGCATTCATCCACCACGCGCTGCTTGAATGCGGGTGAGTGGCGACGCCGACGCTTAATGACCCTTGGGAGAGACGCTTCGTTATCCATATCAGGTGCCCACTTAGCATTAGGTGGGCACTTAGCTTACGGAGTTCGCGGTGCTCGGAAAGATGGGTTTACCGGACGGTTACCGTTCTACGGCGATTCTACTTCCATTTACGTACAATATTACTATCCATATTCCATCGGGGTTAAGTCTGATTTGTACCCGGGGGCCAATGGGTCAATATTGGATGCAATTCAACAACCCGGCGGCCGCGTGGGTTGAGGCGTAGGAGTGGTGGCGGCATTTCTAGGAGCCACGTCTGAATATTTGGCAGTGGTACCGGAGGCAATCCGGAGCGCATCGTGGTACACACGCTTCGCAGGCAATTTGTCGTTGCAACAATTGCGATCCTTCCAACCCAGATACACACCCATTTTGAAGTAAGGCCCTACTCTGTTCTGATAAGTATTGGAGCCATATCGTGTTGCTACAAGAAGGCCATCTTTCCAAACTTCCAGCACGCCTTGTGATCCATATGAGGGCTTGAAGTGAATCACCCAGTCTGTCCATTTGCCTACATCTTCATAGACGCTATTCAGAAGCCATTCTTTCTTCTGACCTAGATGATTTATACTAGAAACTTTCCAACTCCCCGCTGCCTGAATAAATTGCGAAGGGGGGTTGACCCGCCGTCCCACTGTCCGGGGTATGATGAAATTGTGCCAGTACCTCAAATTTGTCTGGAACTTCCCAGCCATAAGGCAGGTAGATACTGAATCCATACCAGTAATCTTTGTTGAACTCCATTTTGGGGTTAATCTTTTGGACCGCTTCGGTACGGAATGAGTTCGTGCTAGTCAGACGATTGACATAAGACTCCATGGAATACTTGCCTTCCCTTGCATACTTTGTAGTCACTGTTGGGCAGTTTCCACTGCATTCCAGGGTAAGCTGCCCGGATTCAAAATTGTGCTCTTGATCCAGTGCGGCCGCGGCACGAGGTGTATGTAAGGCAATGGTTGAAAAAGCGGCTACCGCCCCGAGGGTTGTGATGACACGGAATGGGCGCAACCACCCCGCGACTGAATTGACTAGTGCTCCGTTTAACATTTTTAAAATGTACCTTCCGGCTAGTGGTTGTTCCCTTGATGTATTAATTGACATTTTCATGACCCCTTCAATTGCCTTTGCAATCGTTTATTTATTTAAGTTAGCAATCGGCATTTACCGATCGTTAAGCCCCATGCAAAAAGAACTGTTCTGGACAAAATGTAACGCCACATGAAAATTCCCAAATGGAATAATCTATTAGAAAAACATTCCGTATATATATTTCTGGAGAAATCTCCAGAAAATACTGCAGGAATGCCTTGGGTTTTGAAGTAGGTGTCCAACCTACTGGGCATTGCCTTCAGCAAGTCCATAGCTAGAAATGTGCCAGAAGCGGTATATGTCAATAAATACAAATAGATAGAAATACTTTTCTGTTAAATTTCGACTCAATTGGGCCAATTGGCAAGATATTTGTCGGGTATTGGCGACATTTCTTAGGGCTCTGCGGTAATTTTCACGTATTTCAATGAGATAAGATGTCGTCAATCCGCGACGCAGGTTGCGTTACCCGTGGAGCTGAGTGGCAGGCGTGGGATGGCGACGGCGGGCCGAGCAATGTACCGGCAGAGCCGTTCCCTTTTGTTCGCTGGGCGATGGCGCCGCACTGCGTACGGAACTCGTGCTCGGAGCGCTCAATATGGCACTGGCACAGCGCCAGGCCGGAGTCGGTCATCCATCATTCCGACCAGGGTTGTCAGTACCCCTGCTATGCCTTCGGCAAACGCTGCCAGGAGGTGGGCGTGATGCCATCGATGGGATGGGGCGATCGGTGTCGCTGGCGATCTGATGAGGGTCGAATGGATTCCGAGCCAGGCGCTTTGCGTGACATCCCGCATCGAGCGGCATTCGGCGCTGGGCCACTTGTCACCCGATCAACTACGAGAGGAAACTGATGGTCAACTGAAAATGGAGTATCGCTTAGATGCCAAACACCGACTAAAGCGGTCAAGTATCCGCAGTAATACCCGACGCAAGTTCTCCACAGCTGACGGGAATGAGCTCTTATTGGCCACGGAGAAAATGAAGACAATAAAGTTGAAATGTGCTCACTGCCAATGGTAGCATGTCACCAGTCAATTATGAGCTGTCTCAATTGAAGGTGTCCGGTACTAGTTGACCGGAACAGTGTCAAAATGTCTCATAAGGGCTGGCGACGTACAAGGCGTACAAAACATGGTGCATCAATGAATGATCAATCACTCAATCTGAGTATTCTCATCGTCAGTTGGAACACCCGCGACTTGCTTTGTGAATGCCTGGATTCGATCTACAGGCTTCTCGATTCGTCCATCAAGTTTGAGACGATCGTGGTCGATAACGCTTCCTCTGATGGAACCGCTGCGGCTGTTCATGAAATGTTTCCACAGGTGAAACTCATTGAAAACGAACAGAATCTCGGATTTGCCCCGGGTGTCAACCAGGCGACGGCCGAAGCGGCGGGGCGCTTTTTGTTGCTGTTGAACAGTGATGCCAAATTCCTCGATGGAAATTTCATGGAACTCATGGATGCCATGACCGAGGATGAAACGATCGGTATCATTGGCGGATCTGTCATCATGGAAGGCAACCGTAAATCGTGGAGGTGTTACCGCTTTCCGTCTTTCATTCACTTGGTCAAGAGCTACTCTATCGATCTCATCTATAGGGTAGGCAGACATGCGCCCCTTAAAGCTAGGAGCTGCAGTGTTTTAGCGGATGGCCGGAAGTTCTACGAGGCGGACTGGCTAAGCGGGGCCTATCTCCTGGTCAGGCGGGAACTGATGAACGGCACAGAATTGCTGGACAACAGAATTTTCATGTATTTCGAAGATGCCCTGCTCTGTCGGAAGGCGTGGAACAGAGGTTATCGCGTGGTTTATCTCGAAGCGGCCGATGTCTTCCATGTGGGCTATGCCAGCTCGAAACAAGCATCCCTGCAGTCAACGGTCTACAGCTACGAGAGCAGTCGGGTCTACATCAGGGAAATGCACGGTCTGCGTGCTTTGATCTGGTACGAGAGAGTCAACCGGGCGCTGTGGTTGTCTTTTCTACCGGTGTTTTATCTTTTGGGATTTCTAGGATTTAAAGAGTTGGCCGGGAAAAAGTATCGAATTTTCCGTAATCTACTGGCATTGCCCTCCGGCGACATGAAGGTACCGTATGTCTGCTGGGATTTGGGGCAGAGTACATCATGGTCGGAAGCTTTGCATCCGGCGTGGCAACCCCACAGTCGGTGCGAGCGCTCGTCACCCCCGGGCCGCAGCAAAGCGGAGGAGGCGCGAGCCTTGACATGGACTGGACATAGGGCTCTAACGATGTAACGCCTGACTACACTGAACTCGCTGAATTCTCAAAGATAACAAATACGACCTTACGGATCGTTGTTTTGACGGAGGCGGGCAGGTGTGTAGTGCTTTCCGTCTGTTGTCTTGAAGACCAGCAGGTACGCGGAATCCCGTTCAAAGCCTATGCTTTAATCCCATGAACTTTCTAGTTATAGCATCGAACCCATCACATGCAACAATTGGTGTTTTCCACTTTGACATCCGAGTTGAATCTCTTACTATTGTGAAGTGAAAAATCGTTAGATGACATCAATCACCTGTATAAACAGAACAGGTCAGGACAAATGGAATTGGGGGCTGAACCGGCGTGAAAATCAGTATTTTTGGTATGGGATATGTGGGGGTCGTATCCGCAGCCTGTCAGGCAGGCGATGGGCATACTGTTGTTGGTGTTGATCCCAACCAGTCAAAAGTCGATCTGATCAATGCGGGCAAAAACCCCATCGTGGAAGAGGGCCTCGGCGCCTTACTGGCAACGGGTGTCGATACAGGGCTTATATCGGCGACTTCAGATGCCGCCGGGGCAGTTGCCGCCACGGATGTCTCCTTCATTTGTGTGGGAACACCCAGCCTGGCCAACGGTGGCCTGGATCTAACCTATGTGCGCAGGGTTTGTGAAGAGATCGGCAGAGCGATAGGCGGGAAACACAGCTTCCACGTCGTGGTAGCCAGAAGCACCATGCTGCCAGGGAGTATGCTCGAGATTGTCATTCCAACACTCGAGGAATTTTCGGGGAAGATCGCGGGAGAGGACTTCGGTGTCTGCAGTAATCCCGAGTTCCTGCGGGAGGGCACAGCGATACACGATTATAGAAATCCACCCAAGATAGTAATCGGTGAGGTGGACAGGCGAAGTGGCGACTTGCTCGCAGAGTTGTACGAGAACATCGATGCGCCATTGATCCGAACTGACCTGGCAACGGCAGAGATGGTGAAATACACTGATAATGTCTGGCATGCGCTGAAAGTGGGCTTTGCTAATGAAATCGGAAATCTCTGCAAAGCAATTGATATCGATGGCCATGCGGTGATGGATATCTTTTGTCAGGATACCAAGCTCAACTTATCCGCGGCTTACATGAGACCCGGCTTTGCATTTGGCGGGTCGTGTCTGCCCAAGGATCTTCGAGCGATCAACCATAAAGCGAGGTCCCTGCATCTGGAGATGCCAATCATCGGTCATGTCCTGGCCGCGAATGAAAAACAGATTGAGCGTGGCCTGTCTATGATTATGGATAAGGGAAACAAGAAAATTTCAGTGCTGGGCTTCAGTTTCAAGGCCGGAACTGACGACCTGCGTGAGAGCCCGCTCGTTGAAGTGATCGAGCGTCTGATCGGAAAGGGCTACGATATGCGCCTGTACGATAAAAATGTGAATCTTGCCAAACTTACCGGAGCCAACAAGGACTACATTCTCCATGCCATTCCGCACATTGCCCAACTGATGGTGGGTTGCCTGGATGACGCTTTGGCACACGGCGAGACAATCGTTGTAGGCAATGGCGCTGACGAATTCAGGGAGATAATCTCCATGACGACGGACGACCAGGTGATTGTGGATCTTGTGAGAATTGTCGATCAGCGCAGTATCGAGGGTCGTTATGATGGAATTTGCTGGTGAAGTCAGGCGGGCTCTCATCATTGTAGGAAACCTGCCCTCGCCATAATCTTCCCCTGGAAGCGGATGGCGCTTTGGGCTACTTGCTGGAATATGTACTGAAGTGTGCTGAAGATTTTATTTGTGCAAAAAATCCCTATGGAGAATTGCCATCTGACGTGGTCTGGCATTTTGATGCAGTCAATATGTGTTGAAACAGGGGTATCTAATCCAGGGTATCTTTACGAGGAAACACTACTTTAAATTGCAGTAAGTTTTTTTGTGGATTACCACGCAGCTATAGAGATCCAACGATCTTTCTCGCTTCTTCCATTTCGGTGAATACTTCATCACTTCCAAGCGCAAGCGCTAACTCTTCCTTTGCTGACTTCATGTCATTGAGTTTGTAGTGTGTCATACCAAGATGATAGTGAAATATCCCAGGGGAGTTAATAGATGCAACGGCCTTCTTCAGCAATGGCAGCGCACTGGCGTAATTCTTATTATGGTAAAGTACCCAGCCCCGAGTGTCCCAGAATGCGGGGACATCAGTAGTATCGAAATCTGCAGTTAGATCCAGCGCTCGACGCAGGCTCTCCTCGCTCAACAATTGATCCACGAAAAGGATCGCGAGATTATTCGCCGCAATACGTCTATTGTTGTCGCCAATGGATAGCACAGCTTCATATAGCTCGGCTGCCTTCTCGTACTCGGCAAGACCATTATAGATCTCTGCTTTCAGTATCAGCAGCGCAGTGTTTTTTGGCGTCTGCTCAAGGGCCATATCGCAAACTTCTAGTGCAGATTGCCAGATACCCGAAGCCCGATAAGCCTCTGCCAGTGCGATGGCCGTTTCTATTTCCCCAGGGGCAATCTTCAGAGCTTCCTTGTAACTCTCGATAGCGGCAGCAAGATCACCCTTTCCATAGAGCACACGACCCTTAAGATACAGCCCGATAGCCGGAGCATGAGCTGATTCAGCGAGATTCCCGGCAGCGGCCAATGCCTCTTCCCACTGGCCGTGTCCAGCGTAAAACATTACACGAAGCTGGCCTACTGTCAGATTTTCCGGATTGCGTTCCATGTAGCCATCCAACATCTGCCTCGCTGAGTCAAATTCTTTACGCCCAATCTGGATCCTGACTGAATTTACGATCGCTTCTTCGCTATCGGATGCAGTCTCCAACGCCAACTGATAGTTTGATAGCGCCAAGTCCACCATGCCAGTAGCTTCATTCGCTTGGGCCATGAGCAAGAGCGCTTCAGTGGAGTTAGGTTCATTCTTTACAACGGTACGCAGCAACGGCACGGCTGCGGTAGGATTTCCTGAATTCAGCTCCAGACGCGCTTTGGCCACAAGCGCAGCACTATTCTCAGGTTCGATTGCCAGAATTTCCTGAATAACGGATTCAGCCCTGGATACATCGTCTTTCGCGACATAGATCTGTACCAGCATATTGCGCGCATGTTGCCCGGCTTTACCGCGCTCGTCCAGTTTTACAATTTCCTGGTACACGGCTACCGCATCGTCATCTTTCCCCATCGCTCTGTAAACTTTTCCAAGCGCAGAACGAAGTTCGTAAACGTTCGGTTGTTTGTCGATAAAATCGAGGAGGGTCGTCGCCGCCAGAGGCAGATCGCGTTGATTGGCCAGAAATTCTGCCAACCACAGCTTAAGTTCAGGATCCTCTGGTTTGGATTTAACAATTTCTCTAAGCAGTTTCTCAGATTCATCGATTAAATCTCGCTCCTCATAGAATTTCACAAGGCGATAGTAATAAAACAAGTTGTCAGGGTACTCAGCAATCAGTCCTTTGTAGACCTCCGCGGCACCGTTCAAGTCACCTTTCTCATCCAGTACACTGGCCTCAAGGAGTTTTAGAGTGGCATCGTGGGTTTGCCGCTCGATACCATCGCGGATGACTGCTAGCGCACGCTCCGGATCCTGACTCTTGTAAATCTCGGTAAGGATGGAGATAGCACCCACGTGACCCGGCGTTGATGCGAGGGCCAACTGCGCCTCTTCGACTGCGGCCTTGTTGTCGCCTCTACGGAAGAATATGCTGCCGCGCACGGTATGAGCATCTGCATCACCCGATTTGATGGCCAATGCAGCATCCGCCTGCTCCAGTGCTTTATCATCCTCCTTAGCGTGGTAGTACAGCTGCGCCAACTTGATACGAGCCTCCACAAATTCCGGATGCGTTTGAATCAGGAGTGACAGGTTTTGGTGCATTCCATCCCAATTGCGTTGCTTCTCCTGGATCAATGCCCAGAGATATCGTGCATTTGCATTTTCGGGATTGATCTGTAATACGTTGCGGACCTCCACTAAGGCCTTTTTGTACTCGCCGCTCTGATATTTCGCCTCAGCTCGCTGTAAGTATTTGGCTTGCCGCTCTTCGCTGGATGCACAGCCGATCAATAATCCGACGAGCAGAAGCAAACTTGTGGCTTTCAGAAAAGCTAATTGAGCATTCATTTGATTAATCCGGAAAACTTCCTATCAGGGCTTTGATTGATTACAAATGCAACCCCGTTAAGAATAACGCGATTATTGCGGTGATAGTAAGGTTTTCCCGCGCATTTTTGCCGCGGGCGAGAACGTATTCACAGATATAGAGCAAACCACACGTGCGGAATATCAGTCTGCCTGTGTTAAATTCCTGTCCGAAGTCCAATGGCAACAAAGGCGCAACTATAGTGATGAACAGCAGCACCAGAAGGTCCTGGGTTGTCAGCCAAAAATAACTCTTGCGCGTAACCCGTATGGCAAATGCCAACAGCACCAGAAACAAGGCGATCGTACCGTCGACCAGCCAATTACCCGCCTGACTGGCTACAGATACGGTTAGCCCATAAGTCAGCAGACATACGGCTGTATAGGTCGCCAACCTACCTAGGGCAAGTGGCCATTGATTACGGGAGAACAGCTTGATGGCCAGCAACACCACTGCCCAGCCCAACGAGATGTACACTATGCTTGTGGGCAGAGTGCTGGATAATACTGCGGCGGTTGCCAATGACAGCGCAATGAACAGACCAAAAAACTTACCCGTAAAACGGTGCACCCGACTCAAGCGTCGAAAGAAAGGATTTCGTCGGGTGTTTCTGTTGCCTGACCGTAGCCTGCGGCGTTGCCAACCATTGATGTTAGCTGTGTAAATGGTGCCCAGAACAATAGCTACATAAGCCATAAAGCACGCGATAATAACAGTGTCATTGGCAAATCGCAGCAGGTAGGCCAAACCAAGCAAGATGGCCTGCAGCGTGTATATGATAGCCACGACCTCATCCTGACGGAAAGCCATCTTGGCGATTTGGTGATGGATGTGCTCCTTGTCCGGTCCGGGTAGCGGCAGCTTTTTGTGGATACGTACGACTATCACCTGCAGTACATCCATAACGGGTAGACCGAGAACCAACAATGGCATCAGCGTGGTAATAGGGCTTGCAGGATCCTGGCTCTGTTTTATGACCAGCCATGCCACTACAAAACCCAGGAATTGACTTCCGGCGTCACCCATGAAGATTCTTGCCGGGTGGGTATTGAAACGCAAGAATCCCAGTACTGCGGCCGAAATCGCGAGTGCGATAATCGCCAATTGGCTGTTGCTGGATTCCAAAGCCAGCAAAAGGATCAGGATCAGCGACATCAGAGTTATTCCCGCCGCCAGCCCGTCCATCCCATCGGAAAAATTCACCCCGTTTATAACCCCCATCACAAAGAAGAAGGTTAAGAAGAAGGCAATCCATACAGGGCAGTTCTCCAGCAGCGGAAAACTGTACATGACCATACCTCCCGACATCGCAATAACCACGCCAATAGCCTGTCCCCCCAATTTTTGTAGGGGACTGAGTTTCACGATGTCATCCAGTAAACCGAAAAGAATGATAACAAAGCAGCCAAGCAGGAAACTGAGGAGTGACCTGTCGAGGGGTAAGATGATCAGCAGAGCCAGACCCGCTGCTGTTATAATTCCCAGACCGCCACTACGCGGCATGGGTTCGCTATGAATTTTGCGAATATCCCCCACGGGGTCGTCCATCAGGCCCAACCTGGCAGAATGGCGGATCAGCAATGAGATGAACACGAGCGACAAGCCCAGTGCGATCAGGAAGCTGTATAGGTACTGGATGTCCATCAGCGCTGCGCACCAGGCACAAATCTGGGCAGTTCTTGGTAGAAATCTGCCAGGAAATCCTGCAAACGGCTATCCGCCTGCGCCTCATCACTGCCCTGCGGTATGGGCGTGACCAGTCGCACCAGGGCGCCATCGCTGCGCCCCATGAACAGTCCGTCCTGGAACAAATACCACTTGGCCAGGTACTCGCTGGTGATGTTGCGGCCGCGTTGCGGCAACCAGTAGTACACTAATTGTTTCTCGTCACCCAACTGGATAATAGCGCGATTGACTCTAAGGCTGGTCATGCCCATGACCGCGCTGAGGTCTACCTCGCTCAGGTTAGTTATCTCCCAGCCACCTCCCGGCAGGCAGCTGCGTGGTGAATGAATAGAAGCGCCAGTACGCTGGTAGGCATAAAATGCAACATAGAAATTGACGGGGATCGGGTCACCGTCGCGGCGATAGTCTGCGAGAATATAATCGGTAGGTTGAAGTTCCTCTAACACATTTTGAGGGATGCTACCCTCATAGCCGATCCAACCATTCTTCATCAGGGGAAACTGCACAAACTTCTCCCTCGTCGGATTCACTTCCTCCCGGCCAGAAATCGCGATACTGGCAGGCACGGCCAACATGCATAACATGGTGCAGGCCACTAAGGTGGATCGAGTCTTGCGACCGCCCGCGGGCACGGCAGCTATTTGTTGCCAGGAAGGGCAGGACAAATCGATGCGGTGAAACATACCGAGGCCATCCCTGGAAGCGAGGTTCAGCAGCCAAATCAAACACATCAGTAACGCCAGGCAGGCCATGAATACCAACCAGCCTTCGAAGGCATGCAAAAACCCTTCCGCAGCTTTAATGCCCCAGCGTTCGACCGTTATTCCGATGATGCCAATGCGCAGGCTATTCATCAGCACGGTAATGGGAACAGTGGACAGAAAAATCAACCAGCGGTGCCAGTAAGGACCCCGATACAAAACGGCGACAAGAAAGCCGAAGCTCGCCAGTGGAAACAGATAGCTTAGACCGCTGCAGGCTTCCGCTACCTGCAGCTTGTAGACACCAAGGTCGATGACGTTGCCCTCAACGAACACGCTGACATCGAACAGGCGCATCACCAGCACACCCAATTTAGTTGAGATCAATTGTAGTTGGGCGGATAAGCCCCGATAGATAAACACCGGGAAGGGAATCATGAAAACCAGGTATAAAAGGGAAGTCCATACCAAGCCGAGCCCCTGCCAGCCGACGACAGACAACACCAGCGCCACCAGCGCCAGTACCATGCTGTATTGAACGACAATATAGAGGGTGCTGATGTCACCCAGCAGCCATCCAAACAGTGCCAGTGCCATCAGACTTACAGACCACCAAGTGGGGCGCCAATCTATCCGATTCACATCAGGAAGCGCCTTCCACAAAAGGAAAAGGGCAACGATGGGTATCATGTACCCGTGGCTATACTCTTCCTTACTGGACCAGCGACTCTCCATCTCGACCAGTCCCCCATAGAAGACAAAGCCCAGTGCCATCAGCGAAACTGCTAGCAGCCACCAAAAATAATTGTCGCTGTTACTGCTTGTGCTGTTCGCTCGATCGTCGCCTTTGCTAACAACACTCAATTAACCACCAACTCCATCAGATCGATACCGTTCAGTGTTTTAACATAGGCACGCACGGTTTCCCGGTCCCGGCTGTCAATGCCGGTACGGTGAATACCTCCAATCTGCTTGGTACGTACTACGTCCAATACAATGTTTAGGTCTACTGTTTCCTTTTGCTGCCCATAGGCGAACACCAGTGCTCCATCGCACAGGGTATTGATGATCCGGGGGATGCCCCCGCTGAAGTAGAACACTGCCAGCAACGAGGCGGTATCAAACAGGTTTCGCGTGCCACCCGCGCTCTCTACGCGGTAATGCACATAGCTCATGGTTTCATACTGGTTCAATGGCACCAGATTATACTCAGCCGAAACGCGCTGCGCGAGTTGTGACATGCCAGGCTCATAAAATTTGTCCAGCAACTCTGGCTGACCTGCCAGAATTATTTGTAGTAGCTGGTTTTTATCGGCGTTGATATTGGTTAGCAAGCGTAGCGACTCAAGGTCCTGTGCCGACATATTCTGCGCTTCATCCACAATCACCACGGTGCGCCTACCGCTGGCATATTGCTCAATCAGAAACTGTTGCAGGGATTGCAACAACACTCCCTCGTCATTGCTATCTACACTTATTCTGAATGCGTTTACAATCCACTTTAGCAGGGTGCCGTAAGAGCTATGCGCAGTACCTATCAGACCGACAGTGAGCTGGTCGTAATTGATGCGGCTCAACAGGTGCCGAATCAGTGTCGTCTTCCCTGCCCCAACTTCGCCAGTGATCACAGTAATACCGACCTGCTCCAGCAGACCGAACTCCAGCATGGTAAAAGCGGCCAAGTGGCCGGACGAGAAAAAAATCGCGTCGGCATCGGGAATCAGGCTAAACGGCTTCTCCCGCAGGCCAAAAAACTGGGTATACATACGTTAATACCGCAATACACTAACGTGCCTTGTTGAGGACAGTTCCAATTAGCTGTGTGTGTTTAAGCAATTGCATTGAGCGCTCTATGTCTTCAGGCTTCGTAACGCCGTCTTCGACTATAAAGAGACAGGCATCGGCATTGGGCACAAATACCATAGCATCGTCGTTGCGAAGCAACGGTGGCAAATCAAAAATAATAATGCGGTCCGGATAGCGGCCGGTTATATCGACCATGAACGTTTTCATTTTCGAGGAAGACAGTATTTCGGAGGAATAATGCCCTTGGGGTAATCCGGGGAGTACAACCAAGCGAGGATAACCGGGGTTTAGCAGGATGTTCTCAATGGGCTCATCATGAAGGAGATGGTCTACGATTCCCTTGGTTATGTCGATGCCCAGAGAGGTGTGCACACTCGGCTTGCGCAGGTCCAAGTCTACCAGCAATACCGTCTGGTTCGCTTCCTGTGAGATGCTGATAGCCAGATTTATGGCTGTAAGGGTCTTACCCGCATTCTCGTGTGCACTAGTTAGTGCCAGGGAGTGCCAGTTTTGACGCTTCATGGTAGCCAGCACCTGGCTGCGCAGCTGGCGATAGGCCTCTACGCGTGGGTCGTGAATTTCGCCGGCAATGACGCGATTATGTGACAAAGCCTTTACAGAAGGTTTAATCAGACGAGTTGCAGAATAGCGCACCTGGGACGGTAGAGGGAGCGGAAGACCATCGTGGTTCGATCCATGTGCCGACTCCGGGGTAACAGGCGCTGGCTCGTGCACGGGAGATCCACCTGCACTGCCCTGCGACTTCGTCTCTCCAGGAGCCGCAGTCTTCCCAATTACGCCTTCCCGTTGCAGGCGAGCGCGTTCGATTGCTTCCTGTAATGGTTCCATCAGCTCAGTCCCAACTTATTCATTATCACGAAATAAAGCACATCCAACGGCTCATAAAAAAAGTGTAGATATAATACAAAGAGGAGGCCTGCCGCTAATGCAACTGTCAGGCTTATTTTCTTCACGTATTGCCGTCGCAAAATGTCATCGTCGTTATTGATATATTGGATCACCACCAAGGGCGCCACACCCATAATGGCAGCGAGTTCATGCGCACCATGTATGGTAACGTCCATAGCCTCGCGCAGCAAGGTAAAACCCAGCCCAGCAGCAGCAGCCAACAAAAAGCCCAGAAAAATGATAGCCGGACGATTGGGGCTCACTGGTGCTGCCGGTAAAGACGGTGGCTCTATTAACGTGAAGCGTTGGCCTTTCTGCTCCCGTTCCATGCTTGTAGATACAGCAGCTTCGCGCTGCTTGGCCTTGATATCGTCGTATTTAGCGGTGATAGTGCCGATTTCTCGCTTAAGTGCCTGATAATTCTTTTCCACCTCCGGGGCCCGTACTCAACAAGTCCTCATAGTGACGTATTTTAGTCTGCAGCTCGCCCTGCACTAGCGACTCAGAGAGCGCATCTCCGAATCAATGGCATTGAGCTGGGCGTCTAGCATTATGTAGGCCGGGTTGTCGGCTTTCGGCGTATTGGACTTATTGCTAACTGCGCCAGCGCTAGCGCTGCGGATGTCGTCTTCCAGCTGAGCAATCAAGTGTTCTGGTGCTTTGAATATCCTGATGGTCGTCCTTGTATTTCGTCTGCAAGTCCGACAGGTGCTGCTGCTGTTCGAGCAGTTGACGGCGCAGGTCCGTCTACGTCGGTTCCTGTACCGAGTTCTGCTTGCAACGCACTAATTTCGCGTTCCAAGACGGACCACGTCCGGATGGCTATCCTGATAGATAGCAGCCTTGCCCCGGTACTCGGACTGCAGTGCTTTAAGCCGATCAACCGGGCTAAGCACAGTTTCACCCGAGGCCAATTTAACCGGAGCGGAGGGGCTAAGCTGGGCCAAACTTCCGGCCAGCTCGATCTTACGGCTCTTGCAACTCCTGAATACGCCGGCTGTACGTCAGAAAACTCGCCCCGCGTGCGCTCCAATGTGGCCAGGTTGAACTGGTACGACTCGGGTAAACTACCCTCGTTCGCGGTCTTAAAGTCGGCCATGCGCTGCTCCAAGGCTAACAATTCCTTGTTCAGTTGCTCCGCCTCAGTTTTGAGAAATTCTTCCGTGCTAGTCACCTGGCGAGTTCTTTCACGCAGATTTTCGTTTAAAAACAAGGTGACCAATTCATTAGTGACCTGTTGTGCGGTGGCCGCCTCAGTGTCGGTAAAGGCCAGAGTGAATGCTATCGTGGCCGACGTAGGACGACCACTGCGGGGATCAATCACGTCAGCACTCACTAAATCCACGAGCACATTATCGCGGAATTTTGTGGCCAACTCGGTGTCGGGAGTGCCCGCACTGGAGTCTCCCTGCTGATAAAGCTTGAACTTCTCTATAATTCCATTAATGTTTTCCACCGTGAGTACACGTTGGCTAATTACCTGCACCTGCTGTGCGGCATAACTGCTAATTGTAGTGCGAACAAAGTCCTCGCGGAACCTCCTGTTCCTGGATCAGGATAGTAGCCTTCGACTGGTAGGCGGGCGGAATGCCAAAGGCCACCATCAGCGAAGTGCAAACACCACAATGGCAGGTAGCAACAGCGAGAGTTTGCGCCGCCTAAGTATATTGATGTAATCTTGAAAAGATTTAGTATTATCTAATGCCTCAGTCATAAAAATACGCCCAGCGCATGGATTTTTCCTTTCAGGGCTTGTATGGAGAATTCACGGTACATACCCTAGCGCGACCACACAATATTCTCTGGCTGAAAGATCAAGCTGATATTGATCTGGTTGGAGTCAGCGGAGCCGTCGGTCTGATCGGCGTTAACAAACCCGCCGTCGTTTTCTCTGTCCTGGTAACTAAACATATAGGCACCTGCCACATACCAGGACTGCGCGATGCGGTAATCCAGGCGCAATTTCACACGGGCATAATCACGATCATTGCTGACGTTTTCATTCAGGGTGCTATCTCTTCCGCCTACCAGACCCAGATCGAAGCGGCTGCGCTCTGATACATAATAGCGATAGTTCAGATCCAGTTGGTTGGTTTTACCCAAGTTACCATTGCCGCTGGGGCGGGTGCCGCTTCTCACAGCTGCACTTAACTCATAACGCTCTTGCCGGTAATTGAGTGAGCCATTCATCTGAAAAACATCACTACTTTCATTTTCAGGCAGTGCTATCGACGAATTGGTGGAGTAGTCGGTCTCTACATTAACCCAGCCGGCCAGTAGAAATATTCTCAATGGTTCGGAAAGTTGGGAGTTGAAGCCGACTTGCGCACCAAGGCTATCTGATGTTTGCTGCAAATCCGCGTCGTTTTGGTAGCGGTTGGCGATGCCTTGCAAACGAAGTAAGGTGCGCTCAGTCCACTGGTGCTGCCAGCCAACATTGCCGGCGATGTAATCATAGTTATCGTACAGCGGACTATCGTAGTTCAGGTCCATGTAATCAGCACCGGCGACAATTCCGTTCTTTTCGGTGAACATGTAATCACCGGAGCCGCCGATTGTCGCTTCCTCGACGCGGGTGGCGTTTAGCCCCACGACCCCGGTATCAAGAAATGCGGTGTTCCGGGTCGAGTCACGCTTGTACCCAGCGTTACCTGTCAGTTCCCCGCGCTCCAGTTGATATCTGGTATCACCCTGCAGGTTCTGGTCGTCACTGTCATAGCCGCTCTCACTGTACTTGGACGAGGTTAATTCGCCCATTAGAGAGGATTTCAGGCGTTCGCTGCGACTCGTCAGGGTGACCGGAAGGCTGATGCTACCGCCGGAAATATCGATTATGTCCTCAGTTCGCAGGGCGATGTTATCGTTATATTCGGCACTGCCTTCCACACTATAACCTAGCGAGTACTCACTAGCTTGACTGCTCAGTGTAACCGTGACCATCGACAAGGCAGATGCCAGTAAAAACGGAGCTCGTTTACGACTCTTCCGCATTATGATTATCATGGGCATCTTCCAAGTTGCTATTGTGAATATCAGGGAACGACGACTATATCTCTGCTGCGCAGAATAATATTCGATTGCAACTCGCTGCCATCTTTGACTTTTGCATACTCAAATGGTATCGCAATCTGAGTACCATCGGCATCGCGGCGCAGGATGCGTATGTCATTTTCTGCAGCGAAAGCATTCAGCCCTCCGGCTAACGAGAGCGCTTGCATTACATCGGTATCGCTGGTGATCTTGTACTCACCGGGACGCTCTACCTTGCCCATCACGAAAATCTTATTACCTGGAACGCTAACCAGCGATACCACTACCCGCGGCGCATCCTTCATAAAGCTGGCAAGAGCCTGGGAGATTTTGTCGCCCACTTGCGACGGCGTACTGTTGGCGGTGTTAATCTCGCCGGCCATAGGCAGGCTGATAAAACCGTCGGGGCGCACCATCACCTCACGACTCAAGCTCTCTTCGTTCCACACGTCTATGCGAAGGACATCCCCAGGATTTATGGTATAGGGTGCAGAAAAGACCGATATGGAAAAAAGGATGGCAACTAGCGAAAATACAGTTCGATTTATACTTCGGTATGACATCCCGGAATCCTCCAGCAACTGAAAATAGAGCGTCCAGCGTAACTCATGTCTTCTAAAAAGTCACACGACCCGCATTGGTATAGTGCTTTGTGTGAACTAGTTCCTTTTTCCCAGTCTGGCGATACAATTATCTACAAAGTCCTTCCTGAGCATCTATATTGACTAGCATTGGCCCAGTTGCGGGTCGTCCCAAAATGGGGCGCAAACCCAAAAACAGACACGTCTGCACAAGTGGGCTGAAAACCGCTAAAATTGTTGCCAAATACCGTATTCGGTCCAATATGCCCGCGAGGCGGACTTGCAGTCTAATCTGACCACGTTACAATCCTTGCTCTTTAACCCCCCAGGCAAGGTGGCGCATGCCGTTCTGGCAACCCCGGTCGGTCCTGCAACTGGCAATCGTCGGCTTCCTCGCCGCCCTTGCGCCCGTGTGTGTGGCCGTCCTGCTTACCATACAGACCATGGAGCAAATAACTGACAATCATCGCTCGGTCACCCGACTGGCAGTGGATGTTACGCGCATGGGCCAGGAGATCCACCGGGATGTGCTCGAACTGGAGCGCCGCTCCCGTCAATTTGTCGCTTTGGGAAATGAGGATCTGTCGGACTTATTTGAAAAAGAGCGCATAGCGCTGTTACAGGAACTGGACAAATTGCAGTCGCTGGAAGCGCACTTGCCGTCCGATAGCCCCGATATAACCGACCTTATTGCATTGGTATCGCAGCTGACATTAACCGGGCAGGAAATAACCGGCTCTACACTCGAATCAACACCCTTTCTGGAAGGAGAGCCTCGTCTGGACCAATCATTGGGTCTAATCGGCGAGCACAGTGTTGCCATAAAGAAATGGCTTCAGGCATCGGTTGACCAAATACTGGAAAAGAATTTGGAGGATGCTGAGACACAGATAGACTATCTGGTAATGCAACTGACCCTCTCCGCCATTGCCACTCTCGCGCTGCTGATGATTTTTACATACTGGATAAATAAACCGGTAAAGGACCTCACTCACGAAATACAGCAGCTGGGCACGCGAGGACTTAGCCACACCATCGATATTTCTGGTCCGCAGGAAATGCGAGAACTGGGCAGCAAACTGGAATGGCTCAGGCAGCAATTACACGAATCAGAACAGCAGAAGGAAAAGTTTTTACGCCATATTTCCCACGAACTAAAGACCCCTCTGGCCTCTCTGCGCGAGGGCACGGATTTACTGGCAGAGCACGTTCCCGGTCGATTATCCCGGCAACAGCAGGAGATCGTTGAAATTGTGCGACAGAACGGCATAGATCTGCAGCGCTTGATCGAAAATCTGGTCGACTACAATCAGATACCCGACAAAAAGCTTTACCCGGAGGAAATTCGCCTCAAGGAGCTATGGGATGAACTACTCGGCCAATACCGATTCAGCCTTGACGGCAAGGCATTGCAGCTGACTGCCAGAGGTTCAGTTGACAGCTGGGTTGCCGACCGCGGCAAATTGCGCACCACTCTTGATAATTTGTTGTCAAATGCCGTTAACTACACACCGGAAGGCGGCCGCATCGAGTTTGTGTGGTGCGAGAAAGATACTAGTCTTGTAATGGACGTTGCCAATTCAGGCGATGCGATTCCGTCAGAGGATCAAAAACACATATTTGAGCCGTTTTTCCAGAGCGCAGCCAAGCGCACCGGTCCTATCAAAGGTTCCGGGATTGGCCTCAGCGTTGCTAAAGAGTGCATGGAGGCGCAAGGTGGAAGTCTGTCACTCGTACCTCATGAGGAGCTATCGGTTTGTTTCAGGTTGGTATGTCCCGCCCATTAATCATTGCCGGTATCCTTCTGGTAACTCTGTCAGGCTGTGCCACACAGCCTGACATGACTGTGGAGGTACCCCCTGCTCCTGACCCACAGACTTGCACATGTGAGCACCTGCAAAAGTGGCTGGAACTGCAGGATCAAGTATCGAACATGAGCGCTGAACAGGTGCAACAGCAGTTGGCCAGACTGGACGAACCCAAAGGAAGCTGGCAGCAGTTTTACTTCGGCCTCCTCAAGCAACAACTCGATGAGTTTGTGAGTTGGACACAGGCACGAGACACGTTTCGGGCGCTGGCTGCCGACAGCGGATTGGTCAAGGAGCAACGTGATTTGTTAACTATTCTTGAGCGCTACAACCAGACCAGAATCAACTGGTATGTGCAGCACCGTAAACTACTTGCTGATCACGAAACAACCGCAGCCAAACTAGATGCATCACTGGAAGAAAATCGCTTGCTGCAGCAAAAAGTACAAGCCATTACCGACGTTGAAACGTCGATAAGCACGCGTAAAGAGAAGTGAAGCCATGCAACGCCGCTTGTTGTTGGTAGATGACGACAAAAGCCTGCTCAAACTACTGTCCATTCGCCTGGAGGCAGAGGGCTTTCTTGTGCATACCGTCGAGTCCGCTGAACAGGCAATACAAGCCCTTCGCAACGAAACCATTGAATTGATAATCACTGACCTGCGTCTGGAGGGTGTCAGCGGTCTGGAACTATTCGAGCAGGTGCGACATTTTTATCCTGGGCTACCAGTAATCATCATGTCTGCCCAGGGCACAATTCCCGAGGCGGTCACGGCGACACAAATGGGCGTGTTTCAGTTTCTCACCAAGCCGCTGAATAAAAAACACCTTCTCTCCGCTATAGAGGGAGCTTTGCAGCATTCTGGCGCGACCCAGGTGGATTTATTTGAGGACTGGCGAGCACACATCGTCACCCGCAGCCCAGCGATGGAGCATATTCTCAACCAGGTAAAGCAGGTGGCCAGTTCTGATGTGAGCGTCCTGATTACCGGGGCCAGCGGCACAGGCAAGGAATTACTGGCCCGCGCGTTGCATGAGGCCCGCGCAGATCAGCTGGGACCAATGGTAGCAATTAACTGTGGCGCGCTGCCCGAACAGCTGCTGGAATCGGAGTTATTCGGACATGTTAAAGGATCCTTTACCGGCGCCGTTAGTAATCATAAGGGATTATTTCAAGCTGCACATGGCGGCACTCTATTTCTGGACGAAATTGGGGATATGCCGTTAGCAATGCAGGTTAAATTGCTACGGGCCTTGCAGGAACGCCGTATCCGGCCGATAGGCGCCACGTCATCGGAACCTGTGGATCTGCGCATCATATCCGCCACCAATCGCGACCTCGAGATAGATATGCGCGAAGGGCGATTTCGGGAAGATTTGTTCTACCGCATCAACGTAGTCAATTTTGACCTCCCATCCCTGGCCGAACGAGTGGAAGATATCCCCTTGCTGGCCATTCATTTTTTGTGCGCAACCGGCGCTTACCAAATGGGTAACGTGACCAATTTTTCTCCAGGGGCGGTAGAAATTTTAATCCATGCGAGTTGGCCCGGGAACGTGCGACAGTTACAGAACGTGGTGCAGCGGACAGCAGCCCTTTCCACCACACCTGTGATTCCGGAATTTCTGGTTCGTGAAGCGTTGGCCCTTGAAGACCAATATATGCCCTCTCTGGCCCAAGCCAGGCAAAAGTTCGAGCATGATTACCTGGTAAAAGTATTACAACTGACCAGCGGCTCAGTTTCCGAGGCGGCCGTACTGGCCCAGCGCAATAGAACGGATTTTTACAAGCTGCTGAAGCGCCATAACATTCATCCCGAACGGTTTAAGGAATAGGTCGAGGGCTGGATTCGGGAAGAGGATGCATCCCCGTAGGCAACCGACAATCGTTTACTCCTCAGAATCCAGGTCTTCGCCGGAAAAACCATTTACTCCAAAAAATGTGCCGTTTAATCCGGCTTGCTGTAGGGCAGTCTGGCTTCGCCCTACTGATAGCAAATCAGTCTCCCTCTTCGCTACTTCTTGCTGCAACGATAATAATGTACTGTCTACGGCCACCAGGTACAACCCGCGGTTGCTGAATACCAGCGCCTTTTCGTAACGTTTCTTTTCTATCTCTCGCAGGGCGAGCTCTTTTGAATCGACGCGAGACTAATCAGTTTATCTAATTGACGGGGAAGCATACCTAGCATATAAACATATCACTATATGCGGGAGATTCACAGACAAAGTCGTAGCCAGTCCGACTTCGTGCCGAACGGTATAACAAATAGAAAATAGGTCACTTCAGGGGAAACTATGCATATCAGAAAAAGGATACTGGTAACCGGCGGCGCGGGCTTCTTGGGGTCGCATCTATGCAAGCGTTTACTCAGCGATGGTCATGAGGTGATATGTGTGGATAACTTTTTCACCGGCAGTAAAGACAACATTTTGGATTTAATGGATTCTCATCATTTTGAGCTCATGCGTCATGATGTGACCTTTCCTCTTTATGTTGAGGTCGATGAAATATTCAATCTCGCCTGCCCTGCGTCACCTATCCATTATCAACACGACCCGGTACAGACTACTAAAACCAGCGTACATGGCGCCATTAATATGTTGGGACTCGCAAAGCGAGTGGGGGCAAAGATCATGCAGGCGTCTACTAGCGAGGTATACGGTGACCCCAAAATTCATCCACAAACGGAGCAATACTGGGGTCATGTCAACCCGATAGGGATAAGGTCGTGCTACGACGAGGGAAAGCGCTGCGCAGAAACATTATTCTTTGACTATTATCGACAACATAATCTCAAAATAAAGGTTGCGAGGATCTTCAATACGTATGGCCCCCATATGCACCCCAATGATGGCCGAGTAGTGTCTAATTTTATTATGCAGGCTCTTCAGAATAAGCCCATTACCATCTATGGAGATGGCCAGCAGACCAGGGCGTTCTGCTATGTTGATGACCTGATAGAAGGTTTTGTTAGACTGATGAATACGGGAGACAATGTCATCGGTCCAATTAATTTGGGGAATCCAGTGGAGTTCACCATCAAGCAGTTGGCGGAAAGAGTGATCGATCTGACAAATTCGAAATCGCCAATTGAGTATCGACGCCACTACCTAGCGATGATCCGATACAGAGACAACCTGATATTTCTATGGCTGAGTCTGAGTTGGAATGGAGGCCACAAGTGAAACTGGATGTAGGGCTTGATATCGACCATAGCGTATTTTCAAAAAATGGTTAGTAGTTAGAGCTGTATTAGTGCCGGCTGGCTGAGTACTTGGGTATAACGTCAACGCAACTCTGCGGTTTATGGGCTAGTTGGATGAATAAGGCCTGAATCGTCTAACCCGCGCAGGGCCTTCGATAGTTGTGACCAGAACTGTTACTACCTGCTCTATGGTTCTCAAAGAGAAGTTGGCGAATCAGCTGTAAACAGTATCCCCGAAGACCTGCCGCGCCGCGCGCCCTTCAGTGGCTCGGACCAGTGCCCGGTCAATCATCAACGGTCATTGAAAACTAGCACCAGCAATACCGTAAAGAACACCGACGCGCTGAACAGCGGTGCCAGCGGGCTGTGGATCTGGTACAGCGCACCGGCGCAGATGGGGCCGACTGCGAAGCCGATGGCGGGGCAGGAACTCACCAGTCCCGCTGCCGCGCCCTGTTCCTCAGGAGACACGGCCAGCGAAGCTCCTGCGGAAATTGATGGCATGCACAAGGCCATACCGGTGCCCAGAAAAGCCATTCCGACGGCCAGTACTTTAAAGGTTTCAAAACCGGACACCACTGCTGCGCCAAAAAGCATCGACAGCAGGCCGACGCGGATAAACTGCGTGGGTCGCAACTGCAGGCGCTGCATCACAGTGACCTGTACTAAAAAAGTGAAAACGGCGGAGACCATCAATGCGGCTCCGGTCATCTGCGCAGTCTCGATACCACTGAGGTGCAGTTTGTCCTGCAACTGGAAGCCCAGTGTCTGTTGTATGCTGGAAAAGCCTACGAACGCCCCAACGCCGGTGACCAGTAACAATGCGATCCGCCGGTCGGTATAGCGCAGTTTCGGGCCGGGTTTGCGACCACTGAGATGCACTGCGCTGCCTGTCACTGGTAGTTTTTGCCACACCACTGCCGCCGCCACCGCGGCGAGGGCGGCAGCAAAGTACAGCGGCGCTAATAGCCCGAAAGTGGCCAGGGCACCGCTCACCGCAGGTCCCATGATCGTGCCCATACTGTTGGCGGTACCCAGGCGAGCCATGGTTTTTGTGCGCTGCTCGCGACTCGTGTGGTCCGCTGCATAGGCAGCGCTGGCGGGTCCGGTGGCTGACATCACAATCGATTGGCTGCAACGTGTCAGTAACAGGACTCCGTAGAGTAGGGCGCCGCTGAGCAGTCCGGACAGGCCAGCATAAAACACGCTGGTGAACAGCAGGGTACCGGTGGCGTAGCCCACCAGGCCAGTGATGATAATAGGTTTGCGACCGATGCGATCACTGAAGCGACCCCAGCGCGGGGCCGCCAGGCCGAAGATCAACGCTGAGAGTGCGATGATTGACGTGATCTGTAATTCACGCAGGTGCACTTCCCGTCCCAGCGGAGCGAGGATGGCAAATACCAGCGACTGTCCCATCCCGGTGGCCATAAGGGCCAGGATGAGCACGGTCAGCTGCTGGCGGCTCAGTTCCGCTGGCAATGCCATGCCCGTACTTTAAGGTTACTTGAGTTCAGAGGACGATTTTTCCAGCACGCGGCGCGCCACGATTAACTGTTGTATCTGCTGCGTGCCCTCGAAAATATCCAGGATTTTGGAATCACGTGCGAATTTCTCCAGCAGGTACTGCTCGCTGTAGCCCAGGCTCTGGCACAGTGCAACGCAACGCAACGTGATGTTATTGCCGGTCCTTCCTGCCTTTGCCTTGCACATGGAGGCTTCCATGGAGTTGGGCATCTTGTTGTCTGCCATCCATGCAGCTTTCAGCACGAGCAATCTTGCGCCATGCCACTCGGCTTCCATCTGACACAACTCGGCTTCAATCGCGCTCAGATTGGCTGGCTTTTTGTCGAATTTGAGTTCCACTCCTTCCTCTTTTAGTAGCGCTCGAGACAAGTCCAGGGCTGCGCGCGACACGCCTATGGCCATAGCCGCGACCGGCGGGCGGGTGTTGTCGAAGGTTTGCATGACGCCGCCAAACGCTTTCTTGCGCCCCTCGGCATCGGTGGCAATGTCCGCACTGCCCAGTACATTCGCTTTCGGAATGCGACAGTCATTGAAGCTGATAGAGGCGGTATCGGAAGCCCTTATGCCCAGCTTGTGTTCCAGGCGGATGACCTCGCAACCGGGTGTGCCCTTTTCCACGATAAAGGATTTGATGGCCGACTTGCCCAGCGACTTGTCCAGCGTGGCCCACACCACCAGCGTGTCGCAGCGCTGCCCATCGGTGACATAGATTTTTTCACCGTTAAGTACCCATTCATCACCGTCGGCCACGGCGGTAGTGCTGATGTTGGCAGAGTCGGAGCCGGTGCCGGGTTCCGTAATACACATCGCGGCGTAGCTATTGCCGTATTTCGCCACCTGCTCGGGCGTGCCCACCGCAGTGATCGCCGCGTTGCCCAGGCCGCTGCCCGGCATGCCCAGGAACAGGCCCACGTCGCCCCAACACAGGCCGAACAAACCAGTGACTGCGCCCATGTTGCCGCCGTTGACCACCGTACCTGCGGGGACAGGCACTTTGGGGCCACCGGGATTGGAGCGCGCACCACCGATCAGTTTGGCCACCTCCTCCATCTCCTTGGGGTAGGTGTGTTCTTCCTTGTCGTACTTGCGCGAGTAGGGGCGCATCATGTGCTCGGCCAGCATCATGGTCTGTTCAAACGTTTCCTGGTGCTTTTTGGAGAGTTCGAGATTGATCATTGGTTTGATTCCTGAAGTCGAATATGGAAAGTCGAGGGTCAGACGCTGGCGACGCCTTCCAGTGTCGCAATGGCGCGCAGGTTGCGATACCACAGCTCCACGGGGTGCTCGCGACAGAAACCGTGACCGCCCAACAGTTGTACGCCATCAGTGCCAATCTTCATGGCATGCTCGGCGCAGAACAGCTTGGCCAGGTAGGCGTGTTCGTGGAAATCCAGGCCCTGCTCCGCTCGTGACGCGGCGCGCCAGGTCATGAGGCGCATGGCCTCCAGTTCAATGGCGATGTCGGCGATCATGAATGCCACAGACTGGCGGTTGGTGATCGGTTCACCGAATGCCACGCGTTCGTTGCAGTACGGTATGACATAATCAAGGACGCCTTGGCAGGTGCCTACCGCCAAAGCGCAGATGCCGATGCGGCTCAGGTCGATGAAACGCTGCAAATCAAATTCGCCGTCGCCGAGCAGTGCGCTGGCTGGCAATTGCACATTGTCCAACGCCAGAGTTGTTAACTGCGCTCCGTACAGGCCCATATTGGCCTCTGCAGTACGCGTCATGCCCGGCGGGGTGCCTTCGACAATGAAAGCGGCCGGTCTCTTGTTTTGAAGCTGTGCGATGACCAGCACCAGCTCAGAGTCCATTCCCAGCGGCACCATGCACTTGGTGCCCGCGAGGCAGTACCCGTCCTTGTTAGCAATGGCGGTCGTCGCAGGTGCTGTCGGCTCGAAGGTTGCACGCGGTTCCAGCAGTGCCGTAGTGGCCGCCTTGAAGTCCCCGGAACAAAACAGTGGCAGGTACTTCTCACGTTGCGCGTCCGAGCCCTGGTCGAGCAGTGTGTTAACAAACGACATGGGACTGACAGATCCCAGCGCCATCGCCATGTCGCCATGCGCGAGATCTTCGAAGATGAGGGCGTTGGAGATGGGAGAGCGCTCGACACCGGCGCCCCCGAGCGCCTCGGGGATGGGCAGCAGGGTCAGTCCCAGTTCTGCGGTTTTAGGGTAGAAGTCCCGCGCCGGACTGGTGCCAGCGTCTACAGCTTTGGAATGTGTCCGCATTTCGGCGGCGGCGAAACGCTGCATGGATTCGCGGTTCATGCGCTGCTCATCCGTGAGGGTCAGGTCGAACACCAGGGCTTGGTTGTTAGCGGTCATTGTGGTCTCTCGTAGTATGGGTTTACAGGGTGGGTACCCGCCGGTCGTGTCATTTGTTGAGGAGACCTTCAGGTGGCTTGGCCAGTGCCAGCATGAAGCGTGGGTAGCTGACCGGGAACAGGCGGCACAACAGCGAAATGACTAGTGGCATCCAGGCCTATGAGCAGGCGCTTCTTGCGCTTTTCGATGGCTGCAATAATCTTCTGTGCTGCGACCTCAGGGGTGGTCCGGGCAAGTTTTTCGAATTCATTGCCGCGTTCCTCGACGCTCATCGCGGTATCGCCGCCGCGAGCGGCGCGGGCGATATTGGTCTTGATGCCGCCAGGGTGTACACAGCATACGTGCACATTAGTGCCATGCATCTCCTGGCGCAGGGCTTCCGTATAGCCACGCACGGCGAATTTTGCCGCATTGTAAGCGGACTGGGTTGGTACGCCGATCAGGCCGAATACGGAGGAAAGATTGACCAGATGGCCCTGTGTAGACCGGCGCAGGAGGGGCAGGAAGGCCTGTGTTCCGTAGACAACCCCCCAAAAGTTGATCCCCATCAGCCACTCGATGTTCTCATAACTGCTGGCCTCAACCGTCGAGATCAGAGCCACCCCCGCATTATTGATGACGATATCCACATGACCCCGCGCGGCAGCAATCTGCTCGGCCCAGGCGTGCATGCCCGCTTTGTCAGCCACATCCAGTACGTGGCCATTGGCAGGGACGTCCTTACGCGACAGCAGTCGGAGGGTTTCTTCCAGGCTGCTGCCATTGATGTCACTGAGGTACAGTTCACACCCTTCGCGATTCAGTTGTAGCGCCAGCGCACGGCCGATGCCGGACCCCGCACCGGTAATGACGGCAATTTTGCCGAGTACGTAAGTCATGGGAGAGTTCCGTTGCCTGTAGGGGACGGACAATAATAGGCACTTCTGTCCTTAAAGTAATTGCTTTGCCCACAATTTTTCGCTGCGACACGCGACGGTGCGTTCATGGGTCGGGTTTGATGGCTACTGCCCTGGCGTAAAGTCGCTTTCCTGCGTTAATCGGGAGCATGGAGTGAGTCTTGAGTCTGGACACTCCGCAGCCCTTCCCCTACAATGCCACGCCAGAATACACACACCCGGCCAGCGCACCGGGTATAGTGTGCCCCGGTGAATAACCAGAGCTGTTTACATGTAAATAGGCGAGATGCGTATCCCCATCTCGCCTATTTGTGAGCGCGCGCAGCTGGCGTTATGCCACTGATCGACGGAGGTTTGCTTGTCCATTCCGGCCATATTAGCTCTTGAAGATGGCAGTATTTTCAAAGGGTTGGCAATAGGTACTTCGGGTACCTCGGTCGGTGAGGTGGTGTTTAATACCGCCATGAGTGGCTATCAGGAAATCCTTACGGATCCCTCCTATGCGCGCCAGATTGTCACCCTGACGTATCCCCATATTGGCAATACCGGTACCAACGCAGAGGACGAGGAGTCCAGTGCGATTTGGGCCGCCGGTCTGGTGATCAGGAATTTACCCCTGTTGGCCAGCAACTATCGCAATCAGCAGGGTTTGTCAGAGTATTTGAAGAGCCGCAATATTGTGGCAATTGCCGAAATTGATACCCGTCGCCTGACGCGCATATTGCGGGAAAAGGGCGCACTGAGTGGTTGCCTGATGGCAGGCGAGGTGGTTGATGAGGCGCATGCCCTCCAGCAGGCGCGCGAGTTTGCCGGGCTCAAGGGCATGGACCTCGCCAAAGAAGTCACCGCGCCTGACAGCTATACCTGGCGCGAGGGTAGCTGGAAGATGGGCGTGGGACATAGTGAGCGCGCCGAGTCCGAGCTGCCCTGGCATGTCGTGGCATACGATTATGGCGTCAAGCGCAATATCCTGCGCATGTTGGTTGATCACGGCTGTCGCCTGACCGTGGTGCCTGCCCAGACACCGGCGGCCGCGGTTCTGGCCATGAATCCGGATGGCATCTTCCTGTCCAATGGCCCGGGTGACCCACAGCCCTGTACCTATGCCATTGACGCAATCCGGGCCATTCTGGCCACCGATATCCCGGTGTTCGGAATTTGTCTCGGGCACCAGTTACTCGGCCTGGCCAGTGGCGCCACCACTGTAAAAATGAAGTTTGGTCATCACGGCGCCAACCATCCGGTGCAAAATGTTGATGATGGCACAGTGCTGATCACCAGCCAGAACCACGGTTTCGCGGTTGACGAGGCGAGCCTGCCGAACACTCTGCGCGTTACCCACAAGTCCCTGTTCGATGGCAGCTTGCAGGGGATGCAGCGCACGGATAAGCCCGCGTTCAGCTTTCAGGGCCATCCGGAAGCCAGCCCCGGCCCGCACGATGCGGCGCCATTGTTCAAACAATTTATTGCACTGATAACCGCACGGGCCCAGAAGAAGTAAGCCACCATGCCGAAGCGCACTGACATAAAGAGCATCCTGATTCTCGGCGCCGGCCCTATCGTCATCGGACAGGCCTGCGAGTTCGACTACTCTGGGGCCCAGGCCTGCAAAGCTCTTCGCGAGGAGGGTTACCGGGTCATTCTGGTGAACTCCAACCCTGCCACTATCATGACCGACCCGGCCATGGCAGACGCCACCTACATCGAGCCGATCGAGTGGCAGACTGTAGCGCGCATTATCGAGGTGGAAAAACCCGACGCCCTGCTGCCTACTATGGGTGGCCAAACCGCCCTCAACTGTGCCCTGGACCTGGCCCGCGAAGGGGTGCTGCAGAAGCACGGCGTGGAGATGATCGGGGCCACCAAAGAGGCCATCGACATGGCGGAAGACCGCCAGTTGTTCGGCCAGGCGATGAAGCGCATCGGGCTGGACATGCCCCGGTCGGCCCTCGCCCACAGCATGGAAGAAGCCTTTCAGGTACAGGATTCCATCGGCTTTCCCTGCATTATCCGGCCCTCCTTCACGATGGGCGGGTCCGGCGGCGGTATCGCCTACAACCGCAGCGAGTTCGAGGAGATTTGTCGGCGCGGACTGGATCTGTCGCCGACCAACGAGTTGTTGATTGACGAATCGCTGATCGGCTGGAAAGAGTTCGAGATGGAAGTGGTGCGCGACAAGAACGACAACTGCATCATTGTCTGCTCTATCGAGAATTTTGATGCCATGGGCGTGCACACGGGCGATTCGATCACCGTAGCGCCAGCCCAGACGCTCACCGACAAGGAATACCAGATCATGCGCAACGCCTCGCTGGCGGTACTGCGTGAGATCGGCGTGGAAACCGGCGGCTCCAATGTGCAGTTCGGGCAGGATCCGAAAACCGGTCGGATGGTGATCATCGAGATGAACCCGCGGGTGTCGCGCTCTTCGGCACTGGCCTCCAAGGCGACCGGTTTTCCCATCGCCAAGGTCGCGGCCAAGCTGGCCGTAGGTTATACGCTGGATGAATTGCAGAATGACATTACCGGCGGCGCGACGCCGGCCTCCTTCGAGCCCTCCATCGACTATGTGGTTACGAAGATTCCCCGCTTCGCCTTTGAAAAGTTCGCGGCGCTGATACCCGTCTCACCACCCAGATGAAGTCCGTGGGTGAAGTCATGGCCATTGGCCGCACTTTTCAGGAGTCGCTGCAGAAGGCCCTGCGTGGCCTGGAAGTGGGCTCATCCGGCTTTGAACACAAGATTGATGTGGATGACCCTGAGCTGCGCGACGAGCTGGTGTCGGAACTGACCAACCCCGGGCCGGATCGCATCTGGTACATCGCAGATGCGTTCCGCGCCGGGATGAGCGTGGATGAGGTGTATCAGTACTCGGGCGTGGATCCGTGGTTCCTGGTGCAGATCGAGGACATCGTGGCCACCGAGGACAGTCTGAAAACGATCAATCTGGAACAGATCGATCATGCGCAGATGTTTGGGCTCAAGCGCAAGGGCTTCTCCGACGAGCGTCTGGCCGTGTTGCTGGCAGCGTCCGAGACGGCTGTGCGCGAGCACCGTCAGGGCCTGGGCGTACGCCCGGTGTACAAGCGCGTGGATACCTGCGCTGCCGAGTTTGCCTCCGCCACCGCGTACATGTACTCCACCTACGAGGAAGAGTGTGAGGCAGCGCCTACTGACCGGGATAAGATTCTGGTATTGGGCGGCGGACCCAACCGCATCGGCCAGGGCATTGAATTCGATTATTGCTGCGTACACGCGGCGCTGGCACTGCGCGAGGATGGCTACGAGACCATCATGGTCAACTGCAACCCGGAAACGGTTTCCACTGACTATGACACCTCCGATCGGCTCTATTTTGAGCCGGTGACGTTGGAGGATGTGCTGGAGATTGTCGATCTGGAGCGGCCCAAGGGCGTGATCGTGCAATTTGGCGGCCAGACGCCACTGAAGCTGGCGCGCGCGCTGGAAGCCCAGGGGGTACCGATAATAGGCACCACTCCCGATGCGATAGACCGCGCGGAAGATCGGGAGCGTTTCCAGCAAATGATCCAGAAACTGGGGCTCAGGCAGCCCACCAACACTACCGTGCGCAGCACCGGGCAGGCACTGGAGGCAGCCAAGGCCATCGGCTATCCGCTGGTGGTGCGCCCCTCCTATGTGCTGGGTGGGCGCGCGATGGAGATCGTCTATCGCGAGGAGGATCTGCTGCGCTATATGCGCGATGCGGTGCAGGCCTCCGATGACGCACCGGTGTTGCTGGACAGTTTTCTCAGCGCCGCGATTGAAGTGGATATCGACGCCGTGAGCGATGGCGTGGAAGTCGTGATCGGGGCCATCATGCAGCATATCGAACAAGCCGGTGTACATTCCGGTGATTCTGCCTGTTCTTTACCGCCTTACAGCCTGGAGCCAGCACTGCAGGATGAAATGCGCGAGCAGGTCAAAAGAATGGCGCTGGAGTTGGGGGTCAAGGGCCTGATGAATGTGCAGCTGGCCTGGCAGGACGGCGAGATCTACGTTATTGAGGTCAACCCGCGCGCCTCCCGCACCGTGCCCTTTGTGTCCAAGTGTATCGGCGTATCGCTGGCCAAGGTTGCCGCTCGCTGTATGGTGGGTCAGACGCTGGCCGCGCAGGGCTTCACCCGCGAAATCGTCCCGCCCTACTTCAGTGTGAAAGAGGCGGTCTTGCCCTTTAACAAATTCCCTGGTGTCGATCCGATCCTGGGGCCGGAGATGAAATCCACCGGCGAGGTCATGGGCACTGGCGACACCTTTGCCGAGGCGTTTTCCAAGGCCCAGCTGGGCGTCGGCGGCAGTGGGCCGCCTTCCGGAGGTACCGCCCTGCTCAGCGTACGCGATGTGGACAAGCCCGGTATCGTGGCCGTGGCCCGGGACCTCGCCGAGTTGGGGTTTTCTCTGGTGGCAACAGGAGGCACTGCGTTGGTGCTGGAGCAGGCAGGCCTCAGTGTGCGCCGGGTCAACAAGGTGCTTGAGGGGCGGCCGCATATTGTGGATATGATCAAGAACGATGAAGCCGACTTCATCATCAATACCACCGAGGGCCGCCGCGCGATCGAGGATTCCGCCTCCATCCGCGCCAGTGCCGAGGCCCACCGGGTGTTTTACACAACCACGCTCACGGCCGCCCAGGCGATCTGTATGGCGTTGAAATTTAAAGGTGAAAAGACAGTGCGGCGCCTGCAGGACCTGCACGGGAGAATTGGATCATGAGTAGGTTTCCGATGACGCTGGCCGGGGAGACCTTCCTGCGCCAGGAACTGGAGCGCCTGAAAAAGGTGGAGCGGCCGCGCATTGTGCAGGCGATTGCGGAGGCGCGGGCGCACGGTGATCTCAAGGAGAACGCCGAGTATCACGCAGCCCGCGAACAGCAGAGTTTTACCGAGGGCCGTATCATGGAGATCGAGGGCAAGCTGAGCAATGCCCAGGTGATTGATATCACGGCCATTCCCCGGACGGGCAGGGTAATCTTTGGGACAACGATTGACCTGATCAATGTCGAAACAGGGGACACTGTGCGGTATCGCATCGTGGGCGAGGATGAGGCCGATGTTAAAGGCAACATGATCTCAGTGGGTTCACCCATTGCCCGTGCCCTGATAGGGAAGGAGGAAGGCGATGTCGTTATGGTCAGGGCCCCCGCCGGCGACGTTGAGTACGAGATCGACCAGGTCCTTCATATCTGATTGCTCTGCAGTAAGTGGTTTAGCTGGTGAATCACCCTGCGTAGGGTGTGGTGGAGTTATCATTTCCCAGCGCCAGCCAAACATGGCACATCTGTGGCCCGATCCACGCGCACGCACTATCCAGTTTAAAAACTCTTCCTTATTAACGAAATTTCCGGTCAATTCGATAATACAAATAATTCTCATTTGAACTATAATCCTGCTTTTATTGGAGTAGATTGACCGCCATGAGCATCTCCCTCTGGTCCCTGAAGACCGGTGACCGCTGCGAAATACTGGGTTATGACAATGGCCTTGATGAGAAGTACCGCATCCGTTTGATGGAGTTCGGTTTTCACCCCGGTGAGTCGGTGTCATGTTTGCACTCACTCGCCTTCGGGGCGCCCAAGGTCTACCGCGTTAGCAATACCGTTTATTCGCTGGACGATGAGGTAGCGACCCACGTTCTGGTCAGGATCACCCCTCCCCATGAGTAAAGTCCTGCTGATGGGGAGCCCCAATTCGGGCAAAAGCCTGTTATTCAACCGTCTGACCGGGCTGCACCACAAAGTTGCCAATTTCCCGGGCATAACCGTCGACATCAGCGTGGGTCGCCTGCAGGCCCTGCCGGAGCTGGAACTGGTCGATTTCCCTGGCACCTACTCGTTACAGGCCATTTCGGCGGACGAGCGGGTTGCCGTTGAGTACTTCGAGCGGGCGCTGCTTGATCCGGATGTCAGCCATGTGCTGTGTATCATTGATGCCACCCGTCTGGAAAAAAGCCTCTACTTCACCCTGCAGGTTATTCGAGACTGCGCGCGGCACGGCAAACGAGTCACTGTGCTGGCTAACATGATAGACGTACTGGATTCCCACAAACTAAACCTCGATGTCGGGGAGTTGGCTGTTGCCCTGCAGGCGCCGGTTCTACCCATCTCTGCCCGCTCAGGTAAGGGGCTGGAGGCGGTTATTGACGCGCTGAAAAAGGAGCCTTTACTAGCGTGATGCCGGGATAGGCGGTCAGCATGCAGCTGCACCTGATGAGCAGTTGCGGATCACAGCGCACCAGCTCGCACAGCGCTTCGGTGCCAAGGGTGATGTGTTGATCAGGAATCAGACGCGGCTGGATCGCATCTTCCTGCACTCCCTGTCCGGGGGTATCGCCTTTTTCTTTATCATGTACTTGTTGTTCCAGTCCATATTCACCTGGGCGGCGCCTCTTATGGATGCGGTGGAGTATGTGCTGGGCACTGTGGCAGATCTGATCGTGCCCCTGATCGGGAACCAGACGGCGAGGGATTTTACCGCTGATGCTGTGTTTGGCGGCCTGGGCGCTTTTCTGGTATTCGTCCCGCAGATATTTGTGCTGACTTTTGTCATCGGTCTGCTGGAAGACTCTGGCTATATGGCGCGTGCCGCCCTGATTTGTCACAAGCCGCTGCGCCTGTTCGGTCTGACCGGAAAGAGTTTTATTCCCATGCTGTCGGGCGTGGCCTGTGCTATTCCGGCGATTTACGCCGCCCGTGCCATCGATTCCCCGCGTAAGCGCTTGCTGACTTACATGGCGATACCCCTGATGCCCTGTTCCGCCCGGTTACCCGTGTATACGTTATTAATCGCCGCATTTATTCCTGCAGAAACTGCGTTCGGCGGCCTGGTTGGATGGCAGGGGCTGGCCATGTTTGCGATTTATTTCTTCGGCATGTTTTGTGGCCTGTTGGTGACTGCGCTGGTGTCGCGTACCAGCAAGGACCACTATAACGACCTGCCCTTTGTGCTGGAGTTACCGCCGTACCGCATTCCCAGCCTGCGGCCGCTGTTGCGCAACTGCTGGAATCGCTCAAAGCACTTTGTAACCAAGGCGGGCAAGATCATTTTCGCGGTAACGGTAGCTGTGTGGTTTTTGGGCTATTTCCCCAATTTCGGCGCAGATCTGGGCACTTCCTGGCTCGGGCATATGGGCCAGTTCATCGAGCCCCTGTTTGCGCCACTGGGTCTTGATTGGCGTTATGGGGTGGCCATATTGAGTTCCTTCCTGGCCCGGGAAGTATTTGTCGGCACTCTGGGCACTATCTTTGGGATTGAGTCTGCGGACGAACAAATGGCCCCGCTGGTGGAGCACATTCAGAACAGTGACCTGGCCCTGGGCTCCGGACTTGCTCTGCTGGTATTTTTCGCCATCGCGCTGCAGTGTGTTTCTACTCTGGCGATCCTCGCCAAAGAGAGTGGATCAAGTTCGCTGGCGGTAAAGATGTTTGCTGGCTACTTCCTGTTCGCTTATGTAGCCGCAGTAGCGGTGTTTCAACTGACGAGTCTTTTTACCTGAAGCTACTCAAGTCGCTCATGTTGAAATAGCCGGACCTCTGCCAATACCAGTTGTGCCACCATCTTGACCAGCAGCGCATGATTTTCCTTGCGAATCCCTTCCAGTCCCGTGTTGATCTGGCGATACAGGCTGGCGCTTTCCTGGGCTCCAAGGTGCGCAGGCAGCTCCACTGTAAAGCTATACTGTTCGGATTCGCTCAATTGGGCGTACATGTTGGTCAGCTGCACGGCGGCGAAATCGACCAGTTGTTCATCCGCACCTTTTGCCGCGAGTAATTCGCGTAGCTGGCGGTCCAAAAAGGCCAGGCCCTGGGCTCGCTGTGACGGAAACTCGAGGATGTCGCCCATATTTACAGAGGTTTGATCAGATTGGACAGTCGCGGATCAGGTGTGGGGGAGCGGCGCAGCAGGACGATGACATTGCCAATACTCTGTACGATCTCGGCCCCACATTGTGCACTGATCTGTCTGGCTATTTCCGTGCGCGCCTCGCGTGAGCCTACGGCCAGTTTGACTTTAATCAGCTCATGGTCGGTCAGGGCCCGGTCCAGCTCGTTGATGACGCCCTCGGTGAGGCCTTTACCCGCAATAGTGACCACGGGCTTCAGTTTATGGCCGATCGCGCGCAGCTGTTTGATGTCCTGAATTGCTTTCTTGCTCATAGTTGTTCCAAGGTACAATGCCCGCCATTGCGGGGGCGAGCTATTCTACACAAGGCACCCCGGGCAAGAAACCGAAAAGACAGTGGCCCTTCATGACCAAGAAACGACCCTCCAGTAAAGCCTGGTTAAAAGAGCACCGCGATGACCCTTATGTGCAGCAGGCGCAACGAGAAGGCTATCGTTCGCGAGCTTGTTACAAGTTGCTGGAATTACAGGACAAGGACAAACTGATCCGTCCAGGCATGACCGTGCTGGACCTTGGCAGCGCACCGGGGGGCTGGTCTCAGGTGGCGGTTGCACGGGTGGGAGATCATGGCAGGGTGATCGCCTCGGATATTCTGCCCATGGACAGTCTGGCCGGTGTGACATTTATCGAGGGCGATTTCACTGAGGGGGATGTATTGGAGCGGATTCTGGCTGCCCTCGGTAGCAAGCCGATTGATCTGGTGATATCCGATATGGCACCTAACATGAGTGGCGTAAATGCCGTGGACCAGCCGCGCGCGATCTATCTGGCGGAATTGGCCCTGGATATGGCACAACGGGTATTGGCTCCGGGAGGCACATTTGTAGCCAAGCTGTTCCATGGAGAGGGCTTTGATCAGTTATTTCAGGATGCCAAAGGCTCTTTTCTCAAGGTCTTGACGCGCAAGCCCAGGGCTTCAAGGCCCCGCTCCCGAGAGGTGTACATGGTGGCAAAGGAGTTCCGGGGTCGCTGATACTTGCTTTATCGCGTGCCTTGAAACATGGAGAGATTGCCCCAAGTGTAGTAAATTGGCAGGTAGTGACGTGGTGAATTGATCCAATTTGGTCTGCGTTGCGTTGTTTACTTTGTTATTTCCCAGTAGGCTCGACGGGAAGTAGCGATACTGTGAAAAGCCCGGGATGCCACATTTGTCCCCGGTTATGACCCCGGCCCTGCAGGCACAGGGAGTTCGGCAAATATCCTCGTTGGAGTAACAACTTTGAACACGATGGTAAGGAATTTATTGCTCTGGCTGGTGATTGCTGCGGTCCTGTTGTCGGTATTCAACAATTTCAATATGCAGGGCGCCCCTGAGCAGGTGGGGTATTCCGATCTAATCACCGAGATTCAGAACGAGCAGGTGAAGAAAGTGGTAGTGGACGGCCTGACGATTTCGGGCGAGCGCTACGACGGCTCCCGCTTTGAGACCATTCGCCCCATGGTCGAAGATCCCAAGTTGATGGATGACCTGCTGGAACACAAGGTCGTGGTTGAGGGCCGTAAGCCGGAGCAGCAGAGTGTCTGGACCCAGTTGTTGGTAGCCAGCTTTCCCATCCTCATTATTATTGGCGTATTTATGTTCTTCATGCGCCAGATGCAGGGTGGCGGTGGTGGTCGCGGCGGCCCTATGAGCTTTGGCAAGAGTAAGGCCAAGCTATTGGGAGAGGATCAGATCACGACCACCTTCGCCGATGTGGCAGGGGTGGATGAAGCAAAACAGGATGTGCAGGAGTTGGTAGAATTCCTGCGTGACCCCAGCCGTTTCCAGAAACTGGGCGGACGGATTCCCCGGGGTGTGCTGATGGTAGGCCAGCCCGGGACGGGTAAGACGTTGCTGGCGAAGGCTATCGCCGGTGAGGCGAAAGTGCCTTTCTTTTCAATATCCGGTTCAGATTTCGTGGAGATGTTCGTCGGTGTGGGCGCCTCTCGCGTGCGCGACATGTTTGACCAGGCCAAGAAGCAGGCTCCCTGCATCATCTTCATCGACGAGATCGATGCGGTGGGCCGTCACCGCGGTGCTGGGCTGGGCGGTGGTCACGACGAACGCGAGCAAACCCTTAACCAATTGCTGGTGGAAATGGACGGCTTCGAAGTGAATGACGGTGTGATCGTGATCGCTGCGACCAACCGTCCCGATGTTCTGGATCCGGCCCTGCTGCGTCCCGGGCGCTTTGACCGCCAGGTGGTTGTCAGTCTGCCGGATATTCGCGGCCGCGAACAAATACTGAAAGTGCACATGCGCAAGGTACCCTTAGCCGAAGATGTGGAGCCGTCGAAAATTGCCCGCGGCACGCCGGGCTTCTCCGGCGCCGACCTTGCGAATCTGGTCAATGAGGCCGCGTTGTTTGCCGCCCGCAGCAATGTGCGAACCGTTGGCATGAACCAGTTTGAGTTGGCCAAGGACAAGATAATGATGGGCGCTGAGCGCAAATCCATGGTCATGTCAGAGGATGAGAAACGCAATACCGCTTATCATGAAGCGGGTCACGCAATTGTGGGCCGCCTCATGCCCGAACACGATCCCGTCTACAAGGTGAGCATTATTCCACGAGGGCGGGCTTTGGGCGTGACCATGTTCCTGCCTGAGGAGGATCGCTACAGCCACAGTCGCAGGTTTATCGTAAGCCAGATCTGTAGCCTGTTTGGTGGTCGTATTGCCGAGGAAATGACGCTCGGCAAGGATGGTGTGACTACCGGGGCATCGAATGACATTCAGCGCGCGACGGACATTGCCCGCAAAATGGTCACCAAATGGGGCTTGTCGGAGAAAATGGGACCACTGATGTATGACGAGGCAACCGAGGAAGTATTTCTGGGTCGCAGTGCCGGTCAGCCGCATCTGGTGGTATCTGCGGATACGGCCAAGCAGATTGATCAGGAGATCCGGCGCATTATCGATGAATGCTACGCCACCGCGCAGCGAGTACTGGAAGAAAATGTCGACAAATTGCACCTGATGGCACAAGCCCTGATGCTCTACGAAACCATCGATGCCGGACAGATCGATGACATTATGGCCGGGCGTGAGCCCAGAGAGCCCAAGGATTGGGGCGGTACCGGCGGTCAGAGTCGTCTCGGAGGGTCGCACGGGCGCCTCGCAGGATGGTTCCTCCAGTAGTCCGATTGGCGGGCCCGCCGGCGAGCACTGAACCGGTAGGATAGTGTCTTCCCCGCAAAGTCCAGGTAGCCCGACACTGCAATGTGCCGGGCACACCCTCCATCTTTCTCGCCCGGCCATTATGGGTGTTATCAATACCACCCCTGATTCCTTCTCCGACGGCGGCACCCTGTACCGCGGTGCGCGTCTCGATATCGAGCAGGCCATGACGCGAGCACGGGAGATGGTGGCGGCGGGCGCGTCGATTCTTGACATTGGCGGGGAGTCCACCAGGCCCGGTGCGCAGCCGGTGTCGACGGATGAAGAAATGGATCGGGTGTTGCCGCTGGTGGGCCGTATCGCCGCTGAACTGGCGGTGGTGATTTCAGTAGACACCAGCTCGCCGGAACTCATGCGTGAGGCTGCCGGTGCCGGCGCGGGTCTGTTGAATGATGTCCGCGCACTCACTCGCGATGGGGCGCTGGAGGCGGCAGCGGGCAGTGGTCTGCCCATCTGCCTGATGCACATGCAAGGTGAGCCAGTCACCATGCAGGTCGCGCCGCATTATGTCGATGTTGTGACTGAAGTGGCAGCATACCTGCAGGGCAGGGTAGTGGCCTGTGAGCGCCACGGTATAGCGCGAGAACGGTTGCTGCTGGATCCCGGTTTTGGATTTGGCAAGTCGCTTAGCCACAATATGCAACTGCTGCAGGGCTTGCCCCGGTTGGCAGTAATGGGTTTGCCGCTGGTGGTGGGCCTATCGCGCAAATCGATCATTGGCAAACTTCTGGGGCGCGGCGTGGAGCAGCGCCTGCCGGCCAGTTTGGCTCTCGCAGTGCTGGCCGCGGAGCGTGGCGCTGCGGTGATACGGACGCACGATGTCGCCGCCACCGCAGATGCTGTGGCGATGTGGGTAGCATTGGATGAGTGGGCAGAGATATGACTAAACGTTATTTTGGTACTGACGGCATTCGCGGCAAGGTGGGTGTGTTTCCCATCACCCCCGACTTCATGCTTAAGCTAGGCTGGGCCAGTGGACGCGTTTTTGCGAGGGAGTTTAACCGGGAGGGGCGCTGTCTGGTGATTATTGGCAAGGATACGCGCGTCTCCGGATACATGTTTGAGTCTGCTCTGGAGGCCGGGCTCGTAGCCGCCGGGGTAAATGTGAAACTACTGGGACCCATGCCAACGCCTGCGGTTGCGCTCATGACCCGTAAGCAGAATGCCGAGGCTGGCATAGTAATCAGCGCGTCACATAATCCCTTTTACGACAATGGCATCAAGTTTTTTGGTGCTGACGGGTCCAAACTGTCCGATGAGATCGAGCATGCCATCGAGGCGGAGCTGGAGCTGGAACTCACCACAGTGCAGTCACGCAATATTGGCAAGGTATTACGAGTCGAGGATGCCGCCGGGCGGTACATCGAATTCTGTAAATCGACAGTCCCCGAGGATTTCAGCCTGCGCGGCCTGCGCATCGCCGTGGACTGTGCACATGGCGCGACATATCACATCGCCCCGAGTGTACTCAGCGAGCTGGGGGCGGAGGTGATTATCATGGGCGCGCAGCCGGACGGCTTCAATATAAACGAAGGAGTGGGCTCCACCGATATGGCTGCGCTGTCGGAACTGGTCAGGCAACAAGGAGCGGATATCGGCATTGCTTACGATGGTGATGGTGACCGTGTGTTGATGACGGATGAGAAGGGCGGGATCATTGATGGGGATGAGCTGGTCTATATCATTGCCATGCACCGTCTGGCCAACGGAATCAGTGACGCCGGTGTCGTGGGTACTCAAATGTCGAATTTAGGGCTTGAGCTAGCCCTGAAGGACGCAGGACTACAGTTTGTGCGTGCGCAGGTGGGCGATCGTTATGTCAAGGCGCAGATGGAAGCGAACGGTTGGCTGCTGGGCGGCGAATCGTCCGGGCATATTATATGCTCCAATGTGACCACGACCGGCGACGGTATCATTGCCTCACTGCAGGTGCTGATGGCGCTGCAGGCTGCTCAGGGAAATCTGGCGACGCTGCGCGCGGGCATTACCATGTACCCGCAAACCATGATCAATGTGGTGGTGGGTGGCAAATTCACGCTGGAGGATTATCCAGAAATAAGTGCAGCAGTAGCGTCTGTAGAGCAGCGACTAGGGTCGGAGGGACGAGTTCTGTTGCGCCCTTCCGGCACCGAGCCCATGGTTCGAGTGATGGTCGAGGGCAGGAGCCGCGAGGAAGTGCAGCTGCTGTGCGCAGAACTCGCGGCAGAGGTTGAGAGGATTCTCACTTGCTGACGATGTGGTCATTCCGGCTAGTGCCCCGGGATCATCCTTGTCACCGGGAGCTATCTTGGTTAAGATTGCGACCGCTTTTTTCACCGGGAGGCTAAGATGCGTCAGCTTCTGGTTGTGGGTAACTGGAAGATGAATGGCTCACGAGCCAGCGTGCAGGCGTTGCTCAGCGATCTGGTGAGTGCTGCCCAGGCGATTGGGCCGCAGGTGGTTGTGTGTCCCACATATGTGCACCTGGCGCAAGCTCTGGAACTGTGCGCGACGACTTCCATCTCAGTAGGGGCGCAAGACTGTAGTCACATGCAATCCGGTGCCTATACTGGTGAAGTTGCCCCGGGCATGTTGGCTGAAGTGGGTTGTCGCTGGGTGATTCTGGGTCATTCGGAGCGGCGCCAGTACCACGGTGAATCCGATGCGCTGGTTGCCGCGAAGTTAACTGTTGCGGTAGAGGCGGGTTTGCAGCCCATTGTTTGTGTCGGCGAAACGCGCGAGCAGCGCGACGCTGGCGCGGCTGAAGCCATAGTTAGAGCTCAGTTGAACGGTGCACTGGCGGATCAGGCAAACCTGCACATGCTGGTGGTAGCCTATGAACCAGTGTGGGCGATTGGCACGGGACTTACTGCCACCCCGGCGCAGGCGCAGGGTATGCATGCGTTTATTCGAGCCTGTCTTGGCGACATTGCTGGAGTAGATAAAGAGGCAACACGGGTAGTATACGGCGGAAGTGTAAAGACGAATAATGCGGCGCAGCTGTTTGCGCAGCCTGATATCGACGGCGCACTGGTTGGCGGGGCTGCCCTCGTGGCAGCAGACTTTTTGGCGATCATAAACGCAGCCACCGCCTGACAAAAGATTTGTAACTGTCCCCTGGAGGGGCTGGACGACCATGGAACAAATAATTTTAGCAGCACACCTTCTTATCGCATTGGCTATTATTGGCCTGATTATGTTACAGCAGGGCAAGGGCGCAGAAATGGGCGCATCATTTGGCGCGGGGGGTTCCCAGACATTATTTGGTAGCTCTGGCAGCGGTAATGTGCTGACCAAAGCGACTGCCTGGCTGGTAGTCTTATTCTTTGCCACAAGTTTTAGCCTGGCGTTGCTGGTAAGCAAGCGGTCGGTTGTTGTGGATGAACTGGACCTGGCGATCCCCGCGGCGGTTGAGACCAAAGCCGCCGCGGTGGAGGGTGAGCTTCCCGCACTGGATAACACTCCCCCGGCAGCCACAGCGCCTGCGGAGGATGACCTGCCCAAACAGGATTGATGTGACGAAAGACATTGCCGAAGTGGTGGAATTGGTAGACACGCTATCTTGAGGGGGTAGTGAGCTATGCTTGTGCGGGTTCGAGTCCCGCCTTCGGCACCATAATTTTGGATAAAGCGCGGCAACTGATCATTGAAAATGTGAAGGCCAGTGACACAGCCTCTCATGTGGTTCATTATCTTGAGAGCTTGAGCATTGGTGTCGAGTTTCTGTTCGTAGAATTTAACTATTTGATTTTTAAAAAGAAAGATAATTACCTAAATATAAGAAATAACAATCTAATTGCCTCTCCACGAGGATTCGTAAGCGGCGTGATTCCGGAAATGGATCTTCATTGACCGCTGCTCAGTCTTGCCACGTTCAACAGTCGTTTGCCCAACACTTCAACTTCCTCGAAAATTAGTCTGCTTTTCGGTGCTAACTAGGTTGACCGGGACAGGACCCCTACCTATAATGCACAGCCTCGAAATTGGGCCCCTTAGACGAGAGGGGTCCAGAGTGGCGTGCCAAGGGGCTTGTCATAGTCGAGTAAGTTTTGATGCGGGGTGGAGCAGCCTGGTAGCTCGTCGGGCTCATAACCCGAAGGTCGTCGGTTCAAATCCGGCCCCCGCTACCAATTAGCACTGTCAGCTCCTAAATCGACAGTGTGAAGATGAAAAAGCCCCTTTTTAGGGGCTTTTTCGTAAGTGGAGAAAAAAGCTGCCTATGGCGAGCAAAGATCAGCAAATAGCAGGCATGCTGCAATCCACGGTGGCTGCACTCGGCTACGTGTTGTGGGGTGTGGAGCATGTGGCGCAGGGCAGGCACAGCGTCGTGCGGGTTTATATCGATAGCCCCGCTGGCATTACTGTCGATGATTGCGCCGTAGTCAGCGAACAGGTGAGTAGCATTCTGGATGTTGAAGATCCGATTACGGGGGAATATACCCTGGAAGTGTCTTCCCCCGGCATGGATCGCCTGTTGTTCAATCTGAGGCAGTATTCAGGTTATGTAGGCGAAACGGTGGAATTGCGCTTGCGCAGCGCTTTTGAGGGGCGGCGCAGGTTCAAGGGAATATTGAAAGGTATAGAGGGTGAGGAAGTAGTGATTCTGATCGATGATCATGAGTTTCTGTTGCCCTATGGCGCGATTGAAAAAGCGCGTGTACAACCCCGCGTCTGAACGCGGCAAGTGAACTGGCGAGGCTTGAGATGACGAAAGAAATTCTGTTGGTGGCTGAGGCCGTCTCTAATGAGAAAGGGGTGTCCGAGGACATTATCTTTGAAGCGATAGAGCTGGCGCTGGCAACGGCGACCAAAAAGCGTTACGACGAAGATGCTGATATTCATGTCACCATCGATCGTAAGAGTGGAGATTATGTCTCTATACGTCGTTGGCTGGTAGTGCCGGACGATGAGATGGCGTTGCTGGGGACTCAGTTCACCACTGAGGAGGCCATAGAGCAGGATCCGAACCTGAAGCCCGGTGATATCTACGAGCAGCAGGTAGAAAATGTCGCCTTTGGTCGCATAGCCGCGCAGACTGCCAAGCAAGTTATCGTACAGCGAGTTCGTGATGCCGAGCGTGCTCAGGTTGTTGAGCAGTACTTGAGTCGGGTGGGTGAGCTGGTGGCTGGCACTGTCAAGAAGGTGACCCGCGATAATGTCATTGTGGACTTGGGCAACAATGCCGAGGGTCTTCTGCCGCGAGACCAATTGGTTGGTCGCGAGACGTTCCGGGTGAATGACCGGGTACGTGCCATTCTCAAGGAGATCAGTACCGAAGCGCGTGGTCCCCAGCTAATTTTGAGCCGCTCTTGTACAGAAATGTTGATAGAGCTGTTCAAGATTGAAGTACCTGAGATTGCTGAGGAAGTAATTCAGATTCGCGCTGCGGCTCGTGACCCGGGTTCTCGCGCCAAGATCGCCGTGAAAACGAACGATCAGCGTATCGATCCAGTGGGTGCCTGCGTTGGAATGCGCGGCTCGCGTGTCCAAGCAGTTTCTAACGAGCTCGATAACGAGCGAGTCGATATTGTGTTGTGGGATGACAATCCGGCGCAACTGGTGATCAATGCCATGGCGCCTGCTGAAGTAGAGTCCATAGTGATGGATGAGGACAGTGGCACAATGGACGTAGCGGTATCTAAAGAAAATTTGGCCCAGGCGATTGGTCGCGCAGGCCAGAACGTGCGCTTGGCTGCTCAGTTAACCAAGTGGACCATTAATGTCATGAGTCTGGAGGATGCTGCCGAGAAGCACGAGGCGGAATCCGGTCAGGTTATAAAGATCTTTGTAGACGCCCTCGATATCGATGAGGATGTGGCCGAAATTCTGGTGGAAGAGGGGTTCACAACGCTGGAAGAAGTAGCCTACGTGCCGCTTGAGGAAATGACGGCCATTGAGGGCTTCGATGAGGAGATCGCAGAGGAGTTGCGCGCACGTGCCAAAGACGCCTTGCTGACCCAGGCAATCGCGACTGAGGAGCAGTTGGGTGCCCATGAGCCGGCAGAGGACTTGCTAACCATGGACGGTATGGATCGCCATCTGGCCTACATCCTGGCTAGCCGTGCAATCATTACCATGGAAGATCTCGCGGAACAGGGCGTAGCAGACCTCATGGACATAGCGGATATGACTGAGGAGCGTGCCGGTGAATTGATTATGACTGCAAGAGCGCCCTGGTTTGCCGAGGCAGAATAGTAATCTGGCGCGGCAAGGTTAACCGCACTACGACAGGGTACCAAGGAGAGTATTGAATGGGTCAGGTGACAGTACAGCAGCTCGCGGAAGTGGTTGGCGCCTCCTCTGAACGTCTGTTGACGCAGATGAAAGAAGCAGGATTGCCACACACGGAAGCGGAAGAGGCTGTGTCTGATGAAGATAAGCAGACTCTGCTTCAATACCTGAAGCGTAGCCATGGCGAGGCCGCAGAGGTCCCCAAGCGTATTACATTGAAGCGCAAGACTCTGAGTACATTGCGCACCTCCGGGGCACAGGGTAAAAAAACCGTAAACGTTGAAGTACGAAAGAAACGTACCTACGTTAAGCGCGACGCGGACGAGTCAGGTGATGCAGGTGCACCTCTCGACGATGAAATGGAAGCGCAAGATCTTAAAGAGACAGAGGATGCGGATGCTCAAGCGGTCGCGGCAGTAGCAGCTAAAGCAGCTGCGGCAGCCGAACGAGAGCAACTCGCTGCGGCGGTGTCGGAGCTGGAGGCCACCTCGGATGAAGATCCGGCCAACCTCGATCCAGAAATTCTGCGACAACGCGCTGCGGCTCGTCGCAAGCTCAAGGAAGCTGATGATGCTGCATTGCGGCAAGCGGCAGTGGATGCGCGCAAGGCTGCAGAGGATTTAGTCAAGGTTGAAGCTCTGGCCAAGACAAAGGAGAAGGCCAAGGAGGGTGCCAAGCGACCCAAGCGTTTGCACGAAGTTCCATCTACCCCTCCTGGCGGAGACGACGACTCCCGTAAACCGCGAAGCAAGTTAGCTCGCAACGCACCCGCTGGTCGAGGTAAGCAGCGCAACCACAACTTGTCTCTGGCTGACTTGGAGTCAGAGTCAGGTATGAGTCGCCGTCGAGGCGGCCGCAAGAAAATCAAGGCGGCTCATGCGGAGCACTCCAAGCACGGTTTTGAAATGCCCACGGAAAAGAAAGTACACGAAGTTGAGCTATTGGACATGATTTCCGTTGCGGACCTGGCTCAGCAGATGTCCGTCAAGTCAGGGGAAGTTATCAAGGAGTTAATGAAGCTGGGCGTGATGGCCACCATTAACCAGATGATTGATCGGGATACGGCGACACTGGTGGTGGAAGAATTTGGTCACTCGGTCAAACTTATCAGCGCTGATGCGCTGGAGGAAAGACTGGAAGAAACACTGTCGCAGCACGAGGGTATCGAAGAGTCGCGGGCACCGGTGGTGACCGTGATGGGGCATGTGGACCACGGCAAAACCTCCTTGTTGGATTACATTCGTAAAAGCAAGGTGGCTTCGGGTGAGGCAGGTGGGATTACGCAACACATCGGTGCCTATCACGTGGAAACCGAGCGCGGCATGATTACATTCCTTGATACCCCTGGGCACGCGGCGTTTACCGCGATGCGCGCGCGCGGGGCAAAAAGTACGGATATCGTGATTTTGGTGGTGGCTGCCGATGATGGAGTAATGCCCCAGACCGAAGAAGCCGTGAAACATGCAAAGGCCGCTAAAGTGCCGATTATTGTGGCGATAAACAAAATCGACAAGGCTGGGGTAGATCTTGAGCGGATCAAGAGTGAGCTTGCCGCCAAGGATGTCATTCCCGAGGAATGGGGTGGTGATACGCAGTTTATCAAAGTCTCTGCCCACACCGGTGAAGGCGTCAATGAACTTCTTGACGCCATATTGTTGCAGGCGGAACTGCTGGAACTGACCGCCGCCCGTGATGTACCTGCACAGGGCATTGTTATCGAGTCCCGTCTGGATAGAGGTCGTGGCCCGGTCGCCTCCTTGTTGGTCCAGAGCGGCACTTTGCGCAAAGGCGATATAGTTCTTGCTGGCTTGCAGTTTGGCCGCGTGCGCGCCATGTTGGATGAGAATGGTCAACCAGTCGATGAGGCAGGTCCCAGCATACCCGTGGAAATTCTGGGCCTGGATGCCACCCCTGCCGCCGGCGACCTGTTCGCTGTTGTCGAAAGTGAAAAGCGCGCCCGTGAAGTCGCGGACTTCCGTCAGGAAAAGACTCGCGATAAGAAAATACAGCGCCAGCATGCCGCCAAACTGGATAACATGTTCGAGAGCATGACGGCTGGTGGGAAGAAAATGCTCAATGTTGTGGTAAAGGCAGATGTGCGCGGATCACTGGAAGCAATTCAGTCGGCCCTGCTGGATATCGGGAACGAAGAAGTACAGGTGAATATCGTAACCGGCGGCGTCGGCGGAATCACCGAGACAGATGTCAATCTTGCTGTAACATCCAGTGCCGTCGTATTCGGCTTCAATGTGCGGGCTGATAACGCGGCGCGAAAACTGGTGGAAAACGAAGGCGTTGATCTGCGCTATTACAATGTTATTTACGATCTGATTGATGATGTGAAGTTGGCGCTCACGGGCATGCTGGCGCCTGAATTGCGAGAAGATATAGTCGGTATTGCCGAAGTTCGCGATGTTTTCCGGTCACCCAAGTATGGTCAGATTGCGGGTTGCATGGTAATCGAGGGAACCGTCTATCGCTCCAAGCCGATCCGCGTGCTGCGCGATAGTGTTGTTATCTACCAGGGCGAGTTGGAATCTTTGCGTCGTTTCAAGGACGATGCCGGTGAGGTGCGTAATGGCATGGAGTGCGGAATTGGTGTGAAGAACTACACTGATGTGAAAGTGGGCGACCTCATAGAAGTATACGAGGTTAAGGAGATTGCCCGCTCACTGTGAGCGGAGCCTTAATGAGCGGGACCAATGGCTAAAGAATATGCCAGAACCCAGCGCGTGGCAGATTATCTGCAGCGCGAACTAGCCGCCCTGATCCAGCACGAAGTGCGGGATCCCAGGGTGGGTATGGTCAGCGTTACCGGGGTAGACGTGAGTCGCGATCTCGGTCACGCCAGAGTCTACTATACGATGATGGGTAGCGATTCCGGCGAGGATGCAAGTGAGTCTACCGAGGCACTGAACAAGGCAGCGGGCTTCCTGCGCAGCCAACTTTCCCGGAGTAGCAATATGCGCAGTGTGCCGCAGTTGCGGTTTTATTTCGATTCCAGCGTGGGCCGTGGTCGCGACCTGGAAAACTTGATCAAACGTGCCGCCGATGCTGATCGCGAGCTGGGTCTGCGTGATGACGACGAGGCAGGGGATTAGCTGGTGTCCAGGCGTCGCCGTGGGCGAGCGGTGGATGGTATTTTGGTGTTGGATAAGCCTATTGGGCTTAGCTCCAATCAGGCACTACAGCGAGTTAAGCGCCTGTATTTCGCGGCCAAGGCTGGCCACACCGGCAGCCTCGACCCGTTAGCCACTGGAGTGCTGCCCCTGTGTTTTGGGGAGGCCACCAAGTTCTCCCAGTATTTGCTGGATGCGGATAAGGCTTACGAAAGTACTTTTGTGTTGGGCACGGTTACTGACACTGGTGACGCCGAAGGCCGGGTGTTGGAAAATCGGGACGCGAGCAGCTTTACACAGGTTGATGTTGTAACTGCGTTGAAGGGATTTGAGGGAGAAATTGAGCAGATCCCCTCGATGTTTTCTGCTATCAAAAAGGATGGACAGCCTCTCTACAAGCTGGCGCGTCAGGGTTTTGAGGTGGAACGTAAACCGCGTCCGGTGATCATAAAACAGTTACAGTTGCGCGCCTTCCGCGGCGCAGAGAAGCCCGAGGTGGATATTTATCTCGAGTGCAGCAAAGGTACCTACGTCAGATCGCTGGCGGAGGACTTGGGACGGGTTCTTGGTTGCGGCGCTTTCGTTAGTGCGCTGCGTCGGACCAGGGCCGGACCATTCAGTATTGAAGACAGTCTGGCGCTGAGCACGCTGGAGGCGTTGCAGGGCAGCAGTGAGTTCCATGAGTTGGATAAGTTTTTGTTGCCCGCTGATGTAGCTCTTGATGCGCTGCCCTTGGTTCGCCTCAGCGAATCCGGTGGTTTTTACATGCGTCAGGGGCAGCCGGTAATGGTGCCAAACGCACCCCGTGGTGGTATCGTGCGCGTCGCGCTGGAAACCGGCGAATTTTTGGGAGTTGGAGAGATATTGGACGATGGGCGAGTGGCGCCGCGTCGACTGATTGTCACCGGGAGGTGACGCGAACCTGTCTGTAAATCTGCACGGACAGGCTCTTTTATTAACGAAAGGCGGCATGCGTCGCCTGAGGCAGATTGATCAAGAGGAATACACAATGGCATTAAATGCTGAAAAGAAAGCAGAAATTGTAAAAGAGTACCAGGTGGGCGCTGGCGACACAGGTTCCCCGGAAGTACAGGTAGCATTGCTGACTGCGAATATTGAGCAGCTGCAGGGGCACTTCCAGTCGCACTCGCACGACCACCACTCCCGCCGAGGACTGATCCGCATGGTTAACCAGCGCCGCAAGCTGCTGGACTACCTAAAGCGCAAGGACGCACAGCGCTATAGTGACCTGATCAAACGACTCGGCCTGCGTAGGTAAGCTGTATCTCTGTCGGGGCGTTCATGGGAGCGCCCCGGTGCAATATTGATAATTGGAGAAATAAAGTGAATCCAGTAACTAAAACATTCCAGTACGGCGGCCAGACAGTCACCTTGGAAACCGGTCGCATAGCTCGTCAGGCGACCGGAGCGGTCCTCGTAACCGTCGAGAACACATCAGTATTGTGTACCGTGGTCGCGGAAAAGACCGAACGTCCGGGCCGCGATTTCTTTCCGCTGGCAGTCCACTACACGGAAAAAACCTATGCTGTCGGCAAGATTCCCGGTGGCTTCTTCAAGCGCGAAGGGCGCCCTAGTGAAAAGGAAACCCTGACTTCTCGCTTGATCGATCGCCCCATTCGCCCTTTGTTCCCCAAGGGTTTTATGAACGAGGTGCAGGTCATCTGTACTGTCATGTCGGCGGACAAGCATATTGACCCGGATATCCCTGCAATGATTGGCACCTCAGCTGCACTGGCGATTTCCGGCTGCCCTGTCAACGGCCCTATCGGTGGTGCCCGCGTCGGTTTTAACGAAGCTCTCGGTTACTTCCTTAATCCCACCTATGCGCAACTGGCCGACAGCAAATTGGACATGGTCGTCGCCGGTACCAAAGATGCGGTGTTGATGGTGGAGTCCGAGGCCAAGGAATTGACCGAGGACCAGATGCTGGGTGCAGTGCTGTACGCTCACCAGGAAATGCAGGTGGTGATACAGGCCATCAACGAGCTGGTTGCCGAAGCTGGCAAACCTCGCTGGGAGTGGAAAGTTCCCGCAGTGAATGTAGAGCTGCTGGCTGCCGTTGAGGGTCAGGTCAAAGCTGGTCTGGGTGAGGCATATCGCATCACTGAGAAAGCAGCCCGCTACGAACGTGTCGGTGAGATTCGCGACGCTGCGGTTGCGGCGTTGGCTACGGAGGGCGGTCCCTCTGCCGATGAAGTGAAGGACATATTCAAAAAGATCGAGAAAGCCTTGGTGCGCAAACGTATTCTATCCGGTGAGCCCCGTATTGACGGCCGTGATAATCGTACAGTCCGTCCCATCGCCTGTGAAGTCGATGTGCTGGCCAAGGTCCATGGCAGTGCCCTGTTCACCCGCGGCGAAACCCAGGCTATCGGCGCTGTGACGCTCGGCTCCACGCGAGACGCGCAGATCATAGACGCCCTGCATGGCGAGCGTCGCGATCCATTCATGCTGCACTACAATTTTCCTCCTTACTCGGTAGGTGAAGCTGGCCGCGTTGGCTTTACCGGTCGTCGCGAAGTAGGTCACGGTCGGTTGGCACGTCGTGGCCTGGCGGCTGTACTGCCCACTAGTGAAGAGTTTCCCTACACCATTCGAGTGGTCTCCGAAATCACCGAGTCCAACGGTTCCAGTTCCATGGCGTCCGTCTGTGTCGGTTCATTGGCACTGATGGCTGCAGGTGTGCCCCTGAAAGCGCCCGTTGCTGGTATCGCTATGGGACTTGTAAAGGAAGGTAACCAGTTTGCCGTACTCACCGATATCCTGGGAGATGAAGATCACCTGGGCGACATGGACTTCAAAGTGGCCGGTACCGCAGAGGGTGTGACCGCCCTGCAAATGGACATTAAGATCGAAGGCATTAATGAGCAGATAATGGAAGTTGCTCTGGAGCAGGCGCAACTGGCGCGCTTGCACATACTGGGACAGATGAACGCAGTGCTCCCCGCTGCTCGCCTAGTTACTTCTGAAAATGCCCCCAGCATGATCACGCTGAAAGTTGATTCCGACAAGATCCGGGATATCATCGGCAAGGGCGGAGTGACGATTCGTTCTATTACTGAACAGTCTGGCGCGACTGTCGATATTGATGATGATGGCACAGTGCGTATCTTTGGTCAGGACCAGGCCTCTCGGGACGCAGCAGTGGCTCTAGTTCAGGAAATTACCGCAGAGGCAGAAGTCGGCGCAGTATATAATGGTACCGTTGCGCGCATCGTGGATTTCGGGGCTTTCGTTAATATCCTGCCTGGCAAGGACGGTTTGGTACATATCTCCCAGATTGCCAATGAACGAGTGGAGAATGTATCGGACCACCTCAAGGAAGGTCAGGAAGTGCGTGTCAAGGTATTGGATGTTGATCAGCGTGGCCGCATCAAGCTTTCCATCAAGGAATTGCTAGAGGATGAGGCGACCGCAGCGATGGAGACAGTTGAACAGGAAGTTGTTGAGTAATCTTTCGCACTAGCGAAATTGCTGTTTAAAGGGATGCGCCGGAAGGTGCATCCCTTTTTTTATGTGAGGATGGCTACACCGGCCGGTTGGTCACTAGGTTTTCCACCACTGACGGGTCCGCCAGCGTACTAGTGTCGCCGAGGCTGTCCAGCTCGTTTTCGGCGATTTTGCGCAAAATGCGGCGCATGATTTTACCGGAGCGGGTTTTGGGTAGCCCCGGTGCCCACTGGATAATATCGGGTTTGGCGATGGCACCAATTTCTGCCACACACAGGGCCACCAATTCCGTACGCAGTGTTTCGGTTGGCTCCACGCCCAGCATTGGCGTGACGTAGGCGTATATGCCCTGGCCCTTGATGTCGTGTGGGTAGCCCACTACGGCAGCCTCAGCGATCAGTTCGTGTAATACCAGGGCACTTTCGATTTCGGCGGTCCCCATACGGTGGCCGGATACATTGAGCACATCATCCACGCGACCAGTGATTCTATAATAGCCGTCCGCGTCGCGGCTGGCACCGTCCCCCGTGAAATAGTAGCCGGGGTAGTGTTTGAAATAGGTATCGATCATACGCTGGTGGTCGCCATACACTGTGCGGATCTGGCTGGGCCATGACCTCTTGATCACAAGATAACCGGCGCCTGGCCCTTCGATTTCAGCGCCCCCCTCATTCAACAGGGCCAGTTCAACGCCAAAGAAAGGCAGCGTGGCAGAGCCCGGTTTCAGGTCGGTAGCGCCGGGTAGCGGTGTGATCATCTGGCCACCTGTTTCCGTTTGCCACCAGGTATCCACGATGGGGCAGCGAGAGTCGCCAACGACATTGTAATACCATTCCCAGGCCTCGGGGTTAATGGGTTCACCCACGGTACCCAGCAGTCGCAGGCTAGCGCGCGAACTGCGGGTGACCGGATCATTGCCAAGCGCGTGCAGGGCGCGGATTGCGGTAGGTGCCGTGTAAAACGTATTTACCTGGTGTTTATCGATTATCTCCCAGCAACGGCCCGCATCGGGATAGGTAGGGATACCCTCAAACATGAGTGAGACAGCGCCATTAGCGAGCGGGCCGTAGATGGTATACGTGTGGCCGGTGACCCAGCCGACATCCGCGGTGCACCAGAAAACATCACCATCGTGATAATCGAACACATACTTGAACGTCATGGTGGCCTGTAGCAGGTAGCCACCAGTGGTGTGCAGCACACCCTTCGGTTTGCCGGTGGAGCCGGAGGTATAGAGGATAAATAGCGGGTCTTCAGCGTCCATAGACACCGGCGCGCAGTCACTGTCTGCGTGATCCATCGCGTCGTGGTACCAAATGTCCCGACCTTCCCACCAGGCGATGTCGCCACCGGTGCGTTTTACAACCAGACAGGTATGAACATTGGGACAGGATGCCAGCGCCTTGTCCGCGTTGGCTTTGAGTGGGATGTGCTTGCCGCCGCGCACACCCTCATCAGCGGTGATCAGTGTCTGGCAGTCTGAATCCAGTATTCTATCTTTCAGTGCTTCGGGAGAAAATCCACCGAACACGACTGAGTGCACCGCACCAATACGGGTACAGGCGAGCATAGCGTAGGCGGCTTCAGGGATCATCGGCATGTATATACAGACACGGTCGCCCTTGCGCACACCGCGTGCCTTAAGGACATTGGCCAGCTTGCAGACGTGCTCGTGCAGTTCGCTGTAGGAGATATGTTGGCTGTCGGCCGGATTATCCCCCTCCCAGATCAGTGCAGTCTGGTCGGCCCGTCGAGGGAGGTGCCGGTCAATACAGTTGTGGCAAACATTGAGTTTTCCTCCGCCGAACCATTCGGCCTCGCCGTTGGCAAAGTCGTAGCGCACGACCCTGTCCCAGGCCTGGTCCCAGGACAGAAATGAGTTGGCCATCTCTGCCCAGAAACCTTCAGCATCCTCCATTGAGCGCCGGTACATCGCCTGATAGCTTTCGGCATTGATATGAGCGTCTTTGAAATTGGCGGGTACTGGACGAGTCAGAAATTCAGACATGGTGCTCTTTCCGTCGGAGTATTAGGTCAGCACAGAATCATACCCGCACGATGGTGTTGTGCAAGTTGCTCGACGATGAAAAGCTAAAAACGGGTCGAGGGTTCAGTGACCGCTGGCCAGCATGCCCCAATCGGATACAGGATTGAGAGACAGTCTCACGTTGTCGATAAGACGGGTAGATCCCAGACGGGCAGCCGCCAGGATGGCAATTTCCTCGGTATTCTCGGTGACCGCAAGCAGGGTATGGGCATCGCGAATCGCAAAGTAGTCCGGATCAAATCCAGCCTGCAGCAATTTCATGCGAGCGTGCGACTCAAGTTGGAGAAAGTTGTCGAAGCCGCAGGCGATGGCCTCGCGGCAACTATTCAGTGTCTGGTTCAGGACAGGCGCAATACGTCGTTGGTCGAAGGAGAGATAACCGTTGCGAGAGCTCTTGGCCAGACCGTCATGATCGCGGGTGGTGGCGACACTTACTATAGCAATGGGCATGCACAGGTCTTTGACCATTTTGCGGACAATGGACAATTGCTGGAAGTCCTTTTCGCCAAAGATCGCGACATCGGGCTGTACAATATTGAATAGTTTGCTGACTACTGTGGTAACGCCATCGAAATGACCTGGTCTGCTGCTGCCGCACAGCGTTTCACCCAGTTCCGGAACATGCACGAGAGTCTGGGCCTGCATTCCTTCCGGGTAAATCGCTTCCACGTCAGGCGCGTACAACACCTGAACGCCTTCACTGAACAATTTTTCCTTGTCTGCAGCCAGGGTGCGGGGGTAGGAATCAAGGTCTTCACTGGGACCGAATTGCAGAGGGTTAACGAAAATGCTGACAACGACCACATCGCACAATTGGCGCGCCTTGCGCACCAGGTCCATGTGCCCTTCATGCAGATTGCCCATCGTCGGAACAAAGGCGATGCTTTGGCCAGTGCGATGGAAGCCGCGTAGCGCGGATTGTAACTGAGCGTTGCTGCTATAAGTTCGCATATCTACCTTATCCCTGTGGCACGGAATGGTGACGCTAAACCAGTAAAAAGCACTAGTTTTTAACCCGCCCCCAGAGAGTGTTCTACTCCAGGTTAGGAGCGAAGTATGCCCCAACACCCCCCACCCGGCAACGAGTTTTTAGGGAAAATTCACATTAATTGTTACGAAAAGAAGCACTCAAAAATCACTTATGTGTTCAGGTAACACATATTAAAAGTAGGCGCTAATGGGGGCCTGCATGGCAATAGCGTGCTCTGTTTGGAAGCTCAACTGTAGGTATGCGTTTTCTGCGGGTACTGTCCGGATTTGACCGCGTCGACAAAGGCCCTGAGGCCGTCCGGAATCGTCGACTGGCCCTCCATGAAGTTTTGCACGAAGCGGGCACTGTGTTGGGATAGCCCCAGCAGATCGTGCATGACCAAAACCTGGCCATCGGTATCTGGCCCCGCGCCGATGCCGATAACCGGGATATCCAGTTTACGGCTGATGTCGGCGGCCAGGTGCGAGGGGATGCATTCCAGGACCAGTAAACGGGCTCCGGCGTCCTGAATCTCCACGGCGTCCGCGAGAATGGATTTAGCCTCCTTGGGTGTCCGGCCCTGTACCTTGAAGCCGCCGAAAGTATTGACCGATTGGGGCGTCAGGCCCAGGTGAGCGCACACGGGAATACCTCGTTCCACCAATTTACTGATGGTGTCACTGAGCCAGTTACCGCCTTCCATCTTGACCATGTGCGCCCCGGCCTGCATCAGTTGCGTGGCGCTCTCCATGGCCTGTTGGGCAGTGGTATAACTCATGAACGGGAGGTCGGCGATGACCAGTGACTGGGGTTTGGCCCTGCACACACAACGGGTATGGTAAGCCATGTCGCCCATGGTGACCGGTATGGTGCTATCGTGGCCCTGCAGTACCATTCCCAGTGAGTCGCCCACCAGAATCGCTTCCGCACCCACCTCGCTGATGATTCGGGCAAAGGTCGCGTCATACGCGGTGATGCAGACAAACTTCTCGCCGTTGGCTTTCATCTTGTCCAGGGTACTGATCGTAATCTTGCCCATGGCTAGAGTCCTGTGCCGTTTGTTCGTATCACTTCAGGTCCAGCAGGGGCGCTACACTATCTGAAAAAAGTGGGATTGAAATAGTGGCGACCGCTGCGAATATCGAGTAGATAATTCACCAGGTCCTGGTAATCCGCTGCGCTGTTTGCCAGGTCGATTTCGCTGGCATTGACGATGAGCAGTGGAGCGTCATCGTAATATAGAAAGAACTCACTGTACACTTCGTTCAAGCGCTCCAGATAGCCTCTGTCTATACTTCTTTCGATGGCCAAACCACGGTTTTCGATCCGTGATAGCAGCACGTCCGTGGGTGCTTGCAGGTAGACAACGAGGTCAGGTTTGGGGGCATTGATGGTCAGTTGCTGGTAGACCTTTTCATACAGCTCGTATTCATCTCTGTCCAGGTTGATCCTGGCAAACAGGGGATCCTTCTCCATCAGAAAATCGGCCACCCGCGTCGGCTCGAAGATATCGGTCTGGCGCATATCCTGAATCTTTTGGGCGCGTTGAAAGAGGAAAAACAACTGGGTGGCCAGGGCCACCTGTTCGCGACTGCGATAGAATCTTTCCAGAAATGGATTCTCTTCGCCATCTTCTAGCAGCGTTGCGTAGTTGAAGCTTGCGGCGAGTTTTTTGGCCAGGGTGGTCTTGCCCACGCCGATGGAACCCTCCACGGCGATAAAGGTCGGTGGCGTGCGCCCCTTCAAATCGACGGTGATGGTCCTGGTGTCCGCTATCACGGCGTGGCCCCTGTGGTACTACCCGCGTTTCGTGCGTTGGTTAGTCCGTAACTGGTAACGGGTTTTTACCAGTCCGTTGCCGGAACACTGTCGTAATAACGTCTCAAGATCAGAGCCGTCCGGCAGAGTCAGGTTAGTGTCGCTGATTTCGCGCAGCGGATACAGTACGAAATTGCGTTGCCGCATTCGAGGGTGTGGCACGGTGAGGTTCAATGACGTGATGTTTGCCTCGCCGTACAGCAGCAGGTCGAGATCCAGGGTACGGGGCCCCCAGCGAATGTCGCGCACCCGGCCTTGCTTCAGTTCTATTTGTTGCATGGCATCCAGCAGTGCTGGAGCGGACAGTTTGGTCTCAAGCAGCAACACGGCATTAAGGTAATCAGGCTGCGTTCCCGGTCCCACTGCGGCGCTGCGATAAATACTCGACACCCTTATCAACTGTGTGTCCGGCAGCATATTCAGAGCAGCTACTGCCTTTTTCAATTGGCTTTGCGGGCTGCGCAGATTGCTACCCAAGGCAATATATGCTGGTGTCATGCTGGGTTGGGGCGGCGGGTCCGGGTCCTTCCAGGTCGCTTGCGGTGGTCCTGCGCAGAAGTCACTTTTTCCAGACGTTGTTCCTGTGGCAGTTCCTGAATGGCCGTCCACCAACTGCCTAACTCACCGGTGTCCTCCCCTGCTTGCTCCCGCAGCAGCAGGAAATCGTAGGCGGCCCGGAAGCGACGATGCTCGACCAGTTCGGCTGCCTTGCGTCCGGTTTTTCGCTGCAAGCGCAGTTGAAACTCCCAGATCTCGCGCATTGGCTGGCTGAAGCGGCGCGGGATTGAGATGTGGCGCATGGCATCTGCTATAGCGCTCTGGGCGGCAGTGTGCATGGCGACCATGGGCGCTTCACCATTGCCCTCAAGGCGCTTGAATTGCTTGCTGACCACCGGCCACAACAGAGCTGCAAGGATAAATGCCGGTGTCACCGGTTTGTCCTGTGCGATACGCTGGTCGGTGTTGCCCATGGCGGCCTTAACCAGCGCCAGCGCTTTTTCATCCTGCCGCATACAGGCATCGGTATCCGGAAAAAGGTATTGCAGCAAATCGCACTCCAACAGCTTGTCCAATGTTCTGGCAGCGTAGCCTGACAGAAACAACTTGAGAAATTCGTCAAATAGTCGCGCGGCGGGAATTTCCCCGAGCAGATGAGCGCAGTAGGGAATGGCGGCGGCTGTTTGTTGATCGATGCTGAAATCCAGCTTGGCGGCAAAACGCACAACGCGCAACATCCGCACCGGATCTTCTGTGTAGCGCTGCTCGGGATCCCCGATAATGCAAACACTGCGTTTCTGAAGATCCTGCAACCCGTGTACATGATCGAAGACTTCAAACTTGCCAGAATCGTAGTACAGCGCATTTACCGTGAGGTCGCGCCGCGCCGCATCTTCTGCCAGTGTGCCGTAAACATTGTCTCGCAGAAGCAATCCGCTGGCTGACTGCCGTGAATGATTGCCACCCTCCTCGAGCGGGCCACTCTCGCTGGAGCCGCTGTCGTGATGGCCGCGGAAGGTGGTTACTTCAATGATCTCGCGACCAAAACGCACGTGTACGATGCGAAAGCGGCGCCCAATAATACGGGAATTGCGAAACAGTTCGGTTACTGCCTCCGGCGTCGCATCTGTCGCGATATCAAAATCCTTTGGGTGTCCGCCGAGCATGAGGTCGCGAACGGCACCCCCGACGAGATAGGCTTGATATCCACTGCTGCGTAATCGCGACATCACCTTCAGTGCGCTGTCGCTGATGTTTTTACGGGATATACAGTGTTGGTCCCTGGGGATGATGTTCAAACGAATAAGGGCCTGATGAGGGGTATCGACAGGCGCAAAGCTTACCACACAAGCGCTCGCCGTGGCGGACGCTATCGGGAAAGAAGGGGAAGGGAATGATGGGGAAAACAGTGTTTTCCCCATCCAGGTCTCACTTCAGGAGTTATTCTTATTTCTGTGCGCTGTTATTTTTATAATGTTTATAAAAACACGGTTGCAGCCACATACCCTGTATCTCAGGAGTGTTAAGAATTACACTCCTGACAGGCCACTAGGACCAGCACGACACCGCTCTAGGCTTCGCGCAGTAAGCAACGGACAGAAACTGAGGGGAAGATAGCTTCCCCCACCCAGGTCCATAGCAAGCTGTGTTATTTTTATTGTGGCAGCTATTATTCTTATTTGACGTACCGCATATGCCAGAGCACATTGTGTGCCAATAATAATTAATCTTTATTAACCAATGAGTTATACGGTGCAACGCATGTCGGAATGGCTCCGAAAAGCAGGGGGTTGTTACCAAAATACTCCCGTTTGGGGTGAGTGTGCCACTACGGGTAACGCCTAGTTGGCCTCGACGGAGGTGATTTTTCCTCGTGTATTCAGGGTGCCCTTGTTTCTGGGAATTCCCAATCGCTGGCGGCGCTCCCACAAGCACTTGCGGCTGACGCCGAGCTTTTGTGCCAGTTCCGTTTCGCTCATGGAGTCCTGGTGCTCCAGCACAAAACGCTGAAAATAATCTTCCAGGGACAGGTCTTCCAGTGGGTCGTGACTGGTGGATCCACTCGCTGAGTGAATTGGAGTAGGGCCCTGTTGACCACGAATGCGATTGATATTCACCAGTTCCAGATCAATACCCAACGCTTCATTATCGATCTCTTCGTTGTTAGACAGAATCACGGCCCGTTCAATGGCGTGTTCCAACTCCCTGACATTGCCAGGCCACTGGTAAGTAGTGATTGCCTGGATGGCGCGGGGGGATAAGCGCATCAGTGGTTTGCCAAGGCGTTCCGTCTGGGTTTGCAGCATGCGTTCAGCAAGATGCAGAATATCCTTGCCTCGTTCACGCAGTGGTGGCAGTGACAGGCGCAGAACATTGATACGGTAGAACAGGTCCTGGCGGAATAGTCCCTCAGCCGCGAGGCTGTGCAAATTGCGATGGGTAGCGCAAATCAGGCGTACATTCACTTTACGTGAATGTACAGAGCCGATGCGACGAATTTCCCCCTCCTGAATAAAGCGCAGCAGTCGTGCCTGCGCTTCCATAGGTAATTCACCAATTTCATCGAGAAACAGTGTGCCACCATCGGCAGCCTCAATAAGTCCCATACGGCTGGCATTGGCACCGGTGAAGGCGCCTTTTTCGTAGCCAAAAAGTTCAGACTCAATGAGCGTATCGGGGATGGCGGCGCAGTTAACAGAGACCAGTATTTTGTCGGCGCGTAAGCTGTTCTGGTGTACGCTGCGAGCCACCAGTTCCTTGCCCGTACCGGTTTCGCCTAGCACCAGAACGGTGGAGTCTGTGGGCGCCATTCTTTCAATGTGTTCAAAGAGCACCCGGATAGCAGGGCAGTTACCGACAATGCCAGCGGCTGACCGAACGGGTGTTGCGGTGGTCGGAGTTACGGCGTCACCGCGCCCAATGGGATGATCGGCAATGATGCGTTGCACCGCGCTGACCATGTCGGCGTGATCGAAAGGTTTGGCGATATAGTCCACCGCACCCATACGCATGGAGTCTACGGCTGAGCGCAGGCTGGCGTAGCTGGTCATAATCAGTACCGGGACATCACCCGCTTTCTTGATCAGGTCGGTGCCGGGCGCGCCAGGCAGGCGCAGGTCACTGATGACCAGGTCAAAATCAGCCAAATTGTATTCTTTCTCCGCCGCCTGTACCGAGCCCGCTTCACTGATTTGGTAGCCGTTGCGTTCGAGCAAGCGACGCAAGGCCACCCGGATAACGGATTCATCTTCGACAATGAGGATTTTCTGCATGCTGTGTTACCTCTGTGTACATCCTACTCAACATACTACTCCCACACGGAATATTCCAGTGCAGGAGCGGAGGTCGGTGCTGCGGGGGGGCTAAATTTGGAAGTCTGTGCCGTAGTTGGTGCGGGGCAAATACAAGGTGACACGGGTCCCGGGCTTTTCGCCCTGGGATATTGGGCTAGTGAGCTGCACTTTGCCGTTCATGTCATCCATGATGCTAAACACCAGTGCAAGTCCAAGTCCGGTGCCGGCGCCGGGTTCCTTGGTAGTGTAGAAGGGTTCGAAGACACGGCTTTGCGATTCCAGGGGGATACCACAGCCGTCGTCATCCACGTCAATACGCACTTGCTCGTCACCGGCGCCTGCTCGTATGTGCACCTGCCCGTAGTCGTCACAAGAGTCTCTGGCATTGCTCAGCAGGTTGATAAATACCTGTAATAGTCGCTGGTTGTCCGCCAATACCACCAATTCGCGATCGCAGTGATTCTCAAAGTGCACCGTCCTGGATTCCCGGTCCAGGGTCAACAAGTGAATGGCTTCGTCCACGCAATCCGCCAGGTTAGTGGGCGCCAGCCTGGTCTCACTGGAATGGGAGCCGGTGTGTGAAAAGTTCATCAGTGACTCCACAATGCGCGTTACCCGACCGGTTTGTTTGAGGATATCCTGGGCCATATAGCGAATTTCCTTCGGGTCGGATTCGTACTCAAGGTTTTGTGCCAGGCATGCGATGCCTGTGACGGGATTGCCGATTTCATGTGCGACGCCTGCTGCCAGGCGACCGATTGATGCCAAGCGTTCGTTGTGTAGTAGTTCCTCCTCCAGCAGCTCGAGGTCTGTGATGTCCTCCACCATGATGACTGTATTGCTGTAGGGTCCTTCCTTTATTGGGGTTTTGTGCAGGCCGATCCAGCGCGAAGGGGCCTTGTCGATCAAGACCTCTGTTTTCAAGGCAGTGTCGGCCTCGCCGTGCAGGAACTCCTCAAGGATATGTCCCCAGGGCTGCGCTATGGAGCCCAGTAACGAACCCAGAACATCGCCAGGCGCAATGCCCGTGATGCGTTGCATACTTTGGTTCCACATCAGTAGTTCGCCGTCCGCCCCGATCGAACAGGCGCCTATGGGCAGTTTATCCAGAGTTTCCCGATGGTGCCGACGCAAATTGTCCAGGTCCGCCGCCAGGCCGGTGAAATGCGTTTGCGCCCGGTCGAGGTTCCGCTCGATCAGGTGGATATCATCAGTATCGGCGTGCACACCAGGCTGGAAGGGAATGCGGCTTTCGATGATGCGGTGGGCAACCGCCGGTCCCAACAACCCCGAGAGATTCGCTTCGATGCGCGCGCGCAGGCGCCGCAGTGCATAGGGCCTGGTTTCATCAGATGAAAATTGCAGTTCATTCAGGGCCCTTGTGACCTCGGATGCAGCAGTTTGTTCTCCCAGAACCGGGGCCAGTTGCTGGCTGAAATCCGCGGCATTGTAGACCGACAGGAGGTGACGCGTGGGACGAGCCAGGTCGTCCATGGAGCAGATCTCCGCCGCTACTTTTTCCTCGGTACTGGTTCTGGTCAGTAACGAAATGCAGATGAACAGCCCCGCGTTGAGTCCCAGGGAGACCAACGTGGCCGCCGTCCACACCTCGTCGTTTTGTCGTGACAGCATGCCATAAAATGCAGAGAGCAGAGGGGGATTGTCGCCCCCGGCCAGAGGCAGCAGCATGGCGAAGAACCAGACTCCCAGTCCACCGGCAAGCCCGACTAGCAGGCCATTGCGGTTGGCTTTGGGCCAATAGGGGGTGGCGATGATACCCGGCAGGAATTGCAGAGTGCCAGTGAACGCCACCAACGCCAACTCGGTGAGGCTCTGCCTGCCACTGAGGGTTACAAAAAAGATATAACCGGCCAGAATGAGAATGCCAATCAGACTGCGGCGCAGCCATTTGAGCTGGTTGTAGATGCCTTGTGCCCGATCGATTTGCAGAGGCCTCAAGGGAAGTACCAGATGATTGAGGCACATATTGGCCAGTGCCAGGGTGGTGACGATGATGGTGGCACTGGCGGCTGACAGGCAGGCCACAAAAGCGGCGGCGCTGACAGGAATGGAGTGCAGGGCCATGCCAATGGCCAGACCGCTGTAGTCCATGGGGAGAGCGTGGCCCAGTTTGACCCCGGCCCAGGTCACCGGAAGAATGGGCAGACTGAGCAACAGCAAATACAGCGGCAGCCCCCAGGTGGCGCTGCGCAGATCGTGGCTGTCGTTGTTCTCGGCAAAGGCCATGTGAAAGATGTGAGGCATGCACACTGCACCGGCAAAAAAGAGCAGTAACAGGGCGCGCGCATCATCGCCCTGAATCGGTTGCGCCAGCGCTTGACTCATCCGGGGATTCTCTACCAGCCAATGTTCGAGGCCATCGAAGCCACCGAATATCGGGTAGATTGCTGCCAGGAAGAGGACCATCAGTGCGCTTAGCTTTACCAGAGATTCAAACGCGATAGCGGTGACCAGGCCTGTGTTGCGATACTGCGAAGACACATGGCGCGTGCCAAACAGAATGGAAAATACCGTGATAATGATGCAAAACAGCAGCGCCAGTTGGTTGTGCCGGTCTCCGCCGGGTGACAAAGTCGCGCTGTCGCCAGCAAGAATATGGATGCTGTCCGCCACCGCCTGGATCTGCAGCGCCAGCAGCGGCAGTAGTGTGATGCACATGGCGATAGTGACCGCCGCTCCGACCAAGGGGCTGCGAAAGCGGAAGGTCAGGACGTCTGCCAGGGAAGCCAGTTGATAGACACGACACAGCCGCAGTAGCGGCATCAGTAGCACGGCTGCCATCGCGAACATCAATACCACGCCCAGATAGTACAGCAGAAAGTTATAGCCGAACTGGTGGGCCAGGGCGATCACGCCATTGCTAGCCATAGCACAGGCGAATACACCCAGCGACAGGACATAGACGGCGGGGTGGTGGGTAATGCGCTTCGGGATGACGCCGCGGTCGGCCAGATAGGCTACTGCAAACAGGCCACTCAGATACGCGATGATAAAAAGCAGAATCTGCGCGAGGCTAAAACTCATCCGGATATCTCGTGCGCTGGTTCCAGTAAGCCGCAACCACGATTAACAGCCATACCTGGTAGGGGCGATACCAGGCGGTTTCCGAGTTGATCACCCAGCTTTCGATCGCCGGAAAGAAAATCAGCACAACGCCAGCAACCAGCAGCAGCAAACGGTTGATATACATGGCTGTTATTTCCTCTTGTCAGTAGCGGTCGCTGATGAGCCAGAAACAGTTGCGGCAATCGATACTACTGAAGCAACTGCCGTGGGTAAAGTTCATGCGTCCAGGGCAATGCTGGCAGCCGGGATGGCCATCGTCGCCGGAACCTGCTGCAGCACCCAATGTTCAGTAGCATAGGCCAGCAGTGCTTCGACACCTGAAAGCGACGATGGCGGATCTTCCTGCTGCAGAAATCGCAGGGCATAGCGCAGGTTGTACGTGGCATTGTCATTGTTCAGTGCCGGCGCGTGATTCTGCTTGCTGAATTTTTGCCCCTGCGCGGTGGTGATGACCGGCAGGTGGGCATACCAGGGAGTTGGGTAAGCCAGCGTTTGCTGCAGGAATATCTGCCGTGGCGTAGAGTCCAGCAGGTCCGAACCACGCACCACGTGCGTGATGCCCTGTTCGGCGTCATCGACAACCACCGCCAATTGATAGGCGTCCAACCCGTCCCTGCGCCGCACTACAAAATCCGCCAGGGATTTACCCAGCGCGGCGTGCTGTGGCCCCTGCAATAGATCCGTGAAGTGGATCTCGCAGTCGCTGGGAACAGCAGTACGGATCGCCCAGCGACCAGGCATGTCTTGCTGTCGCGTCCGGCAGTCCCCGCGACAGACTCCATCGGTGTGCAGCATGGCACGGCTGCAGTCACAGGAAAAAATGTGGCCACGCTGCTCCAGCGCGGCCAGCGCCGCTGTATAAGCTGCAGATCTTGTACTTTGGTAGAGTACTGCTTCGTCCCAGTGTAGACCGTGATGTTGTAGGCTGTTGAGGATGCTGTCGGCGGCTCCTGGCTCCTCTCGTGGTGGGTCCAGGTCCTCCATGCGCACCAGCCACGCTCCGCCGCAGTGACGGGCATCCAGGAAGCTTGCCAGGGCAGCAATCAGGGATCCAATGTGCAATGGGCCGGTGGGGGAGGGCGCAAACCGGCCCCGGTACTGTATGTTGGTCCGGGACACCGGTTAGAGCCAGGGTGGGACTCAGCCCATTTCCTGCTTTTCTTTGATTTCGGCCAGGGTCTTGCAATCTATGCACTGTGTGGCAGTGGGTCTGGCTTCCAGGCGCTGGATGCCGATTTCTACGCCGCAGGCCTCACAAAAACCGTAGTCGTTCTGCTCAATCAACTCCATAGTGGAGTCGATCTTCTTGATTAACTTGCGTTCTCTGTCCCGGGTGCGCAACTCCAGGCTGAATTCCTCCTCCTGGGTCGCACGATCAGCGGGATCGGGAAAATTGGCCGCTTCATCCTTCATATGGTTCACAGTGCGGTCCACCTCCTGCATCAACTCGGATTTCCAGTTCCACAGGATGGCTTTGAAGTGTTCGCGCTGATCCTCATTCATGTACTTTTCGCCCCGTTTCGGTTGGTAGGGCTCAAAGTTTTTGAACTCAGTACCGCCTGCTTTATAGGTGACTTTGGCGGGTTTAGGCGCTTTGGCCGCAGTTGCTCTTGGCGCTTTGGATGCGGCTGCTTTTGGCGCTCTGGATGCGGCTGCTGCTTTTGGTGCTTTGGCTGCGGCTGCCTTTGGCGCTTTGGCAGCTGCTGCTTTTGGTGCTTTGGTTTTGGGTGCAGTTGCCTTTGATGCTTTGGCTGCAGTTGCTTTTGGTGCTTTGGTTTTGGGTGCAGTTGCCTTTGATGCTTTGGCTGCAGTTGCTTTTGGTGCTTTAGTGGCTCGAGGCATGGTTATTTTCCCATACGGCAAAGGTGACTCGACAATACTTACAGATCTTCAGGAGGGGCTGCCAAGGAGGGCCCAAATCCGAGGGCGGAGAAACTACCAGATAACCGTTAACGGTGCCACTGTTTCCTCGCAGTTTTTCCCGCTTGCTATCACCCCCTGTTGGCAGTTGCTAGAATGGCGCGCTTGTTGCAGCGGGGGTCGTTCATGGCAGGACCGTATATACCAAGTTATAAATCCCGGGGTTTTGCCAAGCGTGTCGCGGACATCGAGCCGTTCAGGGTAGTGGAGGTATTGGCCCGGGCAACGGCATTGGCAACGGGCGGCGCCGACATCGTACACATGGCGGCGGGCGAGCCGGATTTTGCTACTGCAGCACCTATCGTAGAGGCGGGTAGGGCAGCCCTCGCGCGCGGGGCGACACACTACTCCCAAGCGGCAGGCATTCCCCAGTTACGCGAGGCGCTGTCGCGCTATTACGCCGATACCTATGGCCTGGACATAGCGCCGTCGCGCATCCTCATCACTCCGGGCGCTTCTGGTGCGCTGTTGCTGGTCGCGGCACTGCTGATGAATCCCGGAGACGGGATGCTCATGACGGATCCCGGTTATCCCTGCAATCGGCATTTCATGCGGTTGGTTGAAGGGTGCGGGCAACTGGTGCCCGTGGACGCGGGTAGCAACTACCAGTTGAGTGCTGAACTGGTCGCGGCTCACTGGCAGTCCAATACCATTGGCGTCATGGTGGCCTCGCCGGCCAATCCTACCGGAACTGCGCTGTCACGGCAGGAGCTGGCCGCGCTGGCGGCAGAGGTACGTTCCCGCAACGGCTATCTGCTGGTAGATGAGATTTATCACGGGCTGGTCTATGAGGGCTCGGCTGCATCGGTGCTAGAGGTCGACCCGGACGCCTTCGTCATTAACAGTTTTTCCAAGTATTTTGGTATGACCGGGTGGCGGCTGGGCTGGCTGGTGGCACCTGAGGCGGCCGTGGCCGAGATGGAGAAAATGGCACAGAATTTCTTCATTTCCATGTCCACCATGGCCCAGTACGCAGCCCTCGCGGGCTTTGAGCCTGGCACCCGGGAGATACTGGAGCAGCGCCGCGAGATTTTCCGCCAGCGCCGCGACTTTTTATTGCCAGCAGTGCAGGAGCTTGGATTCTCAGTGCCCTGCAGTCCGCAGGGGGCGTTCTATATTTATGCCGATGCCAGCCGTTTCACGGATGACAGCCAGCGTTTTTGTCTCGATTTGCTGGAGGAACACGGAGTGGCTCTCACCCCTGGCCTGGATTTCGGCATGCACCGGGCTAATCAGCACCTGCGCTTTTCCTACACCACGAGTATGGATCGGTTGGAAGTGGCGGTAGAGCGCCTCGCCAGGGTTCTGGCCTGACCATCGCACTTCACGCCGCTGCTAGTCGAGGTAGATGTCGCCCGCACTGAGGGTGAAGGGTATCGCGTTCAGGGCTTCTCCCTGGCAGGGGCCGGCTACACACTCCCCGGTATCGGCGATGAATTCTGCGGCGTGGCGTTGGCACTGGATGAGCAGCCCATTGCTGATCGCCAGTGAGCCGCCCAAAGGATCGAGGGTTTCCCGTGTGTGTGGGCAATTGTTTTCGTAGATGAACAGTTGCCCGGCGCGCCTGACCAGCAGCAGTGCCAGGTGCCCTGTATGGATACTGCGAGTGCTGTTGTCGGGAAAATCTTCGATGTTGCCAATTCGGCTCATACGGTGTTGCTTTTTTCAGGTTCGCGGTAGGATGCAGGAGATACGACGATATTGTGCTGATTCCGGTGCGAGGATCAAGCCGCTTCTGTGGAGATGCCATTTATGGCCAGGGCGCTCAACCCCAGGCAGTTGACCGGACTGGATGAATCTCATCTGGTGACACTACCCGATGGCCATCGTTTGCAAGGCGCAGTGGCGCTGGCATTTGCGGCACTGCAGGCAGATGCCCGGCAGGCCGGTTTCGAACTGGCAATTGCCAGCAGCTTTCGACCTTTTTCGCGCCAGTTGGCTATCTGGAATGGCAAGGCCAGTGGCCTGCGTCCGGTGCACGATGACCAGGGTCGCGCTGTGGCGATTGAACAATTGCCGCCCGCGCAACGGTTGCATGCCATCCTGCGCTTTTCGGCGTTACCGGGTACGTCACGCCATCACTGGGGCACTGATCTGGATGTCTACGACGCTGCGGCGGTAGCCCCCGACTATCGCGTGCAATTGTCTGTCGAGGAAGTGTCCGTCGGCGGCGTGTTCGACCCCCTGCACTGTTGGTTGGATGCGCGTATGGCCGCAGGCGAGACACACGGATTTTACCGACCCTACGATAAAGATCGTGGCGGGGTCGCGCCGGAGCGCTGGCACCTGAGTTACGCTCCCTTGTCGCTCGCGTGTGCCGCACAATTTCGTAGCGAGACGCTCGCGACATGCTGGGACTGTGAGGAGGCTGTAGCGGGGATATTGTTACGCGATGAGGTTGAAGCAGACTTGCAGAATATTGTCGCGCGCTATGTGACTGTGCCGCAGGACTGGTGTCCCATACCAAGGTGATCAAAGCATTCAGCCGATGGTCGTAGGTGGATCGAGACCATCGGCTGAATGTCGCGCAGTGTTACTCCTTGGACCTGGCCACAGTATGCAAGTGTCCGTAGTGATTGTTGTAATCCGTCTCTGCGGCGGCGATGACCTCTAGTGCTTCGTCGCGACCGTAGACATAGTCCACCTTGATGTTATTCACCTTGCCGGGAATCATTTTGTAGGTCATAAAATAGTGCTGCAGGCGCTCAGTTTTGATCGCGGGCAGGTCAGCGATGTCGTGCACGTTGCCCCAAATATTGTCGCCGTCGAGTACCGCAATAATCTTGTCGTCAGCTTCGCCGCCGTCAACCATCTGGATGCCGCCCACCACCCGCGCACGCAGCACGATATCGGCGCGTGTGATGTTGCGTTCGGAAAACACGCAAATATCGAGTGGGTCGCCATCGGCGATCTCCGCATCGGCGCAGCGCTTGGCCACTTCCTCGGCGCAATAGGTGCGCGGAATAAAACCATAGAGACAGGGCGGGCTGGAGGTGGTGCGTTGTGGCCGGTCTACCATCAGAAACCCCGATACTTTGTCCAACTCATACTTGACCACGTCATTGGTGGTCATTTCGATGAACGCTTGCACGATATCCTCGGGCATATTATCGGTGCGGGCGTGCAGGCCGTGCCAGGGGTGACGGCGCCATCGGTTGAAGTCGGTGTTGCTATACATGGGTTTACCTCGAAGTGAGTGAATAGATGACGAGCATGAAGCGGCGCGTATTGTACCTGTAAAAGCAGGCAAAAATCTTGCCTGAATCGGGCAAATTTGCGCGTTTTGCAAGAGCTACAATTACACTTTGAAACGCGTCTTCAGCTTGCGTGGTACGCGCGCATTCTTCAGCCGAACATACACTGGCAATCCATTGTGATACGCAGGGTATGCTTCACCCACAATCAGGGGTGACAGATAGGCCCGCGCTGCATCGGTAATGCCAAAGCCATCGCGCGTGATGTAATTGCGTGGCATTTTTTTCTCGCGATTGGCCACATCTTCCAGCGCAGCCTCCCCAATAGACCACGTGTAGCGTTTGCCTTTACCGCGCACGATACAGGGCATAACCGCATTGTCGCCGCGCAGGGCAAATTTAACCGCAGCTTCTCCCAGCGCATAGGCCTGGTCAACGTCAGTCTGCGAGGCGATATGCCGTGCCGAGCGCTGCAGGTAGTCCGCCACTGCCCAGTGGTACTTGTAGCCGAGTTCCGACTTGATCATCTGTGCGAGCTGCGGTGCGAGCCCACCGAGTTGGCTGTGGCCGAAGGCGTCCTTGAGTCCGGACTCCGACAGAAAGCGGCCGTCCTTATACTGGGTTCCTTCAGACGCAACGATCACACAATAGCCGTGCCGCTTGACAGTACGCTGTACTCTGGCGAGAAATTTTTCGCGCTCAAAGGCGATTTCAGGGAACAGAATGATGTGTGGCGCGTCTCCCTCCTGCGTCGCAGCCAGGCCGGCCGCTGCGGCTATCCAGCCCGCATGGCGCCCCATGACTTCCAGGATGAATACCTTGGTGGAAGTCTCGCACATGGATGCCACATCCATGGCTGCCTCTTTGGTGGAGATGGCGATGTATTTGGCGACCGAGCCAAACCCGGGGCAGTTGTCGGTCAGGGGCAGGTCATTGTCGATGGTCTTGGGTACGTGGATGGCCTGTAGCGGGTAACCTGTGGCCTGACTCAACTGTGAGACCTTCAGGCATGTATCGGCGGAATCGCCGCCGCCGTTGTAAAAGAAATAGCCGATGTTGTGCGCCTTGAAGACTTCAATCAGCCGTTCATATTCCGCGCGGTTTTCCTCCAGGCCCTTCAGCTTGTGACGGCAGGAGCCGAAGGCACCGGCCGGAGTGGTCAGCAGACCGTGAATGGCAGCGACACTCTCCTTGCTGGTGTCGATCAGGTCCTCGCGCAGCGCACCGATGATTCCGTTGCGGCCGGCGTAGACCTTGCCGATCTGTGCACGGTGCTTTCTGGCGGTTTCGATAACGCCGCAGGCAGTTGCATTGATAACAGCGGTGACGCCGCCGGATTGGGCGTAGAAGGCGTTTTTCCCTGGCATGTGGTGGTGTATTCCTGGTAACGGGCGCGGTCCGAGCCCAAATGAGTTAATGATTATTGTAAAGCGGTTTCATCATACGGCAATTGCCACAATATGTGGACTCAACGATGCGTCTGATCTGCCTGCTGCGACAGTTATGGACCGCATGCTACTATGCGCGCTTTATACAAGGAGCGGTCTTTGAAGGGCCATATTCATATTCTCGGTATATGCGGGACCTTCATGGGCGGTATTGCGCTGCTGGCCAGGGAGTTGGGCTATCGGGTTACCGGCTCCGATGCGAGCGTCTATCCACCCATGAGTACCCAGCTGCGCGCTGCCGGCATCGACCTGATGGAGGGCTACCTGCCCGAGCACCTGCAGCCGCGACCGGATTGCGTGGTCGTCGGCAACGCCATGACCCGCGGTAATCCGCTGGTCGAGTACCTGCTCAACAGTGGCCTGCCCTACACTTCTGGGCCCCAGTGGCTGGCGGAGCATGTGCTGCAGGGTAAATGGGTGCTGGCGGTATCCGGTACCCACGGCAAAACCACCACCAGCAGTATGCTGGCCTGGATACTCGAATTTGCGGGCATGACGCCAGGTTTCCTGATCGGCGGCGTGCCCGCAAATTTTGGTGTCTCGGCGCGCGGTGGTGGTTCGGATTTCTTCGTGGTGGAAGCGGATGAGTATGACACCGCATTTTTCGACAAGCGGTCCAAGTTTGTCCACTATCGCCCCCGCACCCTTGCAATCAACAATATGGAATTTGATCACGCCGATATATTCGACAATTTGGCAGCGATTCAGCGCCAGTTTCATCATGTGGTGCGGTGTGTGCCCGGTGCGGGCCAGATCGTGTATCGCCACGGTGTTGCAGCGATCAATGAGACCCTGGCCATGGGTTGCTGGACTCCGACGACCTCCTTCGGTATTGGTGAGCAATCCACCGCAGACTGGCGTGCGCAGTTGCTGGCAGAAGACGGCTCGTCGTTTCGTGTCATACCCCCTGCGGGGGAGCCCACGGATGTGCACTGGTCCCACTGCGGCCAGCACAATGTTGAAAATGCCCTCACGGCTCTGGCCGCTGCCCGTCATGCCGGTATCGCGCCTGCGGTAGCGGCACTGGCGCTGGAGCAATTTCAGGGCGTGAAACGTCGATTGGAACTGTTGGGCAGTCCTGGTGATGTGGCGGTATATGACGATTTCGCCCACCATCCCACAGCCATCGCGACCACCCTGCAGGGGCTGCGGGCGCGCGCCGGCGACGGACGCGTAATTGCCCTGGTAGAGCCGCGCTCCAATACCATGCGCATGGGTGAGCATCGCCAGCAGTTGGCGTCGGCCACGGCAGCAGCAGATCGCGTTTACTGGTTTCAGCCCCCTGGTATGGACTGGTCGCTGGAGTCGGTGGTGGCGGATAGCCCGGTGCTTGCCACGGTGGTGGGTGATGTGGACGAGCTTGTACTACAGGTTGCAAGGGAGGCGCGCGCGGGCGATCAGATAGTGATTATGAGTAATGGCAGCTTTGGTGGCATTCACCAGAAACTGCTGAACCAATTGCAAGATGCGGCAGCCCGATGAGTTCTCCGTTTTGATGCAGTGCCGAACAGACTGCGGTGCCTGTTGTATCGCCATTTCTATTCATTTGCCTTTTTACGGCATGCCTACTGGTAAGCCGGCGGGTGTGCCGTGTGTGCATCTGAGCCCCGATATGCGCTGTGTACTGTTTGGTGATGAACGGCGTCCCGGGCTGTGCGACGCGTTCATTCCCGAACGCGAATTCTGCGGCGATAACCGCGAGGAAGCGCTGCTGTGGTTAGCGCAATTGGAAGTGCAAAGCTTGCCGGACATCCTCGTCCCCGGCGGTGCAGTGTGAGCGAGCTGCCGCTGTTTCCCCTGTCCGGGGTATTACTGCCTTTCGGTCGCGTGCCACTGCAAATTTTTGAGCAGCGTTATCTGGACCTGGTGCGCGATTGCATGAAAACCAGCAGTCCCTTCGGGGTGGTGTGGATACGCCGTGGCGCGGAAGTGGTGCAGCGCGGTCGCGCGGCTCCTGAACTGGGTGACTATGGAACTTGTGCCCGCATTGTGGACTGGGACCAACGGCCCAATGGCCTGCTCGGGATAACGATTGAAGGCACCCAGCGCTTCGAGCTGGTGGAGACGCACACGCGCGCCAACGGCCTGGTGGTGGGACAGGTGGAACTGCAGCCGGCCATCACTCCGGCACCGCTGTCAGTAGATTGGCTGTCGCTACTGGATGTATTGCGCAGCCTGGAGACGCACCCGCATGTGCAGCGCATGCAGCTGCGTGTGGATTACAACGACGCCTGGCAGGTTGGCTATACGTTGATACAGTTGCTCCCTCTGGAGGAGTCCTTGAAGTATGAGTTATTGGGTCTGGACAGTATTGACGCCCTGATGGCGGAACTGCACACGCTGTTGAACCAGATCAGCGGCGCACAATAGTCACGGCTTCGCGCTCTGCGCCTCGGCCGCGCTCCTCAACCAAAGTCAGGCAGCCAGCCGCCGGACTCCTTCCAGCGATTCACTATTTCACAGAACAATTCCGCTGTGCGTTCGGCGTCATAGGCGGCGGAGTGCGCCTCGTTGTTGTCAAAGGCAATGCCCGCTTCCGCGCAGGCTTTGGCCAGCACGGTTTGCCCGTAGGCCAGACCGGACAGGGTTGCAGTGTCGAAAAATGAGAAGGGATGGAAAGGGTTGCGCTTGATGCCGCAACGCTCCACACCAGCGTTGATAAAGCCCGCGTCAAAGTGCGCATTGTGTCCGACCAGGATTGCACGGTTACACATCTGTTCGCGCAGTTCCTTGCGCACGACGTTGAACAGTTCGGTCAGGGCCTCCTCCTCCGTGACGGCCTCCCGAAAAGGGTGATAGGGATCTATGCCGGTGAAATCCAGCGCTGATTGCTCGATGTTGGAGCCTTCGAACGGTTGTACATGGAAGCTGTAGGTGCGATGCACGGCCAGTAAGCCGTTTTCATCCATGCGTACAGTAGTCGCGGCCACTTCCAGTATGGCATCAGTGCTGGCGATGAATCCCCCGGTTTCCACATCAATCACGACGGGCAGAAAGCCACGAAATCGATCACTGATCTGGTGTTCTGTCACAAGTTTCAAGCCTGCTTACCGGGGTCGACGACCCGCCATGTCACCGGTTGCCCTGCGCGCAGGGGCGTGAGACTATCTGCTCCCAGCGGCAGTTGTGAGGGCACCTCCCAGCTCTCCTTGCGCAGTGTGATGCTGTCGGTGTTGCGCGGCAGGCGGTAGAAGTCTGGCCCGAAGTGCGCCGCGAACGCCTCCAGTTTGTCCAGGGCGTGTAACTGCTCAAACACCTCAGCATAAAATTCCAGCGCGGCGTGGGCACAATAGACCCCGGCACAACCGCAGCTGCTCTCTTTGCTGCCAGTGCTGTGGGGTGCGGAATCACTGCCCAGGAAAAATTTTGGATTGCCCGAAGTGGCCGCCGCCTGCAGCGCTGCCTGATGGGTGTTGCGCTTTAGCACCGGCAGACAGTAATAGTGAGGGCGGATACCGCCTGCCAGCATATCGTTGCGGTTGAACAGCAGGTGGTGGGGGGTGATGGTCGCAGCAACGTTGCGGCCCGCCGCACTGACGAACTGCACGGCATCCAAGGTCGTGATATGTTCCAGCACCACGCGCAGCGCAGGAAAGCGATGGGCGATTGGTGCCAGATGGCGATCGATGAACACCTTTTCCCGGTCGAAAATGTCGATGTCGTGATCGGTGACCTCGCCGTGGATCAGCAGCGGCAGGTCCGCCTCTTCCATCGCAGCAAGGGTAGGGAATAGCGCTTCCAGCTGCGCCACGCCGGCGGCGGAATTGGTAGTGGCGCCGGCCGGGTACAGCTTGGCGGCATACACGCCATCTGTTGCTGCGGCGAGGCGAATCTCCGTTGCCGTGGTCTGGTCGGTGAGATACAACGTCATCAGTGGCTCAAACTGGCGCGGCAGCCCACTCATGGCACTCAATATGCGAGCACGATACTCGAGCGCCTCGGCGACGGTGACTGCGGGGGGAGTGAGGTTGGGCATGACGATGGCGCGACCGAAGTAGCGGGCCAGGTCAGCGCAGGTGTGACGCAGCGCGGCGCCGTCACGCAGGTGCACATGCCAGTCATCGGGGCGGGTAATGGTCAGTTCGATCACGGGGAACCTTGTGGCATGAAGCTCAGGCGTGAATGCTACAGTAAAGCCTCTGGTGCGGGAATACGGACGTGGTAATACGGACTGGGAATTGCGCCACCCCGGCGTTAGAATGTGCGGCCTTTTTGAGCACAGCTGTGGGGATCATGCAATGTCGGATGTTAAGAAAGTTGTACTGGCCTATTCCGGTGGTCTGGATACCTCGGTCATCGTGCGCTGGTTACAGGATAACTACGCTTGTGAGGTAGTGACCTTCACTGCCGATATCGGCCAGGGTGAGGAAGTCGAGCCCGCCCGCGCCAAGGCCAAGGCCATGGGCGTCAAGGAAATCTATATTGATGACCTGCGCGAGGAATTCGTGCGCGACTTCGTGTTCCCGATGTTTCGCGCCAACACCATCTACGAGGGCGAGTACCTGTTGGGCACCTCCATTGCGCGCCCGCTGATCGCCAAGCGCCTGATCGAGATTGCCAATGCCACTGGTGCGGACGCCATTTCCCACGGTGCGACCGGCAAGGGCAATGATCAGGTGCGGTTCGAGCTGGGCGCTTATGCGCTAAAGCCCGGCATCAAAGTCATCGCGCCCTGGCGTGAATGGGAGTTGAGTTCCAGGGAATCGCTGATGGCCTACTGCAAGACCCATGCGATTCCGGTGGATTATGCCAACGCCAACAAGAAATCCCCTTACTCCATGGACGCCAACCTGCTGCACATCTCCTACGAGGGCGACCAGCTGGAGAATCCCTGGGTGGAACCCGAGGAGGACATGTGGCGCTGGAGTGTCAGCCCCGAGGCCGCACCGGACCAGTCCACCTATATCGAATTGGATTTTGTCGGCGGTGACCCGGTTGCCGTCAACGGCGAGGCGATGACCCCGGCTACCCTGCTGGCATACCTGAACAAGGTCGGCGGTGCCAATGGCATCGGCCGCGACGATATCGTGGAAAATCGTTACGTCGGCATGAAATCCCGCGGCTGTTACGAGACCCCCGGTGGCACCATCCTGCTAAAGGCCCATCGGGCCATCGAGTCACTGACGCTGGACCGGGAAGTGGCGCACCTGAAGGACGAATTGATGCCGCGCTACGCCAAGCTGATCTACAATGGCTACTGGTGGTCCCCCGAGCGCAGGATGCTGCAGGTCGCCATCGATCATTCGCAGTCTGTCGTTAACGGAAAAGTGCGGCTCAAACTTTACAAGGGCAATGTGGTCGTCGCTGGCCGTCAGTCGGAGGACAGTCTGTTCGACAAGCACATCGCCACCTTTGAAGAAGACGCCGGCGCCTACAACCAGGCGGATGCGGAGGGCTTTATCAAACTCAATGCCCTGCGCATGCGTATCGCCGCCAACAAGGGGCGCTCGCCGCTGTAGGCTGTTCACCATCGGATCGTTCTTGTCGCCGTGTCCGGCAGGGAGCGCAAAAGCGAAACGTGGCCCGATATCCAATTTCGCTTTTGCGCTCCCTACCGGACACTATTTGCGTAACCGGACTCTCGGGTCAGAACCACCTACTATCAGTTCCTCGTCAGTGGTACAAAGCGCACGGGCAGCACGGACTCGCTACTGACCTCTCCTCTGCTGTCCACTTCGACGATCATCAGCTCCTGGGATCCCCAGTGCTCGCCCACGGGAATCACCAGTCGTCCGCCCGGTTTTAGTTGTTGCAACAAGGGCGGTGGAATTTTCTCAGCTGCAGCGGTCACGATAATGCCGTCAAAGGGCGCTTGCTCTGCCCAGCCTGCATAGCCATCGCCGCCGCGCACGGTGATATTTTTGTAGCCCATCTGTTGGAGTGCTGTGCTGGCGCTGTCAGCCAGTTCTTCCACAATCTCCACGCTATAGACATGCTTTACAAGGTGGGACAGCACGGCGGCCTGGTAACCGGAGCCCGTGCCCACTTCCAACACTACATCACCGGGCCGTGGGTTGAGCAACTCAGTCATCAGGGCGACGATAAGCGGTTGTGAAATTGTCTGCCCCGCTTTGATGGGCAGCGGCGTATTCCGGTAGGCCCGATGGCGGTACTCGGGTAGTACAAAGGCCTCGCGGGGAACCGCGCCCATGGCATTCATCACCCTGTCGCTCAATGCAGCGATGCCAGTATACGCGGCGGATTCCAGCACCGATTCGCGCACGGCCTCCAGCATGGCCTGTCGCTGTGGGGGTATGTTTGTATTGCGCCTCACAAAGGCTTGTACCAGATCGGCGACGTGTACGCGCGATCCTGGGTACTGGTCGGTGCGCCTTCGGGGATGGGCACACCGAAGCGGAAGGCATCATAGTTTGACCAGCGTGGTTTGGGGATCTCCAGCACGCGCGCGTAGTAAAATGCGCTCAGGCGAGGATTGAAGTCGGGGTCGGTCCACACGGTGCCCAGCTCCGATGCGCCAATGGTATTGGTCCAGTAGGCATTCTTTACATCGACGGTATTGCCGACCGGCGGCAGCTTGCCATCCGGGCCGGGTTTGCGGTTGTCGGACCAGACCACGTCGTAGACCTTCTCCTGTGTTTTATCGCCGTCGTACCAGCCCTTGACGATCTGGATGCGATCCAGATTCGCACCCATGGCATCGCGCAGGGCGAAGACCATAAAAGTGGGTGACTTGCCGGTTGAGTTCGGTGGCAGGTCCCCGCCCATGGGCACTCCCTTGCTGTAGCCGACGAAAGCAGGCTCGCGGTTGTTCAGGTCGTTCGCGGTAAACTCCCAGCCGCCGAACAGGCGCACCAGCATGCGTGAACCTGTGGTGGCGTAGACTTCCTTGCGCGCCATTGCGTCAAACAGGGCGGCCCGGGTATTGTCCGTGGCCCATACCGCAGCCAGTCCGGACGCTACCATTTGCCACCCCATGATGGTGCCTTTTTCAGTCGTCATGAAGGGGTGCATCATCCGCTCGGGGGACGGCTCGGATCCAGAATGCTTGCCAAAGAAGTTGTCTTCCTCGGCGGTGGACAGGGAGGTGTGGCTGTCGGTGGAGCCGATCATGCCGAACTTGTAGGGGTTGGTGCCGAATTTCTTCTGTAACTGCAGGCCCCGTTTCAGGCCTTCGCGGGCATACTCGCCCGCCAGCATGGCATCGGTCTTGGCCTGGGAACCATCAAGATTGCCGATATCCCAGAGTTCGTAGTCAGCAAATTCATCATCGGGCGACAGGAAGGGGTGGGCCTCGCCGTTGCCCTTGATCTGGGTCGCTTCATATAGCGGTTCCCACTTGTCCCGTTGCAGCACATATTGCGCATCCAGTGGCTTGCCATCGCTCTCAATGTCCAGTGGGAACATCATGCCGTTGGACAGGTTGCCATTGTGGGCGATGGCCAGCACTTTACCGCCAGTCTTACGCTCGTACTGCGCCAGCCACTCCCACAATTTGCGCGGGTTGGTGCTGCCCTGCGGGGCCATGGTGGTGTAGGGGACCACCTGCCCACCCTTGTCGCCGCCATCGCGGTAGACCACTACCCGATGCAGGTTATTGCCCTGCACCAGCGCGGTCCATTCGTAGCCGATGAAAGCGGTGAAGCGGCCCGGTTCATTGTATTGCTCAGCGGCCTTCACGGTTTTGTCCCAGGAACTCTTATAGGCTTCCGACGTCGGTGCGTAGACCAGTTCGGAAGGAAACTTGTCCTGTGAAAATAGGCCGATGATCTCTCGTGCAACATCCACGCCCTTACCTGCCTTGATCCGGTCGTACCAGTCCTTGCCGGTCGGGTCTTTCATGATATGGGGAGCGCCGTCAAGCAGGTCCGGGAAGAATCCCATATTGTCCGAATGATCCGCCACGACCAGGAAGTCCAGCGGGCGCGACAGGCGCACCGGGCCGCCGCGGGTCGAATTGACCTGTTCGCCGCGGGCGAAGCGGTAGGCAGCTTCCAGTCCCAGACGGTCGCCAAAGGCGCCGGCGTCCATTGAAATGTCGGTGTGCAGATGGGTGTCGCCAAAAAACACCCTGGTGGGAAAGTCGCGTTTGGCATACGGCGAATAGACCTTGCCGGTGTAGGCACTGGACAGTATTTGTTTATCCGGTGGTATCGGTATCTGGGCGAGAGCGGTCAGTGTTGCAGTACCCAATGCCAGTGCGACCAGCCATTTTTGTGTCGAGTGCCTATTCATTTTTATACCCTCGCGCAAGTTCAGCGGTGCTGTCGGTACGAGTGAGTTTCCAGAATAGCGGTTTTACGCACAACAGCCAATCTATCTGCGTTTCTCTTTTAGGATGCTTGTCAGTGAAAATCGCGCGAGGACAGCCGTAGCGTGTCCAGCTCGTGCGAGTAATCATGCAGCGCCCCGGCGATCACGTGGATGACATTATCTTTGCTCTCCACGATGCCCGTCACCAGCAACAACTGCGCGGTCATCAGCGCCTGGCGAAAGTGTTGCTGGGTGCGCTGCCATACCACGATATTGCTGTTGCCAGTTTCATCCTCCAGGGTGAGGAACAATACGCCCGAGGCGCTGCCCGGACGCTGGCGGCAGGTGACCAGCCCGGCGATGCGCACAAAACGTTTGTTGCCCAGCGCTGCCAGGTCGGAGTGGCGCTTGCAATGGCTGAACGGATAGCGCTCCCGCAACAGGCTCAGGGGATGGGCGCGCAGGGTGAGGCCGGTGGCGCGATAATCCGCGAGGACTTCCTCCGCCACCTGCGGCACGGGCAATTGCACCCCGTCGTCGAAGTAGCTGGCGCTTTGGTACTGTTCATCGCGCAATAAGGGTTTGGGTTGTTCCAGCGCCATGATCTGCCACTGCGACTGGTGGCGATGTCCGCTCAGGGATTGCAGTGCGTCGGCATCCGCCAGCGCTTCCATGTCGCGCTTGTCCAGCGCGGCCCACTGGCGCAGGTTACTGATCTGGCGAAACGGCTGGCGCTGCCGCGCTTCCACCACGCGTTGGGCCCCCGCCCGGCTCAGGCCTCTTACCAGGCGCAGGCCCAGGCGCAGTGTTGGCTGGCCATTTTGTGCTGAACGGCTGTCCAGCAACTGGTGATCCCAATCCTGAGTGATTGATGTCGATAGGCAATACGGGGACGCCGTGGCGGCGGGCATCCTGCACCAGTTGCGAGGGACTGTAAAACCCCATGGGCTGGCTGTTGAGCAGGCCGGCAAAAAACGCCGCGGGGTGATGGCGCTTGAGCCAGGCGGAAAAGTAAGCCAGCAGGGCGAAGCTGGCGGAGTGGGATTCCGGAAAACCGTAACCGCCAAAACCCTTGATCTGCTCAAACAGGCGGCGGGCGAAATCCTCGTCGTAGCCGCGCTCGATCATGCCCCGTGTCAGTTGTTTCTCGAACGTGAGCAGCTTGCTGTTCTTGCCCCAGTTGGTAATGGCGCGGCGCAGCGCATCCGCCTCGCCGCCGGAAAACCCCGCCGCCACCATCGCGAGACGGATCACCTGTTCCTGGAAAATGGGCACGCCCAGGGTGCGCTCCAGTACTGTCCTGATCGCGTCGTTGGGATAGGTGACTTCCTCCAGCCCCTGCCTGCGCCGCAGGTACGGGTGAACCATGTCGCCCTGGATGGGGCCGGGGCGCACGATAGCAACTTGTATCACGAGGTCATAAAAACAATTTGGTTTGAGCCGCGGCAGCATGGACATCTGCGCGCGCGATTCGATCTGGAACACGCCGACGGTATCCGCCTGTTGCAGCATACGGTAGGTGGACGCATCCTCCTTGGGTATGTCGCTCACGGTTTTGATGGTGGGGCAGTAGCGGTGCACGAGCTGCAGGCTTTTGCGGATGGCCGACAGCATGCCCAGGGCGAGAATATCCACCTTTAACAGACCCATGGACTCGATGTCTTCCTTGTCCCACTGGATGATGGTGCGCTCGGCCATGGCGGCGTTCTCCACCGGCACCAAAGTGGAGATGGGGCTGCGGGTGATGACAAAGCCGCCCACATGCTGGGACAGGTGGCGCGGAAAGCCGAGGATCTGCTGCACCAGCGAGTAGAACAGTTCCGCCTGCCGGCTGTGGCTGGCCACGCCCTGTTCCTCAAAACGTTGGGCCAGGTCCGCCGTGCGGTCCCACCAGGCCAGGGATTTGGCGAGGTCGTTCACGAATACCGCGTCCAGGCCCAGTGCCTTGCCCACATCGCGCACCGCGCTGCGCGAACGGTAGGTGATGACCGTGGCAGCCAGCGCCGCGCGTTTGCGCGAATACTTGTCGTAGATGTACTGGATCACTTCCTCGCGCCGCTCGTGCTCGAAGTCCACGTCGATATCGGGCGGCTCGTCGCGCTCGCGGGAAATAAAACGTTCGAACAGTAGCGAGATCTGCTGGGGCGACACCTCGGTGATAAACAGGCAGTAGCACACCACCGAGTTGGCCGCCGAGCCACGGCCCTGGCACAGGATGTTGCGCTCGCGCGCGAAGCGCACGATGTCGTACACGGTGAGGAAGTAGTACTCATAGTGCAGCTCCTCGATCAGCGCCAGCTCCGTGTCGATACGCTGTTGTATCTCAACCGGGATACCCTGCGGCCAGCGCACGGCAGAGCCCTGCGCCACCAGCTCGCGCAGGTAACGGTTGGCGTCGTAGCCCTGCCGGCACCGCTTCCTCCGGGTACTCGTAGCGCAGCTCGTCCAGGCTGAAGTGGCACAGGCTGGCTATGTGCAGCGTCTCGGCCAGCAGGGCAGGCGGGTAGAGCTGCTGCAGTTTGTCCAGCGCGCGCAGGTGCTGCTGGCTGTTGCCCATACGCCGCCGCCCCAGCTGCGCGATGCTGGTGTTGTGATACAACGCAGTGAACACATCGTGCAGCGGCTTGCGCGTGGCGACGTGCATGCGCACATCACCGCAGGCCACCATGGGAATATCCAGCTCCTGCGCCAGTTGGTACAGCGCGAGGTAGCGCTGTACTTCATTATTGCCCAGCAGATGACTGACCCCGAGCCACAGGCGCTCCTTGCACAGCCGCCTGAGTTGCAGGCCGTAGGCGCGACTGTGCTCGTCGTCGGATTGCGGCAGCCAGATCAGCAGGCAGCGCTTGAGGTGAAAGATCACATCGCGCAGCGCCACCCGGTACTCGCCCTTGGGACTGCGCCGCCGCGCCATGCTGATCAGGCCGGACAGTTCGCTGTACGCGGCGCGGTTCGGCACCAGCGCCACCAGGCGCAGCCCCTCTTCCAGTACCAGTTCACTGCCGATGATCAACTGCAGCCCCGCAGCTTTCGCCGCCACATGGGCTTTCACCACACCGGCAAAAGAGCACTCGTCGGTGATGGCAAGCGCGCGAATAGCCCAGCGTGGCGGCGCGCTCCACCAGTTCATGCGGGTGAGAGGCGCCGCGCAGGAAGCTGAAGCAGCTGAGGCAGTGGAGTTCTGCGTAGGACATGGGTCAGAGGTTATCAATCGGACTGATCACACCCATGGCCCCACGACCCAGTACGTGAGTGTAGATTTCGGTGGTGCTCACATCGCTATGGCCGAGCAGCTTTTGGATAGTGCGTATGTCGTAGCCCTGTTGCAGCAGGCGCGTAGCGAAACTGTGACGGAAGGTGTGGCACTTGACATGTTTGGTGATGCGAGCCTCACGTCTGGCCAGCGATAATGCCTTACGCAGACCGGATTCATGCTGGTGGTGGCGCCGCAGTGTGCCGGTGCGGGGGTCAATACCGATGGTGGAGGATGGGAATACAAATTGCCAACCCAACTCTCTGGCTGCGGAGGGATATTTTTTGGCCAGTGCGTAAGGTAAGTAGACCTCACCAAAGCCGTCTTCCAGATCACGTCGATGTACTTTATCGACGAGTAAAACCTGTTCCTGAAGTTGCGGTTTGAGCTGCTGTGGTAAGAGGGTCGTGCGGTCCTTATCACCTTTGCCGGAGCGAACGGTGATGGTAGACATTTCAAAGTCAATATCCTTGACTCGTAATGACAGTAATTCATTGAGCCGTATTCCCGACCCATACAGCAGCGCTGCCATGGTGTGATGAACACCGCGCATATGGCCGATGATTAACATAGCCTCGGCATGGGAAAGTACCACCGGTAAACGTGGCTTTACCCGTGCCTTTTCGAAAGCAAGTGTTTCAAGCTCAACGCACAAGAACTTTCTGAACAGATAAATCAGCGCATTCCATGCAATGCGTTGTGTTGACGGAGAGCAGCAGCGCTCATTTGCCAGGTTACTCAGAAACTGGTCGATATGACCTGCTGACATACCAGCTGGATGCTGCTTGCGGTGAAAGAGAATGAACCTCCTTATCCAATGTATATAGGTTTTTTCTGTTTTCCAGGCATAGCCGCCGTCGCGCAAATGACGGCGGATCTGGTCCAGCAGCTTGATCGGGCTGCCGGGAATGGCGGGGCGGATGTCATCCATGGTTGTGCCTAAATGTACTGTATTTATATACAGTACTATTGTTTTCGAAGATTTCAAGAGTGTTTTCAGCGACCAAGTGATAACGAGTTGTTGAATAGCGTTACACCTATTTGTTTCCATTGAAGAAATGGGTTTCTATGATGGCTGCATATGATGGAGGTGTTATACGGCAAGGGCCGACTATCCTGACGGTATAACAATGTGGAGGAGTTAACCTGTTGAATACGAAGAGGAAATCACGATCGTCCGCGCACCTCATTCTGGTGTTAGGCGGCGACGTGTTATATCGTCGGCTTCGTATACTTAACTGTTAAGTGCTGGCTTCCGCAATGATCTGTCCACACTGCAAAATGAAAGTCAGCCTAGACCAGATATACAGGAGTAGTTTGTTCTTTGGGTCAGGAAAGTGCGCGAGCTGCGGCGGCGAAATCAAAGTCCGCTTATCTAGCCTTGTAAGTGTTCTGATCTATTTGTTGGGCGTTGCAATCTTCTACTGTGGTATGAATTACATAGGCAAATCGGACTTCGGTCCAGTTTTCCCGGTGGTGCTTCCAATGCTCGGTGCATATGTGTGGCTGGGTTTGGGCAGCTATATTTTTGGCCACTTGGAGCCAGTTCATGAATCACGCACTTAACAAGCAGCGGCAATACGCGGCCTTCGGCCGCCGGACTCGCCACTGTGTGGCTCGCCGTTGCGCTGGGCGTTAGCTGGCAACTGACGAACTCTCGGAGGAATTGCACAATGTCTTCAACATTTCGATCCTGTCTCACCTTCTTCGCCGTGACTCTCCTGACGCCAACCATCGCAATGGCGCAAGTTGCGGCACTGACTCCGAAGGAGGCGCGCGATATTGCCAAGGCGGCATGGCTCTACGCCTACGCGCCTCTCGAGGGCTACAAGACGATGTACAACCAGGCGGTCAACAAAGATTTCCCCGGCTACGTCGGCGGCTTCAACCGCTTCCGGCACTACGCGCGAATGAATACGCCCGCGGACACGGACATTGTCACGCCGAACAACGACACCCCCTATTCGTGGGCGTGGCTAGATCTGCGCGCGGAGCCGATGGTGCTTTCGTTGCCAGCGGTGCCGGCACCGCGCTACTACGTGAATCAGTGGTTTGACCTGTACACGCACAACTTCGCCTACACCGGCGTGCGCGCCACGGGTCGCAAGGCGGGGAACTACCTCTTCGCCGGGCCGGGCTGGAAGGGCGAAGTGCCGAAGAACATCACCAAGGTGTTCCGCTCCGAGACCTCTTTCATCGGCACTCTCACGCGCACGCAGATCCTTGATGAGAAGGACATTCCGGCGATGCAGGCAGTGCAGGCCCAGTTCAAGCTCGCGCCGCTGTCGCAGTTTGTCGGCAAGCCCGCGCCGAAGGCTGTGCCTCCGGTCGCCTGGCCTGCGCTCGACGACAAGAAGATGGCCGGCATCGGGTTCATTTCGTATTTGAACGCGCTGCTTCCGTTTATGCCGACCGTCGCGTCGGAGAAGGCGATGATGGCCCGCTTCGCCAAGATCGGAATCGAGCCAGGCAAGCTGTTCGATCCCGATAAGCTCGATCCGAAGATCCGGGCCGCGATCGAGCAAGGCGCCGCGGATGCCGAGAAGGAGCTGAAGGAGAAGGCGCTCGCCGTAACGAGTTCCAAGGAGCTGTTCGGCACACGCCAGGAACTCGGCACAAACTACATCATGGCGCGGAACCTCGGCGCGATGGTCGGAATCTACGGCAACACCAAGACCGAGGCGGTCTACGGAGCGTACCAGACCACGCCGGATGGTAAGCCGCTGGACGGCACGAAGAAATGGGTGCTGCGCTACCCGGCGGGCCAGTTGCCGCCGGTGAATTTGTTCTGGTCGATCACCATGTACAACCTGCCCCAGCGGCTGCTCGTCGAAAACCCCATTAAGCGCTACTCGATCGGCGATCGGACGCCGGGGCTCAAGACGGACAAGGACGGATCGCTCGAGATCTATCTGCAAAGCGACAGCCCCGGGCCGGACAAGGAATCGAATTGGCTGCCGACGCCAAGGGGGCCGTTCTTCATGGTGAGCCGGATGTACGGGCCGAAGCAGCCGCTGATCGACGGGACGTGGACTGACCCGCCGCTCGTCGAGGTGAAGTGAGTTCTGGTGCACTGAGCCAGCTAACAACCACAGAAACGTCGAGCCCGAAGATCACGATCTGCTGAAACGAATGAACGACCAATAGGAAAGCGGCACATGAAAACCACGCGCACAACAATTCTTTTCGCCGCCGTGCTGGCGTTCGCTAGCCACGGCGCAAGTGCTGAGGACGTTGAGACCCGTATTGGCAAGCTCTCGTTCACCCACGACTTCGCCAACGGCTATCCCGACAAGAAGTCGGTCGAAAAGCTGTATGACGAGATCGACTTCCAACGCGGCTGCCAGCTCTATCTCTGGTCGCTCCCGCTCGTTTCCCTCGCCGAGTGGCAGAAGGCGCACGAAGTGACCTTCGGCGCGGGCTCCGGCGATGTCGTGGTTTATAACAACTACCTCGCCAAGCAGGGCATCCTCACCGCCAACGCGACCACGCCCTACATCATCAGCTTCTTCAACCTCGCTGAAACCGGGCCGGTCGTCATCGACATGCCCGGCGGCGCCGCCGCCGGCTTCGCCGACGACATGTGGCAGCGTCCGATCATCGACATGGGCCAGACCGGCCCCGACAAAGGCGCGGGTGGAAAGTATATTCTTTCCGGCCCGGGCCAGAAGGTGGACATTCCCAAGGGTGCCTACCATGCGGAGTCTCCCACGATGAACCTCTTCTGGGGCTTCCGCGCCCTCGACAAGGATCCGGCCAAGGCCGACGCGCTGCTCAAGGCGCTGCGCATTTACCCGCTGTCGAAATCGGCCAACCCGCCCCCGACCCGCATCGTGGACATCACCGGCAAGCGTTGGACCCAAACCCCGCCGCGCGGCATGGACTACTGGAAGAGCCTGCACGCCATCATCCAGCGCGAACCCGTTCACGAACGCGACCGGCTCTTCATGGCCATGCTCGTTCCGCTCGGCATCGAGAAGGGCAAACCCTTCGCGCCCGACGCGCGGCAAACCGGCTTGCTCAACGAAGCCGCGCTCGTCGGCGAAGCGATGGCCAAGGCGACCGATTTCGAGAAACGCCTGCCCGAGGCCCATTACGCCGACGGCACCCGCTGGCACTTCTCGCTCGTGCTCGATCCCTCGCAGCGCGCGGAGTTCTACGATCAACTCGACCACCGCGCCGCGTGGTTTTACGAAGCTGTCACCACCTCCAGCGGCATGGTCACCAAGACGCCCGGCGTCGGTCAGGTTTACCTCGGCACCTATCAGGACAAGGACGGCGACTGGCTCGATGGTGCGAAAAACTACCGTCTGCGCATTCCGCCGAACGCCCCCGTCGCGCAATTCTGGTCCATGACCGTTTACGACGTGGCCACACGCGCCCTCATCGACAACCCCACCCAACAAGCCGACCGCTCCTCGCGCATGGACCTGCAAAAGAACCCCGACGGCAGCGTGGACCTGTATGTCGGGCCGAAAGCGCCCGCCGGCAAGGAAAGCAACTGGGTCGAGACCGTTCCCGGACGCTCCTGGTTCAGTTATTTCCGGCTCTACGGCCCCACCGAGGCGCACTTCAATCGAACATGGGTCTTGCCCGATTTCGAGAAAGCGAAATGATCGCAAAGCCAGCTAACAAGCAGTTGCAGCGGACGGCCCTATCGCGCCGCCGCTGAACCGGAGCGTTAGGTAACACAAGGACCCCGTCTATGCCCTACCTCATCGAGCCCGTCGCCTTCATCACCGCAGTTCGCAAGAATCCTGACGATGACTTCTGGGGTGGCGAAACCGCTGCGATCACGCTGGCGGATTCGATAGACGAGTCAGCGCTGGAAGGTGTGGACGCGTTCTCACACGTAGAGGTGCTTTTCGTCTTCCACCAAGTGCCCGAGGACAAGGTTGTGATCGGAGCGCGCCATCCCCGGAACAACGAAGCGTGACCCAAAGTTGGAATCTTCGCGCAGAGAGCGAAGAATCGTCCCAACCGAATCGGAAGCACGATTTGCAAGGTCGTAGGTGTTGAAGGCAGAACGCTGAGGGTGCGTGAAATCGATGCGATTGACGGCACACCGGTACTGGACATCAAGCCTGTATTGAAGGAGTTCCTCCCCAGAGAGGCCATGCATCAGCCATCCTGGGCAACGGAACTAATGGCAAGCTACTGGTCCGAGCGTTGAGCAACGCAGAGTTGCCTAACTCTACGCTTAGCCGGAGCGCCCTGCCGTCGTCGCCCGGTTAGCTCCACGTTAGCCACTACAAATAAGGAACTGCCCATGCTAGAACTCAGACCAACCTGCGAACATTGCAGCAAGCTACTTGCCCCCGATTCACTTGAGGCGCGCATCTGCTCTTATGAGTGTACTTTCTGTGTTACCTGCGTGGACAATGTTCTGAGCAACGTCTGCCCGAATTGCGGTGGTGGCTTTGCTCCCAGACCAATTAGACCGTCTAAGAACTGGAAGGGCGACAACTTTCTTGGCAAAGACCCGGCGAGCGCCAAAGTCAAACACAGGCCCGTTGACGTGGCAGCTCACGCGTTGTTCTCGTCCGCAATCAAATCCATACCACCTGAAAAAAGGTAGCTCCTGAAAATGAGAGCGGCTAACTCTGCATTCGAGCGGGACGCGCCAAAAGCGGCGCGCCCCTAAATTTTGATTTTAGGCGGACGAGCACCATGAAACGATTCTGGCCCTTACTTCTGATTCTTGGCGGTGTGCTGATTGTATTCGGCGGATTCATCTACGACTTGATGTTTGCCGGTTGGAGCCCCCAAGATCCGACACCGGAGATGTCGACGAGCTATGTACTTCAGGCGGGCATCGCGTCGATAATTCGTTGGTTTGGCGTTGCCGTCTTTCTGGTTGGCTGGGTTGCCGGTATTCGACGATTTTGGCCACTACTTCCCATGTTTGGTGGCAGCCTTCTGGCGTTCGGGGGCCTCAGTTTCGCCACAGCGTTCGCCGCCAGACCAGAATTAGCGGATTTTGTCCGCATCGCCCGTATCGCGTTCATGCTGGGATGGTGTGGCGTCGTCCTCTTTCTTTTTGGAGTGGTTGCCGGTGTCATTCGTCGCGTCAAACGGAAGCCATCCGTTGTTTCGTGAGTTATGGAGACGACAACGCCTAACCATACGCTGCCGCGAACGGCAACGTTACGTCGCGGTTGCAATCGGCGCGTCTCGTGGCCGCCGTCGCAGAGTTTGGGTCGTTAGGCATCAAGGAGAGAAACCATGTTTTGGCTTTTTACCAAGTATTTCATTACAGCCGCAGTTGTCGTGCTCGTATCTGAACTGGCTAAGCGCAGTGACAAATTGGGTGGTTTAGTTGCTGCATTGCCGCTGGTAACAATTCTCACACTCATTTGGTTGTACGTTGAAAATCAACCAACATCAAAAATTGCTAATCATGCGTGGTACACGTTTTGGTACGTTGTTCCAACACTTCCAATGTTTCTTGTCTTTCCAGTAATGTTGCCGCGTTATGGTTTTTGGCCTAGTTTGTTAGCCTGTGTGTTTATCACTGTCGGCAGCTTTGCATTGTTTGCCGTAGTTGTTCGTCGCTTTGGCATAGAGTTGCTCTAAAAATGCATAAAAAGTTGCTCAGGTTCGTTCCTCGCTTTGCTCGTCACTGGACCGTTCCAGCCTGCGCGTTTGCTTCGCAAATTGTATGCGCTGCCTTTCACTGCCCCTTAGCTCAACGTTAGAAGCCTCAGGAAATCATCTGTGTTTGCATATATCTGTCTTGGTACCAATGATCTTCAGCGCTCGATTAAGTTCTATGATGCCGCGCTTGCGCCACTTGGCCTCAAACGCTGCAATACCGATGACGAATCTAACTGGGAAGGCTGGGCTGGTTGGGGAGTATACGAGGACGGTGGCGCGAAAGAACTTGCACTTTGGGTTTGCTCTCCATTCAATGCGCTTGCAGCTAGTTCCGGAAACGGCACAATGGTTGCCCTACGTGCAAAAACTTGGTTAGAGGTTCAAGCTTTCTATAAAGCCGCACTTGAAAACGGCGGGGTATCTGAAGGTTTACCCGGCATAAGGCCTGAGTACAACAAAGATTTCTACGCAGCGTATGTATACGATCCTGACGGGAATAAAATTGCTGTTGTATGCAGAGGCTTTACACATGCCCAGCAACTTTAGGAGCAGGTTCGCGGTAACTGCTCATAAAAATCGGTTCAAACTGTTAGCTTCGTTCACTGGGATGGGCTAATGCCCGCCCCTTAACTAAACACCAGCAGTCACTCAAGCACATGAAAGGGATAAATAGTGATGCATGAAATCATCTGTCCGCACTGCAAAAAAGCATTCAAGATTGACGAGGCCGGGTACGCGGACATTCTCAAGCAGGTTCGCAACAATGAGTTCGAGGAGCAGTTGCACGAGCGGCTCGAGTTGGCCGAGCGTGACAAACGGACAGCCGTTGAGCTTGCCACAACGAAAGTCACTAGCGTATTGGAGAGGGCAGCTGCCGCCAAGGATGCTGAGATCCAGGAACTGAAGGCCAGGCTCGATGCCGGTGGGGTCGCGCAGAAGCTCGCGATTATCGAGGCAGTCAATGCGGTCGAGAAGGAGCGCGACGAAATGAGGAGCGGTCTTCAGCGAGCGCAGCTGGAGAAACAGCTCGCTGAAACATCACTCAAGGACAAGTACGAGACGCAGATCAAGGATCGTGATGATGCGATCGAACGCCTCCGGGATATGAAGACTCGCCTGACGACCAAGATGGTTGGTGAAACCCTCGAGCAGCACTGCGAGACCGAGTTCAATCGCATTCGAGCGACGGCTTTTTCGGGAGCCTATTTCGAAAAAGACAACGATGCGCGAGCAGGCAGCAAGGGAGACTACATCTTCCGTGACGCGGATGAGGCAGGCACTGAGATCGTCTCGATCATGTTCGAGATGAAGAACGAGTGCGACGAAACCGCTACTAAAAAGAAGAACGAGGACTTTCTCAAAGAGCTGGACAAGGACCGGAATGAAAAGAGCTGTGAATACGCGATCCTCGTTTCACTTCTTGAACCTGATAGCGAGCTTTACAACTCAGGCATTGTCGATGTATCCCATCGTTATCGGAAAATGTATGTCGTCCGTCCGCAATTCTTCATCCCGATTATTACGCTGCTGCGGAACGCCGCCCAGAACTCACTGAAGTACAAAACAGAACTCGCGCTAGTCAAAGCACAAAACATTGATATCACGAACTTCGAGGACGAGCTCGATGCGTTCAAGACTGGCTTCGCCCGGAACTACGAACTGGCATCCAGGAAATTTAAGACTGCTATTGAGGAGATCGACAAAACCATCGACCATCTGCAGAAGACCAAGGAGGCCCTGCTCAGTTCTGAAAACAATCTCCGTCTGGCCAACAACAAAGCCGACGATCTGACCGTAAAGAAACTGACTAAGGCTAACCCCACAATGGCCGCAAAGTTTGCTGATCTCAAGAACGATGATACTTCCGCTGATAAAACGGACAGCTAACAAGTCATTGCAGGCCGACCGGCTACGCCCGCCCGCATTTGACCGTTGGCGTATGGCCCTGGGCGGCGTAGAGTGCTTGCCAGCACAGGGAGGTGCCCTCATGCAACAACGCTCAATACGCGCGGTAACAGTGCTGCTGCTGGCGCTCTTTTTCGCCACACCGGTGGCTGCAAAAACCACGACGCAGACAAAATGCCAGACGATCAATGACCGGATAGAGCGCTACACCGGGTTGCGCCGCAAGGGCGGCTCTGCCAGTCAGATGCAGCATTGGAAGGAGCAGCTGCGTGCGAGTGAGGAACAGTTCTATCGTATGGACTGCAAGGATCGCCGCCGCAAGCTGCGGTGAACGTGGTGGGGTATTTCGGGACCCTGTATAGAGATAGGGTCGTCATCAATGTCTCCAAAGGCTGACGGTCACGCCTAAGGCAACTTGTCGTATGGTTATGTACCATCAATCATCTATCAGCTAGAATGCCGGGCTACAGACTGTATAGCGATTTGAGGACTGAGAACGTGCCCAAAGCAAGTGAAATCAAGAAAAACACCGCGCTCAACTATGACGGTAAAACCTACATAGTCAGTGACATCGAGCGATCCGTTCCGCAAGGTCGAGCAGGCGGCAGCATCTACCGTATGCGCATGTATGATGTTGTCACCGGAAGCAAAATTGACGAGACCTTCAAGGACTCGGATATGTTGAATCTTGCCGACCTCGTCCGCAAGCCAGCCATGTTTTCCTACATTGACGGTAACGAATATGTCTTTATGGATTCAGGAGACTACACGCCATACAACCTGAATAAGGAATCCATTGCTGATGAGATTTTATTCTTCAATGAGACCACAGATGGCATCCACGTGGTCGTTGTTAATGATGTCCCGGTAGCACTTGCTCTACCGGCCCATGTGGAACTTGAAGTGGTGGAAACTGACCCATCAATCAAGGGTGGTTCTGCAACGTCAAGGACCAAGCCCGCAGTATTGTCGACCGGCCTGATTGTGCAAGTGCCTGAGTATATTTCCACCGGAGATAAAGTCAGGGTGAATGTGGAGGAACGCAAGTTTGTCAGTCGGGCAGACACCAAATAGAGTAACCTCCTGGGAATCTCGTACCGAGCCATACATGACATACCCGCAGGCTGCAAATGGCTGGCCTTCACAGGGCGGACCCATGCGAATAGAAGAAATGATTGCCGCGATCCAGAATGAACTCGACATCGATGTCGACGGTAAGGCAGGACCCCAGACGTGGGGAGCGATTTACTCGCGCCTGGTGACGAAAAAGATTGCCGGACTGAAGCCGTCGGAGGCGATATCAGCGGTCGACAGTCGCAGCGAGAAGAACATCGCCACACTCCGACCGGAGGTGCAGCCAATAGCTCGAGCACTTGTACAAAAAGCCGCGCTCTCGGGCATCAGGATAAAAATCACCAGCGGCCTGAGAACGTATGCCGAACAAGACGCTCTCTATGCCCAGGGCCGCTCAACGCGTGGCAACATCGTCACCAATGCCAAGGGCGGGTACTCCAATCACAACTTTGGCATCGCGTTTGACGTCGCAGTCTTCGAGGGAAACAAGTACGTGCCCGAGTCTGTTAAGTACAAGGCCGTCGGGGCGCTGGGAACTGACCTGGGGCTTGAATGGGGAGGCAACTGGAAGACAATTGTCGATCAGTCACACTTCCAACTACGACCGGTCTGGGCTTCTAACCTCAATGAGAAGCAAATGCTTGCCGAACTGCGCGCAAGAGCGGATGCCGCTGCGCCGGTCTACGCGTAAACCTGCCCCCGCTCGGCATTTTATTGCGCATCATGGTTCACTTCACACGCTCCGCGTGCTACGTTCCGCCTGTCAGTGCTGTGTTATGTTTCGAGTATCAAGCGCGTAACAAGCATTGATTAATTGGCTAACCAAATGCAGGAGAGATTTATGGCTAAGGGTCAGGATGCTAAAAAGGCAGTAAAAAAGAAATCTGAAAAAACCTTGAAAGAAAAGCGCACAGAGAAAAAGCAAAAAAAGGCCAATAAAAAGTAGATATGGCTATTTAGTAAAAAGGCGCAGAGCCGGACTTCCTGACGCGCGACTTCGCTTGCGACGTTGGGCGAAACTCCATCCCATGTCGGCCTTCCGGACGTACGCAGAGGTCTCATCGCTGATTGCAGACCTGGAAGGTGAACGCCTGCCAAAGGAGCGATGGACACACGAAGCTCACCTGGCAGCGGGCCTCTGGTACGTGTGGCATCTCGGTGCAGAGGGTGCACTCCTTCAGTTGCGCCGGCGTATTACAAGACACAACGTTTCGGTGGGAACGCCGAATACGGACAGCTCCGGATACCATGAGACGATTACGCGCCTCTACATACGCGGCATAGCTGACCTCATTCTCCCTGGTACGCAGGAACATTTTGACTCCGCACTTGTTCGGGTACTCGAATCTGCGATGAGCAACAGCACGTGGCCACTATCGCTCTACACGAAGGAAAGGCTATTTTCGCCAGCCGCGCGCAAGGAGTGGCTATGTCCGGACCTTTAGCTTGATACGTTAGGGCGCTGAACTTAGACTGTTATCTTGCCAAAAGTGAATATAGCCATGGCGCATCATCAACCCCACGATAACAGCGACAGGCACAGTCACAATCACGACCATGCCTCATCCCATACACACAGCCATGCTCCGAAAACCTTTGATCGTGCTTTCGCAATCGGCGTTACGCTCAACCTTGGCTTTGTGGTGGTTGAAGTCGTTTTTGGTATTCTGGCCAATTCTCTGGCGCTGCTGGCCGATGCTGGCCACAATCTCAGCGATGTTCTGGGCTTGTTGCTCGCATGGGGCGCAAGTGTGTTGGTGCGAAAACAACCGACCAAGCGTCACACCTATGGCCTGCGTCGTAGTTCTATTCTGGCGGCAATGATCAATGCGCTAATCTTGCTTGTTGCTGTGGGTGCTATTACATGGGAGTCAATCCTCCGGTTCGGCCAACCTGAACCGATAGCAAGTGGCACCGTCATCCTGGTGGCATCGGTTGGCATCCTGATCAACGGGTTTACGGCATGGTTATTCATGTCTGGCAGAGCGCAGGATATAAATATACGAGGAGCCTATTTGCACATGATGGCTGACGCTGCAATTTCACTTGGCGTCGTCGTTGCAGCCTTGCTTATGAGTGTTACGGGCTGGTTGTGGTTAGATCCCCTCGTTAGCCTGGTAATCGGTGTTGTTATCGGTGTAAGCACATGGAGTCTATTGCGTGAATCGCTGAACCTTGCGCTTGATGCTGTGCCGGTCAGTATTCAAACGTCCCAGGTTGAGGCGTACCTTGCCACCCTACCCGGCATAAGGGCAGTGCATGATCTCCACATCTGGGCAATGAGCACGACTGAAATAGCGTTGACCGTGCATCTGGTCAAGCCGGACGCGATCATTGATGACGCTCTTCTGGTCCGTATTGCCACTGATTTACGAGAGCAATTCGATATTGCGCACACCACCGTGCAGTTTGAACTGGGTGACGCATCTTTTCTGTGCAAGCAAGCGCCAGCGGAGGCCGTTTAGGATATGGACGCCGAGAATACGCATCAGGTATTCGACTGGCTCTGGTCGTCGGGCCAGCTCTCGGAGCGGGACATTTGTTCGTTGCCTGCGCTCGGCATTGACGTTGTCGTTAATCTCGCGCTGCCGACATCCTCAAACGCTATACCCGGTGAGGCGGAATTGGTCACTGGCCAGGGTATCGCCTATGCACACATTCCGGTTGAATGGGAGAAGCCCAGGCCGGAACAGTTTGCGCAATTCGTAGGGGTACTCAACGCCTTTACCGGTCGCAAAGCTTGGGTACATTGCGCCAAGAACATGCGGGTGTCGGCGTTCATCTACCTCTATCGCAGGCTGGTGCTCACCGAAGGAGAGGAGCAGGCGTCTTTTCCCATGCGCGAGGTCTGGAGCCCTAACGACACCTGGCAGAGCTTCATCGAGGAGGTGTGTTTGGAGTACTCTAAACCCACGTGACCGGCGCGATAGCCCCGAGGAGGCACAATTGAATCTGGTCTGTGGACTATCAGTTAACGTAGTGTGAGCGTGCGTCAAAGCTTACATCATCAGGACTTTCTTTTATGAGTGTAGAAACAAGTATTCATGGTCGAATTCTGGCCATCACAATGGCAAGGCCGGAAAAACGCAATGCACTTAACGGGGACATCACCCTGGGCATTGATGCCGCCATGAATGAGCTTGAGGATAACCCGCAGTTATGGTGCGGGATTCTCACCGGTGGGCAGTCGATATTTTCTGCCGGTGCCGATCTGGCGACTGGCCCGGGTGAGCCGACAGAGCGCGGTGGTATTGTTGGTCTCATAAACCGGCAACGTACCAAGCCACTCATTGCGGCCGTCGAGGGCATGGCGTTGGGTGGTGGGTTCGAGCTGGTATTGTGCTGCGACCTTGTGGTTGCATCCAGGTCGGCATTGTTTGGTCTGCCTGAAGTGAAGCGCGGCCTGATGCCTGATTTTGGCGGTGCGTTCAGGGTCAGTCGGTATCTACCGGTAAATATTGCCAGGGAGTTACTGCTCACTGGGGAGAATATATCGACAGAGCGTGCCGAGCGTTTGGGTTTCGTAAACGCCATCACTGAAAACGGCCAGGCTTTGTCCGGCGCTTTAGCGCTGGCAGAAAGAATATGCAGCAATGCGCCACTTGGCAGTACAGAGAGGCTTTGGCTATTTTTAACGCTGAGGTTTATGGCAGACGAATCGGCTAGTTGGGAGCGCAGTCATGCGGCCCATGAGCGACTGCTCAAAACGGAGGATGTTAAAGAGGGCGTCGGCGCATTTTTTGAACGGCGACCGCCAAACTGGTCTGGAAAATAACCAGATAAACTACAAGGGAGTTAAGGGTCATGGCTGCATTTCGCATTTATCTGGTAATCGTAGTTGTATGTCTTGGCACGTATACCATGATCGTGGGTCTCAATTATGGATGGAATCTGATGGCGATATTCTTCGGCGATATTGCAGCGATGACCTGGCCCGGTCAGTTCAACAGCGACTTCATGGGTTTTCTGACTTTATCCGGATTATGGCTTGCGTGGCGGCACCGGTTTTCCGCCGGAGGCGTTGCGCTGGGTATTCTAGGCATTTTTGGCGGTATGATGGTGCTCGCGCCGTACTTATTTTTTGCAAGTATCGAGGCAAACGGTGACGTGAAGGTGCTAATGCTCGGCAGAGATAGAGCTCTTGGCTAGGACACTAATAACCCCTGTCGATTAGAGAAAGGAGAAAATATGGACTGGTATATAGCGGTTGTAAAAAAATATGCGGTATTTAGCGGCAGAGCGCGACGCAAGGAGTATTGGTATTTCGTCCTGTTCAACATCCTTATCAGTATCGGTCTTTCGTTCATTGATGGAGCGATCGGAACTGTCAACGCTGAGACGGGTTATGGGCTGCTGGGTGCTATTTATAGCCTGGCAATTCTAATCCCTTCTCTGGCTGTGCTGGTGCGTCGACTGCATGACACAGACCGTAGCGGATGGTGGATTCTCATTGGGCTGATTCCCGTGATAGGTTGGATTGTACTACTGGTGTTTGTGGTGCAGGACAGTCACCCCGGCCAAAACCAATACGGTGCCAATCCCAAAGAGGTGACGACATAAGTTGGTTACATTCGCCATAAACAAGCAGAGGTAATTTCATGATGAGTGGAAACCGCAAAACAGCGCTTGTCACGGGTGCCTCATCCGGGATCGGCAAGGCGCTCGCCGAGAACTTTGCCAGGGATGGATACGATGTCGTTCTGTCGGCACGCAGCGCGAGTAAAATGGCGGCACATGCTGCTGATCTACAACAGCGGTACGGTATCACCGCCACCGTTATTGCCGCTGATCTGGAGGCTGATGATGGCGCGACCCGCTTGCACACTGAAATTCAAAATCTTGGCATCACGCTGAGCGCGCTGGCGAACAATGCGGGCTACGGCCAGTTTGGTGAGTTCAAGGATTCTCCTTTGCTGCCAGAGCTGGCCATGATGCAGGTAAATATGAACTCGGTCGTGGTACTGACCAAGCTGTTTATGCCTGACCTGATTGCTACCCGGGGCAAAGTTATCAATACGGCCTCAACTGCTGCATTTCAGCCGGGTCCCTACATGGCGGTGTACTATGCTACCAAGGCGTTTGTGTTGAGCTTTTCCGAAGCCATTGCTGCGGAGCTTGCAGACTCAGGCGTGACGGTGACGGCGCTCTGCCCGGGCCCGACAGCTTCAGGGTTTCAGGATCGAGCTGATATGCACGCGTCCGGTCTGGTAAAAGGTAAGAAACTGCCAACCTCGGAGGAGGTCGCAGCGGCTGGCTATCGTGCCATGCAGCGTGGCCAGAGAGTCTACATCCCCGGCATGATGAACTGGATCATGGCGCAAAGCGTGCGCTTTACTCCCCGTAACGTGATTACGGGGATCGTGAAGCAGTTGTCCAAACCAGTCTAGAACGTAACGTCTGTAGAACCGCAGAAGGTGATTGTGAAGAAAAGCAAACTACTGCTTAAGGCAGCTGACATTGAAGCAATGCCGGGAGAGCGCAAGGTGCACTTTCTGAACCCCAACGCAGTGCGGATCAATAAGTCCCTGGGTGACGCAGTAGGCTTGAGTCATATCGGTGTGCACATCATCCACGTTGAGCCGGGTCATGACACGACCGAGTATCACAAACATCTTTATGAAGAAGAATGCGTTTATGTGCTGTCGGGGCAGGGCAAGCTGTTGATTGAGGGCGAGACCCATTTGTTTGAAAAGGGCGACTTCGTCGGCTTTCCAAGAAATACCGCAGCCCATGCTATTACCAATGACAGTGACGAGACGCTGATCTGTCTTGTCATGGGGCAACGGCTTGAGCAGGATGTCGCCGATTATCCACATCAGCAAAAGCGTTTATATCGCAACAGCGGAGAATGGAATCTCGTGGATACACAGCATATAAAAGACAAAGGAAGATGAAGGTATCACTTCAGATATTTCATCAGTGGTAGTGCAGCATTCTTCTCAGTACACTCAACCAGTTCAAGACAACAACAGAGGCAAATAGGGAATGATTTCAGTTTGGGTAGGATTTATTGTGTTCGTGCTGCTGATGCTGGCACTGGACCTGGGTGTCTTTCACCGCAAATCACACGTCGTTAGCGTAAGGGAGGCGCTCGGCTGGTCGGCCGTGTGGATATCCATGGGTTTGTCTTTTTCGGTTTTCGTGTACTTCGCCTATGCAGGCCAGTGGTTTGGCCTGGGCACGGTGGTGGATGCTGTGGATGGGTTGACGAACAGCGGCGCCACGGCGACGGAGAAATACCTGACCGGCTACGTAGTCGAGAAGTCTCTCAGCGTGGATAACATCTTTGTAATCGCGATGATCTTCAGTTTCTTTGCAGTGCCGCCGATCTATCAGCACCGGGTGCTGTTCTGGGGCATTCTTGGGGCTCTGGTCCTGCGCGGTACGATGATCGGCATTGGGGCAAGGTTGATCGCAGAGTTTCACTGGATTCTTTACTTCTTCGCCGTATTCCTGATCCTGACCGCTTTCAAGATGCTCTTTCTGAATACGGAGGATGCTGATCCGAACAAGAGCATCGTGGTGCGCCTGATGCGTCGCTTCTTTCCCGTGACCGACAGGTTCCACGGCGAGCATTTTTTCGTTCGTGCCGGCTCACCGCAATCGTATGAGAGCGAGTTCCCTGGTGCGCCGGCGATCCCGGATGAGGCGGTGAATAAGGCGCAGCCGGGAGCCCTGCTCCTCACGCCCCTGGCGTTGGCACTTGTCATGGTTGAGACGACCGATTTGATCTTTGCCGTCGACTCGATCCCGGCCATTTTTGCCATCACTGCCGACCCGTTCCTGGTGTTCACCAGTAACGTGTTCGCCATCCTGGGTTTGCGATCGCTTTACTTCGCTCTCGCGGGAATGATAGAAAAATTCCGCTACCTGAAGGTCTCGTTGGCGCTGATATTGTTGGTTGTGGGTGTGAAGATGCTGCTTGCTGAGTGGTTGAAGCTGGCCCTGGGAGAGCACTTCAATTTGTACTTGCTGACTGTGATTGTTTCGATACTAGCGGCAGGCGTGTTCGCTTCCATCATAGCTGAGCGTCGTGAGAGCGCCGGAAAGGGTTAGGCATTTTCAGAAGAAACCATGCTTGCCATTTTTCAATTCCTCGCCGTTTTAGCCTCGGCAATTTTTGCGGGCGCCGCCATTTACATCAATGTTGCGGAGCACCCGGCCCGCATGGGTTGCGACACTAAAACCGCGGTAACGGTGTGGGCCCCAAGCTATCAGCGCGCCTATGTGATGCAGGCATCGCTGGCGGTTATCGGATTCGTTTGTGGCATTGTGGTCTGGCTGCTCAGTGGTGGCATCCTATGGCTGCTCGCAGCTGCATTCATTGGTGCCGTAATTCCATTTACGTTCCTTGTCATAATGCCCACCAACAAGAAGTTGCTTGCACCCGGGCGTGACCTTAATTCTGCCCAGACACGTGAGCTACTGGTCAAGTGGGGCCACTTGCATGCTGTTCGCAGCGTGTTCAGTTTTGTCGCATTGGTGATCTATTTGCTCTTACTACTGGAGCACTGATAGCTGCACTGCGACATCGAGTGGCTGGCCTAACAGCCAGCGGTAGGTTAACCTTCGGATGCGGCAGGTTCCACTGCTAGCCTAAAGAATCATTCTCAGTCACAGGTACAAAACGATGAAAATAGCTGCTTCACATGTGATAACTGCCACTTTTCTCAGTGCCTTGTCGTTGGCAGGCACGCAGGCGGCAACCCAGCCCGAACCAGCCTATCCGGTGCGCGCTTATTTCGGCGATACGCATGTGCATTCGGGCTGGTCGGGTGATGCGGGACTCGACGGCGCGATTCTCTCTCCGGAAGACGCGTTCCGCTTCGCGCGCGGCGAGGAAGTCAAATCGAATACCGGCCAGATGGCCAAACTGAAGCGACCGCTCGACTGGATCGTGATTACTGACCACTCCGATGGCATGGGCACCATCAATGAGATCCGTGCCGGCAATCCCGAAATGATCGCCGACCCGTTCCTGCAGCATATGTATGAGGCGATGAAGAGCGGCGACCCTGAAAAAGCCGCTGCCGCCACGCTCGAACTGATCAGCCTGCAGTCGAACGGCAAGTTGCCCAAGCAGCTCATGGACCCGAAGTGGATGGTATCGGCCTGGGAGAAAACTGCCCGGATCGCCGACAAATACAATGAGCCTGGAAAATTCAGCGCCTTGATCGGCTATGAGTGGACGCCCAATCCCGGTGGCGGTGACAACCTGCACCGCAATGTCATTTACCGCGACGGTGCCGACCTCGCCGTACAGGAGTTGCCGTTAACCACTTTCCAGACCATGGATCCCGAGAAGTTATGGGAATGGATGGAGAAATATGAAGCGAAAACCGGTGGCAAGCTGCTGGCGATACCGCACAACGGCAATCTGTCCAACGGCCGCATGTTCGAGGAAACGACCTTCACCGGCGGCCAGCTGACCAAGGGTTATGCCGAGGCGCGGCAGAAGTGGGAGCCACTGTTCGAGTTGACGCAGACCAAGGGCCAGAGCGAGAGCAACCCCGTCCTGTCGCCGACAGATGAGTTCGCCAGCTGGGATTTGTGGGACAGGGGCAACCTCAACGGTGCCGCCAAACAGCCGGGCATGCTGCATACCGAGTATTGGCGTGAAGCTTTGAAATCCGGCCTGCGTCTTGAAGCAACTCTGGGCGTCAACCCATTCAAGTACGGTGCCAACGCCGCGACCGATACCCATACCGCGCTTGCCACTGCCGATGATGATAATTTCTGGGGTAAGTTCGCTGGCGCAGAGCCGTCGCCGACGCGCTGGAAGCCAGTCATGATTGGCGCGGGCAACCCCGGCCAAATGTACAGCTGGGAGCAGGCCGCCTCGGGCTATATGGGCGTGTGGGCAACTGCCAATACGCGTGCGGCACTGTGGGATGCGATGCAGCGCAAGGAAACTTTCGCAACCACCGGTCCGCGCATGAGTGTCCGCTTTTTCGGCAGCTTTGATTTCACCGCTGCCGATACTGCCGATTTGGTCAAAGCCGGCTATAGCAAAGGCGTGCCTATGGGCGGCAATTTGAAATCCGCTCCCGATGGCAAAGCGCCCGTGTTCCTGATTGCGGCGACGAAAGACCCGGCAGGCGCCAACCTCGACCGGGTGCAGGTTGTCAAAGGCTGGCTCGGGGCCGACGGCAAGACCCAGGAAAAAATCTATGACGTGAAATGGTCCGGCGACCGCAAGCCGGGCACCGACGGCAAAGTGCCGGCAGTCGGCAATACTGTCGACCTCAAGAGCGCAACCTATGCCAACAGCATCGGTGCCACTGAACTGGTGACGCGCTGGAGTGATCCCGACTTCGATCCGAAACTCAAGGCGGTTTATTATCTGCGTGTGCTCGAAATTCCGACGCCCAGATGGACTGCCTATGATGCGGTGCGTTATAAAATCACTATGCCTCAGAACGTCACCATGATTCAGCAGGAGCGGGCGTTCACCTCGCCCATCTGGTACAACCCCAACTGATGTCCTGCTGATCGATTGTCCGACCAACGTGCGGCGGAGCCTGGTGCCCCGCCGCATTTTTATGTGGAGCCGAGTTTGCAGATCAGATCGCTGTTGAGGGAACCGCTGCTGCACTTCCTGTTAATTGGTATGGCGCTGTTCCTGCTGTATGGCAAAGTGGCACCAAAAGCCGTGACGGTAATCGAATCACGGTCAGTCAAGCCAGTATCGCCACACTGGCCAGTCAGTTTGAGGCGACCTGGTCACGGCCCCCGACGCCTGTGGAATTGCAGGGTCTCATTGACGGCTATGTGCGTGACGAAATTCTGTTTCGCGAAGGCGTCGCCCTCGGTCTGCTGAAAGACGATCCAGTCATCAAGCGCCGCGTGCGCCAGAAGCTGGAAGTGCTGATTGAGGAGGAGGGCAAGTCCGGTGCTGCGAGCGACGCAGAACTGACGGCATACCTGAGCAAGCATGCGACGAAATTTCGCATGCCGCCCGTGCTCAGTTTCGAGCAGGTGCTGTTCGATCCGGCTAACTACGGCGATCAACTCGAGTCTGCACTGGCAGCGTCGACAGCCGCACTTAACGGCGGTGCGACGCCGGAAACGCAAGGCAAGCCCAGCATGCTGCCGACTCGCGTAGAACAGCAACCGCTGAATCTGGTGGCCCGGGATTTTGGTGATGAGTTCGGCAAAGCACTGGAAACTGCGCCCATTGGGGAATGGGTAGGTCCGATTCCCTCAGGATTCGGCGTGCACCTGGTTCGCATCAGTGAGCGCAAGCCCGGTTATCTGCCAGCTCTGGAAGAGTCGCGCAAGGCCGTCACCCGCGAATGGGAGAATGACAAGCGCGAAGCTGCAGCGGCAAGCAACTACGCACGTCTGCGCAAGGAGTACGATGTGGTGATTGAAGGAGAGCGTGCTGGAGCAGAGGCCAGGTGATGCGCCGCGCACTGTCGCTACTGGGGATCCTGATTCTGGCATTGGCCTTGCCGGTAAAGGCCGATGAATTTCGCCCCGCCTATCTGCAACTGACCCAAACCAGCGCCGACTCTTATGATGTACTGTGGAAGTCGCCGGCGCTGGACGAAAACACGCCATTGAAGGTCCGCCCGGTGTTTCCGGCCGGAGTCAGCGAGGAAGGCGCCAGGCGCAGCAGCTTCGCGGCGGGCACCCTGCGTCAGCGCTGGCATATCGACGTTCCCGCTGGCTTAAATGGCAAGGCGATTGAGTTTCCTGCGCTGGCTGATGCACGCATCGATATCCTCGTGCGGCTGGAGCGACTTGATGGCAGCGTGCAGCTGGAGCGCATCCTGCCGAGCGCGCCGAGTTTTATTGCCAAGGCCAGTCCCGGCGCGTATGAAGTGGCAATTACCTACCTCAGCATTGGTATCGGGCACATCCTGCTCGGTTTCGATCATCTGTTGTTCGTACTGGCGCTGGTGATGATCGTGCAGTCGACCCGGCGCCTGTTGGTCACCATTACCGCATTTACCGTCGCGCACTCCATTACGTTGAGTCTGGCAACCCTGGGCGTATTACACGTGCCGGGGCCGCCAGTGGAAGCCATTATCGCGCTGTCGATCGTGTTCGTCGCCAGCGAAATCGTTCATCAACGGCAGGGGCGCGAAGGTCTGGCCTCGCGCAAGCCGTGGGTGGTAGCGTTTGCCTTCGGCCTGCTGCATGGACTGGGCTTCGCCGGTGCTCTCGCCGAAGTCGGTTTACCGGAAAATTCGATTCCGCTGGCGCTGCTGTTTTTCAATATCGGTGTGGAGATTGGCCAGGTACTTTTCATTGTGACGGTGTTGGCGATTTACAGGGTTTTGTTGAAGCCGTTGGCGGGCCGCTTTGATCTGGAGCGTCTGGCGCCACTGCAGGCCTACGCCATCGGCGGTGTTGCCAGCTATTGGTTGATCGAGAGGGTATCGGGATTTTTTCCGTTTCTCATTTGAATTGTTGAGAAGTTCACCAACGGCATGTCCGCTACGGTGGAAAGTGTTCAGCGATATCAAAGCACTGGCATAATGGCAAGCCCTCGACTAGCCTGTACTTATCTGAAACTGTGAGGGCAATATAATGAAAATCACCGCATCACACCTGATCCCGTCTGTGCTTCTGTGCGCCCTGCTGTTTACTACCGCGCAAGCGGCCGATTTACCAGCGCCGAACGCGGATAACAATGTCTACTTTGGCGATGTCCATGTCCACACTGGCTGGTCATTCGACGCGTTCACCAATGGCTCCAAGACCACGCCGATGGACGCCTATGCCTGGGCGCAGGGCAAACCCATTACTGGCAGCGGCGGACCGGAGATGCAGATCAGGACGCCTTTGGACTTTTACATGGTGGCGGACCATGCTGAGTACATGGGGGTGTTCAACCAGATGGCAAACCCTGACAGCCCGCTCAGCAAGACGGAGCTGGCCAAGGCCGTGACCTCGCCCGATGCCAATGTTCGAATTCAGGCGTTCGCCGGCGTCCTGCGCGACATGAGCGCGGGCAAACGCGACCCACAGTTGAGCGACCCGGTGCTGGCGGGCACTGTTTGGGCCGAGATCATCAAGGCGGCAGATGCCAGTTACACACCGGGCAGGTTCACCACCTTTGCCGGCTTCGAATGGACCTCAAATCCGCAACAGCGCAATTTGCACCGCGTCGTCGTCTTCCGCGATACCGCGCACCTGCCCGATCTGGTGCTGTCCGCACTTGACTCCGAAGACCCCGAGACGCTGTGGAAGTGGATGGACGAACAGCGTGCCAAGGGATCTACGCTGTTCGCCATTCCGCACAACGGCAATGCCAGCGATGGCCGCATGTTCGAACTCGTGAAGTTCGATGGCAATCCCATCGATGCTGCCTACAATAAAACCCGCGCCGCCAATGAACCGCTGTACGAAATCACCCAGATCAAGGGCACCTCGGAAACTCACCCCGACCTGTCGCCGACCGACGAGTTCGCCGGTTTCGAACAGTGGGACTACACGCTGTCAGCGGATTACCAGCGGCCGACGAAGCGCAAGGGAAGCTTCGCGCGCCAGGCCCTGCTTGATGGTATGAGCCAGGCAGCCACTGGCGCCGGCAACCCGTTCAAGTACGGTTTCATCGGCGATACTGACACGCATAATGCCGCAGCCAGCAATGAGGAGTTCAACTTCACCGGCAAGTTCGCGTTTGAAAACAATGCCAGGGAGCGCCTGACCGGCGTCCCCGGTGCGCCGGCGGGGCAGATCCAGCAGATACAGGAATTCAGCTCGGGGGGCCTGGCTGGCGTCTGGGCGCCGCAGAATACCCGTGAGGCCATCTGGGACGCGATGCAGCGTAAAGAGACGTTCGCCACCTCGGGCCCGATGATCAAGGTGCGTTTCTTTGGCAGCTTTGACTATGCCCCAGACGATGTGCAAAAGCCTGATTTCGTGAAGCGCGCCTATGCTAATGGCGTGCCGATGGGCGGCGACCTGAAGCATGGGACTGGCAAGGCGCCGACCTTCCTGGTGATGGCGCAGAAAGACGCCAACAGTGGAAATCTGGATCGCGTGCAGATCGTCAAGGGCTGGCTCGATGCATCCGGCAAACAGCATGAAAAGATCTATGATGTTGTTTGGGCGGGTGATCGCAAAATCGGTACGGATGGCAAATTGCCGGCGGTTGGTAACAGTGTTGATCTGAAAACTGCGACCTACACGGACGCCATCGGCGCCGCGCAACTGGCCACTGGCTGGACCGATCCCGATTTCAAGCCGGATGAGAATGCCTTCTACTATGCGCGCGTCCTGGAGATTCCCACGCCGCGTTGGAACACCTATGATGCAGCTCGAGAAAAGATGCCGCCGCTGACCAAGGTTCCCGCGACCCTACAGGAGCGTGCCTGGAGTTCACCGATCTGGTATACGCCTTAAATGTTACGGCAATTGAATCCAGCTGGCGCGACACGAGGAACGCGACATTAAAGCGCTTTGGCTTATGGTCTTTTTTGGGGTGTTGATCTGGTCTGGAATAAATCCCACTGATCGGTTTACCTGGTTTCTCGAAGTCGCTCCCGCCCTGGTTGGTTTGGTATTGCTTGCTACTACGTATAGCCACTTCAGGCTGACCACTGTGTTGTACACGCTGATTTTGGTGCACTGCATAATTCTCATGATCGGTGGGCACTATACCTACGCTGAAGTACCGTTTTTCAATAACCTGTTTGGATCTGAACGAAATAACTTCGATAAGTTGGGACATTTCTTTCAGGGCTTCATGCCGGCGTTGCTGGCGAGGGAGATACTTGATTCGCAAGCAGGTTGTAAACGGCAAGGCATGGCGAGTACTTTTTGTCATTTCACTGTGCCTCGCTTTCAGCGCCGTCTATGAACTGATTGAATGGTGGACTGCCATGGCAGTGGGGGAAGATGCCGAGGCCTTCCTGGGTACCCAGGGGTACGTATGGGACACGCAATCCGATATGGCACTGGCACTGTTGGGAGCAGTCTCCTCATTGCTGCTGCTGTCCGGTGTCCATGATAAGCAGTTAAACAATCCAGCGCTTGCTCAACGATGAACAGTGAATTGGAAGAATTGAAAGGCACTCTCCGGCGCTGGACATTGATCCTGGGCGTGCTGCAGATCACCGTCGGCTGTGCTGTCGGATTCATTCCGCCCTCTGCCGTGCAATGGTTTCGCGGTATCGTGATGGCGCACATTGAGTTCACCGCTAATGGCGTGCTGATGATCGTGCTTGGATTGCTGGTGAATGAGTTACACCTGGGCGCGGCGGCGCTCAAAGTGTGGTTCGCGACATTACAGGTTGGCACCTGGTCCAATGGCACCGCTGGCGTGGCGGCGGCGTTTCTGGGTGCCTCATCTCAAATGATGCCAACACTGAACGAAAAGTTTCCGCCGCCTAATGGCACCGATAGTGCAATCGTATCGGGTGCGCTCATGTTGTGTGGTATCACCATAATGATAGCGCTGCTGCTTACGCTCTATGGCTTGCTGCGCAATAAGCCGACAACACGCTAAATGGCAAAGGTAATTTTCTATTTACATGCGCCGAATGGTCAGGCAGATGCATTGATTCGTGCGGCCACGGAGTTGGCGTCTCACAGACTTCTTCAGCGTCATCGACTGCAGCTTGCGATAATGAGGCCGCGCTTGGCGGATCTGTTGGCAGTGCCGCCTGATAGTGAATTTCTTGCCGGGCTCGAAGTTGTACTGGAGATTGCAGTGCCCTGCGGGCAAGTGCTGCGTTTCATCCTGCAGGATATGGAGAAGGCTCTTGCGCCTCTCCTGGATATCTCCGCTAGACGCCAGTCCCATCTGGTGGTCGGCTATTCCAGAACATTTCAGGAATCAGGTGCGAAATCGGTTAGATACCATTACCTGATGTACCGGCGTACCGATTTTTCGCGCGCTGACTATCTGGATTACTACGTGCATAGTCACTCACGGTTTGGTCTAGCCAGCCCCTTGGCGGACTATTACCAGAACTATCTGGATGAGGACGCAGGGCGGGTACTGGCGCAGCTATTCGGACTCAATTTTGTAGAAGCTGACAGTATCTCGGAGCTGCGCTTTGAAAATGTCGAGGACTACCTGCACAGTGACATAATTCGCGAGATAGGACCGCAGGCATCGGCCGACGAGGCGTTGTTTGTGAATCGACTCAGGTGCCAGAGTTTTTCCATGGATGTGCTGCTGGATACAAGGGGATAGCGTATGCGAGTGTACGGAGACACACAGTCGGGCAATTGTTACAAAATCAAACTGCTGGCGGCGCTGCTCGATCTAAAACATGAGTGGGTGCATGTGGACATACTGGCAGGCGCAACACGGGCCGAGGAATTCCTGGCCATGAATCCCAATGGTAAAATCCCGCTGCTGGAATTGGACGACGGCCGACTGTTGTGGGAGTCAAACGCGATTCTCAACTACCTGTCGACCGACACTGTCTATTTACCGCAAGACAGGTTCCTGCAGGCACAGGTACTGCAATGGCAGTTCTTTGAACAGTACAGCCATGAGCCCTATATCGCCGTGGCGCGATTTATCGCCAAATACCTGGGAATGCCGGACGAGCGCAAGGACGAGTACCACGCCAAGCAGGCGGGTGGCCATAAGGCATTGGCAGTGATGGAGTCGCGCTTGTCGACATATTCTTATCTGGTAGGCTCTCACCTGTCGGTTGCGGATATTTCACTGTATGGGTACACCCATGTCGCCCACGAAGGCGGTTTCGCGCTGGCCGGGTATCCCGGTATACAGGCATGGCTGCAAAGAATCAGGGCCGAGCCCCGGTACGTTGGTATGGAGTAGTAGTTGTTCTTCGGCGAAACGGACGAAGCAGGCCTAGCATGTATATACCCAGGCATTTCGAAGTTACTGACCGGGATGAGATCTTTGCATTTGTCGAGGCCAATGCCTTTGGCCAGCTTGTTTCCACGGTTAACGGCAGGTTCTATGCGAGCCATTTGCCATTTTTGGTGGCGCGGGACCGGTCCGCAATGATCTGCCACTTGGCCAAACAGAATCCGCAGCACCTGGAGCTTGACGGTCAGGAAGCGCTGGTTATCCTGCAGGGCCCGCACGACTATGTATCACCCTCCTGGTACGCCAGTCCGGGAGTGCCAACATGGAATTACCAGGCGGTGCACATCTACGGGCTGTGTCGGGTGTTTCACGATTCAGCCAGGCTCAAGGAGGTGGTAGAGACGCTGGCCCATAAGTATGAGGCAACGTTTGATTCGCCCTGGCAGCCGGACTATGGCGCCAATATGATGACTGCCATTGTCGGCGTTGAAATTAGCATCACTGACGTGCAGTGCAAGTACAAGCTGAGCCAGAATCGCTCGTCGCAGGATCGCGAGTTCAGGTCGTGGAGAAAGCTCCAATCACTGGGATCAAACCAACTCGCGCAGGCCATGCAGCGCACCTGACAATCCGCTAGGGCGTCACGATATTGAAAGTTTCGTTTGGCCGGTCCAGTAGAGTAAAGAATCCCAGCAGATCCAGCTTACTGCCCTCAACCGAGACATCATCCGAGAGGAGTATGTCGCGAATGCCGGCGTTGCCTGTCAGCATCTTCACAAACAGAGCATGGGTGATATGGATCGTGGCATTAGCATCAGTGGTGGCTTGTCCGGTGCGATGATGTAGCACGGAATTTTCCAGCTGCAGGACATGCGCTTCATTAAGATCGGTGAATTGGATATTGAGAGTGAAGGTCTTGCCGTCAGCCTTGGCTCCGTTAAGCATTACCGCCATCAACTCGAAGAATTGATCGACAGGTGTCGCCTTGATGAGGTCCGCTGCATTGGCGATGCCAAGACCTTTCTCCGGGGCTCCCTGGCGCAGTTCCAGGGCGCCGGTGAGGTAGACGTCGCGCCACGGGCCTGACTCCGCCTGATAGGCCAGTTGGTCGTAGGTTTGTGCCAACAGGGATTTGGCCGCCGTATTGTCGGGCTGGGCAAAGACCAGGTGATTGAGTAACTCAGCAACCCAGCGGTACTCGCCCTTATCGAAATCTGCCTGCGCCTTGCTCAGGATCACATCGGCACCACCCATCATGGCGACGTAGTGTTGCGCGGCCTCGACTGGCGGCAGCGGATCGAGGTTGGCCGGATTGCCATCGTACCAGCCGAAATATTTCTGGTAGACCGCCTTGGCATTGTGCTTCAGGGTGCCGTAGTAGCCGCGATTGGGAAAGCTGCTGCGCAGTGACTCGGGCATCTGCAGCTGTTCTGCAATCTCGCGCGAGGTGTAGCCCTGGGATGCCAGCCGCAGCGTCTGGTCGTGGATGAATCGGTAACCGTCGCGCTGCTTCTTCAGGAAGTCCATGATTGCCTCGTTACCCCACATCGGCCAGTGATGGCTGGCGAAGTACACCTCGGTGTCGGGAAATAGGTCCATGGCCTCGTCGATATAGTGACTCCACTTGCGCGCATCGCGGACCTGGGCGCCGCGCAGGGTGTACAGGTTATGCATCGTGCGTGATACCACCTCGGCGCCGCAGAACGCTTTATGCTGCGGCAGGTAAAACGTCAATTCAGCGGGAGCTTCCGATCCGGGCGCGTTCTGGAAAATGAATTCCACACCGTCGATAGTGAGAGTTTCTCCTGTGGTGGTGATCGTGCGGGTCGGTGCAGCGATGCCGGGACTGCCGAAGGCGGGACTTTTGCCCAGACCCGAGTCGACGTGGCCGCGTGGTGAGCGTTCGAGCTCGCTGCCGTACATGAACATGGAGCGCCGACTCATCGTAGTACCGGCAATGACATTCTCGCTGGTGGCTTCTTCCATGAAGCCCACGGGGGCCACAATCTCGGTGTTGTCTGTGGTACCGAGAACGGCCAGCACACCGCCAAAGTGGTCGATGTGGGAATGGGTGAAGATGACTGCCGAAATCGGCTTGTTCCCAAGGTGTTCCCTGGCGAAGGCGATAGCAGCAGCGGCAGTTTCCCTGGTGGTCAGTGGGTCCACCACGATCCAGCCTGTTTGTCCCTCGATCAGGCTCATATTCGATATATCGAAACCACGCAGTTGGTAGACGCCCTCGGTGACCTTGTACAGGCCATAATTATTGTTGAGCATGGCTTGGCGCCACAAACTGGGATTGACCGTATCCGGGGCCGCGCCTTTTATAAAGTCGAACGAAGGCATGTCCCAGACCGTGGTATTGCCGGGGCCCGCAACCTGCAGCGCTGTCGGGGCAGCGATGAGGCCACGCGCAGCGTCCTTGAAATCCTGTTGATCGCCGAGATTCAACTGTGCGCCCAGTTTGGCATTGGCGCTGAGGGTGGCCTCAGTCGCTGGCGTATTGCCCTGCGTACCTGCTGCAGTTGCTGGTGTATTGTTCCGGACGCTGTTCGGGATATCAGTTGATTTACCCTGGCAGGCCAGCAGCACAGCGCACAGGGGTGACAAGAGCAGGGCGCCGCGCCAAAACTGAACGTTAAGCATAGTATTTCTCCTGACCGGACATCGGGCTGTACACGTTAGGCTTTAGCTTGCCCCGTTGCGACAGTGTCTGACACTAGCAGCTAGGGGCTTTGTGCTCAAGACGCATGGGTCACGTGCTTACCAGAATGGCGGCACCAATTTGGCACCACTTACACTATACTCACAGGGCACGCGTAAGGATGCTTCACTACCGTCTGATATCAATATGACCGAGGGGGGTCGGGCAATGGAAGATCTGGTAGCTAGCACCACATCACTGGCGACTTCACGGATGCGTGCGGTTCATGCCCGCCGCGACCCGCAGCCCATTCTGCTGGATCCATGGGGTGATCGACTGGTCCCTGCGGCCTTGCTGGTGGCGTCGTTAAATCCCAAGGGCTCCGAGGCGAATAGCTCAACGGGTGAAGTATCTGAAGACGCGCTGGCGAGCATTACGGACGATTTCCTACGCGCCAGCCCGGCATATACCAATGTGATTACCAGGTCGCGCTACACTGAGGACGCACTGAGCGCGGCCATCGCTAGAGGTGTCAGGCAGTATGTATTGATAGGCGCGGGATTTGACAGCTATGCACTGCGCAGGCCGGCCCAGGCCAGGGACCTGCAGGTGTTTGAAGTTGATCATCCTGCGACGCAGGCGCTAAAGAAGCAGCGTATTGCCGAGTGCGGTATCGCCGTTGAAGACGGGGTGCATTTTGTGGCGGCAGATCTAGCCAGGGAGCAGCTTGATACGGCTTTGTCGAAATCGTCCTTCAACCGGGCGCAGCCGACGTTCTTTTCCTGGCTGGGTGTTACCATGTACCTCACTCGCGTTGCGAACATGGCCGCGCTGAAAAGCATCACCACTTGTAGCGCACCGGGTAGCGAACTGGTATTTAGCTACATCGACCAGAAATTATTCCAGCCCGAAGGCGCTGCTGCCGCAGCATTGTTTGCAGAGCTGGAGCAGACTGTCAAATCGGTGGGCGAGCCGTTTGTTTCCGGGTTCCACCCGGCGGAGCTGGCCGATGATATTCGTCATCTGGGACTGGAACTCGTGGAGGACCTGAATGATTTTCAGCTGGTGGAACGATATGATCCTGCAGGTGTGAACGGGCTCAAGCCTGCCGATCGAAGTCATATTGCCCGGGTTCTTGTGCGCGCTCCACTTGCTGAGTTATCGGGAGAAAGCAAAAGTGGATAAGACTGCATCCGCACTGTTGTTTGTGGTAGGAATGATCAACTTCCTGCCGTTCCTCGGTGTGGTATCGGCAGAGAGGCTGTCACGTGCCTACGCGGTCGAACTGGGCAGTAACGACCTTGTGATATTGATGCGACATCGGGCGTTGTTATTTGGCATCGTCGGCGGTTTCATCCTCTATTCAGTTTTTGTGCCTAACTACCAGACACCTGCCATGGTAATGGCGGCAGTGAGCATGGTTGGGTATGTGCTCTTACTTTTGCAGGAAGGTGAACATAACGCAGCACTCCATAAAGTCATGGTGGTTGATACTTTCGGAATTATCTGTCTTGCTGTTGCGGCGCTGTTAAAATATTTTTCCGGCGCCATTGTATGAAAGTGACCCTATTCGGAGCCACCGGTAGCCTCGGCGGCGAGTGTCTTGAGCAGTGTCTGCAGGCCGGCCATGACGTGACCGTGCTCGTGCGCAGTCCTGACAAGCTGCCCGCTGCGCTGCGAGATCGTATTACGGTGATCAAGGGCGATGGATTAGTCCTTGATGATGTGGCGATGGCCCTACCGCGCGGCACCGATGCAGTGCTGTTCGCTGTTGGCGTCGATGAAAAGACCTCGCCACCGGACCTGTGTACCGATGTGACCAGGCATATTCTTGCCATCATGCGCAGGGAGCAGATCCCGCGGCTGGTGTGGTGCGGCGGCGGCAGTAATTTCCGCCCGGAGGATGTGATTACCTATGGCGCGCGTTTTGTGCGCTGGTTTTCGGAAACCTTCCTGAAGCATCGCCATACCGATAAAGAGCACCAGTTGCGCCTGCTGGATGAGAGTACCGACGTATGCTGGATTGGCGTGCGCCCGTTGCAAATGAAGTCCGGGCCAAAGAAAGGCCAGTACCGGTTGGGCTATCACCCGTTCAGTGGCCTCTCGAGTATTTCCTTCGCCGATTGTGCTCACGCCATGGTCAAGATGCTCGACGATGACACATGGTTGGGTAAGGTGCCCATTATTCAGTACTGATGGCCAATGTGATGAAAGCTTGTATAAAAGCCAATGATGCGACGCAGGAATACTTTTTCGCCGAGGGGTGTTTTATCACGGAGCTGTCAAACTCCGATGATGATCCCGAGGTCTCGATTGCGCGAGCGCGCCTGGAACCGGGCAAGACTACCCGCTGGCATTATCTGCGCGGGACGACAGAGCGCTATGTCGTGCTTCAGGGAACGGGTCTGGTGGAAGTCGATAAATTGCCCGCGCAACATGTGAGTGGCGGAGATGTGGTGGTCATTCCGGCGCAGGCGCGGCAGCGCATCAGTAACACAGGCGCAACCGACCTGGTATTTCTGGCGATCTGTGCGCCGCGCTTTACGCAGGCCGCATACGTTGATGTCGAGGATTGAATTACGCGACGCTGCTGTCGCGGCGACACATCATTGATGGTGGAGGGAAAGCATGGCGGAACGATTTGAGAAGCTTGACGAAAAACATAAGACATTTATCAATGAGCAGCACATGTACTTCGTGGGCACTGCGGGAGCAGAAGGCTACGTCAACGTGTCTCCCAAGGGCATGGACAGTTTTCGCATCATTAACGATGGCACGGTCACCTGGCTGAACTTGACCGGCAGTGGCAATGAGACGGCGGCGCACGTTATGGAAAATGGCCGCATGACAATCATGTTCTGTTCCTTCGACAAACAGCCGTTGATTATGCGGCTGTACGGTCAGGCGACAACGATTCACCCGCGTGACGAACGCTGGGCCCAATTGTATGCGCTGTTTCCCGTTTATACGGGAGCGCGCCAGATTTTCCTGCTGGACCTGGATCTGGTACAGACCTCCTGTGGCTATGCCGTGCCCCATTATCAGCTTAAGGGAGAAAGGCCTACACTGACCAAGTGGGCAGATAATCGTGGCAGGTCGGGCATCAAGGACTACTGGGTCGAGAAAAACACGAAGAGCCTGAACGATAAAGACACCGGAATTCTATAGGGCGCACTGATGTCAGAGATCACCTTTACCCGTGAAGAAAGAGAGATTATCTGTCGCAAGATACAGCTCTATCTGCGCGAAGAACTCGATCAGGAAGTAGGGCAGTTCGACGCCGGTTTCCTGTTGGATTTTTTTGCCGGGGAAATTGGCCCTTATTTCTACAATCGCGGTCTGTACGACGCCCAGGCAATTCTGCAAAGCCGTCTGGAGAATATTGCCGAGGCAATTTATGAAATCGAAAAGCCAACCCAGTTCGCAAGGTAGTGCGCTACCGCGCGCCATGTTGTACCTGTTTGTGCTGTTGGTCATTTTGTCGGGACTGTTTCTGGCGTATGCCTTTTCAGTGTATGAAGAGCCACCGGTAGATCCCGGCTGGGCACTGCCCGGGAGCAAAACTATTCCGGCCGGTGCGGTCACGGTGCGCTTCAGCGGTACCGCAACCCTGTTGTTCAGCGATGGTGAGACACAGTGGATGACCGACGGCTGGTTCACCCGCCCCGGTCCGCTACGCCTGTTGTTGGGTAAAATAAGCCCGGACCTGCACGCCATTGAGCAGGGTCTGGCAGCCAATCATGTTGTCAAACTGGTGGCGGTGTTGCCGGTGCATTCCCATTACGATCACGCCATGGATGCGCCCGAGGTTGCCCGGCGTACTGGCGCAATCCTGCTGGGCTCCGAGTCCACCGCCAATATTGGCCGTGGCTGGGGTCTGCCGGAGTCACAGATACAGCTGCTGGCTGATCGCCAGCCGGTACGGTTGGGAAAATTTGTTATTACGCCTATTGAGTCACGACATTTTGAGTTTCCTGATCCGGCTATGCGCGAGCGGGCGTTGGGCGATCCGCTGCTCAGCGCGCCGCTGGTGCCGCCGGTACGCGTGTTTGATTACCGCGTGGGCACGGCGTATGTACTGCATGTCAGTCACCCCAAGGGCAGTTGGCTGATCGTGGGCAGTGCGGGGTATGTGGAGGGGGCCTTACAGGGATTCACTGCGGATACCGTGTTTCTGGGCGTCGGTGGCCTCGGTTCGCAAACGGCAGACTACATGGAGAATTTTTGGCGCGAAACGGTGACTGCGGTCGCCCCCTCACGGATTATTCCTATTCATTACGACAGCCTCACGGCGCCGGCGGTGGGACCGTTCAAGGGACAGGTGCAGGCCATCGCCCTTTATTCCAGTGATCGGGCAAATACCCTGTCGTTTCTGCGCGACAAAGCTGCCACCAATCCCGCGCTGCGCTTTAATACACTACCCCGTTTTGAGGAAGTTGTGCTGTTCGAGTGATGGCACGGTACATGGTGTGCGCACTCAGGAAAATACCCCGTGGATATACCATTGCCCGGCGAGGCGATCCCGAAACACCCAGTAGTGCTGGCCGCTGCCATCTGCTGCGATGTAATAGTCGCGGCTCACTGCGTCCTGCCACCAGTTGTCCTCGATGCGTTCCGGCCCATACACCAGCACCAGGGCGCCGTTCCAGTACAGTTGTTTGCCGTGTTGGCGTAGGACCTTTGGTTGTGGCATCAACCAGAAAGGGCGCTGGGCGCAGCGCGCGCTGGTGCTGTGCTCGCCCCCGTGCTGGTCGCTGCTGACCAATAATGCAAACTCCGGCAGGTGTTCGTCCCGGCAGCCGACTTTTTCAATGGCCTGCAACCCCAGGCGGTTGCGCAGCCTGTCCAGCAGGCTGGCCAGAGGCTCGCGCTGGTTGCGGGGACTGAACAGGTCGATGCTGTCCTGCTGTCCGGGACACAACTGCTGGCAGGTCAGCGCCAGGCCCTCCACGCTGCCTTCCAGTTGCAGGTGTTCAAAGCGAATGCCGCTGAGTTGGTACCAGGTCTCCCAGTTGCTGTGGCTGCTGGCACTGCGCACGCACACCTCCTGTAACTGGTGATTCATGCCAACCAGTTGCCAGGTGATCTCGCTGGTCTGTAGCTGGGTATTGCGCAGGAAACGGCACAGCGACTGCAGCAGGTGTTGCACTGCAGGCAGTAGCTCCTCGTTGGTTTTGACCTCGTAACCAAACCAGTATTCATCACTGAAGGTTGCCGGCGGCCGGTAATCCGCGCGCAAGTCCTCCCGCTGCCCCAGGAGCTGTTGCAGAAAGAACGTGAATGCCCTGCCGCAGCGCCGACCCAGTGCTGCAGGTGGCAACACCAGCACATCACCCAGTGTGTGCAGGCCGGCCCGGCGCAGGGAGTCCACAGTGGTAGTGAATTCCTCCAGCAGGTGCAGGGGCAGGGGACTGAGCCGTTCGGCCAGTGGCCGCTGTATAGCCATGGCCGTGTCGCGGTTGGTGAAAGACAGTAGCCAGGCCGCCTTGGGCGTCGACGCCAGTCCGTAGCGCACACTGTAGCCACGACTGCCGATGCCGCTGGCTACCTCCAGCAGCAGGGCATCCAGCCCGCGGAACAGACTCAGGCAGCCGCCGATTTCCAGTTGCAGGCAATCGGCCTGCCAGATGTAAAGGGTAGGAGTGATGCTATAGGCCCAGCAGCACAATTGTTGCAGGCAGCGTTGTTCGGCCTGCTCATCCCGCTGCAGCAAGCGCAGCGGTTCTGCGCCCGCCAGTGCCCGCACCGTTGTGGTGCCCATGTCGTGGCGTATTCCCAGGGCTGCGGCGCAGTCGTTGGCGCGTACCACGCGCTGTGCGGCGAGTACCACTACCGGTTGTTGCTCGCAGCGGTTCAGACATTGCAGGGGCAACTGGTCGAAACGCAGGCACAGCCATAGGCTCACGATTGGCTAGCACAGGAGTGGCCTGTCATTGGCGTGGACAATACCCTCATGGCATCATTAATACTGTACATATGTACAGTATTAATGATGCGCGCGCGTGTGTCCAGCGACTGTGGAGAAACCCTTCTGCGCTATCTGGATGTACTTTATTGAATTTTAATTGTTACCTTATGTGACAAATTGATGTACGGATTTGTATTTTGGATCATTTTTTTGAGGTGCATTTCTTACTGATTTTTCACAAATAATTCACAACAATACAGTTGCGGTCGAAGGATCAAGGGTAGATAGTGGTAACACATGACCTTAAGAAATGTTACTTAAGGTTACACATGGGAGATCTACTGATGAAAGCTTTAGTGATGACAGTCCTGATCTGTCTGGCATTCGATGTTTCTGCCGCCTGCCCCGTAAAGAGGCCGGGGGAGTTGCCGGTGTTGCCCGATGGCGCAGTCGCCAGTGAGGAGCAAATACACAGGGCGCAATTGGAGGCGGAAAAGTACCTGTTGCAGGCGCAAGCCTACATGGACTGTGGCGTAATGAACCATCGGCAGCATCTGGCGTTAACCGCGCAATTGGAGCAGTTTTCTCAAAGGTATCGGGAGAACATCGAACTGCAGGTCCGTACGAATATCGTTGCGGAGAAATAACGCCAGCGCGTCTTCAGGTTGTGACGATTATGTCGGTTTCCAGATGCGTTGCAGCAGACAGTGAGTTAGTGATCAGGCAGGCCGCCTCGGCTTTTTCCAGTAGTTGCCGGGCCTTGTCGATATCCGTCTCTGCCGGCACCGTCAGGGTTGCCGAGATGGTGATTGTGGTAAAACGGTTCACCCGCTCCACCCGCTCCAGGACACCTTCCGCAGAGGCTTCCAGGTTACTCCAGGCCAGCTTGGAAGCCTGAGCCACGGCGCGAAAGGTCAGGATGAAACAGTCCGCGACGCTGGCAACAAGCAAGTGTTCCGGTGACCACTGGTCTCCCGGGCCACCGAATTGTGCCGGTGGTGCGGAAATCAGTTGCGGCAGATCGTCTGCCTTCAGGACGACATTGCCCTCAGTTTCTGCATTGGCACTAACCTGGTACCGATGTGGTAGATTTTGCATTGCCCTGCGTCCTTACCTGTCGTCCAAGCGAGTATATATACCTTTGTATCCCGCCGTGCATTGATCCAGGTGGTATTTTTGTTGCCCCTACCTGTGTATCAGGCACCCGGCAATGTCACACTCATTGCTGAACTGTGTTGGTTGCTGGCTGGCCAGGCCGGTAATTCCCACAGTTGTGGCTGTAGTGGTACATCCTCCGCCGGCGACAATGCGACATCGACAGACTGGTTGCCGCCGCGCTGTTTGAGGATGTGAACCTTGCGGTACTCGCGCATCTGCAGGCGCAGGCTGGCAGGGGCATGGTGGTGGCACGCCTGGTTGGGGCGAAACAGTACGGCCAGGCTGTCGCCACTGGCAGCGGCCAGTTGCAGCTTGCGTAATTCGCTGTAGCGGTAGTCCTGTGCGCCCAACCAGCTGAATACAGCACTGCAGGTGGTGCTGCGCAGGGCCTGTTCGGTGGCCCATAGCAGGTCTTTCCGGTTTTTGGGATGGACCAACAAAATCTGCCGGGTATCGATACCTCGCGCCACGAGCAAAGGCGCGTAGGGTATGTAAGGTGGGGCGATGAACACCTGCCAGCGGCCCTGTTCGCTGAGGTGCCCCATGGCGGGCAGGAACAGTCCCATGGCACCCAGCCCGCAACCATCGCTCAACAGTTCAATGGTGCTGTCCAAGGGCCAACCGCCCTGCTGTAACTGTGCATCCAGTGTGGTATAGCCCGTGGCAAGGCCCCGGGAGTCGTGGCAGTCACTGTTCGCTGAAACGCGGTGATCCTGAAAATGGCGATGGCGTCCGCGCCAGGTGTCGTTGCGACGGGTGACCTGCTCCAGCATCTCATTCATGGTCTTTTGCCTCCAGGGGATAGCTACCCAATATACTGTATGTACGTACAGTAGTATTGAAAGAGGCGGAATGCAAGTCAGAATCACTGGATCATTGGGCCGACTGACAAGACGGAACGAGGGGTCGGGTGTCGAGTGCGCAAATTGTTCGCGAGTACCAGGGAAGCGGGCGATTTGCGCACCCGGCGGCCAAGCCCGCCTCACCTAGTGGTGTATGCGGCAGAGCCCCACAACAAGACGTTCGAGATTGTCCCAGGGCTTGCCGTCGGCGAAACCCTTGATGCTGCCATCCACCAGGGCGGCCTGTTCCAGCAGCAGGGACAGGGAATGGGTATCATGGCGCGCGAGGGCGGCCTGCATGAACGGCATGCGATTTGGCCATACGCGTCGGGCGCCTAGCGCCTGTGGTGCGCTCTGGCCCTTGTCGCAATCCACCTGTGCTTCGTAGAGAGTGCGGATCTCGCGGGCCAGGGTCCATAGTACCAGCGGCGGTTCAGAGCCCTCTGCGCGCAGTCCGTGCAGCATGCGCAGGCTGGCGTTGGCGTCGCCCTGCAGTGCGTTATCGGTCATGTCGAACACGTTGTAGCGGGCATTATCGGATACCGCCGCAGTGACAGTTTGTAGGGTAATCCTTGCGTCCGTTGCCAGCAGTTTCAGCTTTTCAACTTCCTGTACAGCGGCCAGCAGGTTGCCCTCTACTCGATCACACAGCAAATGCAGCGCATCGTTGTCGATGCTCATGCCCGCGTTGCGCACTCTTTGTTGCAGCCAGCGGGGCAGGTTTTTGGCATCTACCGGCCACACCTGAATAGTGGCCCCGGCCTTGTCCAGCGCCTTGTACCATTTGCTGTTGGTCGATTGTTTGTCAATTTTGCCGCAGACAATCAGCAGCACATCGTCGCCGCTGGCGATATCCAGGTATTCGCACAGCGCGCTGCTGCCCTCCGTTCCGGGCTTGCCACTGGGCAGCCGCAATTCAATCAGCCTGCGCTCGGCAAACAGGGACATACTGGCGGCGCAGTGCAGAAGGTCCTGCCAGTTGAAACCGGAGCCGCCGCCCTCGATAACCTCCCGCTCGCTACAACCCTGTTCGCGGGCCTTTTGGCGGATCTGGTCACAACACTCCTGTACCAACAGGGGCTCGTCGCCACTGACCAGATAGACCGGAAGAAGTTGTTGCTGCAGATGCCCTGCCAGTTTCTCGGGATAGAGACGCATTACGGGCTATTAGGTTGGGGCTGGCTATTGGCCGCGAAGAAAGCGATACGGCGCATGATTTGCGTGGCCAGTTCGGAGTACATCTCGCCCTGGATCAGCTGCATTTCCCCTTCCTTGCCGACCACATTGCGCGGGTCGTTCTCCATCTGCTTGATGACCGACACAGTGGTCAGTGGCATCACCTCGGCTTTACTGGCATCAAGTACCCTGAACTGCGAGCTCATGGTGAGCTCGATTTCAGCGACGCGGGCCTCGGCGTTGAGAGATAGATTGCGTTGTTCAAAGCGCTCGGGGCTCAGCACCAGGCTGAAATTGGCGTTATCACTGTCTGTCCACTGGACGCCGTTGGCGGCAAACAGAGCGGAGACATCCCGGCTGAATTCACCGTTAGGGTTGCCCGTGACCAGATTCATGCTCTTCCACGCTTCCGGAACGGCAGGTCCACCGGTACCAACGCCACGCAGATGGAAGCCGCAGGCGCCGAGCAGGCAGGTCATGCCCAGGATCAAGCTGTAGTGAGTGAGGCGCCTGTACATGGTAAGTCTCTCGGTCAGGAATCAGTCACAATATTAACCAGTTTACCCGGCACCACAATGACCTTGCGCACGCTCAGCCCCTCCAGAAATCGACTGACGTTCTGCTGGGAGCGTGCCTGAGCTTCAATGGCGTCCCTGTCGGCAGTGGCGGGAACTTCCATCCTGGCCCGCACTTTACCGTTTACCTGCACGACTATCTCTATGCTATCGCGGGCAAGGGCGCTCGCATCGACGCTGGGCCACGGGGCGTTGTGAATGTCACCGGTGCCACCCAGGGTCGGCCACAATGCGTGACACACATGCGGTACGATGGGGTTGAGCATCAACACGATGGCGCGTAGCGCCTCGTCCATCACGGCGCGACCAGGCGCAGCAGTGTCCAGCTTGCCCAGCTCGTTGCACAATTCCATGATCGCGGCGATGGCAGTGTTGAAGGTCTGTCGGCGGCCGTAGTCGTCGTTGACCTTGGCGATGGTTTCATGAAGTTTGCGGCGGATACTTTTTTGCTGGTCGTTCAGGGCAGCCACGTCCAGTGCCGGAGCGGCTCCCGCTGCAGTGTGTATGGCGGCCATTTTCCACAGGCGTTTGAGGAAACGGTTGGCGCCCTCCACGCCTGAGTCGGACCATTCCAGGGACTGCTCCGGTGGAGCGGCAAACATGCTGAACAGGCGTACCGTATCAGCCCCGTAAGTGTTGATCAACGCTTGCGGGTCCACGGTGTTGCCCTTGGACTTGGACATCTTGGCGCCGTCCTTCAGCACCATGCCCTGGGTCAGCAAGCGGATGAAGGGCTCATCGGAGCTCACCAATCCCTCGTCCCGCAGCAACTTGTGAAAGAAACGCGAATACAGCAGGTGCAAAATGGCGTGCTCGATCCCACCCACATACTGGTCCACCGGGGTCCAGTAGTCCGCCTCGCTGTCCAGCATGGCCTGGTCGTTATGGGCGCAACCGTAGCGGGCGTAGTACCAGGAGGATTCCATGAACGTATCAAAGGTGTCTGTTTCCCGGGTGGCGGCTCCGCCACACCGGGGACAATTGGTTTCGTAGAACTCCGGCATTATTTTGAGGGGAGAGCCCACCCCTTCAAATGCAACCACAGTGGGCAGGACCACCGGCAAGTCTGCGGCGGGCACCGGGACTGCGCCACAGTCGTCGCAGTTGATAATGGGAATGGGCGCGCCCCAATAACGCTGGCGCGAGATGCCCCAGTCGCGCAGGCGATAGTTGACAGTGCGCCTGCCTTGGCCTCTAGCCTCCAGGCGATCAGCGATGGTGGCGAAGGCCTGTTGGAAATTCAGGCCATCGAACTCGCCCGAGTTGACCAATACACCCTTTGCCGTGAAAGCTGCCCGGCTGAGGTCGCAGGGTTCGTCACCGATTGGGGCGATGACCTGCATGATGGGTAGCTTATACCGGGTAGCAAATTCCCAGTCGCGCTGGTCGTGACCGGGCACAGACATCACCGCGCCTGAGCCGTAACTCAGCAGCACGAAATTGGCGACCCAGACAGGCACTTGCGCTCCGGTAATTGGGTGGATGGCAGTCATGCCCGTCGCCATACCCAGTTTTTCCATGGTGGCGATGTCGGCTTCGGCCATTTTGACGTTGCCCTGTGACTCTATAAATGCAGCGAGAGCGGGGTTGTCTGTGGCTGCTGTCCTGGCGAGCGGATGCTGCAGGGCTATCGCCAGGTAAGTGACTCCCAGTAGCGTATCCGGGCGGGTGGTATATACACTCAGTGCGGTGCCGTCAGGGAGCGCAAAATCCAGGTCCACCCCTTCAGAGCGGCCTATCCAGTTGCGCTGCATGGTGCGCACCTGCTCCGGCCACTGGTCCAGTTTGTCCAGATCAGCCAGCAGTTGCTCGGCGTAGTCGGTTATCTTGATAAACCACTGGTCGATCTCGCGGCGCTGCACCGGGTTATCGCAGCGCCAGCAGCAGCCGTCGACTACCTGCTCGTTGGCCAGCACGGTCTGGTCGGTTTCGCACCAGTTCACCTCGGCCTTTTTCTTGTACGCCAGGCCTTTTTCAAACAGGCGGGTAAAAAACCACTGCTCCCAGCGGTAATACGTCGGGTCGCAGGTAGCGATCTCCCGGTCCCAGTCGTACGCAAAGCCCAGTCGCTGTAACTGCTCGCGCATGTAATCGATGTTCTGCGCGGTCCACTGCGCCGGGGGCACCCTGTTTTTAATTGCAGCGTTTTCCGCCGGCAGGCCAAAGGCATCCCAGCCCATGGGCTGCAGCACGTTTTTTCCCTGCATGCGCTGGTAGCGGGCGATGACGTCAGCAATGGTGTAGTTGCGTACGTGGCCCATATGCAACTGGCCACTGGGATAGGGAAACATGGCCAGGCAATAAAACTTTTCCCGCGCGTCATCCTGATGTACGGCAAAGCTGTGGTGTGCCAGCCAGTATTCCTGCGCGGCCTCTTCCAGAGCCTGTGGGTCGTAGTGCTGATCCATCACGGGTTATGCGCTGCGTCCTTGGTCATTAATGGAATACCGGCATGATTCAACGCTCACGAGAGCGCAATACCAGCAAAAAGAATCGAGAATTCTAACAGTAATTGATGGGGCCTGCGATGGCTTGACCTAGTTGTCGCGCCAGAATCCCACGTACATCAGCGCCATCAGTAACAGGCCGATGAAACAGCCAGCGATAATGGGGGTGGAGCCAAAACTGCTGTAGGGCGTATTGCCCAGCATGACTTCCGCATCGCCTGTCAGCATGGTTGCCACGAACTGATCGGTGCGTTTAAGGATGTGGCCGCGGTGGTCGATGATGGCGGAGATACCATTATTGGTAGCGCGGAGCACGTAGCGTCCGTTCTCGCGGCCACGCATCTGGGCAATCTGCAAGTGTTGCCAGGGGCCGATGGAATCACCGAACCAGCTGTCGTTACTGATGGTGATTAACAGGTCGGCATCGCGGGCGCTGTTGGCCACGAGGTCGCCGTAGACTATCTCATAGCAAATAAAGGGTGCGATACGATAGGCCCCGGCTCGCAGGGGCGGCTGATCGGCGGGCCCAGCACTGAACGAGGACATCGGCAAATCGAAAAACTTGATAAGACCGCGCAGCAGATGTTCCAGTGGCACATACTCCCCGAAGGGCACCAGCCGTTGTTTGTGGTAGACCCCATTCCCATCACCTAACGCTACAGCGCTGTTGTAGTACAGAGCGCTACCGGCAGGGCGAAACGGTGCCCCGGTAATTAGTGTAGTGTTGGCGGCTGCCGCGCGCTGGGCCAGCGGCTCCAGAAAGTCCTGTGCGCGCTGGTAGTAGTTGGGGATCGCCGATTCCGGCCAGATGACGATGTCACGCCCCATTACGGGGTCGGTGGCATCACGCAGTTGACTCAGGATAGGTTGGTACCACTGGGGGTCCCATTTTTGCTCCTGGGGAACATTGGGCTGGAAGAGGGCCACCGTAAGTGGTGTTTCGCTGGCTTTGGCGACCCACTGTGTGGGTTTGAGTACTGCGCCGCCGCCCCAGAGTGTGATCAGTATTACTGCATAGGTCAGATACGCGATGGTTTTTTTGCTGCGCCAGGCGAGAAACAGGCAGGTACCGGACAACGCGCAGATGAATGACAGGCCAAATACGCCAGTTATCGGGGCCCAGCCCGATATCCAGGTGTCCACATGGGCATAGCCTAGATAGAGCCAGGGGAAACCGGTGAACAGCCAGTCACGCAGCCACTCGAATAGTACCCAGAGGGCCGGGAATCCCACCAGCATACCGCCCGGAAGGGGGCGTACAAGTTGCACATAACTCCAGGCGAATAGTGCATGAAACAGTGCCAGCGCGGCGCAAAACAGCGCAGTCAGCCCTGCCGCGAGAGGAATGCTGGCATGTCCGTGGACATGAATGCTGACGTAGACCCAGGAAACGCCGCTGCCAAACATGCCCAGCCCGTAGAGCCAGCCGCGCCACAGGCCCTGCTTGGCGCCGCAGGTACTCAGCAGATAGGCATACATGAAACAACTGATAATGCCCGCCGGCCAGAAATCGAAGGGGGCTAGTGACAGCGTGACCAGGGCGCCGGCCAGCGGTGCCCACATCAGCACAAACAGGGGACTAAGGCCGGATTCGGAACGCATGGCAGGGCGTTGCTTGATAAGGGCTAACTCTGGGGGGACACATACGCAGGCTGTAAATTTTGCGCTGGTCGGCTTTGACCACCTCGAACTTGAAGCCGTCAATAGTGGTTGTCTCATGGCGGGCGGGCATATGCCCGAACGCCTGGATGACCAGGCCGCCGATGGTGTCGAATTCCTCATCACTTAAGCGGCAGCCGAAATAGGCATTGAATTCGTCGATAGGAGTGAGCGCCTTCACCATATACTCGTGGTCGTCGATCATGTGGATGAAGCGGTCCGCCTTTTCATCGGTCTCGTCTTCAATCTCACCAACGATTTCCTCGAGCACATCTTCAATGGTGACCAGACCGGCGACGCCGCCATACTCATCGATCACGATTGCCATGTGATTGCGATTTTCACGAAATTCTCGCAACAGTACGTTGAGGCGCTTGCTCTCCGGTACCACCATCGTGGGACGCAACAGATCGCCTATCCTGAAGTTGTTGTTATCAGTAATGAGTATTTGTGGCAGCAAATCCTTAGCCAGCAGAATTCCGTGGATATCGTCTGGATTATCCCCGATCACCGGGTAGCGGGAGTGGGCAGAGCTGATGATCTGGGGCAGGATCTCTTCCAGCGTGGCATCCGCCTTGATATACACCATTTGTGAGCGTGGGACCATGATATCCCGGGCCTGCATATCGCTGACTTGCATCGCCCCTTCCATGATGCTGCGCGCGTCCTGGTCGATAACCTCGTTTTCGGCGGCCACGGTGAGCACATCCTCGAGGTCCTGGCGCGTGCGCGGCTCGGAGTTGAACAACAGCGCTATCCTGTCTATCCATGATCGATCGCTGGCGTAATTGCCTGTACGGTCTTCACTCATCACGATGCGTGCTCGGGCTGGTTAACGTCGTACGGACCAGCGTAATCCAGCTCGCTGAGAATGGCACATTCCAAAGCTTCCATGATCGCCGCGTCCTCCTCTTCAATGTGATCGTAACCCAACAGGTGCAGCGTGCCGTGGACGGTCATGTGGGCCCAGTGTGCACTCTCGGTTTTACCCTGCTGCGCCGCCTCAGCCTGGACTACCGGGGCGCAGATAACGATATCGCCGAGTAACGGTATGGCAAGTTCTGCGGGCAGGCCGGCAGGAAAGGACAGCACGTTGGTGGCTCCCGTTTTACCCCGGTAAGTTTCGTTCAGCTGTGTCATTTCATCGATGTCTACGAGGCGTACACTGACCTCTACCTGTTCCTGCGTCGCCCGTCCGTGCAGGGCTGCCGCGATCCAGCGGCATATATCGTTTTCAGTCGGGACGGCTTCAACGCTGGCTGTCTGGATATCCACATGCAGCTTCACCGTCGGCTCTTATCCAGGGGAGTGGCGGTTTCTTCAGCACTGTCGTAGGCCTCGACGATGCGCTGCACCAGCGGGTGGCGCACCACGTCCTTGTTGCCGAAATAAGTAAAGCCCAACCCTTCCACTCCGTCCAGTATATTGCTCGCGTGGGTCAGGCCCGAAGGGCAGCCGCGCGGCAGGTCGATCTGCGTTGCGTCACCGGTAATAACAGCCGTGGAGCCGAAGCCAATGCGGGTCAGGAACATCTTCATTTGTTCGCGCGTGGTGTTCTGTGCCTCGTCAAGAATGATGAAGGCATGGTTCAGGGTTCTCCCGCGCATAAAGGCCAGGGGCGCGACCTCGATAATATTACGCTCGATATACTTGTTGACCGCTTCGAAACCCAGCATCTCATACAGGGCGTCGTAGAGCGGGCGCAAATAGGGGTCGATTTTCTGACTGAGATCGCCGGGTAGAAAGCCCAGCTTTTCGCCGGCCTCTACCGCCGGTCGCACCAATATAATGCGGCGCACCCGCTCTTCCAGCAGGGCTTCTACGCCGCAAGCGACTGCCAGATAGGTCTTGCCGGTACCGGCTGGGCCGATGCCAAAGTTGATATCATATTTCTTAATGGTGCGCACATAGGCCTGCTGGTTCTTGCCGCGGGGCTTGATGGATGTGCGTTTGGTGCGGATGATCTGGATGGGTTGGATGGACGGATCCTGGCCCACCTCCAGCAGATGTTCCAGGCCTGCATCCTGCAGTTGCAGATGCAGGGATTCAGGCGTCAGACCCACGCCCTGGCAGACCTCGGCATACAGGTGAACCAGCAAATGCTCGGCGGTCGAGACATTCACGGCGGGGCCACTCAGCTGGAACTGGTTACCCCGCGCGCTGATGCTGACGCCCAGGCGCTGTTCGATCTGGCGCAAATGGCTGTCCAGATGGCCACACAACAACGACAAATGACGTGCATCATCGGGTTCCAGGGTCAGGTTTTGTTGAATCAACTGTCGCGGTGACGGTTGGGAGGGAGGTTCGCTGTTCAAAGTATCCTGTCGCCACTATGGGCAATGCAATTACTGGTAAGGATATACGGGAATTCGCAGGCGTCAACCATCGAATACTGTGCCGCGCAGGGAGTTGGGCAGGGCAGCGATGATCTGCACATCCACAAACTGCCCGATCAGGGACTGGTCTGTCGCTGCAAAATTTACCGCCCGATTGTTTTCGGTGCGTCCCTGCAGCTGCCCGGGATCCTTTTTTGATACACCGGTTACCAGGATGCGCTGCGTGGTGCCGACCATACGCCGGCTGATCGCTGCGGCCTGTTGGATGATGCGCGCCTGTAGTATCTGCAGACGCTGCTTTTTGGTGTCCTCGTCAGTATTGTCCGGCAACTCTGCTGCCGGGGTGCCCGGACGGGCGCTGTAGACAAAGCTGAAAGAAGTGTCGAATCCGATGTCTTCTATGAGTTTCATGGTGGCCGCGAAGTCCACTTCAGTTTCGCCGGGAAACCCGATGATGAAGTCCGATGAGATACTGATATCCGGGCGAATCTTGCGCAGACGGCGTATTTTCGATTTGTACTCCAGCGCGGTATGGCCGCGCTTCATGGCGGCCAGAATGCGATCAGAGCCGCTTTGCACCGGCAGGTGCAGGTGATCCACCAGCTGCGGTATATGGGCATAGGCATCGATCAATGCATCGGAAAACTCCACTGGGTGTGAGGTGGTGTAGCGAATACGCTCTATGCCGGGAATACGCGCGACAAAATGCAGTAACTCGGCAAAATCGATGATCTCGCCCTCGTGGCTGGCACCGCGATAGGCGTTCACATTTTGTCCCAGCAGGTTCACTTCGCGCACCCCGCCTGCTGCCAGGTGGGCAATTTCGGCGATGACGTCATCCAGCGGTCGGGAGACCTCCTCGCCACGGGTATAGGGCACGACGCAAAATGTACAGTATTTGCTGCACCCTTCCATGACCGATACAAAGGCGCTGGGTCCCTCCGCCTCGGGTTGGGGCAGATTGTCGAATTTCTCGATTTCCGGGAAGCTGATGTCCACGATGAGGGTGCCGCCCGCGCCGCGCTGCTCCAACATTTCCGGCAACCGATGCAGGGTTTGGGGGCCAAACACCAGATCAACGTAAGGCGCGCGACGGCCGATTGCCGCGCCTTCCTGACTGGCCACGCAGCCGCCTACGCCGATAATCAGGTCGGGATTTTTCTGTTTCAGGTGCTTCCAGCGCCCCAGTTGATGAAAGACTTTCTCCTGAGCCTTTTCCCTTATAGAACAAGTATTTAACAGCAATACATCTGCATCCTCCGGATTGTCCGTGGGGATCAGGTCGTGGCTCTCCTGCAACAGATCACGCATACGGGCCGAGTCGTATTCATTCATCTGGCAGCCGTGGGTTTTAATGTAGAGTTTTTTACTCACTGGATTGTTGCAGCGGGCCAGCCGCTGATATCGCTCTGTTTTGAAATGGGCTGCGGATTATACAGAGTCGGCGGTGGCAAACCTAGAGCGCATTGCCGCTGCTGTTTGGTCGCGTGCCGGAAAAACTCGCGTGCGCAGGCCGTCACACGTTCAGTACCGGGGTGCGTGATGAAGCATACCGAGCTGGAAACTGGTATTCTGCGGTCATGGTGGTAATATTGCCGCCCTTTAAAATCAGGTGCCCTGTCGTCGCCTGCCTGCAGGTCAGACACTTCGCGACAGGCGTTACACGAGAATACAATGGCCAACCAACCCGTATACAAGGTGATATTTCAGAACGGTAGTCAGGTGTTCGAGGTCTTCGCCCGCCAAATCTACCAGAGCGATATGTGGGGTTTTATCGAAGTGGAGGAGTTTGTCTTCGGGGAGCGCTCCCAGATTCTGGTGGATCCAGGGGAGGAAAAACTAAAAAACGAATTCGCCGGGGTGAAGCGCAGCTACATCCCGATGCAGGCCATTATTCGCATAGACGAAGTGGATAAGGAGGGCAGTAGCAAGGTTTCCAGTGTCACATCCGTCGAGAGCAACGTCACCAGTTTTCCATTTGTGGGTTTCCCCCCCGGCCAGAAAGGCGGCGAAGAGTAGGCCTGCGCGCAATACCCTATGCGAAGCCGTCGTTTCGTTAGTTCCAGGTTTTTCTCGATACTTTTTACTCTGTGCCTCGGTCTACTCGGACCGGGGAGGGTCTATGCAAGCCCGGTGTACGCTGATGAGCGGTCCCTGAACAATGGCGCGCAGCTCTACGAACTGCATTGTAGCGAGTGTCACGGCCTGAAGTCTGCTGATCTGTCCGGTGCGCAGCATGCAACGAATGAAACGAACCCGCTGCGCGAAGATTCTGCAGTGATGGGTACAGCACCAGTTGAGGAATTACCCCAGGTACCGAAGGTACGGGGTAAGGGCGATTGGCCCGCATGGGCTAAACGGCCAGACCCTGGTGCGGTTGCGGAGAGCAAGCCTGATGCCAGGGTGGAGCTCCTGAACGAGGTCAATGCGGCGATTAATAAGGCTTATGCGACCGCGCCGGCGCAGCATGCGACGCAAGGCGCTGGAGCGTTTAGCCCTATACCCGGCGTCACCGACCTCTCCGATCCGGCGGCCTATTTTTACGGCACATCCGAGGAAGAGCTGTTCAACAGTATTGCCAATGGGACGGGCGCAGCTATGCCTGGCTGGCGCACCAGGCTGGAAAATGAGGAGGCCATTTGGGATCTGGTGAATTACATCCGCAGTTTCTGGAGCGAGGAGTGGCTGTACTAGGATCTCTCGTCCTCCGGCCCGTTAGCAAGACAGCCATTACTTTGCTTGCTGCAGTCGATCCTGGATTGAGGCAAGTTTTACACAAATAACAAACGCCTCGATTGCGGCCTTCACATCCTTAAGGCTCGGGAAGGTGGGCGACAGGCGAATGTTACTGTCCTGGGGATCTTTACCGTAAGGGAATGTGGCGCCCGCCGGAGTGAGCTTTACCCCGATAGCATCGGCCAGCTTTACCACTTTGCGCGCCAGTCCTGGCAAGGTATTGAAGGATATAAAATAACCACCGCGGGGCGCAGACCACGCGCCCATGCCCTGGCCTGCCAGTTCCTGTGCCAGCGTGCCGAGCACGCTCTCAAAGCGGGGCCTGATAATTGCTGCGTGTGCCGCCATGTGTTTTGCCAGATTTTCCGGATTGGCCAGAAAGCGCACGTGGCGCAGTTGGTTCACTTTGTCCGGTCCAATCGTCTGGAAGGCCAGATGCTGCTTGAGTGCAGCCATATTTTTGTCGCTGCTGGCCATGAATGAAACTCCGGCGCCAGCAAACGTGATCTTGGAGGTGGAGCCGAACTGGAAGACGTTGTCCATGGTGCCGTATTGCTGGCAGAAAGCGCGCACGGATGCCAGTGGCGGGGCATCGTCATACAAAGTGTGAATGGCGTAAGCGTTATCCCACATAACGAGGAAATGCTCTGCCGCAGTAAGACCCAGACGGGCTATGCGCTCTACTGTATCGTCACTGTAGACACAGCCGCTGGGATTGGAAAAGCGTGGTACACACCACAGGCCCTTGATCGAAGAGTCTTCTTTTACCAGTACTTCAATCAGGTCCATGTCAGGTCCACTGTCGAGCATCGGTACGCCAATCATCTCTATACCCAGATGCTCGCAAATGGCGAAGTGGCGATCATAGCCGGGAGCGGGGCACAGGAATTTTACTGTGTCAGTGTTACCCCAGGCGGAGGCGGGTCCGGCCAGGCCTTCGGTGAGCGCGAAGTCAATCGTGTTGTACATTAGCGTCAGGCTGGAATTGCCGCCGATCAGCGTCTCCTCGGGCGGTGTCCCCAGTACTTCGGCAAACAGCGCTCTGGCTTCAGGTAGTCCCTCCAGGCCTCCGTAGTTGCGCACGTCAGTGCCGTTCGCCGTGAGGTAGTTGCCTGCGAGAATACCATCCAGTGCATCTGACAGGGCTACCTGCTCGGTACAAGGTTTGCCCCGGGTGAGGTCCAGTGCGAGGTTCAGGTCTTGCAGCGCATCGTACTGTTTCTGAAGGGTTTCTAGGTGAGTCGTAAGCTCGACGACTGACAGCTGATCGATATACACGGCGTTGTCCTCATGTCACACAGCCCGCTGGCCGATGGTTGTTTGCGCGCAAGTATAATGGGAACTGCGACGAAGCAGTATGCTCCGGGAACACGAAGCTTGAAAAATGTCCACTCGCCTATATAAAGAGGTGATCGACGAGTGCTGGTCAACATGGATGGAACAGGATATGGACTGTGATGAATGAGCAAGAACAGCCGGTAGAAGTTGTAGTAGAGCCTCCCAGCGAGGCGAGTCAGACCCCTGCGGTGGCCGATGACGTGCTGCCGGATACCCTGTACCTGATGCCAGTGCCCTATCGCCCTTTTTTTCCGGGACAAGTGCAGCCGATAGCGATCAATCTCCGTGAGTGGGGGAGTACGCTGGAGGCTGTGCATAAAGCCGGGCACGGACTGCTCGGTCTGTCCTACGTGGATTTGGCTGGTTCCGGTAGTGCTGAGCCGCGGCAGTTTCCCGAGATCGGCTGTGTGGTGCGCCTGCATCGCCCGGCCATGGCCACGGAGCAGACGGGGCAGTTCCTCGCCCAGGGCATCAAACGTTTCCGCATTGTGCGCTGGCTGAGCGACAAACCGCCTTATCTGGTGCAGGTCGAATACCCGCGCAGCCAGGGTGATCGCAACTCCGATGAAATCAAGGCCTACGCCATGGCCCTGATCAAGCAGATCCGTGAGCTGTTGCCGCTCAACCCACTGTACAGTGAGGAGCTGAAACAATACCTGGCTAACTTCAGTCCCAGCCGGCCCAGTATGCTGGCTGATTTCTCGGCGGCCCTGACTACTGCCACCGGTGAGCAGCTACAGGAGATCCTGGACACACTACCCCTGCGTTCACGGATGGAAAAGGTGCTGACGTTGCTGCGCAAGGAGCGCGAAGTAGCAGAGTTACAAGGACAGATCACCAGTCAGGTCAATGAGCAGGTAATGGAGAATCAGCGCGAGTTTTTCCTGCGTGAACAGCTTAAGATCATCCAGAAGGAACTGGGTATCTCCAAGGACGATCGCACTTCTGACGTGGAAATATTTGCCGAGCGGATCAGCAAACTTCATTTGCCAGAAGTCGCGGCGCGGCGCATTGACGAGGAGATGCGCAAGCTCTCCGTGCTGGAGACGGGCTCGCCGGAATACGGCGTCACTCGTAACTATCTCGACTGGGCGACATCTGTACCGTGGGGCGTGCTGTCCGAGGACAATCTGGACCTCAAGCACGCGCGCAAGGTACTGAATGAGCACCACGAGGGCCTGGAGGATGTGAAGGACCGCATCCTGGAATTTCTGGCCGTGGGTTCATTCAAGGGCGAGATTGCCGGCTCAATTCTTTTGTTGGTGGGGCCGCCAGGTGTTGGTAAAACCAGTATTGGTCGCTCCGTAGCCGATGCCTTGGGCCGCAAATTTTATCGCTTCAGTCTCGGCGGCATGCGTGACGAGGCAGAAATAAAGGGACACCGGCGCACATACATCGGCGCCATGCCGGGGAAATTTATACAGGCACTGAAGGAGGTACAGGTCTCCAATCCGGTGATCATGCTCGATGAGATCGATAAGATCGGCGCTTCCTTCCAGGGAGATCCCGCCTCCGCCCTGCTGGAAGTACTGGATCCGGAGCAGAACAGTGAATTTCTGGATCACTACCTGGACCTGCGTGTCGACTTGTCCAAGGTGCTGTTCGTGTGCACCGCCAACCAGCTCGATACCATACCCGGGCCCTTGCTGGATCGCATGGAAACACTGCGCCTGTCCGGTTATGTGGCCGAGGAAAAATTGTTCATTGCCAGGAATCACCTGTGGCCCAAGCAGCTTGCGCGTCATGGACTCAGCGATGAACAGTTGAAGATTAACGATGCCGGTCTCAGGTACGTGATTGATTCCTATTGCCGGGAAGCCGGCGTGCGTACGCTGGAGAAACAACTCGCGCGCATTATGCGCAAATCTATCGTCCGACTGCTGGACGCAAAGGAGAGCAAGCTGCGCGTGGGCAAGAAGGATATCGAGGTCTTGCTCGGCAAACCGCCATTCCAGCCGGAGCGACCCCTGCGCGGGCTGGGCGTAGTTACCGGCCTGGCCTGGACCGCCATGGGCGGCGCGACCCTGCCGGTCGAGTCGTCCCGCGTACATACACTCAACCGGGGCTTCAAGTTGACCGGACGGCTGGGGGAGGTGATGAAGGAGTCAGCGGAGATTGCCTATAGTTATATCGTTGCCCATCTCAGGGATTACGGCTGTGACCCGGACTTCTTCGATATGAGTATGGTGCACCTGCATGTTCCCGAGGGTGCGACACCTAAAGATGGGCCCAGCGCTGGCGTCACCATGGCCACATCGCTGCTATCTCTGGCGCGCCGGGAGCGCATTAAACGCCCGCTGGCAATGACCGGTGAACTGACGTTGACTGGTCAGGTGTTACCGGTGGGTGGCATTCGCGAGAAAGTCATCGCCGCACGGCGCAGCAGGATCATGGAACTGATCCTGCCCATTGCCAACCGGCGCGATTTCGAGGAGCTGCCGGACTACCTGCGTGAAGGCATCAATATTCACTTTGCCCGCAATTATCGGGAGGTGTTTGAGTTTGTGTTTGACGAACATCGGGTGGACGGGTCACTGCATTAAGCTTTTTTTGGCGCTTCGATCTACGGTTGCATCCAGACCCCGGGCGCCCGCGCTGTCACAATAGCGCGGCGCGGCGCTGGGTGGCCCTCGATCGTTTTGCTCGCATCCTCGGGATCAAGAAAGTTGGCCAGTGAATGAAAGGTCATCCACTCGGTGGAGCGCTGTTCTTGCGTTGTAGTCACACAGACATCCACGAGCTGTGGATCGACAAAGCCCAACTTGCGCAGCCAACTTAGCAAGGTGTCAACGCTTGGCAGAAACCACACATTGCCCATGCGTGCGTAGCGCCCCTCAGGCAACAGCGTGTCACCCGGTCCGCCTTCAATGACTAGCGTTTCCAGTACCAATTGCCCGCCGGGCCGCAGGCAGTCCTTTAATTCCTGCAGATGGTCCAGCGGTGACCGACGGTGATAGAGAACGCCCATGGAGAAGACGGTATCGAATGCCTGTAGCTTCGGTGGCACCTGCTCGATGGCCAGCGGTAACACCCAGATATTGTCTTGCTGTAAATATTTCTGTAGGGCCCAAAACTGCACCACGAACAGCGGTGTGGGGTCGATGCCGATAACCTCGGCTGCGCCGTCGCCCAGCATGCGCCAGCAGTGGTAGCCGCTACCACAACCGACATCCAGGACGCGCCGGCCGTGCAGCGCATCGATACGCTCGTGCAGCCGCTCCCATTTCCAGTCGGAGCGCCACTCCGTGTCGATATGCACACCGAACAGATCAAATGGCCCCTTGCGCCAGGGGTGCAACTGCTGCAGCGCTGCGCGTAACTGCGCCGTGATAGCTGCAGTCGGTGGGTTGGTGCAGCTCGCCCCGACCCGTGATTTATCAAAATGAATTGCATCGGCCCGCAGCGACGGTAGGTCTTGCAATGCGCGCAGCCAGCGCGTCAGGTCACCGTAACGCTCTTGGCAAAGGCCCTCTGCAATCTGCTGTTTGAGCAGCTGCGCCCAGCGCTCCAGTGCGCCGTCGCGCCAGCGGTCGATTAAAGGCTGGTAATCCATTATTTAAGTGCGACGAGGGAAGCGAAGTTGAAACACTGGAACCACACGTCGCAGCTATTGAAGCCAGCGCTGGCGATGCGTTGTTTGTGCTGGTTGAGGGTCTCGGGCAGCAGCACATTTTCCAGAGCATTACGCTTGCGCGCCACCTCCAGGTCGCTGTAGCCGTTGGCGCGTTTGAACTGGTGATGCAACTCGATATTCAGCGCGTCCAGGTGCGGATCCTCAAAGGTGACTTTTTCCGACAACACCATTATCCCGCCGGGCAGCAAGCCACGGTATATAGCGCTGATCACCTGATCACGCAGTTCCCTGGGAATGAACTGTAGAGTGAAGTTGAGCACCACCACCGAGGCATTCGTTATCGCTACATCCTGCACATCGGCACAGGTCAGGGTAACGGGCGTATCATGGGCATCAGTATCGATGATACTTTGGCAGCGCTCCAGCATCGCGGCAGAATTGTCCACGCTGATGATGCGGCAGTCCGGCTGTTTGATATGCTGGCGCATGGCTAACGTGGAGGCGCCCAGGGAGCAACCCAGATCATAGAGCGAGCTGCCGGCGCTCGCGTATTTTCCCGCAAGCAAGCCGGTCATGGACACAATGGTGGTGTAGCCCGGTACTGAGCGTTTGATCATATCCGGAAACACGCGCGCCACACTTTCGTCAAAGGTAAACAGGCCGTGCTCGGACAGTGGATCGGAGTAAAGGGAATCGCGCGGTTCAGTCACAAACGGTTACGGGGCCGGAGTTTGGTCAAAGTGTGTGGAAGATCACGTTGTGACCGCAATTCTAGCATGATTTGTTGAACTGGACCTTCAAGGTTTCACTGTATTCCTGCTGACGGAATGGCCACAATGAGGGCGTGAGTCTTTCACAGAGAGCCTGTATGACGAGATCTCAGCAACGCTTCACGCCCGACGTGCGACCGCCCCGATTGCGACACAGCGTCATGGAGTTTAGCCGCGTGGTACTGGAGATGGGGAGCACTGCCCTACTTGGCCCCTTACTAAAGACGCTGCCACAAGGTGATGGCCACACCATCATGACAATTCCAGGCTTTATGGGGGCCGACGGCTCTACGGCGCAGCTGCGCAAATTCCTGAACAACCGTGGCTACCATGCTATTCCCTGGGGTCTGGGGCGCAACGCAGCGGAAGTACGCTCGCATGACATCGATGATTTTCTGGCGCACCGATCACGGACCGAAGATGCCATTGCAGCGCGAGTCGAGCGCGAGTTCAAGGCCAGTGGGCGCAAGCTGACGTTGATCGGCTGGAGTCTGGGTGGCCTGTACGCCGTCGCCCTGGCGCATCGCTTTCCACAGTGGATACAGCAGGTCATCACGCTGGGCACGCCCTACGGTGATCCGCGCGGCACTGCCCTGTACAGCGTCATGGGCAGTCTCTATGAACATGAGGTCGAGGAGGCAGCGCTGGAGCGCTGGGTAGCTCACACCTACAGTGGCGGTAAGTTGCGCGTTCCGGTGCTGGCGCTGTACAGCGAGTCGGATGGTATCGTCGGTGCAGGCATCGCGAAATGCCAGGGCGATCCGCGTTACGTGACCAACGTGGCCGTTTTTGCCAGCCATGTGGGCTTTCCCTTTAATCCCGTGGTATTTGCCGTGATTGCCAATCACCTGGTGGAACCTGACAAGCGCTGGGCACTGTGTCGCAGTACCTATTTGCGTTCCTGGGCTCGGGTGGTGCCAGCCTACTGAGTTGGTGTTGCGTTCGGTTATAATCCCGCGCCTGTCCCTGGAGTTCCCGCATGAAGCCGGCTAATTATCCCTGCGCGCCTGCCCATCTGTGGCAGCATTTCTATGCGATTACGCAGATTCCGAGGCCCTCTCGGCAGGAGGCTGCTGTACGCCAGTATGTGATCGACCAGGCGGAGCAGGGCGGTCATCCGTGGCGCATGGATGCACAGGGCAATCTCGTGGTGACGATAGCGGCCAGTGCGGGCCTGGAGCATCGCGAGGCGGTGATCATCCAGAATCACCTCGATATGGTGACGGTAAAAACCGCCGACAAACAGCACGATTTTACGCGTGACCCGTTAAGCCTGGTTGTCGAGGACGGCTGGCTACGCGCGGACCGCACCACGCTCGGCGCCGACAACGGTGTGGGTTGCGCGGCGGCGCTGGCGCTGATGACGGACGCTGATGTGGTGCATCCGCCACTGGAGCTGTTGTTCACCGTGGATGAAGAGAGCGGCCTGCACGGTGCGCTGCGACTCGATCCGTCCCTGCTGACCGGCACGCGTATGTTGAACCTGGATACAGAGGAGTGGCAGGAGCTGTACGTAGGCTGCACCGGCGGCGGGGGTTGGGAATTCACGCGCACGTTTGCCACCGAGGCGCCGCCAGTCGCTGCGCAAGGCTGGACGCTGTCAATCAAGGGTCTGGCGGGCGGTCACTCGGGTATTCAGATTCACCAGCAGTTGGGCAATGCCATCAAGTTGTTGGGGCAGTGTTTACAGGGTTTGGGCGGTGTGCAGATCGCCGCCCTGGATGTTGGCGTGGCCCATAATGTCATTCCCCGTGAGGGAAGTGTAAGTTTCGTCTGCCCCGCGTTAGTAGGTGAGCAACTGGCGGCGCGCGTGGAGCAAGTTAAAGCACAGGCACTCGGCTATCTGCCGGTGGCGGATGACCAGTTGGAGTTTGCGTTACAAGCTACGCCGGTCGAGGGACTCCTGAGTGCGTCTGACAGCGCTGCGCTCCTTGACCTGCTCGCCGCTTTTCCCCACGGTGCGCAGGCCTACAGCCTCGAACTTGGGTCGGCGCTGGTGGATTTGAGTATCAACCTGGCGCGTGTACGCTTGCAGCAGGGCGAATTTTGTCTGGAGTCTAGTTTTCGATTTTTTAATGAGGGACAGAGCCTGCCGTTGCAGCAATCGGTGCTGGCGCTGGCCAGAGCGTTTGCACTGACAGTAAAACCGGTGGTGGGCTATCCCGGCTGGCAACCTGATCTTGAGAGCCCGCTTCTCGCTCAAGGCTGCGCACTACATAAGCGGCTGTTTGGTATCGCGCCGGCGGTGAAGGCGATCCATGCAGGACTTGAGTGCGGTATATTGAAAGGCAAGAAGCCCGATCTGGATATTCTGTCGTTTGGGCCCACCATTCGCGGGGCGCACTCGCCGACAGAGCGTCTGCACATCGAAACCGTAGAACCTTTTTGGCGGTTCCTGACGACACTACTGACACAGTTATAAACATCCCGGAGAATCCCCATGTTGCAACTGCTTCAACAACTGCCTGCCGACCCCATTCTCGGCATCTCTGCCGCCTGCCGCGCCGACCCCAATCCCAACAAGGTCGACCTGGCTGTCGGCATCTATATGAATGATGAGGGTGTGTGCCCGGTATTCGAAGCGGTGCAACTGGCACAGCGTGCGCTGGTGGATGAGGAGGTGAGCAAAGCCTATCTGCCCGCCGCCGGTGATGAGCAGTTCAATCTGGGCATACAGCGTCTGGTGCTGGGGGAGACCAACCCCGCGTTGCTGGAAGGGCGTGTCAGCACCATTCAGACGCCCGGCGGTTGCGGCGCGCTGCGCATTGGCGCCGAGATTATCCATGCGGCGGCGCCGGGTGCGCGGGTGTGGGTTTCTGATCCGACCTGGCCGATACATATTCCTCTGCTGGGCAGTGTCGGCCTGGAGTTTCGCAGCTACCGCTACTATGAACCCGACAGCCACAGCGTGAATTTCGACGGCATGGTGGAGGATTTAAAAAATGCCCGCGCCGGGGATATCGTGTTGTTGCACGGCTGTTGCCACAATCCCTCTGGCGCTGACTTGACCTTGGCGCAATGGGTGGTGATCGCCGATCTGGCCGCGCAACAGGGTTTTACGCCGTTTGTCGATTTAGCCTACCAGGGACTGGGTAATGGTCTGGACGAGGACGCCGCCGGTTTGCGCCTGCTGGTCGCGCGCCTGCCGGAAGTGATTGTGGCAGTCTCATGCTCCAAGAATCTCGGCCTCTATCGGGAGCGCACCGGCGCTGCTATTTTTGTCTGCCGCGACGCGGCCAATGCTCGTGCTATCCTCAGCCACGCACTGGCAGCGGCGCGGCGACTATATTCCATGCCTCCAGCGCACGGTGCGTTACTGGCCGGGCGTGTGTTGACCGACGAGCAGTTGGGGAATATCTGGCGCGCCGAGTTACAAACGATGTGCGGGCGCATCAACGGTCTGCGCAGCAAATTGCGTCACGCACTGCAAGCGCGCTGCGGTGGTGATTACGCGTTTATCGAACGGGAGAAAGGCATGTTTTCTTTCCTGGGCCTGAGCGCAGGACAGGCGCAACGTCTGCGCCAGGAGTTCGGCATCTATATGCTGGATTCCTCGCGCATCAGCGTTGCCGGCGTCAATGCCCGCAACATCGACTACATCGCAGAGTCGGTAGCGAAAGTACTTTAATCGGCGGCAAAGATTTTTTCGAGGTAGTAAGCCGCGAGCTTCGGCGGGTATCCAATGTCGTCGACCAGCCTTCGATAGCATTCACCCCGGTCCGCGCCCCGTTCCCGCCAGACGGGCACGCGCTTGACCATGGTCTCAACGCGTTCCCGCGGCGTGATGATCCAGGTGTCCTGCGCCACGGTCCCGAAGAAGAAGTCCGCCGGACAAATGCGCGTGGCCATGGGTTTCATATAGAGCGCCAGGGTCAGTACGCGTTGCGCACCTTTTTCAGCAATGTAGCGGGTGAGGAACTGCATGGTGCCGCCCCGATCACCGAGATCGTCGATCACCAGTACAACTTCGTTGCGAACCGGTATGGAAATATCCTGCTGTACCCGGGGATTCTCGTAGCGCTCGTTGGGTCCCTTGTAGAGCGATACGCCGATGGTGCCAAAGTCGATGCGCGGTGCGCCGGGTGGCTGGCCCTTTGCCAAGTGATCGTACAGAAGAATCCCCGGCAGCATGCCGCCCATGGTGGCCATCAGCGCGCGGGTGATGGGTACGCCGCCTGCCGCCTGCTCCTGTTGGTAGTGATGCACCTGCTGTGCCAGCTCGAACACGGCCATGGCTTCAACAGCATCCGGTACGAATAAAAAGGTGAGTTCGTCGTCGGGCACGGCGACCCCTTCGGGGGCTCGCCAGAAGTCGATATCAAGGTCACTGGCAGAGCAGTGTAGTTGCTGTTGATAGGTGCTCATTGCGTCTCCATTGCTCGTGCCGCTGGCACGGGACCGATTACGATCAGGGTAATACCAGTACCGCGCGAAAATCATTGACGTTCGTTCGTGTCGGTCCAGTGACCAGCAGGTCGTCCAGAGCGGCAAAAAAACGGTAGCTGTCATTGTCGGCCAACAGGGCCGCTGCATCCAGTCCCAGATCGCGGGAGCGCTGCCAACTCCTCGGCGCCAGTATGGCGCCGGCATTGTCCTGCGTGCCATCGCGTCCATCGGTATCCGCCGCCAGCGCATGGATACCGGGTGCGCCTACCAGTGCGATGGCCATGCTGAGCAGGAACTCGGTGTTGCGGCCGCCGCGGCCACCGCCGTTTATTGTGACTGTCGTTTCGCCTCCGGAAAGAATGAGGCAGGGTGACTGCGACTGTTCACCGCGGCGCCACGCAACCGCAACCGCAGCCTGTGCCCGGGCGACCTCGCGGGCCTCGCCCTCAATGTTGTCGCCCAGCAGCAGTACCTCGACCCCGGCCTTCCGGACGGCGCGTGCGGCCGCCTCCAGGGATGTCTGCGCAGTGGCGATGAGGTGGAATTGACTGCCGGCGAAGACCGGGTCGTCCGCTTTCAGGGTTTCGGAGTCGGAGTTTTGTAGCCACTCCAGAATGTGGGTTCCCACATTTATGTCATAGCGTTGCAATATGGCCAGCGCCTCGGCAGAGCTGGCGGTATCGGCCACAGTGGGGCCGGAGGCGATGATAGCAGGGTGATCGCCGGGCACGTCCGAGATCGCGAATGTGATCAGCTGCGCTGGATAGCAAGCCCGTGCCAGGCGCCCACCCTTTATACCTGACAGGTGTTTGCGCACGCAGTTTATGTCAGCGATGGTTGCGCCACAGTGCAGTAATTGTCGATTGATATCCTGCTTGTCGGCCAATGTAATTCCCGGCGCCGGCAGGGACAGCAGTGCGGAGCCGCCACCGGAGAGCAGGCAGATCACCAGATCCTCGGCCCTGAGGTCGGACACGAGTTCCAGGATGCGAGTAGCCGCCTTTTCCCCCTGCGCGTCCGGGACAGGGTGCGATGCCTCGACCACCTCGATGTATTGGCAGGGTTCACCGTGGCCGTAGGGCGTGACGACCAGGCCGGACAACGCACCGGTCCAGTTCTTTTCCAGGGCGCTGGCCATGGCTGCCGCCGCCTTGCCCGCGCCGATGACTATTGCGCGGCGACCAGTGTCACGGGGTAAACACGGGGGCAGAACCAGGTGTGGGTCGGCGGCGGCCACAGCAATCTGGAATAGCTCCAGCAAAAATTGCCGCGGATCATCCAGACCTGCGTGCATTGCGGCGCTTACGCCTTACCACCCTCAAGCGCTGCCCAGCGCTCGAAAGTACTTTCCATATCGGCCTGCACGGTCTTCAGTTCGCTCAGCACCTGTTCGACCGTGGCGTGATCCCCCTGATAAAAATCGGGCCGGGAAATCGTGGCTTCCAATTCCTGTTGCCGCCGTTCCAGTGTTTCTATCATGCCGGGCAGGCTGTCTAATTCGCGTTGCATCTTATAAGACAGCTTGAGCTTTGGCGCGGCACCGGCTACGGCGGCTGCCTGCGGTTGTGCGGTCTTGGCTGCTGCCGCCGGTTGCTCCGCGGCGCGCAGTTGTCCGCCCCTCGCCTGCCAGTCGCTGTAGCCGCCAGCGTGCTCGCTGACCACGCCGTCGCCCTCCAGCACCAGCAGGCTGGTGACCACATTGTCCATAAAATCCCGGTCGTGGCTGACCAGCAACACGGTGCCATCGAAGGTCAACAGGATTTCTTCAAGCAGTTCCAGGGTTTCGATGTCCAGGTCGTTGGTCGGTTCATCGAGCACCAGCAGGTTGGCGGGCTTGCTGAACAGCTTGGCCAGGATGGCGCGATTCTGTTCCCCTCCGGACAGTGCTTTCACTGGTGTGCGCACGCGCTCGGGACTGAACAGAAAATCTCCCAGGTAGGAAATCGCGTGGCGGCGCTTGCCGTTGATCTCGATAAAGTCCTGGCCGCCACAGACGTTATCGATCAGGTTTTTTTGTGGGTCCAGTTGGTCCCTGAGCTGGTCGGAGTAAGCCACCTCCAGTTTGCTGCCGAAGGTGATTTTACCGGCATCCGGTTGCAGCTGGCCGAGCAGGATCTTCACCAACGTGGATTTACCCGCGCCGTTGGGCCCGACGATACCCACCCGGTCGCCACGCTGGATGATGGTGGAGACATCCTTCAGCACATAACGATCGCCGAAGCGTTTGTCGATGTGTTCCAGTTCGGCGACGATCTTGCCTGATTGCCCTGAGCCTTCTACTGCGAAGGTGGCGCTGCCGGTGCGCTCGCGACGACTCTGGCGCTCGTTGCGCAGTGCCTTGAGCGCACGCACGCGCCCCTCATTGCGGGTACGCCGGGCCTTGATGCCCTGGCGAATCCACACTTCCTCCTGAGCCAGTTTCTTGTCGAACAATTCGTTGGCACGCTCCTCGTCCTGCAGCTGCTGCTCGCGGTGACGCAGGAAGCCCTGGTAGTCACTACGCAATTGGGTGAGATGCCCCCGGTCCAACTCCGCAATACTGTTTGCCACGTTTTGCAGAAAGCGCCGGTCGTGGGTAATGAGGATGAGGGCGCCGGGGAAGTTTGCCAGCTGTTCTTCCAGCCAACGAATGGCGGGGAGATCCAGGTGATTTGTCGGTTCGTCCAGTAACAGTAGGTCCGGTTGGCTGACCAGCGCCTGTGCCAGAGCGACCCGACGGCGCCAGCCCCCGGACAGTTCGCCCATGGTGGCTTCCGCCGGCAGTTGCAACTGGCTGATGGTGGTTTCTACGCGCAGTTGCAATTGCCAGCCGTCGGCCGCCTCCAGTTGTTGCTGTACCCGCGACAGGAGCGCCATATCCGCTGGTGGATCGGCCTGAATCAGGTGGTGATATTCACTCAACAGGCGGCCGGCATCGGCAAGGCCTGAGGCGACGGCATCATAGACCGAGAGCTGGTCTGCCTCGGGCAGGGTTTGTTGCAGGCGCGCGATGCGCACGCCGGGCCGCACCCAGCGCTCGCCGGAGTCAGGCGTCAGTTCTCCCGCCAACAGTTTGAGTAAGGTAGTTTTACCCGCGCCGTTGCGTCCCAGCAGACCCAGTTTTTCGCCACGGGTGATATTCAGGCTAACGTTGTCCAGCAGGACCTGGGTGCCGTAGTGCAGATTAACTGAGTCCAGTCGGAGTAAAGGCATGGGGTTCGGTAGTGAGTTGGTGGACGCGCATTCTACGCCAGCTGGCCATGCGCTGGCCACATTCCTGCAACCGGTATAAAGTGTGCCCGAAGCAAAGAAAAGCGTCCCTGATTGGCAGGGGATTTTGTTGTTCGGGAGAACATGATGTTGAGAGTACTGGTCTTGTTGGTGCTTTTTGCCACCACCCATGCCTGGGGCCAGATCGCGGCACCGGAGGTGACGGTGGCGCAACTGGATGCAGCTGAAAAAAGTGTTAGTGCGAGTCTGGCTGCGGATGACCCGCAACGGGTATCGCTGCTCAAGTCGTACGGAGAGATCCGTGCTGCCCTCGCCAGCTTCGAGCAGTTTAATCAACAATTCAACAGCTTCGCTCTGTCCCGGACCAATGCCCAGAAGGACGCCGCAGTCATAGAAAAGATGCTGGCCATACACCACAACGCTCCTGAGCAGGACTACAAGGTGTCGCGGTCATTGACCCTTCCGGAACTGGAGCAACGCATCCAGATCGACAAGACCGAGCTGGATGCCAGGAAAAGTCAATTGGCAGACATCAGTGCCACTATCGATGCCATGCCCCAGCGTCCGACTGAAATTTATGCGCGGGTGACCGAGGTAGATCGTCTGTCGGCGGACCTGAAAGCACAGCTGGGATTGCTGACTAAAAAAGTGACAAGCGGCTCAAGCGACGAGGCAGCAGTGTGGCTGGCGCGCGCCCAGCTTGCCAGTCTCGCTGCTGAGAAGGCTGCGCTGAATGAGGAGTTGCTCAGCCAGACCGTGCGACTTGAATTGCTCAAGGCGCAAATGGATCAAGCCAGTTTCGATATTGCCGTAGCGGAAAAGAAGTCGCGGGCCATGGCACTGCGGGCCACCGAGTTGCGCCAGGGAGAGGCCGCCCAGGCACAGGCCGCCGCAGACCTGATTTTGGCGGAAGCGCAGGGTAAGCATGCACTGATACAGCAACTGGCAGGTAGAAATGCCGAGCTTACCAGAACTTTTGGCGAGCGCAGCGCAGACATTGAGAGAGTAGATCATCAGGCAGACTCGACCAGAGGCAAGGCTGAGCAGTTGGAATCAGACCTGACGGCTATCGAGCGTAAGCTGGAACTCCTGGGCATGAGTACCGCCGTGGGAGGAATTCTCCGCGAGCGCCAGGCACAGTTACCAGAGCATCGTGAAACTGCGAAAAGAATCTCTGCCAATGAAGAGGAAATCAGGAAATCCAGTTTGCGGCAGGTTGAGCTTGAGGACGAGCGCCGTCTGCTGCGCAATCGCGCTGACTATGTCAAACAGCTTGTGCAAGGGGTCGAGCCTGAGGTGGCGGAGCAGGTAAGCGATGATCTCAGTGAGTTGGTACGCAGCCGTCGTGATCTGTTGCGAAAAGCGGTAGAGCTGGAAAATACCTATGCGCAGCAGCTGGGAGATCTCGATTTTACGCTGCGCAAGTATGCCGGGGCGGTAGATGCCTATCGTGATTTTATCTCGGAGCGATTGCTGTGGATTCCCTCCCGTGACACGTTCGCACTGTTTCGGGGGGGCGAGCTGGTCGAGCAAGCCCGGGAAGTTTTTTCTCCCGGTCGATGGCTGACAGTGGCGCGGAATATACCGGCAGAAATACAGGCGCAGCCGCTGACCGCTGTGATCCTGCTGTTGGTATTGCTGCTCATGTTTTTTAGTCCCCGGCTCAAGCGACAATTGGCGGATACGGGAAAGAAGGTTGGTTACGTCCGCCAGGATAATTTTTCCAGTACCCTGCAGGCCCTGGGTTTGTCCGTGTTGTTGTCATTGAAGTGGCCGTTGCTGTTGATGGGAACAGCGTGGTTGTTTGAAATGCAGGATGAAGAATCAGAACTAACCACGGCGCTTTATGCGGCATCAGTGCGCACCGCACTGTATTTGTGGGGTCTGGAGTTCTTGCGCATGACATTGCAGCCCAAAGGTCTGATGGACAGGCATTTTCACTGGCCCAGTAACCGCGTCTCCCTTCTTAACCGGCATATTGTCAAGATGGAGCTAACATTTCTTCCCGCGACTGCTATGGTGGTTTTTTTCCTGAACCTTTATCGCAGGGAAGACGGTGGGCCGCTGGGTGCGTTAGCGGTTGTGCTGGTGTTGTTGTCGATCGCAGATTTTTTTCGCAACCTTCCTCCATTTGTCCACAATAAGATACAGGTGATATTTCGTGAAGAGCCAACAGTAAACAGCCCCATGTGGGCAAGGCTGACACGCAATTTGCTGTTCTGGATTCCAATCGTATCAATACTTGCTGTGTTGTTCGGATATACGTTTAGCGCCATCGAAATCGCGTTATTGTTGATCAAGACATTCGTGATGCTCAGCTGTGCTTTGATCCTTTACGAACTGGGGCTGCGCTGGTTGGGCCTGGCCCGGCGTCGAATGGCGTTCAAGGTGCAGCAGGAGCAAGTCAAAACCAGCAGTGAGGACCGTGAAGCCAGCGTTGAAGACGAGATTCTGGAGAATGATCCAGAACTACTCAATGACGAGGGCACCAAACTGCTGAATCTGCTCACACTGTTTGGTGCTGTGCTGGGTGTGGCGTGGATCTGGGCTGAGGTCTTTCCGGCGTTGGGCATATTGGATTCAGTGAAGTTGTGGGACCAGACAGCGCTGGTGGACGGGAAGCTGGTCGCCGACCCCGTCACCCTCGCCGACCTGTTCACTGCCCTCATCGTGGGTGCTATAGGCTGGGTATTAGTGCGCCGAATTCCCGGGCTGCTGGAAATCCTTCTGCGCCAGCGGGTAAAGTTACATGCCGCCTCTGCCTACGCTTTTAGCAGGGTGTTTCAGTACGTAACGACTACCTTGCTGGTGATTTTTGTGGTGGGCGCTCTGGGTGGCAGTTGGTCATCCATGCAATGGGCGGTGGCTGCACTGAGTCTGGGCATCGGTTTCGGCTTGCAGGAAATCGTGGCCAATTTTATCTGTGGATTGATTATTCTGTTTGAACAGCCCATTCGGGTGGGGGACACGGTAACCGTAGGAGATATCTCGGGCAAGGTGACCAGAATACAGATGCGGGCTACGACCATTCGGGATCCCGACAACCGCGAGTTGCTCGTTCCCAATAAGCAATTTATTACGAGTCAGCTCCTTAACTGGTCGCTGACCGATTCTGTGACGCGCCGGGTGATCCATATTGGAGTCGCCTATGGTACTGATATGGACCAGGCCATGACTATTGTAGGCGACGTGGCGCGGCAGGAAGCTCTGGTGCTGACAGACCCGCAACCAATCATTACGTTTGATGATTTTGGGGAGAGCAGCCTGCGCATCACTCTGCGCTATTACATTGATCAGTTGGACCAGGTGTTGGCGGTGGACAGTCGCCTCAGGCTGCAGATCAATCGGCGCTATAACGAAGCGGGCATTGTGGTGGCCTTCCCGCAGCGCGACATTCACATTGATACCACGCAGCCACTGGAAGTAAGAATGGTGCAAAGTGGCCCTGCTGTTTGATGGCACCCCATTGATCGCGAGGCTTTAAAGAATGACGGCCCCGCTGTGGACTCCTGGCAGGGAGCGCATCGCCACCGCACAGATTTCCCGCTTTATAATGTTTGTAAACAAGCGCTACGGCGCGACTGTGCCGCCGGACTATTTTTCATTACATGCATGGGCGGTGGCAAATACACGGAACTTCTGGTCGGCCGTTTGGGATTTCTGCGCGGTAGTGGCCAGTAAGCGTGGCACAGATGTCCTGCTTGATGCAGACAGATTCCCGGGGGCGCGCTGGTTTCCACAGGCGCGACTGAATTTTGCTGAGAATTTGCTGCGCTACCGCGATGAGCGCACCGCACTGGTGTCGCTGCTCGAAAACGGCGAGCGTCGTGAACGCAGTTATGCCGGTCTGTATGGCGAGGTTGCTGCATTGGCGTCCAGTCTGCGCACCCAGGGCGTGGTCGTCGGTGATCGCGTGGCCGGTTTTCTGCCTAATGTACCCGAAGCAGTGGTTGCCATGCTCGCGACAGCCAGTATTGGTGCGGTGTGGTCTTCCTGTTCACCGGATTTTGGCATTAATGGGGTGGTGGATCGATTTGGCCAGATAGAGCCAAAAGTGTTATTTGCGGCGGACGGGTATTTCTACAACGGCAAGACCTGCGATTCACTGCCGCGACTGGCGGAGATTGTCGGGCAGATACGTAGTATAGAAAAAGTGGTTGTCGTGCCGCTAGTGAACCCCCGGCCAGTTCTTGACAGCATTCGTGACGGGGTTCTCTTTGGTGATTACCTCGATAGCGATGCAACGCAGATCCAGTTCGAGCAACTGCCCTTCGATCATCCGCTGTACATTATGTATTCTTCCGGTACCACCGGTGTGCCCAAGTGCATCGTCCACGGTGCCGGCGGTAGCCTGCTGCAGCATCTTAAGGAACACCGGTTGCTGGTGGACCTGGATCGCGACGATGTGTTTTTCTATTTCACCACCTGCGGCTGGATGATGTGGAACTGGCTGGTGTCGGGTCTGGCGACTGGCGCGACACTGGTTTTGTATGACGGATCGCCGTTTGCTCACAATGGCTCGGTGCTGTTGGACGCTATCGACCAGGAGCGGATTTCTGTGTTTGGCACCAGTGCCAAATTTATTGCGGCGCTGGAAAAGGCTGGACAAAAGCCGATGCAAAGCCATCGACTGGATAGCCTGAAAACCGTGCTATCGACAGGTTCACCGTTGTCCCCTGAGAGTTTTGCGTACATCTACCGGGATTTTAAAAAGGATGTGTGCCTGTCGAGTATGTCCGGGGGCACGGACATTCTGTCCTGCTTTGTGGGCGGCTGCCCCATACTGCCGGTGTATACAGGCGAGATCCAGGCGCCGGGTCTGGGTATGGCGGTTGCTATCTGGGACGACGCGGGTCATTCCATGTGCGGGGAGAAGGGCGAATTGGTCTGTACCCAGCCCTTTCCATCCTGCCCGATAGGTTTCTTCAACGATGCCGATGGCAGTAAGTTCCACAGCGCTTACTTTGATCGCTACCCCAATGTGTGGGCCCACGGCGACTACGGTGAGATCACCCGCCACGGCGGATTCATCATGCACGGGCGCTCGGATGCCGTACTCAATCCCGGTGGTGTGCGCATCGGGACAGCGGAGATCTATCGTCAGGTAGAGCGCATCGATGACGTGGTGGAGAGCATTGTCATTGGCCAGCAGTGGCAGGGCGATGTGCGGGTCGTGCTGTTTGTTGTGCTCAGGCCGGGACTGACACTGGATGACAGCCTCTGCGCAACGATTCGCCAGTCGATCAGGGACAACACCACACCCCGTCATGTCCCGGCGAAAATACTCCAGGTGCAAGATATCCCGCGTACCATCAGTGGCAAAATTGTGGAGCTGGCTGTGCGCAATGTAGTGCACGGCTGGCCGGTTAAAAATACCGATGCTCTGGCCAATCCCGAGGCACTACAGCTGTACCGGAACCGGGTGGAGCTGCGCGATTAGGCCGCCCATTGCAGCAGGGATTCGGGATTTATTTCGGGTATAATTCCATGCTCTCCCTTAAGATTATCAAGCCATGACAAACATCGATCAGATGCGCTATGACCGACAAGTCGCCTGGTGGCTGGTCGTTTGCGCGGCTGTCATTTTCGGTATGATTTTGCTGGGCGCCGTTACTCGACTCACGCACTCGGGACTATCGATAGTGGAGTGGAAGCCCTTGCTCGGAGCGATTCCGCCCCTGACTGAGCAGGACTGGCAGGCAACATTCGTGAAGTACCAGCAATATCCCGAGTACCAGAAAATTAACCGTGGCATGAGCCTGGATGGATTCAAGGCGATCTTCATGTATGAGTACCTGCACCGCCTGTTAGGCCGCCTGATTGGCGTCATCTTCGCGCTGCCCCTGCTCTACTTTGCCTGGCGGCGCCGCCTGCGGCCGGGGCTGGCGCCCGGCCTGGTCATGCTGTTTTTTATGGGTGGGCTGCAGGGTCTGCTGGGCTGGTACATGGTAAAAAGTGGCCTGGTCGATATGCCACGTGTCAGCCAGTACCGCCTCACTGCCCACCTCGGGGTCGCCATTGCTATTTATGCCAGTATGGTGTGGTTGGCTTTCGAGTTGTTTTTCACGCAGGGCAATGCACCGCAGACGCAACACAGACCTTACGCCCGCTGGGCACTGGTGCTGGTGGTGCTGGTCTATGTGATGATTCTTTCGGGTGGCCTGGTAGCGGGTACCCGCGCTGGCCTGGCTTACCCCACCTGGCCGTTAATGGGCGACTCATTCATCCCGCGTGGCCTGTACGCTACTGCACCCGCATGGCTGGCGATGTTTGAAGACATCACCACCATCCAATTCAATCACCGGATTTTTGCATATGTGCTTTTTGTGTTGCTCAACGCGTTTGCCTTCCTGGTCTATCGCAGTGCGCGGCCCGGGCGTGGCAAGCTGGGGGCGATATTGTTGGTCGCGGCCTTGTGTTTGCAGGTAACCATGGGTATCGGCACGCTGCTGCTGCATGTACCTGTGTGGCTCGCTACTGCGCATCAGGGTGGTGCAGTATTGTTGCTGACGGCCATAGTGTTCCTCTGCCATGTGCAGAGGCGACAGTAAAAATTAGTTACCAGAACTTAACAGTGGCGTCGTGCTCACGACGGCCATCAGTTTGACGTCGATCAGCTTTGGTGAGGTCAAAGCGCACATCGGCGCGACGACTCTGGCCCGTGCGACGGTTGCCCCGGCGCCGCTCCTCCCCCATATATTTCTTCTTGGTCGATTTTGAGGTGTCACTGGTTAAGGGCGCAGTATCCCTTGCGTAGAAGGATGCTTTTTTTGAAGGTTTGCCACCATCACTCTGGACCGGCATTGGCTTGTCACTGACAATGGAAATGGGATCCCTTGACGTGAATGACGCTCTTCCCAAAGACATAACACCATCCTCTTTCAATGTACCGGACGCTGGTTACATTCTGCAGGAAAAATTATTACAGCGCATTAAGTGGAGGGCGTGGATACAGCGAATAAGCACCCGATCTGTGAGCGTGTTCACGGATCGGGTCCGAATGGGTTACCCCATGGAAGCTATGACCTCTTCCACACTCGGTCCTTCCAGGGTGACGTGTTCCCGTGCCCGGACCTGATCTTCACGAATATCCGCAATGTTAGTCATGAATTGGCTGTACCACTTGCGCACCAGGTGGATGGGGCCGTCACCGTCGCACATCAATGGATTGTCGATAATGCACTTGTTGTTCCAGATGGCGACATCCTGATGGAATGACTCGATATTCTTCTCGGTATATTCCTCGACCATGGCCTTGTTCCCGGCCTCGGAGATATTCGGATCCTTCTTCATCATCACACCGAAGTTGATGATGAAGTTATTCATATCCACCGGGATGTGGCTGACCAGCAGGTGCGTGGTCATGGGATGCCCGTCCATCAGGCCGGTCATGGTAGTCGTCATGTAAGCGGGACCTTCATAGGTCGCCACACTGGTGATCAGCCCGCCATCGCCCTCAGTGAGAATCTGGTGGCCGCCGACCATGTACTGCACGAACTTGTGACCGTCCATGGTGTTCTTGAACGACTTCACTTTTGAATAGTGGATGGGACCGAAATGCGCCATATCCGCCATGTTGTCAACCAGCTCCCGACCCAGCGACTTGATGGGGATTGCCGCCATCTGCCAGTCTGTCCATTCCCCGGAATAACAATCCTCCTGACGTTCTGGTTCCTGTTCCGGTATGGGGCCGTTGCCTTCAGCATCCTGCCACACGAAGACCAGCCCGTTCTTTTCCAGCGTGGGCCAGGACTTGATCACGGCCTTGTCCGGTATTTTTTTGGCGTAGGGTATGTCATCGCAGACGCCATCACTGCCCCAGCTCCACAGGTGGAAGGGGCAGACGACGGAATTACCTTTTACTTCCCCGCCGCACAGGTCGCCGCCCATATGGGGACAGTAGGCATCCAGAATATGGACTTCGTTGTCGGCCTTGCCGCGGTAGGCGACCAGTTTGGTGCCAAATACGTCGAGCTGGCGCGGTTTGTGGCTGACACTGCCGCCACTGCCGATGACGTACCAGCCACGGGCATAGCGCTCGGGACGATCATCGGTCTTGATGACATAGGGTTCATGTTTCTTCTCATTGGTTTTTTCAATAGCAGTCATTTGTCATTCTCCATCAACGGCGTATTCATATGCGCCGATTATCAGTCGCAGCAGCGCTATCCGGTATAGTCCCATTCAACGAGAAGGGGTGGATTCAGCAATTTCTTGATACAGATCAAGGGTCCGGTCCTGCCTGCAGCCGCGGACCCCTACCAGGGTTGGTGACGGGCGCTACAGGAAGAAGTCGCCGTTCTCGCAGCCCATCATGGTGCCGCCCAGGTTGCGCCCGAATTTAAAAGGGTTGTTGGCCACGTGGGTGCGGCCGGCGTTAATGTCCAACCACGCCCGGTTCAGCGGGTGATTGCGGAAAATACCCTGCGCACCGCAGGAGATGAACATCTGGTTGATAGCGTCGGTGCATTTGCGTGAGACCAGCGCGGCGTCAAAGCGCATCTTGATGCGCTCGTCCATCGGTAGTGTCGTGCCGGACTTCGCCGCTTCGACCATCGTGTCAAAGTTGCGAAACATGATGGTCTGGCATTCATCGACGGTGGAAACCGCCTCGGCCAGCGCCATCTGGGCGTCCGGGTCGGTGGCGATCTTGTTGCCGTCGTTGAGGCCGACGCGGTCCTTGTTTACCGCAATGTAGTTGTCGACCACGCCTTTCAGGCAGCCGATGCCGGAAGAGGAAACCGCGCGCACGAAGATCTGCCCGAAGGGCAGGCGGAAGATGTAGTGGGTGTTCACCGCATTGCCCGGGTTGTTGCACTCGAAGCCGTGCAGGGAGCGGTGGGTGCGGTACTCGGGGACAAAGGCATTCTTCACCACAATGTCATTGCTGCCGGTACCCTCAAGACCGCTGACGTTCCAGTTGTCGACGATCATGTAATCGCTGGCAGGTACCAGAAAGGTACGGTAATCGGGCGCTTCGCCAGGGCTTTTCGGGGGCACCATGGCGCCGAGAAAGGCCCATTTGCAGTGTTTGGAACCGGAGGAGAAACCCCAGTGGCCCGACAGCCGGTAACCACCGTCCACATGTTCCACTTTGCCCACCGGCATATAGGACGATGAAATCAGGGTGGAGTCATCCTCACCCCACACGTCGCGCTGCGCGCGATCATCGAACAGGCCCAGTTGCCAGTTGTGTATCGCGACCACACCCAGTACCCAGGCGGTGGACATACAGGCTTCGGCGAGGATCATCTGGACCCGGAAGAACACTTGTGGGTCGAGTTCGAAGCCGCCGTAGCGGGCCGGCTGCATGATGCGGAAGAAACCCGCCTCCTGCATGGCAGCCACCGTCGCTTCGGGCAGGTGCCCCAGGTTTGCGGTTTCCAGGGTGCGTGCGCGCAGGGCAGGCAACAGGTTGCGGGCGGCTTTGTATAACTGTTCGGCCTGGGTCAGTTGGGGGGCGTTCATGGCGAGTCCTCAGCAGTGATTGATCAATCCTGCAATCACTATGCGCGCCGGTTGTGGGCTGCTCATACCTCAAATCGGCTATGGCGCGGGTGCTAATCACTTTCCTTTGATATGCATCAAGATTCGCTACAGGGAGAGCGCGCAGACCCTGCTTATATGGCTGTAGGGAAGTGCGGACCCCTCATGCCACCGGTTAAACGTGTCCTGGATGAGTCGCAGTTCGCGCTTGCTGCCCGGGTTGTCGCCAATGTCCAGGCCGCTGCGCTGCAGGCAGCGCACCACATCAGCGGTAACGATAAATGTATCCTTGCCCATATTGCGCAGTACACGCTGCCCGGTCATGCCGCCGAGGCGGCTGCCGCGATTTTTCAACAGAGCGAATAGCTCGATCAATTCCTGCGCAGGCCAGTGGCCGATGAATTTGCCGAAGCTGCCGTGTTCGCGCTGATATCCAGAATGAACCGGGCGTTGGCCTGCACGCTCAGTACTTTCTGGCGATTGCGGATGATGCGCGGGTTCTGGGCGAAGCGGTCGATCTGCTCCGGGCTGAGCATGATGATTTTCTCCGGCGGGAAACCGAAAAATACGTCCTCAAAATCATCCCATTTGTGATCGACCACGCGCCACACGAAGCCGGCCTGGAAAATACAGCGGGTCATCTGCGCCAGCCAGCGGTCGTTCTTGCTCTGGGCCAGCGCCCTGCGCGCCGCGCACCGCCGGCATCAAGTCTAGCGAGCGCGGATTCTCCGCCGTGGCGCGCGCAGGCGCGCTGATAAATCTGTTCGAAACGTTCCAACTATTTATGGCTGCCATCGCACAGTGGCTGGTTTGCGTGGCCTTACAGCCACAGAAAAACACCTTGGCATCCTCTGTCGCCGTCATAGCGCACCGGCGAAAATCCGGTGTCCTTGTGCGAGCCATCGCAGAACGGCTGGCTGGCGCTCAGTCCGCAGGCGCACCAGTAGTAGGTCTTTGCCGGGTTTGACGAGAACGCCGTAGGGGGTGTCCGCGGCGCGTTTGGGTTTGTCCATCACAGGTCTCCTCAACAGTTGTCAGTACATTTTTACCGGGCATTGTTTGCTCGGGCCGGGTCGTCCAGTGTAGGCCAAATACAGGAGCCGGTCATCGGGCGTCGACTCGCAGGCTTGGCAAATGTTACTGCACAACGCGATAGGCCAGCAGTACATTGCCCGGCAGTTGCCCGAACATGGAGTAGCCGGACTGCACATACAGCCAACCGTCCGCCAGCACCTGCCCGCTGACGTCGATGGCGCCGCCGTGGCCCTCGATGCCGTTGCTCGCCGTGAAGGCTTGCGCCGTCTGCGTCTGCCAGAGTATATCGCCAGTGGCAATGTCATAGGCGCGCAGTGTGCCGTCGAGGCCGGCGCTGAAGGCGAGTTCGGGCGTCGCGGTGGCCGCTGCTGACAGGCCGTAATAGAACGAGCACTGGTACAGCTGCGCAAGATCCGGCTTCACGCCGGAGCGCATATTCTCCAGTCCGATCAGTGGCCTGTTCTGGTCGGCGATCTCACAGCCGCGTGCCACCGGCTGCTGCCACAGCACTGCGCCGCTGTTAACGTCCAGCGCATACAGGCCGGGCTGCGGCGTATAGCCCGGCCTCTCCCGCTCCGGGTCGGCCACCGGCACGATCAGTCGCTCACCCGACAGCGCCATGCCCCAGTGGATACCGCCGTTGGTGGTGCCAAGGCTGATGCGGTTGCGCCACAGCACGGCACCGTTCGCAGCGGGGTCCAGCGCGAATACCTCGCCGGATTTCTGCCCGGCCAGCAACACCTGGGAACCGTCGGGCCGGTCGGCGATGATCACCGATGCCCCGAAGTCGAAGTCGCCGCCGGGATCGTGCGGGCAGTTCGCGCCGCCGTTCAGGCAGGCCGCGTTCCATACATCGCCGGCCGTGGCCTGGAAATGCCAGGCCATTGCCCCGCTGTCCATATCCAGCGCGATGATCGCATCCGAGGTCTCTGTCGCAGGGTGGGTGAGATTCTCGCCGGTGCCGATATAGATGCGATTGCGTTTGGCATCGACGGCGGGGGTGGTCCATACCGAGGCGCCGGAGGGGCCGTACTCGTCCTGGCCCTCCGCGTTCTGGCCCTGCAGTGTGGCTTCATCCGTGGCGTGCCATTGCCATAACTGCTCGCCGTTACTGGCGTCGAGTGCGATGACGCCGCCGTGGGATGTACAGCAGATATGGCTGGGGCTGCCGGAGACGGCGACCTCGTACGATGACACCGGGACGAACAGGCGGTTGTTGTAATAGCTGATCGAGCCGCTGATGACCGAGGTATCGAACAGGCGGGCGGACGTTTGCCAGACGATCTCCAGGCTGGCCGGATCCACCGCGAACACGGTCGCCACCGAATCGGCGAACACCAGCAATTTTTTCCCGTCGCCCAGCGTCGCCACCGTGATGGCCGAGCGAATGCCGCTGAACACTTTGGTATGCGCGCGGATGCAGCCCGTGGTGCGATCCAGCGCGTACAGCTTTCCGGTTTTGTCGCCGAAGTACAGTGTGTCGCCGATGATCGCGGGCTGCGAGCGCATATCGGTCACCCTGGGAAAGGCCAGGCTCCACGCCAGTTGCAATGTCGCCACGTTGTCGCGGTTGATGCCGGCGTTTTCGTTGGCGACAAAACGCCGGTTGTGGGTGCCCAGCCCCCAGTTGGTGACATACTCTGTGGCTGCGCTCGCATCGGGCGCGCTACACCGGTGCTGCTCGATCCAGCCGTCCATGTCCGGTGCGCTGCCCGCCAGGTAGGTGGCGATCAGAAAGCGCTCCTGCCGGCGCAGCTGCGCGGCCATGGGTTGCATCTTGCCGAACTCCAGCGCGATCATGATGCTCTCCTTGGAAAAGCCCGACAGCGCCTCCCGGGTTGGCGCGTGCATGGCCGGGTTGTCGTGGCAGGTGGCGCAGTGCTTGTCGAACAGGCGCTGGCCGAGGTAGGCCAGCGGCAGTTTGTCGGCGTGGCGGATCACCAAGGACTCCAGTGTTTTCCCCGGCGCGTCCATCAGCAGCAGACTTCCGGCTGCCAGCAGTGCGGCAGCGACAAGTGTGACCAGCAGCAGGGTAATAAACTTTCTCATCGCTGCCCGGTAGCCACGCTATTGCGGCAGTGGGCGAATGCGCAACAGTGTGGGCACGCCGCCCTCCGACTGCCAGGTGGGGAAGTGGGAGTTGGTGGTGTAGATGGCGCCGTCCGCCTCGTCTATTTCGACGTCACGGGTGAAGAATCGTTGGCGCGGCATCGGATAGACCTGCCATGTTTTGGTGGCGATCGTAAAGGCCAGCATGGTATCGGACTGGTTGCCGTTGACCCACACCACGCCACGGTCCCGATCCACGTTCAGCGCATAGGGAATTTCATTGATGACCGGCAGTGTCGTAGTGTTCGAACTTCCCGGTTTGCGGATCGTAGCTGACCAGCAGTGAATCCTGGAAGGCGACAATCCACAGTTTGCCCTGCGGCGTCGATGCGCAGGCGCCGCGGACCGTGGTAGGGAAAATCGATCATGGTGACCTCGCCTGTTGCGGGATCTATCCGCGCCAGGTCGTTGGCATACAGCCGGGCCACCCACACGGTGCCATCCGGCGCCACGTCGATGCCGTAGGGCATGGGCAGTCCGGTGGACTCGTTGTCGGGGGCGGGAGTAGGGCGGTGCTGTGGATCGATACGAAACATCAGGGGCAGGGTTTTGAAGATCAACCATTCCTTGGCGCTGCGCGCGGGCAGGTCGTACAGGGTGAATGTGCCGCTGGCTCGATCAAACATGGCCACCTGCGATGACAGGGCCAGGGTAAACCACATGCGGTCCTGCGCGTCAGCCCTTATCGTGTGCGGGTAGTATCCACCCGGCATCGGGTGGCTGGTGAATTTCTTGGTTTTAACATCGAACTCCAGCAGCGCCTGTTGCATGGAAGGCGTGATAAAGATATTGCCGTCTTTTTTAGCATAGGCCAGGGAGTGCACGCCCATATAGTTGTACATCTTGGGAAACACCTTGAAGCGGTTGCCCATGATGCCGCCGAGTTCCATAGTCGGGTGCGTGCGGTACCTTGTACACGGTGTACGCGCCAGTCTTCGGATCCAATTCATAGAGTCGATCAAACAGGTTGTCGCCGATATAGACCATACCATTGGGGTGCAGAAGAAAGTCGTGCATCTGCGAGAAGCCGTCACCGATCGGCCATTCGGTCATCTCCACTGCGGACAGATATCCTTCCCACGGCAGGGGCGCAGGGATAGTTTCGGGGTGCTCGCGCAGCGCGCGATACTCCTGCCGCAGCAGCTGCGCCACGCGCTGGTGATCCTCATCGGGCAGGCGTGCGCCATAGCTGTTCATGCGCGCGATGACATTGAGCCACTCCTGCTCGCTGCGCTCGTTGCGCATAAAAGGTGATGCCTGTTGGTGGCAGAAGGCACAGTTCAGCTCGAAGCGTTTCTTCAGCGCCTCGTCACCGCCAAAGTGCAGTTGCGACAGCCACACATTGGAGGGGTAGCTGGCAAACAGCTGATCTTGGGTCATGGATTGCATCACCACTTCTGCGGGGATGTCGGTGAAAAAACTGTCCACGTAGCCCTGGGCGCGCACGCGGTACTGGGCAGGTTTGCCTGGTTCATCAAGGCTGACCCGGCCGCTGGCATCCGTAAATCGGGTGACCACGGCGGGCGCGGTATTGGTCACACCGTCAGGTGTATAGCCGTCATCACTGAGGTTCTGTGGCGGCAGGCCCGTTGGTGTGCGGGTCACCATGGCTTGGGCCAGTGGCTTGCCCTGGGAATCCTGCACCAGCAATGTCGCGCCCCATGCGGGCATCAGCATCAACAGGCCCAACAGTAACGCGCACCACTCTCATGCCTCAGCGGCAGTTGGTTTTCAGGAGCAGCCGCTTGAAGACCACGGCGTTGTGGTCGCTGTCATCGCGCTGTGGCTCCTCCGCCAGCTCCACATTCGGAAAGCGCTTGAACAATTCCGACATGCTCAGGTAAAGCTGGCGTTTAGCCAGTGCCGCGCCGATACAGAAGCGCGGCCCGTAGCCGAACATGGCGTCGGGATCGAACACCCGCTCCACATCAAACTTTTCGGGATGTTCAAAGTAGTTCGGGTCGTGATCCTTCAGGTGCGGCATCATCAGTACCATCACACCCTTGCGCAACTGCTGACCCATGAACTCCATGTCGCGCGGCGCATAGCGGGCAAAGCCCATTTTGGACGACACGCCCCAGCGATTGATTTCGCAGAAGGCGTTGGAGAAGCTCTCGGGTGTGGCCAGCGCCTTGGCGATCTGGCTTCTGTCGTTTTTGAGCAGGGCGTAGACCGACCACTGCTGGGCCACCAACGTGGTGTCGGCACCGGCGCCAATCAGGGCCAGGATCAGCGTGATGATATCGCCTTCCTCAAAGCCTTCGTTCTCCGCTTCGATGCGCAGCAGTGTACTGAGAAAATCACCCTGCTCGGGCGCGCTGCGGCGCTCGGCAATGACTTCCTTGATGATGTCGATCGCGCGATTGCTGTCCTGGCGGGCGCTTTCGCGTTGCGCGTCGGAAATGGTGGGGTTCCATGTCTCGGTGAACGTCATGATCACCTGTTTAATGTCGGGCCAGTATTTTTCCGGGATACCGACCATGCGGGTAATGGATATGAAGGGAATGTGGAAGGCGATTTTTTCCTTGTAGTCGAAGACGTCTGGCTCGCCCAGCTCGTCGAACAGTTTCTTCACCTCCGGCTCGATCTTGGCCTGGATTTTGTCTACCACGTTGCGCGAGAACGCCGGGGCTGTGACGCGCCGCACCAGCCGGTGGTGGTCGTGGTCCGCGAGCAGGCTGTGTCCGATCAGGGCGCGTTCGAAGTTACTCCACTCCTCCTCGGGCGGCCGCTTCGGTGCGAACTCCCAGTCGTAGAAGTCCGAGGACAGCGGCTCGGTCTTCCAGCAGGCCATGATGTCGTCCATGTGGGTGATGATCCAGGCCTGCCAGGGCTCGTACCACACGAATCGCCCGCGCTCCAGAAGCGCCAGGCACTGCGGGATGGGATTATCCAGATACTCCTTGGAATGGGGGTTAAACACTTCTTCGATTGGTGGCAGGTTCTGCGCTAACTCGGCCATGGCTTTCTCCTCATCACAGGGGCAAGACTGCTTGACCCCATGTGGCTAATTACGTGTAGCGACATGTTAGCAACATTTTAGAAAGCATACATGCGAATACTTATGAATTGAATTACAAGTAATCACTCATACCTGATCCGACAGGCCACATACGATCAGGTTTGGCTCCAGTGATCGCATTTACCCATAGCGGACATTTTGAGGTGGTCGAATAGGGCGAATTGATGACTGATAACATTTCGGAGCGGTCGTAACATTGGCTCGGTTATGTATCTGCCGTAGTAGGATCGAGATCGCCGTCGATTCTCGTCACATTGTTGCAAGGAAAGCCGCCAAGTCGAGCATGCTGCCGGATCAAGGCTTCTTCCTCCGCAATGTAGATGCAAAATATCCTGTCCACCACTACATAGCTATTGATCCACTGGATGCTTGGGCCCATGTCACGGAGCACACCGTTAGATTTGCGGGCGATGGCCTTTAGCTGGTCCGGACCCCATTTCTCGACGCCCGCGATATGTCGTTCGATCAAAAATTTAGGCATTCTACTTCCTCTTATTGTGTAAGAAATTCTGTTGCAAAGCGCGGTTACTCCAATCTCGTTACTGTTACAGACCCAGCAGGCGTTTCTGTGTCTGGTCCCCGTGGTCCGAAACAACGATAACCCCGTCAAGTCGGACGTCTTCGGCAACCTCGGCGAGATACTTTGCAACGTCATTGGCGGTGTCACTGGCAGCGGCCCCCAGTTCAGGACTCTGGTTTGAGCGAATCTTACGATAGAAATCGAGCAGTCGTGCAAGGCGACGCACCTGATCGAAGAACCTGCTGAAGAGGATGCGGTCTTCGAGCGGGGCAAAACGCACGAACTGCGACTGCGCCGCTTCCCAGACCGCAAGCTCCAGGAATATCCCAAGCAGGAAAGGGTCGGTATTCGATGCCAGCGTCGACTTCACCCGCATGGCCTCAAAAGTGTCCTTGATGACACTAGAGAGAACAACTTCCCGGAGATCAGCGAACTCCGCTGAAAGGCGTTTAGTCTCGCGTGCATCGGCGAATTGCTGGCTTCGTCGATTTATCCACAGGGCAAGCACTACGCCGACGAATACTCCGATGACATTTACCGCAATTGGGACTAGGAAGTCTTTATACCAATCCACGGGCTCTCTACCAAGGTATGCAAAGGTAGCACAAACTATAGTTGAAGAAGCGGGATTGTAGAAGTCCGCCGACAAGTGGAGTATAGGTTGCACAAAAACACTGTTGGACCGTAGTAGCCCCATCGAGCCTAGCTATGACCGCAACCGAGTAGGATTGTGCGCTAATCTTGACCTAACGCAATGCGTTGCCGCTCCTCAGGATGGACAATCCCTGCCCTTTTGTAGTGTTAGCGTGGAACCAGGGTTCGCGGGAGAAGCCACATGGGAAGTTCGCATTCCAGCAAGACGTCCGATATTCGCCTCAGTGGTCAACTCAGCGAGGCATTTAACCAATTCCAGGAACAGATTAGGGAAAGGGCCTATCAGTTGTCCTTGCTGCGCGATCCCGATCAAGGGAGCCCTGTAACGACTGGCTCGAAGCCCAGGCTGAGTTGTCGGAGCCGGTTCATCTGGAGGTGAAAGAGCAGAAAAAGAATACGGTGGTGGAACTTACGCTCAAGGACTTTGCTCCGCAAGAAATCGAAATCGAAGTCGCGGGGAATGTACTGCAGATTTTCGGCTCGCATTGTGAAACGACCACGCAGAAAAAAAAGTAGTGGCGATAAGTCGACCTCGAAAACACAATCATTCTTCGAGTCCGTGCCGCTTAATACCCCAGTGGACTTGGAACACAATCACGTAAGTTGTTGAAGAATGGCAAGTTGAAAGTGGTACTGCCGAAAAAAATTGGAAAGCAAAGCCAAACTCAGTGAAAGCCCGTGAAATCACTCTGACGCTCGGGTCCGCTTCTGGATGCGGCAATTCACCTACGCGTCCTAATGAATGAGCAAGAAAAGCAGTCATTCGTTTACGGATTTTTGAAGGCTTAATTTTAACCTTTACCACCTCAGACTGTGTGAAAACTCCTCGACGAGATATAATCTGACTTTCTCGCTGAGGGACTGCCATTATGAGTGGATTCATCGAGGGCGAAAGCCGATCACAGGCCACGCTGTTCCCCGAACGCATCGACGATTACATTGCTGAAGAGAACGCCGTTCGCGTTGTCGATGTGTTCGTGGATGAACTGGACCTCTCCGGTCTCGGATTCAAAACCCTTCCCGAAGCAACAGGCCGACCCGCTTACCACCCGGCCATGATGTTGAAGCTCTACATCTATGGCTACCTCAATCGCATCCAGTCCTCCCGCCGCCTGGAACGCGAAGCCGGACGCAACGTGGAGCTGATGTGGTTGCTGGGCAGACTGGCCCCTGACTTCAAAACCATTGCCGAGTTCCGCAAGAATAACGGTGAAGCCATTCGCCTGGTGTGTCGGGAGTTTGTCATGCTGTGCCGCAAGCTGAACCTGTTCAGCGATGCCTTTGTGGCGATAGATGGCAGCAAGTTCAGGGCGGTGAACAACCGCAATCGCAACTTCAGCAAGGCGAAGATCAAGAAGCGCCTGGAGCAGATCGATGACAGCATTGCCCGCTACCTGGGAGAAATCGCCAGTGCTGACCGGCGCGAGGGTGAAGCGACCAAAACCAAAACAGGCCGGCTGGAGAACAAAATTGCCTCACTCAAGGAAGAGATTCAATCCCTAAAAAAGCTGGAGGTCCAGATGCTGGAAAGCCCGGACCAGCAACTCTCACTGACGGACCCTGACGCCCGTGCCATGACCACCGCAGGCCGGGGCAAGGCTATTGTCGGTTACAACGTACAAACTGCCGTGGACACCAAGCACCACCTGATCGTCGCGCACGAAGTGACCAATGTCGGAAGTGATCGTTCCCAACTGGCCAACATGGCCCTGCAAGCGAAGGAGGCCATCGACTGCGAAGAGCTGACGGTAGTGGCGGATCGGGGTTACTTCAATGGCGAGGAAATCCTGGCATGCGATAAAGCGGGTATCACTGCGTACGTTCCCAAGACACAAACATCGAACAACCAGGCCAGGGGATTATTCGGCAGGGGGCACTTTATCTACCAACCGGACGCGAATGAATACGAATGCCCGGCGGGTCAGCGATTGATCTATCGATGCACTGACGAGGACAAGGGTAAAGTTATCCGCCGTTACTGGTCCTCGGCCTGTCCACGTTGTCCGTTGAAACCGAAGTGCACGACGGGCAAGGAGCGCAGGATGGGGCGCTGGGAGCATGAAGCTGTAATGGAAGCGATGGAAGATCGCGTGGACCGCAAGCCTGACTGCATGCGTATTCGAGGCAGTACTGTTGAACACCCCTTTGGCACGATCAAGTCCTGGCTGGGTCCCACCCATTTCCTGATGAGACGACTGGAACATGTGCGCACGGAAATGAGCCTGCACGTCCTGTCCTACAATCTCAAACGGATGCTGCAGATGTTTGGTGTTGGGCCACTGATGGCGGCGATAAGGGGCTAGGAAGCCCGCTATTGCGCTAAAAATCAGCGACCTGTGATCGCCTGTGCGATTCTCTGCGACAAATGTTGGAAAGCAAAACATCAACCGGCAATCCGAACACCAGCGACTCCAGCAAAGCCCAAGCGGGCATCAGCAGTAGAGAGATATTTTCATCCGCGTTGTAGGCAAAAAAACGCCCCAACTTGCTACTGTAACCGTTGATGTAGAGGGGCACATGAATTTAAAACAGGCACTGGCAGTAATCGGATTCAGCTGCAGTCTTTACGCGGGCGGTGTGAGTGCGAGTCTTATCTACCTCGATCCAGTGAGTTCCGGTGAAATTCACTACGAACGGCGTGACTACATAGTCCCGCCCGGGTATCCCTCCACCTCCGCCTTCAATTAATTACGTGCACGAAACCCCTCTCGACGTATTTTCCCTCTTGTGGGCAAACAGCTTCGGCTGTATGTGCGAGTTTGAATACGTCGCCGACGCCTATCTCATCTACGACCTGACCTCCGTGGTCGGGGGGGTGCAGTCGGCCTGGCTGCAGCTCGATCTGGGGCTGGATGGCAATATCAATGTAATGAACGTGTACTCGGTGGACTCGATCACACCGTCCGAGCTTGCTCTGCTGCCTCCAGGCGGTCTCTCCCTCGCCATGGGCGAAATGTTGTATGAGGACCTGCGTTCGGGAACGCTGCTGGCATCCCAGCGCTGTCGATAGGCACTTCGCAGTACGATGTCGGCTTGGATATCAGTGCGATCGACTCATCAATGGCACGCGACCGCTACTGGCGCTTGCCCTTGATCACCCCATATCCTATTACAGCCTGGCAGACATCTCCTTCAGGGCTCCTCCACGGCTCGTGCTCGAGGCAATGCCGGAGCCGGCAATCGTCACACTGATGCTTCTTGGCTTTGCAGCCCTTGGGTTCAGTCGTCGGAAACGTAACCTGAAAAATTAAGCCCACCTGATAAGATAGCCATCAAGCGCATCAAGCGCATCAGGCGAGCGACTCTCTGGGTGCCGTTGTCTTTTACTCATATCAGATTATTCTCTCTAACGCTTAGGTCCCTTCTTTGGCGAAGGTGGTAATTTGAAGTGGTCTCGCAGCGGCCCTAACGGTACCTTCAATGCCAGTTATTCAAGGCGCTGCATAATGCGGACAGTGAATCGCAAAATTGACCAGAGGCTAGCCGACCTTGGCAGGACCGGGTGCTGCTACTGTAGATAGGGGTGTCTGGCCACTTCCAGCAGACTATGCCAATAACAGTATGATCCCAGCGGTAACCAGCACCGCGCCACTGCTGCGCGCCAGCCACTCACCCAGGGGCAGCACTTTTTCCAGCAGCACGACGATTGCCAGACCCGCGATCCACACCAAATTCATGACGCCGCCGGCAAACAGCAACAGCATGAGGCTCCAGCAGCACCCCACACAGAACAGTCCGTGGTGCACACCCATGCGCAGCGCCCCGCCTGCACCAAGGCGCCAGTGACTCGCCAGCCAGGCCGCCGGGCTGCGGCACTGGACCAGGCAGGCGTGTTTCAGTGCGGTGAACTGGTAGGCTCCCGCCAACAGCAGCAGTGCGCCGGACAGGACCGCGCTGCTGCTCCACATCAGCATGCTGTGTACCAATCCGCTGCGTTCAAGCAGCCAGTGCAGCAGTGTTGCCGCGACGCTGAACAGCAGCCAGATCAGCAGGTAGCCCGCGAGGAACAGGAAGGCGTGCGGTGCGCCGCTGGCGTCCGGCTGATGGTGCCGGTGGACACGGACATAGAGCAGTATGGTGGGTGCGGCACTGGGAATCATCATTGCAACCATCATGACCCACCACATGCCCACCATCACGAGCGTGTAAGACCACGACCAGTCGCCACCGGGACTCCAGTACCTGGGAGGCGGGAATTCCCAGGTGCTCATCGCCAGTAAACTCATGCCGGTCCCTGCACCGTCCAGCACGTACCACCAACTGAGCAGGCACAGGAGTATTAATCCGGCGACTGTGACCCAGCGATCGCGGCGGAGCAGCGATTCCAGCGGCGTGCGGCGGGAGGCCTCGATGGCGTCAGGCTGCGGCGCGCACGACCCCCTGGTTGTTCAAGTGCAGGTGGGCGAATTGCGCATAGCGGTCCTCAAACGACATTTTTATCGGACCGGTGGAGCGGAAGGTGGAACTGCCCATCTCGGCGAAGGTGTATTCGAAGCCGTTCGGCAGGTTGATGCGTGCCCGGTGTTCCTCGCCCGTGACCGGGTTGAGTATCGGACGGCCCTGGGCCTCCACCAAACCTGCTACTTTGACGTGGCCTTTTCTGGCATCCACATCGATGGCGATGTCGATATCCTCGAAAACAGGGTCGTGCACTTCCTTTAAAGTGGCCGCAAAGACGTTCCAGATGGTGGCACCCATCTGCGTCTCGCCGCCGCTGAGTATGGTGAGCAGGGCATCGCGTTGGGTCGTGTCGGCGCGCCGGTCTATCACCATGTAAGCCCTGCCGCCGCCTTCATGGATCGGGCCCGGCCACTGCATCACGGCGACCGCCCGCAACCCGTCGAGCACCACGCCGCCGAAGCTGCCGCGCCGGATCGCAAATCCGACGATCGCCTCGCAATTGCCGAAGGTCGGTAGGGCGTTGAACTGACAGGGGCAGCCGTAGGCGCAGTTACAGCTCGACAGTTCATCGGCTTCAATTTCCCAGGGAATCATGGCTTGTCCTCCACTGCGATGCTGCCTCAAATATAGTCCATCATCCAACGAATGGAAAGTCGAATGACATGGGGTGGATGGCTAGCTGTGAGGGCAAGGGGGAAGTTCAGCGCGATCCTGTGAGGGGTGCTGCACGCTTAACCATGTCGGTCATTTCAACCAGAGTATCGGCGTATCGGGTTGTCATCACGCGCCGCGGCTCCTGCGGGACCCGTTTGCTTTTGCTCATAAAGGCGATGGATCCCCCCTATCGCTTAGGACCGGAGTTAGGCGATTGAGGGAGTTCCGCCTTCAGACCTAGGCTATGACCGTTCCTGGGTAGGATTGCGGTCGTAAGATAGCGAGCTTCTCGAAGGTGGATTTTCGACCCTGTTCACCTCAGACTGTGTGAAAACTCAGAGTTCGACAAAAAAACTTGGGGATTTTCGAAAATATCGCGCACGAGAGTCGCCTCAAACTGGATATTCCCCGTAAAATTTGAAAGCAATCAGTTCTCCGCACGATCAAAAAATCCAGGCCGAAGTTTTCACACAGTCTGACCTCATTGAGGACATTCCCCGGCGTGGAGAGAAAACCCATTGGTTTTGGCCACCCGCTCGAACCAGGGATCAGGCCGCTCAAGTGGTCGAATGTGAAAGTCGATCAACCAATTCAGTAGCTAGCTGAATCGTCGCTCGAGGGCTCAGCGCGGCTGGTGCATTCCGATGGAGGGGGTCATGGGAATCCCATCGCCGAAATAATCCGTTTGTGGTGGGTCCACCACCCCCAGTCCTGCGGCGAAAGCAGGCGAGCCGGTGCCGATTCGAAAGGCCGCCCCGGCTTCGACACGCCCCGATCCCCGCCACGACACGTCTTCGAACAGGGGGTCGCCGACCACGAAAGCGGTGCCAGCGGGTGGCAGGTTGTAGAAGAGATTGTTGGTGCAGCGATCGCCGCACGCGAGCGCAGCCGCCTGCGGCGACGTCGCGTAGATGATGTTGTTGGTGAACTGGAAATCCCCTGCGTTGCTAAATGTTTTGAGTGGTATTGTTTCCAGCGCCGTATGTGGGTTCGCCTGGACAAAGGTGTTGTTGTAGACGCGAATGCCGTCGAAACTGCCAATCGTGGGGAACTTACACGGATTTGCGTTGATTACCTTGCCATCGTCGACGCTGAGGTTATAGCGCACTTCCGCTCCATGTGGCTCATCATCGCTGACAGGAGAATGAAGCCGCCTTCGTTGTCGTGACTGTAGTTGTACTGGATGATGGTCCCTTCCTGCTCGTTGTCGATGTCGAATGCGGTGCCGTCGCAGCCATCGGTCGGGCTTTGCCCGAAGCGGTAACCGGAGACCTCGTTTCTCTGGATCAGCGTATTGTTAGGTTCCAGGTCCAGATGCCGGCGCTGCAGTTTCGATCCGGGCTGAGGTAATCCTTGCCGGCGAGATTGCCGACACTGACCACGTTGTCCTCGATGACCGCGCCGGACGTGCTGTGCGCGACGATCGCATCTCCCTGGAGTCGCTTCAGGTTATTCCCCCGGATGACGATACCCGTGGCTCCCTCGGGCCATTTCTCAGTGGCCCGGGGCCGGTTACCTTGCCGAGAGTTCCGTCGAAATAGATGCCGCTACGGCCGACGTCTTCGATCCGGTTGTTCTCGATGAGCACGCCATCGAATTGCGCCTCCGGGCTGACAAGGAAGCGCCAGCAATGATCGCACCGCCCCGCTTGGCGGTGCCGCTAAATGTGACCAGGCCGGTCACGTCGTGGATGTACAAATCCCGAATCTCGACGTTGGTGACGACGGCTTCCGTGGTTGTTAAGTACACGCCGCGGTGTGGTTCTGAGAGATTTCCCGGATTGGTGAGCTCGAGATCTCGGACGACGATGTGCGACATATCATCAAGATGCACGGCAGCGGAATACATCCCCTGTGCGTCAATGCGGGGCAACGGACCCTCCCCATAGGCACCAATGAGGATGCGGTTGTCCGCCGCTCCCGAGCCGTGCGGCTTGAGCATGCCGTTGCAAGTGGTTCCGCGGCGCAATAGAATGCGATCACCCGGTTCAAGCGTGATCGAATTGGCTTTCTCGAACTCGTTCCAGGGCGCATTGAACGTCCCCTCGCTCGCACTCGTCGAGTCGCAGTCAATGTAGTAAGAAGTACCGGAAGCTGCTCCTGAATCAGTTGACGGGTTGTTGTCGTTGCTATTGCTACAGGCGACGAGGAGTACCGACAGCAGTAAACAGAATGCGCATGATCGTGGGCGTACTTGAGACGTTGACATAGATGAGACCTTCACGCGTGTGCAGTTGAGTCTATTCGGTTGACTGGACTTTTCCCTGATACTCAGGGATTAACTACAAAAGACGGAACCAAATTACCACATATATTTGATCAGAAGCACTACGTGGCCACTTGGGCTTGACAATGTAATTCACACAGACCTGTAAATTTAACGAAAATGCTCAGGCAATAGCCCTGCCCATTTCTTAAAACACACTAGCCCTAAAATCAAAATAATAGACAGCCTCAACCACCTGCCGCCCTGAACAGTGAGGGAATTCAGGTAAAGTAAAGACGGATAAAGGGGCTACAGGAGAAACGTTCTTACAGTATCCCAATGCTTTAAATAAATTGATCGCTCGATGGCCACCGAGTGTGCTGGAATCGCGCTTGCATGGGTCCAATTGCGAAAGCGACTGCCCAGCATAGCGGCCCGATTTGGGCCGCTTTTAGGC
>CAVVHD010000001.1:0-40215 GCA_963747995.1 uncultured Gammaproteobacteria bacterium | reverse complement strand
CAGGAGTTGCATAACGACGCCGTGCTGCGGGAGTTGCGCCAGACCGGCGAGCAGTTAAAGAAGGAGACTGCCGCCATTGGGCGTGATGTGCGCGACACCGCCATGTCAGCCGTAACACCTGTGCCTGAAAACACCCGCTCTGGCGAGCAGGAAAAAAGTCCCACGGAAAAACAGGCCGAATGAGCGAGCCCGAAGAATCCACGGATCAGCCCCTGCCGCTGGTCGCACACCTTACGGAATTGCGCTCAAAAATACTACGCGCGCTGTTAGCGGTGCTGCTGACGTTTATCTGTTTGTTTCCCTTCGCTAACGACATTTACGCCTTTGTCTCGGAGCCACTGCGCGCCATTTTGCCCGCCGGCGCGAGCATGATTGCCACCGAGGTGACCTCGCCTTTCTTCACCCCGTTCAAGCTCACTCTGGTGGCAGCAATCTTCCTGGCGATGCCCTATGTCCTGTACCAGGCCTGGAGTTTTATTGCGCCGGGTATGTACCGGCATGAAAAACGTTTCGCATTACCCCTGTTGGCGTCCAGCGTCATATTATTCTACGCGGGTATCGCGTTTGCCTACTTTGTCGTCTTTCCTTTAATTTTTAGCTTTTTTACCAGCGTCGCTCCGACAGACATCACCATCATGACGGACATCAACAGCTACCTGAATTTCGTGCTCGAGTTGTTTTTCGCCTTTGGGGTGGCCTTTGAGATCCCCATCGCCGTGATATTGTTGATCTTGACCGGTATTACCACACCAGAGGCCCTGGCCAGCAAACGCCGCTATGTCATTGTCGGTTGCTTTGCTATCGGTGCGGTGCTGACTCCGCCGGATGTTTTCTCCCAGACACTGCTGGCCGTACCGATGTGGCTACTGTTTGAAGCCGGCGTTTACTTCGGCAGCTTGATAAAGCGCTCATCACCCCCGGCCGAATCCTAACGCTTCGCCATCAATCCGCCATCCGCCACCAGCGTGATGCCGGTGGTATATGCTTCCGACGCCAGATAAAAAATCGGATTGAGAATCTCCTCGGTTTCCGCGATGCGCGGTATCAGCGCTGCGGCTACCATTCCTTCGCCATAATGCGGCAGGGCGGCAATCGCACCATCGGTGAGGTCGGAGTGATAGCTGCCCGGCGCCAGTGCATTGACGCGGATATTCCAGGGCGCCCACTCCTGCGCCATGACTTCGGTCAGCGCCTTCAGTCCCGCCTTGGTGGCCGCGTAGACACCGGAGTAAGCGGGCGTAATCAGGGCCGCAACCGACAGCACATTGATCACGCAACCCCCGCCGTGCTCGCCCATGCGCGGCGCCAAGCGTGACGCCAGATACCACGGGCCCTTCAGATTGACGTCCACCATCTTGTCGAACGCGGCGGGGGTGATGTCGGATAGCGGACCCAGGGCCACATTGATGCCGGCGTTGTTGACCAGCACATCAACCCGGCCAAAGCGTGCGTAGGCAGCTGCGATGAGCGCGTCGAGGTCAGCCATGTTGCCCATATGGGTTGCCTGCGCCAGAGCGCTGCCGCCAGCGTCCTCAATCTGTGCCACTACTTCCCGACAGGCTGCAAGTTTGCGGCTGGCCACTACGACCTTTGCGCCCTCCCGGGCAAACCCCAGCGACATCGCTCGACCCAAACCGCGACTGCCGCCGGTCACAATGACCACTTTGTCTTTAAATTTCTCTCCCATCTTGACCCTCTCCGGAACAATCCTGCACTTGATACCATTCGCAACACAGAGCCATTACACTAGCACGAAGCAGTCCCATCGCCACGGAATCAGGCCATGAATCCCACCGCAGTCAAACCTGGTGGGGCAGGCCGCACCTCTCCAGCCCCGAATCCGCCCGGTCCAACGGCCAGAGGGACTGCCGGGAGATCCTGAATCACCGTGACCTCGTCGATCAGCTGAGGGAAATTGCCAAGCGCTTGCATGTCGCCGCCAACAACCTCGAGGACATGGCGATCAAGCGGGGCAGGTTCTCCAGCGATTCTCGCGATTTGAGCCGGTCAACCGGGCAGTACAACTCCCTGGCTTGATCAACTGATTTGAATTTCCGGTATGCCGTACTACGTCTTCCCCGCCCTGCAACGTTCATCAAATCACACGAGATTACTCGGCTCTACTTGTTAAGCTGCAGACGTAATCAGGTTTTTGACGCCTTTTGTTGACATGTATCAATCATTGAAAATATCAATTGGCTTGATTGCAATTAAAAGTTAGCTAATAGCTTGGCTTCGTGCATATTCTACTGCCGATGTGTAAAGCGCATGTGCAGGATTGTGCTCCACGGTGGCTTTTAAGGATAAGGAGATAGCTATGAAAACGGGTAAATCATTAGTACTACTTGCGGCATTCGCAGTCGCAACTACTCCCATGCTGTTCACGAACCCGGTACACGCCGACGTCGAGATGGAAGGAACAACCAACGAATTCTGGTGGCCGAACCGGCTTGATCTGAGTCCGCTGCGTGCCCATGCCCCCGAGTCCAACCCGATGGGCGATGATTTTGACTACGACAAGGCATTCGCCAGCGTTGATATCAATGCTTTGAAAGCAGACATTGCGAAGCAGATGACCACGTCGCAGGCCTGGTGGCCGGCTGACTGGGGTACCTATGCCGGTCTGTTTATTCGCATGGCCTGGCACAGTGCCGGCACCTACCGCAGCCAGGATGGCCGCGGCGGCGCCGATGGCGGCCAGCAGCGCTTCGAGCCACTGAACAGCTGGCCGGACAACGCCAGCCTCGACAAGGCGCGCCGTCTGCTGTGGCCGGTCAAGAAAAAATATGGCCGCAATGTGTCATGGGGTGACCTGATGGTGCTGTCCGGCAACGTGGCGCTGGAGAAGGCCGGCTTCAAAACCTTCGGATTTGCCGGTGGCCGCGCCGACGACTGGGAAGCGGACCAGGTGTACTGGGGTGCCGAGAAAAAGTGGTTGTCTGACGACCAGCGTTACAGTGGCAAGCGTGACCTCGAAAGTCCGCTGGCCGCTGTGCAGATGGGCCTGATCTATGTCAACCCGGAGGGCCCGGTCGGTCACACCGGAGATCCGCTGGCTGCGGCGCAAGACATCCGCGACACCTTTGGCCGCATGGGCATGAACGACGAGGAGACCGTCGCGCTGATCGCTGGCGGCCACACCCTGGGCAAGACCCACGGCGCCCACAAACCCGATGAGTGCCTCGGCCCCGATCCGGCCGCCGCCCCGATTGAGCAGCAGGGCCTGGGCTGGGCCAACAAGTGCGGCAAGGGCAATGCCGAAGACACCATTACCAGTGGTCTCGAAGGCGCCTGGACTCCGACGCCTACGCAGTGGACAGCGATCTTCCTGCAGAACCTGCTGGCCATTGAATGGGTGCAAACGAAGAGCCCTGCAGGCGCGGTCCAGTGGATCCCCAAAGATGAGTCCATGCACCAGATGACACCGGATGCCCATATTGCAGGCAAGCGCAACCCAGTGGTGATGCTGACCACCGACCTGGCGCTGCGGGAAGACCCGGCCTATCGCAAGATCTCCGAGAAGTTCGCCAATGACCCGAACGCGTTCAATGAGGCCTTTGCCCGTGCCTGGTTCAAGCTGACACATCGCGACATGGGTCCGAAAACCCGCTATGTGGGTGCGGAAGTTCCCAGCGAGGCCCTGATCTGGCAGGATCCTGTGCCGGCGGCTGATCAAGCCACGCTGATTGACGCCAACGATGTAGCCAGCCTGAAGAAAGAGGTGCTGGCTTCCGGGTTGTCCCTGTCTGACCTGGTCCGCACCGCCTGGGCCGCTGCCGCTTCCTTTCGCGGGACTGACAATCGCGGTGGCGCCAACGGTGGCCGGCTGCGCCTGGCTCCGGAAAAAGACTGGGCAGTGAACGATCCGAAGACGGTGGCAAAAGTCCTGAAGGGTCTTGAGAAGATCCAGACGAACTTTAACAAGGCTCACGCGGGTGGCAAGCAGGTATCACTGGCCGACATGATTGTGCTGGGTGGTGCTGCCGCCGTCGAGAAGGCCGCCGGTGATGCCGGGGTCAGTGTTACGGTGCCGTTCAAGCCGGGTCGCATGGATGCCACGCAGGAGCAGACGGATGTGCAGTCATTCGCCCTGCTGGAGCCGAAAGCCGACGGCTTCCGCAATTACTACAGCAAGGGTGCCAGGCTCTCGCCGACCGATGCGCTGGTCGACCGCGCCGATGTGCTGAACCTGACGGTGCCGGAAATGACCGTGCTGGTGGGTGGTATGCGAGCACTGGGTGCCAACACCGATGGCTCCAGTAACGGTGTATTCACCGCCCATCCTGGCACGCTGAACAATGACTTCTTTGTCAACCTGCTCGACATGTCGACGGTCTGGGAGAAGTCACCCAAAGGCGACGGGCTGTATGTCGGTAAGGATCGCGACAGTGGCGAGGTCAAGTGGACCGCGACACCGGTCGACCTGATATTTGGTTCCAACTCGGAGCTGCGTGCCGTTGCAGAATTTTATGCAGCCGATAATGCGCATGACAAGTTCGTCAATGACTTCGTCGTGGCATGGACCAAGGTGATGCAAAATGATCGCTTTGATCTGAAGTAAGCCGGGCGCTTGTTCAGGCGTTGCGACTGAGCAGTGCAGGAATATGTCAAAACGGGGTTCGGACCAGGTGTGCCGGACTCCGTTTTTTATGTCGGGTGGATTCGACGGTCCATCAGGCCAAATCTACTCTGTATGACCCTGCCGGGTAAGGTGCAGATGGGGATGGCCCATTACATTAGTACCGGTCTACTCGCTGCATTTACCAGTAAACTACCTGGCGCCGAGGCATCAATGGTACCGGAAAGTCACTGCTCAAAGTTGTAACGGATACGCGCCCAGTACATTCGTGGCCGACCAACGGCGCCACCCTCCACTTCATAGAACCAGAGCCCGATAACGCAGGTCTCGTACTCTTCATGGGTGGCACCGGAGAAAGTACCAGTTCGTCCACGTTCGTGTTCAGGTAAACGTAGCTGGCACTAAAGATCAGGATATCCGTCAGCTGTATATTGCCGTCTGCCGGCGGCGCGCTTGGCTACCTAACGGCGATCGCCTTTGCACCCGAAGGCAACTGGGAAGTCCCCATAAGGGACCGATTTCTTCATTTGCGCGGATGTCCGATTATGCAGTCAATAATTGAATCGGGAGCGCTCGGTGTAACGGGGAAAGGAATGTGTCCACCACCGACAAGCGTCCAGAGCGCTACGTCGACACCTTCGGCACAATCAACCTAGTTGAGTACAGGGGACTTCAATCCCGCCTTAACTGTACTCGATACCATTCACCACAGGGAACAATTACACTAGCGCGAAGCAATCGTCTCGCCATGGAACCCGGCCATGAATGCCACCGCAGTCAAACCTGTTGTCCCAGGGTGTAGTTCACTTGCGCTACAGCGCAGTGACTCGCTCCCGATTTCACATACCTGATGTCCTCTCGCGCTAAACAGGGCCTGCCCGCCCTGCTGCCGGTGCTGCGGCTACTGTTGCAGTACAAGCTGCGCCTGGTGGGTGCCAGTATCGCCCTGTTATTTACCGCCGGCGCCACGCTCTCCATGGGACGCGGCGTACAGGTGCTCATTGACCAGGGCTTCGGCGGGAAAATCCAGCGCCGACCTCAAAAGCGCCATCGGCTGCTGATCATTATCGCGGCGGCCATGGCCTTTGGCACTTTTGTCCGGTTTTACCTGGTGTCCTGGCTCGGCGAGCGTATCAGCGCCGATATCCGCACAGCGGTGTTCGACAATATCGTGCGCCTGCACCCGGGGTTTTTTGAAACGAATCGCAGCGGCGAGATCATGTCACGCCTCACCACTGACACCACCCTGCTGCAAACGATCATCGGCTCTTCCTTCAGCATGGCGCTGCGCAGTAGCCTGACGACCAGCGGCGCGCTGGTCATGATGTTTATCACCAACCTGAAATTGAGTTTGATCATTGCCGTGGGTGTGCCGCTGGTGCTGCTGCCCATTCTGGTGTTCGGGCGGCGCGTGCGCAAGCTCAGCAACCAGAGCCAGGACAGTATTGCCAGCGTGGGCAGCTACGCCGGGGAAGTCATCCAGCACATCCGCGTGGTGCAGAGCTATACACGTGAAGAGTTTGAGTCCGCCGCCTTCGACCGGGAAGTGGAACGGGCCTTTGAGATTGCCCGGCGCCGTATCTGGCAACGCTCACTGCTGATCTGCGGCGCCATGCTGCTGTTGTTCGTCGGTATGGCTGGCATGTTGTGGGAGGGCGGCCAGGATGTCATCAGCGGCCGCATGAGCGGCGGCGAACTGGGTGCGTTCGTGTTCTATGCCATTATGGTCGGCACCGGCCTTGCCACTATTTCCGAAGTATGGGGCGACGTGCAACGCGCCGCAGGCGCCGCTGAACGCCTGGTAGAACTGATCAACACCCGCAGCCTGATTGAAGATCCGGGCACCCTGGCATCAACACCCGTCAGTGTGCGGCCTGAACTGCGCATGGATGACGTCACCTTCTACTACCCGACTCGTCCCGGACAGGCCGCGCTGCAGGACTTTAGCCTGCGCATTGAGGCCGGCAAAAGCCTCGCTCTGGTGGGGCCCTCGGGGGCGGGTAAATCCACGGTGTTCGAGTTGTTGCAGCGCTTCTACGACCCGCAGCAGGGCCGCGTCCTGCTCGACGACCACGACATTCGCAAAATGGGCCTTCAGCAATTGCGCGAGCATATTGCCCTGGTGCCGCAACAACCGGCCCTGTTCACTGGTGACGTGCGCTATAACATCGCCTACGGCAAGCTGGATGCTACGGACGAGGAAGTGGTAGCGGCAGCTCGCGCTGCTTACGCCCACGAGTTCATCAGCGCGCTACCCGATGGCTACGCCAGTCATCTTGGTGAGCAGGGGGTGCGGCTGTCCGGTGGTCAACGTCAGCGCATCGCCCTGGCCAGGGCTATTCTCAACGATCCGAAAATCCTGTTGCTGGACGAGGCGACCAGCGCCCTGGACTCCGAGAGCGAGCATCAGGTTCAGCTGGCTTTAAAAGAACTGATGCAAAACCGCACCACGGTGATTATCGCCCACCGCCTGTCCACCATACTGCACGTGGACAACATTGCCGTACTGGAGGGGGGCCAACTGATTGCTACCGGTACCCACCAGCAACTGCTACGGGACTGCGCCTTATACGCACGCCTGGCAAGTCTGCAATTTCAAGAACCTGAACTCAGCGCCGGGTGGAACCCCGATCCATCAGGCGAACCCGATCCTTACGTTCCTGGTTGACCCGGGACAAATCGTGCAGGGTTTCCCTGGAAATCTCAGCCACTTCGCCGAGCAGGCGGAATGTGGCCCTGAAATTGTTGGCGACAACGCGCAGAGGTGCAGCAAGGGGGGTTTCCCTGAACAGCTCCACAGAATCCTGCAATGCAGTGCGCACGTGTTCTCCCGCGATGCCGCGAGCGGACTCATAGGCAATGGAGACCACTTCCAGTGACTCCATCAACGCCTCTACACCAATCCACTCCACCAGAGCTCCGCGCTCCACTGAGCGGCGTAAACTACGGCGCAACTTGCGTGTCATATTGCGAAACTCTCGCTGTACCAACGGGCCAAAGACTGAATGGGCTACGGCGCGCAGCTCGTCGTCTTCTGCCAACTCGCGCCAGTCCTGCAGGGTGAGCGCCGCTTCAATGCGCGGGAAGACAAGCTTCTCCTCAAGGTTCATATGCTCGTAGATATGATCTATATAAACGCGGCCAGTTTTGACCACCACCGTGCCGGACACCTCCCCCCGGCGCCAGCGCTCAATTTCCTGCAATAACTGGCGACCGCGTTTAGCGGTGTGATCGTGATCGTGTTGCAGACTGTCCACATCATCGGCAGTTCTGGCGTCAACTTCCGCCACCCGTGCGTAAATCAGGTCTTCACGTGGATGGTGGAAGCGATCTGGCCAGGTCACCATGTAATCCATGATCTCGTACACCACGTGAGTGTCGACCAGCTCCCCACCCTCGATGGCCTTGAGCTGCTCCGAAAACAATTGCATCACCGTGGCCATATGGCGATGTTCCGCCCGCAACGCCTTCATCAGTGGTTGTTCAGCAGCCCGTTTACTGACAATGGCTGGCGAGTTCTTAACCAATACAGGCCGGTCGCTGTAGCGGGTATTGGTCTTACGCACTGCGGTCTTTTTCTTTGCAGCGGTCTTTTTCTTTGCAGCGATCCGTTTTTTTGCTGCAGCCTTGGCGGTAGCAACCATTACCGGCCCTCCTTAATGTTCATTTTTCCAGAATAGGCTCTCAAGCTAGCCTGTCCAGTGCTAACGGACATTGATCCTGCTCATGAATGGGTCAAGTGTTGTCATCGCCCGAATTTCTGAACCCGTGTTTCAGGGGGAGGTTGCTTCGCCCAGTACCACCGGCCCATAACCATCGATGAATGCCTGTGGCAACCGTCTGGGACGACCGCTACTGAGTTCGATACAGGCGAAGTGCATGCTGGCGCGCAACAGGGTGACACTGTCATCCTCTCGCACCACCTGGAAACGGCGCGACATGGTCAATTTCCTGTCCCAGTCCACAATCCACGTCGCTACCGCAATCTGATCGTTCTCCCGCGAGGCCTGTAAATAGTGGAATTCACTGTAGGTGATTACCATAGCGCGATCCAATACCCGGTATCGCTCCAGATCCAGCCCTAGCGCCACCGAGTGAGACCATGCCACCTGTTGGCACCAGTTAACGTAGACCGCATTATTGGTGTGCTCAAGGCCATCTATGTCGTTGGCCTGCACCCGGGTACGCAAAATGTGGGGATCGGGATAATCCCATAGTAGTGTGCGCGCGTGTTTCAAGTTTCGTTGATCTCCCTCAATGCGTACCGGAGCGCCACGCCTATTGTCAGCTCAGGTCTATTTTTTTGGGCTTTATCGCCCTTGTTTAGGCTCGCAAATTCCCTAAATTAGCACGGCCTGATCAAGCTGCAAACCAAGGTGGCCATCCACCATTGGCCAGGGCGTCGGATTCAGCTGCTAAAGATTGGCAATTGTTCCCGCTCCGCGCCGGCTGTGCTAGAGTCGGTCGCTGCCCGGGATACTGGCGACCGACAACGGTCGCATCGGCAGTTAATAACACAGCCCCACGAGGCTGGCTGACAACAACACCGGTGATTGATCGCCGACAGTACGAACACTCAAAGGTACGAGGGTACACACCGCATGCGCATCGCCATTCCCAAAGAGACCCATCCGGGCGAAAACCGGATACCGATTACACCCGCTCATGCCAAAAAGTTGTGCGCCATGGGCGCCGAACTGGTTATTGAGTCCGGGATGGGTGTGGGTTCCGGTTTCACCGATTCCGAGTACACCGAGGCGGGAGCCACTGTTGCCTCGGACCGCAACGAATTGTTCCGCAGCGCCGACCTGCTGCTGCGCCTGCGCAAACCGCAACTGGAAGAAATTGGCCTGATGAAACGCGGGGCCATCCATATCAGCTACCTGGATCCCTTTAACGAGCATGGGCTGGTAAAAGCCCTCCGGGACGCGGGCGTTACAGCCATCAGCATGGAAATGATACCGCGCACCACCCGCAGCCAGAAAATGGATGCCCTGAGTTCCCAGGCCAACCTGGCCGGTTACGTGATGGTTATACAGGCAGCGACCTACCTGCCGCGCATATTTCCCATGATGATGACCCCGGCGGGCACCCTGAAACCCGCCAACGTGTTCGTCATTGGCGCCGGAGTCGCTGGCCTGCAGGCCATCGCCACCGCCAAGCGCCTGGGCGCCAAGGTCACCGCTTTTGACACCCGCCCGGTGGTGGCGGAGCAAGTGCGATCCGTGGGCGCCAAATTTCTGGAAATCGACCTGGGCGAGACTGGCCAGACCGCTGACGGTTATGCCAAAGAGTTGACTCCGGCGCAAATCGAGAAGCAGCGTCAGGCCCAAAAGGCCGTCATCGCCAGATCTGACGTGGTGATCACCACTGCCCAGGTATTTGGCCGCAAACCACCCGTGCTGGTCACCAAGGACATGATTGAGGGTATGGCCCCCGGGTCAGTAATTGTCGATATGGCTGCCGAAACGGGTGGTAACGTTGAGGGCTCAGTCCCCAATGAGGTTGTGGAGTTGTACGGTGTCACCATCATTGGCAAAGGCAATCTGGCCGGAGAAGTCGCGCGCGATGCCAGCCAGATGTACTCCGCCAATCTCTTCAACCTAGTGGAAGACAACTGGTGCAAGGAAAAACAGGTGTTCGAGGTGGATTTTGAAGACGATATTCTGCCCGGATGCATCATCACCCATGGGGGTGAAGTAACGAATAATACGATCAAGAACATTCTGGATGGCGGGACATAGCATCATAACCAGTACATGGCACCCCCGCTTTGTGCCACTGCTCAGGAGTGCTCCCAGTCGAAGGCCAGCACATTCCTGATATCAGTTGCGCCGGTTACCAGCATCAGTAATCGATCAATGCCCAGCGCCACGCCGCTGCAGTCTGGCAAGCCATGCGCCAAAGCTGCCAGTAACTGCTCATCCAAAAGACGTTCACACTGACCGCGCTCCCGGCGCAGCGCGTTATCGCGCTCAAAGCGCTGGCGCTGTTGTGCTGCGTCGGTGAGTTCGCAATAGCCGTTGGCCAGTTCCATGCCATCCACATAGAGTTCAAAACGCTGCCCCACCCAGACATCGTCGGCCTGCACAACACGCGCGAGCGCCGCCTGGGAGACCGGGTAATCATAAATAACACAGATCGCGCCGCAGCCCAGTTGCGGCTCCAGCACGTGACTCAACAATAAATCCAGCCACAGATCGCGGTCGCCGGACAGGTTTCCGGGGTCGAGGTTACTACGAGCAATGTTCTCCAGCTCGGCAGTGGTAGCGGTAAAAGGGTCAACGTGCAGGCGTTCCTGAAAGAGTTGGCGATAGCTGTATTTCTGCAACGCTCGTTCACCCAGACAACATCGCACCAGGTCCACCACCTCAACCATCAACTGATGATGATCGTAGCCGGGACGATACCATTCAAGCAAACTGAACTCCGGATTGTGCCGGGAGCCGGCCTCGCCGTCGCGGAACGCCTTGCTGATTTGAAAAATCGGCTCACCCAATGCGGCGAGCAAACGCTTCATGGCGTACTCGGGGGAGGTCTGTAGAAATCGTGGCGATTCTGGGGACGCACCACTCACCAGAATAAATGGCTCAATGGACGGGTCGGTTATGCCACTGCGACACAGCAGTGGCGTCTCTACCTCGATAATGGCCCGATCGGCGAAAAACTGGCGCAGCCTGGCCAGCAGCTTTGCACGCTGGCGTATCGACGTTATATCCGTGGCTGGCCGCCAGTGCACGCCCGGATTCTCCCTTCACTGCTCAGGACTTACTCGCGCGACTCTGGTATTCACCGGTGCGCGTGTCGACCCGGATCACTTCGCCGGTGCTAATGAACAAGGGGACCTTAACCACGGCTCCGGTGCTCAGCTTTGCCGGCTTGGTACCGCCGGTGGCGGTGTCGCCCTTCAAGCCAGGATCGGTTTCGATGATTTGCAGCTCGACAAAATTGGGCGGCGTAACAGACAAAGGCACACCGTTGTACAGCGTGATATCACACTTGTCCTGTTCCTTGAGCCATAAATAACTATCTCCCACTGCCGCAGCATCGGCCTGGTATTGCTCAAATGTATCCGATTCCATGAAGTACCAGAATTCGCCATCGGTATACAGATACTCCATGACGCGGTCCATCACATCCGCACCCTCAAGACTCTCTCCGGATTTGAAAGTGCGCTCCCACTGTCGCCCGGTCTTCAGGTTGCGCAGTTTCACCCGGTTAAAGGCCTGGCCTTTTCCGGGCTTTACAAATTCATTATCAAGAATACTGCATGGATCTCCATCCAACATGACTTTCATGCCGGAACGGAAGTCATTTGTCGTAAAATACGCCATGATGCTCTCAGTCGGTTGCTGTAAAAAAAGAGTCTTATAGTACCGCACGTCGTCGGCCAATGGCAGAGGACGATTTCCGAGTGGTGAAGGGCGCTCAATTTGAGATATTCTATCCGCACAGGCTTTAACACTTGGCAACATAAAAATACGGGCTTGCTGATATGGAAGACGATACAACCGTCAAATTGAAGATACCGCGGCAGGACTTTACCGGGTTGCCGCTGTTCCAACCGAACACGGAGGCCGTCAGTAATTGGGTAGAGAGTCTCCCTGTCACCAATACCAACTCCTTGGTGCAGCTGCTCGACCAAGCCCTGCGCGATCTCAACCGGACGAAACTTTCACCCGAAGTTCGCTACGCAATTATCGAGATTCTGCGCCCCAACCTTGAAGTGGCACTGACCAACCTGTCAAAGCGTTTTCTCAACCAGCCACTGATCATGCCTGAGGAGCCGCGACGTATGGCAGCACTTAGCGACAGGCTGCTCACCCTGGTCACAACCGCCTATACCATCGTTGCTATTGAGGCCATCCAGCAGCGCTACGCCATCCGTGAGGCCAATCCGGCACGCCTCACCTGTCAGGCCATACAACGGGCACTGGTATTCGCCGGTCGTAGAGTTCTGCAGAGTTTTCAACTGCACAGACCTATGGAAATTCACAGCTGGCAAACACTGCACCAGCTCTTTGCGCTCGCCGATAACCAGCGGCTGGCAGACCTTCCCGTGCCTGAGCCCCTGTCCGGCGGTCGCACCATCAAGGCGAATTACTTGCAGGCATTAATACTAGGCTGTTGCAAGCCCAATCAATTAAGTCAAAGCGATCTGGCGTCTGTGTATCGTGGACTAGGGCAGTGGTGTGAGCTGGTACAGCTGGATAATGGTGGGACGGGAGACGAGCTATTTCTGGTCGACCTGGACAGCGACCAGCCACCGCAATACCGTGCATTGTACCGCCAACCGCCGGGGCCTCTGTGTCGTACAATCAACACCACTACGTTGCTTGAGCACCTGAAAACAGTGAAAGAGGAAACGGGTGTTCAAGGTGCCAGCTTCGACAAAAAAACCAGTGTGCCCGCTAACATGTTGGATCACCTGATAACGTCCCTTGGCAGCGTGAGTCTGCGTAATTTCAATCGAACTACCTCAAACAACCAGTTGTGGATCTGCGTGGGCCTTAGCAGTGTCCATTATCAGGTAGCCCGGCAGCGGTTGTTCGAGCAAATGTTGTATGGCGATCGTTATGTCCCGGCTGCGAGCATGCAAACGCAAGACATCAGATTTCTGTCTTCACGCGGCAACGACGATATTTGGCAAAAGGCAAACCCAGAAGAGGATTACATCGGCGCTGTCGAAGAAGAAGGCTCGATCGACCTTGACGCGGCAACCCGGGCCAGACTGCTCCAGGACGAAAATCCGGAATTGCCGGCCAACAAAAACTACCCTGTTTTCAAGGTCCAGCTGGCCGATACCAGCCCTGGTGGCTATTGTCTGGAGTGGATTGATGAATTGCCCGACACCGTCAAGACCGGCGACATCGTTGGCCTGAAGGAGGGAGAAAACCAAAAGGAATGGGCGATTGCTGTCATCCGCTGGTTAAGCCACCTCGAAAATGCCAAAACCCTGATCGGACTTGAACTTCTCAGCCCACGGGCGATTGCCTACGGCGCTCGCATACATCGAAAGGGCGGCGAAAAAATGCCGCCAATGAGGGTGTTGCTACTGCCAGAGATCAATCTCGTGGGCCAACCGAATACACTGATTACACCTCGCACCGGATTCAAGGAGCGACAAAAAGTGACTCTTCGCAACAGTGTCGAGGTGCGTACCATTCAGCTGCTGCGACATGTAACGTCAACCGGGAGTTTTGAGCAGTTCGAGTTCCGTTACATAAAAGAGCTGGGCGATGTACTGGCGGAAGGACTGAACGGACAACTGGACGGGGGGTATGACTCTCTATGGAGCAGTATCTAGCGCCAGCTCTGCCTTGAACCTAATTCTGGTTCTGGTACTTATCAGAAATACCGAGCAAATAAAGAATCGCATCCAGCCCCAAAGTCGAAATCGACTGCTCCGCTGATTTCTGCACCAACGGTTTCGCCCTGAACGCGATGCCCAGCCCGGCAATGCTCAGCATCGGCAAATCGTTGGCGCCGTCACCCACTGCAATAACCTGTTGCATATCTATGCCCTGCTCATCCGCCAATTGCCGCAGCAGCTCAGCCTTGCGCGCACCATCGACAATGGTGCCCTTGATCTTGCCAGTAACCACCCCGTTGTCGATGTCGAGTTCGTTGGCGTAGACATAATCCATACCCAGTCGGGCCTGCAAGTGCTGAGCAAAATAGGTGAAACCACCGGAGAGTATTGCTGTCTTGTATCCCAGCGTGCGCAGAGTTGAAATCAAATGCTCCGCACCCTCAGTTATCTTGAGTTGTCCAGCCACCTGCTCCAAGGCAGTCTCTTCCAAGCCCGCCAGCAGGGCAACCCGAGTGCGAAAACTCTCGCTAAAATCGATTTCACCGCGCATCGCGCGCTCAGTTATCGCGCTGACCTGCTCCCCCACACCGGCCAGCTTGGCCAGCTCATCGATGACCTCCGCCTCAACCAGTGTGGAGTCCATATCAAAAGCAACGAGCCTGCGGTTGCGCCGATACATATTATCCTGCTGGAAGGCCAGGTCGACCTCCAGTGCGCCCGCTACCTCCAGTAATTCCCGGCGAAATGCGGCCGGATCCTGCAATGACCCGCGGGCCGAAAACTCCACGCAAGCCTTGCTGAGGGCGGGCAACTCTCCGAGAGGAATGCGCCCCGACAGGCGATTGATACCGTCTATATTGAGCCCGTGTTGCGCGATGACCTTCGTTACCCGGGCGAGTTGATCCGAGGTAATCTTGCGCGCCAACAAGGTAATGATATAGCGCGCCCGACCCTGAGCCTCAACCCACTGACTATAACTCTCGGGGGATATCGCACTGGTAACAACTCGCAGATCACGTCGCAAAGCGAAATTTTGCACTGCATCTGCCACCTGCTCGCTGACGCAATCTTCCGGCAGCTCCACCAACAGGCCTAAAGACAAGGCCGCATGGATGACGGCCTGACCAATGTCAAGGATACTCACGGAATGTGCCGCCAGGATGGCCGTCAGTCCGGCGGTGACTCCCGACTGGTCTTCGCCGGAAATAGTGATGAGTAAAATCTGGTTCACACAACCGCTTCCAGGGTTATCTCGGGGCGACATTCTACCTGTTAGCGACGAGTGCTGAAAAGCGTGCTTTGCGGCCACGTAGCACATATCCATTCGCAGAGCCTCACAAAGGAGGCATTTGCCGCCGTGTCTGGTTTATACTAGCCGCTGTCGCAACTCAGTAAGTCCTTCATCGCGCGTGAACAATCGCTTTAATAACATCAGTCTGGGTCAACAACTTGCCATCGTCGCAGCGGGATCGTGCCTATTGGTGAGTATGGCCCTGGTCGCTTTGGGCGCGATATCCACTCGCCATATGCAAATGCTGCTGCAGGAAGAATACGGCACGGCTCTGGCCAGGCTGGTGGCCGCGCGAGTCAGCACAGCGATGGAAAGCGGCGACCTGCTCAGTGTTTCAGCCTCACTACAACGCTTTATGGAAACCTCTGCGGCCCAGGCGATCGCCATTACTGACGTAGAAGGCAAAGCCCTCGGGCAGGCGGGGGAGACCCATGGGCGAAACTTGTATCAATACAGCGCACCCGTGCACATCGAATCCGATATCGCCGGACAAGTCGTCATTACCATCAACGCGGACAATGCCCGTGCCGCGCAACTACGCTTTATCCTAAGCATGCTCGGTCTGGCGGTACTGCTTAGTCTGGCGGTGTTCGCTACGAGCCGCCGCTTTGGACAGCGCCTCGGAAGCAGTCTGTCGAGTATGGCCAGGAAAATTGCACTCGAAGAAGAAGACACCCAACGCCAACCGGTAAATGAACTGCTCCTGCTGGCGAGGCAGATCGATGCCCTACCAATGGACCTGCTGCGCACCCGCAGCGAACCGGGGCCACAGGACGAGAACTACCGCACCACTGCAGTACTTTATCTGCACCTCTCCAGTCTGGTGAATTATGTGGACACCCTGGACGAGCGCTCACTGCAACGCTATACGGAGCGCCTGCACCAGGTGGTTTACGCTGCGGCTGGTTTTTACGCGGGTGACTTACAGGTCGCGCGCCAGTTCGGCCTGGCAATTTATTTTAGTGGCCACAACAGCGCCGGTAGTGCCGCGTTCCGTGCCGCATCCTGTGCATGGCTGGTGCGAGCAGTGAGCCAGGCACTGGAAAAGCAAATGTCCCTCTCCCTGTCCATCGTCATGGCTATATCCCAAAGCGAGCTGGGCGTCGGGAATGGCACTGATATCTACCCGGGGCTATACACCCAGCACACGCTCGACGAGCTACAGGAGGTATGCGCCAGCAAACCTCCCAATATCCTGCTCTCTCCGGCTGCCTGCGAGGACATTGACGTGTCCGGGCGCCTGCAACATCGACCGACAGACGTGAAGGATTACGCTGTGATCGAAGAATTTGCCGGTCCATACCAGGATCTTTTGGAACGGCAATTGCGCCTGATACTAAAGCGTTTGACGGATCCCGCCAGGCGCTGAGCGCTCCCGGTTTGCGTGGCGCTCAGGACTCCACCAGCATACTGTCCACTTTCTGGAACCCGCGCGGTAGCTTGTTACCACGCCGACCGCGCTCTCCCTGGTAATGTTCAAGGTCCTTTATCCTGAAACTCTGGTGACGCTTACCCGAATGGATCACAAGGGTATCCTGTGCCGTAAACACCTGGATGGCCACCACATATTCTTCCCGCGCCTGTACACGGGCTGAGGGAATACCAATAATTTTATTGCCCTTACCACGAGCCATTTGTGGCAAATCCGCCAACGGGAAGATCAGCAAGCGCCCCTCACTGGAAACAGCGGCAACCAGGGAATCCTGCACCGATGCAATCGCCGCCGGCTGCAGCACCTGCCCGCCCTTGGACAGGCTAATGACCGCCTTGCCGGCGCGATTTTTACTCTGCAGGTCACCCAGCCTGGCGACGAAACCATACCCCGCGTCACTGGCAAGTAGATAGAGCGCATCGTCCGCACCCATCATGAGGCCACCAAAGGTCGCTCCGGACGGGGGATTGATACGTCCGGTTACCGGCTCTCCCTGACCCCGCGCAGAAGGCAGGTTATAAGACGGAACAGTGTATGCCCGGCCAGTTGAATCGAGTATCACCGCGGGTTGGTTGCTGCGCCCATAGGCACACATTTTATAGCTATCGCCGGCCTTATAGCTGAGGCTCGTGGGGTCAATATCGTGACCCTTGGCCGCTCTGATCCAGCCCTTTTCCGACATCACCACCGTTATCGGGTCAGCGGTCACCAGTTCAAGTTCACTGAAGGCCTTCGCCTCAGCGCGCGCTACCAGCGGTGAACGGCGCGCGTCGCCGTATTTTTCTGCCACTGCCAGAAGCTCAGTCTTGATGAGGGTCTTGAGCCGGGCCTCACTGCCCAGGATTTTTTGCAATTGATCGCGCTCCTGCTGCAACTCATCCTGCTCCGCACGAATACTGATCTCTTCCAGCTTTGCCAGGTTGCGTAATTTCAGTTCCAGAATCGCCTCGGCCTGGATATCGCTGATCCCAAAACGCTGCATAAGGGCGGGCTTCGGTTTGTCCTCGGTGCGAATGATATGAATCACCTCGTCGATATTGAGGAAGGCGACCAGATAACCGTCGAGGACATGCAATCTTTTTTGCACACGATCAAGACGGTGTTCCAACCGCCGACGAACCGTATCGGTGCGAAATTTCAACCACTCCCGGAGAATTCGATCCAGGCCTTTTACCCCCGGACGACCATCGATGCCAATCATGTTGAGGTTGACGCGGTAGCTGCGCTCCAGATCGGTACTGGCAAACAAATGGCTCATCAGGGCATCCAGATCGACTCGGTTGGAGCGCGGGACGATAACCAGGCGAGTGGGATTTTCATGGTCCGACTCGTCCCGCAGATCCGCCACCATAGGGAGTTTTCTGGCCTGCATTTGTTGCGCAATCTGCTCGAGCACCCTGGACCCGGACACCTGGTAGGGCAGTGCACTGACCACGATATCGCCACCGTCCCTTTCCCACACAGCGCGCATGCGCAGACCACCACGCCCGGTTTTGTACAGCGCAAGAATTTCCTCGCGCGGCGTGATGATTTCCGCATTGGTGGGAAAGTCGGGAGCCAGCACATGCTCGCACAACTCTTCCACCGTGGATTTTGGCGACTCCAGCAGCCGCACCGTGGCCGCCACAACTTCCCGCAGATTGTGCGGCGGTACATCAGTGGCCATACCCACGGCAATACCGGTTGTGCCGTTCAAGAGCACATTCGGAACCTGCGCGGGCAACACTGTTGGCTCATCCATGGTGCTGTCAAAATTAGGCGTCCAGTCGACCGTGCCCTGGCCAAGCTCGCTGAGCAGGACCTCAGCATAGGCGGTCAAACGCGACTCGGTGTAACGCATGGCGGCAAAGGATTTAGGGTCGTCGGGCGAGCCCCAGTTACCCTGTCCGTCCACCAGCGGGTAGCGATAACTGAAATCCTGGGCCATCAACACCATGGCCTCGTAGGCGGCACTGTCGCCATGGGGATGGAATTTACCGATCACATCGCCAACGGTGCGGGCCGACTTCTTGAATTTAGCTGAGGATTTGAGCCCCAGTTCACTCATGGCATAGATGATTCGCCGCTGGACAGGCTTCAGGCCGTCGCCTACATGGGGCAGTGCACGATCAAGGATGACGTACATGGAATAATCCAGGTAGGCCTTCTCGGCGTACAGCTTCAGTGACACCTGCTCGGTGCCGTTCAGTTATCGATTTCCAAAATGTCGGACATTACACGCTGGCCTGTGTTGCATATTTTCGGGGTCTGCGCCAATTGCGGTGTACCTACACACGCGGAAAATGGGGCGATGTCGTCTGGAACAGGTGCTTACAGCACCTGGTTATTTTCCCGGCGATTTCCTTGCAAGCCGACCAACTGCTCGTTGAGATTGACGATTGAATTCGCCATATCGATCAACAGGCTATGAATGGTGGCCGGGTTGCTCTTGATCAACTCGGTGAACTGCTCCTTGGGAACTTTCACAACAGAACAGGTGGTTTTGGCTCTGACCGTCGCGCTGCGATCAGCATCGGTCAGAGCCGCCATCGCGCCAAAAATCTCGCCCTCACCAATGCGCCCCACATTGACATTGTCCACCAGTACTTCTGCCACACCTGAACTCATGTTATATACGAAGTCCGCCCTGTCACCCTGCCCAATGATAATGTCTCCCGGTTCATAAATCTCGAAACTGGGCGTCGCTGACGGCTCCTCCCGAGCATTGGCTGCGGCAATGCGCAACATCAACCCGGCATAGGTGACCAACAGGCGCGTCCATAACCTGATAGCCGCTGGTTCGTCAAAGACACGCTGCATAAACTCCAGCGCCGGATAGCTGTGTACTAGAGCCCCGGAATCGGTGCCGTAAAATACCGCAATATTCTGGTCCAGGCCACCGGCGATATCGGGCAATAGAATGTCGCCCGTTTCCAGCGTGTAAAGCGTTTTGCCCTGATACCGGGCTGTTATGGAGCCCCGCTGTACCACAAAGAACTGCCCGCCGTCGAAACCGCGAAAATTTCCGACAGGGGTCACATCAACTTCCAGGGGCATGGCCGGCATTTTTACTACTTCCAGCAAGGCGCCGACCAATTTTCTGAACTGCTGGCTCAATGTTGAAATATCTTGCGCGTCGATATTCACCAACATCTAAAAAAACCCCGCCTTATTTTGAATGCGAACCGTGCGTGTAACTCCCCGTCTGCGCCGGGTATACCCTGCGATGACTCACGAAGCAGAGCCTGTTATCGCCCTTGTTAGCGGACTATAGTAGCAACTAATCTGCTGACGGAGAACGTCGCACGTAACTTTTGTTGAGGCCAACATAAGTTTTGACCAGGAGCGCTATGACCTTGGAGTGGCAAGTCCTATCGTTTTCAGAACTGACCGGGGAGCGAATGTATGCCGTATTGCGCTTACGCCAGCAAGTTTTCGTCGTCGAACAAAACTGTGCCTACCTGGATCTCGACAATCTGGATCAGCAGGCGACTCACATGCTCTGCCTGCGGGATGGGGGACTTCTGGCTTACCAGCGCTGCCTGGCACCAGGCCTGAGTTACCCGGAGAGCTCGCTCGGTAGAATCGTCGTTTGCCCAGCGATGCGCGGCCAAGAGTTGGGGAAGGAACTGGTGCGACGCGGCATAGAGCATAACCTGTTGCGATGGCCGGGAAGTGGCATTCGCATTAACGCGCAGGCCCATTTACAGAATTTCTATGCCGCCCTGGGGTTCGTCGCCGAAGGCAACGAGTATCTTGAGGACAACATACTGCACAGGCAAATGCGCTATCAACTGCAAAAAATAGTTTCAAATTCTACCTAAACTTCCAGCAGGAAGGTCACCGGTCCCTCATTAACCAGGCTGACTTGCATGTCCGCGCCAAACACACCAGACGCCACCTGCGGGTGACGTTGCTGTAATCGCGACAGGAAATAATCGTAGAGCTGTGCCGCCTCACCGGGTGGCATGGCCGAGGAAAAACCGGGTCGCAGACCCTGGCTGGTATCTGCCGACAGGGTGAACTGGGATACCAGCAACACACCGCCGCGCACATCCACCACACTGCAATTCATACGCCCCTGAGTGTCGGCGAACAGGCGGTAGGCCAGCAGCTTATCCACCATGCGATCTGCGACGGCCCGGTCATCGACCCGATCCAGACCAAGCAACACCAACAGGCCCTGTTCGATCGAACCCACGCAGTTTGCGTTTACGGTCACACTGGCGCGACTGACCCGTTGCAACAGAGCCTTCATATTTGAGGCCCTGCGCCTCAGCTGCGACCGGCCCGGCGGCGCTCGTGTTCCTGCAGTAACTTTTTGCGCAAGCGAACGCTGACGGGGGTGACTTCCACCAATTCATCTTCCTCAATGAATTCCAGCGCCTGCTCCAGAGTATGGCGTACCGGTGGGGTAAGCGTCAGGGCCTCGTCAGTTCCCGAAGCACGCACATTGGTCAACTGCTTGCCCTTGATCGGATTAACCGTCAGATCATTGCCGCGACTGTGCAGACCGACAATTTGCCCCTCGTAGACTTCGACATTGGGATCCACAAACATACGCCCCCTCTCCTGCAAGTTGAACAGGGAATAGCCGAGCGTCTTGCCCTTCACCATGGACACCAGTACGCCGTTGGCACGGTGCGTGATTTCCGCGTTCTTGATTGGGCCGTAATGATCAAAGACATGGGTCAGGATGCCTCCACCCGAGGTCAGCGTCATGAACAGGGAGCGAAATCCGATCAGCCCTCTGGCGGGAACAATAAACTCCAGCCGCACCCGCCCCTTGCCGTCGGGTACCATATTCTCCAGTTCTGCGCGGCGCAGGCCCAGCTCCTGCATTACTGAACCCTGGTGCTGTTCCTCACAGTCGATCACCAACTGCTCATAGGGCTCCTGCATCACACCATCCACTTCCTTGCGAATCACTTCCGGGCGGGAGACGCCAAGCTCAAAACCCTCCCGGCGCATGGATTCAATTAGCACGGAGAGGTGCAACTCGCCACGACCAGACACCTTGAACTTGTCGGGGGAGTCGCCGGGTTCCACGCGCAGGGCAACGTTGTGGATCAGTTCCCGCTCGAGGCGATCCTTGATATTGCGTGAGGTAACGTATTTACCCTCCTTCCCGGCAAAGGGCGAATCGTTCACCTGGAACGTCATACTCACCGTGGGCTCATCCACCGACAGTGGCGGTAGCGCCTCCGGAAAAGCAGGATCACACAGGGTATCGGAGATATTCAGTCCCTCAATACCAGTCACGCAAACGATATCCCCCGCCTCGGCGGCTGCCACATCAACCCGGTCCAGCCCCAGATGACCCATAACCTGCAGTACACGGCCCTTCCGGGTACCGCCTTCTCCATCCACGACCACTACCTGGGTATTGGGAACCAGTGTGCCGCGCGTAATCCGACCAACGCCGATCACCCCCACGTAACTGTTGTAGTCCAGAGCGCTGATCTGCATTTGCAGCGGGCCCTCGGAGTTAACCGCGGGTGCCGGAACTTTTTCTATGACTGTCTCAAACAGCGGCTGCATGTCCGCGCTCATATGCGCATGATCGAGGCCAGCGGTGCCCAGAATGGCCGACGTATAGATAATGGGAAAATCGAGCTGCTGCTCCGTGGCCCCGAGCCGATCAAACAGGTCAAAAACCTGGTCCACCACCCAATCCGGACGTGCCCCGGGTCGATCCACCTTGTTTATAACCACAATCGGATTCAAGCCTTGCTCGAAGGCCTTGGAGGTGACAAAACGCGTTTGCGGCATAGGACCGTCCACTGCGTCCACCAGGAGCAGGACCGAGTCAACCATGGACAACACGCGTTCCACCTCGCCGCCAAAGTCGGCGTGGCCCGGCGTGTCGACAATATTGATGCGATAGCCGTTCCATACGATGGCCGTGTTCTTGGCCAAAATTGTAATGCCGCGCTCCCGCTCCTGATCGTTGGAATCCATCACGCGCTCCGCGCCATCGGAGCGACGATCCAGGGTGCCCGACTGTTGCAGCAGGCAATCCACGAGGGTGGTTTTGCCATGGTCAACGTGGGCAATGATGGCAATGTTGCGAAGGTTATCGATCAAAGGGTTACCTCGGGGCGCGTGAGAGCAGTAAAAAAGGCGCGGATTATACCCCATAGCCACGCGCCGGGCTGCCACAGACTTATGTGAAATGTGTACTAATCAGACCAGCGCCGTGGCACGGCTCAGGGGGCATACACCTTGATATCCAACGAATTGCGCTCCTTAAGGTGCCCGGCGTGGAGACGGCTCATGGTGCCCTTGCCGCAATACAGCATATAGGTCCCACCCGGGTCGAGTTCCGCCGCCCGATGGTGCAGCTCGTAAAAGGGTATCTTCAGCACGGGAACATGCAATCGCAGCGGCGCCTGTTCCTCATCATCCGGGTGGCGAATGTCGATGATCGTGCCGTGGGCCAGGGGCACCGACAGCACCTCCACAACAGCGCACTGCAACTGCTCCAGCGCCAACTGGTCTATGCGTGTCTGGCTCTTGCAGGCGCAAGCACGCTCCAATATCGCCATGTCGAAGTATTCCTCCTGAGCCAGCACGCGGTCCAGCCGCGCCCGGGTGGTAGGCCTGACCGAGATGACACCGCAGTATTCGGGCATATTGGCAGCGAAGGCCCCGGTACCGATCTGCCCCGCCAGGCGCACAATATCCTCTTTATCAGTGGCTATCAGGGGGCGCAGCACAAGACGGTCGGTGACGCGATCAATCACCGACAGGTTGCGCAAAGTCTGGCTACTGACCTGCGCCACACACTCACCAGTGACAAGTGCATCAATCCCTAGCTCCTGTGCCACGCGATCCGCGACCCGCAGCATCATGCGCTTGAGTACAACTCCCATATAACGGTCCTGAACCTTGCTCAACAACTCAGCCACGACCTCCTCAAAGGGCACGCTGATAAACAGGACTCGCTGCCTACCACCGTATTTTTGCCACAGGTGCAGGGCGACTTCTTTTACCGCGATTTCCTGATCCTGGCCACCGAGCCTAAAAAACAGAAAGTGGGTGCGCATGCCCCGCTTCATGGTCAGAAAACTGGCCACCGGGGAGTCAAATCCACCCGAGATAAGTGACAACACCGGATCGAGGCTTCCTACGGGAAAGCCACCCAGCCCGCGATGGCGAGCGCCAACCACGAACAGCGCCTGTCCGCTAATCTCCAGCTCAACTGTTACTTCCGGCTGCTCAAGCTTAACGCCTGACGCTTGAGTGCCCGCCACCAGCGCCGCGCCAACCTGCCGCTCCACATCAAGGGAGCTGAAGGGGTGCTGCCCGCTACGCCTGCAACGGACAGCGAAGGTACGCCCTGCCAATCGCGATGCGTAAACCGGCAACACCCGCTCCGCGATGGCGTCCAATTCGCGGCAGTGGGTACTCCTGTACCTCGAGCACATAGGTGACCCCCGGGGTGTTGCACATAGCCTGCACCATGCGCGTCAGGACAGTTTCATCTGCCTGCCGGGATACCACACGCAATTTGTCCCAACTTCTGTGCAACACCACAGCCGGATCGATGTCGCGCAATACGGCGCGCAGATTCTCCTCCAGTTGACGCACAAAATGACGTCGCACCGGCTTGCTTTTCATGACGATTTCGGAGAAATACTTGACAACGAATTGCATAGAGGCGATAACCACTGCGTCTGCTCGGGGAGGTTATTATACGGACTTCGCTCCGGCGATTGCGCAGGTTGTGCCGTGTGATCCCGTGTTTACGGGCGGCGCACCAAATTCGCGCCATAGCGCTCTATTTTGGGGCGCTAGTGGCGCGTCCTGCGCGTTAGGTGTTATAAAACCCCTGAATTTCAGTGCGTTACCCTAAGCACCTTTGTGGCACAGCTCTTGCTTCCACAGAGACTGCCAACCATACCTGTATGCCCACTTTGCCTGGCGTCAGGAAAACGAACTCTGTCCGGTGCGACCGGCCTGATGATTACTGCCCAATGGAGAACACAAGATGTCAAAGAAAACCCTGAAGCTGATCAAAGAAAACGAAGCCCGCTGGGTAGACCTGCGCTTCACCGACACCCACGGTAAGGAGCAGCACGTCACCATTCCATCCAAGGAGGTCTCTGAAGGCTTCTTCGATGGCGGCAAAATGTTTGACGGCTCATCCATCGGTGGTTGGAAAGGCATCAACGATTCCGACATGGTGCTGATACCCGATGACAGCACGTCGATGCTGGATCCCTTCACCGACGATGCTACCGTGATCCTGCGCTGCAATGTAGCCGAGCCCACAACCATGCAGGGTTATGATCGCGACCCCCGCTCTGTTGCCCAGCGCGCAGAAGACTACCTGAAATCCACCGGTATCGGCGACACCGCCTACTTCGGTCCCGAGCCGGAGTTCTTCATCTTCGACGACATCAAGTGGCATGTCGACATGAGTGGCTGCAGTGTCAAAATCCACTCGGATGAAGCCGCCTGGGCTTCCAACCACAACTTTGAAGAAGGCAACACTGGTCACCGCCCGGGCGTTAAGGGCGGCTACTTCCCCGTGCCTCCGGTCGATTCGCTGCACGACATTCGCGCAGCAATGTGTACCGCCATGGAGCAGATGGGCCTCGATATCGAGGTGCATCACCACGAGGTGGCCACCGCAGGGCAGTGCGAGATCGGCGTACGGTTCAACACTCTGGTGAAAAAAGCTGATGAAGTGCAGATACTGAAATACTGCGTGCACAACGTGGCCCACGCCTACGGCAAAACCGCCACCTTCATGCCCAAACCGATCGTTGGCGATAACGGCTCCGGTATGCACGTACACCAGTCTATTTCCAAGGGTGGCGTGAACCTCTTCTCCGGCGACGGCTACTCCGGGTTGTCCACGGACGCTTTGTACTACATTGGCGGTATTATCAAGCATGCGCGCGCCCTGAACGCCTTTACGAACGCCTCCACCAACTCCTACAAGCGCTTGGTACCAGGCTTCGAAGCACCGGTTATGCTGGCCTATTCGGCGCGCAACCGCTCTGCATCCATCCGTATTCCCTACGAGGCCAATCCTAAAGGCAAGCGTATTGAGGTTCGCTTCCCGGATCCCAGTGCCAACCCGTACCTTGCATTCGCCGCCATGTTGATGGCCGGCCTGGATGGTATCCAGAACAAGATCCACCCCGGCGATCCCGCCGACAAGGATCTTTATGACCTGCCTCCGGAAGAAGGCAAGGCTATTCCCACAGTATCGTCCAGCTTTGAAATGTCGCTGGCTGCGCTGGATGCAGATCGTGAGTTCCTGACCCGGGGTGGCGTGTTCTCCGACGACATGATCAGTGCATTCATCGAACTGAAGGAAGGAGAAATCCAGCGTTTGAACATGACCACTCACCCGATCGAGTTCGCGATGTATTACTCCGTGTAAACGATTGCACATTCACCAGAACAAGGCTCGCTTCGGCGGGCCTTTTTTTTGCAGTGCACAGCGACTTCCGTTGGCTGGAACTCTACCCGACCGATGATTTCTGTTAGGGTATAGGCATTGCAGACCACGTGAGGTGATATTCATGTCCAGATTTTTGTTGCTTGTCCTGCTGCTGCTCCCCCTCACCGGCCTGACTCAAAATGTATACCGCACCACGGACGCGCAGGGCAATGTAGTATTTACAGATAGCACCCCCGTCCAATGCCACACCAGCGGATCGAGTTGAGATACGGCCTACCAATACCGTACAGCCACCACCAACTCCGACGCGCCCTGCGTCGGAGAATACCACCCAATGCAGCAGGCGGAGAGGCGCGCCCTACACCGTAACCATCACCGAACCTGCCAACGAAACCACCATTCCCATGGGTCCGGGCAATTTTTCTGTCAGCGTCAACGTCAGTCCAGCCCCCCAAAGAGCCGAGAATCTGCAGTTATTTCTGGACGGGGCGCCCCAGGGCGGGCCGCAAAGCGCATCGACGTGGAGCCTGACCAATGTGTTTCGCGGTCAGCACGATCTCACTGTCGGGGTTATCGATGGCTCCGGCAAGACGTTGGCGATTTCTCCACCGGTGCGTGTTTTTGTAATGCGACCCTCGGTAAACTCCCCTAACAGGTCCACGCCACCGGCCAAGCCGCGGCCACCCAGGCCGCAACCTAAATAATAATTGGGCTGGACAGCGCCTTAGCGGTAATGCACCATGATGGTGCGTAGGGCGCTAAAAAGGCCAGTTGCTATGCGCGCGCTGTATCACCTCAAAGCGCTGATTGTTCATTACGCCGAGTGTAGGGGGGCGCTTACTCTCCGTTGCATGCACAATATTCAGGCATTCAAAGTTTTTTCGGGTCCCGCCGCGTCATTCTGGCTCCATTTTTGCTAAGACTATCGGAGAAGGCCGGTTTCTGGCGCAGACCCGTGAGTCGCAACATGCAGCCCGAAAGAACAAGGCCCCACCCACACATGAGGCAAGGATGAAGCAGGACCAGGGCATACTGGACAATATCAGTACGGGCATCCTCGCGCTGGACGACAAGCTACGGGTCACTGCACTGAACGTTGCGGGCCAGGCCCTGCTTGAGACCTCAGAAGCACGCTGTATCGGGCAATACGCCGGCAAACTGGTACTGCAACCGAGGGATTGGCTGGCAACTCTGGAACACGCGCTGGCTAGCAAGAGCCCCCACGCCAGTCGCAATGTGCCCCTGATGCTGCATTCAGGTCTGGAGATTCATGCCGATGTGATCGTCACACCAATCACCAATAGTGAGGGGGTATTCAGCCTGCTGGTGGAACTCATGGCGGTCGATCGGCTACTTAAAATCAGTCGCGATGAAAGCCTGCTGCAAGCCCAGGAAACAAGTCGGGCGGTGATCCGTGGCCTGGCCCACGAAATCAAGAACCCCCTGGGTGGGGTGCGCGGTGCAGCCCAATTGCTGGCGAGGGAACTGCCCAACGAGGAACTGACCGAGTACACCCGCATCATCATCCGTGAGGCGGACCGATTGCGCGATCTCGTCGATCGATTGCTGGGTCCCAATCGCCAACTAGACCCGCAACCAGTCAACATACACGAGATTCTGGAGCATGTGCGCAACCTGATCACCGCCGAATCCGACAACTGTGTCACCTTCATCCGGGACTACGACCCCAGCCTGCCAGAGTTTCCCTGCGATAGGGCGCAGCTGATCCAGGCGGTGTTGAATATCATGCGCAATGCCCTGCAGGCCGCAGTAAACCCCAATAAATGTGAGATCCTCCTGCGCACCCGCTCGCAACGACAATTCAGCGTTGGCGCGCAACTACATCGGCTGGTTTGCCGGGTCGACATCATCGATAACGGTCCGGGGATTCCTGCAGAATTGCTACCTGCAGTTTTCGCACCCATGGTCACCGGACGCGCAGATGGCACCGGTCTGGGCCTTTCAATTGCACAGTCGATCATTCATCTACACGGGGGCGTGCTCGAGTGCGAAAGTCGCCCCGGGGAAACCCGATTCACCTTCTATTTGCCAATGGAATCAACACCATGCATAAGCGCGCTAAAGTCTGGGTTGCAGACGACGACAGTTCGATTCGCTGGGTCCTGGAACGCGCCCTCACCCAGGCAGGCATAGCAAATGAGAGTTTTGCAGATGCCGATGAATTGCTAAAACAAATTGGAGCGGACCAACCGGATGTCATTATTAGCGATATCCGCATGCCCGGGACCAATGGCCTGGAGTTACTGGCCCATATCAGCGCGAACTTTCCCCACGTGCCGGTGATCATCACCACCGCTCACTCGGATCTGGACAGCGCAGTTGCCTCCTATCAAAAGGGCGCTTTCGAGTACCTGCCCAAACCGTTCGACCTGGACGAAATGATCGCGGTTACCGAGCGCGCTCTTGCCCACGCCCGCGAAAAACGTGGCAATGCGCCGCCACCTGAGGAGCTCCCACAGACCGAGATCATCGGTGAAGCACCCGCCATGCAGGAGGTTTTTCGCGCCATCGGACGCCTTGCACAGAGTAACATCACCGTCCTGATAAACGGCGAATCCGGTACCGGCAAGGAACTGGTGGCCCGTGCCCTGCATCGCCACAGCCCCCGCGCCAATGCGCCTTTTATCGCGCTCAATATGGCTGCCATCCCGAAAGACCTGATGGAGTCGGAATTGTTTGGCCACGAAAAAGGCGCCTTCACCGGCGCCAACAGCAGGCGCGAGGGCCGTTTTGAACAGGCCGACGGCGGCACTTTGTTCCTGGATGAGATTGGCGACATGCCTGCCGACACCCAGACCCGCCTGCTGCGGGTACTTGCCGACGGCGAATTTTACCGGGTAGGGGGACATGTCCCGGTCAAAGTCGACGTTCGCATTATCGCCGCCACCCACCAGAACCTGGAAGGCCTTGTACAGCGAGGCGCCTTTCGGGAGGACCTGTTCCATCGCCTGAACGTGATTCGCGTACATATCCCAAAGCTGTCTGAGCGGCGCGAGGATATCCCCACACTGATGAAATATTTCTTCCAGCAGGCGGCCAAGGAACTGGGGGGAGAAACAAAAATTTTGCTGCCCGAAGCGGAGGCATTTCTAGTCAGCCTCGATTGGCCAGGCAATGTCCGGCAGCTGGAGAACTGCTGTCGCTGGATCACCGTGATGGCCTCCGGCCGGGAAGTGCACCTGGGTGACTTACCTCCAGAGCTTGGCACAGGCTCCCTGCGGCCAGCGGCCAACGAACAGTCGGATTGGCCCGAGCTACTTTTTCGCTGGGCGCGCAATGAGTTGGTACAGGGCAAGCAGCAAATCCTGCAAGAGGCGGTTCCCGCGTTTGAGAAAGTAATGATCCAAGTGGCGCTGCAACACTCCCAGGGACGCAAACGGGATGCCGCCGAATTGCTGGGCTGGGGACGCAATACCCTCACCCGGAAGATGAAGGATCTGGAACTCTAGTCGCCCAACTTGCCCGGATCACTCGAGCCATGCTGAAAATTGTCCTGTTTGAGCCCGAGATTCCACCCAACACGGGTAATATCATTCGCCTGTGTGCCAACACCGGATGCTCGCTGCACCTGATTGAACCACTAGGCTTTGATCTGGAGGACAAGAAGATGCGTCGCGCCGGCCTGGACTACCGCGAATTCGCCGATATCCAGCTCTACCCCGACATGGAGAGTTTTAGTAGGCAACAGGGTGACCCACGGATCTTCGCCGCCACGACCAAGGGCGGCACACCCTATCACCGGATAAGCTACCATGCTGGCGATGCCATCCTGTTTGGCCCGGAAACCCGTGGTCTACCACAATATTTGTTGAACAGCCTGGGGGCTGGCCGCACCATTCGCATTCCGATGAAACTCCACAGCCGCAGCCTCAACCTGAGCAACGCCGCTGCACTCGTGGTCTATGAGGGCCTGCGCCAGCTGGACTTTCCCGGACTCGAATAAGCAAACACTCACTTATGCCCGGGCCCAATAAAAAGGGGCCACAGCCCCTTCAAACTATTCTCACGGCCTGTTTCAGTGCGTGGCCGCGGTACCGCCTTTCGCTGCGTTTTGCGACTGTGCCAGGGCCTGCTGGTACACCGCATCAAAGTTTACGGGCGCCAACATGATCGCGGGAAACGCCCCTTTCACACAGACCGTATCTATCGTCTCTCGGGCATACGGAAAGAGTACATTGGGCGCTGCCGTACCGAGAATCCGCCGTAGATCCTCGCCTTCAAAACCCTTGATATAGAAGATACCGGCCTGCTGCACCTCGATCAGAAAAGCGGTCTCATCTTCGATCTTGGCAGTAATGGTAATGGACAGCACGACCTCAAAATTGCCCTCCGTATCGATAGCATCGCTCTTGGTGTTCAACTCGACTGTGACCTTCGGCTGCCACTGCTTCTTGAATACTGCCGGCGTCGAGGGGGACTCAAAAGACAGATCCTTGGTGTAAATACGCTGCACCGTAAACTGCTGTTGTTGTTTTGCTGCTTCTTCCTCGGCCATCAAGCCATCCTCCCAAACAATTCGTCAAAATATCAGGGTGCCAAACGGACCCGCTCAAGAATTTCATCCAGACGGCCCTGGCGCTCCAGCAACAGGAGTTCGTCACAGCCACCTATGTGTTGGTCTCCTACCCATATTTGCGGCACCGTGGTGCGCCCGCTGCGCGCCATCATTTCCCGACGCAACTGTGGCTCATTGTCTACCGCGATATCCTGGTAAACGACGCCTTTATCATCCAACAGATTCCGTGCCCGGATGCAGTAGGGACAGAATCGCGTGGTATAAAGGGTGACGCTTGTACTCATAGAAGGCAATATGTATCAGGTGACCGTGGGCAGCTGCAGGTTACCCCATTCCATCATGCCACCTGTCATTTTGTAGACCTGCCCGTAATTTGCGTCCTTGAGCTGTTTGCCTGCCGCACTCGACTGCTGGCCCATTTTGCACACCAGCACAATCGGTTTGTCTTTGTATTTTTCCAATTCGACCATGCGCTCAGGCAACTTGGTTGAGGGGATATTTATCGCGCTAACGATGTGTCCCTTCCTGAACTCCGCGACATCACGCAGGTCGACAAAAACGCCTTCTTCAGCGTTGACCAAATTAATCGCCTGCTGGGGCGAAAGCGACGGCCCTGACTTGCGGGCCTCGTGCATGATCAACAGTGCAATAACCACCAGCAGCGCGGCCGCCAGCATCCACTGCTGCGCGAGAAATTCGAAAAATAGTGCCATGGTTTTGCCAGCTGGTACCCGTTGGAGGCGACGGCGGCAGTCACGCGAGGACTACGCGTATTGATTGCGCGTTTAGCACGCGCCCCGCCGATTTAAAGGGCGCCAAGTATACAGGGTCTGCACCGAGGCAACCAGCCCTGGGTGACGTGCTCAGCGACGGCATCGGAGCCCGAGCACAGAGACAATGCGCTGCTATCCCAGACAGGTTAAAATGGCGCGCTTCAACACCCCTGCAAACACCCAGCCTGATCGGAAACAACCATGAACGAGAGTCACAAGAAACCCACTGTCCTGATCGTGCTGGATGGATGGGGCTACCGTGAGGAAAAACAGGACAACGCCATCGCCAACGCCAACACTCCCGTGTGGGATCGGCTGTGGGCCGGCGCTCCCCACACACTCATCTCGGCCTCCGGGGAGGACGTGGGTCTGCCAGAGGGGCAGATGGGCAATTCCGAGGTGGGCCATATGAGCCTGGGCTCAGGCCGGGTAATCTACCAGAATATCTCCCGCATCGACCAGGCAATCAGGGATGGCAATTTCAATCGCAATCCGGCTTTCACGGGCGCTATCGACAAGGCCACAGCGGCTGGCGGGGCAGTGCATATCTTCGGCTTGCTCTCGACGGGGGGCGTCCACAGTCACGAGGAGCAAATCTTCGCCGCCATCCGCCTGGCCGCCGCCCGTGGGGTCAAGCGTGTGTATCTGCACGCCTTCCTCGACGGCCGCGATACGCCGCCACGCAGCGCCGGCCATTCGCTGGAGAAGGCGGATGCGTTGTTCGCAGAACTTGGCTGTGGCCGCACGGCCACTATTTGCGGTCGCTACTACGCCATGGATAGAGACAACCGCTGGGAGCGCATCGAGCGCGCCTATCAGATGCTTACCGAGGGCACTACTGAGCACCAGGCCAACACCGCTGCCGCAGCGCTGGGCGCCGCCTATCAGCGGAACGAAAACGATGAATTCGTACTGCCCACGGTAATCTGTAACGACCAGCAGGATGCCGCAGTCGTCCGTGATAACGACACCGTGCTGTTCATGAACTTCCGCTCCGATCGCGCGCGACAACTGACCAGGGCATTTGTCGATAAAGGTTTCACACATTTTCAGCGCAAGGTAGTGCCGCGCTTATCCGACTTCGTGACGCTGACAGAATATGCAGAAGATATCGACGCCCGCTGTGCTTTCGGTCCGGAAAAACTTGAGAATGTGCTGGGTGACTATCTGGCCAAACGACACATGAGCCAATTGCGCATTGCGGAAACGGAGAAGTATGCCCATGTGACCTTCTTTTTCAGCGGTGGTCGCGAGGAGCTGTTCCCGGGAGAGGAGCGCATACTCATCGCCTCGCCGGATGTCGCCACCTATGATCTCAAGCCGGAAATGAGCGCGCGGGAGTTGACCGACAAACTGGTCAAAGCGATTACGTCCGGCAAATACGACCTGATTGTCTGTAACTATGCCAACGGCGATATGGTGGGTCACACCGGCGTCTTCGAGGCGGCGGTGAAGGCGGTGGAAGCGCTGGATGAATGCCTGGGCAGAGTGGAGCGGGCCCTGCGGGAGGTGGGCGGGCAGGCACTCATTACCGCCGATCATGGCAACTGTGAACTGATGCTCGATTATGAATCCGGCCAGCACCACACCCAGCACACCACAGACCTGGTGCCGCTGGTCTATATCGGCCCAAAACAACTGGAACTGAAACCCTCGGGGGGCATATTGGCAGATATCGCTCCAACTCTGCTTGGTCTGATGGATTTGCCGCAGCCGACGGAAATGACCGGCCGCAACCTGTTAACGACGCCCGCTTGACGCGCAAGGACCAATCACTCGCGGTAAATAATGGTAATGCCTGACACACGAACGTTTTCGCTGGCGCAGTCGTCCACCTGGCGAGTTTTGTTGTTGGTGCTGTTGTTGGGCCTATCGTTGGCGAGCCTGTCACGCCAGAGCCTGGCTCAAACCGATGAGGAAAAGACCCGGGAGCAGTTGCAGCTACTTGAAGTCGATATACAGCGCATTACGTCGGAAATATCCGATGCCAGCACCCGCCACAACGAGCTGCAGCAGCAACTGCGCAAAGCTGAGGTAGAACTGGGTTCGCTGCAGCGCGATATCACCGAGAATGAGCAGGCATTGAAGACCGGCGCAAAGGAACTGTCAGACCTGGAGCAGAAACGCAGCGAGCATGAAAAGGCCCGCGACCAGCAACAGGCGCGCATTGCCCTGGAATTGAAGACTGCGTGGCAGATGGGCCGCCAGGGTCAGCTGAAGATCCTCTTGAATCAGGAAAGCCCACAAACAGTGGCTCGATCCCTGGGCTACTACCGCTATTTTTTCCGGGCTCGCAACACCCTGCTCGAACAGTACCGCAAAACCCTTCGGGAACTGGAGGAGCTGCAGCAACGCATTGATACCACCCTGATTGAACTAAAAACACGTGGCGAGACTCTGGCAAAACAACAGGCAGATCTCACGGCAGCGCAGGACAACCAGAAACTGGCTTTGGCGGAGCTGAACGACAGCATCAGCACCAAGAGTGCCCAGCTCAAGCAAAAAGAGCAGGATCGCAAGCAGCTGGAGGAGCTGTTGCGCGCGATTGAAAAGGCGATAGTCGATCTGCAGGTGCCGGCCAACTATGCGACCTTCAAAAGCGCCCAGAGCCAAATGCCCTGGCCGATTGACGGTAAACCCAGCAACCAGTTCGACCAGCCGCGCAACGAAGGCAAAATGCGCTGGCAGGGGATCACTATACCAGCCAAGGAAGGCACGAACGTCAAAGCCATCCATCACGGTCGCGTGGTGTACGCCGACTGGTTGCGCGGCTCTGGCCTGCTAATGATCATCGACCACGGCGACGGCTATATGAGCCTGTACGCCCACAATGCGAGTCTGCTGCGGGAAGTAGGCGAGTGGGTCACTGCCGGTACGCCGATCAGTACGGTGGGCAACACTGGCGGAGAAGACCAGACCGCCCTGTATTTTGAAATTCGCCATGACGGCAAGCCCACTGATCCTTCTAAGTGGTGTAAACACTGAACACAGGGAAGCGCGAACCCGCTTGGCACTCCTGACGCAGAATAGGGTAAACTGTCGCTCTTAATGTTACCGGCCTTTAGATAATACTCATGCGCTTCTATTTCACGCTCCGTAATACGTTGGCGAGCATTGCCGCCGCACTCGCACTGGCCATATCCGCACCCCTGTCGGCGGTGGAGGAGCAGGGCAAGCTACCTCTGGATGAATTACGCACTTTCGCGGAAGTGTACAACCAGATCCGCCTTGGTTATGTGGAGGAAATCGATGACAGCACGTTGCTGGAGTACGCCATACAAGGCATGTTGTCGGGCTTGGACCCACATTCGGCGTACCTGACCGAGGACGCTTTCCAGAGTTTGCAGGACAACACCTCAGGCGAATTCACCGGGCTGGGTCTGGAGGTGGGAATGGAAGACGGCTATGTCAAAATCATCTCACCCATCGACGGCTCTCCGGCAGCGGAGGCCGGTCTGCAAAGCGGCGATATAATTCTCAAACTGGGCAGTGTGCCAGTGAAGGGCATGACCCTGAATGAGGCCATCGAGATAATGCGCGGCCCCAAGGGCAGTAAAATAGAACTTTCGATAGGGCGGCCCGGCGAGAGTCAACCCTTCGAAGTTACCCTGGTGCGCAACACCATTAAGGTCGCCAGTGTACGCCAGAGCTGGCTGGAGCCAGGTTACGGTTACATCCGCATCGCCCAGTTTCAGAACAGCACCGGGGAGGATGTGCGCAAGGCGCTGGAAAAACTGATGGCCGAGCAGAAACTCAAGGGCCTGGTACTGGATCTGCGCAACAATCCGGGCGGCATCCTGCGCGCCAGTGTCGATGTGGCCGGCCTGTTTCTGGATGGCGGCAATGTGGTCTACACCAAAGGGCGCGTGGAAAATTCCGACACGAGTTTTGATGCCGACCCACTCGATATCACTAATGGCGTACCCCTCGTCGTGCTCATCAACCAGGGCTCGGCCAGCGCCTCGGAAATTGTCGCCGGGGCGCTGCAGGATCGCGGCCGTGCCGTACTCATGGGCACCCGAAGTTTCGGCAAGGGCTCGGTACAGACCGTCCTCCCGCTGTCTGACTCACGCGCGATCAAGCTCACCACAGCGCTGTACTTCACGCCCAATGGCCGCTCTATTCAGGCCGAGGGAATAGTGCCGGACATTGTGGTCGAGCGCGCCAAAATTACAGCTTATGACGACCCACAACAGATCACCGAAGCGGATCTTTCCGGCCACCTCAATAATGCCAATGGCACCAGCGCGGATAAGAAAACCAAACAGGCTGCGAGCGAATTGCTGGTTGACGATAACCAATTATCCGAAGCCCTTGCACTACTGAAGGGTCTGAACATACTCGGGCTGCAGGACAAAAAAGCAGAACCCGAGCCCACGGGCAATTCCTGAGCGCTGGGCTACTGCTCAGCGACGCACTTCTATGCCGCGCGCCGCCATATAGGCCTTGGCCTGCGGCACAGTGTACTCGCCGAAGTGAAAAATGCTGGCGGCCAGCACCGCATCGGCGCCACCCTTGATGATGCCATCGACCAGGTGGTCCAGCGTGCCTACACCACCGGAGGCGATCACCGGAATCTCCACTGCATCGGTAATCGCCCGCGTCACACCCAGCTCGAAACCATTGCGCGTGCCGTCCCGGTCCATGCTGGTCAGCAGGATTTCCCCCGCGCCCAGCTCTGCCATCCTGACCGCCCAGGCCACCGCGTCGATGCCGGTGGGTTTGCGACCGCCGTGAGTGAATATCTCCCAGCGCGGCTGACCGTCCACATCATCCACGCGCTTGGCATCAATCGCTACGACAATGCATTGCGAACCAAAACGCCGGGCTGACTCACGCACCAGTTCCGGATTGTGGATAGCCGCAGTATTGATACTCACCTTGTCGGCGCCGGCGTTAAGCATGGTGCGAATATCCTCCAACGAGCGAATACCGCCGCCGACGGTGAGGGGAATAAATACGTGCTCGGCAATCTGCTCTACTGTATGCACGGTGGTAGCGCGTCCCTCGTGGCTGGCGGTGATATCAAGAAAGCACACCTCGTCGGCGCCCTGTTCGTTATAGCGCATGGCGATTTCCACCGGATCGCCGGCATCGCGTATATCGATAAAATTAACGCCCTTGACGACGCGTCCATTGTCCACGTCGAGGCAGGGAATAATGCGTTTAGCGAGGCCCACCGCTAGACCGCCGTCTCGTCGCACAGGCGCTGCGCAGCGGCGATATCCAGCGTGCCCTCGTAAATCGCACGGCCGGTAATGGCACCGCAAATACCGGTGTGCGCAACCGCAAGCAGACCACGGATATCGTCCATGTTGGTGATGCCGCCGGAAGCGATCACCGGGATACGCGAGGCCTGCGCCATCGCCACCGTCGCCTGCACATTCACACCCTGCATCATGCCGTCGCGGGCGATATCGGTGTAAACGATCGCCGCCACGCCGTCGGCTTCGAAGCGCCGCGCCAGATCAGTGGCGCGCACCTCGGAGACCTCGGCCCAACCATCGGTTGCAACCAGTCCGTCTTTGGCATCCAGCCCCACAATCACCTTGCCCGGAAACGCGGCGCAGGCTTCAGCCACAAACTGCGGCTCCTTGACCGCCTTGGTGCCGATGATCACGTAGCTGACCCCGGCATTGATGTAGTACTCAATGGTTTGCAGGTTGCGGATGCCCCCACCGATTTGTATCGGCAGCTGCGGATAGGCAGCAGCAATGGCAGTCACCACCGCGCCATTCACTGGCTCACCGGCGAACGCCCCGTTCAGATCGACCAAATGCAGGCGCCGACAACCCGCCTGCACCCAGCGCGCAGCCATTGCCACCGGGTCATCCGAAAAGACAGTGCTGTCCGCCATCAGGCCCTGGCGCAAACGCACGCACTGCCCGTCCTTCAAATCAATTGCAGGGATGATCAACATTGCCCGTTCCACTGTAGAAAATTTTTCAGCAACTTGAGCCCGACGTCGGCGCTTTTCTCCGGATGGAATTGCACCGCAAACAGATTGTCGCGGGCCAGCGCCGCATCGGCATTGACACCGTATTGCACGCTGCCCGCCAACAGGCTGCGATCCTGCGCATGCACGTAATAGCTGTGTACGAAGTAAAAACGGCTCATGTCGGGAATGCCCGCCCACAGCGGATGCTTCATGCTCTGGTGCACTTCGTTCCAACCCATGTGCGGCACTTTCAGGCGCTGGCCGGCAGCATCCTTAAGCGGATTGCCGAAATAACGCACCTCGCCGGGAATGACGTCGAGGCAATCCACGCCATCATTTTCCTCGGAGTGGGTCATCAAGGCCTGCAGGCCGACGCAAATCGCCAGCACCGGCACCTGCTGCTCGCTCAACGCTTGCGCCAGCAGTTCATCGCATTTCAGACGACGTATCTCCGCCATGCAGTCACGAATAGCGCCCACACCGGGGAATACCACGCGATCGGCCTGACGGATCAGATCGGCGTCATGGGTTACCAGCACCTCGTCGGCACCGACGTGCGCCAGCGCACTGGCCACAGAATGCAGATTACCCATGCCGTAATCGATGACGGCGACGCTAATACTCATAATCGGGTGCTCATAACCGGGCACTCATAGCCGGGATTCCCGTTTACAACACGCCCTTAGTGGAGGGCGTGATACCGGCCATGCGCGGATCAAGCGTGAGGGCCATCCGCACAGCGCGACCAAAGGCCTTGAAGACCGTCTCCGCCTGGTGATGGCTGTTATCGCCGCGCAGGTTGTCCACGTGCAGAGTGACGAGGGCGTGATTGACGAAGCCCTGAAAAAACTCCAGGCACAGATCCACGTCAAAGCCGCCCACGGCCGAGCGAGTGAATGGCACATGAAACTCCAGGCCGGGGCGACCGGAGAAGTCGATCACTACTCGCGACAGGGCCTCGTCCAGCGGCACATAGGCGTGGCCATAGCGGACGATGCCCTTCTTGTCACCCGCCGCCTTGGCCACCGCCTGACCCAGGGTGATGCCGATGTCCTCCACTGTGTGGTGGTCATCAATGTGCAGGTCGCCCTTGGCTTTTATATTCAGGTCCACCATACCGTGGCGCGCGACCTGGTCCAGCATGTGCTCCAGAAAGGGAATACCGGTATCAAATTTGGTTTTGCCGGAACCGTCCAGGTTGACCGAGACGGTGATCTGGGTCTCCAGCGTGTCTCGCGTTACTGTGGCTTTGCGCGCAGCCATCGGACTCTCCACTCGGTTTGAATGCGGGGAAAACATGCCCCCGAAAGGCCGCTTATTATAAGGGAATGCAACGCCTAATTCACTGGCACTATGGCAGGTGAGGTATTACCCTGTGGCGCTGTTGTCCGCCCCGAAAGATGCTCCATGCCCAGCCCTGCAGCCTTCCAACAGCGCGTCCTCGACTGGTTTGATCGCCACGGCCGCAAGGACCTGCCCTGGCAGCACGACACCAGCCCCTACCGGGTCTGGGTGTCGGAAATCATGCTGCAGCAAACCCAGGTAAAGACAGTCATTCCCTATTTCGAGCGCTTTATGGCGGCCTTCCCGGATGTGCAGGCACTGGCCGCGCGCCCGAGGATGAAGTACTGCACCTGTGGACTGGCCTCGGCTATTACGCCCGGGCGCGCAACCTGCACAAGGCGGCGAAGCGGGTGGCCGACGAACTGCACGGACAGTTCCCCGACACCCTCGAGGGCCTGTGCGAATTGCCGGGCGTGGGCCGCTCCACCGCCGGCGCCATCCTGAGCATCGCGTTCGGGCAACGAGCGAGTATTCTCGATGGCAATGTAAAACGGGTACTGGCGCGCTACCACCGGGTAGAAGGCTGGCCCGGGCAAACCGCCGTGCACCAGCGCCTGTGGGACATCGCCGAACAATACACGCCGAATGCAGCGCTGCGCCGACTACACCCAGGCGATGATGGACCTGGGAGCGACCCTCTGCACGCGCTCGTCACCCGCCTGCGGGCTCTGCCCGCTGGCGACGGACTGCCAGGCGCTGGCCCACGGCTGACCAGCGCAACTATCCCGGCAAAAAGCCGCGCAAGGTAATGCCGGTCAAATCCACCCTCTTCCTCATTGTGCGCAGCAGCGAGGGCGAGATCTGGCTGGAGAAGCGCCCGCCCAGCGGTATCTGGGGAGGCCTGTGGTGCTTCCCCGAGATCGCCACTGCCGAGGCCGGCAGCCAGCGGTGCCTGGACTTGTGGGGCGCCGAACCTGCGAGGGTAGAAATCCAGCCGGGCTTTCGCCACACGTTCAGCCACTACCACCTGGACATCACACCGGTAGTGGTGGAACTCGATGTCACCCCGCACGCGGTGATGGAAGCCTCCCGGCAGCTCTGGTATAACCTGCGCCAACCCCCGCAAATCGGCCTGGCAGCGCCGGTCGCCGCCCTGCTGGAAAAACTGGCCGGGCTCAGACACACAATCGGGCCCACACACGGACGCACATATGGAGTAACGAGAATGTCCCGCATGGTTTTTTGCAAGAAGTACCAGAAAGAAATGGAAGGGCTGGACGCGCCGCCGTACCCCGGCCCCAAAGGCCAGGAGGTATTCGAGCACGTATCCAAGCAGGCCTGGCAGGACTGGCAGAGCCACCAGACCATGCTGATCAACGAGAAGCACCTGAGCCTGGTCGATCCGGCGGCGCGAAAGTACCTGCAGGGCGAGATGGACAAGTTCTTTTCCGGCGAGGATTACGACCGCGCCGAGGGTTACGTGCCGCCGCAAGTAGCCTCGCGCCAGCCACCGCCAGCGCAGCTTGACTCACGCAGCCCGTACGGGTTTAATACGCGCCTCTTGCGGTTCCGCAAGTTCCATTACGCCCAGATAGCTCAGTCGGTAGAGCAGGGGATTGAAAATCCCCGTGTCGGCGGTTCGATTCCGTCTCTGGGCACCATTCCTTT